>NZ_JBIVYH010000001.1:0-1199415 GCF_044769635.1 Microbacterium sp. NPDC090281
CTCAACTAGCCGAAGCTAGACGAGGATAATTTGGCATTTGACAAGTGCACGCTGTTGAGTTCTCAAGGATCGGATGCTCCCACGACCCAGCCATCGCAGCCAGGCCCGCAGGGCAACTTCTCTATCTTACCGATCTCGTTTCCGTTGTCAAGTCCGAATTTCTTCGGCCTGACCGTGGGAACGGATCAGCTCCTTCATCCTGTTCACTCAGTGAGTGTCTGGGATTCGGGAGTTGTTTGCTGCTTGACGGGAGCCGGTCCGAGGACCTCCGCTCAACCGTTTGGGGCGAACAAGTAATAAGTTACGCGGATCCCGGGGATCGGGCAAATCAGGGCTGACCGCCGGGCGTGTCGCATGGCCGCATCGGCAGATCCGCGCCACTCTCCTGTCCGCGCCGCGCATCACTCGACGATCAGAGGTGTAGTCGTGACGGCGATGTTGCCGAAGGGGAACGGGCTGAAGACCGTCCATGAGCCGGAGGAGAACCCCTCCATCGGGATCATGAAGAACCAGACGTGCGAGACGACGATCGCGATGCCGACAAGTGCCCCCACTGCGATGGACGCGCGGTTCAGCGTCTTGAACGCGGCGGCTTCGTCACTTGCCTTCATCACCCGGCCGAGCGCAAGCAGCACGATCACCGCGATACCGACGTAGACCAGCGGGCTGGGACCGAGCGTCAGCTGGATGCACACGGGCGCTTCGTCCACCGGCCGCCCCGACGCATCAATGAATCCGCTGCTCCCATCGACGCCACCGGGGCAGTAGCCCCGACTCGCGACCATGAGGGTGGGGTACACCAGCGCGGCGATCACGGCGATGGTCAAGACGCGTCGGATCTGCGCGATGACCGCAGCGCCCGGGAGTCCGGTGACAACGGCGGTGTTCAGCGATATAGGTGCAAGCGACACAGTGGTCTCCTTCACAGGCGGTCGTCTTCATGATGGCGCAGGGCACAGATGAGCGGAAGGGATGAGAGCGGGCCGAGCCCGCATGACGGTTCCCCACCGTCCGACACTCGGCTGCGGCGACCCCGCCCTACGCTGGAGCGTCTGCCTCATTCTCGAGGCGCCTTCCCCTGGAGCTCCATGTCTGCAACGACGGTCGATGATCGTGCCCGCTATCGGGCGAACCCCTCTGTCCTGACGGCGCTGAAGAATCCGCGGATGCTGACCCGCGAGGTGCTGGCCGGGCTCGTCGTCGGACTCGCCCTCATCCCCGAGGCCATCGCGTTCTCTGTGATCGCGGGCGTGGATCCCAAGGTGGGGCTGTTCTCGTCGTTCATCATGGCGGTGTCGATCGCGTTCCTCGGCGGACGCCCGGCGATGGTGACCGCGGCGACCGGAGCCGTCGCGCTCGTGATCGCCCCAGTCGCGCCGATGTACGGACTGGACTACTTCATCGCGACCGTGATCCTCGCCGGCATCTTCCAGGTGATCCTCGGCGTGGTCGGTGTCGCGAAGCTCATGCGGTTCATCCCCCGCAGCGTCATGGTCGGGTTCGTGAACGCGCTGGCGATCTTCGTGTTCAGCTCGCAGTTCCCGCAGCTGATCGACGTGCCGTGGCTGGTGTATCCGCTGGTCGCGCTCGGGATCGTCGTGATGCTGGTGATGCCGAAGATCACCAAGGTCGTGCCGGCGCCGCTGGTGTCGGTGGTCATCGTGACGGGTGTCGTGCTCGCGTTCGGCATCACGGTGCCGACGGTCGGCGACCAGGGCGAGCTGCCGCGGAGTCTGCCCTCTCTCTTCTTGCCGGATGTGCCGTTCACATGGGAGACGTTCACGATCATCGCTCCGTTCGCGCTCGGAGTCGCGGTGGTGGGGCTGCTGGAGTCGCTGCTCACCGCGAAGCTCGTCGACGAGATCACCGACACCCACTCACGCAAGAGCCGCGAGGCGTGGGCGCAGGGAGTGGCGAACGTGCTGTCGGGGATCTTCGGCGGCATGGGCGGCTGCGCCGTGATCGGTCAGACCATGATCAACGTGAAGGCGTCCGGGGCGCGCACCCGCATCTCGACGTTCTGCGCGGGTCTCTTCTTGTTCTTACTGGTGGTCGTGTTCGGCGACTTCGTCGGGACGATCCCGATGGCAGCGCTGGTGGCCGTGATGATCATGGTCGCGATCGGAGCGTTCGACTGGCACAGCGTGCGTCCGTCGACGTTGAAGCGGATGCCGAAGAGTGAGACCTTCGTGATGGTGGCGACAGTGGTGCTTGTACTGATCACGCACAACCTGGCGGTCGGGGTCGTCGGCGGGGTGCTGGTCGCGTCGGTGCTGTTCGTGCGGCGGGTGGCGCACTTCGTAACGGTTACGCGCGTGCTGTCTGCGGCGGGGGACGTTGTGACGTACGTCGTGGAGGGGGAACTGTTCTTCGCGTCGAGCAATGACCTGACAACGTTGTTCTCGTACTCATCGGATCCCGCTCGCGTGATTGTTGATCTGTCGGGGTCGCATGTGTGGGATGCGTCGACCGTCGCCGCGTTGGATGCGATCGAGACGAAGTATCAGGCGCTGGGGAAGACGGTGGAGATCGTCGGGATGAATGAGAGCAGTCAGCGGATGCGGGGGCGGTTGACGGGTGGGTTCGAGTAGGCCTTAACGACCGCGTGGAGCACGAGAAGAAGTCCTCGTGCTCCACGCCGGCAAACATCGCTGCTCGGTTTCGCGTCAGTCCTTGTACCGACGAACCGCTTCACGAATTCCGTCCGCGTGAGAGTAGATCTCGTCGAGCTCCTCGATCGCGTGGCGCGTTTCAACCTTGTCCTCGTCCAAAAGCCCCAGGTACTTCTGCTTCCCGTTGAAGTGAAGGCGAGCAACGGGCTTTCGGTTGTTGTCATCGAGCAGCACGGCGAAATAACTCTTGGCATCGCGATGGGTTACCCGCTGCGGCTTTACCTCGCCGCAAGCGATCGCCTTGACGATCTGGTAGCCCTCGAGTTCTTCGAGAGTGGTCTCGATCTCGGTGTCGCGATCGAGATCGGCCTCCACAACCTCGGCACTCGTCGCCGGCGACGGGTCTGCAGGGTGCGCGATGCCGCTCACCCCGAGCGCGGCCTTCAAGCGGTCATTCACCCGCTCGTTGAGGAACTGATGAGCTGCCTTCCCAACGAGACCGGTGAACTGCTGTCGAACCTTCTGCGTGTATGAGCCGTCATAGACGCGCGTTGCAAAGAACTTGATCCACTCGTCGGTCGGTTCGCGGAACTGGCTCGCAATCTCTCTCTTTAGCGCGCCAATGTACTTCAGCTCTTCCGCAGCGCTGATGATCGATTCGAGATCAAAGCTCTCCTTGCTGAGCTTCTGGATCTCAGGGATGAGGGTCTCATCGATGTCGAGCAGGTCGAGCACGAGGAACGGCTTGCCATCCATGCGGTTCGGGGCATCGAGGTCTGTGTAGAAGTGCCAGAGAACGCCGTTGGTCAGGACAGCGATGCGCGCGTTCGTGACGGAGAAGTATCGGAAGAGCTGAGAGGCGTGCTCGATCTTGAGTGAACCCATCGATGGCTTGCACTCTATGAGGATCTGAACCTCCCCTTCGCGCATGATCGCGTAGTCGACCTTCTCGCCTTTCTTGGTGCCCACGTCCGCCGTGAACTCCGGGACGACCTCCAGCGGGTCAAAAACGTCGTAGCCAAGAATCGTTGAGATGAACGGCATGACGAATGCATTCTTCGTCGCCTCCTCGGTCCCGATCGCCGTCGCCTGGTTCTTCACCTTCGTTGCGAGGGAATCGAGACGCTCTGAAAACTCCACCGTTGCTCCATCTCTTCGTTGAACACGCTTTGATCCAGACGATAGCGGAACCGCGCCGCATGAGCACCATCACGGCAGCTGCTCAAGCTGTCGTTCGATGACGGCAGAAGCAGCCTCAATCGAGCGGCGGTGTCCTTCAGTACCGACGGCTGAACGATGCTCCGTAGGCCGTGCCGAGAACGACATCGATCTTGGTTGAACTTAGAGTGGCAGTCTCCCGACCTCTCTTGTCGGTTCGCTCCTCAAGGGGTCGCAGCCGATCTGGCATCCGTGCGAAGCTTGCGAGCCGCCTTATGCATGTTCACGGGCGTTGTGTCAAGAACGCGCTCAATCATCTTGGCGAGGAACGTCGACGGGCTGAGGTGAGCGGGTACAGCGTCATGGCGAATACCCACGGGCGGAAGGTTCGCTAGCGCGCGTTCAACTTCAGACTGTGGCACATACGAGATCGCAATGTCGGCGTCTTTATCGGGTGCGAGCCCGGCCGAGATGAGGGGATCCTCAGCATCCTCTCCGCTGTCCACCGGCGGGGTTACTGTATCGGCGTACTCGATCATCACCAGGCATGTCGAATGGTATGCATCGTCCTCGCGCCCGAGCTTGCCGAGCAGGTCAATCAGCCATTCAGCAGTATCCGGCTCCTTCTGCAGGATGTCGGAACGCAACCCAAACACGAACCCGAGCGCGGCGAGCGGGTGCCTCAGGCGCAGATTCTTTGCGTCGCCGTAGGACTCTTCAACACGATTTGCGGCATTCTTCCCATAGGAAGAGTCCATCCTCTTGGTCGAGATCAGGAGTTCCGGTCCGGTCGCCCAATCGGTCATGATTACATCCACTTGCTTGAGGTAGTTCTTCCCCAGAATGCTGGCACTGGCAGAGGTGACTCCAGCTACAGCCGCACTCCTAGTTAGGCGCGCAGTGAGCAGGGCGCGTTCTTTCGCGGGGACAGCCTTTAGCAGATTAGCTACAGGCATCGGCAGAATGCGCGGATGGGTGCCTCGCGGCCACGTCGCATCAGGATCGAATCCGGCGCGACGGAGTTCGTAGCTCAGCCACACGTCGAGGGAGAGGGCCGGCACACCCGTTCGAGTATCCACTCCGAGGTAGAGCGGGACGCCAAGCAGGCGCATCAAGGTCTCATGGTCGGGCTCATAGCGCAGCTGACCGTCGACCTGCCTCACCCAGGGGTTCGTATAAACGCCGTTCGGAGCTGCGTCCGCAACGATTCGGTCGAATACAAACCACGCCTTTTCTTTAGCGCTTGATTCAGTGGCCACTACGTCCCCTAGCCGTACGTCGTCCGGTCATGTCAGCGTGGGCTTGTCGCACGCGACTGAGATCTGCGTCTGTGACGATGCCAGACCCTACGAGGAGAACTTCATCCACGAGTTCTACCGCGTGGCCCAACTTCCCCTGTCGCAAGAGCCGGGCCACCTTCGGTCTAATGCCGCGAAGGTCATCGGCGTGGGCCTCGATGTGTTGAACGGATGGCATAGCCCAGACGTCTGCTTCTCGTGGTTCCAACTTGAGGACGCCCCCGCCGTAGGAGCGACCCACCATCTCCGCGTTGAGGAGAGTGACAGAGTTCAAGCTCGCGAGCGGAAGGAGCTCGCGCCCTAGCGCACGCGTACTGTCCTTGAGGTAGACACCGTGAACTGAGTTCAAGTGGCCTGCGCCAGCACTGTTTGTCGTGAGGCGTGGTGTATCGGCATTCATGCATGTCAGCAACAGGTCTGCTGGCGGTAAGAGCGGAACCCGATACCAGGGCTTACGCACTCGGCACTTGTATGCTTCGTCAACGCCTGCGAGGTGGCCAGCCTCAATATAGGCGCGGGCCGCATGAGATGGACTTTCGGCCGGGCGAAACAGCCAGGTCGCCTTGCCCCGCCGCCCAAGCCGCGTCATCGCGTCATTTGTTAGCTCCAGACCACGAAGGTGCGAGCTTCCTGGAGGTGAGAGCCGAACCAGATCACGGCGCGCAAGACCTAGTTCCCTCACCCGATCAGGCGAGAGCGCGAAGAACCTGTTGTTGCCCGTGACCATGCCAAGGGTGGTGTCGCCCCAAGCTTCGAGATTGGCGAAGAGACCGCTCGCTCTCAAGGTGCGTAGGGGCTCGATCGCGTCTGGGTTTACTAGAACTCCAGTCCATTTCGCAGCGGGATCGAGGGGCGTCCATTTCAGTGGACCACTGAGCGAAGCAAGTGCTTCCGCGTCTCGCGCCTGGTAGATGGTCGCGTGGTCCGTTGGTCCCTCGTCGAATCCATCGGCGAGGAGGAGGACGACGTCAGCCTCGGCCTCGGGAAATACCTGTTCGTCAAACAGTACGAGTTCGACGCTCCGGAAGCGGTCAAAGAGGAACTGCCTGACCGCTGCGGCGTAGTTCACGCTTAGCAATTCCGCCGGCAGCACGAGCCCCATCCTGCCGCCGGGCTTTAGGAAGAGGGCCGAGTGGACCGTAAAAGCAGCCCAGCTTGAAGCTAGTGCTGTCAGCGCGACGCCGGCTCTCAGCGCGGCGGCACGGGAGCGCGTGCGAGCTTCACCAGTGAAGTCCTGGTAACGAATGTAAGGAGGATTCCCAATCACTACGGAGTAGCGGGGTTCAGGGTCAACCAAGAAGAAGTCGCTGACGATGAGCCGAGGATCCCCCCCAGCCTCCTTGATCCGAGTTCGGGCGATGCGAGCACTATCCGCGTGGATCTCCACGCCATCCACGCGAATATTCGGGGCGTCACCAGCGCCAAGCTGCTGAAGGCGATGGACTGCCTGAACGAGGAAGGCCGCGTCTCCTGCCGATGGCTCCAGCACCGTATCGTTCGGGGTGCGAATCGCCCACTCCGAGATGAAGCGGGTGATGGCCCTCGGGGTGAAAAACGCGCCCCGAGCCTTCCGAAGCTCCGCCGTGTCGAGGGTTGCAGGCACGGGAGAATCGGACATGCGTCCATTCTGTCGCACGCTTCAGACATCCCCAGGAAGCAGCGCCCAGCAAGTTGAAGCGATAGACAGATGCGATGATTCGCCATGGCCACTAGGACCGTGATCGACGGATCAGTCCCGCCCGAATCTTTCCCCCGAGCTCACCTGCTGCGCCACCCTCCGCAACGCCAGCAACAACGGCTCCACCAACACCGACCCCAGCACCACGTACCGAACCGCAGCCTCCGCAGACTCCCCCGGCACCCCGGCGATCTCCGCCTCCGCAATCCGCCGCGTACTCGAGAGGTACTCCGCCATCGCCGCATCCGGAACGGTGAACCCGACGTGCTCCAGCCCCTGCAGCGCCCGCGCGACCGCGTGCAGCACCGCGTCGTCACACATCCCTGGCTTCCACCCGAGCCCTGCCACAAGAGCCTCAGCGTCCGTCAGATCCAAAGAACCGTCCACCGGCGGAGTGATCGCCGCGTGCGCCGTCCCGAGCAGGTCGTGAGCACTCGCCGGCGGATCATCCAGCGCCGCCAGCACCCGCCGTGTCTCGGCGATGCTCACCCCGGCGTCGAGCAGCGCCCGGATCACCCGCAGCCGCTCCACGTGCTTCTCGCCGTACGCGGCCTGGGTCGGCGCACTGCGCTCGCCCTCGGGCAGCAGCCCCTCGCGCAGGTAGTACTTGATCGTCGGCACGGTCACGCCGGTCTGGGCTGACAGTTCGGAAATTCTCATGGCCACCTCTTGACTTCGATAGTAGCGCTATCCATTATGGATAGTGTCGCTATCCAACCAAGGAGTCATCATGTCGAAAGTCATCACGGGCCGCATGACCCACCGCCACGAGGGCGAGCTCGTCGTGTTCCACATCGGGATGCAGATCAACCGCTGGTGGCGCCCTGACCTGTGGATGCCGGCCTTCTTCGCCATGCCGGGGATGCTGCGCGAACTCAGCACCGACCCCGACTCGGGCATGCTCGGTTACCACCTGCTCTTCGGCTCCGGCGGACCCTACGTCGTGCAGTACTGGTCATCCGTCGACAAGCTCTACGCCTACGCGTCCAGCCCGAACCAGGAACACCGCCCCGCGTGGACCGCCTTCAACCGCGCAGCCCGCAAGGCTCCAGGAGCGGTGGGAATCTGGCACGAGACCTTCCGCGTCGACACCGCCGAGAGCGTCTACGTATCGACGAAGCCGATGGGCCTGCCGAAGGCCACGGAACTCGTCGAGGTCGGACGGCGTCAGGACCGGGCGCAGGCGCGGTTCGCGGAAGGGCGGACCGACGCAAGCCGCTCATCTGCCAGCTGACGCCCCTGGAGGGCATCCGTGGCCCGGGGTCTCCCGGCGAGGCACCGTGTGATTACGCGCGTCGGCGCCGCTGCACTCGGGGACGGGGAAGGGGCGCTCGCTTCGGACGAGGCTTCGAGACTTCCCCGCCCGCCTGGAACGCCTCAAACTGCGCTTGGCGGGACTCATCTTTGGCGTGACCATCGCGCACGTAAACCGACAGAGATCCGTGGATACTCTCGCTCCACTTCTTCATGATCCCGCGCATGTCACGGAGCGCTTTTGCTGAGTCATGCTCGCCGTACACCTGAACCCACCTGCGCGTCTTGTAAACGGCCCAGTCGAGCACGACTTCGGATTCGCGGCTTTCGCGATCGATGCCCTCGTATCGAACGAGCCCGGCATGTCGATCGGGATGTTCAGAAGAACCGCGCTCACTCGCGCTGTCCCACATTGTTCGCCACTCCTGGCCGGGTGCGAGCACGGGAATCGGATCTGGAACGGCGACGCGTTCACCACCTGCGGTTCCGTCTGAACGCACGGGCCACGGGTCGAGCTCGAGTCTGACATTTTGCGCGGCCGTCTGCCCATAGTTCTTGACGACGAGATCAATGATGGCCGGAGTGGCACCGGATGGCTCCGTGTAGGCGACGACGTACGGTTGCGAGCGCTCCTTTTCCAGTTCCCTTGCCTGCCGGCGCGCGGATTGGGCCTCGGCCACTTGACCGCGAGCGTACGTCAAAGCGAACACTGCGACCACCAACGTGAGGATGGTCGCGCCCGCGGTGATCCAATCCGCCACGTTCGGAGATTCAAGCGCTTCGATCAGATCAGCGAAGAGCACTGGAAAGTCGACGGAATCCATGGTCGCCATGATCCCAGATCAGCGATTCCCTTGGACAATCCACCCCGGAAGACAAGTACCCTCGCACCATGCCCACCGATCGCCCTCGCGCCTGGATCTTCGACGTCGACGGCACTCTCGCCCTCATCGGCGACCGCTCTCCGTACGACATGCGCAATGTCGCGATCGACACCCCGAACCACCCGGTCGTCGTTGCAGCTCAGGCGTTCGCGGCCCACCCCGACGTCGATGCCCTCATCGTCGTCTCGGGCCGCGACGAGACCGCCCGTCGCGCCACCGAGGCCTGGCTGACGTTCAACGAGATCCCGTTCGACCGCCTCCTGCTCCGCCGCACGGGAGACCAGCGCGCCGACAACATCGTGAAGGCCGAGATCTACGACGCCCACATCGAACCGCACTTCAGCGTCATCGGCGTCGTCGACGACCGCCGCAGCGTGGTGGAGATGTGGCGCTCGCGCGGACTGACCTGCTTCCAGGTCGCCGAGGGCAACTTCTGACCTTCCGAAACCACCCGCCAGAGCCCTGAGTCACGACTGCCAGATCACGGCCGCGGTCGTGTTCGGCGTGAGGGCTCGCCCCGACTGGTGAGGTTCGCCCCGATGAGAAACGCGAGGAGCCCGATCAAGAGGTAGACGGGTAGCGCGTCTCCGGTAGGGCCGTCGAGGGCGCCCGACCAGGTAAACCACGCGAGGAGCCCGAACCACAGCAGAACGGGCACGACAGCGAGGAGCGTGCCCAGCTTCCTGCCCAGTCGACCAACCAACGCTCCCCAGAGGAGAAGCACTACCCCGACGGCGACGTAGACCATAGTGTCCGTCCTTCCTGTTCCTCGCCCACTGCCGCCGCCACTTGCTCGACACTCCCGCGCAGTCTGCGCGGCGGAAGTCACCTGTGCGACATCACCCATCACCATCCGGCCTGAGACTGGCCTCTTCGACGGGCACTCCGCGCCGCACGTTCAGCACGGCGACCAAACGGCTTCCGAACGACTCGTCTTCGAACGCTGGCTCATCCCTTTTTGCGGCAGCGGCAAATAGAGTGCCCGCCAGCATGGACACGATCGCAAAGATGGGGCCGACCCACGGCGCGCTCGATCCGAGGGCGAACCCTGCGGCGGTGACGACTCCCACGATTAAAAGCCCCGCGCTGATGGCCGACCGCCGGTGGGCTGTCGCGGAGACTCCGCCGAGCACGAGACCCGCACTTACGGCCAGAGCCGCCGTCAACACGTACGTCAGGATCTCACCTTCGATACCTATCGTCACGATCGTCCTCCGCGAACCTTCAGCACGTGATCCTCATGATGACGCCCGGAACCGGAGCGGCTGTCAGGAACAAGCAGGTCTTCGGGTTGTCACCCTGCGCGATGTTGGCCTGAGCCACCATGTAGCCTCCGAAAGCGGCACATGCCCATCCCACCCTCGGGAGCTTCTTCAAGAAGGACCCGCACATTGCGAGTGCTGCCGCGTAGTCCCGCACACGCGAGGTCTCGGCACGATTGAGCTTCATGCCCCAGATGGGTCCGTTCCAAATCCAGCTGGGGTCCGCCACCACGGGGTAGGCAGTTTCCGCTCCAGGGGCGACCACCTGGAAGAGTTCATCGCCGCGCACTTCATAAAACGTCGGCACACTCTTGCCGTTCGCGTCGACCGCCCACGGCGCCGCGACAGGCACGTAGTCTCCGGCCTCGTTCAAGAAGATCACTTCACCCGTATCGCTCTGGTACGGCTGGTAACCATCCATGCGGTAGCCGAATTCGTGCGGGCTCGCGGCACCGCCGATCACGGTTTGAATGCGCGTCGATCCGTCGACGAGCGTCTGGACAGCAACTGCGTCACCTGAACGGTCATCGGCTTCGAAAACGACAGTGCCATCGTCCGTCACCACTCCCTCGCTAATGGGGATTTCGCTGGGCAGCTCGATGCCCCGACTCTCCGCCCGGGCCCCTCCATCAATCGGCGCACTCACAACGATGTTCTCGTCAGCCGAAAGCGGTACTACTGATGCGATGTCACCGACCGTCGTGATCAATTGACCGCCCTCGACCACCCCCGGTTCGGACAAAGTCGTTGTCGGGGTCGCAGCTTCGATGGTGGCCGCGACAGACTCCGCCTCATCAACGTCGCTGTCAGATGCATGCGCTGGTGAAGCCAGCATTGCTGTGAGGGCCAGGGTGGCGGCCATCGCAACGATGGACTCCCGTGTTCTTTGCAACATCGCTGTGATTCCATTCACTCGTAGCGGCCCGCCGGTGATCGTTCTCTCTCCACGGCCGCGGCCGCAAAGCTCGTGACAGCCGGTACCCTTCGAGGTCCGCCCGATGCCAGATCAGAGGTTCAGCGTTGATCAGCTCGCGAAGTCCGAGTGCGAGAGAGCGAAGCCTCAATACCCAGCCTTGGTCACATGGGCAATGAAAGCATACATATGAGGACGCTAGTGATATTCTGGGTCTGGCAAGAGCGCTCCGAGTCACCACCACGTTGCCGCGAGCGTCTCACGCCCAGCTTCGATGCCGCGTCGACATCGCCCCGTTCAAGTCGCCGTGGAACCTCGACGCTTGGCGGCCCGACGTAAGCTACAGCAACCTCTTGGCCGCAGGATGCAACCCCTAGGAGCGATTGTGAAGCAGCAAACGAGACGAGCAATGGTCAGCATAGGATTCGTCGGTGCCGCCGTCATCGTCCTCGCCATTGTCATGGCGATTGCTGAGGGCTACATCTCCGACGCGGAGCACACGACTGGAAACCTCACACCTGCTGCTCTGACTGGTCTGCTTGGCGCATGTCTCATGCTCGTCGGGTTCGGGAGCATTCTCTTCCGAAGAGAGTGACCAAGGTCCTATAGCTCTCCTCATTCGGCCCCGCTACCCATCAGGGTGGCGGGGTCGTCTCATGCTCGAGCACCGCGCTCGCGACGCTGTACGAGTCCGTCGGGTTTCGGCAAGTGAGAGACGAACGCGCTCCGGCTCACCCCGGCCACAGACTGGTTACGCCGCAATCCCCCGCAGCAACCGCACCACGGTCTCCTCCACCCGCTCCGCACTCAACGGCTGCCCGATCAACGCGGAGTACGACGCCATCGCGATGAACTGATCCGCGATCGCCGCAGCATCCACATCCGCCCGCACATCCCCGTCCGCACGCCCGCGCGACACACGCTCGGCCACCCACTCGCGAATAGGCGCCGCCAGCCGCTCGTTCAAAACGAGCCCCAGCTCGGGATCGGCAGCAGTGACCTCGATCAGCGCCCGAGCCAGCGCAACACCCTCGGGCCGAGCCAACCCGTCAGACATCGCAGAGAACCACGCCCGCAAATCTGCCCCGAGGTCGGCCGTCATCGGCACCGACACCTCGGCTCCCGGCAGGGCACCCTCGAGCAGCGCCTCTCCGAGGATCGCGGCCTTCGACGGCCACCACCGGTAGATCGTTTGCTTCGACACCTCTGCAGACTCCGCGAGACCCTCGATCGTCACTGCCTCATAACCGTCTGCGGCGAGCGCACGACGCATCGCCTCCAGCACGGACTGACGGGCTTTCTCACTGCGAGGACGGGGCACCTTCCGAGCGTACTCAGGCGTACACTGGAACATAAGTAGACGCACCGTTGCGAAACTAGAAGACCCGAACAAGGAGAAAGAGCATGGCCCTCACCGCACACTCCACCATCGGCGACTGGATGAACGACCCGACCGGCGGGCCCCTCATCCGCGGACTCTTCCAGCAGACGGGCGCCGACCCCGAGCTGCTCACCCCCGTGCTGGGCCTTCCCCTGCAGCAGCTCGTCGCGATGAGCCAGGGCGCCATGCCCCAGTCGGTCGTCGACGACCTCGTGCGTGCGGCCAACGGCGGCGAGATCCCCGAAGACGACGCTTCCGAGGGCTGGACCGAGAAGGTCACCTCCGGCCGCTTCGCCGGCAAGACCGTGATCGTCACGGGCGCCGCATCCGGCATCGGCAAGGCCACCGCCTCGCGCATCGCCCGCGAAGGCGGACGCGTGATCGCCAGCGACATCGCCGCCGAGAAGCTCGACGCCCTCAAAGCAGAGCTTCCGGATGCCGACATCGTCACGGTCGCGGGCGACCTCACCAAGCAGGACGCGATCGACGCGGTGCTCACCGCTGCGGGCGACCGCATCGACGGCCTCGCGAACGTCGCCGGCATCAACGACGACTTCTCCCCCGCGGGCGAGACTCCCGACGCCGTCTGGGACCGCGTGATCGCGATCAACCTGACCGCTCCGTTCAAGCTCATGCGCGCGGTCATCCCCGTCATGGAGACAGCCGGGCGCGGCTCGATCCTCAATGTCTCGAGCGAGGCGGGCCTGCGCGGCAACGCCTCGGGCAACGCCTACACGGCCAGCAAGCACGGCATCATCGGCGTCACCAAGTCGGCGGCCTTCATGTACGGGCCGAAGGGCATCCGCGTGAACTCCGTCGCCCCGGGCGGCGTCGCCACCGGCATCCCGATGCCCCCGAACATGTCCGAGTACGGCTCCGGCCGCCTTGCCCCGTTCCAGCAGTCCATCCCGACCGTGGCGATGGCGGAGCACCTGGCGGCATCCATCACATTCCTGCTGTCGGACGACGCCGTGAACATCAACGGCGCCATCCTCGCCTCGGACGGCGGATGGTCGGTGCAGTAAGCCGCACCGCGAGACCAACGCCCCGCCGACCCGAACGGCGGGGCGTTTCGCGTGTCCGGGGAGTCGCACAGGCGACGATCAGGTCACTCCTGCGCGAGCCTGACCGTCATCGTCGTTCCGAGCGCGGTGACCTCGTACGACAGTTCACCATTCTCGAAGGTGAATGCCTTGGTGTCGTCACCAGAAGCCAGCATCGCGGTATCCGTCTTCGTCTTGTCGTTCACGGAGTCCCATGCGAAAGATGTCGATCCGTCGGCCGGCACCTCGATCGTGCCCGCCCAGTACAGAGACTTGGTGTCGGGCGCATTCCAGAACACCTCGATCGTGTCGGCAGTGATCGTGGCGGACTGGAAGCTCTCTGCGTCATTGGAGTTCGTCTGCTTCCACTCACCGGTGAGATCGACCGGCTCGGGCGCCTCATCCACTTCTTCCGGAGCGGCCGACGAAGAGTCAGTCTTCGTGTCCGCGGGCTCGGCCGGAGCTGAGCAAGCGACCGTGCCGAAACCGATCAGTGCGAGGAGGGCGATCGCGGCGGCTGCCTTGCTGGTGTTGGTGTTCACTGGATTCCTTCGAGTCGTGATGTATGCGGAAGCGATCGTTCAGGAGAAGTAGCCACCGACGCCGACGGCGTAGCTGTCGCACGTTTCGCCATAGAGGTCGACGGTGAAAGTACCCGTGGCCCCATCGGCGAGCTCCTGTTGTTCGGTGAACCCCTGGTGCTGCGAGACGATGGCGTCACCCTCGAAACAGAAGATGTTCACGCCATAGGGTCCCGTCGTGTCGACACCCGTCTTGTTGGCGGCAGCGCCGACGATCGCGCTCCCGGAGATGTTCGCCTCTTCGACCGTCAGAGGAGCAGTGTTGTAGGGCGAGGTTTCCGCCGGGATGGTGTTGACCGAGAACTCGTAGTCGGCGCCGTCGGCGATGACTTCGCCGTTCTCGAAGTAGATGTAGGAGAGCCCCACCTCCCCGGGCTGCACGAATGCCGGAATCGTCCCCTGGCTCGACCCTGTCGAGACGATCGCTCCGTCGCTACGCGCGGTGGCTGTCCAGTCGACGTGGGCGACAGCTTCTGCCGTGTTGTTGCGGAAAGCGAAGAGGAGGACCGCGCCCAGACCGGGCTTCTCCAGCGGGCCGACCTGGACGACGGACACTTCTCCGGGCTCGCCGTCTTCGAAGTTCGGAGCCACGTTCGTGCCGAGCAGGCCACCGGCGTTGAACGGAAGCGAATCCACCGCGGCCGGGGCCTCGACACCCTCGGCGGCAACCGGTGTCGATGACACCGGCGCCTTCTCCGTCGATGGAGCGGGGGAGCTGCAGGAGGTCAAAAGCAGAACAGCAGCGACAGCCGCCGCGACGCGGAGTGGAGTTTTCATCAGGCTCACCGTATCGGCCGCCTCTGGCCGAGAACGCCGTCGTTACCGCTTTGAGATGGCGGATACCGGGGAGCCGTCACACCCGAGAACTCCCGCACGCCAGAACCATCCCACCCCACCCCGCCTCCTGGACAGGGTCGAACAATCCCCAGGTCCACGAACAGAAAGATCCGACGCGACCGAACCGTGAGCGGCACGATATATTTCCGAAACATACGTTCCATAGGTTTCATACGTGTCTCCATGGCCACAAGCCTCCCCGCACCACGACGACGTGACCGGTCGCCCGCGTTCTGCCTATCCGAAAGCACCCATGCCTCGACTGACCGCTGCCAGCCGTCGACGATTGATCGCGATTCTTCCGGTCACCGCTCTCCTCGCCGGATCCCTCCTCGCGACCTCCCTGCCCGCGGCCGCCGCCGACTCCATCGCCGGGCCTCGCACCTCTGGCGACCCGATGTTCCCGAACGTCGGCAACGGCGGCTACGACGCCCTCGACTACGACGTCTCCCTCAGCTGGAGTCCGACCGGTGTCGCCGACGGACTGGTAACGGGTGAAATCACCACCGCCACGACGACGATGACCGCCCGCGCCCTCGCCCCGCTGCACCAGTTCTCCCTCGACTTCGAAGGCATGACGGTCTCCAGAGTGACCGTCAACGGCGTCCCGGCCAGCTGGTCGCGCGACATCAACCCGGCCACGGACAAATACAAGCTCACCGTCACGCTGCCGACCCCGGTCGACGGGGAGTTCACAGTCGCCGTCACTTACAGCGGCACACCGGTGGTCCACGTCGACAGCGACGGCGCCTTCGAAGGCTGGAACGGCACGAACGACGGCGCGATCCTCCTCGGACAGCCGATCGGCACGATGGCCGGTTTCCCCCACAACAACACCCCGAGCGATAAGGCGACCTACACGATCTCGGTGGATGCCCCATCGGTGCTCGCCGACGTGTCCGGCGTGCAGGGTGACGCGGCCGTCGCCAGCAACGGCGAGCTCAAGTCGAAGACCGTCTCGGGCGACCGCACCACCTGGGTGTGGCGTCAGGACAAGCCGATGGCCTCAGAGCTCGCGGTCATCGCGATCGGGCGCTTCGACGTGATCGAGGGCTCAATCACTCTGTCCGACGGCCGCACCATCCCCTCCTGGTCCTTCATGGACTCCGGCCTCAGCGATGCCAACAAGACCACCATCCGCAACCGGGTCGCGCAGCTCGAGACCATCACCCGCAACCTCGAGAGCATGTACGGGCCCTACCCCGGCAACAGCACGGGCGTGATCGTCGACACTGTTCCCAGCGGCGTCAACTACGCACTCGAGACGCAGGACCGATCGTTCTTCCCGAGCGTGGGATCCGTCAACGGCAACACCCTCATCCATGAGCTCGTCCACCAGTGGTACGGCAACAACGTCGCACCGACGACCTGGACCGACATCTGGATCGGCGAGGGCATGGCCACCTGGGGTCCGACCCACTACAACAGCGCCGCGGGCTTCGGTGGAGGCGCGAGCACCGAGCAGAACTACTTCAACTCGTGGAACAACAAGGCCTCGTCGAGCGCAGACTGGAACATCCCCCCGGGAGCACAGACCGCCTCGAATACGCTCTACGACTACCAGACCTACACCCGCAGCGCACAGTTCTGGGAGGCGCTGAAGATCTCGATCGGCGATGACGCCTTCTTCGCCCTGATCAAGGAATGGCAGACGCGCTTCGCAGGCCAGAGCCGCACCAGCGCCGACCTCAAGGCGCTCGCCGAAGAGATCTCCGGACGCGACATCACCGCGCTCTGGAACGACTGGATCCTCGAGCCCGGCAAGCCCGCCTGGCCCGACAAGCTGTCGGTGTCTCTGACGGCCCCCGCGGAACCTCTCGGCGTCGGTGACACCGCCACCTACACCCTCAGCGCCGCGAACACGGGTCGGGTGCCGCTCGCCTCGTCTGTGGTGACAGTCGACCTCAGCGATGTGCTGTCGCGGGCCTCGCTGACGACCACGCCTGCAGGAACGGTCCTCGACGGCACCACCCTGACCTGGAACGTGCCCGCGGGCGTCGTCGCACCGGGGTCGTCGGCCCACACCCAGTTCACGATCGAGGTCGACGAGGATGCACCGAGCGGTGCGTTCTCGGCGACCGCGCGCGTCGCGAGCCTCGGCGGCACCTGCATCACCTGCGTGGCCGATCTGACGGTCCTGGAGGCGCTCGCACCGACAACACCTCCGACGATCACGGGCACCGCCGCCGTCGGCCAGACGCTGACCGCGACCTCGGAGGGCTGGCCGGCCGGCACGTCGCTCAGCTACTCCTGGGAGATCGACGGCGAACCGGTCGTGAGCCTGGCCCGTGCGGCCGCGCCGAGCGCCCAGTTCGTCATTCCGGCGAGCGCCCTCGGCAAGCGGATCACCGTCACCGTGACCGGAACACTCGACGGGTTCCTCAGCAGCTCGGTGACGAGTGCGGCCACCGCGGCCGTGGGTCCTGCCCTCACTCCGGGCGGTGGAACCACCACCCCGGGCGGAGGAACCACGACCCCGGGCGGTGGAGCCACGACTCCCGGCGGTGCCGCTGATCCTGGCACCGGCCAGCTCGGTCAGACAGGCGCGGAACTGCCCATCGGCGGCGCGGTCGTCGGCCTGCTGCTGCTCCTGCTGGGCGGAGCATTCGTCGCCCACCGTCGTCGCCACCGCATCGACGCCGCGTAGGACTTCACCAGTACGCAACAGAACGCCCCGCCGACCTCGGCGGGGCGTTCTGCGTCAACGCTCGATGTCCTCAAAGCGACGAAGCCGGCCCTACTCCCTGTCAGCTCGGACCGGACTGTCTGTCCCGCGCCGTCGCCTGACGGTGTGAAGTCAGCGCCGCGCGCACGGCCGAGTAGATCACCAGCCACAGGATGAGGATCCCGATCAGGACGAACGCGATGTTGAGAAGGAAGAGGGGGAGCAGAGAGTCGGCGAACATGGCCCCAGGATGACGCAGTTCGCGGTTCGAGGCGGTCAGGCTCCCCGCATCCGCCCGACCGCCGCGCGCACCAGAGCCGCATTCCCCGGCGCGGTGCTCCCGTCGGGAAGGAGCAGAGTGTCTTCCAGCCCGATCCGCGAAGCCAGCCCGAGCTCGACCGCCAGATCGAACACCGGCCAGGTCGAACCTTCCTCTCCATGCAGCAGGATCGGGAGGCCGGGTTCTTCGAGCTCGACGTGCGCGATCATCGCCTCGGCATGATCTCGCACCGTCTGCGCTGGCTCATCAGGCAACTCGATCAGCACCCGCAAGCAGTCTCCTCGCATGGGCGAACGCTTCCACACCTCGAAACCGGCGGCATCCCACAGCCCGGCTTCAACCGCGACTCCGCGCCGCAGCAGCAGTGCGGCCACCTCGTCGGCACCGGCCTCATGCCAGTTGACGGATGCGTGATCGGGCAGTTCCGTCCAGGCCTCGATCGCGGCAAGACGACGCTCGACGTCGGGCTCGGCCCACGCTCCTGTGGTCACCCCGACCGGCACACCAGGGCTTGCCGCCCGGATCGCCCACACCCAGCGCGCGACATCATCGGCGGCGAGACTGTCTCGGCCTGTCGCATCCTTCGGGTGCACATGCACCTCGTGCGCCCCGGCAGCCACCGCCCGCGCGGCGTCGTCTGCGACCACGGTCGCATCAGCGCTCAACCACGGGTGCTCGACCGCATCGCGGGCGCCGTTGACGCATGCCTGCAACAGCATCCTTCGCCCGGCGTGGGAATCAGGACCAGCCGACGTCATCGGCCGATCAGCTCGCGCGGGTGCAGGTCGTAGGCGTGGGAGTCCGTCGACGGCCCTTCTTCGGTGCGCACGGTGTGCTCGACCTGACGCGCGACCGCCGCACTGCGACCGACCTTCACCGCCTCGTCTTCGCTCACGAAGCTGCTGCCCAACGTCTGCGATTCACCCTCGATGCGGTTGAACCAGATGCCATTGCGGTGGAACGTCTCGATATCGCCTGCAGCCATGAGGGATCCCTTCTCTCGCATCCCTTTCTACGTCAGACGACCGACATCGAAGAAGCCCCTTGACAGCCTTCGAACCGGCATCCGCCCACGCCGTCGATTAGGCCGCGAGACCAGCCCGACGCACCGCATCACCCATCGCCGCGAACGCCTCTTCGAGGATCGGGCGAGGAGTCGCGAACACGACTCGGACGAAGCCCTCGGCACCGCGCCCGAGCAGACGGCCCTCGGTCAGCACGACCCCGGCTTGCTCCCGGAAGAACTCGGCCGGCGGTCCCGGAATCTCCAACGCGGAGGTGTCGATCCACCCGATGTATGTCGCCTCGGGCACGCGATACACGGCCCCGGGCAGATGCTCGTCCACCAGCGATGCGAGCTCACGCCGCGACCCGTCGAGGTACTCGATCACATCCGTCAGCCAGGGCTTGCCCGACCGATACGCGGCCGTCGAGGCGACGACACCGAGGGTCGACGCGCCGTGCTGCACCGCGAAGCCGAACCTCTTGTACAACTCCTGGTCGGCATCGTTCGAGGTGATCAACTGCGCAGTCTTCAACCCAGGGATGTTCCACGCCTTCGACGCGCTCGTCCCCGTGACGGTGTGCGCGGCCGTCGCCTCCGACACCGACGCATACGGGACGAACGGCGCACCGTCGTAGCGCAGCGGCGCGTGGATCTCGTCCGCGAAGACCCGCCCGCCGTGCCGCTCGACGATCTCGGCGATCGCCTCGAGCTCCTCACGTCCGACGATCGTCCCAGTCGGGTTGTGCGGGTTGCAGAGCACGAATGTCCGCGCCCCTGCGGCGAACGCCTCATCGATGCGCTGCAGGTCGTGCTGCCAGCGCCCGTCGACCTCGACGCCGGGAACCTCGATCACCGGATGCCCGATCGCGGGCAGGTATGTCAAGAACGGCATATATGCCGGAGTCGGCACGATCACGGGCGACCCGGCCGGCGCGTACTCCTGCACGGCCACACCGAGCGCGGCCATCACATCGGACACCGGATGCACGCGTTCCGGATCAACGGCCCAGCCGTACTCGTCGCGCATCCAGTCAGCAGTCGCCTCCCCCAGCTCCGCGGCCTGCGGGGGCGAGAGGTATCCGAGGTTCTCGTCGTCGATCGCCCGGTGCAGTGCCTCTGCGATCTCGGGCGCGACCCCGAAGTCCATCTCCGCCACCCACGCCCCGATGTGTCCGGGGTGCAGGCTCCATTTGCGGCTCTGCGGCCGATCGAGGTACAGGCGGGTGCGCGCATCGAACGGATGCGACGGGTGCGAGGAACGGTCCGCAGTCATGGTCGTGATCTCCGCCGGCTCAGCCGACGGCGCCCGTACAGGACAGGTGCGGGATGTGGATCTCGGACACGGGGAACTCCATTCACAGCGGGACCCGACCAATCTACGGACGGCCCCGCGCCCTCGCATCTCGCGTTTCCATCCGTGACAGCAGCTCGCCCCGATGCCGCCGTCCGCATCGGTGCGGTGTCGGGAGCTCGGTGCGCATGTCGGGAGCTCCGTGCGCCTGTCGCGAGCTCGGTCCACATGTCGGGAGCTCGGTGCAACCCGTCGGGAGAAAGGACGGATGCAGGGGCAGAACGCGGCGATTCTCCCTGCATCCGTTCCTGCTCCCTGCATCCGTCCGGTGCGCAGACGCGACCGACGCTCAGCTGGCGACGTCGAGCACCCAGGTCACGCCGAACCGGTCGGTGAGCATGCCGAAGCCGGCCGACCACTCAGACGCCGCGAGGGGCTCGACGATGGTGGCACCCTCGGTCAGACCGTCCCAGTAGCGGCGGATCTCGTCGAGGGAGTCGGCCCGCAGCGACTGGAAGAAGGTGCGGTCGGTGATGGTCGCGCCGTTCTCGCGGTGCGTGCTACCCGCGATAGTCGCCGGGTCCGCGTCGTCGTGCCCGGGGATGTCGTACGCCATCAGCCGGATACCGCCGTCGGACTCGAGCTGCCCGAACACGATCTTGTCGAAGCCGGGCACTCCCTCGGGCATACCGAACTGCCCATACGTGGCCGCCGTGATCTCGCCGCCGAACACCGACTGGTAGAACTCGAGCGCCTGACGTGCCGTGCCGCGGAAGTTCAGGTGCGTGGTCGTCGTGATGGTCATGAGGTTTCTCCTTCGTGTGCGCTCCGCCGTTCGGAACCGTGTGGAGACCACGATCACAGGGGTATAGGTCTGTTTCTGTCCTCTACTTCGGGCAGACTGCATCCATGACCGGAAGCTCGTCACGCATGCTCGCGCTGCTCTCGCTGCTGCAGACGCCGCGGGACTGGCCGGGTCAGGTCCTCGCCGAGCGTCTGGAGGTGAGCCCGCGCACGGTGCGCCGCGACGTCGACCGGCTCCGCGAGCTGGGCTACCGGATCGGCGCGATCAAGGGGCCGGACGGCGGTTACCGGCTCGCGGCCGGGTCGGAACTTCCGCCACTGCTGTTCGACGACGACCAGGCGGTCGCGATCGCGGTGGCGCTGCAGACCGTGCCGTCGAGCGGCATCGACATCGACGAAGGTGCGGCGCGGGCCCTCGCCACCGTGCGCCAGGTGATGCCCTCACGGCTGCGACACCGTGTCGACGGCATCCGCTTCACCGGCGCCGAGAACCCGACCAGGGTTGACCCGGCGGTGCTGGAGGCGGCGAGCGCAGCTGTCCGCGACCGCCAGGTGCTGCGCTTCGACTACGGCCCCGCGCAGGACCGCCCGGCCCGCCGCACCGAGCCGCACGCCGTGGTGGCACGAGAGGGGCGCTGGTACCTGCTGGCGTGGGACCTGGAAGCTGACGACTGGCGCACGTTCCGGCTCGACCGGATGCATCCGCGCATCCCGACCGGGCCGTCGTTCACCCCGCGCCCGCTGCCCGCCGCGGATGCCGAGACATATCTCGCCGCGCAGGCCAAGGGGTCGACGGCCGAGGATCGGTGGCCGTGCGTGGGGGAGGTCGTGATCTCGCTCCCTGCCCGCGACATCGCGCCCTGGGTCGGCGACGGGGAACTGGAGGAGCTCGCCGACGGATCGTGCCGAGTGACGATCGGGTCGTGGTCGTGGACAGGGGTGCTCGCCTCGGTCGCACGCTTCGACGCGGCTTTCACCGTGGTCGGTCCCCCAGCGCTGCGGGAGGCGGCGAATGCCCTAGCGGAGCGCTTGGCCGCGGCGTGCGACTCGTCCTCCTGATCCACCCGTTGGTAGGACGTATCCCCATATCCCGGAACAACCTCCTTGATCGGGTGGCCACAGCACCTCCCGTTCGCTTGAATGGCCCGATGACGAAGGATCTGCCGGGAGATGAAACAGCCGACGAGAAGATGCGACGGCTGGTGATGGACGGAATCACCTCGGGCGACGGGTCCGAAGTGAATCACGCGTATTTCGATCGGCTGCGAACCCAGATCCGCACCACAGATATCTAGTACTTCTAGTAGTTACGCCGTAAAGTCGAAGGATGGGGACAGTGACGAAGACGGAACTCAATCAGCAGACAGCGCGGGTGCTGGCGCGCGTCACCGCGGGCGAGCATCTGACGGTGACGGATCGTGGTCGTCCGATCGCGGAGCTGACGCCCCCGGCCGAGACGGCATGGACACGCATGATCGCCAGCGGGCGCGTGACGCTCCCGACGAAGAGCGGGCCTCTCACCAACGCTCCGGTTCTCGACACGGTGCCGACCGCAGAGGTCCTCCACGACCTCCGCGCGGACAGCGTGTGATCTACCTCGACGCCTCGGCGGCCGTGAAGGCACTCGTCCACGAAGCAGAGACCTCAGCGCTCGTCGATGCCTTCGGCGCCGGATCAGAATTCGTCGCCTCCCGCCTCCTCGCCGTCGAGCTGCACGCCGTGGCAGATCGACGTTCCCTCGATCACGGGAGCGCTGATGACCTGCTCGATCGAGTCGCGCTCGTCTCCCTCGACGAAGACACGATGGCCCGTGCCATCCGCCTCCGCAGTGGCCTGCGCACTCTCGACGCCCTGCACCTGGCAACGGCAATCGAACTGAGCGACGTGGTCACGTCAGTTCTCACCTATGACAACGAACTCGCGGCGGCGGCACGCACGCACGGGCTACCTCTCGCTGACCTCTCGTGAGCGCAGCGCCGTCGCCCTGCGAACGGAAGCCCCCGCGGGAGAGCCGCCTCACCCACGCCGGTAGACTGAAGCTGCCCCGCCGGCCCCTTCCTTTGGAGTGCGCGTGACCACCGCCCCTGCACCTTCCCACCAGCACGTCCCCGACTCCGTCGAGAACGCGATCGCGACGCCCGAGAAGGAGCAGCCGTACGCGGCCCTCGGACTCAAGCCCGACGAGTACGAGCGCATCAAGGAGATCCTCGGCCGCCGCCCCACTTCGGGCGAGCTGGCGATGTACTCCGTCATGTGGTCGGAGCACTGCTCCTACAAGTCGTCGAAGAACTACCTGCGCCGCTTCGGCCAGAAGGTCTCCGACGAGATGAAGGAACGCCTGATGGTGGGCATGGGCCAGAACGCGGGCGTCGTCGACGTCGGCGAGGGCTGGGCCGTCACCTTCAAGGCCGAGTCGCACAACCACCCGTCGTTCATCGAGCCCTTCCAGGGTGCGGCGACCGGCGTCGGCGGCATCGTCCGCGACATCATCTCGATGGGCGCGCGCCCGGTCGCGGTCATGGACGCCCTGCGCTTCGGTGCGATCGACCACCCAGACACCGCCCGCGTCGTGCACGGCGTGACCAGCGGCATCAGCTTCTACGGCAACTGCCTCGGGCTCCCGAACATCGGCGGTGAGACGGTCTTCGACTCCGTCTACCAGGCCAACCCCCTCGTGAACGCGCTCGCGGTGGGCGTGCTGCGTCACGAAGACCTCAAGCTCGCCAACGCGACCGGCGTCGGCAACAAGGTCGTGCTGTTCGGCGCTCGCACGGGTGGCGACGGCATCGGCGGCGCGAGCATCCTGGCCTCCGACTCCTTCGACTCCACCGGCCCGACCAAGCGTCCAGCAGTGCAGGTGGGCGACCCGTTCGCCGAGAAGGTGCTCATCGAGTGCTGCCTCGAGCTGTACCGTGGCGAGCTCGTCGAGGCAATCCAAGACCTCGGTGCCGCCGGCATCTCCTGCGCGACCAGCGAGCTCGCGGCCAACGGCAACAGCGGCATGAAGGTCTCGCTCGACAACGTGCTGCTGCGCGACCCCACGCTCACGGCCGAGGAGATCCTCATGTCGGAGTCGCAGGAGCGCATGATGGCGATCGTCGCCCCCGAGAAGCTCGACGCGTTCCTCGCGGTCGTGAACAAGTGGGAGGTCGAGACCTCCGTGCTCGGCGAGGTCACCGGTGACGGCCGCCTCATCATCGACTGGCAGGGCGAGCGCATCGTCGACGTCGACCCCTCGACGGTCGCGGTCGACGGCCCCGTCTACGACCGTCCGGTCGCCTACCCGACGTGGATCGATGCCCTGCAGGCGGACGCCGCGGAGAACCTTCCCCGCGCGAACGACCCGGAGACGCTGCGCGAGCAGTTCCTCGCCCTCGTCGCCTCTCCGAACCTGGCCGACACGAGCTGGATCACCAACCAGTACGACTACTTCGTGCTCGGCAACACCGCCCTGAGCTTCCCCGACGACGCCGGCATGATCCGCGTCGACGAGGAGTCGGGCCTCGGCTTCGCGATCTCGACCGACGCCAACGGCCGCTACTGCCAGCTCGACCCCTACGCCGGCGCGCAGCTGGCTCTGGCCGAGGCGTACCGCAACGTCGCCGTCACCGGCGCAGTGCCGACCGCCATCACCGACTGCCTCAACTTCGGCTCTCCTGAGAACCCCGAGGTCATGTGGCAGTTCGGCCAGACGGTCGACGGTCTGGCCGACGGCTGCTACGAGCTCGGCACCCCGGTCACCGGCGGCAACGTCTCGTTCTACAACCAGACCGGCGATGTGCCGATCCACCCGACCCCGCTCGTGGGCGTGCTCGGGATCATCGACGACGTCTCGCGCCGCATCCCCTCCGGATGGCAGGACGAGGGTCAGAACATCTACCTGCTGGGCACCACCTCGACCGAGCTCTCGGGTTCGGCCTGGGCCGACGTGGTGCACGACCACCTCGGCGGTCTGCCTCCGAAGGTCGACCTCGCGGGCGAGAAGCGCCTCGCAGGTCTGCTCTCGGCTGCCCGCGACGAGTGGTTGATCTCCTCGGCGCACGACCTCTCCGAGGGCGGCCTCGCGCAGTCTCTCGCCGAGGGCGTCATGCGCTTCGGCGTCGGTGCACGCGTCTGGCTGAACGAGATCATCGAACGCGACGGAGTGGATGCTGCATCCGCCCTGTTCTCCGAGTCGACCGGCCGCGTGCTGGTGACCGTTCCGCGCGAAGACGACGTCAAGTTCCGCGGCCTCTGCGAGGGGCGCAACTACCCGGTGGCACGCATCGGCGTGACCGACACCGAACCGCAGCTCGAGGTGCAGGACGTCTTCACGATCTCGGCCGCCGAGCTGCGCGAGCGCTCACAGGCCACCCTCCCCTCGTACTTCGGTCCGACCGTCACGGAACAGGCCAGCGCATGAGCGACGTCAGCCGCCAGAACCCGAACGAAGAGGACTACGGCGACCTGGGCGAGAAGCGTAACCGGCGCATCCGCATCATCGCCTGGACCGTCATCATCGCGCTCATCCTCGGCGGTGGCGGCGCGACCGTGATCACGCTGCTCCTCGGCTGAGGCTCACTCGACCCGGCACCGCCCGGGCTCGACCGCTCCCTTCCCAAGGCGTACCCTCGGGCGGGAACGGAGGCAGCATGAGCATCCAGCCGGTTGACGTCGCCCGAGACGAAGACATCGAGGGGTATCTCCTCGGCTCGCCCGTGAGCGTCATGCGCGAGTTCATCACGACACCGGGCCGAGGACCCCGCCTGCACCGGCATCCCTACGTCGAGACGTTCGTGATCCACCAGGGCCGCGCCCTGTTCACCGTCGGCGAGGAACAGATGGTCGGCACGGGAGGGCAGATCCTCGTCGTCCCCGCGCTCGACTCGCATCGCTTCGAGGTGCTCGACGGCGGCACGTACGAGGCCACGCACATCCACGCGAACGACCGCTTCGTCACGGAGTGGCTCGAGTAGCGGGAGAACACCGAGTGCTCAACGCGTGAAAAGGTACCGGACCAGCTCGATGATCCCGTCGGGTCCGTGGCTCTCGCGACCCAGCGATTCCACGATGATCGCACCCAGGATCGCCCGGCCGATCTGCGCGATCGGTGCATCTTCCGGCAGCTGACCGTCGCGGATCCCGCCCCGCAGCCGCTCGGACAGGTGCTGCTCGACGCCGAGGCTTCCGCCGAGGTGGGCACCGACCGCGGCATCTTCGGCGGCGGCCGCGACCAGCGACTGCAGCAACGCCTGGCCCTGCGTGCTGGCGAGGATTCCGAAGACCGACTGCAACCAGGTCTCGACGTCGGCGAACAGGTCACCCGTGTCTGGCACGTCGAAGTCCACGGGGATGAGGCGCCCGTCCACGAGGCAGTCGGCGATCAGCGCGCCGCGCGACGGCCACCAGCGGTAGATGGTCTGCTTGCCGACCCCGGCTTCCTTGGCGATGCCCTCGATCGTGAGCCGGTCGTACCCCTGCGCATGGAACAGTCGCGAGGTCGCATCGAGGATCGCCTCGCGCGCCGCGGTGCTGCGCACGGGCCCGCTCCGATGCTCGTTGACCATGCATTCAGGATAGTCAAAGATCCCTAGACGAGACGTGCCGTATGATCTTTCGAGTCTGAAGGAGACCACTGTGGCATCACTGCTCTACCGTCTGGGTTCGTTCGCTGCTCGCAAGGCCTGGACGGTGATCGTCTCGTGGGTCCTGATCCTCGGCATCGGCGTCGGCGCCTTCCTCACCCTCGGCGGCACACTGAGCAACAGCTTCGACATCCCGGGCACCGCCTCCGGTGCGGTGATCGATGAGCTCGCCGACAAGCTGCCCGACACCGCCGGCGGCACGGGCACGGTCGTGTACAAGACCGAAGACGGATCGCCCTTCACCGACGAGCAGAAGGAGGCCATCTCCGACCTCGCCGTGAGCGCCGAAGATCTCGACGGCGTCGCACGGGTGATCGATCCGTTCGACGCGCAGAAGCAGCAGGACGACCAGGCGCAGAAGCTCGCCGACGGCCAGACTCAGATCACCGACGGGCGCACGCAGTTGGATGCCGCCCAGACGCAGCTCGACGCCGGCAGAGCCCAGCTCAACGACGGTCTCACGCAGCTCACGGCGGCCCGCGCCCAGGCAGAGCAGTCCGGCGCCGGCTCCGCCCAGCTCGCCGCCCTCGACGCCCAGATCGCGGCCGTGAACGCACAGCTCGCCCAGCTCTCGGCGCAGAACGCACAGCTCGACGAATCGCGCATCGCGCTCGACGACAACGCCGACCAGGTGGAGCTGGGCTCGACCCTCCTCGACCTTGCTGACGGCATCGGCGTGGTCTCCGAAGACGGATCGACCGCCATCGTCAACATCTCGTTCGTCGACCCGCGCCTCGAGCTTTCCGAAGAGGTGAAGCAGGGCGCGATCGACCACTTCGAGTCGGCTCCGATCGACGGCGTCGAGGTCGACTTCGGCACCGACATCGCGCAGGGCGTCCCCGAGATCTTCGGCGTCGGCGAGGCTGTCGGGCTCGTGTTCGCCGCGATCGTCCTCATCGTGATGCTCGGCTCGCTCCTCGCCGCCGCTCTCCCGATCGTCACGGCCATCGTCGGCGTGGGGGTCGGCGTCACGGCATCCCTCGCCTTCTCCGGCGTGGTGAACATGGCGTCGGTGACCCCGGTCCTGGGTGTGATGCTCGGCCTCGCGGTCGGCATCGACTACTCGCTCTTCATCGTCAATCGACACCGAAAGCAGCTGCTCGCCGGGGTCCCGGTGCGCGAATCCATCGGCCTCGCCACGGGAACCTCCGGCACGGCCGTCGTGTTCGCCGGCACGACCGTGATCGTCGCACTGCTCGCGCTCAACGTGACCGGCGTGCCGTTCCTTGGCCTCATGGGCACGGTCGGCGCGGTCTGCGTCGCGGTCGCCGTGCTCGTCGCGATCACCCTCGCACCCGCGATTCTCGGGCTCGTCGGCGCGCGCCTGCTCAGCCGTCGCGCCCGCGCCACGATCGGCCAGGAGCACGCTGCGGGCAAGCCCGTGAAGCGCATGTCGACCCTCCGCGCGATCGTCACCGCGCTCGTGAGCGTCGTCGCCCTGCTGATCATCGCGATCCCCGCGATGTCGATGCGGCTCGGGCTGCCCGACGGATCGAGCGAGCCCAGCGACTCCACCAGCTACCGCGCCTTCCAGACCGTCGACGAGCAGTTCGGCGAAGGTGCGAACGGACCGCTCCTCGTGACGGCGACCCTCGACGACGCGGTCAGCGACGACGACCTGCTCTCCACGCAGGTCACGATCGCCCAGGCCATCGCGGATCAGGACGACGTGGTGGCGGTCGCGCCGATCGCAGCATCCGACGACAACACGCTTCTCGCGTTCCAGGTCGTGCCCGAGGAGGGCCCGAACAGCGCTTCGACCGAGAAGCTCGTGCAGGACCTCCGTTCGATGCCCGAGGTGGGCGACGGCATCACGCTCGGCGTCGCGGGTCAGGCGGCGATCAACATCGACATCTCCGAGGCACTGGCCGGAGTCCTGCCGCTGTACCTCGTGGTCGTGGTCGGACTCTCGCTCCTCATCATGATCGTGGTGTTCCGCTCGCTGCTCGTGCCGCTCATCGCGACAGGTGGGTTCGTGCTCTCGCTGTTCGCGACGTACGGCCTGATCGTGGCGGTGTTCCAGTTCGGCTGGGGTGCCGAGATCATCGGACTGCACAGCACCGGGCCGATCCTGAGCTTCCTGCCGGTGATCCTCGTCGGCATCCTGTTCGGGCTCGCGATGGACTATCAGCTGTTCCTCGCCTCCGGCATGCGCGAGGCGTATGTGCACGGCGCCTCGGCGCGCGATGCCGTCGCCCAGGGCTTCCGCGCCGGACGCTCGGTCGTGATCGCCGCAGCCCTCATCATGGTGTCGGTGTTCGGCGGGTTCATCTTCTCGGAGTCGACGATCATCCGCTCGATCGGATTCGGCCTCGCGTTCGGCGTGCTGCTCGACGCGTTCGTGGTGCGGATGCTGCTGATGCCCGCGCTCATGCACCTGCTCGGACGCTCGGCCTGGTGGCTGCCGCGCTGGCTCGACCGCATCCTGCCGAACGTCGACATGGAGGGTGCTGCGCTCGAGCGCGACCACCCCGGGATGAAGGCCGTGGCCGTTCCGACCACGACCGACTCGGTGCCGACGACCCGGACCTCCGCCTAGCGGGGGCTCGGCAGCGCACCGCGTGAGGCGGAGGTCTCCGTGTCAGGAGGAGGGATTGGGCGAAAGCTTCCTCCCGACGCGGAGTTCTCCTCTTGACGCACAGTGCGACCCCACAGTGCGATCCTGACGGGCAGCGCGGCCCCGACGTCGGTGGCGCTGCCTAGAGTGGGCGCATGACCGCCGACGCCCGTGACCGCCTGCTCGCACTGCGCGCTCAGGCCGAGGCGCGGGTGCAGGCGACGGCCGCGACGCTCGACGAGCTCACTCACGACCGGGCGGGCTCGAACGACGACGATGAGCACGACCCCGAGGGTGTCACGCTGTCGTCGGAGTGGTCGCGGCTGACCGGGCTCGCCGAGGCCGCAGCCTCCGAACTGCGCCAGGTCGACGATGCGCTGGCGAGGGTGGATGCCGGCACCTACGGGATCTGTGCCAACTGCGGGAAGCCGATCCCGGCCGGGCGACTGGAGGCTCGACCGTTCGCCGAGTACTGCGTCGTCTGCGCCGAGGAACTCGGGCACTGACCCCTGACGCGAGCGAGGATCGCGAGTAGCATCCGACCCATGCCCATCACACTCGAGAACGTCGGCATCGCCGTCCGCGACCTGGAAGCCACCATCTCCTTCTTCACCGACCTGGGCCTCACCGTGCTCGGGCGAGACGAGGTCAGCGGAGAGTGGGCGTCGACCGCGGTCGGGCTCGACGGCAACCACGCCAAGATCGCGGTGCTGCAGACGCCCGACGGGCACGGCCAGATCGAGCTGTTCGAGTACATCCACCCCGACGCGATCGAGACCGAGCCGACGCAGCCGAACGAGATCGGTATGCACCGCATCGCCTTCTCGGTCGACGACATCGACGAGTCACTCGCGATCGCCGCCCGCCACGGCTACCACCCGCTCCGCGGCGTCGCGAACTACCAGGACGTCTACAAGCTCACGTATCTGCGCGGCCCGAGCGGCATCGTCCTGATGCTCGCACAAGACCTCACGAAGAGCTGACCATCCCGCGCCAGATCACCTCGATCGCGGCGCGCAATCGGGCCACGACCGCGGGATCGCTGATCCGGTCTCCTCGCACCACGAGCTGGTAATACGCGACGCCGGCGATGGCGTCGAAGCAGGCTTCGATGTCGAGGTCGGCACGCAGCTGGCCCCGTGCGATCCCCGTGCGGAGCGCGTTCTGCAGGGGCACCCGTCGTCGCGACACGTGCGACTCCCAGTACGTTTTCTGGAGAGCACGATCAGCCATGACCAGGCGGATGCGCTGCCGGAACCGTTCCTCGGAGTATCCGGGCGCCGAGGGTGCGACGCCATCGGCCCCGAGCCCGAGACCGGCGAGCAGTACCTCGTGCAGGTCGGCATCGGCGGGGTACTCCGGCGGCACCTCGCGCCCGACGTCGAGCGCGGCCGCGATCAGCAGCGTGAGCGACGGCCAGCGCCGATACAGGGCCGCGCGACTCACCCCGCTGCGAGCCACCACCCGCGACACCGTGACCTCCTCGCCCGCGTCGATGATCTCCAGTGTCGCCGCGACGATCTGCCCGTCGATCTCCTCATCGCGCGGACGACCGGGGCGGCGGCGAACCGCGGCCCCGGCATCCGTCGTCGTCGGCGTCACGCGCCCAGCGCCCGTTCACGCAGCCGGGCGATCGTGGCATCGGACAGCCCCGCGGTGCGCAGCGGCGTCAGCGGGTCGCCGTGCTGTGCGCGGAGGGTGTCGAGCAGGCTGCGCATCGAGACGTCCATCGAGCCTTCGAGCAGGGAGGACGACTTGTCGAGAGCGTCGGCGTCGAAACCCAGCGCCTTCCACATGGCGCCCATCACGGGGGCGGTACGCGCCATTATCGCGACCATGTTGTCTCCGGTGCGCGCGTAGTCGGTGACGATGTCCTCGTCTGCCGCGCCCAGGGCGAGCAGCAGCATGGCCGCGAGAACTCCCGTGCGATCGCGACCGGCGGCGCAGTGGAAGGCCGCAGCCCCCGGGGTGTGCGCGATCACGTTGAGCGCGATGACCAGCTGCGGTGCCGCGCTCGCGACCATGCGCTGGTACATCAGGCCCATGGTCTCGTGACTCAGCGCCGGCGCCTTCTCGCCCATCGACTCCCCCACATCCGCGATGAGCGGCAGGTGGTGGTACGCGACCGGGTGCTCACCGAGGGGGCCGCGTCCCGTGACCGAGACCTCCAGCGGCGAGCGCAGATCGATGATGGCGGTGAGGCCGCGGGCGACGAGCTCGTCTGCCACCTCCGAGGTGACGTACGCGAGGTCATCGGTGCGGATGGCGAGACCTTCGCGAAGGACGCCGCCGTCGATCGCGATGCCGCCGAGGTCGCGCAGATTGACCGGCGCGCTGAGGACGAGTTCGGTGTCGATGATGGTCATGTGATTCTCCTTCGGATGAGGGCGCTGCCCTGGTCGATCACCGTGACGAGCACGATGATGCAGATGATGATGGCGCTGAGGTGGCCGTAGTCGTACATGCGCATGGCCGTCGTCAGCTCGAGACCGATGCCGCCGGCGCCGACGAGACCGAGGATGGTCGCCCCTCGCACGTTCCCCTCGAACAGCAGCAGTGTGTACGAGGTGAGCAGCGGTGCGGCCTGCGGCAGGATTCCGTACTGGATGACCTGCCGCTTCGAGGCGCCGACCGCCTCCATCGCGACGACCGGTCCGCGGTCGACCTGCTCCATCGCCTCGGCGAAGATCTTGCCGATCGAACCGATGGAGCCGAGCGTCATGGCCAGGATGCCGGCGAACGGACCGAGCCCGACCGCCGAGACGAACATGAGCGCGAAGACCAGATCGGGCACCGAGCGGATGATGTTCATCACCCAGCGCGTCGGGTAGTACAGCCACTTCGGCGCGAGGGTCGACGTGGCCCCGAACGCGACGATCAGCGACAGCACCGCCCCGAGCACCGTGCCGACGACGGCCATCTGGAACGTCTCCAGCAGCAGCGCGAGGATGGTGCCGATCTTCGAGAAGTCGGGCGGGAACAGGCGCGACAGGAACTCGCCCATGTTGATCGCGCCCTCGCCGAGCTTCACGAAGTTGAACTGGGCGCCGTTGAACGACCAGATCAGCACCAGCACGGCGATCGGCAGCCCGATCAGGAAGCGGGCGCGCGGCACCCGGAACGCCGACTCGAGGCGGGCGCGCTCCGCGGCGTCGAGCGCAGGACGGGCTGCGCGGTCGGTTCGCGGTTCAGTGGTCGTGGTCATCGCCGTGCTCCTCGTCGTCGTACAGCGATTCGAGTGCCGCGGCATCCAGCTGCGAGGTCACGCCCGAGACGAGCATCTCGCCGTGCCGCAGCCCGACGATCCGGTCGCTGTGTGCGAGCGCGAGCGGCAGCACGTGCAGACTCACCAGCACGGGGATGCCGTCCTGTGCGGCGATCTCCCGCAGCAGGTCGAGCACCGAGCCCGCGAGCTTCGGATCGAGCGAGGCGACCGGCTCATCGGCCAGGATCACCTTCGGCTGCTGCATGAGCGCCCGGGCGATCGCGACCCGCTGCTGCTGTCCGCCCGAGAGCGAGCGCGCAGGAGCGGATGCCTTGTGGGCGATGCCGACCCGGTCGAGCAGCTCCAGCGCCCGCCGACGGTGTGCGGTCGAGAACCCGCCGGCGAGGTTGATCGACCCGGCGCCGTGCAGGGCTCCGGTGAGCACGTTGGTCATGACGCTGAGCCGTGGGATCAGGTTGAACTGCTGGAACACCTGCCCGACCTCGGAGCGGAGGGTCCGCAGCTCACCACGGCCGAGGTTCGTGACGTCGTGCCCGGCCACCCGCACCGAGCCGGCCGCGATCGGTGCGAACCCGGTGAGGCTGCGCATCAGCGTCGACTTGCCCGACCCCGAGGCACCGAGCAGCGCGACCATCTCGCCGGGGAAGAGGTCGAGGTCGACGCCGTCGAGCACAGTGTTCTCGTCATACGCGACCTGCAAGCCGCGGACGGTGACGAGCGGGAGCGCCTGCCGGAGTTCGGCTGTGGGGGTGCGCACCTCAGCGGGAGAAGCGTGGTGCGCGAGGCGCGGGGTGGACATGGTCACTTGAGGTCCTTGAGCTCGACGCCCGCGACAGCGGCAATCTCGGCGAAGGACTGGAAGTCGGCACTCTTCGGGTCGACCGTCTGCGGGGCGGCTGCGAAGGCACCGTAGGCTCCGAGGCGCTCGGCGTTCGCGGGCGAGAACACCTCAGCGATGCCGTCCTGGATCACCTTGCGAGTCTCAGCGTCGAGCGACTGGCGACCGAGGACGGCACCCTGGATGTCCATCGCCGGGCTCTCACCGACTGCACGCCACTCGCCGTCGGCGAAGGGGAACATCGGGGCGCCGAGCTGCGTCAGCATGACGGCCGTGCATGCGGCATCCACCTGTCCCTGCTCCAGCGCCGCGAAGCTGCCCTCGTGGCCACCCGCGAAGATGGCCTCGTAGTCGGTGCCCTGCTCGAGCCCCGCCTCATGCAGCATGTAGACCGGCATGAAGTATCCGGAGCTGGAGGCCTGGTCGGCGAACGCGACCGTCTTGCCCGCGAGGTCTTCGACGGTCTGGATGGGGGAGTCTTCGAGCACCACGCAGGTCGAGACAGGCTTGCCGTCGCCCTGGAACGCGACCAGCGCATCCACCTCGCCGGTGTTGACGGCGAGCGCAGACGGGAACCCGCTCATGATGCCGATGTCGACGTGGTCGGCGCGGATGGCCTCGACGACGCTGAGGTAGTCGGGCACGTCGGTGATCTCGACGTCGCGGCCGGTCGCCGCTTCCAGCAGCTCGGCGAACACCTCGATCGGGTTCTCGGCGGTGGGGTCCTCGCCGACAGGAATGGTGGCGATCGTGATGGGGGCGTCGGGATCAGCCGGAGCCGCCTCGGCGGTCGGGCTCTGGCAGGCGGTGAGAGCGAGGGCGGCGACGCCCAGGAGGCCGACGACGGGCAGGGTGAAGCGGCGCATGATGACCTTTCGGGAGGAAGACGTCTCGGTATTCCGAGAACATCGGTATTCCAACTCCCGAAGATGACGGGCAATTACGAGACCGCCGTACTCCGAATGGAACGCTACGTGAACGGACGGTGTCGACACCCGCCTGGCTACGATTCCTGTATGGACAAGCAGACGACGGCAGCCCTCCTGCGCGCGCAGTTCTACCCGCTTCTGAAGACCCAGGGATTCGTGCGCAGCGGTGACGTGCTGCGTCGCGTCGACTCCCCGGTCGCCCACGTCGTGGAGGTCGTGCATCAGCCGCGGCGTGGGGTGTTCCGCGTCGACCTGGGCGTGCATCTCACCCTGCTCGGCGACGTGTCGCGTCATGCGATCGATCCGGCGAAGATCCGGGAAGCCGACTGCGCGTGGCGGTCGTCGGTCATCCCCGGCTTCCGCAATGACCACGACCCCGACTTCGTCTACGGCTCCAATCCGGAAGAGGCCTCCGAGTCGGTCGCGTTCCTCGTCTCCGAGTGGGACCGGCAGTCGAATGCCTTCTTCGGCCCGCTCACCCACTGGCCCGAGGACTTCCACGAGGCTGCCCGTGCGGCGGCGGACGCTCCCCCGCACCCCGCGCACCTTCTCACCTGGGCGCGGGTCGCCGGCCTGATCGGTGACGCGGATCTGGCCCGACGGTGCGCCGAGGTCGCCCTCCCGAGCGTCCCCGAGCGCGCGACCGCCCTGCGCGAAGCCCTCGAAGGAATCGTGCGCGATCCGCAGACCGCGGTGCCGCAGCTGCGCTGACCCGCGTCAGGAACCCGCGACGACCTCCGCGATCGCCGCACCCAGCTCGGCCGTCGTGGCCGTGCCGCCGAGGTCGGGCGTGACGGGCGCAGCCTCCGCTCCTCGCGCCAGCACGTCTTCGATCGCGGCGAGCACGGCGGCACCGGCATCCGCGTATCCGAGGTGTTCGAGCATCATGGCCCCGCACCAGATCTGGCCGATCGGGTTCGCGATGCCCTGGCCCGCGATGTCGGGCGCCGAGCCGTGCACGGGCTCGAACAGGCTCGGGAAGAGTCCTTCGGGGTTGATGTTGGCGCTCGGCGCGATGCCGATCGTGCCGGTGCAGGCGGGGCCGAGGTCGGAGAGGATATCGCCGAACAGGTTACTCGCCACGACCACGTCGAACCAGTCCGGGTGCAGCACGAAGTTCGCGGTGAGGATGTCGATGTGGAACTGGTCGCGCGTCACATCCGGATAGTCGGCGCCGACCACGGCGACCCGTTCGTCCCAATAGGGCATCGAGATCGAGATGCCGTTGCTCTTCGTCGCCGAGGTCAGATGCTTCGCGTCGCGCTTCTGCGCCAGGTCGTAGGCGTAGCGCAGCACCCGGTCGACACCGGTGCGGGTCATCACGGTCTCCTGCAGCACGAACTCGCGGTCGGTGCCCTCGAACATGCGCCCACCGATCGAGGAGTACTCGCCCTCGGTGTTCTCACGCACCACGTAGAAGTCGATGTCGCCGGGCTCACGGCCGGCGAGCGGCGAGACGACCCCGGGCATGAGCCGCACCGGCCGTAGGTTCACGTACTGGTCGAAGGCCCGGCGGAACTGGATCAGGCTCCCCCACAGGCTCACGTGGTCGGGCACGACGTCGGGCCAGCCGACCGCGCCGAAGAAGATCGCGTCGAATCCGCGCAGCGTCTCGAACCAGTCATCCGGCAGCATCTGTCCGTGCTGTTGCCAGTAGGCGGCGCTCGCGAAGTCGAACTCCTCGAACTCGAGCGCGATGTCGAAGCGGGCGGCCGCGGCCCGCAGCACACGCAGCCCCTCGGGCATGACCTCGGTGCCGATGCCGTCTCCGGCGATCACGGCGATGCGGTGGGTGGTGGTCATGGGATTTCCTTCCGGGTGCCGGTCGTTCCGGTCGCAGTTGGTGCCGCCCGCCGGCCGATCCTGCGGCAGCAAGTGCGACCGGAACACAGGGGGAGTCTGGGCCGGGGGACCTAGGGCGGGGCGTGAGGGGGCGGGGCGTGAGGGGGCGGGGCGTGAGGGGGCGGGGCGTGAGGGGTGGGCGTGTGGGGCGGTCAGAGCACGTCGCGCTCGGCGGGGTGGTGGCAGGCGACTCGGTGCGTGTCACCGGGTTCGGCGACGGTGGGGGCGGCGAGCTCGGGAACGACCTCGGCGCAGATCTCGGTGGCCTTCCAGCAGCGGGTGCGGAAGCGGCATCCGCTCGGGGGCGACACGGGGCTCGGCACGTCGCCGGTGAGCACGATGCGTTCGCGCGCCCGCTCGGCCCGAGGGTCCGGCACCGGGATCGCCGACAGCAGCGCCTGGGTGTACGGGTGCAGCGGTCGCTCGTACATCTCGTCGACGGGTCCTTCCTCGACGAGTTTGCCGAGGTACATGACCCCGACGCGGTCGCTGAGGTGCCGCACGACCGAGAGATCGTGCGCGATGAAGAGGTAGGTGAGCCCGAGGTCGCGCTGCAGGTCGTCGAGCAGATTCAACACCCCGGCCTGCACGCTGACGTCGAGCGCACTGACCGGCTCGTCGAGCACGATCACCTCGGGCTCGACGGCGAGGGCCCTGGCGATGCCGAGTCGCTGCCGCTGCCCGCCCGAGAACTCATGCGGGAAGCGGTCGGCGTGCGCGGGGTTGAGCCCGACCTGCGTCAGCAGCTCCTCGACACGGCGGTCGTGGTTTCCGCGGTGCAGGCCGTGGATCACGAGGGGCTCGGTGAGCGTCGCCCGTACCGACTTGCGTGGGTTCAGCGAGGCGTACGGGTCTTGGAACACGAACTGCACCCGCCGACGCAGGGCCCGAAGGCGCGTGCCCTCCAGGCCGGTGATGTCATCGTCGCCGAGCAGGATCGTGCCGCCGTCGCTCGACTGCAACCGTGCGACACTGCGCCCGAGCGACGACTTGCCGCACCCGGATTCGCCCACGAGCCCGAACGTCTGCCCGCCCTCGATCGACAGGCTCACGTCCGACACCGCCTGCACCACGTCGCGCGTGCGGCCGAACAGGCCACCGCCGACGCGGTACTCCTTGACGAGGTTCTGCACCGTCAGGCCAGTGCTCGTGACGGGACCACTCACGACGGAACTGCTCATGACGCCACCTCCTTCTGCCACTCGTCGACTCGCACGCAGGCGGCCGTGTGCCCCTCGCCGACAGCGACCGGTTCGGGAACGGCCACGTCGCATCGGCCGACCACCGCGTGCGCGCACCGTGGTGCGAAGCGGCATCCGACGGGCCAGGCCGTCGCCACCGGCGGCTGTCCTGCGATCTGGTACAGCCGTTCATCGCGCGAGGCCCGCCGGTCGATGCGCGGCAGCGATGCCAGCAGCCCCGCGGTGTACGGGTGCGCGGTCTCGTAGAACAGCGGATCGACGTCGGCTGTCTCGACCAGCCCGCCCGCATACATCACGAGCACCCGATCGGCGGTTCCGGCCACGACGCCGAGATCGTGCGTGATCAGCAGAACGGTGGTTCCGGTGCGCCGCTGCACCTCGCGCAGCACCTCGAGCACCTGCGCCTGCACCGTCACGTCGAGCGCGGTCGTGGGCTCGTCGGCGATCAGCAGGTCGGGCTCGTTGGCGATGCTCATGGCGATCATGACGCGCTGCCGCATGCCGCCGGAGAACTCGTGCGGGTAGCGGTCTACGCGCAGTTCGGGCGAAGGGATGCCGACCAGGTCGAGCAGCTCGATCGCCCTCGCGCGACGCTCGGCCGCGGTCGATTCCGGTCTGTGCACCCGCACCGCCTCGACCAGCTGCTCCCCCACGCGCATGACGGGGTTGAGCGCGGTCAGAGCATCTTGGAACACGATCGCGATGTCCTTGCCGCGGATCTCCCGCAGCTCGTCGTCTGCGAGACCGACCAGTTCCTGGCCGCGGAACCTGATCGATCCGGTGACGACGGCCCTCTTCGGCAGCAGTCCCATGATCGCCATCGCGGTCATCGACTTGCCCGAACCCGATTCGCCCACGATGCCGACGGTCTCGCCCTCGTGCAGCACGAACGAGACACCTTCGACGGCCTTGGCGAGCCCGGCATCGGTCGGGAAGCTGATCGACACGTCCTCGACTTCGAGGAGCACCGCGGCGCTCACAGGTTCTTCCCCTGCGGGTCGAGCGCATCGCGCAGTCCGTCGCCGATGAAGTTGACGCAGAGCACCGTCACGAGGATGAAGAGGCCGGGGAAGTACAGCAGGTACACCTGCGGCGTGCCGACGTAGCCGGCCGCCTGACTGAGCATCGATCCCCAGCTGGTCTGCGGCGGTTGGACCCCGAACCCGAGGAAGCTGAGGGTCGACTCGGCGATGATCGAGGATGCCACGGCGAGGCTCATCGCGACGGCGATGACGCCGGCGAGGTTCGGCAGCAGATGCGAGATCACGATGCGGGCGCCTGAGGCTCCGATGCCCCTGGCCGCGTCGATGAAGTCCTTCTCGCGCAGGGACAGCACCTGGGCGCGCACGACGCGGGCGATGTAGGTCCATCCCAGTGCGGTGAGCGCGAACACGATCGTGGTGGGCGAGGGACCGAGTCCCTGCAGGATCACCGCGAGCAGCGCGATCGCCGGGACGATGAGGAACAGGTCGGTGATGCGCATGATGAGCTCGCCGATCCATCCGCCCACATACCCGGCGATCGCCCCGAGCGCGGTGCCGACGACCGTGGCGAGCAGCGCGACCGACAGCCCGATCGCGAGCGACACCTGCCCGGCGAACAGGATCTCGCTGAGGTAGTCGCGCCCCAGCTCGTCGGTGCCGAGCCAGTGGTCGGCCGACGGCGGGGTGGGCCCCAGCAGCAGATCCTGCTGCCCCTGCGAATACGGCGCGATCAGCCCGGCGCCGAAGCACGCGATCAGCAGGATCACCAGCACGATCAGGCTCACGACACCGAGCCGGTGCCGGAGGAAGCCCTTCAGCAGCTGGCGGGTGGGAGCCTTCTGCGGATCCTGCTCGGCGAGCAGCTCCTCGCTCCCGGCGATGCCTGCACCGCTCATGACAGCCTCACTCTCGGGTCGAGCACCGCATAGGCGATGTCGGCGATCAGGTTGCACAGGACCACCGCGACGGCGACCACGAGCATCCACGGCAGCAGCACGAACACGTCGCCCGCCACCAGCGACTGCAGGAAGAGTCGCCCCATGCCGGGGATCGCGAAGATCTGCTCGGTCACGACGAGTCCGCCGATCAGGATCGCGGCGTCGAGGGCGACGACCGTGACGAAGGGGGCCATCGAGTTGCGCACCGCGTGCTTCCAGATGACCTGCCGTCGCGGCACGCCCTTCGCCCGCGCGGTGCGCACATAGTCGCTCGACAGCGCATCGAGCATGGCCGCCCGCCCGAACCGGCTCCACGAGGCGACGAGCGCGATCATCAGCGCGGCCACCGGAAGCACGAGGTGGCGGATGTAGTCGAGCACCCCGGTCTGCCCCGGCGAGTTCAATCCGATGAAGAACAGCGGCGGCTCGCTGAGCCCGAACTGCTCCTTCGGCCACACCGCGAAGGTCTGGATCAGGATCAGCCCGAACCAGAACGCGGGCATCGCGATGCCGATGTACGACGCTCCGGTGAGCAGGTTGTCGCCGAGCGAGTACTGCCGCACGGCGGAGTAGACGCTGATGCCGCCGGCGATCAGCACCGCGACCAGCAGCCCCCAGAACGCGAGCTGCAGGGTGGGCCACAGCGCCTCGCCGATCAGCGGCAGCACAGGGGTGCCGGTACGGGTGCTCACGCCCCAGTCGCCGGTGACCATCGCGCGCAGCCAGAGGAAGTACTGCTCGGGGATCGAGCGATCCAATCCGAGCCGCTCGACCTCCCGGGCGATGACCGAGGGGTCGTGCGCCTGGCGGAGCTTCGCGAGCGGATCGAACGTCGCCCTGACCGCCCAGAACAGGATGAACGAGGCGACGAGGATCACCGGCACCGAGTACAGCACCCGCCGTGTGATGAAGGTGATCACGTCGTCGCCTCGTTCCTGTCCTGACAGCTGAACCCGAGCGGGCTCAGCCGACCAGGCCCCACTGTGCGAGGTTCCAGAACGGACCCTCGACGGGGTTGATCTGCAGGGGACCGCCGACCTTGTCGCTCCACAGCAGCACGTTCGGCACGGTGTCCAGCGGCAGCGAAGGCACGTTCTCGGCGATCAGCGCATCCGCATCGTGCGACGCCGAGACTCGGGCATCCACGTCGAGCTCGCTGTCGACCTGACCGAGCAGGTCATCGAGGCCGGGGATGTTCGTGCGATAGAAGTTGATGCCGGAGAAGCCGTTGGCCTCGCTCGGGATGTTGACCGACGAGAACGTCGAGCTGAGCGTGGGGTCCGGGAACGTGTCCACGAGCGCCCAGAGGCCGGCCTGGAAGTCGCCCTCCGGTGCGATCGTGCCGAAGAGGTCAGCCGGGGTCACCTGGTCGATCGTCATCTCGAACCCGGCATCCTTCAGCTGCGACTGCAGCACCTGCACCGTGAGGTCGCGGCGCTTGTTGCCGGCGAGCGTCTTGATCGAGAAGGTGGCCGTCTCGCCATCCTTCGCCCAGACGTCGTCTGCGTTCTTCGCCCAGCCGTCGCCCTCCATCAGCTCGTCGACCTTGTCGAGGTCGAGCGTGTACTCCGAGAAGTCATCCGCGGCGAACGGCGCGACCATCGGGGTGTTGAAGCTCTGCTGCGCCTTGTCGATGCCGAGGGCCCCGAACAGCCGCTTCACGATGGCGTCGCGGTCGATGGAGTACGCGAGCGCCTGGCGCACCGCGGCCGAGTCGAAGGGGGCTGCGGAGTTGTTCAGCCAGATCGCCTCGAGGTTGCCGCTGCGAGCGTCGACCTGCGACTTGATGCCGGGGAGCCCCGCCTCGATCTGGTTGATCGCGTCGAGCTGCGGCGACGGGTAGAGGGCACTGACCTGTCCGCTCTTGAGCGCCTGGAAGGCCGCCGTCGTGTCGGGCAGGAACAGGAAGGTGACCTTGTCGAGGTGCGGCTTCTCGCCCCAGTACTTCTCATTCGGGACCAGCGTGACCGAGGTTCCGCGGGTCCACTTCTCGATCTTCCACGGGCCGCCGCTGAAGTCGTAGCCGTCCGACATCAGCGCGCTGCGGTCCTTGCCGTCGAGCAGGTGCGCCGGCATCAGACCGTAGACGCTGAACAGCGTGCGCCACCCGGCGTACGCCGAGCTCAGGGTGACGACGACCGTCTTCGGGTCGCTCGCATCGATCGAGGTGATGCGGTCGTAGCCGGTCTTGTCGAAGATGTCGTCGCCGTCGCGGATCTGCAGCGCGGTGTACTCGAAGTCGGCCGAGGTGATGGGCTCGCCGTCTGACCACACCGCGTCGGGGTTGATCGTGTAGGTGATGCTCTGGGTGCCGTCGGCGGCGACCTCGGCGACCGGCTCTTCGGTGACGAGGTCGGAGGGCACGGGCACCCACTCGTCGTCGACCTGGCGCGTCTGGAAGACACCGGGCAGGGTCGGGGTCTGCATGATGTAGCTGCCCCAGATCGAGCCGGCGCAGGTGGCGATCCAGTCGGCGCAGTCGGGCTCCTGTTCGGCGCCGATCACGATCTCCCCGCCGTCGACGACGGCGACATCGCTGGGCTCAGGAGTCGAGCTCGACGACGTGCAGGCGGCGAGCGAGCCGACCAGTGCGGTGACGGCGAGAGCTGCGACGAGGACGCGACGGGATGAGGGTACGACGGTGCGAAGGGGTGATTTCGACATGGACGGATCTCCAGTGATCGTGCGACTGAGGGACAGTGCGAACGTGCTGTCGTGCGGGTAGTGGTCTGACTCTAGAACTGACCGGGAGAGATAGCAAGCACTTTAGTCAATGTTCGTGACTAGTGACGAGATCAGTGGCGTCCCAGCGCTCGCCGGCCAGGGTCCGGAGCGCCAGTTCGTGCATGCGACGCTGGTCGTGGACGGCTCCGTTCAGACCCGTCGGCTCGTGTCCGCCCTCGAAGATGTCGAGCACGACGTCGCCTCCGTCGGCGCGCAGGCGGTCGACGTAGCCCTGCACCCCGACCACGGGCGTGCGGGTGTCGATCGAGCCCTGGTTGATCCACACCGATGCCGTGACGTCGTCGAGATAGGAGATGGCGGAGAAGCGCTCGACGAGCTCCGGGGGAACCCACGAGCTCCACACCGTGCGTACCGCGGGATTCATGGCCTCGATCGTCGCCGACCAGTCCGCGACCGCGACGTGTGCGAGCCCGCCGGCGAACAGCTCGGGGAGTCGCCCGACGCTCAGCAGCGTCATGTGCCCGCCGTACGAGGCTCCGGTGATGAAGGTCGTCGCGGGGTCAGCGAGCCCCTGCTCCCTCAGCCAGGCGATCGCGGCGGCGACGTCTTCGATCTCGCGGTCACCCCCGGCATTCCAGAAGCCCTCACGGAAGGCGCGGCCGAACGTCACGGAACCTCGGTAGTTCAGCGAGGCATACGCGAAGCCTGCATCGAGCCAGGCCTGGGCCGAGGGGTTGTAGTGATCGACGGCCACGAGCATCGGTCCGCCGTGGATCTCGAGCACCGTGCCGAGCAGCTCGCGTCCCGCGGGACGCCCCGACCACAGCTGCACCCTGGTGCCGTCGGCGCTCGTGACGAGGGCCGACGTGAGCGGCTGCCCCGGCGGCACGTCCGCGGGCTCGATCAGCACCGTCTCCGTGCCGTCGGCGTCGACCTCGGTCACCTGCAGGGGAACATCCCAGCTCGACCGTAGGGCGCGGACAGCGCCGTCCGGTGCGTAGTACGACGTCCAGTAGAACGGGTGCAGGTTCGCGATATCCGGCTCCGCGAAGCTTCCGCCATCGAGCACCGCCCGCGCCGAGCCGTCGGACTCGTCGAGTTCGAGCAGGTGCTGGATGCCGCCGTCGACATGCAGAGCGAGGATGCGGCCGCCCTCGGCATTCCAGTCGAGGGCGATCACCTCTCCGGACAGCTCGGCCAGATCGAAGTCGTGCCGTTCACCGGTGCGCGGATGCCAGACGGCCGGGCGCGAGAAGCCGCTCCGCTCGGTGTTGAGCAGCAGTCGGTCATCTCCCGCGACCGGTGAGAACCGCACGGCGCGGACGGGGCCGGCGGGGAGGTCGTCGAGGGTGGCGACGGTGTCGCCCGTCGCGCCATCCACCACCGTGACCATCGGGCGACGGATGCCGGGATTGTGGTCGGTCGTGTCTATCGAGACGAGTGAGGCGTCGGCTGCGGGCAGGCCGAACCAGGCCTCCACGGGGTTCGAGTAGATGACCCTCGGCTCACCCCAGGGGGCGGCGGGGATGACCAGCACGTGGAAACCCTCTTCATCGACGACGGTGGCCACGAGGGCAGAGCCGTCGTGTGACGTCGCGAGGCCCCGCAGCACATAGGGCTCGCGTCCTGGCGTCAGCTCGACGCGCTCGGAGCCGTCGACCGAAGTGGCGACGAGGACGCCCACCTCGGAGCCGCCGCCGTCGTCGAGGTCGACGACCCAGCGCCCGTCGGTCGTGACTATCGCGCCCGTGCTCACGGCGAACGGCAGCAGCTCACCGGGAGCATCAGGGGCGCGCCAGACGCGTCCGCGAGCGCCATCGGGATGGTTCTCGACGACGAGCGCGAGATCGACCGCGCCGGCAGTCGGCCGCACGGTCAGGAGGTACGGAGCCGCGAACCGCTCGTCGAGCGTCTCGGTCGTGGATTCTTCCGGGGTGTGCAGCATCCTTGCTCTCTCCTCGTCATCGCCAATGGCGTTGACTATAACACTGGCTACGAGTGCTTGGACAGTGTTTCGCCCATTGTCGATGAGACTGACTGGCCGCCTGACGACCGTGGGGTACCGTGATGTCTGCGTGACCGATCTCGGTGACGAGAGCGAACGGAGGAACTCGATGGCGACTCGGAAGTCCGCGGAATCGGCGAAGACGCCCGCCCGCGCGAAGAGCACCACGACTGCACGTCCCCGGCGAGCGCGCGACTCGCTCAGCCGCGACATCATCGTCGCGGCAGCAGACCGGGTCGTAGAGCGCGACGGTCTCGACCGCCTCACTTTCCAGGCGATCGGCGAAGAGCTCGGCGCGCACCCGACATCGATCTATCGGCACTTCCGCGACAAGGACGAGCTGCTCCTCGCGCTCATCGACACCCTCCGCGCCCGCTCATACAGCGGTGCCATGGTGCGCACCGATGACTGGCTCGCCGACCTGCGCACGCAGGCGCACCTGATCCACAGCCACTACATGCGCTATCCCGAGTTCGCCCTGCAGATGGCGCTGCGCCGACCCACCGACCTCTCGTCGATGGAGTACTCGATCGGCGCACTGCGCCGCGGCGGCTTCGACCGCGAGCAGGCGACGCTCTATGCGCGGGCGCTCGGCCAGCTGATCCGCTCGGCATCGAGTATCCAGGCAGCCCTCACCGCCCTCCCCGACGACGTGCAGGACGCCGACGAGCTCACCTGGCAGATGGACCTGCGCAAGATCGATGCCGACGAGTTCCCCGAGATCGCCTGGGCCGGGGAGACGCTCCCCGACGTGCGGGATCCGCGAGCCTGGGAGACCGCGCTCGACCTGCTGCTGGAGAGCATCGCCCGCCACGCCCCCGGCGCCTGAGCGCGCGCCCCGCGCCTGAGCTCGTGCCCCGGGCCTGAGCCCGCGCCCCGTCGGGCGGAGAACTCGCCCTCGGGCGGAGGAATCTCGGTCAGGAGTCCGCCCAACAGGGAGAACTCCTCCCGACGAGATCGGTGTCGCGCGCCTCAACGCACGCGCACGGCCGCCAGCTCATCGAGCATCCCGGTGAGCAGGTCGATCCGCTCGAGCATCGAGTCCACCGACACCCACTCGTGGTCGGCGTGGGCACCGGCCCCACGGGGTCCGAGTCCGTCGAGCGTGCGAGCACCGACGGCAGCGGTGAAGTTGCCGTCCGAGGCGCCTCCCGCCGAAACGGCTTCGACTTCGGGGTGACCGAGGCGTTCGGCGACGAGTCGTGCACAGGCCAGCAGCTCAGCCGAGGCGCTCTCCTCCATCGGCGGACGGTTGATGCCGCCGATGACCTCCACGCTCACGCCCTCGGTGTGCGGATCGAGGCGCTGCATCTCGGCATCCACTCGCTCCAGCTCACCGAGCGTCCAGGCGCGCACGTCGACGCGCACCTCGGCGTGCTCGGGGATCACGTTCGTCACGGTGCCCGCGCGAGCGACGGTCGGGCTCACGGTGGTGCCGCGCTCATCGTCGGCGAGCTCGGGCAGGGCCAACACGTGGTGCGCGAGCTCGATGAGGGCGCTGCGCCCCTTCCACGGCTCGAGTCCGGCGTGAGCCGCGCGACCGGTGAGCTCGACCCGGTAGATACTGCCGCCGCGGCGGGCGATCTTCAACGCACCGTCGAGGCTCGGCTCCAGCACCAGCACCGCGCCGGCACGCGCGGCCTCCCGCTCGATCAGAGCGCGCGAGGTCAGCGAACCCACCTCTTCGTCGCTCGTCAACAACACCGCCACCTCGCCGGGGTGTGCCACGCGGGCGAGGGCTGCGGCCATGATCACGATGCCCGCCTTCATGTCGAAGACCCCTGGACCGGTCGCGATGTCACCCTCGACGCGGAACGGCCGATCGACGATGGTGCCTTTGGGGAAGACCGTGTCGAGGTGCCCGAGCAGCAGCACCGAGGGGGTGGCACCTCCCGCCCAGAGCAGGTGATCGACGCCGTCCACGGTCTCGATCGTGCCGGGCTCCCCCACCACGGGGTCGAGCCATGACCGCACCAGCTCCTGCGCGGCGGCGAGCGCAGCGGCATCCCCGGTGGGTGTCTCCAACGAGACGAGCGCGTCGAGACGCTCGATCGCGTGTGAGCGTGCGGTCATGCGGTCACCTCCATGGTGAGAAAGGTGCGGAGGGCGGCGGCCGTGGCCTGCGGCGCCTCCTCGGCGAGATAGTGGTCGGCGTCGATCGAGGCCCCGGTCACCCCGGACGCATACGGCGCCCAGGTCGCGAGCACGTCGAAGTTGCGGCCCACATAGCTGTGTTCGCCCCAGAGTGCGAGCACGGGGATGTCGAGGGTGCGGCCGGCTTCGCGGTCGGCGCGGTCATGCTCGAGGTCGATCCCCGCAGCGGCGCGGTAGTCGGCGCCCGAGGCGTGCACGGTGTCGACGTCGAAGCAGCGGAGGTACTCGTCATACGCATCGGGAAGCGCGTGGCCGTCGTGGCGGCGGCCGGTGAAGCGGCTGCGCAGCCAGGTCTCTCGGTCGGCGGAGATCAGCGCCTCCGGCATCCCGTCGCCGCGTGCCAGGAAGAACCAGTGGAAGTACGCCGTCGCCATCTCTCGGTCGACGTTCTCGAACATGTGCAGCGTCGGCACGATGTCGAGCACGGCCAGCGCCGTGACGGCATCCGGATGATCGAGCGCCAGGCGGTGACCGACCCGGCCACCGCGGTCATGACCGACCACGGCGAAGCTGTCGTGACCGAGTTCGCGCATGAGGACGACCTGGTCATGGGCCATGTCGCGCTTGGCATAGCTCGCATCGCGAGGCTTCGCAGAGTCGCCGTAGCCGCGCAGGTCGGACGCGACGACGGTGTGCTCGCGAGCCAGGTCTTCGGCGACGTCGTTCCACATCGCCTTGGTCTCCGGATACCCGTGCAGCAGCAGCACGGCCGGCCCAGAGCCGCGCACCTCTGCGGCGATCCCGATGCCGTCGCAGTCCACGATCATCGACGTGCTGGGTGTGGTCATCATCGTCCAACTCTCCGGTCTCGGCATCCAAGTCAGTACCGTTGACTATATCAATGACCAGCGATTTCGGAACCCCTGCGATCTTCCCCCGCGCTCCGGTCGCAGTTCCCGTCGCCTCCCGCGCTCCACAGCGACAGAAGTGCGACCGGAGGATGAGGACCGGGGCCTCGGGACAGCACAGCGACCGGCACACCGAGAAGGAGTTCGCGCGGGCCCCCCGAGAAGTAGGCTGAACGCATCATGCAAGAGTTCTGGCAGTGGGCGGGCAGCTACTGGTGGCTCCTCTTCCCGATCATGGGAATGGCCGGCGGGGCTGCGAAGGCGTGGGAGCAGGGCTCCAAGCGCCGCCACGAGCGACGCCTCGAGACGCTGAAGGTCAAGGCCCAGCTGAAGACCGCCGAGATCGAGGCACGTGCGCTGACCCAGCAGGGCAAGCGCCGCGGGCCGTCGGTCGTCGACACCACGGCATCCGTCGCTCCGAACGATCTGGTCGCACGACTCTTCACCGAGCACGACGAGATCACCGGCCGCTGGCTCGACTACGAACTCGACGTCGCGAAGCTCATCGCCTTCCCCGCCATGAGCGACGGGCGCCAGCCGCTGACCGCCGCCTTCCTGCGCGCGAAGAGGACGGCGGATGCTCTGCGCCCGACCTCCGCCGACGCCAAGGTGTCGGAGCAGCAGGTCACCGAATACCTGCAGGCCGTCGGAGACTATGCGGTCGCGTTCGAGATCGCCGAGAAGGATGCCAGGCGCCTGCGCGATTCGACCTTCACCGAGCCGGAGCGCAAGCGCCTCGATCGCGCACAGCAGCTGCTGAAGGTCGCGGTCGACGAGTCGGCGACACAGGCTGAGCGCAATGTCGCCTACAAGCGCGTGCGCGAAGAGCTCGACGGACTCATCCTGCTCTCCGACGACGCCGTCACCGTGCTCGAGAACAAGGTGGCCAGGGAGATCTCCGCCCCACAAGCGCCAGCGACGCCTGCGGCATCCGCCGGTCAGCCATCCACCGCTTCGGAGCCCACCATCCCTGAGCCCGCCACCCCTGAGCCCGCCACCCCTGAGCCCGAGCGGATCAGACTCCCCCGCCGCGACGAACAGTCCTGACACGCGAGCACACCCGCGGGTTCCACCCGCGCCCCGCCCACACGGGCGAACAATGACGGAGGCATGCTTCAGTGATCACTCGGTTCGAAGAACTCGACTGGCAGACCACCCCGATCGGTGACCTCACCCTGCGCAGGCGCACGGAACCGGCAGTGGGACAGGAGATCTACGAGGTCAAGCTCGGCGACGAGTACCTCATGTCGAGCCTGTTCACCGTGGCGGAAGAAGAGCTCGCGAGCCTGGGCCTGGCCGCGGTCGACGGCGACGGCGACGGCCTCTCGGTTCTGGTCGGCGGACTCGGACTCGGATACACCGCCGTCGCGGCACTCCGCGACGCGCGGGTGAGCTCACTCACGGTGATCGATCGGCTGGGCGCCGTGATCGGCTGGCACGAGCGCAAGCTGCTGCCCGTGTCGGCAGAACTCGTCGATGACGCTCGCACGAGTCTGGTCGAAGACGACTTCTTCGCCGTCATGCGGTCGGCGCCCGCAGAAGGACACCGCGGGTACTCGGCCATCCTCCTGGATGTCGACCACTCGCCGCGCCACCAGCTCGACCCGACGCACGCCGACCTGTACGACGCAGCCGGCCTGCGTGCGCTCGACGCTCACCTGGCCACCGACGGCGTCTTCGCCCTGTGGTCGGACGACCCGCCCGACCACGAGTTCATGGTCGAGCTGAACGCCGTGTTCGACGACGCCGTCGCCCACGTCGTCGACTTCGAGAATGCCGTGACGGGCGGGATGTCGTCGAACACCGTGTACGTGGCGCGCAGTCGTGGCGCGAACGCGGGAGAGGACGCATGACCCCCGAGAACGTCACCGGTCCTGTCGCCCATCACGCCGAAGGTCCCATCTGGTGGCCGGGCTGGGGCGGGCTGCGCTGGGTCGACGGAGGGGCCGGCGACCTGCTCACGCTGCGCGCCGATGGCGTGACCCGTCAGCACATCGACGACGAGTACCTGGCCTTCGCCCGGCCCCGCTCCGGTGGCGGGCTGGTGGCCGTCGGCGCTCGTACCCTGTATCTGGCCGACGATGTCGACGGCCAGGCGCGGGCCGTGGCCTCGCTGGGCGCCGATCCGCAGGTGCGCATGAACGACGGATGCTGCGACCCTCGCGGCCGCCTGCTCGCAGGTTCCATGGCCTACGACGCGGCCCCGGATGCCGGAAGCGTGCTGCGCGTCGATGGCGACCTGAGCGTCACGACCGTGCTGCCCCGCGCGACGATCTCGAACGGCATCGGCTTCTCGCCCGACGGCCGCCGCGCCTACTACGTCGACACCGCGTCCCACCGCATCGACGTGTTCGATGTGAGCGAGGGCGAACTTCGCGGACGCCGCGCGTTCGTCGTGATCCCCGAGGAGCAGGGTTCGCCGGACGGACTATCGGTGGCCGCCGACGGCAGTGTCTGGGTGGCGCTGTGGGGTGGCAGCGCGGTGCACGGCTACGACGCATCCGGCACTCTCGTCGCGACGATCGAACTGCCGGTGCCGCAGGTGAGCGCCTGCACGTTCGGCGACGACGACCTCGGCACGCTGTACGTCACGACTTCGGCGCAGGGGTTGCCCGCCGACCACGGCACAGAGGCTGGTTCGCTGTTCGCCGTGCGACCGGGACTGCACGGGATCCCTGTCACGCCCTTCGCCGGCTGAGTATCCGCCCCTGGCCCTAGTCACGCTCGCGGATTCAGGCCGATGTGCGAGAACAGGCCGATCTCAGGCGCGGTCGCCTGAACCGGCAGGATCGCCTGACGTCAGCGCACCCACGAGCCGCGGAAGACGACCACCCGACGGCCTCTGCCCGAGGCACGGTGCACTCAGCAAAAGGAACCGTGCCCCGGACACAGGCCGCCGGGTGGGAGTCGGCGTCAGCCCAGGTGCACCCGCTCGGTGCGCTGATGCTGGCGTCCGAGGCCGTCGATCTCGATCGTCATCTCGTCGCCGTCCTGCAGGTACGGGAAGCGGCCCGACAGCGCCACGCCCTGCGGGGTGCCGGTGTTGATCACGTCGCCGGGCTCGAGCACCAGGTACTGGCTCAGCTCGTGCACGATCTGCAGCACCGGGAAGATCATGTCGGCGGTGGAGGAGTCCTGCCGCGGTTCGCCGTTCACGAACGACCGCAGTCGCAGCGCCTGCGGGTCGACCTCGTCCGCGGGCACGAGCGCGGGGCCGAGCGGGTTGAACGTCTCGGAGCACTTGCCCTTCGACCACTGTCCGCCCGACACGTCGAGCTGGTAGGCGCGCTCGGAGACGTCGTTCGAGATCGTGTAGCCGGCGATGACTTCGCGCGCAGCATCCGGAGACGCCAGGTAGCGGGCGGTCTTGCCGATCACGATCGCCAGCTCGACCTCCCAGTCGACCTTCTCCGCCCCGGGCGGCAGCAGCACGATGTCGTTCGGGCCGACCACGGTGTTGGGGTGCTTGAAGAAGATCACCGGATGCTCGGGCGGCTCGGATCCGGACTCGGCCGCGTGGGCCGCGTAGTTCTGACCGATGCAGACCACCGCGGTCGGACGAGCGACCGGGGCGCCGATGCGCAGTCCTTCGACGTCGGCGTCGGCGAGTTCGCCGCGGGCCAGCGCATCACGCACGCGGGCGATGCCACCTGCGGCGAGGAAGGCGCCGTCGATCTCGGCGGTGAGAGGCGCGAGGTCGTACACGACGCCCGCCTCACGGACGAAGGGACGCTCATCGCCGACGGGGCCGAGTCGCAGGAGTTCCATGGATGATCCTTCGGTCAATGCGCGGCGGCGTAGGTCGGGTTGACGATCGGCACGGGCTCGCCGGCGAGGTACCGGATGATGTTCTCGGCCGCGTGCACGGGGAGATCGGCCAGCGCCTCGGGCGAGTACCAGGCGGCGTGCGGGGTGAGCAGCACCTGGTCGAGGTCGCGCAGCGGCGAGTCGGCGGCGAGGGGCTCGCCCGCGAACACGTCGAGTGCGGCAGCACCCAGGTGTCCGGAGCGCAGCGAGGCCGCAAGCGCCTCCTCGTCGATGAGCGGACCACGGCAGGTGTTCACGACGACAGCACCCTGCTTCATGGTCGCGAGAGCGGTGGCATCGATCAGGTGCCGGGTCTCGTCGGTGAGCGGCACGTGCAGGGTGAGGATGTCGGCCTGCGCCACGGCATCCGGAATCTCGACGGGCTCGCACCCGGCCTCGCGCACCGCGTCGGCGGAGGCATAGGGGTCGGCGACGAGCACGCGGAAGCCCAGCGCACGGCAGCCGCGGGCGACCATCGAGCCGATGCGCCCGAATCCGAGCACCGAGACGGTCGTGGCCGAGGGCCGCACGGCGAGCGGACGGGCGTCGACGGCCTTCCAGGTGCCGGCCCGCACCGCGCGGTCGTAGGCGGAGAGGCCACGGGCCTCGGTCATGATCATCGCGATGGTGTGCGCGGCGACCTCTTCGATGCAGTAGCTCGGGGTGTTCGCGACGGCGATGCCGCGGGCAGTCGCCGCCTCGACGTCGACCATGTCGTACCCGATGCCGACGCGGCTGATGATGCGGAGGTTCGGCATCCGGTCCATCACCTCGCCGGTGATCTGCGCCCACTGGACCACCAGACCTTCGGCGTCTGCACCGCGAGCGGCGATGTCGTCGATGCTTCCGGATGCGGCGCGCTCGGCACCCAGCCCCGCCTGGCGGAGGGTGTCTTCGATGACGGTTCCTGGCAGGTCGCAGTCGCTGACGATGATGAACGGGGCAGTCATGGATGCGATGCTATAGCATCTAGCAAGTCAATGCACGGCACTGCTTTTGTTCCATGGTTTGCTATAGCATCGAAGTCATGACTGCTCGCCGCGCACTGATCACGGGGGCCAGTTCCGGTATCGGAACCGCCGCCGCCCTCGAACTCGCCCGCGAGGGTGCCGCCCTCTGGATCACGTATGCCGGGCGAGAAGCTGAAGCCCTCCGCATCGCCGAGGAATGCCGCGCCGCAGGGGCGCCCGATGTGCACGTCTCGCGCCTCGACCTGCGTGAGCGCGAATCGATCGACGCGCTGGTCGACGAGATCACGGCCACGTGGGGCTCGCTGCACGTGCTCGTCAACAACGGCGGCGTGTGCCCCTACACGCCCTACGACGACATCGACTTCGACGAGTGGGACATGGTCCTGGAGACCAACGCGCGCGGCACGTTCTTCCTCACCCGCGGTGCCCTCCCGCTGCTCCGGGCTGCGGAGGGCGACCGCTCGGTCATCAACATCGCCTCGATCGCCGGCCAGGTCGGCGCGCTGCAGACCGGCATCCATTACGCCGCCAGCAAGGGCGCGATCCTCGCGATCACCCGCAGCTTCGCTCGGCACCTCGCTTCCGAGGGCATTCGCGTCAACGCCGTCACTCCCGGTCCGGTCGCGAGCGCGATCACCGACCAGCTGCAGGGCGCGGGACGCGAGAAGCTCGAAGCCGGAATCCCGCTCGGCGCATTCGGGCAGCCGGAAGACGTCGCCTGGATCATCGCATCGCTCGCCTCGGAGCGTGCCCGCTTCATCACCGGCGCCACCTACGACGTCAACGGAGGAGTTCGCATTGACTGACCGCACCGCCCTGGATCGCTCTGCCCTCGATACCGTGCAGGCTCAGCTCGATGCGTTCAACGCGCACGACCTGGATGCGTTCGTCGCAACCTATGCCGCGGATGCCGTGATCACCGGCGTCGCGCCCGAACCCGTGGTCGGCGCCGCCGCGATCCGCGCGTTCTATGAGCCGCGACTGCAGAACCCCGAACTGTCGTGCGTGATCGAGACGAGCGTGTTGTTCGGCGCGCGGTGGGTCGTCGCTCAGGAGCAGGTCATCAACGCGGGCGTCGCCACCGAGACCATCGCGACCTTCGACGTGGTCGACGGGCTGATCGCTCGGGCGTCGATGCTCAAGGGCTGAGGGCCGGGCGGGGCGCGGTTTCTCAGGAGGAGATCTCCCTGTCGGGAGGAGCCTCCCGGGGGAAAAGTCCTCCCGGGAGGGAGTGCTCCTCCCGGCGAGGTGCGGGTCACTCGTGCTCGGGCAGGATGGGCGACGACCACCCCGGGTCGCGGCCGAGATGCGCCGCCCGCGAGACTGAGGTCGCGCCGTAGCGGTCGCGCAGGGTGTCGAGCACCGTGTCGAGGCGTGCCTCGTCGCCCCAGTCGATCGGCAGCTCGGGCTGCACGCGGTCGGCGTGGTCGAGCTGCGACAGCGAGATGCCGATCAGGGTGATGCCGCGGTCGGTGATCTCGGTCTGCGCCGCGGCGAGCAGCGTGCGTGCGAGGGTGAGCAGCACTGCGGTGCGGTCGGTCGGCGCGCGGAGCGACCGGGAGCGGGTGGCCTTCGAGAAGTCGCCGAAGCGCAGACGCAGCACGACGGTGCGACACACACGATCGCCGTCGCGGAGGCGGCGACCGAGCCGGTCGATGATCTGGGTGAGGATGAGGTCGAGTTCCTCGGGCGAACGGGGACGGGTGCCGAGAGCGCGCTGCGAGCCGATGGATCCGCGGCGACGAGTGGTGTCGACCGGGCGCGGATCCCGCAGGCGAGCGAGCGCGTGCACGTGGGCGCCCGTCGCCTTGCCCAGCATCCGCTCGGCGGTGGCGGCCTCCAGTTCAGCGAGCTCTCCGACAGTGCGGATGCCGTAGCGGTGCAGCTTCTCGGCCGTCACCGCGCCCACACCCCACAGGCGCTCCACCGGAAGAGGGAGCAGGAACTCCTCCTCCCGGTCGGGCTCCACGACCAGCAAGCCATCGGGTTTGCTCACGGCGCTGGCGACCTTGGCGAGGAACTTCGTGCGGGCAACGCCGACCGAGATCGCGAGTCCTGCCTCTGCACGCACGCGTTCGCGCAGTCGTGCCGCGATCTGCTCAGGGCTGCCTGCGATCCGTCTCAGACCCCCGACCTCGAGGAACGCCTCGTCGATCGAGAGCCCCTCGACGAGTGGGGTGGTGTCACGGAAGATCGCGAACACGTCTTTGCTCGCGGCGGAGTACGCCTCCATGCGCGGCGGGACGACGACGGCATCCGGGCAGAGCTCCCGCGCCTGTCGGCCACCCATCGCGGTGCGCACGCCCCGGGCCTTCGCCTCGTAGCTCGCCGCCAACACGACCCCACCGCCCACGATGACCGGTCGACCACGCAGTTCCGGTGCATCGCGCTGCTCGACCGACGCGTAGAACGCGTCGAGATCGGCGTGCAGCACCGTCGCTTCGCCACGCATCCGCTCTCCCGTCGATACGCGGATCGTCGCACGGACCGGGGACACCGGCAGGGGGCGGCAGGGGCGGCGACGCGGTGTCCGTGCTCAGGGATATCGTCGGCGCGTGCCGGAACCGGTGATGAAGTGGTGGGCGCGACGGCAGTTCTCCCGCGGTCGCGCGGTTCCGTATGACCGCGGCACCTACCGCGCCGGGTGGGCGGCATATCCGGAACTGATCCGGCAGTACCACCCGGAGCTGAACCACGGCATCGCACTGTCGCAGATCCCGCTCGCCGCCGACGTGCTCCTCTGCTGGGAATGCGCGGTCGGGCATCGGTTCGCCGCCACCCCGACTGAGCAGCGCGAGCGTCCGGGACCGGTGCGACGCCGCTCCGCATGGTGCCCCGAGTGCTCAGCGCTCGCGCGCCCGCAACCTGTCGTGCTCGGTGAGGCTCGTGCGCTTCCCCGAAAGCCCCGCCGCCCCGCACCGGCACTCTGCACGAAGACCCCTGACCTGCCCGCCGGGACCGGGTTCGTGAGCGCGTGCGCACCGCGCCCGGCATCCTCGGCAGAGGGTCGTCTACGCGCGGAGCTCGGGACGGTGATCGAGTTCGACACGGCCGTGAACGCCGTGAAGGTGTCGCGCCCGTTCTTCCGCCACACCGAGGTCTGGCCCGACATCGTGTTCGCGGAACTGAGGGTCGCGCTCGAGTACGACACCGTCGGACGTCACGGCCTGGAGCACGTCGGCAAGCGGCAGGAGACAGACCTGCGCAAGGACCGCGCCCTTCGCGCTGCGGGGTGGGAGGTGATCCGCATCCGCACCGGGAAGCTCGAACCTCTCGGTCCGCACGACCTGGCACTGTCTTCGGTGAGCGTGAAGAGCGTCGCCCGCATCATCGACGAACTGCGGGTGATCCGCGGGGCGTTGCTCGTGGACGCGTACCTCCGGTGACGCGTACCGCGATAGGCGGAGGACTCCGCGTCAGGAGGAGGATCCTGCGTCGAGGTTCCGCCCGAGACGGTGTTCTCCTCCCGAGCCGAGGCGCACCTCAGCCCTCGAAGCGCTCTCGCAGGGCGGGGCCGATGGCGATGTCCCCGAAGGATGCCGTCCACGCCCCGTCGACCGCGATCGACTGCCCCGACAGGTACGGGGCCTCGTCCGAGAGGAGGAACGCCACCACCGCGGCCACCTCTTCGGCGCGGGCGATGCGGCCCATGGGCGGTCCCTCTGCGAGCGCACGCTCTTCGGCGGCGGGGTCGGCCGACGCCGCGATCTGCGCTTCGAGGTGCGGGGTGCGCACCCCTCCCGGCGCGACGGTGTTGGCACGTATGCCGAGACCGCCATACGTCACCGCGACGCTGCGGGTGAGGGCGTCGATGCCGCCCTTGGTGAACTCGTAGGCGGCGTGGTCGGTGAAGGACGAGCGTCCGTGGATCGAGCCGATGTTGACGATCGCGCCGGCGACACCCTGGTCGACGAACGCCGAGACCGCGGTCGAGCAGCCCCAGATGTACCCGAATCCGTTGATGTCGAGGACCTCGCGCACGGTGGCTTCGTCGAGGTCGTGCAGCGGGGTGCGCTTGGTGATGCCGGCGTTGTTCACCCAGCCGGCGAGGGGCGCCCTGTCGCGGGCGGCCGCGGCGGCACGCTCGTGTGCAGCCCGATCGGCCGCGTCACCGAGCACGACCTCCGCCACGACGCCGTCTTCGACCGTGCCGGAGCCCGGCGAACGCTCGAGCCCGACCACGATCCAGCCGTCGGCGGTGAGGCGTTCGGCGATGGCGCGGCCGATGCCCTTGCCACTGCCGGTCACGACGGCACTGCGAGCAACGGCACTGTGCGGGGATTCTGTCATCTCAGTCCCTCTCGAATCGGAAGACCGTCGGATCGAGCGCGAAGCCGAGGCCCACAGCATCCGTCGGCCGCACCCGGCCTTCGAACGACGGGCCGCCCAGGATGAACGAAGGCGCGGGGTCGTACGGGTTGATGCCACGGGCGAACGTCTCCACGCCGATGCCCAGGTGCGCGGTGACCTCAGGATAGACGTGCCCGGAGACGGGCACTCCGCGCTCTGCAGCCCACGCGATCATCTCGCGCGCGGGGGTCACCCCTCCGATCGCGACGACATCGAGCCGCAGCGCCTCGACCCCGCCCACCTCGACCAGCGCCTTCAGCACGGCAGGGTCGGTGACCTCGTCGCCGACCGCGACCGGAAGCCCCGACTCCCGGCGGATGCGCGCGACACCCGCGGCGTCTTCGGGGAGCAGGGGGTCTTCGAGCCAGGTGAGCCGCGGGTCGCCCCACTGGGCGATCTCGGCCAACGCGGTCTCGGCATCGGGCCAGCCGAAGCCGACGTCGACCACGAGTCCGGTCGACGCAGGTAGCTCGTTGTTCAGGATCGCGATGAGCTCGCGCATGTACGCGGGGTCGGGCGACCGCGAGATCTTCACGTTCGTCCAGCCCTCGGCCTGGGCGAGAACTTCCTCCGCCACCTCGCGCGGAGACCGCTGCGCAGACGGATACGCGGCGACCAGCATCGAGTCCCGCGGCACAGTGCCCGTTCCGAGCATCTTCCACAGCGGCACGCCCGCACGCCGCGCAGCGATGTCCCACAGCGCGATGTCGACCAGACCGATCGCGCGCCGCACCAAGCCCACCCGGCCGACGATGGCACTGCCGCGCAGCATCCGCTCCCAGGTCGCTGCGGGGTCGTCGGCATCCGCACCCACCGCGTGCGCCGCAACGAGGCGGTCGACGATCTCGGCCATCGGCGCTTCCCGCGAGAGGCAGTAGGCGATGCCGGTCGTGCCGTCTTCGGCGGTCGCCTGCACCGCGCTGTACTCGCGACGGGTCACCGTCATCGCGCCCAGCTGCAGCGGCACAGGCAGCGGCAGCACGGCCGTGGCCGTGTCGATGCGGGCGATCGTCGTCATTCGGGCTTCTTCGCCAGCGGCACGCCGTAGTCGACCATGAAGCCGCCGTCGACGTAGAGCGTCTGGCCGTTCATGTAGCGCGACTGGTCGGAGACGAGGAAGCTGACCGCGGCGGCGATCTCACTCGCCTCGGCCAGGCGCTTCGCGGGGATGCGCGACAGGATCGTGTCGAGGCTGAGCGTGCCCGCCTCGACTCCCTGGCGGAAGACGCCGGTGTCGACGTAGCCGGGCGCGACCGCGTTGACCCGCACCCCTCGCGATGCCCACTCGGCGCCCGCGGTCGAGGTCAACCCGATCACGGCGGCCTTGGTCGTGGCATAGGGCGCGCGACCGGCCGAGCCGCGTGACGAGATGGAAGAGATGTTGACGATGCGCCCATCGCCGCGCTCCAGCATCCGCTTACCTGCCGCCTGCAGCGCCGAGAAGACACCGTGCAGGTTGACGTCGACCACCGCCGACCATTCGTCCCAGCTGAGGTCTTCGATACCGCGGTGGCGCTGGATGCCGGCGTTGTTGACGAGCACCTCGATCGGTCCGAGCTCGGCCTCGATCTCGCCGAACACCCGGTCGACGCCCGCGTGGTCGGTCACGTCGAGCTCGCGCCACAGGATGCCGGCAGGGTTCTCATGCGCGGTGAGCCCTGGCACGCGGTCGGCGGCAACCACCACATAGCCGTCGGCGGCGAGGCGCTGTCCGATCTCCCAGCCGATGCCGGCGGATCCTCCGGTGACGATGGCGACGGAGCCGACAGGGGTGGGGGCGGTCATTGCTCTCCTCAGGGTCGAGATTTGCTATAGCAAGTGTAGTGGCTGGCGCGGTCAGCGGTCGAGGAGAGCAGCGACGACCTCGACGGCGTGCTCCTCGAGCAGGTCGAGCGCACCGGGAGCCAGGGGCGTCTGCCACGCCTGGTACGCACCCCGGTCATACGCATCGCGAGTCGGCAGGTACACGAAGCCCGGGCCGTTCGTGAGGTTCATCACCACGATCGGCACCTCAGGGAACCGCGCTCGCAGCGTCGTCTGCAACCGCGAATACGCCTCGCCCGGATGCCCGACGATCACGGCATCTCCCAGACGCCAGGCCCAGACCGGATGCTGCACGGTCGGACCGACGATGTATCCGTCCCGCAGGTTGCGGGCGCGACCGAGCCGCTCCTCGCGCGAGCGCGGGTCGATGTCCTTCCACTCCTCGGCGAGGTCGTCGAGCGTCGGCAGGTCACGCAGCGGCAGTTCGACGCGCGACACCGAACCGGCCGCTCCCCCTCCACCGGCACCCGCCCGCCCGGTCCAGACGGCGAGCGGGGCACCGGATTCCACGACGCCGTCGAGCGTCAATTCCTCCCCCGGCGCGGGCAGCGCATCGAGGGCTGCGAGCACGGCGTGACCGAGCGAGCGTCCGTGCCGGTCGGCCACCCCGACGTCGCCGGTGTACTGCTCGCGCGGAGCCAGCTCGCCCGACGCTCCCTGCACGAACAGGCACGGTGCTCCCGTGGTGGTCTCGACGATCTCGCGCATCGCGCCGACGTAGTCCGGCGACACCTCGCGGTTCTGCCAAGCGAGCGTGGTCGGGTGGCAGGCGTAGTTCACGAGCGTGCCACGCACGATGCCGTCGACACTGAGGCGCCCGATCGTCACGGTGTCATCGGCCTCGCCCGCGGGGTTGTAGCCCACCAGCGCGCGGCCATCGACGTCGAGTTCGCGGTCGGCTGCCAGAATGCAGCGTCCGGTGGTCCACTCGATGAGTCCGGGGACCGCGCCCTCGAGCGCCTCGCGCCCGGCTGCGACACCCGCGGCGGCGAGCGCCTCGAGGTAGCCGGGGATCAGCTCGCCACCCGGCAGGTGCGCGTCGGCGGCGCAGAGCACCGCACCCGCGTGGGTGTGCGAGAGCGAGAGCATCAGCTGGTCGGGTTCGAGCCCGAGACCGTCGAGGATCGCCCCACGCACGCCCAGCTCGTCAGCGACGCGACGCCACCACGTGCCGTCCACCGCGAGCAGCACGCGTGGGCGCTCGTCGTCGGCGATCACGGCCAGCGCGGTCAGCTCGAACGGACGATGCGCGCCCTCCGAGCGTTCCCAGTCGGCGGGGCCCCAGTTCTTGGCGCGGATGCCGACGGGCGGGGTGATGTCGCGGCGAGCGACGCCGATGCGCGCCCGTGTGCGAGGGACACGGATGCGGTCACCGAACATGATCGACGACCCTCGATTCCCACTGACCACATCGGCTCCTCGAAGATTCGGAAGATTTGCTATAGCAAGCGTAGCCCGGTGGCCGCCGCCGCGCGAGCGAAGCACCCCGATAGGGTCGAACGTACTGCTCCCGGACGATCGTCCACCCGTCGGATGAGATGTCGAATCCTAGGCACCTGGACCGCCGCCCCGGGCGTGCTCCTCCCGACCTGGAAGGCCAAGACCCATGGCACACGTCAATCTCGGCAAGCTCAACCCGGCCACGTACCAGAGCCTCTCCGCGCTCGATGAGACGGCGCACACCGAGGCCGCTGCCGCCGGGTTGGACCCGCTCCTCATCGAGCTCGTCAAGATCAGGGCATCGCAGATCAACGGGTGCGCGTTCTGCCTGCGCATGCATTCGCGCGACGCGATCGCCCACGGCGAGTCCGCCGACCGACTCGCACTCGTCGCCGCCTGGTGGGAGTCGCAGTACTTCAGCGAGAAGGAGAAGGCCGCGCTCGTCCTCGCCGAACGGCTCACGAACATCTCGCACGATGCCACCGACGCGCATCGCACGGTGGATGTCGACGCCGTCCTCACCGCGTCCGAGATCTCTGCGATCTCCTGGCTGGTCATCGTGATCAACGCCTGGAACCGTGTGGCGATCTCGAGCCACTACGCGGTCGCTCCCTGAGGTCACGCTCTCCTCGCGCACCCGGGCCGATGCAATGCGGGCCCTCACCGCACCGTGGTCTACGCATCGACCTTCAGCACGTCGGCGATCAGCACTCGCGCACCCGCCTCGGGAAGAGTCGCCTCCACCCCGCGCTCGACGCAGTCGCTGTAGAGCAGCGTCGAGGGCTCGGCGAATCCCCCGGCCAACCGCAGCCGCCCTCCGACGAACTGGGTGCCGGTGACGCGTGCATGATTGACACCCGTGCCGATGTCGAGGTGTGCCGCGCCCTTCTCCATCGTGGAGGTCAGGCCGCTCAGACGCCAGGTGATGACCCCGGCACCGGCGGCCCTGGACACCATGGCACCCTCGTCGCGCTCGGTGTTGAGCTCGACCCCCTCGATCGAGATGATCTGGTCGCGCACGGCGGTCGCGGTGAGCAGCACGTCTCGCACGGTGCCGCCCCGGAGGGTGACCCTCGACGCCCCGAGCTCGGCGGGGGCACCGGCGGCAGGTCCGCTCAGGCGGCAGTCGACGAACTCGACGGCGCCCGCGCCGCGAGCCTTCATCCCGTCGATTCCCGTGATCGTGCAGCGCACGAAGCTGACGGGGACGGTGACAGGGGTCTGGATGAGCACCTGATCCTTGGGGAGCGCGAAGGTGCAGTCCTCGATCGTCGTCGGCCGCGACGATCGACCCGACCGCTGCCCGATGGCCAACAGCCCGGCCGTGCACCCGCGCAACTGGGCCCCGTCGGCGTTGATCGTCATGGTCGCCTGCGGGTCGAAGGTCGACCTCCCGATCACCCGGACGTTCTCGAGCGTCAGGTCGCTGATCTTCGTGCCGGCGACGAACCACGAGCAGACGTGGTCGCGCACCGTGATGCGCTTGGCGGAAGTGCCCCATTGCGCACCCGAATTGGCGATGTCCATCAGCCCCGAGCACCCGATGAAGGTGAGGTCGTGCTCGTACTGGCCGTGCGTGGTGAAGGGGTTCCCGCCCTGATCATCGCCGTCACCGTGACAGTTCTCGACGATGCAGTACGCACTGGCGGTCAGGTCGTTGAGGTGTCGTGCGTTCGATGACGTGCAGTCGCTCACCCGCCCGTAGAGGCAGTAGATCTGCTGCGTGAGATAGCCCGCGCCGCCGTAGAACACCGTGGGAGGGTTCTCGACCGAGCAGCGTTCGGTCGAGAAGTGGGTGTTCCACCGCCGCATCACGACCGGCCACCAGGTGCGGCTGGCGTGAACGTCGGCGACATCACAGTGGATGGCGTACTCGAACGCGATCGGGTGCGATCCGGTGAGCTCACGCGAGTCGGGGAAGGAGCCGTCGGTGGGCCCGTCGAAGGGACCTGCCCCGAGGAACCGCATGTTCGAGATGCGCACTCCCGCGACGGGATCCATCTGACGCCAGGTGAGCTTTCGCCCCTTCTCCAGCGGCCAGCCGTTGAGATAGTCGACCCGGATGTGCTGACCGTCGATCTGCTGCGTCACCTGGACGAATCGTTGGATCTCTCGTTCATCCGCCCCACCTCCGGCGACCGGATCGCACTGCACCGCCCACCACGAGTCGACAGGGAACTTCGACGCATCGGGCACTTCGACCGCATCCGTCAGCTCCGGCCAGGCTTGCGTCAACGCGTGCTCGACGACGACGTCACGCGACACCCCGGTGAAGAACATCACCGCACCGAACGGATTGTCATGGGTGTTCGCCTCGATGCCCTCCGTCGTGATGACATGACCGCCGAAGTCGATCTCGAGGTGGGAGCGGCTGAAGCGATGCCGCCGCTGGAACAGCAGATCCGTGCTCGCCTCGATCCGCCTGATGCGGAGATCGTTCACCATCGCGGCGAGCGCATCGTCGGCCGCGACCTCGGGGCCCGTGATGCCGAAAGCCCGGAAGTCGACGGTGCCGTCGTGCTGCAGCAGCCACCTGGTGCGGTTCTTTCCGCCGATCACCGTGCCGCCGTTGGCCTCGACATCCGCCTCACCGACCCCTACATACACGAGCAGCCCGGCGTCGCCAGGGGTGCGGTAGCCGGCGACGATCGCGATCTCGCCTTCACGCGCCCGAAGCCGAGATAGATCGGCGACGGACTCGGCTCTGGTGATGTCCTTCGCACCCGTCGCGGCGGGAGCCGCCTGTGCGGGCGCTCCAACGGCGAGGGAGCCGGCAGCACCGAGCGCGACAGCGCCGAGCCCGGTCATGAGCGCGCGTCGACTCGTCGAATGCACCCGCGCATCCGCATCGCGGCGGGACATCACCGCACCTCGGAGTTCGTGTCCACCTTCACGAGCACCTCGGCCGGCACCGTGAAGTCGGCCCGCCGGCTCAGCACGAACGCGATGGTCGCGCCGAGCAGCGTGAGGGCGGCGATGAGCAACAGCCCCCAGATCGCCGATCCGGTGGTCTCACTGATCCAGCCGATCGCGTACGGGCCGGCGAATCCGGCGAGGTTGCCCACCGAGTTGATGAAGGCGAGCCCGGCCGCCGCCGCGGTACCCGTGAGCACCATGGGCGGCAGACTCCAGAACAGCGGTGTGGTCGAGAACAGCGCCGACATACCGACGCACAGTGCGGCGAGCGCGAGGATAGGCGTGCCCTGCGCGGCGACCGCCGCGATGAGCGACAGCGCGGTGATGGTGAGAGTGATGCCGATCTGCAGCGGGATGTTGCCCTGCTTCCTCGCAGCGCGCTCCCACGGAAGCATGACGAGCGCGGCGCACAGGTTCGGCAGCGCGACGAGCCATCCGGTCGTCGAGTTGGAGAAGTCGCCCATGCTCTTCACGATCGTCGGCAGCCACATCCCCAGACCGTAGGCTCCGAACACGACTCCGAAGAACAGCACGATCAGGGTCCACAGACGGCCGTTGCTGAACACCTCGCGCAGGCGCAGACGTCCGTGCTTCTGCTCAGTCGCCGCGGTCTCGGCGACGAGGGTGTCGTTGATCCACCGCTGCTCGGTCGAGTCCAGCCAACGAGCATCCTGCGGACGATCGGGCAGCCAGAAGAAGACGACGAAGGCGAGGAGTACCGCAGGGATGCCCTGCAGCAGGAAGACGAGCTGCCACCCGTCGAGGCCCCACATGCCGTGCAGCTCGAGCATCCAGCCCGACAGCGGCGCGGCGACCGCGTTCGCGATCGGGTTCGACAGTACGAACACCGCGAGCACCTGCGTGCGGTACTGCCTCGGGAACCAGAGCGTGAGATAGAGGAGCACACCCGGGAAGAACCCGGCCTCCGCGATGCCGAGGACGAACCGGGCGATCGCGAACTGGGTCCCGTCCTGCACGAAGGCCGTCAACGACGCGACGATGCCCCAGGAGATCATGATGCGCGCGATCCACTTGCGGGCGCCGAACCTCTCCAGCAACAGGTTGCTCGGAACCTCGAACAGCAGATACCCGATGAAGAAGATGCCGGCCGCGAACCCGAAGACGGCCTCGGTGATCTGCAATGCCGCCGTCATCTCGAGCTTGGCGAAGCCGGCATTGTTGCGATCCATGTACGCGACGAGGTACAGCAATCCGAGGAACGGACCGAGGCGCCAGATCGCCTTCTTCATGGCGGAGGCTCCGACCTCCTCCGGCGTTCGTGTATCGGGGGCGATTCCGTTCCCGGACATGACAACTCCTTCGTCATCGTTCGAATGGGCTTGCTATAGCATCTAGCAAATCTCTCACCGTGTCCACCCATCCGGAAAATGCCATAGCATCGAGCGAACGAATGCGCGCCCGCTCGACGAGACGGCACCGCGGATCGAGAAGGGCCCCGAATGCGCAGCGTGTCAGACCAGAACATCGCCGAACAGGTCGCAGACGAGCTGCGCTCGGCCATCCACTCCGGAGAGCTCGCCCCCGGCGAACGCCTCGTCGAGCGCAAACTCGCCGACCGGCTCGGCGTCAGCCACATCCCGGTGCGCGAGGCACTCACGCGCCTCGCCGAGGAGCGCCTCATCACGCGCGAACCCCGCCGCGGCGCCAGGGTCGCACAGCTGAGCGCACAAGACCTCGAAGAGATCTCGAGTCTGCGGATCGTGCTCGAGCAGTTCATGGCGATCCGCGTGCAGGAGCGGTGGGATGAGGAGTCCGCCGCCCGGCTCGGCGCGATCATCCAGGCGATGTCGGATGCCGCGCCCGGTGACATCGACGAGGTGCTGCGCCAAGACCGGCTCTTCCACGAGACACTCGCCGACCTCGCCGAGCACCGCTTCCTCGACGAGGTGAGCGGGCAGTTGCGCGGTCGCATCACCGGCTTCCTGCACGCTGCCAACGCAGCGCTCGATCCCGCAGAGCAGGAGGAACACGTGCGCAGCCATCAGCAGATCGTCGACGCCATCGCGAGCGGAGACCCCGACCGCGCGCAGGCGGTGATCGCCGAACACGTGACCAGGGCGGTCAAGCGCATCACGCCGACGGCCGACTGAGCACGCCATGACCGCGCAGACGATCATCATCACCGGAGCATCGGACGGGATCGGAGCGGCGGCCGCGCGCCAGCTCGCTTCTTCGCCGCATCGCCTCATCCTGATCGGCCGGTCCGTCGAGAAGACCCGCGCCGTCGCCGAGGAGACCGGAGCGGAATGGTTCACGGCCGACTTCGCTCGCCTCGACGATGTGCGGGAGCTGGCCGGGGAGATCACGGAAGCGGTCGGCGACGACGGCATCCACGTTCTGGCGAACAACGCGGGCGGAATCTTCGGAGATCGAACCCCGACGGTCGACGGGTTCGAGAAGACGATGCAGGTCAACCACCTGGCACCGTTCCTCCTCACGAACCTGCTGCTGCCGCAGCTGTTGCAGGCCGAAGGCACGGTCATCAACACCTCGAGCATCGCCCACCGCCTGTTCGGCCACCTCGACGTCGACGACCTCGACAACTCCCGCCACTTCAGTCCGAACAAGGCCTACGGCGACGCGAAGCTCGCGAACGTGCTGTTCGCGAAGAGCCTGCACACGAAGTTCCACGCCCAGGGGTTGAGCGCTGTCGCATTCCACCCCGGCACGGTGCGGACGAACTTCGCCGCGGAGTCGTCGAGCATCATGCGAGTGCTCTACCGCACGCCGCTCAAGCACGTCATGCTCATCGGCCCGGACAAGGGCGGAGCCACGCTGCGCTGGTTCATCGAGGGCACCCCCGACGAGACCTGGTTCTCCGGGGGCTACTACGACGAGCGCCAGCTCACCACGAAGGTCAACCCGCAGGCGAACGACGCCGATCTCGCCGAGGCGCTGTGGCAGCGCAGCATCGAGCTCGTCGGACTGCCTTCGAACTGAGCGCTGTCCCCGCGATGAGGAGTTTCCTGAGGGTCGGGCCCGTTCTCTTCGAACCGACATATACTTGCCGCGGAAAGTAACCAGGTTTTCCGACGACCCACCGACGGCAGGAGCCACCTCATGACCGAAACGATGCGCGCGATCGTCCTCGACGAGCCGGGACCAGCGGAGTCGCTCACGATCAGGGAACTCCCGATCCCCACCCCGCGCGACGGGTGGGTGCTGATCCAGGTCAAGGCATTCGGCCTGAATCGCTCAGAGCTCCACACCCGACTCGGGTTGGCATCGGGCGTCACCTTCCCCCGCGTGCTCGGTATCGAGGCGACGGGCGTGGTCGTCGAAGCCCCCGGCGGAGAGTTCACCCCCGGACAGCAGGTCGTGGCGATGATGGGCGACATGGGTCGCACCTACGACGGCGGGTACGCCGAGTACACCTGCGTTCCCGCAACCCAGGTCATCGCGTTCGAGAGCGACTTGGACTGGAGCATCCTCGGCGCTGTCCCTGAGATGCTGCAGACCTCGCACGGATCCCTCACCGTGGGGCTCGACGCCCAGCCCGGCCAGTCGATCCTGATCCGCGGCGGCACCTCCTCCATCGGCATGGCGACCGCGGTGCTCGCGAAGCAGCGCGGGATGACCGTGTTCTCCACCACACGCAACCCGAACAAGGCAGACGCCCTCACCGCGATCGGCGTCGACCACGTGCTCATCGACGACGGCGACGTGCAGGCGCAGGTCAGGGCGATCCTCCCCGACGGCGTCGACACGGCCCTCGAGCTGGTCGGAACGCCGACCCTCCCCGACACGCTCCGCTCGACCCGCGTGCACGGCGTCGTCTGCTTCACCGGGATGCTGTCGAACGAGTGGACCGTGAAGGACTTCTACCCGATCGAGTACATCCCCCGCGGCGTGCGCCTCAGCGCGTACGGCGGAGGTGCGGCCGACCTGCCTCCGACCGTGCTCCAGGGCTTCCTCGATGCGGTCGCGGCAGGCGACGCCACCGTGCCGATCGACCGGGTCTACGCGTTCGACCAGATCGCCGAGGCCCACACCGCGATGGAGCAGGGCACCGCCGCTGGCAAGCTCGTCGTGGTGACCGGCCTCTGACCCACCCCCGTCCCAGTCCAGCCCGCCCCGAGTGCACGGGTTCTCGCCGAGTGCACGGCTTCCTCATGTCGAGAAGCCGTGCACTCGGCTGCATCCCGTGCACTCGCGCCCAGAAACACACTCGCGCCCGAAAACGCGCGCCGGGGTCAGACCGCGAGGTTCGCGGTGTCGACGACGCGAGGGCCCTCGGCGGGGAAGGCCGTGCGAGTCACACCCGACTCCACGTTGCCGGTGTGCAACAGGGTGGACGACGCGCCGAACGCGGCATCCGTCAGCTCCAGCGCCCCGCCCTCGAAGCGGTTGCCGACCGCGCGATAGTGGGTCGCGCCCTTCGTGACCGAGACGTGCGTGGCCGCCCCCTCCGCGCGGAAGGTACTGTCGGACAGCGTCAGGTGCAGCTCGCCGTCGCCGGTCCGCGAGACACCGGTTCCGCCCTTGATCGCGACGTCCGATCCCGAGACCTCCACCGCCTGCCGCTCTCCTCGTGCCGCCGCGATGCGGGCGTTGCGGAGCGTCGACCCCTCGAACCGCAGTCGCTCCGATGACGACACGATGGGTGCCGCGTCGTCTGCGGCGGTGAGGGTCGATCCGCGGAACGTGACCGCTCCCGCCCCCGCGATCTTCATGCCGCCGACCCGATCGAGCACGGTGTCGACGAACGTGACGGGCGTCTTCACCGTGGCGTTGGTGAGCTCGCCGGGAGCGACGAACGTGAAGTGCGAGTCGGCGATCACGGTCGGCCGTGCCGAGTTGTCGGAGGCCTGGGTGATCACGAGGGTGTCGGATGCCGTGCACCCGCGCAGCTGCGCGCCGTCGGCGTTGATCCACAGCATCCCCGACCCCGCGAGCGAGGGCTTGCCGATCACCTGCACGTCTTCGAGGGTGAGGTCGGTGATGCGCACGCGGGCGACGAACCACGAGCACACATGCTTGCGCACCGTGATGCGCTTGGCTGCAGAACCCCAGGCCGCCCCGGAGTTCGCGAAGGTCATGAGCCCCGAGTTGCCGGTGTAGGTGAGGTCGTGCTCGTACTGCCCGTGCGTGACGAACGGACCCTGGTCGTCGCCGTCGCCGTGGCAGTTCTCGACCAGGCAGTAGGCACTCGCGGTGAAGTCGTTCAGGTGCCGGGCGTTCGCGGTGTGGCAGTTGGCGACGTATCCGTAGAGGCAGTAGATCTGCTGCGTCAGGTAGCCGGCACCGCCCCAGGTGACCGAGGTCGGGTTCTTCAGCGTGCAGCTCACGGTCGAGTAGTAGGTGTTCCACCGGCGCTGGATGAGCGGCCAGAACGTGCCGGTGCCGTCGATGTGGTCGACGTCGCAGCGCACCGCGTACTCGAAGGCCAGCGGGTGCGAGCCGGTGTACTCGTCGGTGCCGGTGCCGAGGAACTTCAGGTTCGACACCGTCACGTCCTGCACTGGAACGACCCGGCGCCACGTCATCGTGCGGTCTTTGCCGAGCGGCCAGCCGTTCTTGTAGTTGATGCGGATGTGCGTGCCGTCGACGATCTGGGTGACCTGCACCATCCGCTGCAGCTCGCGCTCCCAGCGACCCGACAGCGCGTTCACCTCCGCCGCGTACCAGTCGCCGACCGCGAAGAACGAGGAGTCGGCCACCGGGAAGACGTCCCCGAGATCCGGCACGACCTCTCCGAGCTTCGCCTCGTGCACGGAATCGGTCACCTCGCCGCGGAAGAACATGACCGCCGCGAACGGATCGTCCTTGCCGGCGTTCTCGATGCCCGCGGTCGTCATCAGGTGCCCGCCGAAGTCGAACGCGATGCCCGACCGGGAGAACTTGTGGCGGCGCACGAAGTTGAGAGGGCTGTGCCCCTCGATGCGGTGGATGCTCGCGTCGTTCACCATGGCGTCGAGTGCGTCGTCGGCGTTGACGCTCGCATCCATGATCCCGAACATCCGGAAGTCCACGACCCCGTCATGCACGAGCAGCCAGGCACCGCCCTTGGGGGCTCCGAGCACCGTGCCGCCGTTCGCCGCGGGAGCATCCTTCTTCACGAAGCGGTACAGCCCCGCACCGCCGTCGCCTGCCGTCGCGTACCCTGCCGTGCGCGCGAGGTCGCCGTCCTTGCCCTTGCGCGATACGAGCGCGGTCGCCGTGCCGGCGTTGGCCACTGACGACGATCCCGAATTGCCCTGCGTCGCGATGGGACCGGCGGCCTGCGCGGGGGTCTGCGCACTGACGGCCACCACACCGCCGATCGCCGCCGCGCCAAATCCGGCGAGCAGCATGCGCCTGCTGCGCAGAGCAGCGGTCTCGTTCCTCTCCTGCGGGTTGATCTCCTGCGGGGCCTTGCTCATCTTCTGGGTCATGCTCATCCTCCTTGCGGCGTCATCGCCGCGGTCAGGCGTCCGGTCATTCGGCCGGGCCGCATCATCCGATCGATCCCCAGTCCCCAGTGCTGTCTCCGAGCAAGTGCTCAGAAGTAGTCGCCCGCCGTGAAGTGGCGAATGCCGTGCACTCGCGCCTCGCGCCGCAGCGGACGGATCATCCCGGTACGGTCGTCCTGCCGCACGGCCTCGGGCGCGAAGGCGCGGAGCGCCCGATCCTCATCCGGCAGCGCGGGGACGGCGAGATCGCACGACGTCACCCCGGCGGATGCCCAGTCCGCGGCGATCGCGGAGAGCAGGTCGTCGCGCACTCCGTCGGCGTCGGCCTCGATGCCGGGGAGCACTGCGCTCTCCAGGAGCATGCCGACGTCGCCTCGGTGCTCGGCGACCGCGTAGCCGACGACCGTCGAGCCCTCGGTCCGGCGATAGAGGATCGCGCCCCTCAAACGCACCTCGGCCATCGCGATGTCACGATCGCCACGCACCGGAGCCAGCACGACTCGACCTGCGCGCGAACGCTCGTAGACCTCGCGCAGCGGACGGAAGCTGCCGAGCCCGACCGTCTCGCGCACGACCTGATCCGTTGTCCGCGCCGGCACGGGAGCATGCCAGGGCCCGGTCAGAGTCCGCGCCATCGAGAAGGTCTCGAAGTCACTCGAGCGATACACCTCCGGGGTGCCCGTGAACAGCAGCGCCCAGTCCGCCTCGTGCGCCGACTGCAATGTCGCAGCCACGAGCCGACGGGCGAGACCGTGCCCCCTGGCGCGCTCGGCGACCGCGACGCTGCCGATCGCATGCACCTCGGCGACGCCATCGGACTCACGCAGCCGCTTGGGCAGGCCGTAGATCGAACCGCACAGGCCGTCTTCGTCTTCGGCCACGAGCGTGTGCACGAGCCGTTCGGGGTCGATGAGCCACTGGTCGGGAGCGAGTGGAGGGGTGAACGCCGTCGCCCACAGTGCCGTGAGCTCGGCCTGATCCTCAGCGCGTGCCCGACGGATCATCGCGTCGCTCATGCCTCACCCCGCGCGATCTCGGCGGCACGAATCGTATTCGCCACGACGGTCTGCGCCTCGTGCCAGGGAGCCACGGTCGCCCCGTGCGGCGCCGCATCGAGCAGGGCACGGATCAGGCCGCGGAAGCCCAGCGCCGCGTTCGCGTCATCGCCATCCGCATCGAGTGCGACCGAATGGATGCCGGTGGCCGTCACCACATCCACCGCGTACGCGTCCGCGCCCGGCACACCGGTGACCAGAACCTGCACCGGGACCTCGCGCTCCGCACCCGGAACCCGCAGCAGGCCTTCGATGCCGGCGGCATCCTCCGATGTGGTGGCTGATCCGTCGCGCGTGCGCGTCCAGCCCGATCCCGAGACGAGCACAGCCCCCGGCAGCAGCACGTCGAGCATCTCCCATGCGTGCACCCCGACCGTCACGGCGGTGCCTCCGCCGAGCTGCGGATCGTCCTGCCACGCGCGATCCGGTACCTGGAATGCCGCGTTGTCGTGCTGCGCGTGCACGCGGAGCGCGAGGACATCGTCGACCGTGACCTCCCGGACAAGAGCCCTGAGCGCAGGGGCGAAGCGGAGGACGGAACTCGTGCCGACGGGCACGGAGGATGCCGCGAGCGCGCGGTCGACCTCGATGATCTGAGCGGCCGTCGCCGCGATGACCTTGTTCACGAAGACCGGAGCCTGCCCGCCGCCGAGCGCACGGAGGAGGGGACCGACCTCGTGCGGACGCGGCGTCGCGATGACGAGGTCGGGCCGGAGCGCCGCCAACCCGCCCACGGAGGCCACCGCCGCCCCGCCGAAACGTGCCGCGAACTCGCCCGCAGCCGCCGCATCCGCATCGTGCACCCCCACGACCTCGGCACCGAGCGCTCGAACGTTCGTGGCGTCGGTGTACGGGTGCGAGTGCGCGAGTCCGGCGAAGGCCACGCGCAGCGGCGTGCCGGTCATGCCATCGAAGACAGCTGGTCGCGGGAGACGGTGTGTGCGAGGGAACGCCCCGCGGCGAAGGCCTCGACCTCGTCGGCGACGATCCGCCCCTGACGCAGTCGTCCCTGACTCGTGCCCGCCGCCCGGTGCGGGGTGACCAGCACGCCGGGCAGCGTCCGGAACGGGCTGTCCACGGCGAACGGCTCCTCGTCGAAAACGTCGATCGCCGCGCTGAGCCGGCCGCGCTGGAGTTCCTCGATCAGCGCGGCCTCGTCGACGAGCCAGGATCGCGCGGTGTTCACGAGCCCCGCGCCGTCGCGCATGAGGGCGAGCTCGCGGCGACCGATCAGGTGGTGGGTCTCGGGCAGCGTGGGAGCGTGCACGGCGACGATCTGCGCGCGCGCCAGGGCTTCGTCGAGCGGCAGAAGCTCGGCCCCCAATGCTGCAGCGGCGGCGGCATCGATCGTCGGGTCGACCAGCAGTGGCACGGCGCCGAGTGCGCGGATCAGTTCGAGGTATGCCCGGCCGGTGCGAGAGGCTCCGATCACGGCGATGGGTGTGTCGAGGATCTCGCGCTGCACGCCCACGGCATCCGCGTCGTACCAGCCGTCGCCCGCGCGCAGCGCGTTGTGCATCTCGGGCACCCGGTGCAGCAGCGCGAGCGTGAAGGTCAACGACACCTCCGCGACCGGCCGCGCCATGCCCGCACCCGCCTGGGTCACGACGACACCGCGATCGAACAGCTCATCGGTCGCGAAGGGCTTGATGGTGGCGCCGGTGTGCGCGATGAGTTCGAGCTTCGGCAGCGATGCGAGCACCGAGGCGTCGAAGGGGCCGACACCCCAGCTCGTGATGACGATGCGTGCTTCGCCGAGCTCCGCCTGCGTGAGACGGTCGACGCGCACGAATGAGCCTCCGAGACGAGCGGCGACCGCACGCAGGCGCTCGGCATCCTCGCCCGAGAAGAACTCCGCGAAGAGCTCTTCCGAGACGACCGCGACCACGGTCGGCGCACTCATCTCGACACTCATCTCAACACTCATCTCAACGCTCACCTCAACCAGGCCTCGAGGTTCTCGGCGATGAAGGCGTCGTCGTTCAGGTCGGGATACGCGTGGCGCACCCGCTCGATCTCCTCGGCCTGACCGGGCGAGAGGCCCTCAGCGGGGTCGAGGCACCAGACGCCGTCGAGCAGACCCTGTTGGCGCAGCATCTCGTGCACGCCGGCGATCACTCCGGCGAAGTCGTTGCCCGGGTCGAACACCGCCTGGTTCACGTCGACCATGTCAGAGGCGACGAGTCCCAGCTCGCGGTAGGCGTCTTCGTCTCCGTCCATCGCCCGCTGCGCGCGTTCGAGGAGTGAGACCGCCGCCCGGGTGCCGACGGCCCACTGGCCGAGCAGCCCTCCGACGAAGCGCAGCGTGCGCGCACCGGAGGGCGACTCCACGTGGAACTCGGAGAGCAGGTCGGCCACGATCGCGTCGTCGTTGCCGGTGTAGAGCGCGATCTCGTCGGCCCGACCCGAGGCCGCGACCCCGCGCACCAGCTCGAGCGTGCGGTAGCGGTCGAAGGGCGCGGCCTTGACCGCGACGACGGCCGGGATCGAGGCGAACTCGCGCCAGAAGTCCCGGTCGAGCACGGGTCCGCCGATCGCGGTCTGCAGGTAGAAGCCGACCACCGGCAGCACCTCACCCACGGCACGGGCGCGTTCGAGCAGGGCGCGCTCGTCGGCTCCGGCGACACGAGGACTCACCAGCACGGCGTCGTAGCCGAGGTCGCGGGCGAGCTCGGCCTCGGCCACCGCCTGGGCCGTGCCACCGGCCACACCGGCGATGCGCACCACGTCGGCATCCGCGCGGGCATCCAACTCCTCTGCGGCGAGCGCGAGCACGGGCTCGAACAGAGCGTGCTCGGGGTCGCGGATCTCGAACTGGGTCGTATGCACCCCGACGGCGATGCCCCCGGCACCCGCGTCGAGGTAATACCGGGTGAGGGCGCGCTGGCGGCGTTCGTCGATCCGCCGCTCTGCGGTCAGCGCGAGCGGGTGCGCCGGGATCACGGCCCCGCGGGCGAGGGTGGCTGCGGCCTCCGGTCGCAGGGTGGGAACCGCCATCAGAACTTCCCGTCCCGCACGGCCCACTTGGTCGGCTTGGCGATCATCGGGAGGCCCTTCTCGATCCACCCGGCCTGCATGCCGATCAGGGTCTCGGCCGAGACGGACGGGTAGCCGAACAGCGCCATGCAGCGACGTGCATCGCTGAGCAGCGCGGTGGGCTGCGGCTCGTCGACGATCTCGACCTCGCGGTCGAACAGGGTGCCGAAGCGGCGGGCGATCGATTCGACGCTCAGCAGCTCGGGGCCGGTGAGGTTGATCGTGAACGGGGCGGTCGAGGCATGCACGAGGCTGCGGAGCACGACCTCGTTCGCGTAGCCCTGCCAGATCACGTTGACGTTGGCCGTGGCGACCGAGACGGGCTGCCCCGCGTGCACGGCGCTGCCGATGTCGGCGAGCACGCCGTAACGCAGGTCGACGGCGTAGTTCAGGCGGATGATGGCGACCTTGGTGCCGCGCTCCTGGGCGCCGAACTCGAACACCCGCTCGCGTCCGAGGCACGACTGCGCGTACTCGCCGATCGGCGCGGGCTGCACCTCTTCGGATGCTCCGCCGGACGAGGCGGGCAGGAACGGATAGACGTTGCCGGTCGACAGCACCGAGATCGCACTGTCGCGGTAGCGGCGGGCGACACGATCGGGCAGGGCGGCGTTGACCTCCCAGGCCCAGGAGGCGTTGGTTGCAGCGCCGAACTTCGCGCCGACCATGAAGACCACGTTCGGGGCATCCGGCAGCGATGCGAAGTCGTCGTTCTCGATCAGGTCGAACGAGACGACCTTCACGCCCGCGGCCTCCAGACGCTCGCGGATCGCGGCGTCGCCGAACCGGGAGACGGCGTAGACCGCATCGTCCTTGCGCCCGGCGGCATCCATTCCGCGGCGGGCGAGCATCGCGAGCGTCGGGCCCATCTTGCCGCCCGCACCGAGGATCACGAGGTCGCCCGCCCCGCGCGAGAGGTCGTCGATCAGGCCGGCGCTCGGTGTGGCGAGCGCCTCCTCGAGATCGGCTTCCGAAGTGAAACTGTGCTGAGTCATGTCGTGCTTTCCCTTCTTCTCAGCCCTTGATGCCCGTACCGGCCACGCCCTCCTGCACGTACCGCTGAGCGATGAGGTACGCGAGGAAGATGGGCAGCAGAGCCACGACGGATCCGGCGAGCATGGTGCTCAGCGGGACGTTCTGCTGCTGCAGCGACGAGATGCCGACGGTGAGTGTGAACATCGCATTGGACTTCGCGATGATGAGCGGCCACAGGAAGTCGTTCCAGTGCCACAGGAAGACGAAGATGCCCAGCGTCGCCAGGATCGGCTTGCACAGCGGCAGCACGATCCGCAGGAAGATGCGGAACTCCCCCGCGCCGTCGATGCGCGCGGCCTCGAACAGCTCGTCGGGGAGGCCCGAGATGAACTGGCGCATGAGGAACACGGCCTGTGCGTTCGCCAGCGACGGCAGGATCAGGCCCCAGTAGGTGTCGACGCCGCCGAGGTTCGCCATCAGGATGAACGTCGGGATGAGGGTGACGTGGAACGGGACCATCACCATCGCGAGGAACGACCAGAACATCACCTCTTTGCCGCGGAAGCGCTTCTTGGCGAAGGCGTAGCCGGCGAGCGCCGAGAGGAACAGCACCGCGACGACCGAGACGAGCGAGTAGATGAGGGTGTTGCCGAGCCAGCCGAGGATGTTCTGTCCGGCGAGCACCTGCTCGTAGGCATCGAACGAGATGTCCTGGAAGGGCAGCAGGGAACCCGGGAGCTCGACGACCATGCCGGGCTTCAGGCTCAGCACGACCATCGCATAGAAGGGGAAGAAGCTGAGGATGCCGGCCAGGCTCAGCCAGATCCACCGGCCGACGACCCCCCAGCCGGTGGGCTGGAGCGCGCGGTAGGCACGACGCTGCTTGTTCGACATCTTCGGCGGCGTCGCCGGCGTCTGGGTCGGAGGCTGCAACAGAGCGGTCATTTCTGCTTTCCGATCACCAGGCGCTGGATGAGCGCGACGACGAGGGTCATGATGAACAGGGCCACACCGATGGCGGCCGCGTAGCCGTAGTCGAAGTAGCGGAAGCCCTGGTCGTAGAGCATGTAGACGAGCGAGTAGCTGGCGTTCGCGGGCCCGCCCTGGGTCATCACGTAGATGACGTCGAAGACCTGGAACGCGGCCGTCGTCTCGATCACCGCCAGGAAGAAGAACGTCGGCCGCAGCACCGGGAGGATGATGTACCGGAAGCGCTGCCAGGCGTTGGCGCCGTCCATCAGGGCCGCCTCCTCGAGCTCGCGCGGCACATCCTGCAAGGCGGCGATGAGGATCATCATCCCGTAGCCGAACCGCGACCAGACGCCGACGACGACGATCGCGGGGATCACGAGAACGGTGCTGCCGAGCCAGGATCCACCGAGACCCAGCGGCGTCATCAGCGCCGACCAGGGTCCGTTCGCGGAGAAGATCCAGACGAAGATCGACCCGGCCAGCACCAGCGAGGTGATGACGGGGAGGAAGAAGATCGAGCGGAAGAAGCGCGCGCCCCGGAAGGCCCGACGCACACCGAGGGCCATCACGGTGGAGAGCACGAGCGCGATCGGCACTGCGAACACCGTGTAGATGAGGGTGGTGCCCATCGCCCGCCAGAACAGCGGGTCGGCGACCATGCGCTGGAAGTGGTCGAGACCCCGCCAGGAGATCTCGCCGGTGATGTCGTAGTCGAAGAAGCTCAGCGCGACGCCCACGATGCTCGGGCCGAAGCGGAAGGCGATGAACAGGAGGAAGGCGGGGAGCACGAACAGGAACGCGATGCGCGCCTCTCGTCGTGCGAGCACCCGCGTGACCCGCCCTGCGGGCTTCTTCGCCGTGGTTGCCGTCGTCATCAGTGATACCTCACGTGGGGGGGGTGAAGGGGTGCGGGGGCATACGGAGTTCGGGCTCCGCATGCCCCCGGGGTGTTACTTCTCGACCAGCTACTTCTTGATCAGCGGTGCCGCAGCTGTCGCGGCATCCTTCAGCGCGTCCTCCGGAGACTTGTCTCCGAGGAGTGCGGCCTGGATCTCCGGCGCGAGCACGCCCATCAGCGCGCGCGACGAGGCGTTGAGTTCGCCCACCGTGGTGTCGGGAACGTACTTCTCGACCTCGCCGAGCAGCGGGTCATCCGCGTACAGCGGCTCGGTGGTGCTGAGCGCCGAGAAGAAGCCGGCGGCCTTCAGGTACGGCTCGACCACGTCGGCGCCGGTCGCGAACTCCGCGAACTTCGCCGCGGCATCCTGCGCCTTGGAGCCCTTGAGCACCGAGAGCGAGCCGACCGTGCCGTAGGCCACCGTCTCCTTGTCGGTCAGCGGTGCGAGGACCTTCACGTTCTCCTCGCCCCAGAAGGGCAAGACCTCGGGGACCGCGTTGTTCCAGGTGCAGCCGACCTTGCCCTGCGCGATGGCGGTCTGCTCGAGCGGCACGTTCGTGGTGAGCGCCTCGGGGTCGAGGGCGCCGGCGTCGGCCAGGTCGGTGAGGAAGGTGAGCGCCTGCTCGCCGGCCTTGCTGTCGAAGCCGACGTCGCCGTCCTTCGTGTAGACCTCGCCACCGGCCTGCCACAGCAGCGGGTAGTAGGTGAGGTTGAGGGTGTTCTCGGCCGACGCCGGGTAGTTCAGGGCGTACATGCCCTTCTCCGTGAACTTGGGGGCCATCTCCTTGATGTCGTCCCAGGTCTCGGGGTACTCGGTGACGCCGGCGGCTTCGAAGGCTGCGGCGTTGCAGATGAGGGGCTGGGCACTGGTGAGGATCGGTGCACCGAGGATGTCGCCGTCGAGCGTGACCGACTTCTTCACGTTCGGCAGCAGGTCGCCCTGGCGCTCCTCGCTCAGCAGATCGTTGAGCGGGGCGATCGACTTCTGGTACGCGGCGAGCTGGTCGGGGATCAGGTAGACGACGTCGGGGCCCTTGCCGGCCGCGATCGCGGTCTGGAGAGCCTCGTCGCGGTTCGCCCACGGGAAGATCTCGTACTTGACGTTGATGTTCTCGTTCTGCTTCTCGAAGTCGGCGATCGTCGAGTCCCAGAAGTCCTTGTGCACCGCCTCATCGGCGATGACCGGGTAGAGCCAGACGGTGATGTCCTGCTCGCCCTCTGCGGTGTTGCCTCCGCCGGCCGAACATCCGGCCAACAGGGTGGCGGCCGCGATTCCCGCGACGACGCCGGTGATCTTGCTGACGCGCATGGTGCTCCTTTGCTTATACCGTGCTGAGTACGGTTCATTATGACACTGCAATGGGATAATTCGTCAAGCACAAGTTCTCAGAGCCGTGTTTCAGCCGTGTTTCTCGTTCGAGAACAACAAAGCTTGATCTGAGAATTGGGTGTGCTAATTTGATCGCACCCGGCGACGGAGAAGAAGAAGGGACCCGCACATGGTCGTGACCAGTCCGCTCTCGATCGTTGCGCGATCTGCTCTGCAGCTGCGCGACGCGGGGCCTGCGACCGTGAACGACCTCTCACGGTCGCTCGAGATCTCGCGCACCTCGGTCGAGAACGCCGTGACGGTGCTGGCCGACTCCGGCCTGATCATCGATGCCCCTGTGCACAACGGCGGCGGTGCCGGACGCCCCGCCCGCCGCTACTCGTTCCACGCCGCTGCCGGGACCGTGGTCGGTGTCGACATCGGCGTCGCGAGCGTCCGTGTCGTGCTGGCCGACCTCGCAGGTCTCGTGATCGCCCAGCGCAGCTACTCCGGAGTCGCCGAGCAGCCGGACGGAGCCTCGAAGCTCGCCGCCGTGATCGACGACGTGCGCCGTACGCTCTCCGCCGTCTCGATCCCCGCCTCGAAAGTGCGCGCGGTCGGCGTCTCGCTCCCCGGCATCGTCGACGACGCCGGGCGCGTGACGACCTCGGTCGTGATCCCCGAGTGGTCGGGCATCGACATCGGCTCGCAGCTGCGGCACGCGTTCGGCTGCCCCGTCGCGGTCGACAACGGCGTGCGTCTGGCCGCCGTCGCTGAGCACCACCTCGGAGTCGCGCAGCTCGTCGACGACGTGATCTACCTTTCGGTCGGCAACCGCATCGCGATGGGTCTCATCCTCGGCGGACGCCCGCGCCGCGGCATCCACAACGCCGCCGGTGACATCGGCCGCCTCGCCTTCCGCGGGCTGAACACCGAGACCGGGCAGATCTCGTGGCGCACGGCCCCGACCGCCGCCGAGGTGTTCACCCTCGCCCGCGGCGGAGACACGGCCGCGCAGCAGGAACTCGACGGCTTCATCGACGAGCTCGCCCACGGCATCGCCACCCTGACCATGACTGTCGACCCGGCCATGATCGTGATCGGCGGCGGACTCTCCGCAGCTCACGAGCAGCTGCTCGATCCGCTGCGGGCCGCCCTGCCCGGCCACCTCGGGCTGCCGTTCCAGGTGCCGATCGCCGAAGCACGACTGGGCGCCGAAGCTGCGGCCCACGGCGCGGTCGTGCACGCATTCCACCGGCACGCCGCCGAGATCTACGGCATCGAAGACATGCCGGCACCGCCCATCACCCCCCTGCCGCACGAACCGGCCGGGACCGACGACACGACCGTCGAGAACATCGAGGAGAAGCAGTGAGCACGTTGAAGGTCGGACTCATCGGCGCCGGCGGCATCTCGCGCGTGCATGCCGATGCCTGGCGGGCGCTCGGCGCCGAGGGCTATGTCACCTCGCTCGTGGGGGCGGAGGAGATCGCCGACGAGTACGGGTTCGAGCTCGTCGACGACATCGACACGCTCATCGGACTGGTCGACGTCGTCGACATCGTCACCCCGAGCAGCACCCATGCCGACTTCGCGCTGCGGGCCATCGCGAGCGGCCGCGACGTGATCTGCGAGAAGCCGCTCGCGGCCACGGCCGAAGCCGCCACCACCGTCGCGCGGGCCGCAGAGGCCGCCGGCGTTCGGCTCTTCCCGGCCCATGTCGTGCGCTACATGGGCGAGTACGCGCAGATCAAGGCGGGCATCGACGCCGGCCGCATCGGCACCCTCGCGGTGCAGCGGTTCAGCCGGGCAGGGTCCGCACCCCAGGCGCCCTGGTTCTTCACGGAGAGCACGGGCGGCGGAGTGATCCGCGACCTGATGATCCACGACATCGACCAGGCGGTGTGGTTCGCCGGCCCCGTCGCGACCGTCTTCGCGGTGCAGAACCCACCGACCGTCGATGACAGGGTGCCCGCGCCCGTCACCTCGCACGTCGTGCTCACCCACCGCAACGGCGTGATCAGCCACATCCACGGCAGCTGGGTCGCACCGGGCATGCCCTTCCGCACGAGCGTCGAGGTCGCCGGCTCCGAGGGACGACTGCGCTACGACAGCGCCGACGACAACGCGCTGCGCACCGACGCGGTGGCCCCCGAGGGCGCCACCGACTACCTGCCGCCGATGTCACCGCAGGAGAGCCCGTACTTCGCCGAGATCGCCGACTTCGTCGCCGCGCTGCGCGAAGGCCGTGAGGCCAGGGTCAGCCCTGCGGACGGTATCGAGGCCGTCGCCGTGGCCGAGGCCGCGTACGCCTCGATCGCCGCCGGCGCTCCGGTCACGCTGTCCGACCACTCCCCTGAACGCTCCACCTCCGAGGCCGAGGAGGCTGCCCGATGACCACTCCCGCCCCGCTGCGGATCGCCGTGCTGTCGTTCGCGCACACGCATGCCCTGAGCTACGTGCACGCGCTGAAGGAGATGCCCGGGGTCGAGCTGATCGCCGCCGACCCCGACGGTGCCACGGCTCCCGACGACGCCCCTCGTGGCGCCGCGCTGGCCGCCGAGCTCGGTGTCGCCTACGTCGACAGCTACGACGAGGCCTTCGCCTGGAACCCGGATGCCGTCGTCATCGCCGCCGAGAACTCCCGGCACCGCGCCCTCGTCGAGCGTGCAGCCGCGGCCGGGGTGCACGTGCTCTGCGAGAAGCCGCTTGCCACCTCGGTGGAGGACGCGATCGCGATGCGCGAGGCCTGTGAGCGGGCCGGCGTGATCCTGATGGTCGCCTACCCGGTGCGCTTCGCCCCGAGTGTTCGCGACGCCATCGCCGAGCTGCGCAGCGGCCGCCTCGGGAAGATCCTCGGCGTCACCGGCATCAACAACGGAAAACTCCCTCAGGACCGGGCGTGGTTCACCGATCCGGAGCTGGCCGGGGGCGGAGCCCTGGTCGACCACGTCGTGCACTGCGCCGACCTGCTCGACGAGTTGCTGGGCGAGCGGGCCCGGTCCGTGCGCGCCGTGTCGAACAGCATCCTGCACGCGCAGCGAGAGCTCGAGGTCGAGACCGGCGGACTCGTCACGATCCAGTACCCGAGCGGGGTCATCGCCACGATCGACTGCTCCTGGAGCTGGCCGATGAGCTCGGCCACCTGGGGCGGACTCACGCTGCAGGTCGTCGCCGAGCGCGGGACGGTCACGGTCAGCCCCTTCGCCAAGGGCGTCGCCGGGCACGATGCGCAGGGGGAGACGTGGAGCCCGGTCGGCGCCGACCTCGACGCCCTGCTGCTCGACGAGTTCGTCCGCGCTCTGCGTGAGGGCAGGCAGCCCCAGCCCGACGCCGGCGTGGGCATCCGCACGGTCGAGATCGCCAAGGCCGCGCAGGCCTCCGCATCCCGCGGCGGCGAGGTCGTCGCGCTCACATGACTCCGCTTTCGAATCGCGCGATCGGTTCCGATCCCGGCTGAGGGGGACCGGCCGCACGATTCGAAGGCGGTCCACCACGGCAGAGAGGCCAGGCATGCAGACGCCCGAGGCGACCACCGGATGGCGGCAGCGTGCGCTAGCGGTGATGCCGGTCGGATCGAGCACGAACTCCAAGGCGCCCACCCTGCTGCCTGAGGAGCCCGAGGTCATCGTCCGCGGGAATGGATGCCGCGTCTGGGACGACCGCGGGCGCGAGTTCATCGACTACCGGTGCGCGCTCGGCCCGGTGACGCTCGGGTACGCGGATCCGACGGTCGACGCAGCCATCCGCGCACAGCTCGACGACGGCATCCTGTTCGGTCACCCGCATCCGCTCGAGACCACGACGGCCGAGCTGTTCTGCTCTCTCATCGCCGGCGCCGAGGCCGCCCGCTTCCTGAAGACGGGTGGCGAGGCGCTGGCCGCCGTGATTCGCATCGCCCGCGCGCACACGGGCCGCGACCGCGTCGTGCAGATCGGTTACAACGGCTGGCTCAACTCCCTCGCAGCGGGCGCACGGGTGCTGCCGGGTGCGACGTCGGATGCCGTGCCGGGTGTTCCCGCCGCCCTCGCCGCGCTGCACCACGCCGTCGACTGGGAGGATCGCGCGACACTCGATCGCCTGTTCCTCACCCGAGGCTCGGAGATCGCGGTCATCCTCGTCGCCGCCGACTACCCCGCCGTCCCCGAGGCTGCCGGCTTCTACCGCTACCTGCGCGAGCTCGCCGACCGGCACGGCACGCTGCTCGCCTACGACGAGATGGTCACCGGCTTCCGGGTGGCTCTGGGTGGCATGGCCGAGGCCACCGGCGTGCTCCCCGACCTGTCGGTGTTCGGCAAGGGCATCGCGAACGGGATGCCCCTCGCCGTCTACTCCGGGCGCCGTGAGGCGCTCGGCGTCCTCGACCGTGGCGAGGTCGTCGTGACATCGACCTACGGCGGCGAGACCCTGTCGCTCGCTGCGGCGACCGCCACGATGACCGCGATCCGCGACCATGGCGTCATCGCCCGGCTGCACGCGACGGGAACGCGGCTGCAGGAAGGCCTGAACGCCCTGCTCGACGAGGCCGACGCCGGCATCCGACTCATCGGGCACCCGGCGTGCCCGCAGTTCGTCGGCCCCGACGCCGAACTCCAGACGTTCCTGCGGGCTGCCTTCCGTAACGGACTCTCGTTCTACCGGGTCGTCTACGTCAACGCCGCGCACACCGATGCCGACATCGATGAGACCCTGCGCCGTGTCGCGGTCGCCCTGCGCGAGATGGCAGCGGCATGACCGGCATCGACGCCCACACGCACCTGGATGAGGGGCGCTTCGACCCCGAGGTGCTGGCGGCGGGCGCGCGCCTCGGCATCGACCTGTTCCTGTGTAGCAACATCGGCGGATTCCAGCCGCACCCCGGCCTCGACGAGGTGCGCGAGATGAACGCGGTCCTCGCCGGGGAACTGCGCCGCCACCCCGATCATCTGCGCGGCTACTGCTACGTCAACCCGCGCTTCGGGCGCGACAGCCTCGACGATCTGCGACGCAACGTCGAGGACCGCGGGATGATCGGCATCAAGCTCTGGATCGCGACACTCGCCGACGATCCGCTCACCGATCCGATCCTCGAGTACGCCGCGGAGCACCGTCTGATCGTGCTCGCGCATGCCTGGCGCAAGACCGTCGGACGCTTCCCCTACGAGTCGACGGCCGACCACATCGCGGCCGCCGCGCGCCGGCACCCCGACGTCCGGTTCCTGATGGCCCACCTCGGCGGACAGCCAGAGTCGGCGCTGAACACCGTGCGATCGGTGCCGAACGTCGCGGTCGACACCTCCGGCACGATCATCGGCGCCGGCGAAGTCGCCCTCGCCGTGCAGCGGCTGGGCCCCGACCGAGTGGTCTTCGGATCCGACCTGCACCACATCGACCTCGCTGCCAATGTGGGCAAGGTGCTCGGCGCGGGACTCGACTCCGACGCTGAGGAGCGCGTGTTCGGCGGAACAGTCGCCCGCTGGCTCTCGGAGGTTGCGGCATGACCGAGCAGGCGCGCCGGATGCTGGGCGCGTTCTCCGAGCTCGGCGCGACCGACACCTCATGTTTCCTCGGGCAGTGGCCGTACCGGCTGTCGGCCGCCGCGGACGCCGACGCCCTGCGCTCCTACGCCGCCCGTCTCGGCCTTCGCACCATCTGGGTGTCGCACCTGGCATCACTGTTCGGCTTCGACACCCGCAGCGGCAACGAGGCCGCCCTCGCCGCCTGCGCAGGTGACCCCCGGTTTCGGGTGTTCGCGACGATCGATGCCCGCGACCCCGGCTGGCAGGACGAGCTCGACGAAATGGTGGCGGCCGGAGCGCAGGGTGTGAGGGTCGCTCCCGGCTTCCACCGCTACGACGTCGCCAGCGTGCGTCCGGTACTCGACGCGTGCGCGGAGCGTGGGCTTCCTCTGCAGGTGATCGCACGGCTCGACGACGCCAGGGTGCGGCATCCGCTCTCTCCCGCGATCGACATCGAGGTGCATCGGATCGCCGACCTCGTGCGGGACAGCTCCGCGTCTCCGCTGCTGTTGACCGGACTGAACCGCGCGGACTGGACCGAGCTCGACAGGCACCTCGGCGACGACGCACCCGAGTGGCTCCGTCTCGACCTGTGGCACGTGAACGGTCCGACGCACGTCGTCGACCGCCTCGCCGACGACCCGGAGCGCTGGATGTTCGGCAGCGGCTTCCCCCTGCAGACCCCGGAGGCGACGGCGCTGCAGCTCATGGCGTCCGCCCTCTCCCCCGACGCACTGCGGGCGATCGTCTCAGGCAATGCAGCCGCGGTGTCGGGCTGATCCGCACACCTGCCTTGCCCCTGCCCGCCCCCTGACACGCGAACGGCCGGCCGACTGTTCGCCGACCGACCGTTCCCGGTGCACCTCTCGGGTCAGTTCCCGTCGAGGTGCTCGCGGCGTCGTCCACGCAGGACCAACGCTGCGCCGACTGCGATGACCAGAACCGCACCCACGAGACCCCCGACCGCGATGTCGCCTCCCGTGATCGCGAGACCTGCGGGCGGCGACGGACGCCGGTCGTGCGTGGTGCTGCACGCGGTGCTGCAACCAGGGCTCGTCACGGTGTTGACGAGCACTCCGTCGCCACCGGTGCCGACAGTGACCGAGTAGGTGATCGTCGCCACGTCACCCACGGCCAGGTCGCCCCGCCACGCGAGCATTCCGGTGGCGGCGTCGATCGAAGCGGTGCCGGACGACGCCACGAGGTCGTCGTTGTACGCGGCGTCATCCAGCACCTCGGTGAGGTCGTCGTCGAGGAGCGCGCCCGGCACGGCTGCCACCCCCTGCTGGGTCACGGTCAGCGTGTAGGTGATGACAGACCCTGCCGCCAGCGCGCTGCCCGATGCGGGGTCCGACTTCTTGACCACCGTGTACCCGCCGACCGGGGTCTCCGTCTTGTCGGGGGGAGTGACCACCGGAGGCTTTCCCGGCGGGGTGCCGGTTCCGGTCGCGGTGTTGACGACCTGTCCGGCGGCGAGGTCTGCCGCGGTGATCGCGTAGGGCTTGTCGGCCTTGCACACGACCGACTCCGAGGGCGCCAGGGCGTCGGGAACACAGGTGACGCCGATGCCCGCCGCGGTGAGCTTGTCGTCATCGATCGCGAGACCGGTGAGGTTCGTGTTGCCGGTGTTCGTGAGCTGGAACTCCCAGTTGATCTGATCGCCGACGTCGTTGTACCCGTTGCCGTTGACGTCGACGACTCCCGTGACCCGCTTGTCGAGGGTCATCCCCGGAACGAGGGGATCGTTGAACACGGTGCAGATGACGGCGATGCCGGCGACCTGCGGAATCGTGATGCTCCCGGAAGGCCCGGTGCCGGAGCTGATCGTGGCACCCTGCGCCCCGGCCGCGTCGGAGCACTCCCACCGGGCGGCATAGCCTGCGAGATCGGTCGTCCCTGCAGCCGCCTCGGCGAAGTCGTAGGTGACGCCCGGCTGCACGATCACCGAGCCCGCACGTTCGGCGGGAGACTGCGTCTGGAGCCCGAGGTCGGTGCCTTCGGTGATGCCGGTGGTCCCGGCACCCGGAACGATACCGCCGCCGGTGATCGACAGCGCGAACTGGTCGGTGGGCTGCACCCGGCCGGCGACGTTCTTGAGCACCGTCAGGGTCGGCGGGGCTCCGCAGGTCGCGAAGTCCGACACCAGCGAGCCCGCGATGCCGGTGACCGGCACGTTCCCGACGAGCGCACCCGTGGTCGCGTTGATGCGAAGAATCGGCCCCGACCCGCCACCGACGTACAGCTCGCCTGTTCCGCTGAAGGCGACGGCCGCGTACGACACCCCGGCGACAGGATCGATCGCGGTGAGCAGCGACGAGGTGAGCGAGGAATTCGAGCCCGTGCTGGGGATCGTGCCATCGACGCGGAGCAGTCTGCCGCCCTCGGAGGCGCTCCCCACGATGTAGAGCTGCCCGAGGGTGTCGAAGGCGAAGTCGCTGTTCGCGAGCGCGACGCCGTCAGGAAGCTGGATGGTCGCGGCGACGCCCAGGTTCGTGTTCGTCGCGGGGTCGTAGACGGCGATCTGATAGCTCGTGCCGCCGAGCCCGAGCCCGCCGTAGTAGTAGAGGCCGTTGGTCGGGTTCACCGCTCCGCCGACGCTGCTGTAGCCGGTGAGCACCTGCGCGGGGGTCGAGACGAAAGAGTCGCTCGACATCGTGTAGTTGTACACCTCGCCGGCCTTGGTGAAGAAGAGGTTCCCCCCACCCGGCGCGATGCCGACCTGGTTGACGACGTCGCCCCCAGGGAGATCGACGGCTTTGGTAGCGGTGCCAGTCTCCGAATCGATCTGCCAGAGGTCGCCGTCACCGGTGCCCTGACTGGTCGCGTAGACCGTGGATCCCGTGCACTGCAGATTCGATGCCGCCTGGGCCGATGGTGCATTCGCGGCAGAGACTCCGACGAGACCTGCCGAGACCATCAGCACCGCGGCGATGCCGCCCCATAATCCGCGAGAGCGCGGACGGCCGTGGGCAGTGAACATGGATTCTCCTTCGTTGCGGGTGCATCGCTCGGAACCGGGAGGTCGGGCCTGGCGCTCAGGTCGGGCCTGGCGCGACGACGCGGATGAGAGGCATCGCTGATGCCTCGAACCCCCGGTGCGGTCACGATGATACGTGAAGGTAACCTTCTACTCCTAGAAGGTGAAGTGAAGAATATCGCTCGCGCTGAGACCTCAGGCTCGGTCGCCCGCCGTCAGGCGAAGGGCGTATACTGACGCGTTGGGTCATCAGGCCCCGAAGAGTCCCGAAAGGCGGTGATGGCGATGTCCGATGATAGTTACGACGCCGCCCTCGCTGCGTCGCGACTCCCTGCGCTAGCTCGTTGACCTTCCGGTCCGCTTTCGCACGTCCTTCTCCGCAGCCGTCGGCGGCGTCATCCGCCCCCTGACGAATCCGCGCACGGAGCTCTCTGCTGCCGTGCACTGCGAGAACGGAGCCGCATCATGGCCCTCATCGACAACGGCGTGTACGTCCACGGACGTCGCGTGGAGACCCCGAAGAACCTGGACGAGACCTACCGGATGCTGGATGCCGCCGGCGGCATCGCCTGGATCGGCCTGTACCGACCCAGCCCCGAGGAAGTGGCGTCGGTCGCTCGCGAATTCGACCTGCATCCGCTCGCCGTCGAGGACGCTCTCTCCGGTCACCAGCGCTCGAAGGTGGAGCGCTACGGCGACACGCTGTTCGCAGTGCTGCGCCCTGCGCGCTACCGCGACGAGCAGGAGTCGATCGAGTTCGGCGAGCTGCACCTGTTCGTCGGCCCCGACTTCGTGGTGACGATCCGGCACGCCGAGTCGCCGAACCTCGCCGCCGTGCGCGCCCGCATGGAGGCGAACCCCGCCCTGCTCGCGATGGGCCCCGAGGCCGTGCTCTACGCGATCCTCGATGAGGTCGTCGACGGGTACGAGCCGATCGTCGCAGGGCTTCTGAACGACATCGACGAGATCGAGGACCAGCTCTTCGGCGACGGCGATGACGATGACGCCCTCTCCCGTCGCATCTACGAGCTCTCCCGCGAGGTCATCAACTTCCAGCGCGCCGTGCATCCGCTGAACGGGATGCTGGAGTGGTTGCGTCGGGGATCTGAGAAGTACCGCATCGACGAGGAGCTGCAGCGATCCCTGCGCGATGTGCTCGACCACACGATCCGCGTCAACGAGAAGATCGACTCGTTCCGGGCGATCCTCGAGAACGCGCTGACCGTGCACTCCGCCCTGGTCGCCCGTCGTCAGACCGAGGCCGGGCTCGCGCAGAACGACGAGATCAAGAAGATCTCCTCGTGGGCGGCGATCATCTTCGCCCCGACGCTGGTCGGCACGGTCTACGGGATGAACTTCGACGTGATGCCCGAGCTGCATTGGGCGTTCGGATATCCCATGGCCATCGGCGCGATGGTCGCCTTCGCCGTCGCACTGTTCGGGGTGTTCAAGTACAAGAAGTGGTTGTGAGGCCGCCGGATCAGGCCTGTCCCGGGCGAACATCGCAAGATACCGGTTTTCGCGTGACGAACCTCTCTCAACCCCGTCTCTGAAGGTATGGCATATGCCATACCTTCAGAACGAACGGAGCAAGAACACATGCGAACCTCACGCAAGATCATCGCCTCGACAGCCATCGCCGCAGCGGCCGCCGGCATCTTCCTCGCCGCGCCCGCCCAGGCGGACGACTACAGCAACGACGTGACCGCGAAGGTCACGGACGGCCGCGTCTACGTGCAGCGCGGCGAGACCTACACGTACGACGTCATCCTCACCAACCACGCCTCGCAGGCCAAGACGGTCACCGTGAACGATGTCCTTCCGTCGAAGCTCGCTTTCGTGTCGAGTGACGACTTCGTGGTCGGAACCGACGGTGCGCTCACCACCGAGGTCCAGATCGCGGCAGGCGCGTCGGAGACCGTATCGCTCACCGTCCAGGCGAGCACCACGCTGATCGGCAACGTGACCAACTTCGTCACGGTCGATTCGCACAGTGGTCTCGCCCCGTGGCGCGCGTGGGACGGCAACGTGATCCTTCGCTGACCCGGATCGCCACGCACTCCACGAGTGCCCCGTGAACAGTCGACGCCCGGGAAGAGTGCCCCGCACTTCTCCCGGGCGTCGACGCGTGATCGCAGGGCTGTGAAGGGTCGCCCCCTCACCCGAGGGGCTCCCCGGTGCTGGCGAATCGGGGGTCGTTTCGCCGGGCGAAGCCGCGCGCGCTCTGCGCGGACAGGGCGAGCAGAACGAGGATGTCGAGGGCGACGCTCGCAAGCGACGTCCGGAACGTCACCTGGATGCCGGCGTTCCACCAGTCGAGGAAGACGACGATGATGCTGATCGAAGCGAAGCTCATCGCCACGATGCGGGCCCAGTTCGACCCGGTGAACACGAGGCCGGCGAGCACGCCGTAGAAGAGGTACCAGACGCCGAGCGCGCTGATGCCGATGATGATGAAGATGTCGGCGACGTCCTGAGGCACGATCATGACGCCGTCAGCCGAGGCGAAGAGCTCCTGCCTGATCGCCGCCCAGTTCAGCACGTAGATGAGGATCGAGACGAATCCCCAGATCACGCGGAGCGACATCAGCACAGTGCCGAGCCCCGTGGCCAGAGGACGCTTCACGACAGGCCTCGCAGCTCCGTGACAGGCGCCTGTTCGACGGGCTCCTCCGCCGCACCGGCCGAGCGCACCGTGGTGACGTGACGGAGATCGATGACCGGCAGGTCGCCGTCGGTGTGGATGCTGTCGCCACCGCCGTTTCGTGAGTGATAGCCCGTCGAGAAGTCGCGGATGATGACGATGCGCACCCCACTGTCGGCACCGCGAAGGGTGCGGACGATGTGATCGCGTTCGATGTCGATGTCGGCATCGATCTTGTGGGTCACCTGCAACGTGAACAGCGAGAACCCGACGGCGCGATCGAATGTGCCTGCGGCCACCCAGTCCACCCGGTGTCCGCCCGGGAGCATCCATCCTTCGGGACAACGCCAGAACCTGACATGGTGCCGCTTGGCGGGGTTGCCCGCGACCTCCTGCTGATAGGCGAGATCCTGACGGCGACCGAACAGGAAGAGCGGACTGACGGGAGCCTCGTCGTAGCTGCGTCGCAGCAGGGTCGACAGCACGATCCGCCGAGTCGACGCGGCGGTGACCTCATCCGCGCGCGTCCACCCGGCGTCGGCCATGCATCGGGTGAGCTGCTCCTCGGTGCCGAGGACCGCGAGATTCACCGGGTCACCGAGCAGACCATCGCTCGTTCGCGCTCGCCCGATGAAGTAACTGGGCACGTAGATGCGGGTGAGGATGGAGTGCAATCTCGGCAGCACGAGGTAGGCGAGGATCAGCCAGAACGCGATCGCGAACGCGATGGCCCACCAGCCCCACGAGAACGCCTCGGTGATGATGAGGTAGGCGAGCCAGATCGCTGCGAGCCCTGCGAACACGAAGAAGGCGTCGTCCAGGGCCGCGTTGACCGAGAATCGACGGCGCTGCACGAGGGGATCCCGCCTCTTGACCGGTTCCTCCATGTCCACATCCTAAAGACGCGACGCCCGAGCCGCACCGACTTTCGGGTCTGCCGCAGCCGATCTCACCCCGACCTCACCCCCTCCCGCAGATGCCGGTCTGTCAGGATGACCCGATGGGTGAAACTTGGGATGCACGAATCGACCGCTTCTGGGAAACGGCGGACGAGGATCAGCCGGACCTCACGATCGCGACGATGCGACAGCTCGTCGATGAGCGCCCCGGCGATGACCCTGACGCCACCTACGAGTGGGCGTCGGTGCACGACTTCCTCGGACGAGAGGCCGAAGCCGTTCCGCTCTACCGGAAGGCGCTCGCCGACGGCCTGACCGGCGACAGGCGCCCTCAGGCGATCATCCAGCTGGCCAGCTCGCTCCGCAACGTCGGCGAGGCCGGTGCCGCCGTCGAGCTGCTGCAGGACGCTGAGGCCGACTCCGTGACCGGCGATGCGGCCCGCGCGTTCCTGGCGCTCGCGCTCTACGACGATGGGCACCCCGGCGAGGCGCTGCGCGTCGCCCTGAAAGCACTCGCGCCGACGCTGCCCCTCTACCGCCGCTCCGTCTCCTCCTACGCAGACGAGCTCGCGGAGTAACTCACCCGGCGGGCGGGTTCGACACAATCATCCCGCTCCTCAGCGCGGCTGAGGCTCTGCTCGGGCCAGGGCATCGGCAGCACGCACCAGCGCGAGGTGCGAGAAGGCCTGCGGGGTGTTGCCGAGCTGCCGCGCGGAAACCGGGTCGTACTCCTCCGAGAGCATCCCCACGTCGTTCGCCAGAGCGCACAGCCTGTCCATGAGGGCGTGGGCCTCGTCGAACCGGCCGGTCACGGCATACTGCTCGACCAGCCAGAACGAGCATGCGAGGAAGGCACCCTCAGATCCCGCGAGCCCGTCCACACCTGTCCCGGTGCGATAGCGGCGCACGAGCCCGTCCGGCATCAGCGTCTGCTCGATACGGTCGACCGTCGCCAGCATCCGCGGGTCGTCCGGCAGGCAATAGCCCACCTGAGGAAGAAGCAGCAGGGAGGCGTCGACCTCCGTCGTGCCGTAGTGCTGCACGAAGTGACCGTCGACGACGCCGTCGCGGTCGATCTCCTCACGCATCCGATCCCGCAGGCCGCGCCACCGCTCCACCGGACCTTCCAGGCCGTACTCCTCCACCGCGAGCACCGCCCGATCGAACGCCGCCCACATCATCACCCGCGAGTGGGTGAAGAGCTGCGGCTCGCCGCGGATCTCCCACAGCCCCTGGTCCGGGCGCTCGATCTGCTCCGAGGCGAATCGCACCAGGGTCCGCTCCAGCGGCCACGAGAAGTCAGACTCGTCGAGCCCCGCCGCCCGCGCAGCCGAGAGCGTCACCAGCACCTCGCCGACGACATCCGCCTGATACTGCTCCGCCGCACCGTTGCCGATCCGCACCGGTGACGACCCCTCATAGCCGGGGAACTCCGACAGCACCCGCTCGGGGAGATCCCGCTCTCCTGCGGGTCCGTACATGATCTGAAGGTCGGAAGGATCCCCTGCGACCGCTCTCAACAGCCACTCCCGCCACTGCCCGGCCACGCCGAGGAACCCGTGGGCGAGCAGCGCCTCGAGGGTGAGGGCGGCATCGCGCAACCAGACATAGCGGTAGTCCCAGTTGCGCACGCCCCCGATCTCCTCGGGAAGCGCCATGGTGGCCGCCGCCGCGATGCCGCCGGTCTCGTGGTTGGTCAGCGCGCGCAGGATCAGGAGCGACCTGACCACCTCGTCCCGGTGCGGGCCGTCGTGCGAGATCCGGTCGGCCCAGTCCTGCCACCACGCCTTCGTGGTCTCGATCTCGTGCTGCACGTCCAGCGTCGGCGGGAGCTCGAGATGCGAGCGGAACCAGGTCAACTGCAGATCCCGTACGTCACCGGCCTCCACCGTCACCTCACCGCGATGCTGATGATCGATCGCCGTCAGGGGCGCACCGCGAAGGGCGACCGCATCCGGTCCCCCCATCGCTACCAGGCACGGTTCGCCCTCCGACCCGACCTGACGCACCCACGGCATCACCCTCGCGTAGTCGAAGCGGATGCTCAGCCTCTGCTCGAACGTCATCGATCCGCTGATGCCGACCACCCGGCGGATCAGGTCGGTGCGGCGGATCGTCGCGTTCGGATCGAGGCCGATCGGCATGAGGTCGTGCACCTCGGCGACGGCGTCCGCGCTCTCCCAGCGGGTGACGAGCACGAAGGTGTCATCGTCGTAGCGCCGGGTGCTCACCGCATCCGGATCGGTCGGACGGAGCAGCCACCGCCCGTGCGACTCATCGCCGAGCAGTGCTCCGAACGTCGACGCCGAGTCGAGTCGCGGCAGACACAGCCAATCGATGCTCCCTCCGGAGGAGACCAACGCAGCCGTTCGACAGTTGCTCAGCAGCGCGTAGTCCTCGATGCGCGCACCTGGATCATCCCCCACGACGATTCATCCCTTCTATTCGGGCGACCGGATGTCGATCCCCTCGAGGTCGACATTCGCGTCATCGCCGATGGAGACGGCGACCGACCCCGTTCCCGTGGCCTCGACTCCGCCGGTGATCGAGACCTCGCCCGAGCGCCCCTCCACCTCCAGTGTGACCACGTTAGTCCCCCCGCTGGCGAGCTTTCCGCCGATGGCGAGCGCGTCTACCGATCCGCCCGCCGTGATGCTCAGGGCGATCGCCTTGAGAGTCATCTGCACCCCCTTGACCAGGCTCAGCCCCTCGCCGCCGCTCGTGGCGACGTCGCCGTCGACCGTGAGCCTCCCCATCGGCTTGCTGATCTGGATACCGATCGACCCGTCGCCGGTAGTGCGGATGCTCTGGAATCGCGCATCGCGCAGTGTGCCGTCGTAGAGGTTGAACCCGCGGGCACCGTTTCCCGTGGTGACGATCGGCGCCCGCACATCGAGGGTGTCGATGTCGCCGAAGTTCACGAAGCCGATGCCGCTGGGACCGTGGGAGGTCACCGCTGCGGTCGCGGTCCAAGTGCCGACCGATCCCCAGTTGTCGAGCACCATGTCGTTCGGCCCGTAGGTGGTGACGGTCCCGGTCGACTGCACGACGTCGACCGTCGCACCGCTGATCACGAACACTCCACCCGAGATCAGGTCCGGCGTCCCCGCCGGAATCGCGCCATCGGTGTGCACCTCTCCGGTGCGCAACTGCGTGACGTGGACGGTGCCCCCGTCGCCGTGCCCGTTCTGATCTCCGTGTCCTCCGACGAAGATCCCGCTTCCGTACACCGGCTCGGCCTCGGTCCCGGCGGAGATGTCGAGCAGTTCGGCCGTCAGCTTCACCTCCGGATCCGCCTGCCGATTCCAGAGCGTGAATCCTCCCTGCAGAGCATCCACGCCGAACCCGTGCGGGCGATGGAACCGCCCACGGACGTCGGCGGTGATCACACGCACGTTCTCGGCCTGCACGTGCCCTGCGCGCACGCGATCCTCGGCCAGGATGACGATCTGCCCGCGCGTGGTGACGTTGCGCAGCGTGAGGGTTCCGAGATCGGCGACCCCCGTGTCGTTGAGGATCGCCGCCTCCTCATCGGCCGTCAGGATCGCGATGTCTTCGAGCGTGTTGTCCGAGGTGAGGCGCACACCCCTGGCTCCGAACCGCAGAGTTCCGCCGCGAAGACGCGTGCCGGGCGGAAGGGTGAATCCGGGAGCCCCGTTGATCGCCCCGCGCACCTCGATGTCCTGGGCCCCCGCCGCCAGAGCATCTGCGAGTTCCTGCGCCGTCGACACGGTCACCACGTCATCGACCGCCGTCATCGTCTGCCTTCAGCAGCTCGACGTTCTCGCGCGCCCACGTGGGGAAGTCCTTGAGCCCTGGAACCAGCCGTCGCAGCTTCGTCAGGTCGCGCGCCCCGGTGAACTCCACGTCGAAGTCGCCGTAGTACTGGAACATGTTCGCCGTCTCTTCGCTCCCCGGACCGCCGGCACTGCGGGCGTCGTCGTACGAGACCGACCGGAAGCGCACCGGCTCCCCGAGCACCTCGCCCATCACAGCGGCATACTCGGCTCCGGTGAGGTGGTCGCCGGCCAACCCGATCGTGCGGCCGATGTACTCGTCTCCGGCAGCCAGGATCGCGAACGCCGTGCGCCCGATGTCGGTGACGTCGACACCCGAGAGGCGTTTCCCGTCTTCGATCGGAAGCGAGAGCGTCAGCACACCGTCTTCTTCCCTCCTCGGCCCCATCACGGAGGCCGCGAAGTTCTGGAAGAAGAAGGTCGTGTTCAGATAGGTGGTCGGCACGCCCGCTGCGGCGAAGAGTGCGTTCCCCTCGCCCTTCGCGTCGAAGTGCGGCACGTTGTAGTGCTCTTGGAGCACGGGCATGCGGGGGTCGGTGATCGGGAGCAGGTCGCGCGTGTCCTCCAGGGTCGACCACACGACGTGGCCGACCCCACCGGCAGCAGCCGCCCGAGCGAGAGTTGCGACCTCTTCGAGCTCGCGCGTCGCAGATCCGTGCGCCCAGAAGTTCGTCACCAGGAACGCCCCGTCGACGCCGTCGAGCGCAGCGACCACGCTCGCCTCATCGGCGAAATCGGCCTGCACGACTTCCGCACCCCGGGCCGCAAGCGCTCGGGCCGACGCGGATGACGGATCGCGCGTGAGTGCCCGGACGGCGAAGCGCCCCTCGGCGTCGGCGAGGATCGCATCGACGACCCCACCACCCTGCGCACCGGTCGCACCGGCGACGGCGATCTTCTTCGGTTCGTTCATGGTCGTTCCTTCTGTTGTTCTGCAGCGGGATACGGAATCGGGTGCGGGATCGCTTACAGGGCTGCGCGCGCCTCCTGTTCGGTGACCGTCTTGCCGAGGCCGCCGATCTCGTGCAGTTCGCCGTAGACCTCGATGCGGACGGACTGGTCGAGTCCGCCGACGTTCACCGGCGCGAACCCGGCGGTGCGGATCAGCGATGCGACGGCGTCGCCCGCGGCCGTGTCGTCGGTCGCGTAGAGGAGGGCGATCGCGGGATCCTGCCGTGCGCTCACCTTCAGGGATTCTGCGCCGAGGGTTCCGAAGGCCTTGACGAGCGAGGCTCCGGCGGGAAGCTTCGCGGCGAGGATCTGCCCCGAGGACTCTTCCGGTGCGATGATCTTGACGAATCCGCCCTTCCCGTCGGGGCCGAGGGGGTTGGACGGATCGACGACGATCTTTCCGTCGAACACGTCGGAGTTCTCGTCGATCAGCTTCTTCGACACGTCGAACCAGACGGCGAGGATGACGACGTCGGCAGCGGCGACCGCGGTGCGCACGTCGGCGGATCGGGCGCTTCCACCGACGGCGGCGGCGAGAGCTGCCGCCTTGTCGAGGTCGTGCCCGGCGATGATGAGGTCTTCGCCTCCGGCTGCGAGGTCTCGGGCGATGATGCTGCCGATGTTGCCGGTTCCGATGATGGCTGTAGTCATGAGTGTTCTCCTGTGGTTGTCTATGCGGATCTGGTTGTCTATGCGGACTTGTTGAACATGTAGCGGCTGATCTTCCACTGGCCGTCTTCGACCGCGAACGTGAAGATCTCGCGGTTCGACTCGGCCGTGGAGGTCGATGTCGCGCGCACCGTCTGGGTTCCGTTGCTGCGGGTCAGTGCCGCCGCAGCGGTGTCGCTGAACACGGTCAGCTCGTCGATCGTGAAGACGACCGAGAGGTGGATCGCCGCGAAGACGTTGTCGTAGGCCTGCGTGAGCTCCGACCCCGCGGCTGTGGGAAGAGTGGTCGGCATGAACACACCGTCCCGCGTGTAGCACGACACGGCGAGCGCGGTGTCGTCGGTGTTGAGTGCCCGTTCATAGGTGGCGAGCAGCTGACGGATATCCTCTTGCGCTGACATGGCCTGTCCTTCTCGTTCGTTTCGCTCTGGAATACTTTCCGCGGAAAGTATATGGTCGATGAAGCGTAACCCACTCGACGCAGGAGGTATTCCTTGAACCGCACGATCGCCGAAGCAGCCCTCGACTCGGCAGAGGATGCGATCATCACCGTGGACACGACGGGCCACATCACCTCCTGGAACCCGGCCGCGCAGACCGTGTTCGGGCATTCCGCGGACGCTGCCATCGGCCAGACGCTGGCGTTGATCATCCCGGCCGAGCACCGCGCCCGTCACATGGCCGGCTTCCATCACGCGATGGATTCCGGAACCCTGATCCATGAAGGACGCCCCGCTCGGGTCATCGGCACGAAGGCCGACGGAGCGCACATCGACCTCGAGATGACCTTGGGGGTCATCGACGGCGAGAACGACGCACCATCGGGCGTGGTCGCAGTGCTCCGACGGGGAGCAACCGAGCCGATCTCGTTCGTCCCGTGAAGCGCGCTGCGATGCGCCCCAGGCCCCTGCGAGGTTGGGCCACTTTCCGAGGAAAGCATATGGTCGAGATGGGCAACCCGATTCACGCCCATCACCCCCATCGCCCCCAGCCCATCAGGAGTACCTCATGGAGGACCTGCATCAAATCTTCAATGACCTCATCCGCTTCGAGACCGAAGTGTGGGATGCGGTCGAGCGTCGCTTGCGCGCGGACTACCGGCTGCCCTTGAGCTGGTTCGAACCCATGCAAGTGATCAGACGTGTCGAACACTGTCGAGCATCCGACATCGCGCGCGAACTCTCGATAACCGAAGGCGGCACGAGCAAGCTCGTCGCCCGCATCGAAGCCGCGGGCTACTGCGAGCGCGAGACCGCGCCCGATGACCGGAGGGCTTCGTTCATCACGTTGACCGCCGCTGGAGAAAGCGTGCTCAGGGCCGCCTCGCTGAGCTACGCCGACGAGTTGGAGCTCTGGTTCCGCGGAGCCGTGCCCGACGCCGAGCTGCGTCAGTTCGCCTCGACGCTGGCGATGCTCCGGATGCGCCGGCCGGCGCGAACCAAAGAGGTCCCCGCCCCCTGACGGCTGCGCCTCCCTCCGAAGACCCTCGAAAGAAAACGGCCGGTCCCACAACGGTCCGGCCCCAACCGCAAGGAGTCAGAATGTCCACGAAACCGACGATCATCCTCGTACACGGGTTCTGGGGAGGCGCCGCCCACTGGGCGAAAGTCATTGTCGAGCTGAAGCGGCGCGGCTATGAGTCGCTCCAGGCCGTGGAGAACCCGCTGACCTCTCTCGCCGATGATGCGGAGAGGACCCGGAAGATGATCACGCAGGTCGACGGTCCCGTCCTTCTGGTCGGTCACTCGTACGGTGGTGCGGTCATCACCGAAGCGGGCGACCTGCCCAACGTCATCGGGCTGGTCTACGTCGCAGCCTTCGCCCCCGATGCGGGCGAGAATCCCGGACAGATCAGTGCGGAGCACCCGCCTGCAGCGTTCGAGAACCTCGCTCCGGACAGCGACGGATTCCTGTGGGTCGCGCAGGACAAGTTCCAGGAGAGCTTCTGCCAGGATCTGACGGAAGACGAAGCGCTGGTCATGGCTGTGACCCAGAAGGCTCCGCTCGCGTCGACGTTCGGAGACAACGTCACGGCACCCGCGTGGAAGACCAAGCCCACCTGGTACCAGGTGTCGACGCAGGATCGCATGATCGACCCTGACAACGAACGGCGCATGGCCGCCCGGATGTCGCCCCGCAAGATCGTCGAACTGGATGCCAGCCATGCTTCTCTGGCCTCGCACCCGGGAGCGATCTGCGATCTGATCGACGACGCGACCACAGCTCTCGCCGACGCCTGACCCGACCGGCCGTCGGATGCCGCGGGCCCACGCCGCGGCATCCGACGGTCACTTCTCGTCGGAGCCGCTGATCTCGTCGAGCAGGTCTTCGAGCGCGTCGAAGTCGATGCTCTCGGACCCGTCGAGCTCGCGCACCTCGACACCGTCGACCTCGAGCTCTTCGTTCAACTGCACGAGGATGCGCGAATCGGGGAACTGCTTCGGCGCGATGAAGGCGAGCAGCGATGCGTCGGCGAAAACGACCACGGACGTTGCCTCGAGGTCATCGCGCAGGTCGATCTGCTCGACGATCGGCTCGTCGTCCACGGCATCGTCGATGTCGGTGGCCACCTCGTCGAGCACGGTCCGCCACTTCGACTCGCCCACGGAGAGGATGCGCGAGACCGCAGCGATCAAGGCCTCGTGATCGACCTCATCCCCGTGTTCATCTTCGTCTTCGAGCTCCGGGTCGACATTCACGTTCACCACGGTGCCCGCCGCGTCGATGCTCGCTCGCCCGTAGACGAGACCGTTCTCGGCGATGGGGTCTTCGAGCAACCCGCTCTCGACGATGCGGGCCAGAAGGGTGTCGAGCGCAGGCGAAGTCATACCTCCAGTCTTTCGCATCCATCGCGATCGCGGGCGGTCATCGTCTGTGAAGGATCGGGATGAGGAGCACGCCGGCGGCGGTGAGGGCCGCAGCGACCGACAGCACCCCGGATGCGCCGGTGAGGCCGTACGCGAAGCCGGCGACGACCGGCCCACCGAACGCCCCGAGGTTCAACGCCGCCGTGGCGTAGGCGCCTCCGAGCACCGGAGCGCCCGACGCCTGTTCGACGATGCGAGCGATCAGCGCCGAGCCGACGGCGAACGACAGCATGCCGCCGACCGCCGCACCGACGAAGACCGCCGGCACAGAGCCGACGCAGAGAGCGAAGACAGCCCACGCGGCAGTCGTGGCCACCGTGCCGACGGCGATCCAGGTGCGACCGAAACGGGCCGCCCACCGACCGGTCGCGGTTACTCCGAAGAACGCGCCGACCCCGAAGGCCGCGAGCAGCAACGGGGTGAATGTGTCGGCGACCCCGGCATCCGCGCCGATGACGGCGAGGAACGTGAACACTCCGAAGGTCGCGGCGTTCACGAGCACCGCGAGCATCACGGCGACGAGCACGGACCGACGACGCAGTTGCGCGAACTCCGCGCGCACATCGATCCGCGGCGAGGGCGGGAGCGCACCGAGCGTCCGATCTCGCAGCAGCGCGACGACGGCGGGGAGGCACAGCAGCACGACAGCCCAGAAGGTGGACCGCCAGCCGAAGGAGTTCGCCAGCAGGGAGCCGGCCGGCACGCCGACGATCGTGGCCAGTGTCGTCCCCGCGAGCAGGGCGGCGACGGCACGGGTCGTGTATGCCGGAGCAACGATCGCCCGCACGGTCGACAGAGCGATCGCGAGGAATCCGGCGTTCGCCAGTGCAGCGATGACTCGGCTGAGCAGGAGCATCCAGAACGAAGACACGACGGCACCCACGACATGGGCGGCGATGAAGACCAGGAGCAGCAGCACCAGCGTGCGCCGCGGAGGCCAGTGGCTGGCGAACACGGCCATCATCGGGGCACCGACGACCATGCCGATCGCGAAGGCCGAAGTCAGCAGTGCCGCCGTCGCGGGGTCGACGCCCAGATCGGCGGAAAGCGGGAGGAGGAGGCCGGCGAGCATGAACTCGCTGGTGCCCTGGGCGAAGATCGCCAGAGCGAGGACAGGGATGAGGAAGGGCATGAAGCATCCAGACGCGGAGACGCCGCTCGGATCGCAGAGAGCGATGAACAGCGAGTGAGAAGGGTCGACTCAGATGCGGGGAGCGCACGACGTGCACTCGACCCGCGATCTACGGTCTGTCCGACTCAGGGCTCACGGTTCCACCGTAACCGACGCAGGCGCCATCACGCTGAAACAGGATGAGGGGGCCGCCCACCCTGGACGGCCCCCTCTGTGATGCCTCACTGCTCGGTGCTACCGGGCGCTGCCGTAGTACGCGACGCCGGGGAACGCGACCCCGTCGCCGTTGCCGTTCCAGACACCGGTGAAGGTGATCACGACCGTCTGACCCGAGGCCAGCGGCCCCTTCCAGTCGATGCTGTTGCCGTCGACTGTCGCGTTACCACTGGTGGCGGTGACACTGGACGGGTTCCACGAGGAGTCGTCCAGGACGCCGGCGAGGTTGTACGCGATCTCGCTGTTCGCCGAGTCGACGTTGCCGTTGTTGGCGAACTCCATCCGGTACGTCACCGTCTCGCCCGGCTTCGGGTCGGTCGGGCTCGAGTTGAACGTGTACTGGAAGAACTCCCGCTTGACGGTGTCGGTGTCGGTGTCGCACGCCTTCGACGCGTTCGTCCCGACGACACAGGCCTCGTTGGTCAGGGGGCCGGGAGGAGCCGACTGGTTGACCTTGGCGTTGACCTTCAGCGTGACCGACTGTCCTGGAGCAAGGGTGCCCAGGGTGGCGGTCACGTTGCGACCGGCAGAGGTCACCGTGGTTCCCGCCGGACCGCTGCCGGAGACGAAGTCGAGACCGGCCGGAAGCGGATCGCTGACCACGACGCCCTGCGCCTGACCATCGCCCGTGTTCTTCACGATGATGTTGTAGGTCAGAGCCTGACCGAGCGCAACCTCACCGAGGCTGTCGTCCTTGTCGATCGTCAGGACCGGCGTGGTGGGCTTATCGATCGTGGTGTCGTCCCAGTCGCACGCCTTGCTCGACGAGGTCGCCACGCAAGCGTTGTTGCGCACGTTGCCGACCGGAGTCGACGTGCTGACCGTGGCCTTGACCGTGAGCGTCGCCGAAGCGCCGGGGGCGAGGGACGCGATGGTGCCCTCGACATGCTGTCCGTTGATGGCGACCTTGCCAGCGGTGCCGGCCGTGTATGCCGCCGAGATCCCGGTCAGGCCGGCGGGCAGATCGTCGCTGATGACCACATTGCTGGCCGCACCGTTTCCGGTGTTCTTCACGACGATGTCGTAGGAGAGCTGGTCGCCGATGAGCGCCGCGTCGCGGTGGTCGTTCTTGTCGATCGTCAGGACGGGCTTGGTGGGCGGCTTGGGCTTATCCACGTCGATGTCGATGGTGTGCAGGTCGCTGGGCACCTTGGTCCACTTCGGGATAAGACCGAGGAATGCACCCTTGGAGAGCATCGTGACCTGGAACTCGACCTTCGAGACCGTGCCGTTGACCTGGACGGTGCCGTTCTTCGCACCGAGGTCGTTCGAGGTGATCGTGCTCCCGGTGACGTCGAGGTTCCCGCCGGCCGAGCTCAGACTCACCCCCGGGGTCTTCAGCGTGTACTTCGCGGAGCTGCGCACGACGCCACCGATCGAGTAGACGTCGCCGCCGAGGTTGCCGAGCTTGATCTTCGGGTTCGTCACCTGCTGGCCGAAGTCGACGACCACGGTGCCGCGGACGCACTCCGTACCGTTCTTGCAGGGGAAGCCCTCGTTGAGTCCGATGATGTTCAGGCCCAGCTCGCCGCCGTTGCGGACGGTGGCGAGGTTGACCGCGTCGCCGGAACTCTTGATCTGCATCTTGTCGGTGGTGGTGATGGTGGCTGTGGCACCGGCGGCAGACGCAGTACGGGTGTCTCCCGAACCGGTCCAACCATTGATATCGACCGCGTTGGCGGCAGGTGCGGCTACAAGGGCACCGACCGCGAGGGCGGCGAGCGCCCCCGCGGTCAGCGCACCCCTGAGCAGGGATTTCTTCTTCATGTGAACTGTCTTCCTCTCTCGGAGACGATGCCGGTCAGCTGACGGTCGACTGGCGACGATGCAGCACGATCGCACCGGCAGCACCGGCAGCGAGCACGCCGGCGCCGACGAGCCCGATGGCAGGATCGATCAGCGGCACGGCGGGACGCTCGGCGAACTGGTGGTTGTAGGTATAGGTGAAGCGCGGATCGTCGGTGAAAACACCGCCGGTGTAGAGCACCTGAGCGCTGTTCTCGATCTGCGGGCCCCAGTAGTCCTTGTCGACCTGGAAGGTCGCCAGCGGCTTCTCGATCCGGGTTCCGCCGTCATGAGTGACGTTGAAGGTCCACACCACGTTGCTGCCGACGAGCACGCCGCCCGAGTTCGCCGAGACGAAGCTCGTGTGCGCGGGCACGGGAAGGACCACCTTGTACACGCCATCGATCTGCTCGTCGTTGACGAGCTGCACGACAGCGCCTTCGCTGATCTGCGATTCCGGCGTCACGCCCTGGGCGGCCGTCTGGGTGGCCCGGCCGAGGTACCCGCGAACCTGAGGCGGAGTCCCCTCTGTCCCGGTCGTGGTGGTCGTGGTGGTCTCCGGCGTGACCGGCTGCTCAGCAGCGAAAGCCGCCTGGCCGCCGAGCACGGTTCCTCCCGCGATCAGCAGGCCGATCCCGGTTGCGCATGCGGACTTGAGGATCTTGTTCATCCTGTGCCCCTTTCATCGTTGGTGACGGCGAGCAGACTGCTGCGCCGCCAACTAGACGGAGGAACCTGCGTTTGGTTACGCCCGCCCGCGACGGGAATAGCGCCGGTTCGGATCCCGCCGGAAAAGACGCAGGTCGGCGATCACGACGACGAAGACCAGGTAGGCGGCACTGAATCCGACGATGCTCAGCACCGAGCCGAACAGCCGATGGGTGAGCTCGTAACCCACTTCGAAGCCCAGCGCCTGGGATCCGAGCGCGATCACGCCCAGTCGCAGCTGGTTGGTGATGAAGATCAGCGCCGTGGAGAAGAAGAGTGCTCTGCCGACCTGGGCCCAGCCGACGCGGGTCGTGGCGAGGATCACGCCGCTCAGCGCCAGCACGGGGGCGGTGAGGAATGCGATGGTGCACTCGATCGTCACCATGAACGCGATGGTCCTCCCCGGTTCCACCTCGAGGATGAAGTAGTTCAGGTAGTGGCGCACTCCCCCCGGCACGAACGGGGCGAGCCAGTAGCTGGCGACTCCTGCTTCGAGGATGCGGAACCGTTCTTCGAACAGCACGAGCAACACGGCCGCCGCCATCAGGGCGATCCCGACGGTGATGCGGGCGCCCGTATGGACCGGACCGAAACGAGGGCGGTCGCGCTCTGCCGGCTCGTCGACTGTCGTCGTCCGGGAGAGGGTGAGTGTCGACATCAGGCATCCTTCGCGATCGGGCCCGCCACGTTGATCTCACCGTTGCGGCGGGTCTTCGCCCACCCGTTGCGGCCGCGCAGGATCCGGTAGATGGCGCGGGCGCCCGTCAGGTACACGTAGTAGTCGTAGAGCCACATGCCGAAACCCCAGAGCACCCCTGTCCAGAAACCGGCCTGCGGCTCGCTGTAACGACGGTAGAGGGGTCCCCAGATGAAGAACGGGCCGATTCCGAACATCAGGTAGAAGACGGCGAGGAGCAGCACCGAGCTCAGGGGCAGCGTGACCGCCCCGGAGAGGAGGCCGACGGCGGCTCCGATCACCAGGAGCACGGCCGCGAGGCTCGCGACGACCTGGAACAGGGGGAGCATCAGGTAGTAGCAGACCTCGAGCACGCCGGCGTTGGTGAGCATCGTCGATCGGGCGATCTCCGGGATGTACCGGATGCACTGCATGTTCCCCTGCGCCCAACGGGTGCGTTGGACCGTGAACCGACGAAAGTCGTGCAGAGCCTCCTGGGCGACATACGTGTCATGCAGGTGGCGGTTCTTGTGCCCGGCGAGAAGCACATGGATGCCCAGCTCGTAATCCTCCAGAAGCGATCCGTGCCAGGGGCGATCCGAACGCGCGGCGATGTCGTCCAAGACGGAGAGTCGCGTGAACTGACCGTTGCCGCCGAGCCCGACGGTCTGCGTCCAGCCACGAAGCGACTGGACCGCCGCGATCGGTCCGCGGAACTCGAGGTCCTGCATCCTGATGAGGAATCGCCCGAACGTGTTCCGGGCCCACCCTGCGCCCTCGACAGGGTGCCGGTCATCCCGGTTCTTCATGAACACCGTGACCTGGGCCGCACCCACCTCCGGGTCTCCGAATGCGTTCGGCGATGCGGCCTGGCGGAGGATGTTCTCGGCCACCTCACCGTCGGCGTCGACGACGCAGACGACGACGCTCGAACGGTCGGTGTCGTCGGGGAGGAACGCGTTCAACTCGAAGTACGCGGCGTTGAGCGCATCACCCTTGCCCGTTCTGGCATCGGGGCGTCTGCGCTGCACGAGGTGCACGTACGGGTCCGCATCGGCGGCGGACTGCACGATCTCGGCGGTCCCGTCGTCGCTGTCGTCGTCGATCACCCAGACGTGTGCTTCCGGGACGGTGGTGCGGAGCATCCGGATGGTGCGTCCGATGACGACCTCCTCATCACGGCACGGCACGAACATGTGCCATTCGAACGCGTCGACCGGGCCCTCGGGGTCCGGTGTGCGGCGCAGGAACGGGACCACGATCAGGAACACGTAGACGAGGAACGTCAGCGTGACGAGGAACGATATCGCGTTAGCGGCTGCGATCACGGCGACCTCGGGGGACGGGAGCAGGGGCTGCCTGGCGAAGCAGCCGACGACGCCAGGTGAGGAATGCCCCGGTCCCCATCGCAGCTGCGGCGATGATGACCCAGGTGATCATCGAGTCGGGTCCTGTCATCGCGAGCATGCCGACGACGGCGAGCGGGGTGGATACCTCGGTGCTGTACATCAGCGCCCCTCGACCACGAGAGCGCCGACGACCGACTCGATGTGCGCGGCGATGCGTTCTGTGGCGTGGCCGTCGCCGAACGGGGATGGCAGTGCCGAAAGGCCCGCGAGAGTCTGCTCGACAGAGGAGAGCAGAGCGGCTGCCTCCGTCGAGAGCGTCTGCGGGGTGACGAGCTTGGTGAAGGAACCCAACGCTTCCGGGCGCTCCGTCGAGTCCCGCACGACGAGGACCGGACGGCCGAGGACCGTGGCCTCCTCCTGGATGCCACCGGAGTCGGAGACCAGCACGGCGGCGTGCGCGGCGAGGGCGAGGAACCGCTCGTACGGCAACGGCTCTTCGGCGATCAGGGCATCGAGGAGGTGTTCCGCGTCGAGCGTGGCCAGCATCGCCCTGGTCCGCGGATGCACCGGGAAGACGACCGGCCACCCGGATGCTGCGATCTCGTTGAACGCGTGCAGCGTCGCGAGCAGATTCTCGGGGGAGTCGACGTTCTCCTGCCGATGCAGGGTCGCGAGCACGTACCGGGCGGGATAGAGGCGGAGACGGACGAGTTCGTCGCCATCGGTATGAGCGGCGGCCCGCTGCGCACGGACGGCTTCGACCACGGGGTTGCCCGTGACGAGGATGCGCTCCTCGTCGATGCCTTCCGCGAGGAGGTTGGCTCGGTTCGTCTCGGTTGCGGCGAACAGGTCGTCCGAGATGTGATCGACCATCACCCGGTTGTGCTCCTCCGGCATGCGCCGATCACGCGCCCGCAGGCCCGCTTCGACATGGCCGAGACGGACACCGGCGGCGTTCGCGGCGAGAGCGGCGGCGAACGTGGCATTCGTGTCGCCCTGGACGACGACGTACTTCGGCTCGACCTGCGTGATCGCCTCGGCGATCTGCTCGGCCCCACGCCCGATCTGCGCCGCCCGCGGAAGACCGCCGACGTGGAGCTGGCGGTGGACGCGTTCGATCCCGCACGACTTGAGGAACACCCCTGACATGGCCCGGTCGTAGTGCTGACCGGTGTGGACGACGTAGGCGGCGTCACCGAGGCGACGCACCAGAGGTGCGAGTTTGACGATCTCGGGGCGAGTACCGAACACGATCATCACCGAGGACTTCGGCAACTCGACGGCTCCGGACGGTGTGGAGAACTTCATTTTGGGTACCTCGATCAGCCCCCGGGGGAGAATCCCCCGGGGCCGATGTGCTCAGTGATTAGCGGTTGGACTTGCGACGGGCGCCGACGACGATGAGGAATGCCCCACCGGCGAGAAGGATGACCGCGGGGATGGCGAGAGCGAACGTCGCCCCGGTCTGAGCCAGCCCCGCAGCCGCGGGAGCGGTGAGAGTGGTCACGGCGCACGACCAGGTCTCATCCCCCTCGCAGGCGTGAGCAGCGGTGAGCGGCGGCAGCGGCGGCAGGTCGGACAAGTTCTCCGGGAACGGGATTCCGGCCTGCGCCGCAGCGCCGCGCAGAGCGTCGATCATGGTCTGGTCGTAGGCGACCGTCGCACGGTTGACGACCTTCGCCTTCGCGTCGGCGGGCACCTGGGCCCGCATCGTCATGGTGACCGTCTGCCCTGGCAGGATCTCCTGGACCACCCAGCCGACACGGTCCTTCACGGCGACGCCACCGGTCGATGCGGCGATGAACCTCGCCCCATCCGGCAGATCGTCCACCACCGGAATCTGCACCGCGGTGCCGGGGCCGGTGTTGGCCACAGTGATGGTGTAGTCGAGGATCGCGCCGACCTGGGCTGTCGACTGCTTCACCGTCTTGCTGATCTCCAGTGACGCGAGCGCCGGGATGACCGTCATCGCGCAGGCCTGCTGAGCACTGTCGGGGCACGGCGTGAGCACGGTCGGGTCCGGTGTTCCGGCCGGCACGCCGGTCGGGTTCTGCACGCTCGCGCGGTTCAACAGCTGCGCTTCTTCGAGACCGCCGGGCGTGGTGCCGGTCACGTGCAGCTCGACCTCGCCCCCGGCAGGAACCTCGGGGACTGTCCACTTCACGGATCCGTCGGCGACCACACCGCCCTGATCTGCGGATACCGCAGTCAGCCCGGTGGGCAGCTGGTCGACGACCGGTACCCCGACGGCAGCCGCCGTACCGGAGTTGGCGACGACCACCGTGTATGTGAGCACCTCACCGTGTCCGGCGATCTGCTTGTCGACGAGCTTCGACACCGACAATGCGGGGAGTGCGGCGACGACCGTGGTGGCGCAGGCAGCGGCCGGATCGTCTGAGCACGGGGTCGCATAGACCGGGGCAGGGGTGTCGGTCGGGGCATCAGCGGGATTCTTCGCGACCACACGGTTCACGAGAGTGGTGTCGGCGCCGGCGCGGTCGACGACGCCGGTCACGTGCAGCTGGCTCTGACCGCCGGCGGGGATGCTGTCGATCACCCACGACACCGTCGAGTTCTCGATCTTTCCCCCGCGGTCGGCGGCGGGGGCGTCCAGACCGACCGGGAGCACGTCGGTGACCGGCACCTGGCGCGCATCGGCCCGCCCGGTGTTCTTCACGGTGATGGTGTAGTCGAGCTTGTCGCCAGGCACAGCGGCAGCCTTGTCCACGACCTTCGACACCGACAGTCCAGGGAAGGTGGGGTCGGGCGTCGCCGTCGCGGTCACCCCGAAGGCGTAGCCGTCCAGGTTGCCCGTCTGGCCAGGGCTCAGCGAGAAGCGGGCGACGTCGAACACGACCTTGGTGATCTTCGTTCCGGGCACCGTGAAGCTCCCGCACCCGCCCGGCCGGTCGGCCGCAGCGCAGTTGATCGCGGCGTCGCCTCGGAAGTATCCGTCTCCGCCGTCGGTGAAGGTCGCTCCTGCAGAGACGGTGGCTCCGGTGGCTCCCCCATCGGCCGAGGCGAAGCGGATTCCATCGGCCACAGACCACCCGCTGATGCCGCTGCCTGCTCCGAACTCGGCGATGTGGATCGCAGGGTTGTCCACCGGGCGGTCGAACGCGATCGTGATCTGACCTTCACCGCATCTGTTCGCCGTGCCGCAGTTCTGCGAGGACAGCATGGTCAAGACCGGGAGATCCTTGGCGGAGACTCCGTCGGCGTACATGGCGTCCCGCCCGCTCCAGTCGCTGAGCGACTTCCCGTCTCCGCTGAACGTGCGGGCTCCACCGCCGGAGATCGTCACCGTCGCGATGGTGCCGTCGGCGAGAGCGAACGTGCCGGTCTTGGCGTCCGTGACGGTCGCGGAACCTGCGGCGAGGGCGGGGGCGGCAGTCGCGGCCACTGCGCCCATCGCGAGCAGGATTCCGAGCATGAACGTGCCCGTTCGTTTCAACATGGCGATTTGGTTCCTATCTCAAGTGCCTGGTCGTCCGTGAGCACCTCGAGGGTGCCGGACGCGTACTGGACGGCGAATGCCGCCGCGCATTACGCGAGGGGAGGAAATCAATCCACGATGACCACCTCCGCCGAGGCGGCGCCCGAGATTCCGGCGATATTGGATTGCACGAAGCTCACGCTGATCGCCGTTCCCGACGGCACCGGATAGGAGCTGACATCGACGCTCGCCTGCCACACGGCATCACTCGCACACGTACCGGCGGCGATGGTGACGCCGTAGACCGTGACGGTCAGATCGGCGCCGACCTCGCACCTCACGGAGGCCGAGATCCACTCGGTCCGGGAGACCTGGGCGGGAATGCTGATGATCACGGGCGCGGCGGGAACCCTCGCGGGCGGCGGCGGCGGAGCCACGGGGTTCTGAGGCTGTTCAGGGGCGGCTGAGGTGGCAGGCGCCTGTTCGGGGGGACTCGCCGCGGGCGGCGGCGCAGGGGTGGGTTCGGGTTCAGGGACCAAGGTCGGAAGAGGACTCGATGCCGGTGTCCTCTGACGGAGATCTTCCTCGGCTGCCGAGGTGGCCTCGACCATGGGCGCATTGTTCACGACCGTGGTCGAGACCCCGACGGCGAGTGTGGTCGCCGCGGCGACGGAGAGCATGATCACACCCGCCTTGGCACTGGCGAGGCCGACGACAGGCACCGTGACCGCGGTCGGCATCACGGCCGCGTTCGCCGATGATCCTGCGGAGGCGAGAAGCTCCCACCCCTGCGCGCCGGCACCGAGCGCGATACCGGCGGGGATCAGGACCGAGAGCATGCGTGAACTGGCCTGTCGCGCCTCATCTGCTTTGGCGCGGCAGTCCGTGCACTGTTCGAGATGCGCCTGAACCCGTTCGGAGTCGCGAGACGTGAGGCGACGACGGGCGTGTGCGCCGAGCTTGCCGAGTGTCCACCGGCATTCCTTGGATGCGGGAGGCCTCGATGCGAGGTGGGCGACGATCCACGCCTGCCGGAGTCCCTCCCTGGCGCGAAATGCGAGCACCGCCGCCGCACGTTCGGTGATCTCGAGACGATTCCCGATCTCCTGCATGGAGAGGTTCTCGATCTCGGCGAACCAGAGCACCTCCTGCCAACGGTCCGGGAGAGCGAGGATCGCGGTCGACACGAGGGACGCGTCGAAGTCGGCATCGGCGGCGGCTTCGGTCGAGGCGGGGTCCTCGACCGCTTCGATGTGCTCGATGGGGATCTCGCGGCGGGAGCGCCCCCAGCTGATCGCCAGATTCCGCATCGTGGCGAAGAGATAGGGCTTGAATGCACTCGTCGGGCCCTTCCCCGCCTTGATCGCCTGGTAGATCCGAGTGAAGGATTCGGCGACGAGATCGTCGGGATCGGCCGACCACCAATAAGTGCGAGCGACGGCTCCGGCGATCTGGGAGTAGCGCTGCCAGAGTTCGGCGTAGGCCCGCTGGTCGCCGGTTCGTGTGCGAGCCAGGAGATCAGCGTCCTGGTCCTGCTCGACGTCTGCTCGTTCGTGATTCATGTTTCCCCTTCCCCCAAAGGAGTTGGCAGGACGAAGCGGCAAGCCTCGTCCTGCGCGATTCGCACGCGGCCGGGACGCAGTCGAACATCGTCGAAGCGCCCCGGCCGGGTGGTGAAGCTAGCGGCGGAACCGGTGGAACCGTCGCAGGATGATGAGACTCGCTCCCCCGCCGAGCAGCAGCACCGCGACGAGCACGCTCGCTGTCGCCGACGCCATGCCCGTGGTCGCGAGAACCGCACCGGCGGCGCTCGGGGTGGGCGGCGGTGTGACCTTCATCGCCACCGGATTCTCGACCGAGACCGTGATCGTCTCGCCTGCGACCGTGAAGTGCTCCGGGCTGATGGACGGTGTGCCCCAGGTGATGCCCTCGAGCGCCTTCGGCGTGCGTTCGCGGATGGTGACATCGGCTCCGACGGGAAGCTCGGGACCTTCGACCGGCGCCCCGGCCTCGAGTGTGAGTTCACCCGACCCGGCGGGGAAGCCCGGCCCGGCCGGGTACGAGTACTCGATCACGTAGTCGGTGCCGGTGGGCACCAGCGCGGTCGCCGCGGCCGGACCGACGAGGGTCTTCACTGCCATGAAGGGCTGCGTCCGCAGAGTCGCGGTGTTCGTCAGCGAGATATCGACCGCCGCCCCTTCCTTGATCACGAACTCCTGCTGCGAGAAGTCGGGGGTGGCCCAGTCGAGATTCGTGGGCAGCCCGCTCAGCGACTCCGAGAGCTCGACGTTGCTCCCCACCGGGAACTCGGGGCTGGTCCACACCTTTCCCGCCTTGACCGAGAACTCGCCCGAGGCGACCGTGCCGTCCGGTGCGGTGACGGTGTAGCCGCCGCGGTAGGTGAGAGCGTCGAGGTTCGCAGAGGCACCGAGAAGTCGCTTGCCGATCGTGAACGTGCCGACCACGGTCCCCTCCCCTGTGCCGGAACCGCCGTGCCGAGTGACCTCTGCGGTGGTGGTGCCGGTCGACTGGGTGCCGACGGTGATCTCAGCCGCGTTCTGATACGTACCTGCCACGCCGCCGTCGGTGACCTTCGACAGGTAGTGGACGTTGTAGAAGTACCCCTCGCTCGCGGTGAAGGAGACGATGGCTCCATCAGCCGAGACGGTGTAGTCGGTCGCCGGTCGCTCGGTGAACGGTCCGGGAACGACCAACCCGCTGGGGAGCGTCTCGAAGGTGTTGGTCGCCCAGAGACTCGGGTAGCGCTCGCCGCTGGCCGATGCAGCCAGAAGTGTCTGGTTCGCTCCGATGACGTCCTTGACGACGACGTTCTGCCCCGCGGTCATGCCCGTGGCGCCGGCGCCGATCGCGACATCCCAGAAGATCGTGTCGGTGCCGTTCTGGTACTCGCCGCTCTTGAAGTTCGACCGGCCGGTGAAGCTGCAGGAATCCGTGCACGAGAACGGATTGGGCTTCACATCGACCGTGGCGCTGGCGTCACCGAAGTCGTACTCCACCGTCGTCTGCTCCGTCACCTCGGTGGTCACGGTCGCCCAGAAGGAGAAGCCCCCGGACAGTCCGACCGGATGGCTGTTCACATAGGCGCTGTCGAGGTCGCAGATCAGCTGCGCCGCAGTGGTCTCGCAGTTTCCCATCACTGTGCCGCCGGCGTCGAGCAGGGGGAACGTGTCGGGCAGCCCGCGAAGCCCCTCCGGCAGGTCGACGACGAATCCCGCGGGCGTGGCCGGGTGATCGGGCAGGGACCAGGTGCCGGTCAGTTCCGTCTTCGTCCCGCTCTGGATGACGCTGTCCGTGAACTGCACGGAATCGAGCGTCGCCTCGGTCGCGTACGGAGGCGCAGCGACCGCAGACAGCGGCGCGAACACGCCACCGACGAGTCCGGCAAGCAGGACAGCGAGAGCGGCGCCGCGTCGACCGAGACGGCGTCTCCTCGGCGTATGGGCTCGGACAGGTGGCAGGTCGGTCAACATGATTTCCTCCGGTTTTCGGGCAGCGACCTCTGAGCTTTGGTGCGCTATCGGGAACTAGACGCGGCAACCGGGAAGGCACTACGACGCGCTCGTCAGATTTGAGGTATCCGACAAAGAGGGAGGCTCACATCTCCAAAGCGAAACGTCCCGCGCCAGGGACGCCGCCCCCGGGATCCGGTCGCGTGAACGTGAGCTGCGCGCTCCGAACGGCCACGGCGGCGTCTCGGATCCGCACCGACAGTACCCGCCCGGCACCTCGCCTCACGCGTGCATTCGACAGTGCATATCGGCGTTCCGGCATTGCTTCTCCAGTGGGGAATGTGCGGCGGGTCAGGGGAGGGGAGACCCGCCGCACTAAGAGCCGGTTCCGGGGGGAACGACGGCGAGCGGGGAACCCGCCGCCCGGGGTCGCGGATCCCGTCCGCACCAATTACCCCGACCAAGCCCTCGGGAGCAGGACGGCGATAGCCCTGATCCATTACGCGCGGCACACAAGAATTTTTCTCACCTGCGGCGCAGCGGCATCAGGCGGTACGGGCGCACCCGGCCGATAGGCTCGGAGCCGTGCCGAACGCCGAAACATCCGCCTCCGCAGCCGACTCCGACCTCCGCCGCGTCGCCGCGGCCCTCGCCGGCGCCGAGCCGCTGAACTGGGTCATCACGGGCGACTCCATCACCCACGGGCTGGTGCACACGCAGGGCGGACGCAGTTATCCCGAGCACCTGCACGAACTCATCCGCGGCGAGCTCGAGCGCGTGCGCGACATCGTGCTCAACACGGCGATCAGCGGCAACCGCGTCGTCGACCTCCTCGACGACTGGGACCGCCGGGTCGCGTCGTGGAACCCCGACGTCGTGACCCTCATGATCGGCACCAACGACGCCTCAGACGGCGGACCACGCGAAACCATCTCGGCAGCGGAGTACGCCGCTTCATTGCGCGACTTCGTGGCCAGGGTGCGCGAGCTCGGCGCCGTCCCGGTGCTGCAGACCCCGCCGGCGATCGACATCCCCAACGCACCGGAGCGCGCCAGGATCGGCGAGTTCGCCGAGGCCGTGCGCGACGTCGCTGCGAGCGAGGACGTCATCCTCATCGACCAGTACGCCCGCTTCGCCGAACTCGGCGCCGGCGGCGTGCCGTGGGGACTGATGAACGATCCGTTCCACCCGAACGCGACCGGTCACGCCGCCCTCGCACTCGAACTCGCGACCGGCCTCGGCATCCGCCCCGAGGGCCCCCGCGCACGCACCTTCGCCCTGCTCGACGGCGTGGTCGAGGCTGCCCGGCTGAACGGCTGAACCGGCCGCGAGACCCCTCACCCGTGCTGGACGAAGGTCCCCTGGACGGGAGCTGCGGCCCACCAGTAGGTTGAGCGCATTCGCACTCGACAGTGAGGTGGGACATGGCGCACGTGGTGGCGACCGGGGCCGGCAAGGCCATGATGGAGCGTCGGAACGACCCGACGCATGACTACATCCTCGAGCTCACCGGTAAGGAGCGACCACGGGTCCTCTTCGTCGGCACGGCGACCGGCGACGATGCCGCGTACATCGTGAGCTTCTACTCCACCTACGACTCCGACAAGTGCGCGCCGCATCACCTGCCGCTCTTCCATCGCGCCGTCGACGACCTCGCGGGTTTCGTGAAGAGCTTCGACGTGATCCACGTCGGCGGCGGCAACACGGCCAACATGCTCGATGTCTGGAAGCGCCAGGGCCTCGACGAGATCATGCGCGAAATGTGGGAGGACCCGGCGTCGAACGTGGTCTTCACCGGCGGCAGCGCCGGGGGGATCTGCTGGTTCGAGGGCGGCACGACCGACAGCTACGGACCAACGCTCCAGGTGCTGCCGGAAGGACTCGGCTTCCTGCACGGCAGCTTCTGCCCGCATTACGACGCCGAGGACCAGCGCCGGCCGCTCTTTCACGCCTCCCTCCTGAGCGGCGAGCTCTCCACCGGGTACGCGGTCGGCAACCTGCAGTCGCTGCACTTCGAGAACTCCGAGTTCGTCACTGCGATCAGTCCGGTCGAGGACGCACTCGCACTACGGGTCGAAGCCATCGACGGCAAGATCGTCGAGACCGAGCTGCCCACGAAGGTGCTCACCGGGAACGCCCCGATCGTTGCGGGACCGTCGTCGTGAACGACAACGTGTGGATCCTCGTCGCGCAACTGATCGTCGTCATCGGCGCCATCTACATGGGCACCCGCACGAGCGGGATCGGCCTGGGAGTGTGGGGGCTGGTCGGCGTGGCCGTCCTCATCTTCGTCTTCGGGGAGGCCCCCGGCAATGCGCCGGTCGATGCGGTCTTCATCGTCATCACGGTGATCACCGCAGCCTCGACCATGCAGGCGGCTGGCGGCATCGACTGGATGGTGTCGGTCGCGGCGAAGGTCATCAGACGCAAGCCGAAGTCCGTGGTGTTCCTCGCCCCGGCGATGTCGTTCCTCTTCACGGTCGGCGCCGGCACCGGCAACATCTTCTACCCACTGCTGCCCGTGATCTACGACGTCTCGTACCAGCAGAAGATCCGTCCGGAGCGGGCACTCTCGGTCTCGGCCGTCGCCTCGCAGGTCGGCATCCTCTGCTCCCCCGTCTCCGCCGCGACCGCCTCGATGGTGGTGCTGCTCGCTCCGCAGGGAGTCGACCTCGGCGGCCTGCTGCTCATCATGTGGCCGGCCTCCATCGCCGGACTCTTCGTCGCCGCGCTCGTCATGATGCGCCACGGCAAGGACCTCGAGGACGACCCCGAGTTCCAGAAGCGCCTCGCCGACCACCAGATCAAGCCGCCGGAGACCGACGCGCACGAGAAGAAGCTCGCTCCCACCGCTGTGCTCTCCGCTTCGCTGTTCCTCGCCGGTGTCGGCGTGATCGTGTTCTTCGGCCTCTTCGAGGGACTGCGTCCGGTGATCGGCACCGACGACGCCGGCGACCCGGTGCGCCTCAGCGTCACGGTCATCATCGAGGTCGTGATGGGCATCATCGCCGCGCTGATCTTCGTCTTCTGCAAGGTGAAAGCGGCTGATGTCCCCAAGCAGCCCACCTTCCCCGCGGGCATCGTCGGGGCCATCGCCCTCTTCGGCATCGCCTGGCTCGCCAACACGTTCGTCGCGGCGAACCAGAAGCTCATCGTCGACGGGCTCGGCTCCGTGGTCTCCGGATCGTCGGCGTTCCTCGGCGCACTTCTGTTCGCCCTGGCGCTGTTCGCGGTCGCGATGCTCACCACCAGCCAGTCGAGCGCGACGAACGCCATCGTGCCGATCGGCATCACGATCGGCCTCCCGGCGACGCTCCTCGTCGGCTTGTGGCCCGCGACCATGGGCATCTACACGCTGCCCGCCAACGGCAGTCAGGTCGCCACAGTGGCGTTCGACCAGACCGGGACGACGAAGATGGGCAAGTTCGTCTTCGACCACTCGTTCCAGCTGCCGAACCTCATCTACATCGGCGTCGCGATCATCGTCGGCGTGACGCTGTCTCTTCTGTTCGCCTGATCTGAGCGGCCGTCCAGGACATGACCGACAGCGTCGACCGGGCGACACTCCGGCAGTTCCTGCTGGGGCTGGCGCAGGGCATGAACGCCTCGGCCGAATCGGTCGACCGCATCCGCGACATCATGACCGAGGTGGCGGCGGCCTACGGCGGCGACGACGCCGACTTCGTGGTGCTGCCCACGATCATCCTCATCGAGAGCGGTGAGTCGGAGGAGTCCCGTGTCGCGATCCGCTCGGCGACGAACGCCTCGTTCCGCTTCGATCAGATCGCCGCGCTGTACGAGTTGATCGCCCAGGCCAAGACCGGCTCGATCCCTCCGCTCGACGGCATCAGGCGCCTCAACGAGATCGGGGCGATGCGTCCGAGACTCGGTTGGGTCACCCGGACTCTCGGCCACGCGGTGCTGACGACCGGGCTCGCGCTCCTCCTCGCCCCGACGTGGCAGGGTGTCGTCGTCGCCTTCGTGCTCGGAGCGGGGATCGGACTGCTGAAGCTGGTCCGCTCGCCGACGCTGCAGCTGATCATGCCGGTGGCCGCGGCGTTCGTGTGCGCGACCGCGGTGTTCCTCCTGGCCGAGGTGATCGAGATCGGCGATCCGATCCGCCTGCTCATCGCACCGTTGGTCACCTTCCTCCCCGGCGGTGTGCTGACGAGCGCAACCGTCGAACTCGCCGCCGGACAGATGATCTCCGGCGCCTCCCGCCTGGTCTACGGCTTCGTGCAGCTGGCCCTGCTGGCGTTCGGCATCCTTGCCGCGGGAACCGTGGTCGGCGTGGACTCCTCCTCCTACGAGGCTCTGGACGCAGGCACCCCGCTGCCGTGGTGGGTGGCGTTCATCGGGATCATCGTGTTCGCGCTCGGCAACTACCTGCACTTCTCCGCTCCGCCCTCGACGTTCGGGTGGGTGCTTCTCGCCCTCGTCGTCGCCTACGCCGGGCAGTGGGCGGGCACCGAGTTCGTCGGAGCGACCGTCGGCGGCTTCGTCGGCGCCGTCGCGATGACCCCCGTCGTGCTCTGGATCGCGACGCTCCGGCATGGTGCGCCGTCGCAGCTCACATTCCTCCCGGCGTTCTGGCTGCTGGTCCCTGGCGCCGCCGGACTGGTCGGACTCACCGAGGCCGTCGCCACGGACGGCGGGCTCTCCGACTTCACGACCGCCCTGATATCGGTCATGTCGATCGCGCTCGGCGTGCTGATCGGCACCGCGCTCTACCGCGTCGTGCACCATGGAGCCGAGGAGATCGTGCAGTTCGCCGTGGCTCTCCCCGCACCCGACGAGACCTCAGCGGCCCCGAGGTTCTGGTCACGGCTCACCGCACCGTGGCGTCGCTCGTCAGGCACTTGACGCCGCGCTGGCACTGTCACACGCGCCCCGCCGGGCCCGGAAGATGCCGTATGCGGAATTGGACATTTGGGACTGCCGCGCGACGACGCCGCTCACTATGCTCGGCATCACCAATACCGGCGGGCGACACCAATGGAGGTCGCGGTGGAAGCGCTTTTCGTCATTGCTCAAGCATGTGTGGTCATCGGGGCGATCGTCCTGGGCGTGCGAACGGGAGGCGTCGGCCTCGGTCTCTGGGGTGTTGCAGGCACTCTCGTGCTGGTGTTCGCGTTCCGGCTGCCGCCCGGCTCCCCACCGGTGGATGCGTTCTTCATCATCATCGCGGTGATCACGGCCTCAGCGGCGATGCAGGCCGCTGGGGGGATCGACTATCTCGTCGCGATCGCGTCGAAGATCATCCAGCGCAATCCCCGTCGACTCACCTATGTCGCCCCTCTCGTCTCCTTCCTCTTCACGGTCCTCGCCGGTACCGGCAACATCTACTTCGCCCTGATCCCGGTGATCTACGAGACCGCGTATCGCAACGGCCAGCGCCCGGAGCGCGCACTCGCGGCGTCGACCGTCACCTCGGCCCTCGGCATCACCGCGAGCCCGGTCTCTGCGGCGATGGCCGCGTACCTCGTGCTGCTCGAACCGAGCGGCTTCTCGCTCGTGAAGATCCTCGCGATCACCGTCCCCTCCGCGATCGTCGCGTGCCTGCTGACCTCGTTCGTGCAGCAGCGCATCGGCAAGGAGCTGCTGGATGACCCGGTGTTCCTGAAGCGTGTCGAGGAGGGTCGCGTCGAGATCCCGGCCGCCCTCGCAGGCGAAGCGGCTTCACGCGGGATCGCCGTCCGCGCCGCGGGCTCCGCGGGCTCCGCGGGCTCGGGCAGCTCGACGGCCGTCGCCTCTGACACCTCAGGCTCCGCTTCACCGTCCGGCGGCGGCGCGGGCATCGAGCACGTCGTCCCGAAGGGCGGAGCGACCGCCGCATGGATCTTCCTCAGCGCGACGTTCATGGTGGTGCTGATGGGACTCTTCCCGGTGCTGCGCCCCTCGTTCCCCACCGGCGAAGACGGAGCGATGCAGCCCATCGGCATGTCGCCCGTGATCGAGATGCTGATGTTCACCGCCGCACTGGTGATCATCCTCGTCCGCCGTGTGAAGCCGGCCGCGATCGTGGAGCAGTCGCTGCTGAAGTCGGGCTTCGTCGCCGCCATCGCCCTGTTCGGCATCGCCTGGATGGCCGACACCTTCATCTCGGCCAACCAGAAGACGATCATCGAGCCCCTCGGCGGTTTCATCGACGTGGCTCCGCTGTTCCTCGCGGTGGTGCTGTTCCTGGTGGCCGGCCTCACCACCAGCCAGTCGGCCACGACGAACACGATCATCCCGATCGCCCTGGCCGCCGGCCTCGGACCGGGCGTCATCACCGCCATGTGGCCCTCGCTCGTGGGTGTGTGGCTGTTCCCCGCGAACGGCTCGCAGATCGCTGTCGTCGAGACCGACCTGACCGGATCGACCAAGCTGTCGCAGCTTCCGATCTGGCATTCGTTCACGATCCCGATGCTCGTCGCCTGGGTGTCGACGGTCGCCGCCGGCCTCGTGATCCAGCTGCTCGTGCACTGAACACATCAACGAACCTGAGCGCATCAAGAACCTGCAGAGAGGAATCCGATGAGAGATTCAGCGGAGGTCGTCGCCGCGACGGCCGAGATCATGCCGACCGTGCTCGAGCGTCATGCCGCGCTGGTGCGCATCCCGTCGATCGCGTTCCCCGGTTTCGATCCCGAGCCGGTCCATGCGATGGGTCAGGCCGTCGTCGACCTGTTCACCGAAGCAGGAGCCACCGACGTGCGCCTGCTCGATGTGCCGGGCGGATACCCGTGCGTATACGCCGATCTGCCAGGCCCTGAGGGCACCCCGACGGTCCTGCTCTACGCGCACTACGACGTGCAGCCGGCGCCACCGGAACAGGGGTGGAAGACCGATCCGTTCGTGCCGACCGCAGGTGACGACGGACGGATCTACGGTCGCGGCTCGGCCGACGACAAGTCCGGCCTCGCGATCCACTTCGGCACCCTGAAGCTGCTCGCCGGCGATCTGCCGTGCCGCGTGAAGATCCTCATCGAGGGCGAGGAGGAGACGATCTCGCACCTGGAGGAATTCGTCGAGGACAACCCCGAGCTGTTCGCGTGCGATGTCGCTGTCATCGCCGACATGGGCCCGCAGGCGGTCGGGCGCCCCACGCTGACGACCGCCCTCCGCGGTGACGTGGCCTGCACTGTCACCGTACGCACGCTCGGCAGCGCCGTGCACTCCGGCCTGTTCGGCGGTGCGGCGCCCGATGCGATGACGGCGATGATCCGGCTCCTCGACCGGCTGCACGACGAGAACGGCGACACGACCATCCCCGGCGTCGACAGCGGCACGTGGCCGGGAGCGGCGATGGATGCCGACATCTACCACGCGGCATCGTCGATCCTCGAGGGCGTCGACTACCTCGGCACCGGCTCGCTCTCCGACCGCGTCTGGGCCAAGCCCTCCGTCACGGTGCTGGGCCTCGACATCCCGAACACCGCTGAGGCGTCGAACGTGCTGCTCCCCGAGGTCACCGCGAAGCTCTCGATGCGCGTCGTCCCCGGCTCCGACGCGGATGCACAGCTCGACGCGCTGATGGACTTCCTGCGCGCCGACCCGCCGTGGAACAGCGTCGTGGAGGTCGCGAAGGTCAAGACGGGGCATGCGTTCGCCGTCGACATGAACGCGCCCGCGATCACCGCCGCCGAGCAGGCACTCGCCGATGTGTACGGCGCCGACGTCGAGGCGATCGGCTCCGGAGGGTCGATCCCGCTGATCGCCTCGATCCAGAAGATCGCCCCCTCGGCCGCGATCATCCTCTGGGGTGCAGAGGACACCGCGAAGGCCAACATCCATGCGGCCGACGAGTCGGTGGATCCGGGCGAGATCGAGCGGATGATCGCCGTGCAGACCCTCCTGCTGGACCGCCTGGGCTCGGCATGAGCCCCCCGACGGCGAAGGAGGCGAGCGCCCGCCTCGCCGTCGGGGTGCTGCTCGTCACCTGCATCTCGACGCTCGTCGTCAACGCGAACACCTCGGCCGTCACGATCCTGCTCCCGGCGATCTCCGCCGACACCGGGATGTCGGTCGACACCCTGCAATGGGCCGTCACGGGGTACTCGTTGATCGGTGCGGCGACGATCGTGACCTCGGGCGCACTGGGAGACGTGTTCGGTCGACGCCGGCTGTTCCTCATCGGTCTCGCACTGTTCATCGCCTCGTGCGTCATGATCGCGCTCGCGCAGGACGGCCTGATGGTCATCGCCGGGCGCTGCATCCAGGGAGCCTCCGGGGCCACGATCCTCGCCTGCGGGATGAGCCTGATCGCCGCCGCCCATACGAAGACAGCCCAGTTGAGGGCGGTCACGCTGTGGGGTGCGGCCTCGGCGATCGGCGCGGCAGTCGGCCCGCTCGTCGGTGGCATCCTGGCCTCGACGACCGGATGGCAGGGTCTGTTCTGGATCGATGCCGCGATCGCCGCCGTCTGCATCCCCATCACACTCGCCTCGGTCAAGGAGTCGAGAGACCCGGCGCGCACCCGCTCCATCGACCTCGCGGGAACCGTGCTCATCGCCGTGATCCTGGCCCCCGTGATCTTCGCGCTGACGAACGGCTCGGCCTGGGGCTGGGCATCCCTCGCGACGATCGGATGCTTCGTGCTGTCGGCCGCCGCTGTCGTGGCCTTCATCCTCGTGGAGCAGCGCGTGAAGGCGCCGCTCCTCGATCTGAAGCTGCTCCGCAACCCGGTGCTCGTCGGCGCGACGATCGCCATCCTCCTCGGATCCGGCACGATCAACGCGATCATGTACGTGGTCAGCCTCTACTTCCAAGACCCGGTGGCTCTCGGCCTCTCGCCCCTGCAGGCGGGTCTCGCCACGCTCCCGGTCGCGGCGGCCGCGGTCGTGCTCGCCCCTCTCATCTCCCCGGTCGTGGCCCGCATCGGCGCCCGCGTCACCATCGCCCTCGGGTTCATCATCATGACCGCGTCTTTCGCCCTGCTGGCGGCAGTGAACGCTTCGTGGGTCTACGGGCTCTTCGTGCTCCCGCTCGTCGGCGTCGCTGCGGGCATGAGCCTCCAGAACGGGCCGGCGTCCTCGATCTCGACTTCGAGCGTCCCGGCGAACCAGATCGGCGCCGCCTCGGGGATCTCGAACATGGCGCGCTACGTGGGCGCGGCAGTGATGACGGCGATCATCGCCTCGGTCTATTCCTCGGTCGACGCGAAGCGCGTGGCGGACGGCGTGCCGAACGCCGATGCACTGGCTGCCGCCCTCTCGTGGTCGGCGATCTCGATGGGCATATGGTGCGCTCTCGGCATCGCACTGTCGCTTCTGATGGGGCGCCACCGCATCGCCAAGCCGACCGCGGTGGACATCGCCGCAGCTGCCGCCAGCACCTCCCATACGATCGCCGTCCCGGTGACGCAGGACGACGAGCACGCGCCGCGGGCGGGTTCGCGCTGACCCCACCCTGCTTCTGAGGCTGCCGGGAAGACGCGCGCAGCTTGCCACTACGGAATTTCGGAATATCGTAGAGGTGGGGACCTGGGGAGGTACGGTGTGGCATTTGTCGCGGTGGGGGACGGACAAGTACCGCGGGTGTCGGCGCACGTCATCGGCCGCCCACGACTGAACGCCGCGCTCGAGACCGAGGCGCCCCTGACGCTGATCCGCTCCGCATCCGGTTCTGGCAAGACGACCGCTCTCGTCGAATGGGCGTCTGCGACCGCTTCCCGCATCGTGTGGTTGACCGTGACGCCCGCGATATCGACGAGCGACGCCCTCGCCCTCGCCCTCTTGAGGGCCCTGCCTCGCGCGAGTCCCGCACACACCGCCGCCGGCGACGAAGGCTGGGCCGCCGTGACCTCACGCCTGCGCGGCACGGAAGGTCCGCTCGTCGTGGTTCTCGATGATGCGGCCGCCATCGACCGTGAGGGCGTCTTCGCGTTGTGCCGCGCCATCGCCAGCACCCCGCTCACCCGCCTGATCGTCGCCACCAACCGCCCCAGTCCCTTCGACAGCGAAGGGCTGGATCTCGTGATCGACACCACGCTCATCGCTCCCGAAGACCTCATGTTCGACACCGTGGAGATCCGGCGCGCGCTCGACGTCGACGAGGAGACGGCCATCGTCACCCGGGAGGCGACAGGAGGGTTCCCCGCCCTGATCCGCGCCCTGGCTCTGCGCGGTGCGGGAGTGGATGCTGCCTCGCTGCGCGCCGCCACCACCGTCATCGAGGACTACCTGCAGGACCGGCTCGCCGAATGCGCGTTCGATCCGCAGACTCTGGAGGGGCTGCTGCGGATCAGTGTCACCGACTCCGTCGACCTTCCGCTCGCGGTGGCCCTCACCGGCGACGCCGAGGTCGCCAAGGCTCTGGACCAGGCCGAGACTTTCGGCTTCGGCCGGTGGGCGGTCGATGGGCGCAGCAGCTTCGCCCTCACACCGCTCACGCGAGGCATGCTGCGCCGCGAACTCCGCCGGACCTTTCCGGAAGACATGGCTCAGCTGAGGCGCGTCGCTGCGGAAGGTGCCGTGCGCCGCGATCTGCCGCTCGAGGGGCTGCGCCTCGCCCTGGAGGACGACGACCTGCGCCTCGCGACGCACGTCACGATGTCCGGGTGGAACCGTCTGCTGCACCGTGATCGACAGGCCGTCATCGAGATGCTCGGCGACGTGCCCGTTGCGCGCCTCAAGCAGGAGCCTCTCGTGGCCATGCTGCTCGGGATGTGCCTCAAACCCAGTCGGCTCCGGCGCCAGCGGGGACTCCAGCTGCTGCGAATCGCGGTGGCGGCGGCGAACGCCCGTCGGACCACACTCTCGGCGACGGAGCGGATCTTCATCTGGGCCGCTGAGAGCGCGTCGCTGCGCGCGATCGGGCGGCCGGAACGCGCAGCCCAGGTGGCCGCGAGGGCACTGGCCCTGTTCACCGAGACCCCCGAGTCGCAGTGGGAGCAGTACGCGCGAGACATGCCGCTCCTGTGCACGCACCTGGGCATCTCGCTCTACTACGGCGGACAGCAGGATGACGCCGTGCAGCTCTGGGAGCAGGCCGCGGCCCTCGCCGCGGCACACGGAAGCAGCACCGCCTTCCAAGGGATCTGCCTCCTCGCCGGGGTCCACGCCCTGAACGGGGATCTCCCGGATGCCAGACACTACGTCGCACTCATCCGCGACGGCGACTGGGACTCGGCGCTCGTCGACAGCTATCGGGGCACGTTCTACCGTGTGGCCGAGGCGATGCTCGCGGTGGAGGACGGCGACCTCACCGCGGCCAAGCAGCACATCCGCTCCTTCGAGCCCTACCGGGCCACGAGCGAGCATTGGACGACGATGGCCTCCGTGGAGGCGTGGATCGCCCTGCACGAGGGTGAAGCCGCCGCGGGTCTGGAGCGCCTGGAATCGTTCGCCCGTCTCCGAGGAAAGGAGGCGGGTGCAGCTCACGTGCGCCACGCGCTGTCGCGCCCGCGAATGCTCCTGCACCTCGCGCTCGGCGATGTGAGTGCGGCCAGAAGCATCATGCAGCGGGATGCTGTCCCCGATCGTTTCGGCACCGTCCTCAAGCGCGCCCGCCTGGCCCTCATCGACGGCAAGGCTGCCGATGTGCTCCGACTTCTGGGACAGACCCGTCTGCGGCCCTCGACCGCCCGAGAACGCGCAGAAGCATCGGCCGTGCACAGCGCCGCCCTGCACCGGGTGTCTCCTGCGGCCGCTCAGCCGTCGAGCGAGGCGTTGAGCGTGCAGCTCACCGACCGGGGTCTCACCACGCCGCTCGTGCTCCTGAGCGCAGAGGACTTCGGTGCCGTGCGGGCCGACCTCGACCCGACCGGTCGTGCACCCTTCCCCCTGCGATCGGCATTGCCGTCGTTCGCGACCCGGCCCCGACTGTCGTCCCGTGAGCAGGTCGTGCTGCGCGCCCTGACGTCCGGCGCGCCGTTGCCGGCTATCGCCGGCGAGCTGAGCGTCTCGCCGAACACCCTCAAGACGCAGCTCCGCAGCATCTATCGCAAACTCGGCGCCCACAACCGCACCGAGGCGATGGAGCAGGCCGTTCGCCACGGGCTGCTGCCCGAGTGAGACACGGAAGGCCTCGTCCGTCGCATGTGACGGACGAGGCCTTTCCTGTGACCGCTAGGCCTGCGAGCGGCGTCGACGCACGATCAGCAGCACGGCACCGCCGAGCAGCAGAGCGATCGCGAGCGCCAGCACCCACGGTGCGAGCAATCCACCGGTGAGGGCGAGCGGCGTCAGCACCGGGTTCTCGGTCGAGCTCGTCGGCGGCGTGATGGTCTCACCACCCGGAGGCGTAGCCGTGCCGACGGCCGCGTTGCGCAGCGTCGCCCCTGCCGCGCCGGCGTGCACGGTCACGGAGTACGTGATCGTGACGCTCTCGCCCTCGGCGAGGCTGCCCGACCAGCGCAATTGCGTGCCGTCCACCACGGGTGCGGCCACCGTGTGTGCGGATGCCGTGCCGTCGCCGACGACCGCGGTCGCACCGGGGCGGAGATCGGCATGCGACAGCACTCCGGAGAGGTCATCGGTGATGACGACCTGGTCCAGTCCCGTCTCGCCCGTGTTCGTGCCGACGAGCGTGTAGGTGACGACGCTTCCCGTGGCGACGGCCTTGCCCGAACCGGGATCGGCGGTCTTGACGAAGGTGAATCCCGGGGTGCCGACCGGGTTCTCGGTCGTCACGGGCGGAGGTGTGATCTCCCCGCCACCGGGCGGGGTTGCGGTGCCGGCGACCTTGTTCGCGATCGTCGCACCACCCGCGTCGCCGTTCACGGTCACCGAGTAGGTGATCGTGACGCGCTGCCCCACGGCGAGCGCACCTGTCCAGGTGAGCTCGTCACCGTCGACGACAGGAGCCGGAGCGGATCCGTCGACCACGCTCGCCGTGGCGTCGCCGTTGTAGGCGGCGTGAGCGAGAACACCCGACAGGTCGTCGCTGATGCTCACCGGCGAAAGCGCCGTCTCACCGGTGTTCACACCGGTCACCGTGTAGGTGATGACGCTGCCGGGGTCGACCCGGGTGCCGGAGGCGGGGTCGGCCGACTTGCGCACCTCGAAGCCGGGCTCGTTGACAGGATGCACGGTCGTCGCGGGAGGCGTCTCGATCGGAGGCACGCCGCCCGGAGGTGTCGCCGAGCCCGAAGCCGAGTTCTCGAGGGTCGTGCCACCCGCATCCGCGTGCACGGTGACCGAGTACGTGATCGTCACGGTCTCGCCGATCTGGAGAACTCCTTCCCAGGCCAGTCGGTCGCCCGCGACCACAGGAGCGGTCGTCGCGGCCGCGTCGACCGTGGCGGTCGCGTCGCCGTTGTAGTCGGCGTGCGCGAGGACCCCGGAGAGGTCGTCCGTGATCGCGACCGGATCGAGGACCGTCTCACCGGTGTTCACGCCGGTCACGGTGTAGGTGATGACGCTGCCGGGGTCGACTGCCGTGCCCGCTACCGGATCGGCGCTCTTCGACACCGAGAATCCGGGCACGTTGACGGCGTTCGTGGTGATCCCGGGCGGCGGGGTGATGACCGAGCCACCTGGCGGGGTGGCGGTCGCGCTCGCGTTGTTCTCGAGCACGGATCCCACGCCGTCGGCTGTCACCGTCACGGAGTACGTGACGGTGACGGTCTGACCGACCGCGAGGGCGCCCGACCAGCTGAGCTTCGCGCCGTCGAGCGCCACCGCGCCGGCAGGCAGCCCGGCGATGACCGCGGCCGCGTCGTCGTTGTACGACGCGTACGGCAGCACCTTCGACAGGTCATCCGTGATGTCGACCGGGTCGAGGGCGGTCTGACCGGTGTTGACGGCCGTCAGCGTGTACGTGAGAACGTCGCCGGGATCCACAGCCGTGCCGGGTGCGGGGTCGACCGTCTTGGCGAACGCGAAACCGGGCTCGTTGACGGGGTGCTCCGTGGTGGACGGCGGCGGGGTGATCGGCGTACCCGGCGTGGTGGGGCTGCCGGGGTCGCTGGGATCGGTCGGGATCAGCGGAGTCGCCGTGCCGGTCGCGGTGTTGGCGATCGTCTCGCCGCCGGCGGTCGGATCGACCGTCACCGAGTAGGTGATGACGACGTCCTGCCCGGGGCGCAGCACTCCGCTCCATTCCAGGTCACCGCGTGCCACGGTGACGTCGCCGCGGGTGGCCTCCACGTCGCCGTTGTACGACGCGTGAGCCAGCGCACCGCGCAGGTCGTCGGCGATCGAGGCCGGGTCGAGCACGGTGTCACCCGTGTTGGTACCGGTGACCGTGTAGGTGATCACGCTGCCGGGGTCGACGCGTGATCCCGTCACAGGGTCGGCCGACTTCATGATGGTGAAGCCGGGGGTGGCGACCGGGTGCTCGGTCGTCGACGGCGGCGGCGTCACCGGAGTGCCGGGAGTGGTGGGGCTGCCCGGATCCGTCGGGTCGGTCGGGATGAGCGGGGTCCCCTCGCCCGTGGCGGTGTTACGCAGCAGCACGCCGGTCGCATCCGCATCGACCGTCACCGTGTAGGTGATGGCGACACGCGCGCCGGGAGCGAGCGTTCCGGTCCAGGTCAGCGTGGTGCCGTTCACAACGACCGCGCCGGTCGAGGCCGTCGCATCGCCGCCGTACTGCGCATGCGCGAGCACGGCAGACAGGTCGTCGACGATGGTCGCCGGATCGAGCACCGTGTTGCCGGTGTTGACGCCGGAGATCGTGTAGGTGATCGTGTCACCCGCACGCACGGCGGTGCCGGAGGCGGGGTCGGCGGACTTCGAGACCTCGAAGCCGTTGTCGACGACCGGATGGTTCGTCTCCACCGCCGGCGGGACGATCGGGGTTCCGGGGGTCGTGGGGCTGTCGGGGTCGGCCGGGTCGACCGGGATCCGCGGTGTGGCCGTGCCGGTGGCGACGTTGTGCAGCAGCGCCTTCTGGACGCCGGCGTCGACCGTCACCGAGTAGCGGATGGTGACGGACTCACCGCGGGGAACGCCGCCCGTCCAGGTCAGCGTGCTGTCGGTGACGGTGACGGCACCACGGTCGGCGGTGACGTCGTCGTTGTAGCCGGCGCTGTCGAGCACACCTGAGAGGTCGTCGACGATCCGGGCCGGGTCGAGGTCGGTGTCACCGGTGTTGGTGCCGGTGATCGTGTAGGTGACGGTGTCGCCGGCAGAGACGGCCGTGCCCGATGCCGGGTCGGCGGACTTGCTGATCGTGAAGCCCGAACCGATGACCGGGTGCTCGGTGGTGACCGTCGGCGGCAAGATCGGCTCGCCGGGCACCTCCGGCCCCTCGGGGTCACCGGGCTTCGGGGTGGTCGGGGTCGCGGTGCCGGTGACGGAGTTCTTCAGGATCTCCCCCGAGGCGTCCGCGTCCACGGTCACGGAGTACGTGATCGTCACGGCCTGCCCTGGTGCGAGTGCGCCGGTCCAGGCGAGGTCGTCGCCGGTGATGGTCGCAGCGCCCGTGGTGAGGGGCGTGCCGGCGACCGAGGTCGAGATGTCGGAGTTGTAGGCGGCGTGCGCGAGCACACCGGACAGGTCGTCGGCGACCGACGCGGGGTTCAGCGTGGTGGCGCCCGTGTTGGTCCCGGTCACCGTGTACTCGATGGTCTGGCCCGGCTCCACGACCGATCCCGCGGCGGGGGCGGAGGTCTTGGCGACGGTGAAGCCCGCGACGGGGTGCTCTGTGGTCACGGTCGGGGGAACGGGCGGAGCGAGAGTGCCGGGCGGGGTGCCCGAGGCGGTGACGCTGTTGGCGATCCGCTCACCCTCGACACCGGCGTCGACGATCACCGAGTAGGTCACGGTGAGCACCTGACCGGGCTCGAGCGCACCGGTCCAGGCGAGGTCGTCGCCCGTGACGGTCGCGGCGCCGGAGGCGACGGGGGAACCGTCGATCTTCGTCGCGATGTCTCCCTGATACTCGGCGAAAGCGAGCACGCCGGAGAGGTCGTCGTTCACGCGGACGGGGTCGAGGACCGTGTTTCCGGTGTTCTCGGCCTCGACCGTGTACGTGAGGCGCTGGCCGGCATGCACGGCGAGGCCATCGGCGGGATCGGACGTCTTGCGCAGAGCGAGGCCGGGTACGAGGCGGACGTTCGTGAACGTGCAGGTGACGTCGGTGCCGTGCGCGCCCGCGGGCTGCTTCACCTCACCGGAAGCGGTCACCGCCACGGGGGTGGTGGAGCCGTCGGGGTTCACCTGCACGCAATCCAGCGACTCGGCGTAGCGGGTGCGATCGGTCGTGCCGGATGCCGACTCGGACAGCTGGAAGGTGTCGCCCTGGTTGGTGAACACCGGTCCCGCGTAGTCGGGCTGGAGCCCGGTGCGCTCTCCGCGCGTGGTGGCGTCGGTCTGCGCGACCTGGTAGCCGGCGGGCGACTGGATGCGCAGCGCGAACTGGTCCGTGCCGGCCTGACGACCCCCGGGGAGGTCCTTCTTCAGGGTGAGCGTGTTCGGGAACGTGCAGCTCGACATGTCGGTGGGCGCGAAGCTCCCGAGCGAGGTGGTGTTGACGGTCTGTCCCCGCGGGAGGTCGACCTCGATGATGCGGTTTCCGCCCCCGGACACGGAGACGAAGATGTGACCGAGGTTTCCGAACGCGATGCCGTTGCCCTGCACGCCCGCGCCCATGTCGTGCACCTGCTTGGCTTCGATGGTGGCGGTGCTCGGCTCGAGGGTCTTGGGGAGGTCGGCGGAGTAGATGAAGTTGTCCGCGACCAGGACGAGCTGACCAGAGGCGCTGAAGGCCATGTCTCCGTTGGCACCGAAGGCGCTGCTGCCGGCCGTGGGGCGGAGCGTTCCGACCTGCACGTACGTCTGCGGCGTGACGCTCTCGTTCCACGCGTACAGGTTGATGGCGCCGCTGACCGTGCCGCTGGCGAAGTAGTAGACGCCCGAGTCGGGGTGCACGGCGCCGCGCAGCACCGACGAGTTCAGCGTGAACGAGGTGCGGGTCGTGACGTCGGCGACCCGGTCGTGCTTGGCGAGCACCTTCGAGCCGGCGGCGTTGGTGACGGTGTAGGCGTACTGGCCGCTGGAGGAGATTCCGAGGGCGTTGTTGGAGTGGTCGACACCGAGGGTGGTGCCGCCGAGTGTGCCACCGTCGCCCGGCGCGCCACCCTGCTCGTTCACGACGAACTCGCGCACCTCGGTGGCGCTCTGCACGTACACCGCTCCCGGTGTGCAGAGGAACGGATCAGCCGCTGCCGCCGGAGCGGCCGTCAGCGTCCCGCCGATGAAGACCATCGACGAGGCGACGAGCGCCGTGCTCACGGCGCCTCCGATCAGCTTTCTCGCACGGCTCCGCCAGCGGCTGTGCCGCTCGGACGGAAGGCCATCGGATGTGTGGTCCTTGCGGGCAACACGAAACGCCATGACTGTCTCCCCATTCATCGCTTCACCGGCGCGCATTCGCGCACGGAAGCCCCCGCCCCCTCAGGCGACCGCCGAGCACCATTCGGGCATGGTGATCTCGGTCCGGGCCATCGCCAGCCTGCCCGGACCCCGAGGCGTGATCCTGCCGATCCCGGAGAAATCACCCCGACTTTTCACCCCGTGGACCCTGACCTATGACCCCATGGGCCCCTGACTCACGACCCCACCGACCCCTGTCTCCTGGCCCCATGCGAAAAAGGGCGCACCGATGACTCCGGTGCGCCCCTTCCCGACGCGGCTTACTGGCGCGAACCGATCTCGTCGATCGGACGTGTGCGCATCGTCGCGGTCGTCCCGACCCACATCGCCACCAGGGCCAGCGCACCCATCGCACCGACGATCGCCAACGAGCCGACCACCGGCAGCACGGGCAGCGGTTGCCCGGAGATGCCCATGCTCACGCCGATGAGCGGCGGGATCGCGACCACGACGCCGAACACCATGGCGATCACCGCGACGAGCACCGCCTCGATCCGCATCATCGCGCGCACCTGCCCTCGAGATGCGCCGATCAGCTGCAGCAGCGCCAGTTCGCGAGAGCGCTCGCCCGTCGCCATCACGAGGGTGTTCACCACGGCGATCGCGATGTAGCCGAGGATCACGAGCAGCGCGATGAGATTCACCCACCCCTGCTGCGACTGCGCTCCGGCACCCGCTGCCTCCTGCCCCGATCCGTCGCTCACGAGCAGACCACGCGCACTCAGCGCTGCCCGGACCTCGTCCGTCGCGCCCTCGTCGACCGCCACGAGCGCGAAGGCATCGAGGCCGGCCGTGGTGTGGGCCCTGACCGCATCGGCGGCCATGGTGAGGTCGCCGAAGCCGAGACCCCGCTCGTACACCGCGACGACCGTGGCCTCGAGCGGGGTACCGTCGCCGAGGTGCCCGACGACCGAATCGCCGATGCCCACGCCGAGGCTCTGAGCGGCATCCGTGCTCACCGCCACCGTCGAGGTGCCGCCGAGCTGGGCGAGTGACCCCTCGCGCACGCGCAGATCGAGGCTGCTCGTGATGTGCCCCGGATCGATGCCCTGCAGCACATGCTCCGCGCGCTCCAGCTTGCCCTCGAGGTCGTGTGAATCGAGCACCGCCGTGCTGAGAGCGACTCCCGAGGCCTCGGTCACGTCTGCGGTGGAGCGGATCTCGTCGACGACCTCAGGCGAGAGCCCCGTCGGCGCCGTCACGCGCAGATCGGCGATGACGCCTGCTGTGGCCTGCGCGGCCGCCTCCGCGGCGATGATCGACGGCGCCCCGATCTGCACGAGTCCCAACCCGATGCCGAGAGCGATCGGCAGGATCGCCGACGCGAGACGCCTGCTGTTCGCCGCAGCATTCGCCGAGGCGAGGAAGCCCGCAGAAGACAGCCGGCGCAGCACCGTCCCGATCAGTCGGACGCTCAGCGACACCAGCCACGGTCCGAGCACAGCGAGCGCGATGATCAGCAACATGGCCGCGCCCGCTGCGGCTCCGGCGGCGATCTGCCCGCGCACCACGAGCGGCACCGTCGAGACCGAGATCCCCGCGGCGGCGAGCACGATTCCGGTGATGATGCGCGGCAGGCCGATGGCCGGAGCGCCCGTCGCCGACTCGCGCAGCGCCTCGACCGGGTCGAGCTTCGCGACCCGAGACGCTGCGATACGCGCCGCACCCCAGGCGGAGGCGAGCACGAGCAGCACCGCACCGACCGCGGGGAGAGGACCTGTGGCCAGGGCGAAGTCGCCGGGGATCACACCGCCGGCCACGAAGGCCGATTGCAGCACGGTCGACAGCAGATACCCGGGGACGATGCCGAGCAGCGCCGCGACGGCCGCGACCCACAGCACCTCACGGGCCACGAGCGCATGCACTTGGGCGGGACTCGCCCCGACGGCCCGCAGCAGCGCGTAGTCACGGCGACGCGACTGCACCGAGAGCGAGAGCGTGCCGGCCACGATGAACATCGCGACGAGGATGCAGGTGCCGACGAAGGCGCTGCCGATGGCCACGAGCGTCGAGCGTGCAGCACCCGAGTCGAGGAACTCGACGTCGCCGCGGGCGTCTCCCGTGCGGGCGATCAGGCCGGGGAAGGTCTCACGGATCGCGGTCGCCGTCTGCTCCGGATCCGCCCCGGAGACGAACACGCCGAGTGCCTGCGCGGCCCCTCCATGCGGGTCGAGCTGGTGGATGCGCCGCTCACTGAGGAACACATGCGTCGCCCGCTCCGGTGCCACTGGCGCTGTGACCTCGCCGACGACGCGGTATTCCGAGGGGAGGCCGCCATGGGTCAGCACGACCGTGTCGCCCACAGCATGACCGCTACCGGCCGTGACGACCACCTCGTCGGCCGCGGCAGGCTCCTGACCCTCGTTCAACTCGAAGCCGGTCAACGCGGTGGCCGACCAGGGGTGCGCCTCGACCGCGGCAGAGCCGCCCGCATCCGCACCCTGCAGTGCGAGCGGAATCGTCACGTCGACGACGACGCGGTCGACTCCCGGAAGGGCGGCGATGTCGCGCACCGCATCGGCGGGCAGCGGCACGCGTTCCCGCAGGGGAACAGGGAGATCCTCCGGTACATCCACCTGCTGCGACGCGCCGACCACGACGTCTGCTGCGGCATAGCGCTCGGGCGCCAGACCCCCGCGCATGCCGGATTCGACGAGCACTCCGAGGCCGGTCACCAGCGCGCTCGCGACGAACACCGCGACCGCCACCCCGACGAAGCTCCCGCGGTGGTGACGAAGATCCGCGCGGACGAGTCGGCCGAGACCCAGCTGCTCCGCCATCACCACTCCCCCAGCGCGCTCATGCGATCGGTGATCTGCTGCGCGGTGCCGCCGTCGAGATGCCCGGCGAAGGCCCCGTCCGCGAGGAAGATCACCCGGTCGGCGTGCGACGCCACCACCGGGTCGTGCGTGACGACCACGACCGTCTGGTTCAGCTCTCTCGCCGTGTGCGCGAGCAGGTCGAGCACCTGCTTTCCGGAGCGCGAGTCGAGCGCACCGGTCGGTTCGTCGCCGAACACGACATGCGGCCGCGTGATGAGGGCGCGGGCGATCGCCACTCGCTGCTGCTGCCCGCCGGAGAGCTCGGACGGGCGTCGATGGCGGAACTCCGTCAGACCGACGGCATCGAGCAGGAAGTCGAGCCACTGCGCCTCGAGCCGCCGAGCGCCCAGGCGCAGCGGCAGGGTGATGTTGTCCTCGACGTTCAGGGCCGGCAGCAGGTTGTAGGCCTGGAACACGAAGCCGACGTGGTCGCGCCGGAAGGCCGTGAGCTGGCGAGCCTTCAACCCCGAGATCTCGGTTCCACCCAGGTGCACGGTGCCGCTGCTCGGCCGGTCGAGGCCCGCGGCACTGTGCAGGAGCGTGCTCTTGCCCGAGCCCGATGGCCCCATGATCGCGGTGAACGAGCCCTTCGCGATGGCGAGGTCGACGCCCCGCAGCGCCGTCACGCGAGTGGCGCCTGCGCCGTAGGTCTTGACGACGGATTGCAGGCGCAGTGCTTCGGTCGGCCGCGCATCGACGGCGGGAGCATGTGGTGTGAAGGTCATGATTCGACGCTAGGGACGCCCGTCTCGGCGTCCCATCCCGCCTCCTGCCGCATCGATGGTGGTGCTGGCTATACCGTGCGGCCCTGACCGCTCGGGCAGACTGTGAGAGTGAAGGACGGACGGATGCGACGCTGGCTGCGCGCGTGGGGATATCTGGCCGTCGAGGCTGGGGTGTCGATCGTCTCGGTGGTGTTCCTGGGCCTCGGGATCGCCCTGCTCCCGCTCATGGTCATCACCGGCGGCGTGCTGCTCATGCCCGAAGCCGTGCGGGGGCTGCACTGGTGGACCGATGTGAACCGTCGCAGGGTCGGCGCCTACCGGGGTGCGGAGCTGACACCGATCGGCCGGGTGCTCGCGCCGGACTCGACCATCGACTCCCGGCTGCGCTTCGCACTCTCGCGCGCCACCGGTCGCGACGTGCTGTGGCTGGCGGTTCAGGGACTCCCCGTGCTGTTCGTCTCACTGCTGACGATCTCGCTGCCCGTCGCGGCGGTCAACACCCTCGCCGTCACCTACTACTGGCAGTTCGCTCCCGCTGACGACCCCGTCGGGTCGGTGTATCCCGTCACGTCCTGGGAACTCGCGGCCACGATGCCGCTGCTCGCTGTGGCCTATGCGATCCTCGCGCTCTTCCTCATCCCCGCCGTCGCACGCCTGGTGTCGTTCGTGTCGGCGAAGCTGCTCGCCACCCCCGAGAAGTCACGTCTCGCCGCCCGCGTCGATGCCCTGACGCTCAGCCGCGCTGCCGCGCTCGACGCCCATGCCGCCGAGCTGCGCCGCATCGAACGCGACCTGCACGACGGTGCGCAGAACCGACTGGTGAACGTGGTGATGATGCTCGGGATCGCCGAGCGCGCGCAGGAGACCGGAGGCGACGTGCTCGAACCGCTGCGGCGAGCGCAGGATGCCGCGACCGATGCGCTCGCAGGACTCCGCCGCACCGTGCACGACATCTATCCGCCGATCCTCGACGAGCTCGGACTGGAGGGCGCTCTGGCATCCCTCGCCGGGCGCAGCGTCGTGCCCTGCACGATCGAGACGGACGAGGTCGGACGGGTGCCGGCTGCCGTCGAGTCGGCCAGCTACTTCGTCGTGGCCGAAGCCCTCACGAACGTCAGCAAGTACAGCCAGGCGACGCACGCCGCGGTGCGGGCCGCTCGCGAAGGTGAGCTTCTGATCATCGAGGTAGAAGACGACGGGGTGGGTGGCGCCGTCGAGCGCCCCGGCGGCGGTATCGCCGGCATCCGTCGCCGCATCGAAGCCTTCGAGGGCGCCCTCGATCTGACGAGTCCGGCCGGCGGACCCACCACCCTGAGAGCGGAGCTGCCATGCGGATCGTGATCGCCGAAGACGACACACTGCTCCGCGAAGGTCTGGCCCTGCTGCTGCGCAGCGAGGGTTTCGAGGTGGTGGCGGCCGTCGACAACGCCGTCGACTTTCTCGCCCGACTCGATGAGGCGGATGCCGCGGTGGTCGATGTGCGGATGCCGCCGACCTTCACGAGCGAGGGGCTGAAGGCCGCGGCCGAAGCCCGTGCTCGCCGCCCCGGCTTCCCCGTGCTGGTGCTGTCGGCGTATGTGGAGGACCGCTACGCCGGTGAGCTGCTGGCGGCCGGGGCCGACGGACTCGGCTATCTGCTCAAGGAGCGCGTCGGCAAAGTCGCGGCCTTCATCGATGCCCTGCACCGAGTGGCGGCCGGCGGCACGGTGATGGACCCCGAGGTGATCTCGCAGCTGATGAGCCGGCGTCGCGCCGACGACCCGGTGCAGACGCTCACACCGCGCGAACGCGAAGTGCTCGGCCTCATGGCAGAGGGCCTCGACAACGGCACCATCGCCGGGCGGCTCTTCGTGACCGAGACCGCGGTGAGCAAGCACATCGGCAACATCTTCGGCAAGCTCGGCCTCGCCTCCAGTGACAGCGGCCACCGGCGCGTACTCGCCGTCCTCGCGTACCTGCGCAGCTGACGGCGTCTCGGCCTCTCTCCTGAGGCCCATCGGCCCCACCGAATCCCTCCGAGAAAAGTTTGGTATTCGGTGTTGCTAAGTACCGGTACTCAGTGTTACTTTGTACCGGTACCCAGCAACACTGAGTACCAACCGAAACGAAAGGAGGACCTGATGGGCAAGCAGATGACCGAGATGCTCAAGGGCACTCTGGAGGGCATCGTTCTGGCCCTCCTCGCCGAGCAGCCGGCATACGGGTACGAGATCACCACACGCATCCGAGACCACGGGTTCACCGACATCGCCGAGGGCACGATCTACGCACTCCTCGTGCGCATCGAGCAGAAGAACCTCGTCGACGTCGAGAAGGTCCCGAGCGAGAAGGGGCCGCCCCGCAAGGTGTACACCCTGAACGCGCAGGGCCAGCAGGAGCTCGAGGAGTTCTGGAAGACCTGGGACTTCCTCGCGCAGCACATCGCACAGCTGAAGCAGACCAACACCGACAACAGCACCACCCCGAACAAGGAGAACTGATCATGGCCGCAAAGTGGATCGAAGCAATCACCGGATCGCTCGAGGAGAAGAAGCAGTACAAGCAGGCTCAGGCCCGCATCAACGCCCTGCCCGAGCCGTACCGCGAGGTGGCGAAGGCCCAGCAGCGCTACAACATGTACTACGGCGGCGTCACCGACGGCGACACCATCGTGCAGATGTTCCTCGACATCGCCGATCTGTGGGAGCGCGCCGCCATCGACGGCACGCCCGTCAGCGCGATCGTCGGCGATGACCCCGTCGAGTTCGCCGAGAACTACGCAGCCGCGTACGGCGGACGGCAGTGGATCGACAAGGAGCGCACGCGCCTCATCAAGGCGTTCGACGACGCGAAGAAGAAGGAGAACGAGTCATGACGAACCCCGCCATCTCGGTGCGCGGCATCGAGAAGTCCTACAAAGATCTGCACGTGCTGCGCGGCGTCGACTTCGAGGTCGAGAGGGGCAGCATCTTCGCCCTCCTCGGCTCGAACGGCGCCGGCAAGACCACCATGGTGCGCATCCTCTCCACCCTGCTGAAGTCGGACGCCGGCACGGCGACCGTGCAGGGTGTGGATGTCGCCGCGAACCCGGTCGGCGTGCGCGAGCTGATCAGCCTCACCGGTCAGTTCGCCGCGGTCGACGAGATCCTCACCGGACGCGAGAACCTCGTGCTGGTCGCGAAGCTGCGGCACCTGCCAGACGCCGGAAAGGTCGCCGACGACCTGCTGGCGAAGTTCCGCCTGACGGATGCCGGCGCCCGCAAGGTCGGCACGTACTCCGGCGGCATGCGTCGCCGGCTCGACATCGCGATGAGCCTGGTCGGACACCCCGAGGTCATCTACCTGGACGAGCCGACCACAGGCCTTGACCCCGAAGCCCGCATCGAGGTGTGGGACGTGGTCAAGGAACTCGCGAACACCGGCACCACGGTGCTCCTCACCACTCAATACCTCGACGAGGCGGAGCAGCTGGCCGACCGCATCGCGATCCTGCACGAGGGCCGCATCATCGCCAACGACACGCTCGCAGGGCTCAAGCGCCTGCTTCCGGCCGCGAAGGTCGAGTACGTCGAGAAGCAGCCCACCCTCGAGGAGATCTTCCTCACCCTCATCGGCCCCAAGGCCTCGGAAAAGAAGGAGGACGCAGCATGACCACGCACTTCGCCGCCGACACGGCGACACTCACCGGCCGCTCCATGCGGCACATCTTCCGCAGTCCCGACACGATCATCACCACGGCGGTCACCCCGATCGCGCTGATGCTCCTGTTCGTGTACGTCTTCGGCGGTGCACTCCAGCAGAGCACCGGCACCGACAACTACGTGAACTACCTGCTCCCCGGCATCCTGCTCATCGCGATCGCATCCGGCATCGCCTACACGGCGTTCCGGCTGTTCACCGACATGCAGAGCGGCATCTTCGAGCGGTTCCACTCCATGCCGATCGCCCGATCGAGCGTGCTGTGGGCACACGTGCTCACCTCCCTGACGGCGAACGCCATCACCCTGGCGATCATCTTCGGCGTCGGATTCCTGATGGGCTTCCGCACCGGGGCGAGCTTCTGGGCCTGGCTCGGAGTCATCGGCATCCTGATGCTGTTCACCCTGGCGCTCACCTGGCTGGCGATCATCGCGGGCCTGAACGCCAAGACGGTCGACGGCGCGAGCGCGTTCTCGTACCCGCTGATCTTCCTGCCGTTCATCAGCTCGGCGTTCGTGCCGACCGACACCATGCCGGCTCCGGTGCAGTGGTTCGCCGACAACCAGCCGGTCACCTCGATCGTCAACACCATCCAGGCGCTGTTCGCCGAGAAGCCCGTCGGCAACGACATCTGGGTCGCTCTCGCCTGGTGCGTCGGCATCCTCGTGGTCGCCTACGTCTTCGCGATCATCTCCTACCGGAAGAAGGTCAGCTGATCTTCGCCCAGCGAGACGGGACGCTCCGACCGGGTCATTCGACCCGGCCGGGGCGTTTCGCCGCGCTCGGCGGGGTGTCGGGCGGAGAACTCCGTATCAGGAGGAGACTCTCGCGCGGATGCTCCTCCCAGCAGGGCGAAGTCCGCCCGACCGACCGCCTGAAGGCGCGACGTCAGGCCTGGGGCAGAGCTGCGACGACGTCGATCTCGACCAGGATGTTCGCCAGCTGAGAGCCCACGGTCGTGCGCACGGGGTACGGCGCGGTGAAGAACTCCTCATAGGCCTCGTTGAACTCGGCGAAGTCGGCGAGATCCTGCAGGTGCACGGTCGACTTCACGACGTCGTCCGTGGTCAGCCCGTGCACGGCGAGCACCTTCTGGATGTTCCGGAGCACCTGCCGGGTCTGATCGCCGACGCTCTCGGGAACGGCATGGTCGTTCGCCGCGTCCTGCGGGCCGAAACCCGCCGTGTACAGGAATCCGTTCGCGACCACGCCGTGGCTGTAGGGGCCGGCGGGCGTTGGCGCCCCGTCTGCGTAGAATCCGGTCTTCGGCATCTTTCTTTCCTTTCGTTGACGATTCAGGTCTGGGGTGCGCGGCGGAGCCCGCGGCCCGGCAGGGCACCGGTCAGGCGGCCGTCGGCGAGAACGCGGATGCCGCCGACGAACACGTCGTCGATGCCCACACCGCGCCCGCGCGGGTTCTCGTAGGTGGCGGTATCGGCGACCGTCGCCGGGTCGACGATCACGAGGTCGGCGACCGCGCCCGCCTCGACGGCGCCTCGGCGTCCGAGGCCGAAGCGCCGGGCAGGCAGTGTCGACAGGTGGTGCACCGCATCCGACCAGGTCCAGGTCGCCCGCTCGCGCACGTGTTCGCGGAGGAACAGCGAGAACGAGCCGGCGGCACGCGGATGCGGATGGGCGCCGATGAAGATGCCGTCGGAGCCGCCCATGTGCCCGGGGTGACGGAAGATTCGGGCGAGCTCCGCGCCCGAGCGCGGGCTGCGCACAGCCATCACCGCGCTGCACTCCAGACGGGAGGCGGCGAGCGCGTCGAGTGCGAAGTCGACCGGGGCGACGCCGGCACGGGCCGCCGCCTCGCGCAGCGTGAGCCCGTGCGCCCAGGCCGACTCGGGCGCGGCGAGGTGAGCGAGCGTGATCATGTCCGCCCACTCCGGGCCGAGGCTGGCGCTGCGTTCCGCCCGCAGGGTGCAGAGCTCCCGCAGCTCGGCACGGCGAGACGGGTCCGCGATCACCGCGACCGCCTCCGCCACGGGCAGCGCCGATACCTCGGGTGGGAGCAGCGGCATGCCCAGCAGCGTGCAGCCGCGGGTGTAGGGGTAGGCGTCGAAGGTCGCATCCACCCCTGCGGCATCGAGCGCATCGAGCTGATCCAGCACGATGTCGGCGTCGGCATGGAAGTGCGAGACGTGCACGGGCAGACTCGACCCTGCGTGCTCGGCGGCCAGGCGGGAGATCTCGGCGATCTCCGCCATGCCGGCAGCGGCGTTCGCCTCGTATCCTCCGCGCATGTGCGTGACGTACACGCCGCCGGCCCGAGCGACCGGCTCGCAGAGGGCGGCGATCTCGGCGGCGTCCTGGAAGATGCCGGGCGTGTAGTCCAGGCCTGTCGAGAGGCCGAGGGCGCCGTCGGTCATCCCCTGCGCGACGAGCTCCTGCATGCGCCGGCACTCCTCGTCGGATGCCGGGCCGCCCTTCCGGCCGCACACCTCGAAGCGCACGGTGCCCGCCGGCACGAGATAGCCCGCGTTCACGGCTGAGGTTCCGTCGACGGATGCCAGATACGCGTCGACACCTCCGCCCCGATAGGTGGGGTGGGTCCCGTTGATGGCGGCGAAGTACTCGGAGGCGTACTCGCCGTTGCCCGGCGCGTACGACACACCGTCCTGGCCGGCGATGACGGTGGTGACGCCCTGCCTCAGCAGTGTCAGCGCCACATCCGGGTCGCCCAGCAGGCCGTCGGTGTGGGAGTGCGCGTCGATGAAACCGGGAAGCACCAGGCGGTCGGAGGCGTCGAGCACGTCATCGCCGGGACGGGCGTCGACACGGCCGACCTCCGTGACGAGCCCGTCCTCGATCGCGACGTCGGCGCGCACGAGCCCCGTCGCATCGACGACGGAGCCGCCGCGCAGGACCACCCGATTCTTCACGGCACTCCTCAGAAGTAGGTGCGGACGAGGGCGATGACCACGTCGGAGTCGGCGGATTCGACGACCGGCAGCACGCGCCACTTGTCGAAGGCGGTGCACGGATGCGACAGTCCGAGACGCACCACCGTGCCGATCGCGAGAGGCTGCTCCGAGCGCACGTAAGAGTGCTGATCGTTCATCGCCGAGACCTCGCCGTGCAGCGGCCGCCAGGGGCCGGCGACTCCGGTGGACCAGGAGCGCGGGATCGGGAGGCCTTCGTCGTAGGGCAGATCCCTCTTCCCGGCATCGACGAGCGCCAGTCCGGGCTCCGGAGCCGACACGACCCGAGCGAGCCCGTGCATCGCGTTCACGAAACGCGGTGAGGTCTCCGGCTGCGCGGCCCCCTCGTCGAAAGGCGAGATGCCGCGGTAGAACCCGTCGTCGTGCACGATGTAGGCGCCGGAGCGGAGGACGAAACGCGTGCGGCCATCCCGCACGGCCGTTCCCCAGACATCGGCGACGACGTCGAAGTACGCGCTGCCCCCGGCGGTCACGAAGAGTTCGCCCCCGTCGTAGAGCGGTGCGATCGCGGTGTGCAGTTCGAGCTGCGACTCCAGGTACGCGCGGACGGCCACGAGAGCCGCGGCGGAGCGATCATGCGCGAGGCTTCCTTCGTATCCGGCCACCCCGGCGAGGCGCAGCACCGACGATGCGGCGATGCGCTCAGCCACGCGCACCGCCTCCTCGATCGACCGCGCGCCGGTGCGACCGCCCGCGCCGCCGAGCTCGACGCAGACATCGACCGGACGCGGAGTCCCGGTGGAGAGCAGAGCTTCCTCCATCGCCTCGACCGTCGCGACCGAGTCGGCCCAGCACACGAACCGGAAGTCCGGATCCGCCATTTCCTGCGCCAGCCACGCCAGCGCGGGCCGATCGACGGCGGCGTTCGCGAGCATCACCGAGTCGACGCCCAGGTCGCGAGCCGTGCGGACCTGCCCCATGGTCGCGAACGTGATCCCGAGCGCTCCTGCCTCCGTCTGCCGCTTCCACAACGCGGGCGCCATGGTGGTCTTGCCGTGCGGCATGAGGTCGAGACCTCGCTCGGCGCACCACTGCGCCATCGTGGCGACGTTCGCCGTCATCGCCGCGTCATCGAGCACGATCAGCGGAGTCCAGAACTCGTCGAGCCGTGGTTCCGTGGCGAGGAACTGCGCGGCGGTCAGGCCCACCGCGCGCATGGGCAGGCCCTTGTCGCGTGCGGTGAGGAGTTCGGCATCCATCTGCGTCATCGTGAGGCACCCGTCTCGACCGGAGCATTCGTGCGCAGTTCATGCAGACGCCCGGCGCCTTCGACATCGGGTTGGATCGATGCCACCAGCGTGGCGATCACGCCGATCACGGAGATCACAGCCGCATAGATGACGACCGGCCAGAACGCGCCTCCTGCGGCTGCGACCAACGCGGTGCAGATGAGCGGAGCGAGGCCGCCGCCGAAGGTGTTGGAGAACTGGTACCCGATGTTGACACCGGTCGTGCGCGCCTCCGGGTCGAACATCTCGACCAGCATCGTCGAGAGCGTCGCCTGCATGGCCACGCCGAAGACGACGAAGCCGAGGATCTGCCCGAGCCAGATCAGCCACATGTTGCCGGTGTCGAACAGCATGAACGCCGGGTAGACCATGGCCGCGAAGCCGAGGCAGCCGATGATGTAGACGGTGCGGCGGCCGATGCGGTCGGAGATCGCTCCCCACAACGGGGCGACGACGATCTGCAGCAGCCCCACGAGCATGGTGCCGGCGAAACCGAACCACACCGGGATGTCCTTGTCGGCCAGCATGTAGGCGAGACCGTAGGTGAGCACCACATAGCCGGCGATCGACTGCGGCAGGCCGATCAGGATGCCCATGATCGCGTTCTTCGGGTGCCGGAACGCCTCGACGAGCGGGTTGGGCTTCTTGCCCGTGGTGGCCAGGAGCAGCGTCTGGGTCTCGGTGAAGGCGTCGGACTCCTCGAGCTGGCGACGCAGCAGCACCGCGGCGATCGCGAGCACGATCGAGAAGACGAACGGGATGCGCCAGCCCCACTGCAGGAACCACGATTCGGGGGCGAGGCCGAGACCTGCCATCAGACCGCCCGACACCACGTTGGCGATGCCCGCACCGCTGATGAGGAAGGCACCGTAGAGTCCCCGCTTGCCGGTCGGCGCCGCCTCGACGACCATCGTGGCCGCGCCGCCCATCTCACCGCCGACGAAGAAGCCCTGGAAGAGCCGGCACAGCACGAGCAGCAGCGGTGCGGCGATCCCGATCACCTGGTCGGAGGGGATGAGCCCGATGCCCGTCGTCGCGAGTCCCATGCCGATGACCGTGCTCATCAGCACGACCTTGCGGCCCTTGCGGTCACCGACGATGCCCCAGATGATCCCGCCGACGGGGCGGAGGAAGAACCCGACGGCGAAGGTGGCGAACGAGTTGAGCTCGGCGATCAGCGGGTCGTTCGAGGAGAAGAACACCGCGGGGAACACGACAGCTGCGGCGAGACCGTACAGGTAGTAGTCGTAGTACTCGATGAGCGTTCCGATCGCACCACCGGCGATCGTCTTGCGCTGCTTCGGGGTCAGACCAGATGAGGCGACAGTGGCCATCCGGGGCTCCTTGCTCGGTTGATGCGCGCCCGCATCCGTTGCGGTCGGCCTCGACGGATCGTCTGGGCGTGGATAAACTAACAGCGAAATAGACAATCTGTCTATCCCCCGTATTTTTTGTACGCCTGTATCGTTGCTCCGGATTGGAGTCACAGAATGCCGACATCGACGACAGCAGAGAACGCGGTCGCAGCCCTGGCCGACGACCTCGCGCGGGAGACGTACGAGAGTGCCGAAGAGGTCCTCCGCCTCTATCGACCGGTGCTGCGCGCCCTCGCCACGGCAGCGGGGCCCACCGTCGAGGTCGTGCTCCACAACCTCGACGGCACCGACGTCGACCTCGGTCACACGATCATGGCCATCGAGAACGGGCACGTCACAGGGCGAGCCGTCGGCGGACCGTCGACCTCGCTCGGCCTGGACGTGCTGAAGGACCGGCGGGGGAACCACGACGCCTTCGGATACACCGGGTACACCAGCGACGGGCGGGAACTCCGCTGCTCCTCGGTCTACTTCCACAATGGCGCGGGCGACATCATCGCGTCGCTGTGCGTGAACGTCGACCTCAGCCCCCTGCTGCTCGCCCGCAAGACACTCGACGCGCTCCTGCCCTCGCCCGTGCCCGCGGATGCTCCGAAAGAGCACTTCGGAGCAGACCTCGTGTCGGTGATGGATTCCATGATCACCGAGGCCATCCGCGAGATCGGGCGGCCGCTCGCGAGCATGTCGCGCGACGACAAGATCACGGTGCTGGAGCGGCTGGATCAGCGCGGAGCCACGCAGATGCGCAAGTCCGTGGAGGCCATCGCGAAGCGGCTCGGCATCTCACGGGTGACCGCATATTCGTACCTCGACGAGGCCAGAACACGATGACGGGAACACGATGACGGGAACACGATGACGGGAACAGGGATCACGATGGACAACTCCGGCTTCGAAGAGCTCTTCGGCGGCACGCGCCTGATGGCGATCCTGCGCGGCATGGGGGCGGAGCGGAGTCTCGCGGTGTCGACCACCGCGTGGGACCTCGGGATCGACGTCGTCGAACTCCCCATCCAGACCGCGGCCGACGTCGAGGCGCTGCGCGTGGTCGCCGCCGCCGGACGCGAGCGCGGCAAGGTCGTCGGCGCCGGCACCGTCGTGTCGGTCGAGCATGTCGCCCAGGCGGTCTCCGCCGGCGCCTCGTTCACGGTCAGCCCCGGTCTCGACCTCGACGTCGTGCGCGCCTCGCACGAGGCCGGGCTGCTCAGCCTCCCCGGCGTCGCCACGGCGAGCGAGGTGCAGTCCGCCCTGACGGCAGGACTCACCTGGCTCAAGGCCTTCCCCGCCTCGGTGCTCGGTCCGCAGTGGCTCACGGCGATGAACGGTCCCTTCCCCCAGGCACGATTCGTGACGACGGGCGGCATGAACGCGGCCAATGCGGGCGAATACCTCGACGCCGGCGCCCACGTGGTCGCCGTCGGCTCGGCACTCGAGGACCCCGCTCAGCTGCCGCAGCTCGCCGCGATTCTCGGCGCACCTCGGCCATGAGCCGTCTCGGTGCGCGGCTCGCGTACGTCGACGCGCGCCTGGACTACGAGATCGACGCGGTCGCCGCGCACGATGCCGTGGCAGCGAGCGAGGCGGTGCTGGTCGACACGCGGCGCCTGGAGTCCTGGCAGCACGGCCACATCGCCGGTGCACTGCATCTGCCCAAGACCGAGGTCGCATCCGGACTCGAGTCGCTCCCCCGCGACCGCACGCTCATCGTCTACGGCTGGGGTCCGGGGTGCAACGGCGCGACGTCGTCCGCGCGCGTGCTGCTCGCCGCCGGCCTCGATGTACGCGAGCTGCTCGGCGGGTACGAATACTGGGTCCGCAACGGGTTCGAGGTCGAGTCGGCCGGGGTCGTCTCCCGCCAGCAGCCCGACCCTCTGGTGACCGCCGAGACCTGAGACTGCCGCGCGGGTGGCCAGGCGTGGGGCGGAGTTCTCCGCGTCGGGAGGAGCCTCGAGCTCGAGATCTCCTCCCGAACGCGAGATCTCCTCCCGCCGCGCGCTCAGACCGTGCGCAACGCCGCCGTAGGCGACAGCCGCGCGGCGCTGATCGCCGGATACAGCCCCGCGATCACGCCGACCACGAGCGCCACGACCGGGCCCCCGACGAGCACCACGAGGGGTATCGTCGCCGCCTGATCCTGGATGCCGGCATAGACGTACACCCCCGCCGCACCGAGCAGCAGCCCGGCCAGGCCCCCCAGGCCGCCGAGCACGATCGCCTCCGCCACGAACTGACCCGCGATCTGACCCGAACGCGCACCGAGCGCTCTTCGGAGTCCGATCTCGCCGCGCCGCTCCAGCACCGCCACCACCATGGTGTTCGCGATGCCGATCCCTCCGACCAGCAGAGCGATCGCCGCGAGTCCGACCGCGAGGCCGGACAGCGAGTCATCCGCAGTGTCCCGCGCCCCGGCGAGGTCGCCGAGTCCGGTCACCTGCACATACGGGGAAGACGGATTCGCCGCACGGGCGATCGCATCACGGACCTTCTCGCCCGTGCCACCGTCGGTCATGCGCACGTAGATCGAGGCGATCGTGTCATCGCCCTTCGCCGACACATGCTCGGCCGCCCAGTGGTCGCCGAGGAACGCACTCGCGTCGATGGACTCGGCGAGTCCCGCCGAATCGAGGATGCCGATCACGGTGTACCACTGCTCGCCGATCCAGACCCGCACCCCCGGTTCCGTGATGCCCATCCGCGCGGCCGCCGCCGACCCGAGCACGGTCACCGGCAGCGAGCGGTCGGTCTCGTCGAACCATGAGCCCTTCGCGACCGACCCCTCGACCGATGCCAGGAAGTCCGGGCTCGCCGCGTAGGCGGTCAATCCGTTGCCCTGGCTCTTTGGCATGAGGTCGTTGCGGTACACCCCGGTCTCGTCCGGAACCTTCTCCAGCACCCCGACCTGCTCGACCCCCTTCACCCGCTCGATCATGCCCGCAGCCGTCTCGGGCAGCGCGACCGGCTTGTTGTCCGGCCCGTAACCCGGCTCGACGACGATCATGTTCGCCCCGAGCGCGTCGAGCTTGGCCAACAGCTCCGCCTGATTCGATGCGGCGATGCCGGTGATCGCGGTGAGCGCTGCGATGCCGACCGCGACACCGAGCGCCGACAGGGCCGTGCGCATCTTGCGGCTGCGCGGGCCGATGAGTGCCGTGCGGATGCTGTCCGCGACACTGAGCCGCGGCATCCGCTCGCCTCTGCGCCTCATGCCGCGACCTCTTCCTTCTCCAACGAGCCCGTGTCACTCACGATGCGTCCGTCGTGGATGCTGACCTGCCGCTGCGTGCGCTCCGCGATGTGCGGATCGTGCGTGATGATCACGACCGCGGTGCCGGAGTCGGCGATCGATGTGAGCAGTTCGAGGATGCGCTCGCCCGTGGTCGAGTCGAGTGCCCCGGTCGGCTCATCGGCGAACAGCACCGACGGATTCCCGACGATCGCGCGGGCGATCGCCACCCGCTGCTGCTCGCCGCCGGAGAGCTGACCGGGGCGGTGCTTCATGCGGGCGCCGAGTCCGACACGTTCCAGGGCCGCGGCCGCCCGCACCGAGCGCTCCGCCGCCGAGACCCCCGAATAGAGGAGCCCGAGTGCGACGTTGTCGACCGCGCTGAGAGCCGGCAGCAGGAAGAACTGCTGGAACACGAACCCGATGCGGCGAGCGCGCAGAACCGCCCGCTCGCGTTCGGCGAGGGCTGCGGCATCCGTCCCGTCGATCAGCACGGTGCCGCTGGTGGGGTCGTCGAGGGTGCCCATGATCGAGAGCATCGTGCTCTTGCCCGATCCGGATGCTCCGACCACGGCCACCAGTTCGCCGCTCTCGATCGCGAGGCTCATGCCGTGCAGCACACGAAGCGGCGGGCTGCCCGGGTACTCCTTGACGACGTCGACGAGCTCGACCACGGTGTCCGGCGTCATTGCGCCACCACCACGGCATCGCCCGCAGCGAGGTCGCCGCCCGTGACCTGCACCTTGGTGTCGGCGATCAGTCCGACCTCCACCGCCACGCGTTCGATCTTGCCGCCCTTGCGGAGCACATCGACCGCGTAGCCGCCGTCGGTCGTCGCCACGAGGGCGGTCACCGGCACGACCAGCGCGTCCTTCACCTCCGAGGTGGCGAACACGACCTTGACCGCACGCAATCCGATACCCTCCGCGACAGCCGGATCGTCGAACTCGACGTTCGCGGTCGCAGGAGTGGTCTCGCCCTCCTTCTCGGTCGGCTGACCGCCGGGGTCGACGGCGGTCACCGTCGCCGGCACCTCTGTGCCGTCGGGAAGGATGACCGTCACCCGGGTCGCGGGCAGGATCTCCCGCGCCTGCGCATCGGTGAGCTTGGCGACCACGCGCAGGGTGGTGCTCGTGTAGGTCAGCGGACTCGTGCCGGCCGGGTCGCCCAGCTGCGCCTTGACCGACTCGACCCGCACCGACGCCGCGGTGATCGCGACAACGTCGCCCAGCTTCACGACGCCGTCCTTCGTCACCCCGAGCGACTTCTGCCAGGCCTTGACGTTGGCCTCGGTGACCGCGGTGAACTCGTCGTCCACGGTCATGTTCTTGCCGAAGCCGAGGTCGGCGAGCGCCTGTTCCAGCTGTCGGACGTCGGGGCCGTTCTCGACGCCGAGCCCGAGGTCGCGCCAGAACGGCCGATCACCGCGCATGGCGATCACCGGCTTCCCGTCGACCTCGTAGAGCACCTGCCCCACGCCGATCACATCTCCTGCGGTCGGCAGGCGCGTGATCGTTCCCCCACGCCCGGGCAGAGCGATGGATGCCCCGTAGCTCAGATTGCCGTTCAGGCGCAGGTCGGAGGTCAGGGTGGTGAGCTCGGCCTTTGCCGTCACCGGCTTCTTGCTGTCGTCGGGAGACTCGGCGACCGAGCTCCACGGCTGCAGCACCGCCAGCGCCACCGCCGCGGCGATGAGCAGAACCCCGACCGGCAGCAGCACCTTGGTCAGTCGGCGGCTCATTCGTCGCCTCCGGACGGCATCACGGTGGCCGCGCTGAATGCGCCCTCGAAGAACTCTCCGACCAGGGCGAAGAAGTCGAAGTCGACGGATTCGACACTCTCCGGCGAGAACATCGGAGGCATGTCGCCCGCGGTGTCGGCACAGGCCTCGAACAGCGTGCGGGCCTCGTCTTCGGTGATGCCCTTGGGCAGTGTGAGCATGCCGTCGGCGTCGGGGTCGGCGAAGTCCGCGAAGCCGTTGTCCCTGGCGCACGAGGCGAACGCGAGTCCCGACTCGATGATCTCCTCGGGCGAGATCATCTGCGTCTGCGCCCCCTCCTTCATCGAGATGTCGGGCTCCGGCTGCGTGAATTCAGGAACCTTCTCCTCACACGTCTCCCAGGCCGCGCGCTGGCCGCCTTCCTCCGGGTAGCCGGATGCCGCGGTCGAGGCGAGCCACGAGCCGTCCTCATCCGAGAAGAACATCGTCATCGGCATCTCCTCGCCTTCGCCGGCGCTGAGCGAGGCCGAGCTGTCGCTCAGCGTGCCCATCCCTCCTTCGCCACTGGCCACCTCGGGCATCAGCAGACCGACCTGGCCGCCTTCGAGGATCTTCGCCGTCTGGCCCTCACCGGTCAGACAGGTCACGAACCGGGCAGCGGCCGCATCGTTCGCGCCGTCCTTGGCCTTGTCGTCGCCCGAGGGTGCACTGCAGGCGGAGAGCGCGAAGAGCGCGAAGACAGCGGGCATCACCACCAGTGAACGGCGTGCTTTCGAGTCGAACATGACTTTCCCTTTCTCGCGGTCGCAGCTCATCCACGACGTGCAGTCAGTTCTACGGATGCGGTGGTTTGCTGTGGGTATGACGGCGCCTAACCGGAAACTAACCGCGCAGCGCGCACCCTCGGAGACGGGAGGTGCCATGCGACTGCTGCTGGTGGAAGACGAGGCCGACCTGGCCGACACGCTCGCCGACGGTCTGCGCCGCGAGGGATACCTCGTGGATGTCGCCCGCGACGGCGCGAGCGCTCTGACCGCGGCCGCGTCGAACGATGTCGACGTGATCGTGCTCGATCGCGACCTGCCCGTGCTCAGCGGCGACGCCGTGTGCCGCACCCTGATCGCGCAGGAGTATCCGGCACGCATCCTGATGCTCACGGCGGCCGGCACCCTCAACGATCGCGTCGAGGGCCTCGATCTCGGCGCCGACGACTATCTCGCCAAGCCGTTCGCATATGTCGAGCTGCTCGCGCGCCTGCGCGCCCTCGGCCGCCGCGGGCAGTCCACCCGGGCGAATGCGGTCCTGGAACACGCGGGTGTGCGCATCGACATCGTGCGGCGCATCGTGGAACGGGACGGCACGCCGATCCGGCTCACGCTCAAGGAGTTCGGCGTGCTCGAGACACTGCTCGCCGCGGAGGGCGGCTACGTCAGCGCCGACGACCTGCTCGACGAGGTGTGGGATGAGCCTCTCGAACGCACCCGCGGCGTGGTCAAGATCGTGGTGCACACACTGCGCCGCAAACTCGGGGCACCCACGGTCATCCAGTCCGCAGCAGGACACGGCTATCGAGTGGGGGCGCCATGAGACGCATGAGTTTTCGCACCCGGCTGGTGATCATCATCGCCGGAGTGTTCATCGCCGCGGGTGCAGCACTGCTCACGGTGCAGTACCTGGTGGTGCAGTCGCTGTTCGCCTCGGCCATCAACACGACCGCAGCGACCTGCGTGCCGTCGCTGTCGGTGACGCAGCTCTCGCAGGGGACGTCCGCCACGAACGGGACCGGTGCCGACGGGATCTCTCCACTCGAAGGCAGCAGCGGCCTGCTCTACGGTGCCACCAGCACGGGATGCGCGTACTTCGCCGAAACCGCCGATGCGGCCGACTTCCAGGTGGCCACGCCCATGCAGACTGTGGCGATCGACGCCGTCGAGGGAGCGGTGCTGCAGCAGTCGACGTTCCTCGCAGACGAGGTGGGCAGCGGTCTGCTGCTGTGGTCGATCGTGGTGCTCGTGGCCTTCACCGGGGTCGCCGCCGCGATCGCGTTCTGGCTCGCCCGGCGATCCCTCGACCGCATCGGAGAGGTCACGGCCGCGGCGCGCGACATCTCGGAACGCGACCTCGGACGCCGTCTCGACCTGCCCGGCCCCGACGATGAGATCAAGGAGCTGGGCGACACGATCGACGGGATGCTCGACCGGCTGCAGTCGGCTTTCACCGCGCAGGACCGCTTCGTGGCGAACGCCTCACACGAACTGCGCACCCCGCTGACGACCACCCGCACGGCCCTGGAGATCCCCCTCGAACAGGGTGCGGTGCCCGTGGACCTGCAGGCCAACATGCAGCGCGCGCTGCGGGCCACCGAACAGAGCGAGCGCCTCATCACGGCGCTGCTCGCCCTCGCCCGCGCCCGCACCGGGTTGGACGAGGTCGAACCGGTCGAGCTCAGCGAGCTCATCGAGGATCAGGTCGAAGAGCTCGACGCCCAGGAGATCGCGGTGCACACGAATCTCCGCGAGCTCACGGTCGAGGGCGACACGGTGCTGCTGGCCAGGGCCGTGCGCAACCTGCTCGAGAACGGCATCCGCCACAACGCACCGGGCGGCGAGCTCTGGGTACGGTGCCGACGTGAGCGCGGACGCGCCATCATCGAGGTCGAGAACACCGGGGCCACGATCGCCCCGGCCACCGTGGAACTGCTCACCGAACCGTTCTACCGCGGTGACGCGAGTCGCACATCCACCGGCCCTGACGGCACGGGTCTCGGGCTCGCGATCGTGCAGAGCATCGCGAAGACCCACGGCGGCGAGGTGCGGCTGCGGGCTCGCAAGGGTGGCGGCCTGATCGCCGCGATCGTCCTGCCGCTCTGACCCCCAGAGCTCCAGCCCCGAACGCAGAAGCTCCGGTCGCACTTCCTGCCGCCCCGGCGGACCGAGGAGCGGCAGCAAGTGCGACCGGAGCGAACCTCAGAGAGGTGTTTGCGGTGCGTCGGGTCAGCTGGTGACGGTCCAGTCGAACTGGTCGCCGTACTCCTTCAGCCACGCGTCGACGGCTTCCGCTTCCTTGCCCTCGCCGTACTCGTTGACCACGAGGTCTTCGAGTGCACCGTACTGCTCGTCGTCGAGCTTGATCTTCTCGATCAGCTCAGCGGCCTCGGGGAACTCCTCGGCGAAGCCCTTGGTCCCCAGGAAGTGCAGTCCCTCGGCCTCGCCCATCGCGCCCTTGGGGTCTTCGAGGTCCTTCACGGGGAAGGCGTCGTTGGCCCAGAACGGACGCCACAGCGTGACGACGATGTCCTCCTGCTTGTCGGTCGCGGTCTTCAGCTCGGTGAGCATGGCCGCGGTCGACGAGGTGACGAGCTCGTACTCGCTGTCGAGTCCGTACTCGGGCATCATCTTCTGGGTCTGGGCGGTGAGCCCTGCACCCGGCTCGATGCCGTAGATCTTGCCGTCGAACTCGGCACCCTTGCCCACGAGGTCCTCGATCGAGTTGAGCTCGGAGTACTCCGGCACCGCGAGGGTGAGCTTGGCGTTCTCGTAGTACTTGCCCAGGTCCTCGATGTCATCGCCGTACTTCTTCATGTACTCGGCGTGGGTGAGCTCGGGCCAGGCCGACGGGTACATGTCGACATCGCCCTGCGCGAGCCCGGTGTAGAGGGGACCGGCCTCGGTGAGCGTCTTCATCTCGACCGTGTAGCCGATCTTCTCGAGCTGGTCCTGCAGCAGGTACGCGGTGCTCAGGCCGTCGGTCCACGAGGGCAGGAAGCCCAGGGTGATCGTGCCCTTGTCGTCGGCGTTGCCGTCGCCGCCGCCCGTGCCGCCGGCACCGTCGCCGCTGCATCCCGCGAGGGTGAGCGAGGCGGCGATGCCCACTGCTGTGATTGCAAGGATCTTCTTCTTCATGTGATTTCTCTCTCTCAGTTCCGTATGTGTGTTGTTCCGTAGGGGTGAAACTCAGTGCACTCCGCCGCCGATGGGTGCCCGACGCGGCGACGCCTTGACGCGCTCTGCCTCGTTCGCGGCATCCTGCTGCTCGATGACCTCGGGGGCCGGGGCGGATGCTGCTCCGCCACCACCGGCGTGCGGTTTGCGGCGCCGCGCGATCATGCCGAGCAGCGACGAGCGGTTCTCGCCGGGTGCGCCGAGAGCTGCCGTGACGCGGTCGAGGAAGACGGCGATCAGCACGACGCCGAGACCGGCCTCGACACCCTTGGGGATGTTGATCGTCGAGATCGCCTCGACGACCATCTTCCCGAGGCCGTCCGCGCCCGCCATTCCGGCGATGACCGCCATCGACAGGGCGAGCATGATGACCTGGTTGACGCCGGCCATGATGGTCGGCATCGCGAGGGGCAACTGGATGCCGCGCAGGATCTGCCCGGGCTTGGCGCCGAACGCCTGTCCTGCCTCGACCGTCTCGGAGTCGACGCCACGGATGCCGAGCTCGGTCAGTCGCACACCAGGAGGCAGCGCGAAGATCACGGTCGCGACCAGGCCCGGCACCACGCCGATGCCGAAGAACACGATCGCCGGGATCAGGTAGACGAACGCCGGCATGGTCTGCATGAAGTCGAGCACGGGCTTGAGCACCGCGCGCACGGTCGAGTTCCGTGCCGACCAGATGCCCAGCGGCACGGCGATCAGCACCGCGATGATGGCAGCGACGAGCACGAGCGCGAGGGTCTGCATCGCAGGAACCCAGAGGTCCATCCCGACGATCAGCCCGAACGACACGATGGTGCCGATCGCGAGCTGCCACGAGCGCACCACCCACGCGATGAGCGCGGCGATCACGATGATGACCACGAAGCTCGGGGCGAGCAGGATGCTCGTGAGCCCGTCGACGAGGAAGCTCATGACGAACGAGATCACATCGAGCAGGCCGTCGAGGTTGTCCTTGATCCAGTCGACGACTGATTCGATCCAGGTTCCGATGGGAATGCGGAAACCGTCCATCAGCGCACCTCCTCGGTGGTCGGGGCATCGGCCGGGTCGGCGGTCCACCCGTCGTCGAGCACGGCGTCGATCTCGGCTTGCGGCATCGGCATCAACGGCAGGGTGATCTCCTCCGTCGCGCCGGGGCCGGGGCCGAGGGCGGCGAGCAGCGTCACACGCGGGATCACACCGACGAGGCGCCCTTCGGCATCCGTCACGGCCAGCGGCACCGGCGACTCGACGGCGGGGACGAACAGGTTCATCAGAACCTCGTCCTCATGCACGCTCTGCAGCACGGGCTTGATGATCGAGTCGAGGGTGGTCGCGCCGTTGCGCACGAGCTTGACCGCATCGCGGTCGGTCACGACGCCCATGAGCTGCCGGTCACGCCCGACGACGTAGGTCGCCGACATGTACGAGTCGCGCATCTGACGCAGCGCGGTGCGGGGGCCGGCGGTGTGCGGCACGACGGGGCGCGGGCGCTCCATCACGTTCGCGGCGGTGAGCACGCGAGCACGGTCGACGTCCTGCACGAACTGCTCGACGTAGTCGTTCGCCGGGTCCATCAGGATGTCTTCCGGCGTGCCGATCTGCACGATGCGGCCGTCGCGCATCACGGCGATCCGGTCGCCGAGGAACATGGCCTCGTTCAGGTCGTGCGTGATGAACACGATCGTCTTCTGGAGCTTCTGCTGCAGTTCGAGCAGCTGCTCCTGCATCTCACGGCGGATGAGGGGGTCGAGCGCGCTGAACGCCTCGTCCATCAGCAGGATGTCGCTGTCAGCGGCGAGCGCACGGGCGATGCCCACGCGCTGCTGCATTCCGCCGGAGAGTTCGGAGGGGAGCTTCTCGCCCTGACCCTCGAGCCCGACCAGCAACAGGATCTCCTCGGCCTTGGCCAGGCGCTCGGCCTTGGGCATGCCCTTGAGTTCGAGCGGGTAGGCGACGTTCGCGGCGACCGAGCGGTGCGGCAGCAGTGCGAAGTGCTGGAAGACCATCGAGATGCGGTCGCGACGGATCTCGCGGAGCTTCGATGATGGGATGCCGGTGATCGGGTCGCCGTTCACCGTGACGGTGCCGTCGGTCACGTCATGCAGGCCGTTGAGCATGCGGATGATGGTGGACTTGCCCGATCCGGACAGCCCCATGATGACGAAGATCTCACCGCGGTTGACGGTGAAGCTGGCGTCGATGACCGCTGCGGTGCCGGCATCGGTCACGGCGGCGCGGCTCTCACCGGCTTTCAATCGACGGACGGCGGTGTTCGGATTCTTACCGAATACCTTGTACAGATTGCGCGCTTCGAGAGCGATTTCGGACACGTTTCCCCCGCGGCTCGCCTTCGGGTGGCTGAGCCTGCTTCGGTTACGCCCGGGTGATCCTCACGAGGCCGTTCGACATGACTGCTGTGGCGGCGCAGGCGGTGGATTTCGGATCCACCGCAGAGAGTATCGACCGTACGTCCACGCCTCTTCGCAGCACAGCTCATCGAAAGAAGGACGTGGTCGCGGACTGGTCTTCGGGCCGTCAGGCCCACGTTCCAACGTAACGAAATGGCCGATCAGGGGCAAATCCCGGGTTCGCGAGAGGCGCGAGTTTCGTTGGCTGACCGGGGGATTGCACGGGTATTCAACAATCCCATAACGGACGACCGCAACGGCGAGGAACGCCGTCTCAGGAGCCTCGGACGCTGCGGGTCACAGTGAACTTCGGGGTGCGCCGGAGCTGCTCGGTCGCGCCGATCAGACGGGTCAGTTCGGCACGATATCCGAGCGAGGAGTTGTACACCGTGAAGAGCTCTCCCCCCGGTCGGAGCACGCGCGCGGCGGCCTCGAACAGGCGGGTCGCAGCTCCCGTGTGCACGCTCGCGCCGAGGTGGAACGGCGGGTTCAACAGCACCACGTCGAACGACGCGTCGGGGAGCTCGGAGGCCGCGTCGTCATGCGTGACCGTGACACGGTCGGCGACCCCGTTCGCCGCGGCCGCCGCCTGTGCGGATGCCACGGCTGCGGCCGAGCGATCGGTCGCGGTGACCCGCGCCTCGGAGTGGGCGAGCGCGAACGACACCGCGAGCGCCCCGGTGCCGCACCCGAGGTCGAGCACCTCGACTGCCGAACCCGTGGGCTGAGCGTCGAGCGCCTCCAGCAACGCCCGCGTACCGATGTCGAGGCGGGCGCCCGCGAAGGCACCGCCGTGCGCGACCAGAGTCAGCCGGCCGTGCTGCGCAGCCACGGGGAACGGCGGATTCTCGGGCACGGCGAGCGGCTCGGATGCCACGATCAGGCGAGACTTCCGCTCGGCGCGCTGGGCTTGCACGTGCGCGAAGCTGCGCCCCAGCACCTCGTTCTGGGTGAGGGTCATGTGCTTCACACGACCCCCGGCGATGAGCACCGCGTCGGGGGCAGCCCATCTGGCGACGGCATCCGCGATCTCTTCCAGCTCAGCGAGCGACTTGGGCAGCTGCATCAGCACGAGCCGCGCACCGGTGAGCAACGCGGCGTCGAGCTCGTGCGCGGTGAAGCCCGTGAGCCCGAGCTCCTCGGCGTTGCGGCGGAGGGCGCGGCGGCCGGTCGTGAGGTCCTGATGAACACGGATGCCGCGGAGCCCGGCATCCGCCAGAGCCAGGGTGATCGCGCCGTATTCGTCGCCGATCACGACCGTCTCGGCGCCGGGAACCTCGAGTGCGAGCGCCCGTTCGACGAGCAGCAGATCGGTCGCGTCATGGGCCTGGAGATTCTCTGCCTCGACATCGGGCCAGCGGCGCAGGCGGCTGTAGGGGAACTCCGGCACCAGCCCACTGTACGCGGGGGCCGTAAGGATTTCGCATGCGTTATTTTCGCCCGATTCACAACTTTGTGAATCGGGCGTACGCTCCCGCGCATGACCACCGTCATCGCCACCCAGAACCTCACCAAGCATTACGGCCACGTACACGCGCTCGACGGCCTCGACCTGACCGTCGAGCAGGGGCAGGTGCACGGCTTCCTCGGGCCGAACGGCGCGGGCAAGTCGACCACGATCCGCATCCTCCTCGGCCTCGCACGACGCACCGGGGGCGAGGCGACCGTGTTCGGTGAAGACCCCTGGAACCGAGCCGTCGACCTGCACCGACGCATCGCGTACGTGCCGGGCGACGTCAGCGTCTGGCCGAACCTGTCCGGTGGTGAGGCCATCGACCTGCTCGCCCGCCTGCGTGGCGCACAGACGAAGGATGCCGCCTACCAGCACGAGAAGAAGCGCTTGATGGATGCGTTCCAGTTCGATCCGCGCAAGAAGGGCCGCGCGTACTCGAAGGGCAACCGGCAGAAGGTCGCACTGATCGCGGCGTTCGCGGTGCCGGCCGACCTCTACATCCTCGACGAGCCCACCAGCGGACTCGATCCCCTGATGGCGGTCATCTTCCAGCGCGAGGTCGCCCGCGCCCATGCGAACGGTGCGACCGTGCTGCTGTCGAGCCACATCATGAGCGAGGTCGAGCAGCTGTGCGACCGGGTGTCGATCATCCGCGCCGGCCGCGTGGTCGAGACCGGCACGCTGACGGAGCTGCGGCACCTCACTCGCAGCGACGTGTCGTTCACTCCCTCCGGGGCGACCCTCGATCAGGTCGCGCGCATCCCCGATGTGCACGACCCGGTGCAGCAGGGCGACCGCATCCGTCTCGCCGTCGACAGCGACCGCACCGCCGCCGTGCTGCCGGCTCTCGCCACGCTCGGCATCAGCGATCTGCGCGTCGCGCCGCCCTCTCTCGAAGAGCTGTTCCTGCGCCACTACGGCGACGATCTCGCGACACTCGAAGCTGCGGAAGACGGCGGGACGGACGATGCTGCGCCCGGCAGCCGCCGCGAGCGCCGCGCACAGAAGGGTCGTGCGTGATGACCGCCTTCGGCATGCTGCTCCGGCAGCGGCTGCGGCGCGACTGGCTGCAGCTGACACTGTGGATCGTGGGCACGGCGCTCATGGCGTTCGCGGGATACGCCGGTGTCAGTCAGTCGTACGCGACGCTCGCCGACCGGCAGAACATCCTGGCCGCCGCTCTCGCGAACCCGGTGATCCTGATGTTCCGCGGCCTGCCGTCGGGCACATCCGAGGGGGCCTTCCTGGCCTTCGAGGTGCTGCCGTGGTTGGCGCTGCTGGCCGCGCTCATGAGCACCTTCCTCGCGGTGCGACACACCCGCGGCGATGAGGAGGCGGGGCGTGCCGAACTCGTCTGGGCGACCCCGGCCGGACGCCGCCTGCCGACCATCGCGACCATCGCGCACGGCGTCCTCGCGAACGTCGTGCTGGCCGCACTCACCGCTCTGGCACTGATCGCCACCGGGCTCCCGACAGCGGGCTCGCTCCTCACCGGAGCTGCTGCCGGCACCTGCGGCATCGCGTTCCTCGGCATCGGGCTGCTCGCCGCTCAGCTGATGCGCACCTCGCGCGGAGCGAACTCCCTGACGGTCTGGGTGCTCGTCGCGACGTTCCTGATCCGCGGCATCGGCAACGCGGCAGGAACCCCGAGTGACGACCTGACCAGCATGACGAGCGCGTGGCCGGCCTGGTTCTCGCCCTTCGGCTGGGCCGAGCAGACGCGCCCCTACGACTCCGACCTCGTCTGGCCGATGCTGCTCGGGCTGGCCTTCGGACTCGTGCTCGCGGTCGCATCCGTCGCCCTGCAGTCCGTGCGCGACATCGACGCCAGTTTCGTTGGGGAGCACCCAGGACGCGTATCGGCACGGCCCGCACTCGCCTCGCCGCACGCGCTCGTGTGGCGCCTCACCTCCGGTTCGATCATCGGCTGGGCCGTCGGCGGCGCGATCACCGGCATCCTCGCCACGACTCTGAGCGGACTGGTCGATCAGATCGCGGGCGAGAACCCGGCGGTCACCGAGATCCTGAAGAAGATCGGAGGGGCGACCGGCGGACTCGACGAGGTCGTGGTGACGGTGTTCTTCACGCTCCTCGGCATCCTCGCCGCGTGCTGCGCCGTGCAGACCGTCGTGCGCGCACGACAGGAAGAGGCCCGCGGCACCGCCGAGGCCGTGCTCGCCACCCCGGTCGGGCGCGTGCGCTGGCTCGCCGACTACGTGATCGTCGGCGTGGTCGGCGTGGTGATCGTGGTCGCCGCCGCCTTACTCGCCGGATGGGTCGGCGTCTGGTCGAACGGCGGCGACGATTCGCTCTATCGCATCGTGGCGGTGGCAGGACTCGGGCAGGCGGTCGCGGCCTCGATCTTCGCCGTGCTCACCGCGCTGGTGTTCGTGCTGATCCCCCGCGCGACGACCGCCGTGGCGTGGAGCCTCGTGCTGCTCGCAGCCCTGCTCGGGATGTTCGGTCCGCTGTTCGGACTGCCCGAATGGAGTGCGAACCTCTCACCGTTCGCGGTGACACCCGCAGTCGACGGCAGCGGCATCGATGTGCGCGGCCTCTGGTGGCTCGTGCTGGCCCTGGCCGCGGGTGGCGCCGGAGCCCTGACCCTGATGCGACGCCGCGAGCTCGCCCCCGGAGCCTAGGAGGCAGGATGCGCGACGACAGCACCGAGAACCTCGACCCCGCGGCATCGATTCAGCCCGCGGCGTCGATTCAGAATGACGACCCCCACCGCGGGATGGAACCCGCCGAGCAGGCCGCGGCCATGATGGCTGCCGCCGGGATGCCACGCATGCCCGCCCGCGTGATGATGGCACTGATCGCCGCTCCCGAGGGCGGATACACGGCCGCCCAGCTCGGAGATCGCCTGGGCGTCTCGGCGGCCGCCGTATCCGGTGCGGTGCGCTACCTGCAGCAACTGCACTTCATCCAGCGCCGCTCGCGTCCCGGCGACCGGCGCGACCGCTACGAGTTCGTGCACGACCCGTTCTACAACTCGATCGTCGGGAACATGCCCGTCTACTCCCGCCTCTCGGAGTACATCGACGACATCGCCGCCGAGCACGACGACGACCAGGGCGCCCACGACCGGGCCGTCGAGCTCGCCGAGTTCTTCCGGTTCCTCTCCGTGCGCATGCTGCAGATCGTCGACGACTGGCGCGAGCACCGTCGCGAGAGCTGACTCTCCGCACGTAGGCCGGAGCCTCTTGACACCAGCCTGCGTTCTATGGTTACTTAGTCGAGTAAGTAACCCACTAACCAAGCGGAGGACTCGTGATCGAAGAAGGCAAGCCGCTCTTCCTCCAGATCGCCGAACAGATCGAGGACTCGATCGTAGACGGCTCACTCGCCGAGGAGTCTCAGGCGCCTTCCACGAATGAGCTCGCCGCGTTCTATCGGATCAACCCCGCCACCGCAGCGAAGGGAGTCGCCATGCTCACCGACAAGGGAGTGCTCTACAAGCGCCGAGGCATCGGCATGTTCGTCGCCGACGGCGCCAGGGAAGTGCTCCTCGTCGAGCGCCGTGCCGCGTTCGCCGACCGCTACATCGACCCGCTCCTGACCGAGGCCCGAACTCTCGGGCTCGGCGCCGAAGACCTCGCAGACCTGCTCCGGCAGCGCTCCGCCCAGACCACCGACGCAGAAGGGAAGACCCCCGCATGACCGCCGTCATCGAGGTGCAGAACCTCAGCAAGCGCTACAAGGAGAAGCGAGCGCTCGACAACGTGTCGCTCTCCATCGAAGGAGGCGCGATCTACGGCCTCCTCGGCCGCAACGGAGCCGGGAAGACGACGCTCATGTCGATCCTCACGGCCCAGAACTTCGAGTCGTCCGGCACCGTGAAGGTGTTCGGCGAGCACCCGTACGAGAACGCGCACGTTCTCAGCCGGATCTGCTTCGTCCGCGAGAGTCAGAAGTACCCGGACGACGCCTACCCCAAGCACGCCTTCAAGGCCGCGAGCCTGTTCTTCCCGCACTGGGATCAGGCCCTCGCCGAAGAGCTCATCGCCGAGTTCCAACTGCCGATGAAGCAGACCATCAAGAAGCTCTCGCGCGGCCAGCTCTCGGCAGTCGGTGTGATCATCGGACTCGCATCGCGCGCCGAGATCACGTTCTTCGACGAACCGTACCTCGGCCTCGACGCGGTCGCGAGGCAGATCTTCTACGACCGTCTGGTCGAGGACTACGCCGAGCACCCGCGCACCGTCATCCTGTCGTCGCACCTGATCGACGAGGTCTCGAACCTCATCGAGAAGGTCATCGTGATCGACAACGGGCAGATCCTGCTCAACGAAGACACGGATGCCATGCGCGACCGCGCTGTGACCGTGGTGGGCGACGCCGACAAGGTCGACGCCTGGGTCGGCGCCCGCGAGGTGCTGCACCGCGAGTCGCTCGGCCGTGTGGCATCCGTCACTGTGCTCGGCGCACTGTCCGCCGCCGAGCGCGCGGAGGTCACGGCATCCGGTCTCGATCTCGCCCCGGTCTCGCTGCAGCAGCTGATCGTGCGACTCACCCAGAAGGCGGAAGCTCAGATCGCCGTGAAAGACGCGGCCACGAAAGAGGAGGTGCGTTGATGGGACGCACACTCAACGTCATCCGCCTGCAGCTCATCAATCGGCAGACCTTCGTCTGGGTGCCGCTGATCATCCTGGGCTCAGCGACCCTGCTCTCGGTGCTGATCTACGCGATGATCCCGACCGACGGTCCCAAGTACGGCGGAGGCGGACAGGCACCGCTCTGGTACTTCTTCGCCATCGGCATGTCGGCGATGACACTCACCTTCCCGTTCTCGCAGGCGATGAGCATCACCCGCCGGGAGTTCTTCCTCGGCACGCTGCTCACTGCGATCATCGGTAGCACGTTCATGGGCGTGCTGTTCCTGATCGGCGGCGGCATCGAATTGGCCACGAACGGCTACGGCGTGAACGGCTACGTGTTCTACCTCCCGTGGTTGTGGGAGGCCGGCCCGCTCGGCGCCTTCGTCGTCTACGTCAGTCTCGCGCTGTTCTTCTTCGTGGTCGGCTTCACCGGCGCCACGATCTACAAGAGCTGGGGACCGACCGTGCTCACGGTCGTGAGCGTCGCCCTGTCGCTGGTGCTCCTCGGGCTCGCGTTCCTCGCGACGCAGTTCGGGCTGTGGGGAAACGTGTGGACGGGAATCATGGGCCTCGGCGCCCTCGGCCTGGCGCTCTGGGGGCTCCTCATCACCGCGGTGCTCACGGGCATCTCGTTCCTCGCGTTCCGCAGGGCCATTCCGTAGAACGTGCCTTCTCACCGACGCCGGTCACCCTCCTGGGTGGCCGGCGTCGTCGCGTGTGCGCGTTACCGGTACCCCGGCGAGGGCGCAACCCACTCCCTCACCGCGCACCGACCGCATACGCTCGCGGAACCACCTGCCCGACAGAGAGGATGCCGTGACGCAGACCCGCACGCGACTGCGCGTACGACGAGCCGGCGTCGAACGCGCGCTCCACGATGCCGTCCGACCCGCACGCCTCCTCCTCGTCGCGAAGACGACGCTCGCGGTAGGACTGGCATGGATGATCGCCCCGCACATGCCCGGCGTCACCGACGAGTACCCGTACTACGCACCCCTCGGTGCACTGCTGAGCATGTATCCGACGCTGATGGGGTCGGCGAAGTCGAGCCTGCAGACGTTGCTCGGCCTCGCCACGGGAATCGGTCTCGCCACGATCGTCGTGCTGACGGTCGGCCCGACCTGGTGGAGCATCCCCCTGGTCGTCGGCGTCGGTGTGCTGGTGTCCGGCACCGGGTGGTTCGGTGCCGGGCGCGAGTACATCCCGATGGCCGCCCTGTTCGTGCTGATCATCGGCGGGCAGAACGCCGACGACTACTCACTCGGCTATCTGACGCAGACGGCGGTCGGCGTGGTCGTCGGCCTCCTGGTCAACCTGGTGATCGCCCCCGCTCCGCTCACCGTGGCGGCAGCAGGTCGGGTCGCGGAGTTCCGCGAGCAGCTGGCCGCGCACCTGCACGACATCGGCTCAGCGGTCTCGGAGTCGTGGCCGCCCGAGCATGAGCAGTGGGCAGACGATGCGGCATCCCTGGCCGAAACCGCGACCGAGCTCCGAGCGGCCCTGGCCGAGGCGGACGAGAGCCGACGCGGCAACCCCCGCGCCAAGGGGCATCGCTCACGGATTCAGCAGAGTCATGACGAGCTCGCAGCCCTCGACCGGATCGCCCACCTCATCCGCGACATCTCCGACGCGATCGCAGACACCATCTGGGACCGACCGGCCGGTCTCGCGCTCGACCCCGCACTCCCCGAGCCGCTTTCCGCCGCCTGTCACGCCGTCGCCGACGTGATCGCGCGGGGCGATGCCTCCTCCAGTGAGGATCACCGCGCCCGCGGCGAGGCGGCCCGCGCGATCCGACTGCTTCTCGAGGCCGTCGACGACCGCACCATCGATGTCCGTCGATCGATGGGCCCCGGCGTGCTCACCGCCATGCATCTGCGGCGCATCCTGATCCTGAGCGGTGCGTCCTCCCCGACCGAGGACTAGCCCGACCGAGGACTAGCCCGATCGAGCACTACCCGCGTCAGATGGTGTCGTCGGCGGCGATCAGGTCGAGCTGCCAGTAGCGACCGGCGGGGTCTGCGCTGTCGTGCGCATCGTCGGCGGCGCTCAGGATGTCGTTGATCTTCACCATCACGTCGTCGAACTCGGGCTCGGTGAGCTTGATCGTGCGCTGGGTGAAGGCGGCGTGCACCTCGGCCGTGCGACCGGCGACATACTCCGGCGTCCAGGCGAGCACGCGGCGGATCAGATCCTGGTGGTCTTCGACGAGCGCGGCGATCACGGCGGTGCCGAGGGCCTCATCGGCGACCGGGCTCTCCGGGCCGCCGACGTTGAGGGCACCCTTGTGCCCGGTCCACACGCGATCGCGCCGGTCGCGGGCCTTGTCGGGCGCCTCTTCGATGAGTCCGGCTTCGGCGAGCGCGCGCAGGTGGAAGCTGGCGCTGTTGGCGGGGACGCCGAGCTCGGTCGCGATGTCGGCTGCGCGAAGGAACTCCCGCCGCGAGAACAGCCGGATCATCTGGCGCCGCAGCGGATGCGAATAGGCCTTGAGCATGGCCGAGGTCATCCATACCGGATCCTCGCTCGTGCGCTTCGCGCCGTCCTCCGTCATGCGTCGATCCTACCCGCACCTGAAATTGCGCAATAAGACTTGCGCAATAGTTCTTGCGCATCTACTCTCGACGCATGACCATCGTCACCGAGCCCCATCGTCTGTGGCACAACACCCGGTACATCACCTGGCTGGTGAGCGACACGAGCAAGGGGCTCGCGGCCTCCCTGTTCGGCTTCGCCATCCCACTGCTCGCCCTGATCGTGACGAACGATCCCGCCCAGGCCGGCATCATCGGCGGTGCCGGGATGGTCGCGCGACTGCTCATGACCCTCGCCGGCGGCGTGCTGGCCGACCGCCATCGCCGCATCGCACTGATGCTGCTCGGCTCGCTCATCGGCATCGTGCTCGCGGGCGGCTTCACCCTGCTCGCACTCGGCGACGCGATGACGTTCGGGTCGCTGCTCGTGATCGACATCCTCCTCGCCGCACGCAGCGGACTCTTCGACGTCGCGGGCGAGAGCGCGATCAAGGAGATCGTGCCCGACGATGCGATGGGTCGCGCCCAGGCGGCCAACCAGGGGAGGGATGCGGCGCTCCAACTCGCCGGCGGTCCGCTCGGCGGCCTGCTGCTGGGAGTGGGCGGATGGCTCGTCGGCGTGGTCATGACGCTCTGCCACGCCGTCGCGGCACTGACCGCATGGATGCTGGGGCGTCAGGCGCGTCGCGCGGGCACGGTCGACGTCGACGTCGACGCTCCCACCCCCGCGACGGCGAAGCCCAACGCGTGGGCGGAGATGCGCGAAGGCTTCGGCTGGCTGCTCTCCCGGCCCGACCTCGGCGGAGTGCTGCTCATCACGACGGTCATCAATCTCGGCTTCAATGCGACGATCACGACCGTCATCTACGCCCTCCAGCAGGACGGATACTCCGAGCTGCTGATCGGCACGCTGAGCGCGTCGATCGGGGCCGTGATGCTCGTGGGCGCGGTCTGCGCTCCGCTGCTCGTTCCGCGCATCAAGGCCGGCGTCCTGACGATCGCCGGACTGTCGGTCGTCTCAGCCGGGGCGATCGTGCTCTCGATGGTCACCGAGCCGTGGGCCATCGCGGTGGCGCTCGGCGCCGCGGTCCTGCTGGTGCCCGCGCTCAACGCCGGAATGATGGGCTACTTCATGGTCGCCACCCCGAGCCACCTGCTCGGCCGCGCCAACAGCGCCGCCGGCGTGCTCGGCATGGGCGCGATGCCTCTCGCACCGCTCATCGCCGGCTTCGGCCTCGCCTGGATCGGGCGGGAGTGGACCATCCTGATCTGCGCCGGGCTCTGCCTGATCTCCGTCGTCCTCGCCGTGAGCAACAGGGCGCTGCGCGCACTGCCCGTCGAGTCGGGCTGGGCCGCGCACGCGAAGCAGTACGAGACGGCCTGATGCCGCACCGCAGCGAGCCCCGACGAGAGCCCTAGAGTGCGCCGGTCAGCGCCGCGATACCCGCGAGGAGTGAGACCAGGGCGAGCACGAGCGCGGTCGCGATCAGCACGGCATGCACCTTGAGGAACGCCGTGGCCTTGCCGTTCTGGTCGCGCGCTCGCGGATCCTTGGCGACACGCTTGTAGAACTGCGGCCAGACCAGGGCGTTGAAGGCGGCGTTGAGGAAGAGCACGACAGCGAGGGGGATCACCCCTCAACGCTATCGGCGTCGCCTATGGGCGCCGACCGCCGACGAGCGCACGGAATTCTTGGATGCAGACATGTATCAGAAAGCTCTTGCCGTGCTCCTGGTAGGTGTGATCACAATGGGCTTCATGATCGACGGTGCACCCGGCACCGCTCACGATCCTGCCTCGGACGACGGCCGTGCACGCTGGGAGCGTGCCGCGGACCTGTTCGATGCATGGCGCGAGAGCGACAGCCGCGCGATGGACGAGCTCGTACGACTGATGACACCCGTGCTCTGGCATGTCGTGCGCGCGTACGGACTCGAACGCACCCTCGCCGAAGACGTGGTGCAGACCACCTGGCTGCAGCTCGTGCGCGGTCACGGCTCGATCAGCGACCCGAAGGCCGTCTCGGCCTGGCTCACGACGACCGCCCGCCGCGAGGCCTGGAAGGTCGCGAAGGCGCACGGCAAGGTCGACACGACCGAGGCCGACGACCTCGACACGCTGCTCCCCGAACAGGCCTCCGCTGAGGAGCACGCCACGATCGGCGACGAGAACCGGCGCCTGTGGACGGCCGTGCGCCGCCTCAACGAGCGCTGCCAGAGGCTCCTCCGGGTGATCGCCTTCGAGGATCGCCCCGACTATGCGCGCATCGCCGCCGATCTGGCGATGCCCATCGGGAGCATCGGTCCGACACGGAACCGGTGCCTCGCCAAACTGCGCGCACTCCTGGACGCACCACCGACAGCGCAGGCAGGGGGATTCGCATGACCGAGCACGAGGATGCCCAGATGTTCGCCCGGCTCCGCACGCTCTGGGGCGAGGTCGACCCGATGCCTGCGGGTCTGATCGACCGCATGGTCGCCGCGGTCGCCGCGGATGGCCTGAACCGCGAATACGCGCTGCTCACCCTGGTCGAAGGACAGCTCGGTGCGGTGCGAGGCGAGGCGGATGCGCTCACCCTGCAGTTCAGCGACGGCTCCACCAGCATCCTGCTGCACGTGACGACCACCGCCTCCGGCCGCCGTCGCGTCGACGGCTGGGTCGACACGGCTGCCGCCGAGATCGTCCTGACCCAGGGCGAGAAGACCAGGTCGACCTCACCGGAGGCGACCGGACGCTTCGTGTTCGACGAGGTACCGCCCGGTCTCACGCGCGTGCGCCTGACGACCGTGATCGGGGACGAGACGCGCACGCTCTCGACCCCGCAGTTCGAGCTGTGACCGCGGGCGCCGCCCGTCGATGAAGACGCGGGGTGACCCGCACGGAGAGGATGACGTATGGATCAGCCCAAGGGATGGACCTGGCAGGACCGCGCGGAGGGATCGATCCGCCGAGGAACGGCGCTCGATCCGAGCACGGAGCCCGTGGACGGCATCCGCGCGTTTCCCACGGCGTATCTGCCGGAGCGGCTGCTGATCACGCGAGCGCTCGGCGATGAGGAGGCCTACGACCGCGAGGTGCGGACGCTCCGCGACGCGGCCGACACCTTCGGCTGGCAGCTCGAGGTCGAAGACGACGCCCGCTCAGCGGCCAACGGCGAGCTGGTCCCGGGAGTTCCGGGATTCCTGCGAGCCCGACTTCGGACTCCCGATGAACCGGTTCGCGGCGAATCGCCCGTCGCGCCTGACGCCTGGCGGGTGCTCCAGCGCGCACGTCGCATGTCGCGCTCGACCATGTCTCGCACGAGCCTCGACCACGTGCTGTCGATCGATCCGGTCGGGCTCAATCCGTTCACCAGGACGAACCCCTTCACGCGTACCAACCCGTTCACCCGCACCAACCCGGTGCGCGGCGCCGGAGGCGGCGCTGGCGGCAGCGACGACTACCTCGAGCCCGGACGCGGGGCACGACAGCCCGTGACCTGGTTGGGCCCGGCCCCTGTGCGCGGACCCGCTCCGAAACGCGGACGGCGTCCCGTCGTCGCAGTGCTCGACACCGGCTGCGGTGAGCACACCTGGCTGCCCGCCGACATCGTGACGCGCAAGATCGACCTCGACGGCGTGCCGATCGGGCTGACCGACGACGCCGATCCGGAACGCTACCCCGACCTATATGGGCAGCTCGACGGTGAGATCGATGCGGTCGCCGGGCACGGCACCTTCATCGCGGGTCTCGTCCGACAGGCGGCTCCGGATGCCGACATCCTCTCGATCCGCGTGGCTGGAGCTCTCGGGGTGGTCGATGAGAGCACCCTGCTCGAGACCGTCGCTCAGGTCGTGACCCTGCTGGCCCGCCACCGCGAGGATCCGAAGACGGGTTTCCCGATCGATGTGCTGAACCTGTCGCTCAGCTACTACCACGAGACGCCGACCGACGGGCTGTTCAGCCTCACGCTGTACCAGTTGCTCGCCAAGGCGCGCGAACTCGGCTGCGTGGTCGTGTGCTCTGCGGGCAACGACGCGATCGATCGGCCCTCGTTCCCGGCGTCGCTCTGGCCCTGGCCCGGCGCCGACAACGGCATCCGCCGCGACCGCGACGCGCCACTCGTATCGGTCGGAGCCCTGAATCCGTCGGCGCAGTCGGTCGCCCTCTTCTCGAACATCGGTCCGTGGGTACAGGCCTACGCCCCGGGAGCCGCCGTGGTGAGCACCTCGCCCGCTTTCGTGGGCGGCACCCAGGCGGTGACGCGGGCAGACGTCGAGGGGCTCCGCCGCGAGACGATCGACCCCGACGATTATCGTGGCGGCTTCGCGGTATGGAGCGGCACGTCGTTCTCGGCACCGTACGTCGCAGGGCGCATCGCCGCACAGCTCGGCACCGTGCCGGTCGGCGGTGTCAGCGCCGGCACCGCGGCGAAAGCCGTGGCCACCGTCCTCAAGTCACTGCCGACCCCGGTCGACTCCGACTGACACGGAGAAGCACCCCCGGGACGAGCCGTCCGTACCGATGCGGGCGGCCCGTCTTGGCACCGGGGACCCCTGCCGCAACGCCCGCCGGGTGCCTCTTCCGGAACACCTGTCGGGTGGATGCGCGACTGTCGGATCAGAACGCGGTGTGTCGCCCGACAGCTGCTCCTTCGCCCGACAGGTGTCCCGCTGCTCCACGTTCCGCTCCATTGGGTAACCGCTCGATCCACGCTCTTCCCTGCAGCCCCGACGCACGGCATTCTGGAGGGATGCCCCTGTCCGCGATCGAGCTGCACCGGCGCGGCGTCGAAGCGGCGAACGCCCGGCGGTTCGCGCAGGCGCGGCGTGCCCTCGACGCGGCATCCGCCCGCACCGACGACACCGACCTGCGGGCGCGCATCGACGGAACGGTCGCCTACGTCCTCGCCCAGACGGGCGAGCCGGCAGCCGCCGAACGGCTGTGCCGCGAGGCGCTCAGCCGAACCGGACTGAGGGCCGAGACGATCACTGTTCTCAGCGGACAGCTCGGCACGCTCCTCATGCACGGCGGTCGGCTGGCCGAGGCCGAGGTCGAACTCACCCACGCGATCGACACGCTCACGGCGATCGGCGAGGAGACGACAGAGCTCGCGAACTGTCTGATGAACCGGTCGGTCGTGCGGATGCAGCAGCGCGAGCTCGAGACCTGCATCGAAGATCTGCGGCGAGCGGTCTCCGTGTACGAGGCCAACGACGACGAGGAGCCTCTCGCGGAGGCCAGGCACAACCTCGGCTACGCGGCGCTGCTCGGGGGCGACCTCGTCACCGCGCTCACTCTGATGACCCGTTCCCGCCCGAAGCTCGCCGAGATCAGCGACCTCGCCGCCGCGATCAGCGACCTCGACCGGGCAGAGGTGCTGCGCGACGCGGGCCTCACCACCGAGGCCGAAGCACTGCTCGAACGGGTCGCCGTCCAGTTCGGGGCGCAGCGGATGCGACAGGCCAGGGGCGAGTCGGAATTCCACTTGGCGCGTTCGCTCCTGCGCCATGATCCCGCTGCTGCGGAGCGCGCAGCCCGCACCGCCACCCGACGCTTCACCGCGCTCTCGAACCACGGATGGGCGGCTCGCGCCGAAGCGGTGCGGCTCGAGGCGCGGCAGCGGGCGAAGCCGCACCGACCCATCGACGACGCGGAGTTCGCCCGCACCGCGAAGGCCCTCGACCGCGGAGGCTTCCGCACCGAGGCGACAGGGCTTCGGCTGAGCGCTCGACGCGACGGCTCCGGGCGGCTGCCCCGAGTGGACGAATCCGCACCGACACCGCTGCGACTGCGCGCCCAGGAGGTGCGTGCCGCCCGCGCCGCGACTGCCGGCCGTGACCACGATGCGCTGCGGGCGGCCGCCGACGGCCTCGATCTGCTCACCGTCTGGCAGCAGTCGTTCGGCGCGCTCGACCTGCAGGCATCCGTCGCGATGCACGGCAGTGATCTGATGTTCGCCGGGCTCTCCGCCGCCGCTCGACTGCGCGACCCGGCCGTCTTGTTCGAGTGGTCGGAACGGGCGCGGCATCTCAGTCAGCAGGTAGCCCCGGTGCGGCCCCCGCACGACGAATCCCTCGCGGTGGATCTGGCGGAGCTGCGGATGCTGCGCGCCGAGCTGGCGGGCGCCGACTGGACGACGGACGCCAGAGTCCGCACTCTCCGCGACCGCGTGCGCGAACGGCAGTGGGCGGCCACTGGGTCCCGCGGCACGCGTGAGCGGCTCGGACTCGCGGAGGCGACCGCGCTGCTCGACTCCGACTTCGCCGTCCTGTCCTACGTGTTCACCGGGTCGACGCTGCACGCCATCGTGGTCACCACATCGGGGTCGACGATCGTCGACCTGTCCTGGCCGCGCGTGCAATCGGCGCTCGACGGCCTCCGCGCGGATCTCGACATGGCCGCGATGACCCGTGGAGGGCTGATGGGCGCGGTGACCGAACGCGCGCTCGCCTCACGGCTGGCGATCCTCGACGCCGAGCTCCTTGCCCCGCTGCTGCTCACCGCGCCGTCCGCGGACCGCTTGGCGATCACGGTGCCCGGAGCGCTCGGCGGAGTTCCGTGGGCGATGCTCCCCGGCATGTCCGGTGTTCCGTTCACGCTCGCGACTTCCGTGTCACGCCTGCTGGGCGGCCCGACCCGCAGGTCGTCCCGACCAGCCACGATCGGTTTCGCCGCCGGCCCCCGTGTCGCCCGCGCCGGCGACGAGGTCGAACGTGCCGCTGCGGCCTGGCGTAGCGCGGGCTCCTCGCCGCGGACCCTGGGCCCTGCCGAGGCGACGGTCGCCGCAGTCACCGAGCTCGCCGCAGCCACCGATGTGCTGCACATCGCCGCGCACGGCAGGCACGCGGTGGACAACCCGCTGTTCTCCGGGTTCGAGCTCGCCGACGGCATCCTCTTCGGCTACGACGTCGACCTCATTCCGCGGGTCCCGGGGACGGTGATCCTCTCGGCCTGCGAGCTCGGGCGCTCATCGGTGCGCTGGGGCGAGGAGGCGTTGGGCATGACGCGGGTGTGGCTGCACGCCGGTGCCGACTGCGTCATCGCGGCCCCCGTCGCCGTTCCCGACGACGTGGCCGGCGAACTGCTCAGCGCCGTGCACACCGGCCTCTCCGCGGGTGCAGCACCGGCCGTCGCGCTCGCGAGGGCCGCGGTCGACACCGGCTTGAGCGCGCCGTTCCAGTGTCATGGCGACGGATTCTGAACTTTTCCTCCATTCGGTGTATCAGAACGGATGCTGCGCGCTCCTGTTCTTCGGAAGGTGCCATGCGAAGGGCCTCGAAGGCTGAGGCGCGAGGGAGGCGCAGTCGGATCTGGGGATCATGCGCACTGGGGAGCGCGAACACGACACGGACACCATCTGCTCGGGGGCGTCGCGGCATGCAGCCGCGACACCCTCAGAGGGCCTCGACGATCTGGGGACGTCGGGGCCCTTGGTGTGTCCGGGCTCAGAGATTCCGAGATGCTCTCAGCCGAGCTGAGTGCGGAAGTAGTGATTGGCGATGTCACGAACGGCCGCGGGATCGCGCTGAGGCTGCGCAGTCTCGAAATGTTCGGCTCTGTCGAGCTCGTCCGCCACGAACCGCGTGAGGATGGCGGGTGCGATGCCGGTGCCGAGTTCCCGGGTCACGGCCTTCGCCGCGATGAGTTCCGCGGCGGCATCCGTCACGGCCTTCGGCACGGAACTCTCCGCCAGCAGCGTGGGAAGGTCCATCGGCGGAACGGACTCCTGCGGGTGATCCGCGAGCCACCGCAGTGCCGCGGCCGGCCGAAGCGTGTAGAAGAAGCGCTTGAGGGTCGTCGTTCCGTTCTGCTGCTGGCGCGCGACGTGCAGGTAGTGGCGTGCGATCGAACTTCGCTCGACGACCTCGGACGCCAGCTTCAGCAGGCCGTCACGAAAGGCGCTCTCCCCCGTGTAGATGATGGGCGAGCGCAGCCACTCGATCGGCGTCGCATTGCCTCTGACGAGAAGCTTCACCGTCTTCGCCAGATCCCAGCCGTTCACGTCGAACGTCTCGTCGAGGGGCGTCTCGATCACATCGCGAGCGGGCCAGAGCGAGAGATAGTCCCGGGGCTCGCGCACGAAGATGAACCGGCAGTCGTAGTCGCTGTCCGGCGACGGAAAACCCCAAGCACGACTTCCACTCTCGATCGCCCAGGGGATGCGCACGCTGTGCTCCACGGATACGCCGACGAGCCGCCGGTCGATCTCGGAGACCACCAGCGGATCGAGGGATGACGGAATCGCACGCATTGCTCGAAGATACCTGGAGCGGGCTCCCGTTCGCGTCGGACGAAACGCGATCAGCCAGACGCCGGGCTCAGGCGACCAGCACCGTGTATCCGGCAGCTCGAAGGGCTGCGAGCACCTCGGCATCCGCTCCGGAGTCGGTGATCACGGTGGGGAAGAGCTCCGCGCCGCCGACGGTCGAGAAGGCCTCGACGCCGAGCTTGCTGCCGTCGGTCACCACGACCGCACGGCGAGCGCGCTCGGCCATCATCCGGTTCACGGCAGCTTCGCGCTCGTCCTGCGTGGTCGCACCGGCTCTCGCATCCATCCCGTTCACACCGATGAAGGCGATGTCGAGGCGCACCCCGCGCAGCAGCTGTTCGACGAAAGGGCCGACGAGCTCGTAGCTGCGCGAGTGGATGACGCCACCGGTGACGACGACCTTGATGTCGGGCCGCGTGGCGAGCTGGGCGGCGATGTTCACGGCGTTGGTGACGACGGTGATGCCGCCGTTCCCCGCAAGGTCGTCGCGGGCGGCGAGGGCTGCGGCGATCGCCGTCGTGGTCGTACCGCCGGACAGCCCGACCACCATGCCGGGCATGACGAGCGCCGCGGCGGTCTGCGCGATGCTGGCCTTCTCGTGCGTGCGCAGGTGACTCTTGTAGCGGATGGGCAGCTCGTAGGCGACCGACTGCGCCACCGCGCCGCCGTGCGTGCGGGTGAGCAGGCGCTGCTCGGCGAGGGTGTCGAGGTCGCGGCGTGTGGTCGCAGACGAAGCCTCGAACTGCTCGACGAGCTCTTCGACCGTGACTTCGCCGTTGGCAGCCAGCAGGTCGAGGATCGCGTTCAGCCGCGCCGCCCGCTTCATCAGGAGACCGGTCCCGTGGGCTGCAGGGCGAACAGTCGGAGCATGCGCGCGGCCTCACTTGCGAGCGCGTCGCGAGCGGGGGCGAGGTACTTGCGGGAGTCGACCAGGCGCTCATCGGCGTCGAGCTTCTCGCGCACCGCCCGCGTGAAGAACCCGTTCAGGTGCGTGGAGACGTTGATCTTGGTCATCCCCGCGCGCACCGCGTCGGCGATCACGGCATCCGCGACTCCCGATGAGCCGTGCAGCACCAGCGGAACGGGGAGTGCCTCGTGCAGGCGCCCGATCAGGTCGAGGTCGAGAGAAGCCGTGCGATCGGTCATCGCGTGCGAGGAGCCCACTGCGACCGCGAGGGCATCGACGCCTGTAGCTGCCACGAATGCGCGCGCCTCTTCGGGGTCGGTGCGCACACCCGGAGCGTGTGCCCCGTCCTTGCCGCCCACTTCGCCGAGCTCGCCTTCGACGTAGACTCCGGCCTCGTGCGCACGGGCCGCGACCGCCGCCGTGAGCGCCACGTTGTCGTCGTAGGGCAGCGCTCCGCCGTCGAACATGGCCGAGCCGAAGCCCAGCGCGATGGCCTCGTCGACCAGCTCGGGCCGCTCAGCGTGGTCGAGGTGCACCGCCACGGGCGTCTGCGCGCGCCGAGCCACCGCGAGCGTGGCCAGCGCGATGGGCTCCAGCCCACCGTGGTAGTCGGCGCAGTTCTGCGAGATCTGCAGGATGACCGGCAGCTGCGCGAGGGCGGCCGCGCGCACCAGCCCCTCGGCCGTCTCGAGGTGGATCACGTTGAACGCGCCGATGCCGGTGCCGGCGGCGGATGCTGCAGAGACGAGGTCGCGAGCGGAGACGAGGGTCACGAAGGGTCCTTCCGGAACGATGCGGGGTCAGGGTGCGAGACGCGCAGCTGCTGTTCGAGCTCGGTCCAGCGCGGGGAGATGTCGCCGGCGAGCGGGGTGAGCACGGCGGCAGCCGACCAGGCCGTGGCCCGGCGGAGGATCTGCTCGGGGTCACGCACCCCGTCGGCGTACAGCGCAGCACAGGCGGCGACACCCGCATCTCCGGCCCCCGTGGGGTTGCCGGCGAGAGGTTCGTCGAGCCGAGCATGCACGAGATCGGATGCCGTGACTGCGAGCATTCCGTCGGCCCCGAGCGAGAGCAGCACGAGCTCCGCGCCGCGGGCGATCAGCGAGCGGGCGCCCTCGACCGGGTCTGTGATGCCCGTCGCCTCGGCGAGTTCGGCGGCGTTGGGCTTCAGTACGGCGGCTCCGGCATCGGCCGCCCGCAGGAGCGCAGGACCCGAGGTATCGACGATGACCGGCACCCCGGCGTCCTTCCCCACCGCGATGAGCATGGGGAGCAGCGAATCGGGCGCTCCGGGCGGCTGGCTGCCGGAGATGACCAGCACGGTCGCGCCGGGCAGACGCTCGACGACCTCGGCGAGCAGCGCGGCCCATTCCGGGTCGGTCGGGTTCAGCCCGCGTTCGTTGATGATCGTGGTGTCACCGAGCGTCTCGTCGACCACGGCGATGCTGCGACGCGTCTCGGCGGCGACCGGCACCAGGGCGTGCGGCACCCCGCTGGCCCGGAGTTCAGCCGCGAACTCCTCGCCTACCCGACCGCCGATCGTGGTCACGGCGAGCGCGTCAGCACCCTGGGCATGCGCGACGCGCGCGACGTTGAGCCCCTTGCCGCCCGCGCGTGCGGCTCCGGCATCCGCCCGGTGCGTTCCGCCCTCGATGAGCCGGTCGACGCGCCAGGTGAGATCGAGCGCGGGGTTCGGGGTGACGGTGAGGATCATGTGAGCTCCCGTGCACGGAGGGCCGCACCGAGCAGCCCCGCGTTGCCGGAGAGCTCTGCGGGGACGAGGGCGGGGATGCGGTGGAAGCTGAGTCGCGCGGCCAGGCGCGTGCGCAGCTCGTCGAACAGGGCACCGCCGGCTCGCGAGAGACCGCCGCCGATGACCACGGCCTCCGGGGCCACGACGGCGGTCAGCTGCGCGAGCGACATGGTGAGGGCGTCGAGCGCCGAGTTCCAGATCTCCGCGGCGACCTCGTCGCCGGCCGCGGCGCGGGCGATCACGTCCTTCGCGCCGTCGGGATCGATACCGGTCGCCTCGCGGTAGCGCCGGGCGATGGCACCGGCCGACGCGACGGCCTCCAGGCAACCTCGTGCGCCGCACGCGCAGATCGGCCCGTCCGCGATCGGCGAGTGTCCGATCTCGCCCGCATATCCGCCGGCGGTGTAGGGGACCCCCCCGACCAGCAGGGCACCGGCGATCCCGGTGCCGATCACGAGCACGACCGAGTCGGCGTAGTCGCGTGCACCGCCGAGGCGACGCTCCGCCCAGCTCGCCGCACGCACGTCGTGGTCGAACGCCACGGGCAGCCCGAGGCGGGCTGAGGCGAGATCGCGCAGCGGGGAGTCGTGCCAGCCGAGGTTGCTCGCGAACACCCCCAGTCCGGCATCCGCGTCGACGATTCCCGGCACGACGAGCCCGACCGCCTGCGGCACCACTTCGGGGTGCGCGGCACGGAGCTCCGCCGCCAGCACCTCGAGACGGTCGAGGAGCACCTGGGTTCGGTCACCATCGGCGATCGGGGTGGGCGTGCGGCGGAGCCCGAGCGCGGTTCCGTCGGCGTCGAACAACGCCGACTTGATGTCGGTTCCGCCCACGTCGAACGCCAGCACGGGCGCTCCGACGCCGAGGGTCCGCACGGCGGCGAGCTTCTCGCCGGTGGCGTCGCGTTCGACGTCGGGAACGGCGGCGGTCCCGTCAGCTCGGGTCATGGTCAGCTCCGGCGGCGGGTGGCGTCATGCATCCAGGATGACGGATCGCGTGAGGTTGCGGGGCTGGTCGGGGTCGAGGCCTCGGGCGACCGCGCGGTCGAGGGCGGTGCGGTGCAGGCGCACGAGGTCGGCGAGCGGGTCGATCGCCCGCTGCTCGAACCGGGCGCCGGTGGCCTCGACCTGACCGGCGAGTCCCTCCGGAGCCTCACCGAACTGCCAGGTGACGCGTCCGGGTGCCGCGATGGCGATCGGGCCGTGACGGTAGTCCATCGAGGGGTACGCCTCGGTCCACGACTGCGACGACTCGCGCAGCTTCAGCGCGGCCTCGTGGGCGAGACCGATCGTCCAGCCACGGCCGAGGAACGTGTACTGCTCTGCGTCACGGAGCTCGTCGTCGCCGTCTTCGGCGAGCACGGCCTCGGCATCGGCGATGGCGCCGGAGAGGTCTTCACCGAGCGAAGCGCGAAAGAGTGCCAGCGCGGTGGTCGCGAATCGTGTCTGCACGACCGACTGCTCGTCGGCGAACGGCAGCAGCACGGCCTCGTCGACGAGCGAGACGAGCGGCGACTCGGGGTCGCCGATCACGCCGATGGTAGGGATGCGCCCCTTGATGCGCTCGACGAGTTCGAGCACCTCGCTGGTGGTCCCGGAACGGGTGAGGGCGACGACGGCGTCGTATCCACGGTCGAGGAAGGCTTCGGAGGCCGCGTACGCGTCGGTCTCACCCTGCCCCGACGACTCGCGAAGGGCCGCGTAAGACTGGGCCATGAACCACGAGGTGCCGCAGCCGACGACCGCGATCCGGGCGCCCGAAGCGGGGAGCAGTGCCTGCTCGGCCTTCAGATCTGCGGCCGTGGCCCACATCCGGGGCTGGGAGTTGAGCTCTTCGCGCATGTGTGCGCCGGGCAGCGATTCGGTCATCGAGGTGCCTTTCTGGCGATAAGTTGCAGACTTGTGATTGTTTCAAGCTTGATTCGATCATAGTATGGCGTCAAATCAAAGCACCAGCAGCTTTACCTTGATTTGTTTGTTCTCCTGACAAATAATCAGACCAGTTCCACTCTCGACCCGACCCCGGCCGATGTCGAGATCCCCGAGCCCCGGCTTGAACGATCGCGGTTGCCCTCCGGCGAAGCGGTCACCCACGCACTGTCGCGTGATTTGTGCTTGCGACTGTGCACCACACCCCCCTCCCGAAGCGGCCCTGCCGTCGAGGGTTCGGACATCACAGTGAGGAATGCAATACACATGAAGAAGTCACTGCGGTTCGGCGCCGCCGCGATTGCGGCCGTCGCCACGCTCTCGCTCGCTTCGTGCGGGTTCGGCGGATCTTCCGGCGACAGCGGAGGCGGGGATGGATCCACCACCCTCGACCTTCTCGTCCCCAGCTACTCCGACGGCACCAAGGCCAACTGGGAGACGGTGATCTCCGGATTCGAGAAGGCCAACCCCGACATCAAGGTCAAGCTCGAGGTGCAGTCCTGGGACAACCTCGAGAAGGTCGTCTCCACCAAGATCCAGGCCGGCGAGGCACCGGACATCTACAACGGCGGTCCCTTCGCGGGCTTCGTCGACGACGAGCTGCTCTACCCGACGAAGGACGTCGTCTCCGACGACACCTACTCCGACTTCCAGGAGTCGTTCCTCAAGAACGCCGAGGTCGACGGCACCGCATACGCCCTGCCGCTGATCGCGTCGGCCCGTGCGCTGTTCGTCAACAACGCACTGCTCGACCAGGCCGGCGTCGAGGCGCCCACCGACTGGGATTCGCTGCTGGATGCCGCGACCAAGGTGTCGGCGCTCGGCGGCGGTGTCGCCGGCTACGGCATGCCACTCGGATCCGAAGAGGCCCAGGCTGAGGCGGCCGTGTGGCTGTGGGGCGGCGGCGGATCGTTCGGTGACGCATCCGAGATCACGATCGACACCCCGGAGAACCTCGCCGGTGCCGAGCAGATCAAGAAGATGATCGACGCCGGTGCGACCCAGGCCGACCCGGGCTCGACGCAGCGCTCGCCCCTGATGGACATCTTCATCCAGGGCAAGATCGGCATGCAGGTCGGACTCCCGCCGACGGTCGGCCAGATCAAGGAAGGCAACCCCGACCTGGACTACTCCATCGTCCCGATCCCGACGAAGGACGGCTCGCCCTTCACGCTCGGCGTCATGGACCAGCTGATGGCGTTCCAGAACGACGACGACAAGAAGGAAGCGATCACCAAGTTCTTCGACTACTACTACTCGGCAGACGTGTACGTGCCGTGGGTGCAGGCCGAGGGCTTCCTTCCGGTCACCAAGTCCGGTGCCGAGCAGCTCTCCGGCGAGGAGGCTCTCAAGCCGTTCCTCGACGTGCTGCCCGACGCCCAGTTCTACCCGTCGACGAACCCGAAGTGGTCCGCGGCAGACGGTGCGTTCAAGTCGCTGTTCGGTCAGATCCAGTCGAAGCCCGCTCAGGACGTGCTGACCGAGATCCAGGCGCAGGTCGACGCGGGCTGAGCCCGCTGAACGGAGAGGTTCGGGTACCCGAATGAGCCAGAAGACAGAGTCCTCGAACCTCGCGGGGGCGGCCACCGGCCGCCCCCGCACCCGGAAGACCCCGGATGCCCTTCGCGGCAGGCCGGGCGGAAAGGATCTCCTCCAGGCGCTGCCCTGGATCGCTCCCGCTCTGCTCCTCATCATCGGCGTGGTGTTCTTCCCCGCCGGGGTGATGTTCTTCAACTCGACGCGAGACATCTCGCTGTCGGGCCTCGACAAGGGATCGGTCGGCTTCGACAACTTCGTCACGGTCTTCACGTTCACCGAGTTCTGGCCGATCTTCTTCCGCACGATCCTGTGGGTCGTGTCGGTCGTGGTCTTCACGGTCGTCATCTCGCTCGGCCTCGCGCAGATCCTGAACAAGGCCTTCCCCGGCCGTCAGCTCGTGCGCATGGCCGTCATCGTGCCGTGGGCCGCCTCGGTCGTCATGACCACGATGGTGTTCTACTACAGCCTCGAGCCGTACTTCGGCATCTTCAACAAGTTCCTCTACGACATCGGGCTCTCAGACGATGCCGTCGGATACGGGTGGACGAAGAACCCCGCGACAGCCTTCACCTGGTCGATCGTGATCGCGATCTTCGTGTCGCTCCCCTTCACGACCTACACGATCCTCGCCGGGCTCCAGTCGGTCCCGGCCGATGCGATCGAGGCGGCGAAGATGGACGGCGCGAGCCCGGCCCGCACCTACTGGTCGATCGTCCTGCCGCAGCTGCGCAGCGCCCTGGCCGTCGCGGTCCTGATCAACATCATCAACGTGTTCAACTCGCTGCCGATCCTGAAGGTGATGACCGGATCGATCCCCGGCTACGACGCCGACACGATCATGACGCTCATCTTCAAGTACATCGAGCTGCAGAAGAAGGTCGATGTCGCGAGCGCCCTCTCGGTCGTCGCGTTCCTCATCGTCATCGTGATCGTCGCGGCCTACGTGAAGATCGTCAAGCCCATGAAGGAGGTCTGATCGTGACCGTTACCGAGACCGCCCTCGTGACCACCGCCGGAGGACGCGGCCGCCGTACGCCGCCGATCCCCGGCCGCAAGCGCCGCTACACCGAAGACCAGGTCACGCTGCCCCGCGTGATCCTCCGCACCGTCGCCGGCTTCCTGGTGCTCGCGATCTTCGTGCTGCCGTACCTGATCATTTTCTTCGGCTCCGTGAAGACGAAGCCGCAGATCCGCTCCGTCGACCCGACGTACCTGCCGACGGAGTGGCACTGGGAGAACTACATCACGATGTGGTCCACCCCCGAGACGCCACTGCCGTACAACCTGATCTCGACGATCGTGATCGCGGTGTTCGCGACGCTGCTCGTGCTGCTGGTGTCACTGCCGGCGGCGTACTACACGGCCCGGTTCAAGTTCCCCGGCCGCATGGTGTTCCTGTTCCTCGTGATCATCACGCAGATGCTGCAGCCGGCGGTGCTGACCTCCGGCCTGTTCCGTCAGTTCACGGTGCTCGGGCTCGGTGACACGTGGACGGCGATGATCTTCATCAACGCGGCGTTCAACCTGTCGTTCGCGGTGTGGATCATGCACTCCTTCTTCGCCGGCATCCCCAAGGAGGTCGACGAGGCCGCGCAGATCGACGGCGCAGGGCGCTTCACCGTGCTGTTCAAGATCAACCTGCCGCTCGTGTGGCCGGGCATCGTCACCGCGATCGTGTTCACGTTCGTCGCCTGCTGGAACGAGTTCGCGGCATCGCTCGTGATCCTGTCGACCGACAAGAACCAGCCGCTCTCGGTCGCACTGACCAAGTTCGTCGGTCAGTACGAGACCAGCTGGCAGTACGTGTTCGGCGTCTCGATCGTCGCGATCCTGCCGGTGGTCATCCTGTTCATGCTCATCGAGAAGCGCCTGGTCGGCGGACTGACCGCGGGCAGCGTCAAGTAGGGACAGAGCACCTTCTTCTATACGGGCGTAGACAAACGTCTAGATTCACCGTTTACTTGGTGTCGGGGGCCGTACGCCCCGATCCCGGGTTTGTCCGGGTCGCCGCATCGACGGCAGATCAGGGTCCACCCCTCACGCGTTTCCGCGATCGGGTGGATCCTGATACGAGACAGTGCGACGAACGAGGCACCCGGCAGCGCGAGCCGTCGCTGATCCTCAGTGGGCCGACGTGGATGCCGCGCGCAGCTGCTCCGGATTCCACCGCACGCCGAGCGCCGACGTCAAGGCAGCCTGCGCTGCTCCGGCCGCAAGCGACACCCGAGGGTCGGCATAGCGGACCGGCACCTGCGCCGTGCCGCGGGCGGGGTACTCGGTCTCGCGGCGGACGCGGTCGAGGAAGCGCGGGCCGAGCTCTGTCGCCGGACCGCCGATGACGACCTCGATCGGATCGAGCAGCGCGCTGATGAGTTTGACGGCCCTGGCGAGCGCGCGAGCGCCCTCGTCGAGATGCTCCTCATCGGCCTGGGTCGCAAGCGTGCGGATCTCGGTGGCATCCATGGCATCGGAGAACTCGTCGCCGAGCATCGCCCCCAGGGCGGCTGCCGACTCCAGGCATCCGCGCTGCCCGCACCGGCAGGCGCGCGCTGCCTCTCCGAACACGACCTGCACGTGGCCGATCTCGCCGGCACGGTCGCGCGGGCCCGGTGCCAGCTCACCGTCGAGCGTGACGGCTGCACCCACACCACCGCCGAGGTGGATGAAGAGCCGATACCCGGACGGGGACTCCTCCATGCCGGCTTCGGCGATGGCCTCGGCGTCGACGTCGTTGACCAGCAGCACCGGCGCATCGAGCACCCGCTCGAACCGCTCGGCGAGACGCACGTTCTGCCACTTGAGCTGCACGCTCTCGAGCACCGAGCGCCCGTCGGTGGTGCCGGGCAGCTGCACTCCCGCGGCGAGGAGGCGTCCTCTGAAATCATCAGCCACTGCTGACACCGCCTCATCGAGGATGGTGTCGCGGTTCTCTGCCGAGTAGTTCACCCGTCGGATGTCGACCTCGGTGCCGTCGAGCGCCATGAGGGCGATGTCGGCGTGCAGCGGCTGGATCACCAGCACCAGGATCAGGTGGTGACTCGCATCGACGCTGAGGGTGGTCGCCCTTTTGCCGCCGGTGCTCGCGGCCTGCTCGCCTTCGACGATCAGCCGGCTCTCGATGAGCTCGGCGACGAGGGAGGATGCGGTCGCCGCCGTCAGCCCGGTCGACCTTGCGATGCCCGCACGCGTCTGCGTTCCCGGATTCCGGAAGACCAGCTGCAGGGCACGACGCAGGTTCGCACGCCGAACCGATGCCTGCGTGTCGAGGCCCTCATCCGTGCTGAGCATGTGTTCCCGTTCCGGAGCTCGCAGGTCGCGAGCTGTTGACAGATCGTGGTGCGATCCGTAGTCTCTCCCTAAGTTTATTCATTGAACTTAGTTGGTCAATCGACCTCTCAAAACTCCGGACGGGCGAGTGCTGCACACACCGTCGCCCGTCCGGCACCTCTTCTTCAGCGGCCCTCGGCTGCTTCGGTGTGGTGGCGGATGACCTCGGCCACCACGAAGTTGAACCACTTCTGCGCGAACTCCGGGTCGAGGTGCGCGTCCTCCGCGAGAGCGCGCAGTCGTGCGACCTGCTGCTCCTCCCGATTCGGGTCGGACGCGGGCATCTCATACTCCGCCTTCAGCTGCCCGACCTGCTGGGTCGCACGGAAGCGCTCGGCCAGCATGAAGATCAGTGCGGCGTCGATGTTGTCGATGGTGGCGCGAAGCCGGAGCAGTTCGGCCTTCGGGTCGTCGGCGGCGGTCATGCCCCTACTCTAGAGCCGCGTGACATCCTGGTTTCGATCCGTGGCACCGCTATCGTGAGCACATGAGCAACGAAGAGTCGCCGGAATCCGCGCCCCACGATGACGCCGCATCCGCCGCGGCTCCCTCCGCGCCCGCGACCTCCCGCCACAAGTCCGCTCCGGCACCCGTGATCGCCGCAGATGCTCCGCGCCCCGTCGTGATCGAGCCGATGACGCCGAGTCGCTCGTTCTGGACCCGCATCGATCGGCCGTTCGTGTTCGGCTTCCTGGTGACGCTGGGCGGACTCGGAGCGATCGTGATCGGCCTCGCCCTGTCGAACCTGTCGACCGTGCTCATCTACGTCGCCCTCGCGCTGTTCGGCGCACTCGGCCTCGACCCCGCCGTGCGTTTCCTCGAGCGCCGCGGTCTCACGCGCGTGATGTCGGTCGTCATCACGATCCTCGCGCTCATCGTGGTGTTCGCCCTCGTGCTGTGGATGATCGTCCCGGTGGTGATCGATCAGATCGTGAGCTTCGTGCAGTCCGTGCCCGGCATGATCAAGGACTTCACGCACAGCGATGTCTACGCGACCCTCGACGCCCAGTTCGGCGACCAATTCCAAGACCTGGTCGCCCAGGTGCAGGCGTTCCTGACGGACTTCGGCAACCTCGCGACGATCGGCGGCGGTGCTCTGGCCGTCGGCACCTCGATCGCCACCAGCATCTCCGGCGCCATCGTCGTGCTCGTGCTCACCCTCTACTTCCTGGCGTCGCTCCCCTCCATGAAGCAGGGCCTGCTGCGTCTGGCCCCCGCCCGCGACCGTGCTCGCGCCGGAGACATCACCGACCAGATCACCGACTCGGTCGGCGGCTATGTGATGGGGATGGTGGTGCTGGCGTTCTGCAACGCGACGCTCGCGTTCCTGCTCTACTTCTTCCTCGGCCTGCCGTTCCCTCCGCTGATGGCGGCGATCGCGTTCTGCGTCACGCTGATCCCCCTGGTGGGCTCGGTGCTGTTCTGGATCCTCGGCACGTGCCTAGCGCTGTTCACCAACCCCATCGCCGCGCTGATCTTCGCGGCCATCTACCTCGTCTACATGCAGATCGAGGCGTACATCATCACGCCGCGCGTCATGAACCGCGCGGTCTCGGTCCCTGGTTCGCTCGTCGTGATCGGCGCTCTCGCCGGCGGCACGCTGCTCGGTCTGCTCGGAGCGCTCGTGGCCGTGCCGGTCACAGCATCCATCCTCATCATCATCAAGCAGGTACTCGTTCCGAAGCAGGACGCCCGGCTCTAGCGTTTCCTGAAACGACGAAGCGCCCGGACCCTCAGGGGCCCGGGCGCTTCTGTCATTCGACTCAGCTGAGGTCGTTGTCGGCCAGCCACTTCTTGGCGATGTCTTCCGCCGACTTCTGGTCGACCGTGCTCTGCACGTTCAGACCGACCAGCTCTTCGGCGGTGAGCTTCTTGCTGACCGCGTTGATGACGTCGGAGATCTCGTCGGCGACGTCGCTCGAGACGATCGGCACGACGTTCGAGGCCAGGATGATGTTCTCCGGGTCTTCGAGCGCGACGATGTCTTCGGTCTGGAACGCCGGGTCGGCCGAGTAGATGTCGGCGACCTGGATCTCGCCGGCGAGCAGCGACTCCAGCGTGGTCGGGCCGGTGGCCGAGAAGCCGAGGTCGACGCCGTAGACCTCCTTCGCCGCTGCCGGGCCGTACGGGCGCTGCTCGAACTCCGGCGCGGCACCGATCGTGACCGGGGTCGTGACCTTCGAGAGGTCGCCGATCGAGGTGAGACCGTTCTCCTCGGCGAAGCTCTTCAGCACCGTATAGGTGTCCTGGTCAGAGGCCTCGGCGTAGTCGAGAGCGGTCAGGCCGTCCGGCAGTGCTTCTTTCAGAGCGGCGTAGACGTCGTCGGGGCTGGTGGCCGTCGCGTCTTTGTCGAGGTACTCGAGCAGGTTGCCGGTGTACTCCGGGAACAGGTCGATCGCGCCGGACTCGACGTCGGGCATGTAGGCGTCGCGCTGTCCGATGTTGAACTGACGGTCGACCTTGATGTCGGCACCCTCGAGCGCCTGGGCGTAGATCTCGGCGATGATCTCGTTCGAGTAGTAGGCCTGCGAACCGATGACGATCGTGTCGCCGGCGGAGCTCGAGTCTTCGCTCGGGGCGTCGAGTGGGTTGCTGTTCGCGCAGCCGCCGAGAACGAGCACCGCGGCGAGCGCGGCACCACCGGCAAGGGCGAGTCGTGACTTACGTGCTGTGAACATGGGGACTTCCTCTTCTCTGGGACAACAGGGATGGAGCTGTGGGACGGTGTCAGGCTGTGGGACGGATCAGGCGGTGGCCGGCGCCGGTGCGGCAGCGGCGGCCGCACGCGACCGACGTGTCGTGGTGGGCGCGCGCACCCCGGCGGGAACGGCGGCGTGCTGGAGGAGGGCGAAGATCAGGTCGACGATCAGGGCGAGCACGGCGACGAGGATCGCCCCGCCGAGCACCTGGTCGAACTTGCGGAGCGGAATGCCCTGGATGATCGGCCAGCCGAGTCCGCCGAGGTTCACGTAGGCGGCGATGGTGACCGTGGCGATCACCTGCAGGAGAGCCGCGCGGATGCCGCCGACGAGCAGGGGCAGCCCGAGGGGCACCTCGACCTTCCAGAACACCTGCCACTCGGTCATGCCCATCGAGCGCGCCGAGTCGAGCACCCGACGGTCGATGGCTTCCAGCCCGGTGTACGCGCCCGCGAGGAGCGAGGGGATGGCCAGGAGCACGAACGTGATGATCGCGGCTTCGGGAACCCGGAGCACGCCCAGGATCAGCACGAGCAGCACCATGAGGCCGAACGACGGGATGGCACGTGCGGCGCCGGATACGGCGACCGCGATCTCGCGACCCTTGCCGGTGTGGCCGATGAGCCACCCGAGCGGAATCGCGATGATGCCGGCGATGAGCACCGAGATCAGCGTGTAGTACATGTGCTGGCCGAACAGGATGGGCAGCGAGTACGGCCCCTCCCAACGGTCGGGGGAGAAGAGCCAGGCGAGGGCCTCGGTGAACACGTTCATGCGGCGGTCCTCAGGGCTGCGGTCTGGCGCGCGGCGGTCGACGGCGTCTTCGTGGCGCGCGTCCACGGCATCAGCGCGCGGCCGAGGAGCAGGAGCAGCAGGTCGATCACGAGGGCGATCACGACGACCGCGATCACGCCGCCGAACACCTCGGCGAGGATGCGGCGCTGCAGGCCGTTGGTGAAGAGGTAGCCGAGGTTGTTCACGCCGACGAGGATGCCGACGGTGGCGAGGGAGATCGTGCTGACGGCCGCCACGCGGAGCCCCGCGAGCACGACGGGCCCGGCGAGGGGGAAGTCGACTGTCCAGAACCGGCGGAAGCCGCCGTAGCCCATCGCGGTGGCCGACTGCCGGATGGCGGGGTCGACCGAGTCGAGGCCGTCGGACACCGCACGCACCAGGATCGCGACCGCGTAGATGGTGAGGCCGATGATGAGGTTGATCGGGCTGCGAGCGGGATACCCGGCGAGGGACGGAAGGAGGATCAGCAGCGCGAGCGACGGGATCGTGTAGAGCAGCCCGGTGAGGACGATGACCGGCCCCTTCACCAGCTGGTAGCGCCAGGCGAGCCATCCGAGCGGCAGCGACAGCACGAAGCCGAGCACGATCGCGATCGCACTCTGCTGCAGGTGGATCGCGGTCAGCTCGAGGATGAGGCCGAGATTGTCGACGATCCAGTTCACGGAGCGCCCTTCGTCGCGCTCTCCTCGCTCAGAAGCGCGTCGGTCACGGCATCCGGCACATCGATGATCGACCCCTGGGTGCGGCCCTCGCCATCGACCACCACGGTGCCGTGCGGCGTCTGCTTGAGGTGCAGAGCACGGCGTCCGCGTTCGGCGCCGATGAACGCCGAGACGAAGTCGTCTGCCGGGTTCTCGATGATCTCGCTCGGGCTGCCCACCTGCACGATGCGGGCGCCCTTGTCGAGGATGACGACCTGGTCGCCGAGCAGGAACGCCTCGTCGATGTCGTGTGTGACGAACACGACCGTCTTGTCGAGCTCGCGCTGCAGTCGCAGGGTCTCCTGCTGCAGGTCGGCCCGCACGATGGGGTCGACCGCGCCGAAAGGCTCGTCCATGAGCAGGATGTTCGGGTCGGCGGCGAGCCCCCGGGCCACGCCGACGCGCTGCTGCTGGCCGCCCGAGAGCTGACTCGGATAGCGGTCGGCGAGCGCCTGGTCGAGGCCGACCGTGTCGAGCAGCTCTCGTGCCCGCTGGTGCGCCGGGCCCTTCTTCACGCCGGTGAGCCGCAGCACCGTGGCCACGTTGTCGATGACCGTGAAGTGCGGCATGAGCCCGGAGTTCTGCATGACGTAGCCGATGCGTCGGCGCAGAGCCACCGGGTCGCCCTGGAGCACGCTCTCGCCGTCGATCTCGACCTCACCCGAGGTGGGCTCGACCATGCGGTTGATCATGCGGAGCAGGGTGGTCTTGCCGCAGCCGGACGAGCCGACGAATACGGTGGTCTTGCGCGAGGGCAGCACGAGGCTGAAGTCGTTGACGGCGAGGGCGCCGCCGGGGAACCGCTTGGTGACGTTGCGGAACTCGATCATGGCTGGTCTCCAGTCGGTCGATCGATGTGCGAGCGGAAGAGTCTACGGGCCGACCTCGACGCGGGGATCGAACGCCACGAATCCGGAGAAGTCCTTGCCGACGCGATCGAACGCCGAGGGGTAGGGGGTCGGATACGACCAGGCGTAGTCGGTGTGGAGCTCACCATCGGTCTGCACCGAGTAGTACTGAGCGGCACCCTTCCACGGACAGGTGTAGGGCGTGGGGCTCTCGACGAGCACTCCGGGTGCGATGGATGCGGGTGGGAAGTACCAGTTCCCCTCGATGCGGGCGAGATCGCTCTCGTCGGCCTCGGCGATGACGGTTCCTGCGAGTACAGCCTTCATGGTCCTGCCTCCTCGGATGTGGGTTAGAGCGTATAAGACGGCTGCGACATAAGGGGCGAGGGTTGCATCGCCGCCGTCAATGTGAGAAACAATCCGGATTCTGTTCGACGCGATCACGCGAACGGATTGCCCCGATGTCGGGATCAGACCCTGATGCGGATCACGCGGAGTCGCGGCCGTAGCCCTCCAGCAGTCGCAGCCAGATCTCGCTGATCGTGGGGTACGACGGCACTGCGTGCCAGAGGCGGGCGATCGGCACCTCTCCGACGATGGCCACGGTGGCCGCGTGCACGAGCTCGGCCACCTCGGGACCGACGAACGTCGCACCGATCACGACGTCGCGGTCGGTGTCGACCACGAGTCGCGCCTGGCCCTCGAAGCCGTCTTCGTAGAGGCTCGCCCCGGCGACCCAGCCCAGGTCGTAGTCGACGGCCTTCACCGCGATACCGCCCTTGACCGCCTGGGCCTCGGTGAGACCGACGGAGCCGACCTCGGGAATCGAGAACGTGACCTGCGGGACGGCAGCCTGGTCGGCGGTAGCGACGTGACGGCCCCACGGGGCATCGTCGACATCGTCACCCTTGGCGCGGGCGACGATCACATCGCCGGCAGCGCGCGCCTGGTACTTGCCCTGGTGGGTGAGGAGCACGCGCCCGTTGACGTCGCCGACCGCGTACAGCCAGTCCGATCCGGGGACACGGAGCGTGTCATCCGTCGTGATCCAGCGGCCGGGTTCCAGGCCCACGACGTCGAGGCCGATGTCACCGCTCCGTGGCGAACGACCGGTCGCGGCGAGCACCTCGGTCGCGGTGATCTCGTCGCCACCGTCGAGGGTGATGGTCACGCCGTTCGCGCCGCGGTGCACGGATGTCGTTCCCGTGCCGGTGCGCACGTCGACGCCGAGTTCTTCGAGGCCCGCCGCGACGCGTTCGCCCGCGAAGGGCTCCATCCCGCCGAGCAGACCGCTGCGGGCGATCACGGTGACCTTCGATCCGAGTGCGGCGTAGGCGGTCGCCATCTCGACGGCCACCACACCCCCGCCGATCACGGCCAGGCTATCGGGAAGCTCCTCGGCGCTGGTCGCCTCGCGGCTGGTCCACGGAGTGGCTTCGCGGAGTCCGTCGATGGGCGGGATGACGGCATCCGATCCGGTGCTGATGGCCACCGCGTGCCGGGCCGTGAGCACACGATTAGCGCCGTCGGCATCCGTCACAGTCACCTCGCGCTCGCCCGTGATGCGGCCGTGGCCGCGGGCCAGGTCGATGCCGGCCGAGTCGAGCCACTTGACCTGACCGTCGTCGGACCAGTTGCTGGTGAACGAGTCTCGACGGTCGAACACGGCGCGCACATCGAGCTTTCCGGTGACCGCCTGGGAGGAACCACCCACGTGCTGCGCGGCACGGAGAGCCTGCGCCGAACGCAGCAGCGCCTTCGACGGCATGCATGCCCAGTAGGAGCACTCGCCTCCTACGAGCTCGCTCTCCACGATGATCGCGGTGAGTCCGCCCTGCACGGCTCGATCGGCGACGTTCTCGCCCACCGGCCCTCCACCCAAGACGATCAGGTCGTACTCGTCGGTCTTCTCCGCAGCATTCATGCGTCGCACCTCTCCGTGAGCCGGTTACGTGGCCCAGTCTCGCTCATGAGCAACGCCGAGTCACGGGTGAGTTGTTCCCTCCGGCGTGGCGTGGGGACGCCTGCGGCAGGTCATAGAGTGTGGTTCGTTGTTTCGATCGGCGGCGGAGGCCCGCACGCAGATCCGCTCCGCGCGCTATTCGCCGCACGATCTTCGAGGACGCCCAACGATGAGCAGCGCCATCACTCCCCCGCCGCCTGGTTGGTACCCGGCACCGGATGACACCCAGGCCACGTGGTGGTGGAACGGTGCCAACTGGCTACGACCACGGAGCGAACAGGCCACGTTGCGGACAATCACCAAGCTCGCCACCGCGACCCAGGTCATGGTCATCGTCTGCGGCGTTCTGGCGCTCGCGCTCGTTGGCGTCGAAGCCATGGGCATCACGGCGATCACCAGCTATCTCGATGGGAATACCTCGGCCGTCCAGACTCTCCAGCTGTACGACTGGACCTGGATCGTCGGTAACGCACTGGCGACACTTTCGCTGACCGCCGCCGCGGCGCTGTGGGCCACCTGGCAGTACCGTGTCGCCCTGCAAGTCCCCGGGCTCACCCGTCGCGCCGCCGGCTGGCATGCCGGGGACTGGTTCCTCCCCGTCCTCGCCCTCTGGCGCCCCTTCCAAGACATCTCTGATCTCTGGCGGGCGATCGGCCGCACTCCCCCGCGCTGGCTGATCGTGTGGTGGCTTCTCTGGATCGCCAGCTTCATCTCGTTCAAATGGTCGAACCAGATCGACTCGCGCGCCGAAGCGCTGGAGCAGATCCGCGCCACGATGTGGTCCAGCATTCTGGGCGAAGCCTTCCTCATCGCCGCCGCCTTGATGGCCTTCATCATCATCCGTGGAATCACACAGGGCGTGATCCACCGTTCACAGCAGCGGTAACCCGCGAACCGTCGTCACTCCAGGGATCATCGCCGTCACCGACGACGACAACAACCGATCCGCCCAGTCCTAGCAGTAAGACGTCGACACCGCCGGCTGCTCCGGCACCGTCGCCGTGCTTTCCGCGTGCTCGGCCCAAATCTCGACATCATCACCCCGCAGTGTGACCGCGATCGCAAAATCCGACTATGTCTTCGCCGCGCGCACTCCCGTTTTCAATCGGGTCACGGTGGGGAGCGGAAAGTTACGCACGCTCCTGCGATTGGCATCGACGGGCGACCTTGCCGAGGAGAGTAAGAAACTCCGAGGTGTCCACGGGAAGCGGGGGCATCCGCACTCCCTCCAAGGGATGCCCTTGAGGCACCTCAATATCGACGGGCAAGCCTCGGCGGGCATTCAGGACTTGGACGCCGTATCCATAGATGATTCGTGACAGGTCGAGATTTGAATGCCATTTGGGATCTTCTGTCGAGAACCCCATGATTACATGTGAGTGGTACGCAACGTTCCTCTTCCCCCAGATGAAGAAGTCCCAACGCAGTTCGGGGTGACGTTCGATCATCAGGTCCCCGAGAAGCAGGGCAGTATCTTCACAAATCGAACGCGACCGCGAATCAGGGGCGTTGTTGCCAGCGTCAGGAAGAGGCATCATGACCTCGACGAACCAGTCATTCACCGACTGGATTGAGGCGTCTCTTCCGTCGAAGACGAGGCCAGACTCAGCCAGAGCTTTCTTGAGTATCTCGATCCGACCGCTCTTCCGCTGCATCGTCAGTTCAAACTCTGCGCGGGCCTCACGGCGCGGTAGATCCTGTAGCACCCACCATGGCATGGCCTCGTTCAACGTATACGTTTCCCACGCATTCACGGGACGATCTCCCACGCGATTCCCTTCTCTGCAAGGTAGTTCTTCAGGGGGCCGCTCGGTCCCCCGAAGCCGGTCGTGGGCTAGCCCTGAAGTACCACCATCTAGGAGAAGTAGACGAGCACGGGGCCGAGGCCGAGAGCAAGACCAAGCAGCAGACATCTCCCCCACAACTCTGACATGATCTACGCGAACGACTCTCTCACCACGCCCTCATCTTCCAACGCTTGATTGACGCCTCGATTCGATCGCATAGTTCCCATCTGGACTTCGCGAGCTACTGGGTGAGTCCATTCCCGGACTGACGACCTACACCAATTTGCGTCACACGCCGTATCCGGCCCTCAGCATGATGAATGGAAGTATGTTTCCCGCGATTTGCGAACATGAGCGAAAGTGCTGGTCGGCAACGATTTGTTCTTCGGTGCGCCGGAAATCAATAATATCCGTTAGTTCATCAATCTTCCGCAGAAGTCCGTCGACCTCCTCCCCGAAGACGCTGCCACTTAGAAGCGCGTCCTGCAAGCCGCTATCATCAAACAAACGCGAAATGCACTCGACGTAACTCGACTCCCATTCCGTCGACGGCCGAATCCAGACCCGCTCGCGAAAGAGGGGGCTAGCCATTTCTGCCAGCGAGACAATGACGTCGCCCATATTTACTTGATTCACTGAAACACCTCAGGCAAGAAGACGAAACTCGAATATGGAATGTGCGCCGCTGGCGTAAATTTGTCGACAACGTTTCCAGCTGCATCCAGAGATGACCGTGCCGGTTCCATCGAACATACGGCACCTGTTGGTGAGCATACTGGCTGTTCGGATTGCCTTCCATCACTCTCACGTTGTTTCCGGGGTTAAGGGGGTCATAGAAGGTCGTTCCTGATCCCTTCTTGGCTGGTTTGATAGCCCAGTTCGCGGGAACGCCTAGTGGCCTCGTCGCCATCGTCGTCCCGTGCGCAGCGGTCGGCGCCTGCGCAGAAGCTCGGGGAGCGGCGACGGCGACCGGAGGCACCCTCTTATACGTGTAGATCCCCATTGGGTGGTGTACCCGCGCATGTTCGACGGCATCCCTCGCGAAGTCACATAGTTGCCGCCCTGTGAACCGCCAACCCAAGGGTTCCACCACTTCTTCCCACTGAGGTCGTGTCCGTTGATGGGGTCGGTGGGCCAGGAATAGTCGTTTGCGCCGCCGCCCTCGATCGGGTCGACCTGCAGGAAGCGTCCGAGGGCGGGAACATACAATCGCACCCCCATCTCCACCACCAACGCCGAGCCCGCAGACTCCGCCGGCTTCAACGCCCCCTGGTGCCACAGCGTGTTCCCCGCTACCTGCCCCATCTCATCCGACGTAGTCATCCCGATCGCGAACGTGACCGGGTCCACCGGCTGACCGAACGGATCCCACAACAACAGCGCGCTTGTCGTCGTCCCTGTGCGGGTCACGAGGCCGTGTCCCCCCAAACCGGGGAACGACCACGTCACTTCCACGGCCTGGTCAGTCCACGACACCCCACCCGGCAACCCGAAACTCCGCGTCAGCTCCGTGCCGGTCTTCTGCCCCCACGCCGCATCACCACCCGCAACGTACAGATAGTTCGTCGTCACCGCAGGGTCCGCACCCGCCGGGTCGATGGTCCGTGAAGCAATCCGCCCCGACGCGTCGCGCACGATCCACACCGTCGTGCCATCGTCATACGTCGTCCCGATGTGCCTGTTCGCGGCGTCATACGAGAACTGCATATCGCCCAGGCGAACCGTGTTCCCGCGCACGTCATACACGATCTCCGACGCCGCCAGACCATCCGCCACCGTCGTCGCACCCGGGATCGCCCCCGTCACCGACGACGACAACAACCGATCCGTCCAGTCATAGCAATACGACGTCGACGTGGTCACCGGAGCCTGGCCCGGAGCCGTCCACACATCCGTCAGACCCGTCCGGTTCCCCGACATCCCCGCCGCCGCATTCGGACCACATCGACGAAAGGTGTTGAGGTACTCCTCCCCGACGATGAGGTTGGGCAGCGATCACTTCAGCCGGGACAACAGGGAGCTCTTCACCGTGACTCGACGTGGGGTAGACCACCAACGTCAATCACGGTAGCCATCGAACTCCCAGCGGCCGATCTGCACCAGGCTAAGCAAGAGCTGCTGCCACGTCGTCCCAGACGCAAGCCCGACTTCATGGTGGAGCTTTTCAATTGCTCGGCTCAGATCAAACTTCTCCATCACCAGGGCATGCCGAACCAGCTGCGTTCCATCGCGATCGATCTTGCGAGCGAGCCAGCGCGTAGTGCAAACAAGGACATCGAATGACTCCTCGCCGACACCGCCGTCCGGCCCGATGAGTAATCGAATCCACTGCCCGTCATCGAACGGGTGTACGGGAAAGTATGTTTCGACATCCAGATCGAAGCTGTAGATGCTCTTGATGATCGCTTTCATTCACCGATCTCCCGGTATCCGTTTGGCTGCACCCAGCCCGATTCTTCATAGCGGCCTGCTCAGTTCCATGCGAGCCCGGCGCCTATGACGATGACAACGACCGCGGCTCCGTACGTAATGACGTACTCGACGATCACTCGCCGACGCTCCACAGGCAAGTTTCGCGGACGTTTTGCGACGGGCGCCTCACCTGATGTCGAGGGCAGAGAACCGGTCTCGTCGCCGTTATCGACCGGTTCGCTGGCCGTTCCCACACGGACGCGGTTGTAGATCAGCCTGCCAACCCCGGCCACAGCCACCACAAGACCGATCCCGATGAATGCCGTGCCCAATCCGCTCCAACCGTCAGCGGGAAGACAGGAATCCGCCCATTCGATCAGTGAATTCCCACTGGCGAACAAGACTATAAATCCGGTGAAACCTACCATCCAAAGGGGCGCAGCGTTCATGAGGTCGCGCCGGAAGCCTTTATCGCCCCGGTACACAGCGCGCATTAGCAGCACCAGCCAGGAACTGAGCACGACTGCAACAACTCCAAATCCAAAGGCCACGAGATACGAAATTCCGGACGGAATGCAACTGGAATCCATCAGTATCCTTACCAATAGAAGTTAAACATGATGGCGCAGCCTGCTCCGAGACCCCCCACGGCCCCGAATCCTCCAGAAAAGTCAGTATTCACTCCGTCGGGATCTGTTCCATAAGCTGAGCCCTCCACGTATCCTCCCGCCCCAAAAGCGGCGCTGCAATTGCCTGTAATCGACGTGGTTCTGGTTGTGGGCCCGTTGAATGATACGCCCGACGATACGGAACCAGTAAACGACCCTTTCGGCCCAATACCAACCCCCCAGTGGTCGTTACCGATCTCGGCACAAATTGCGAAGCAGCCGGTAGCTGCCCAACCAGATTTCGAGTTCTTCGCGATATCGCTAACGAGCGTATCCCACTCACGACCCTGATTGTTGTCCCAGAGGGCCTTCCGCGATCGTTCAGCACTTAGCTCGATTCTCTTAAAATAGCTCAGTTGCCGTTTGACGACTTTCGGTGCCGACTTCCTTCCCCCGTCTTCTCGTGGAGCGACGGACCACTTCTTCCCACTGAGGTCGTGGCCGTTGACGGGGTCGGTGGGCCAGGAGTAGTCGTTCGCCCCGCCACCCTCGATGGGGTCGACTTGCAGGAAGCGTCCGAGGGCGGGGACATACAACCGCACCCCCATCTCCACCACCAGCGCCGAGCCAGCAGACTCCGCGGGCTTCAACGCCCCCTGATGCCAGAGCGTGTTCCCCGCCACCTGACCGGTGTCATCCGAAGCCACCGTCCCGATCGCGAACGATACCGGATCCACGGGCTGACCGAACGGATCCCACAACATCAGCGCGCTGGTCGTGGTCCCGGTGCGGGTCACGAGGCCGTGTCCACCCAACCCGGGGAACGACCACGTCACCACCCCCGCCTGATTCGTCCACGACACCCCACCCGGCAACCCGACACTCCGGGACAACTCCGCACCGGACTTCTGCCCCCACGCCGCATCACCACCCGCCGCATACAGATAGTTCGTCGTCACCGCAGGGTCCGCACCCGCCGGGTCGATGGTCCGTGAAGCGATCCGCCCCGACGCATCCCGCACGATCCGCACCGTCGTGCCATCGTCATACGTCGTCCCGATGTGCCTGTTCGCGGCGTCATACGAGAACTGCATATCGCCCAGGCGAACCGTGTTCCCGCGCACGTCATACACGATCTCCGACGCCGCCAGACCATCCGCCACCGTCGTCGCACCCGGGATCGCCCCCGTCACCGACGACGACAACAACCGATCCGTCCAGTCATAGCAATACGACGTCGACGTGGTCACCGGAGCCTGGCCCGGAGCCGTCCACACATCCGTCAGACCCGTCCGGTTCCCCGACATCCCCGCCGCCGCATTCGGACCGCACCCGCCCGATGACCCGAACCCATACGTGAACTTGTGCCCGGGGATGGTCGCCGACGTCAGCCGTCCGGCCGTGTCATACCCATACGTCGACGAATACGACATCGACCCCATCGACGACTGCTGCTTCACCACACGGCCCGACTGCGACCGCACCACCGCATCCGATACCACCTGACCGCCGACCAGCCACTCCTGACCGACCACCTGCTCCGCCGCATCACGGCCCACGCTGTTCAGCGCCGAACCATCCGGATACGCAATCTGCTTCAGCCGCTGCAGGGCGTCATACGTCACCGACGCGAGCTGCTGCCCATCGACCGTGAGCGTCTTCACCTTGCCGTCGGCGTCATACGTGTACGCGGTCACCGACGCCGCCCCACCGGCCGGAGTCGTGGAGATCTGCGTCACTCGCCCGGAAGCGGGGTCGTACGCGGGCGTGGTCACCGCGCCCCACACATCCGTGTAGCTCACGACCCGACCGAGCAGGTCGGAGACGGTCGTGATGGTCGAGCCGTTCGGCGACCCTGCGACCGCTACCCCGCTCGTGACGGTGGTGTATCCACCGTCCTCCAGGCGTGTCGACTGCGTTGTCGTGCTCGAGATCGTCGCCACGCCCGAAGGGCCGGCGACCGTCGTCGAGATCACCATGCCCCGGGCGTCATACCCGGTGCACGACCACGCTGTGTCGCCGCTGGTCTTCGTCCCCCCCGTACGACCCCACGCGTCATACGCGTATTCCGTCGTGATCGGCGTGCCCGTTGCCGGGGTCGGCCCCGTCGTGGACTTGAGGAGACCGAACTGTTTGGTCCCCGCCGGAAGGCCGCACACCGCCGGGGCGCTGTTGATATCGCCGTAGTACGTGCTCGTGGTCTTCGCCGTCGCCGGTGCACCTGCCACACCACCGGCCGGGAGCGTGCGGGTCAGACGCCTGAGCCACCCCGCAGCACCGGGCTGCTCGAAGGTCGTCGAGGTCGTCAGCGCGAGGCCGTCGGGGTCGACGGCAGTCAGTGCTCGATGCGGCGACGGCGCCTACGCCACCACGCTCGCAGGCTCCCGCACCCGCCCGCCATCGGCAAACGCACGCGGGTAGGCGCGACGGAGCGCGACGACCACCAGCGTCGCCGCGGTCACCTTGATCAGATCGCCGGGCAGGAACGCGAGGCTCGACAGCGCCGTCGGTCCGAGTGGCACGCCGGTCACGAGAGCCTGCACGGGGATGCCGAACGCGTAGACGACGAACACTCCGCCGACCAGTGCTGCGATCGCGGAACGCCACCAGGTGAAGCGCCCCGTGCGCATGAGCAGGCCGATCACCACGACGCCGGCGATCCAGCCGATGAGGTACCCGGCACTCGGACCGACGAACACTCCGAGGCCTCCGCGACCACCCGCCAACACGGGCAGCCCGACTGCGGCGAGCGCGAGCACGAGGAGCACGGCGAGAGGCGCGAGGCGCGGACCCAGCACGAGCCCTGCGAGCATTACTCCGAGCGTCTGCGCGGTGATCGGCACGCCGGCGGGCAGGGGCACGATCACCGTGCCGAGCACGATGATCAGGGCGGCGAAGACCGCGATGCGTCCGAGCGATGCACTGGTGTCTGTGGCACGCGACGTTGTCATGAATCCTCCTGAACACCGTTCACCTGAACGGTGTTCATTACAATAGGGACGCCATCCTCTCCACGCAAACCCGCCTCAGGAGCCATCACGTCCCTCTCCCCGATGCTGCGCCGCATCGCAGCCGAAGACCCCGCTCGGCCGGCAATCGTCGGCCACGATGCCGGCGTGACCTATGGCGAGCTGCACGCGGAGTCGCGCCGGCTCTCGGCGGCGCTCGAACTCCTGCTCACAGCCCGCTCGGCGCGGACGGATTCACGCGGCCCGTCGACACCGCCGCCCGTCGTCGCCATCTGCCTGAGCGGGGCGTTCGACACCGCACGCATCGTCGTCGCGATGGAAGCGGGCGACCGCATCCTCAGCGTCGTCGATGCGCACTGGCCGGTGTCTCTGCAGGCGCAGCTGATCGGATCGACCGGAGCGACGGCGGTGATCACTGATGTGCCCGCGCTGCGAACCGCGCTGGACGCGAGCGGCTGGCCGGGTCTGATCCTCGGGCTCGCTGAATTGGAGAACTCCGGATCGCGCGCCCATGCCGACCCCGAGGATCCAGCCGACGATGCCCCGTTCCTGCTGCTGACCTCATCCGGCACGACAGGACCACCGAAGTCCTTCCTCAAGACGCGCGCGCAGTACACGGCGAACATCGACGTCTCCCGCACGCACCTGGGCGCAAGAGACCGCGTCGTGACCTTCGCGCCGGGCCCGATGTCGTACAGCCTCACTCTCTACACACTGTTCGAGGTGCTCGCCACGGGCGGTGAGCTGCACGTCGCCGACCGTCTCGACGACCTGTGGCTCACCCCCCGCGCGCGCGACGAAGGCATCACGCGCGTGGTCACTGTTCCGGCGGCGGCTGCCGCCCTCGCCGACGCCGCGCTGCGCAGCCCGGGAAGGTACGACGGCATCGACCTGATCGCCACCGGCGGTGCCGCTCTCTCGGAGTCGACTCGAGCCAGAGTCGCCGAAGCACTCCCCCGCACCCGGACGCTCAGCTATTTCGGCACCGGCGAACTCGGCTTCATCGGCGATGACCGCGCCGGCGACGGAGGCATCCGGCTCTACCCGCAGGTGCAAGCCCGTGTGCGCGACGACGACGGCAACGACCTGGCACCCGGCGAGCTCGGCACGCTCTGGGTGCGCTCCCCCTCGTGCTCGACCGGCTACCTGCCTGGAACCACTTCCTCGACGTTGACGGATGCCGACGGCTGGGCGAGCGTGCACGATCAGGGGCGGCTGCGGGGCCGGGACTTCTCGTTCGCCGGCAGAAGCGGAGATGTCGTCACCACCGGCGGGCACACCGTCGCCCTCGACGAAGTGGAGCGCGCATTCGACGGGATGCCCGGCCTCGGCGACATCTGCGTGATCGCCGAGAGTGACGATCGCCTCGGCACACGGATCATCCTGGTCATCGAAGGCGATGCGCCACCGGCAGCGAAGTTGCGCGAGTGGGCGAGAGACCGGCTCGCACCGGCATCCGTGCCACGCCGCTGGCACCGCCTGCCCGAGTTCCCGCGAACCTCCGGCGGCAAGATCCGTCGCGCCGCGGTCGCCGATCTCGTGGCGCTCGGGCAGAGGCCATCGTGAGCATCGAGAAGTCTGTCGTCGTCACCGGGGTCGGTGCCATCACTCCGAGTGGGCTCACGGCGCCGAGCATGTGGGCATCCGTGCGCGCCGGACGAAGCGGCATCACCCGGCTTCCATCTGAGCTCGCAGGTTCCGGATCGGTGCAGGTCGGCGGAGTCGTCACCGGGTTCACCGCACCCGCCGACCTGCCGACATCGCTCGCGCGCCACCTCACGCCGATGCAGCAGTGGGCGATCGCGGCCGCTGATGAGGCGATCGACGTTGCGGGCACCGGCGACCTGCCGCGGAACGCGGATGCCACACAGGTGATCGTCGCCACGGGATCAGGGCCGGTGGACGCGGTGGTGCGGTCCGCGAACGCGCTGCGAGAAGCCGGTCGGCGCCGGGTGCCGCCGAGCCTCGCCGTCTACGGAACAGCGGATGCTATCGCCGGGGTCCTCAGCCATCGATACAGATTCCTCGGACAGATCCACGCCGTCACCGCGGCGTGCGCGAGCGGTGCCATGGCGATCGGCGAAGGCCTGCGGCGCATCCGTCACGGATACGCCGACGCGGTGCTGGTCGTCGGGATGGACGACTGCCTCGGTCCGCTGCATCTCGCGGCGCATGCGAACCTGCGCTCGGTCGTCACCGGATTCGGCGATGACCCGTCATCGGCCTCCCGCCCCTTCGACAGCGCGCGGAGCGGCTTCGTCATGGCCCAGGGCGCCGCCGCAGTGCTGCTCGAGGCCGCAGACCTCGCCAGCGAACGCGGCGCTCGCCCCCTCGCGACGGTCGCCGGGTTCGGTGCGACCAGCGATGCGCATCACGCCACTGCACCGGACCCTGCCGCCGTGGGAGCGACCAGGGCGATCAACGCCTGCCTCGCCGATGCCCGCGTGACCGCATCCGCAGTCGATCACGTGAACACCCACGGCACGGGAACAGTGCTCGGCGATACGGCCGAACTCGTCGCACTCGGGCGGGCGCTGGGACCGAGGGCACCGCTGGTCCCGCTCACGGCGACGAAGTCCACCACCGGGCATCTGCTCGGCGCAGCCGGGGTCGTCGAGGCAGTGATCGCTGCGATGACCCTGCGCGACCAGATGCTGCCGCCGACGATCAACCTGTCCGACCCGTGCGCGGACGGGTGGGACTTCGTGCGCGACCAGGAGCGACAGCATCCGGTCCGCAACGTGCTGTCGACCTCGTTCGGTTTCGGCGGTCACAACGCCGCGCTGCTGCTCACCGCGGACGGCTGAGCCGCACACGCTTGTGCCGGAAGGTGTCACGAGTTGAGGCGGTCATCGCACATCCTTCCTGAACACCGCAAATCACCCGGCGGCGGGAACCAGCACGACCTTCCCCTGCTGGCGACGCTGCCCGATGGCGTCATGTGCGGCCGCTGCATCCTCGAGGCGATACTCGTCGACGGGCGGAGAGGTGCGCCCCTCGGCCAAGGCGGCGAGCGCTCGCGCCTCGAGCGCGCGCAGATCGGAGAGCGCACGCCCGAGAGGAACGGTGACGGTGAGAGACCCCCGGACGATGTCGTCCGAATCGAGGCGGAGGACCTCTCCGCTCGACCATCCGATGATCACGACGCGTGCACCGCGTCCGAGACTCTCGAGGCCCGCTCGGCCCACTGCTCCGCCGACCCCGTCGAGCAGCACCGACGGCCGCTCTCCGTCGAGGATCTCGGTCATCCGCTCCGGCCACAAGCCGTCGTTCGCATCGAGCGGCACGAGTCTGCCCCGCGCACGCTTCCCCCCGAGACCGAGGCGCTCGACCACGTCGCGCTTGACCGGGCCTCCATGGAGCGCGACGACCGTGGCGCCTTCGGACAACGCGAGTTGGACGAGTTGACTGCCGAGACCGCCAGATGCTCCGGGGATGACGACGATGTCGGTGGAGCGAATCGGCGCGGCGTCCCAGACGAGCTGGGCCGTCCGGCCTGTTCCGATGGTCGCCACCGCCTGCGAGAACGTCACTCCGTCGACGACCGGATGCAGGGCAGATGCCGATGCCAGCGCGAACTCGGCGTATCCGCCGCTGCGGAATCCGACGTGGGCGACGACTCGCTCGCCGAGGCGGGCCGCATCGACGCCTTCGCCCAGGGCGTCGACGACTCCGGCGATCTCGCGCCCCGGCGTCATCGGCAGTGTCGGCCGCGGCATCGACGGCGGTGCGGCATCGCGTCGGATGTCGAGGTCGACGGCATGCACACCCGCCGCGGCGACGCGCACGCGCACCTCCCCCTCCCCGGGGATGGGCAACGGCGTCTCCTCGATCCTCAGCACCTCGGATTCTCCGAACTCCCGCTGCACGATCGCTCGCATGGTCTCCCTCTCCTTCTCTTCGGCAGGCGCCGCCCCCGTACTCATGCAGTCGCCGCCTCTGCACCGGTGACGTCGGTGCGGATCCTCGGTGCGAGCACGGCTGCCGCGAACGCGACGACCGCCGCCAGGACGAACACTCCGAGGAACGGATCCGCGGCAGCGAGCGCGGTGAACAGCGTGCCCGTGATGGCGAGGGCCATGGCGCTGCCGAACGAATCGGCGACCGTCATCGCGCCACTGTTGAATCCCTGGTTCTCCGGCGTCGACATCGCGAGCGTGAGCGCGCTGGTGCGCGGACTCATCAGCCCCATCCCCATCCCGGCGATGGCCCAGGCGACCGCCACCATCAGAGCGTCCCACCCGAAGCCGGCGGTCGCCACGGTCAGCGCGATGCCGACCAGCACCAGGATCGTGCCCACCTGCACGGCCGTCACACTCGACAGCCGGGCGCCCATCCTCCCCTGGACCGTCGCCGCGAGCGACCAGGCGAGCGCGCCTCCGGTGAGTGAGAGTCCGGCGAGCGTCGGCGAGAGCTCGTAGCGATCGGTCAGCAGATAGGGCAGGTAGACCTGCGCCCCGAAGAAGGCGGCCGCCGCCACACCGCGGACGAGGATGACCGCGGGCAGCCCTCTGCGTGCGCGCAACGTGCCGCGCGGGACCAGCGGCCGCACCGCGACGAGGGCGACGATCACGGCGAGAAGGGCCAGCACCGGGCCGATTCCTGGGATGTCACCGACCAGGTTCAGCGCCAGCACGGCGACCGCCGCCAGCACCGACCAGCCGAGCCGCCCGAACGCCCAGGGAGTCGTCGCGTCGCCGTCGTTCGAGAGCCCGCGAAGGGCGGGGATCACCATCAGCAGCGCCACGAGCACGAGTATGACCACACCGAGGAAGACCCAGTGCCAGCTCCAGAGCTCGGTCACGGCTCCCGCGACTGTCGGTCCGATCAATGACGGGATGACCCAGGCGGCCGCGAATCCGGCGAAGATCGCGGGGTGGAGCTCCTGCGGGTAGACGCGCGCGACCACGACGTAGAGCGCCACCATCAGGCCTCCGCTGCCGAGGCCCTGGGCGAACCGCCCGGCGACCAGGATCTCCATGCTCGGCGCGAGGCCCGCGATCAGGAGGCCGACGATGAACATGGCGACCGCCGTATACAGCGGGGCGACCGGTCCGCGGCGATCGGCCCAGTTACCCGCGATGACCATGCCGATGACCCCGGTGGCCAGGGGGCCGGCGAACGCGAGCGCATACAGCCGCTCGCCGCCGAGATCGGCGCTCACGGTCGGCATCACTGTCGTCACCGCCAGGGACTCGAACGCCCCGAGGAACACGAGGGCGCACGCGCCGATCGTGATCCAGAGGTAATCGCTGCTCATGATGCGCGGTGCGGCCGCGCCCGGCGTCGGCACGTGCTCGGTCTCCGTGGTCATGGAGACGACGCTAGAACCTCAAGTGAGGTTGAGGTCAAGCGCGAAGTTTCGCAGTGCCTCAGCGCACCGGCAGGAAGTGCGTCGGTGTCGGAACCTGCGCCTCGTGACGGATGCCGAGGGGCGCGCCCGTGCGCTCGTCGAGGTCGATCAGCGTGATGGTGTCGGAGCGCTGCCCCGCAACCAGCATCTTGCCCTCGTGGATGAGGTGGTGCCGGGGCCAGTCGACACCCGAATCGGCGAGGGCCACGGACTCCAGAGCCTCGCCCCCGCCGCGCACCCGCAACGCCGCGATCGTGTTGCTTCCGCGAAGAGCCGTGTAGAGGAACTGTCCATCGCGCGAACGGGCGAGCTCGGCCGGGAAGTCTTTGCCCACCTCGGCGATCGGGCTCGTCAGCGTCACCGACACGACGCTCCAGGTGCCGTCAGCCGCGCGAGCGAGCGTGAACACCTCGCAGGAGTACTCGGTGACCACGTGCAGGTGCCCGCTGGGGTGCAGGGCCATGTGCCGCGGTCCGGTGCCGAGCGGGAGCACGACCTCGTGGTCGAGCACGAGTCCGCTGCCACTCTGCCGCCAGAAGCGCACGAGGTCGAAGCCGAGGTCTGTCGTCGCGACGCGGCCGTCGGGCAGGAACACCGCCGCGTGCGCGTGCGAGACGCGTTCGCCGCCCACCGCGTATGGGTCGATCGCGGCGATGCCGTCTCCGGGAGGAGTCGCCGCCGGAGCATCCGGGTCGGGTTCACCGAACAGAGCCGCGCGGAGCGCCGCCGCGGCATCCGGCTTCGGGGGCACGATGCGCCCTTCCGCATCCAAGTCGAACCGCACCACGCGGCCGTCTCCGTAGCAGCTGGCGATCAGGGCCGAGCCGTTCGGTGCGACCGCGACGTGGCACACGTACTGACCGACGGCCGCGGGTGAGCCCAGCGGAGTGAGGGCGGCTTCTCCCGAACGCGAGAAGGCCTGCACCGCGGAGTCACCCTCGAGCGCCGCATAGACGATATCGAGGGACGGATGCTGCGCCAGCCACGACGGCGACGGGGTCTCGACCACCGCACCACGGTAGGCGAGAGTCGAGGCCTCGCGGCCCTCATCCCCCGCGAGCAGGCCGATGCCGTCAGCCGAACCGTCCATCGCGGCGCCGTAGCCGCCGAGCCAGAATCGCGTCACGATGCGCGGGTCAGTCGAGCAGCCCGTGGCGGACGATGACCTGGTCGCGCTCAGGCCCGACGCCGATCACCGAGATGCGCGTGTTGCTCATCTTCTCGAGCGCCAGCACGTAGTCCTGCGCGTTCTTCGGCAGGTCCTCGAAGGTGCGTGCGACCGAGATGTCTTCGTTCCACCCGGGGAAGTACTCCAGGATCGGCTTCGCGTGGTGGAAGTCGGTCTGGTTGACCGGAACCTCGTCGAAGCGCTCTCCGTCGACGTCGTAGGCGACGCACACCGGGATCTGCTCGAGGCCGGTGAGGATGTCGAGCTTGGTGAGCACCAGGTCGGTGATGCCGTTGATGCGCGTGGCGTAGCGGGTGATGGGCGCGTCGTACCAGCCGACGCGGCGCGGACGGCCGGTCGTGGTGCCGAACTCGAAGCCCTGCTTGCGCAGCCACTCGCCCTGCTCGTCGAAGAGCTCGGTCGGGAACGGGCCGGAGCCGACACGGGTCGTGTACGCCTTGACGATGCCCACGATGCGGTCGAGCGCGCCGGGGCCCACTCCCGCACCGGTCGCAGCGCCGCCGGCCGTGGCCGAAGAAGAGGTCACGAACGGGTAGGTGCCGTGGTCGATGTCGAGCATCGTGGCCTGGCCGCCCTCGAACACGACGACCTCGCCGCGGTCCAGGGCCTGCGCGATCAGGTAGCCGGTGTCGGCGACCATCGGCCGCAGCCGCTCCGCGTACGACAGCAGGTCTTCGACGACCTCGTCGGCGGTGATCGCGCGACGGTTGAAGATCTTCACCAGCAGGTGGTTCTTCTGATCGAGGGCGCCCTCGACCTTCTGGCGCAGGATGTTCTCGTCGAACAGGTCCTGCACGCGGATGCCCACGCGGTTGATCTTGTCGGCGTATGCCGGGCCGATGCCGCGACCGGTCGTGCCGATCATGCGCTTTCCGAGGAAGCGCTCGGTGACCTTGTCGAGCGTGCGGTGGTACTGCGTGATGATGTGCGCGTTGGCGCTGACCTTGAGGCGCGAGACATCGATGCCGCGGGCGGCGAGCGCCTCAAGCTCGAAGAACAGGACCTCGAGGTCGACCACGACACCGTTGCCGATCACGGGCGTCACACCGGGAGAGAGGATGCCGGAGGGCAGCAGGTGCAGCGCGTACTTCTCATCACCCACGACGACGGTGTGTCCGGCGTTGTTGCCGCCGTTGAACTTCACCACCCAGTCGGTGCGCTCACCGAGAAGATCGGTGGCCTTGCCCTTTCCTTCGTCGCCCCACTGCACGCCGACGATAACGATTCCTGGCATGGGTAACCCCCTGGCTTTCGCCGGGTTTGCACCGGCCGATGAGCTGGCCCTCTTCGGGCGGTCCCATCCTATCGAAGCGTTCCGGTGCGCCCTTTCGGGGGACGCTCAGCGCCGGTCAGAACACGTACAGCTGGCCGAGGATCAGGATGACGATGAAGAAGGCGACGGCGATCGCGCCGATGATCGTGAGGGTCCGTGCCGAGAGCTTCGCGACGCCCCATCCCACGAGGAAGGGGAGCGCGAGGAGCATGATCGCGACGATCCACCAGAACGCCGTGTAACCGCCGACGGTGGCCTCCGACAGCCGACCACCGAACAGCTGCTGGGACATCGGATGGGTCGCGAAGCGCACTGCCGCGCTGATCGGGACGCCGACGAAGACGAAGACGATGAGCCCGATCAGCGCACCCCACAGTGTCGGGCTGCCACCGCCGCTCAGCACCCCTCCGTGGAGTTCGGGCTGCTGCTGCCGTTGGTTCTTGCGCTCCGTCATGGCACAGGAGCCTATCCCCCCGGTGGGCACAGAATTGGCCCACCGGGCTCAGTTCGCCGCCCCACTGGCGGAAGTCACCAGGGTGACGTGTCACGACGAGGACCGACTCCCGTCGCCGTTCCTGGTGCCCGCGCTCCTGCGGGAGGACAGAAACGGCGACGGGAGTGGACCCCGTGTCGCCTGGGAGCCCCCTAAGGCACGGTCACCCAGGGGGCGCCGACCGTCCAGGCGACATCGGGGATGTAGTTCTGCGTGTCATCCGCGTTCGGAATGCCCGCCCACCACGAGGCTCCGCCGTAGACGAGGCCGTTCTTGTAGCTGCGCATCACGCGCCAGGAGTCGCCCGAGATGCTGAAGGTGAGTCCCTTCCCGAACGCGGCGTCCTCGGCGCACCACGTCGCCCGGTACGGAACGGTGGGAGCGCTCAGGATGACATTGCCCCCGATGTTCATGTACAGGTACTGCCCCGGTGCCGAGAGCGACTCGAAGCTGTAGCACTGCGGGTTCGCGAGGCCTTGGACCACCCGGAACGTCGCGTCCTTCCGCGCATTCGACGTCGATGCCTCGGTCACCATCGGGATCGTGGCCTGCGCGCCGCCCGCGGTCGCAGAGAGCGACTTCCCGGCCTCCGCGGTGCGGAGCGAGATGAGGCTGCCCACCGGGGCGATGTCGTACCGCATCTTGGTCGCATTGCGATAGCGCCACTGCTGCTGCGGCGACGCGGCCATGGGCGCAGCGAGCGCCACCGTGCTCGCTGTCGGCGCGGCGAGTGCCTTGCCGGACCCGGCGTTCACGATGGAGACCGCCCCGGAGGGAAGCGTGGTGAACGACCACCGCTGCTTGGCATCAGTCAGATCGCACGAAGCCTGCACGACCGCGCTGCCGGCCGCGTCAGCGCTGCCGAGGCACAATGATCGCGTGACGGTGTTGCGCAGCGCGAAGGCTCCGGCACCCGACTCGATCAGCTCCCACTGACGCACCTGCCAGACCTCGGAGCAGCCGACGGCACCGATGACGGCACCAGCGACAGCGCTGCGCTCCTTCGCCGTCAAGCACTTGCCGCCCTGCGCGACGCTCTCGAGCTCCAGCACCTGCGCAGCGGCCAGCGTCGGCGGAGCCCAGGCCTCGCCGATCGTCCATGCGGTGTCGGGGACGAAGTTCTGCGAGTCGTCGGCGATCGGGATCCCGGCGTACCAGGACGCTCCGCCGTAGACGAGGCCGTTCGAGTGGCTGCGCATCACGCGCCACGAGTCCGTCGCCGTCGAGAATGTGATGCCCTGACCGAACGCGGCATCCTCCGCGCACCACGTCGCTCGGTACGGAACCGCAGGAGGCGTCAACGTGACGAGGCCACCCATGTTCATGTAGATGTACTGACCAGGAACCGTGATCGACTCGAAGCTGTAGCACTGGGCATCTGCCAGCCCCGCAACGACCCGGAAAGTCGATGCCGCGCGGGTGGCCAGCGGCGAGGTCGCGACGACATCGTTCACCGTCGCCTGCGCCGAAGCAGCGCCAGCGACCAGGGACTTCCCACCCACAGCGGTGCGCAGCGAGACGTAGCTTCCGAGCGTCGCGACGTCGTAGCGCATCTTGGTGACGTTGCGGTACTTCCACCGATCGGCGTTCGCCCCCGTGTCGGCGCGCAGCGAGAGTGTCGTCGCCGACGGCGCGGAAAGGACATTTCCCGACGCGGCGTTGACGATGCTCACGGCGCCGGCGCGCTGCTCTCGGAAGGTCCACTGCTGCTTCTTGTCGGTCGTGGCGCACACAGCCTGCACGACCCCGGTCCCCGCAGCGTCGGCCGCGATGCACTTGTCGCGGTTCACATAGTTGCGAAGGGCGAAGACGGTCGGGGTGACCTCCACCAGCTCCCAACGGCGCTGCTGCCAGACCTCGGCGCAACCCACGCCGACGATCACGCTGCCCACACCGGTGTTCCGGTCCTTCGTGGTCACGCATGCACCCGCCTGAGCGATGCTCTCGATCTCCAGCACCTGAGCGGCGCTGATTCCGGTGAGCTTCCGGCCGTTATCGATGGTCGTGGTGACCCAGGGTGCGACGACATCGCCGCGGATTGCGGTGACGGATGCGGTGCCTGCGGCAATGCCGGAGCCGTAGCAGCCGGCCTGCGATGCCTGCGATGCGACAGCGACGAGTGTCTTGGTGCCGTTGATGTCGCGGACGCCGGGGGCGCCGCCGTCACCGAGGCAGAGCGAAGCACCGGATGCTGCCGTGGTCACCGTGGCCGTGTTGACCGCCGTGACCGGGTAGGTGTTCGTGCGAGACGCGAGAGGGACCCAGACGTTGTTCGTGCGCCCGAAACCCGTGAACGCGATGTCTTGGCCTGCGACCGGAGCGGTCGTGGCGACCGGCATCGGGGTGATGTCGTCGACCGGTGCCTCCAGCTTCGCCAGAACCACGTCCTGACCGTTGCCCGCCGGCTCCAGGTGAGTGATCTTCACACCCAGATCGCCGGTGCCGCTCATCGTCTTGTCGTTCGCGACATCCGGGCCGAACAACGCCCGCGCCGGAGCGGCAGGGGCACCCGCGGCCAACGTCGCCGGGTCAGCCGCGAAACAACTCGCCGCCGTCAACACCCACGACCGGTCCACCAACGTGCCCGTGCACGAGCCCAGACCCGTGCGGATCTTGGTGATCGCCGTCCGCGGGTGCGTGGTCGTCGTCGCCGGCACATCCGCCGCTACCGCGTTCACCTCGATCACCACGACCGTCGACTGCCCCGTCTGATACTGGTCGACGGTGCGACGCCCACCCGCTGGCACCGCGATGTCCTCCTCCGGACCACCCGCGACCGAGTAAGTGACATCCATCGGCTGCGCGCCGGCCTTCACACCGAACGACGCCGCGATCTCCAGATTCAACACCGCCGGGCGGAACACGGCCTCGAAACACACCTTCGCCTTCTTGCCGGCCTTCTGATACTCGACCTCGACCTGCCCGGTCCCGGCCGCGCACGTGACCACACGCAGACCACCGTTGCCATCCTTCAGAACGATGCCCGCGGCCGAACCCACCGAACCCCCGTCCGGATACGCTCCGGACTCCACGAGATACCCGGGAGCGTCGTCCGCCACCGCAGAACTCACGGGGACCGAGACGAGCAACGCCGACACCAACGCCGCCGCCACCCCCACAGCCGTGATGCGGCCCCGACGGGGAGATCTCAACGAAAACATGCAATGCCTTTCAAGAAGCCTGGGGTTCAGGACGCGTGAGTGATGTCTGTCTGCAAAACAGCAGCCGTTCAACTGAGCAGACGGAGAGCGTTCCACCCGCTGTTGAGGTTGGTCGGGCCCGTGAATCCTGTGGCTGTGCCGGGGTAGATCCAGAACGCACCCGTGGTCTGGCGGGCCAGGATGTCGGCGATGCCGTCACCGGTGTAGTCGAGCCCGCCGGTGATCACGGTCATGATGTTCCAGCCGTTGCCGACCTGTGTCGGCGTCGTGAGATTGACGCCGTCGCCGAGGAATCGCCACAGCAGGCCGTTGGAGTCGCGAGCGACGAGGTCGCCATTGCCGTCGCCGTCGAAGTCGCCGGCAAGCAGAGAAGTCATATGCCCCCAGCCGGCGTTGAAGTGCACCCCGGCTGCAAAGCTTCCTGCGCCGTTCCCCGCATACAGGTAGATGTTCCCGTTGGTGCCGCGGCCGATGAGGTCGGCGCGTCCGTCGCCGTTGAAGTCGACGCCTCCGGTGAGCAACGCCGTTCCGGGCCAGCCCGAGCCGATGAGCGATCTGCCGACGAAGCCGTTCGCCCCATCGCCCTCGTAGAACCAGATGCTGCCGTCATTCCAGGTCGCGACGATATCGCCGTTGCCGTCCGCGTTGTAGTCGCCGTGGACGATGGCGGTGACCGCTTCCCAGCCGGAGCTCCCTGTCGACTGCTGAGTCCAGCCGCCCGCTCCGTCGCCCAGGTAGAGATAGAGCTGGTGGTTCGAGGCGGAGACGGACAGGACGTCGGGCTTGCCATCCCCGTTCACGTCGAACGAAGGCTTGATCACCGGGGCTGCAGCTGCCACGGACCCCCGGTACTCGAAGTGGTTGTGCGTGCAGGCGGCGTCGAACTGCGACCAGCCCGCGGGCGTCGCGATCCTCGGGCGGCAGCTGAGCTGTCCGATCCCGGCGGGTGCAGGCAATGCCGCGAGCATCGCGGTTCGCAGCGCCTGATCCTGTGCCGTGTTGCCTGTCGAAGCCACGCCATTCACCACGCTGATGTCGACGGCGTATCCGCCACCGTTCCGCGAGTGATAGTCCGCTTTCGCAGCCCCCGGAGTGACGCAGTACTCGTTCAGTGAGGAGATCGTGATCGAGAAGCTCTGATCGACGACGACCTTCTTGAGCGCGCCGAGGAGGACCGGATCGATCGTGCAGTCGCGCACCTGGTTGTCGACGATGTTTCCCCGCACCTTGCCCGCCGCGTACGCCTGAAGCTGCGTCATGATCTTCGGCTCCGCGGTGATGCGGCCGCTGTCGACGAGCTGCTGGGCCAGGGCTTGCGTCGTCGCCGGAACGACCACCGTGTCGAGGCCGTTGCGGATGGTCGTGGCGACCCACCCGGCGAGGGCGTCGCCGCGGGTTGCCGTGACCGACCCGGTTCCAGCGGGGATGCCGGAGCCGTAGCAGCCGGCCTGCGATGCCTGCGATGCGACAGCGACGAGCGTCTTGGTGCCGTTGATTTCGCGGACGCCAGGGGCGCCGCCGTCACCGAGGCAGAGAGAAGCACCGGATGCCGAACCTGTCACGGTCGCCGCGTTGACGGCCGACACCGGGTAGGTGTTCGTGCGAGAGGTGAGCGGGACCCAAACGGACGCGGTGCGGCCGAAACCGGTGAACGCAACGGCTTCACCCGTGGCAGGTGCCGTCGTGGCGAGCGGCATGGGTGCGATGTCGTCGACCGCGGTCTCCAGCTTCGCCAGGACCGCGTCGCGACCGTTGCCGGCCGGCTCCAGGTGAGTGATCTTCACGCCCAGATCGCCGGTGCCGCTCGCGGTCTTGTCGTTCGCGACATCCGGCCCGAACAGCGCACGCGCCGGAGCTGCCGGTGCACCCGCAGCGAGGGTTGCCGGGTCGGCGACGAAGCAGCTCGCCGCGGTCAGCACCCACGACCGGTCCACGAGTGTTCCCGTGCAGGAACCCAGACCGGTGCGGATCTTCGTGACAGCGGTCCGCGGATGCGTGGCCGTCGTCGCCGGGACATCCGCCGCTACCGCGTTCACCTCGATCACCACGATCGTCGACTGACCCGTCTGCAGCTCGTCCACCGTGCGACGCCCGCCCGCCGGCACCGGAATCTCCTTCTCCGGACCACCCGCGATCGAATACGTCACATCCATCGGCTGCGCGCCGGCCTTCACACCGAACGACGCTGCGATCTCCAGATTCAACACCGCCGGGCGGAACACGGCCTCGAAACACACCTTCGCCGTCTTGCCCGACTTCTCGAACTCGACCTCGACCTGCCCGCTCCCCACCGCACACGTCGCAACCCGCAGGCCGCCGTTGCCGTCCTTCAAGACGATGCCGGCCCCCGCACCCACCGACGCTCCATCCGGATACGCACCCGTCTCCACCAGGAAACCCGGAGCATCATCGGCCACCGCAGGCGACACCGGAACCGAGACCAGCAACGCCGACACCAATGCCACCGCCACCCCCACAGCCGCACCACGACCCCGACGGGGAACCTTCAACGAGAACATGCAGAACCTTTCAAGGAATGGGTGACCGTGAGAGTCCGGTTCAGCTGAACAGGCGCAGCGAGGTCCACCCGTTGCCAACGCGTGTGGACGCGCCGAACCCGGAGATGCCGAGCCCGGGGTACACGTACAGGCCGCCGTCGCCCGTCCGACCGAAGAGATCGGCCTTGCCATCCGCACCGTAGTCGATGCCTCCGGTGATGGCCGAGATGTTGTTCCAGCCATTGCCGACCTGCGGACCGCCGGTCAGCGTCACGTTGTTGCCCGGGTAGATGCGAAGGTCTCCGGTCGTCGTCGTGGCGAGGATGTCGCCCTTGCCGTCGCCGGTCCAGTCGCCGGCGAGAACCCGGGAGATCCCACCCCAGTCGTGGCCGATCTTCAGCTTGGCGCCGAACGTTCCGTTCCCGTTGCCGGGGTAGGCGTAGAGATGACCATCAGACTCGCGGGCGACGAGGTCGGCCTTCTTGTCGCCGTTGAAGTCGATGCCACCCGTGATCAGGCCCTTCGTGTCCCACCCGCGGGCAGCCAGCGCCTTCGTCGGGAAGCCCAGCGCACCATCACCCTGGTAGTACCAGAGCGTGCCGTCGGTGTTGACGACCATCATGTCGCCCTTACCATCACCGTTGTAGTCGCCGTGGATGAGCGTCTTGGCCGACGCCCATCCCGCGCTGACGGAGGTCTGGGTCGTCCATCCGCCGTTGCCATTGCCGTGGTAGATGTAGAGCGCATTCGACGAGGTGATTCCGATCACATCGGCGTTGCCGTCACTGTTCAGGTCGAACGACGGCTTCACCGGCGTGAGCGGCACACCGTGGTACTCGAAGTGATTATGGGTGCAGTCCTCTTCGGTCTGCGCCCAGCCGTTCGGAACCGTGAGCGCCGGGCGGCATGCAACCTGACCGATTCCCGCCGGCGCCGGCAGCGCGGTGAACATCGCGGTCGCCAGAGCCTGGTCCTGAACGGTGTTTCCGGTCGCCGCGACGCCGTTCACGACGCTGATGTCGACAGCATGACCGCCGCTGTTCTTCGCGTGGTAGCTCGTTGCCGACGGGGTCGCCGTGGTGCAGTACTCGTTGAGAGAAGAGATCGTGATCGAGAAGTTCTGATCGACGACGACCTTCTTCAGCGCGGCGAGGATGACGGGGTCGATCGTGCAGTCGCGAATCTGTCCGCCGATCAGGTGGCCGCGCTTGAAGCCGTCGGCATACGCCTGGATCTGCGCAAGCGCCTCGGTTCCGCTCACGCGCCCGGTGGCCACGATCTGCTGCGCAAGCGTCTGATCCGCAGCGGCAACCGGGGTCGTGTCGAGCCCCTTCTGGACCGTGGCGGCCACCCATCCGGCGATGACGTCGCCGCGGGTCGCGATGGTCGAAGCGGTGCCTGCGGGGATGCCGGAGCCGTAGCATCCGGTCTGGGTCGACTGCGATGCGACCGCCACGAGCGTGTCGGTTCCATCGACATTGCGGACGCCGGGGGCACCGCCGTCGCCGAGGCAGAGGGAAGCACCGGATGCGGCAGCTGTCACTGTGGCCGTGTTGACGGCCGTGATCGGGTAGGTGTTCGTGCGGGATGCCAGCGGCACCCAAACGGAGTCCGTGCGACCGAACCCGGTGAAGGCCAGGTCCTGACCGGCGACCGGAGCGGTCGTGGCGATCGGCATCGGGGTGATGTCATCGACCGCGGTCTCCAGCTTGGCCAGAACGGCGTCCTGACCGTTGCCAGCGGGCTCCACATGCGTAACCTTCACGCCCAGATCCCCGGTCCCGCTCGCGGTCTTGTCGTTCGCGACGTCCGGGCCGAACAGCACCCGTGCTGGAGCTGCCGGTGCCCCCGCGGCAAGCGTCGCCGGGTCGGCCGCGAAACAGCTCGCTGCCGTCAGTACCCACGAGCGATCCACGAGCGTTCCCGTGCAAGACCCGAGCCCCGTGCGGATCTTCGTGATCGCGGTCCGCGGGTGGGTGGTGGTGGTCGCCGGGACATCCACGGCCGGGTCGGCCTTCACCTCGAGAACGACGATCGTCGACTGACCCGTCAGGCCCGTATCAACACTGCGACGTCCACCCGCCGGAACCGGGATGTCCTCCTCCGGACCTCCCGCCACCGAATAGGTCACATCCATCGGCTGCGCGCCAGCCTTGACCCCGAACGACGCCGCGATCTCCAGGTTCAGCACCGCCGGACGGAATACCGCCTCGAAACACACCTTCGCGCGCTTGCCCGACTTCTCGAACTCGACCTCGACCTGCCCGGTTCCCGCCGCGCACGTCACCACACGCAGGCCGCCATTGCCGTCCTTCAGAACGATGCCGGCCGCCGCACCTACCGCGGTCCCGTCCGGATATGCACCCGACTCCACCAGGAACCCTGGAGCATCATCGGCCACCGCCGACGACACCGGAACCGACACCAGCAACGCCGACACCAACGCCGCCGACACCCCCACGGCCACACCACGACCCCGACGGGGAACTTTCAAAGAGAACATGCAATGCCTTTCAAGGGTCGGTGGCGCCTCGGGTCTGCGGTGATGCTCGATGCCCGCGATGAATTAGTCAGCGTGACGCCTATTGAGGAGGGCGCAGGGAAGCTGGCATCACCTTCGCCGGTACGCGACCGCGGACACCGTTCGGGGTGTTTTCAAGTACGCCTCTGAGTTCCGATGGAACCCAGTCGTCCCGCTTCAGGCTCCGCCGAATATCTTCCGCCTGCGCTGGTTTTTCGGACCACCTGTGGAGCACACCGCCTGCGAATTCCTCGACTCTTCCCTCCGTCAAGAACCGACGAACGAGTGGCGCGTACTCTGCGTCATACCAGGTAATCCACTGCGGATCGGTGGGCAGACCGCCCCATTCGCCGTCGAAACCACGGGGCCTTGCCGTCGCGTATTTGCTGCTGTTCACCTCAGCGAACGCGAAGAAGCTCTCCGAGGAACGCGCCATCTCCTCGATGAATGTGTGAACGTTGTCTACAGCTCCGGTCTTCTCGAGACCGTCGAGTTCGAAAACCGCCGATGCGCTCTGATAACCGGTGCGCGTGATGCTGGACCACGCTGAGATGCTCCCGGATAGTCCTTTGCCCGTCATCATCATTGCGCTCAGACGGCATTCCGCCCGATAGAGATCTCCGAACGCATCATCGCCATCCCGGGGTAGGCGGCCCTTCAAGGGCTCGCGGGGACCGAAGCGTACCGGCACGGCGGGCGGGAAGCTCGCTCGTGCGGACCGAAGGTAGTTGTCTGCCAGCGCCTTGGACCCCGGCGAATCCTCCATCCTCCGAAACCACTCGAGATGGACGTACAGCTTCGGTCCCGAAGAGCCACCTTTCGCCGGAGACTGCTGCGCGGAGACGTCATCTATCTGCGGATTCACGACGACACCATCGCTCTCGCGCGCAAGATTGGAAGCGTAGATGCGCGCGGCCGCCAGGTGGCGCGGGTCGGGCTCCGCTCGGAAACTCTCTGCAGACTCGCTGACGTCGTACGGCACGTGGATGTTGTAGACCACAGCCACGCTCACTGCTTCGGCGGCGCTGGCGGGAACGTCCTCTGCGTCGACCCCTGTTGGCCCCTCGAGCGTGAAAACAGGGCGGTCGAGTTCGTCGTGAGCGCTGATGCCCTTGGCTCCCCAACCCCGGTCACGCTGCACACGCACACCAGGGGACGATGCGATCTTTGCGAGCTCCCGCGGCGCGAGGCTCACTCTCGCGAACACGTCCAGGTCGTATGACAAGTGAATGCTCCTTACTTGCACAAGGTCGGCAGTTTGTTATCGGACAGACTGCCTCCGACGGTATCCGGGAGGAATTTGACGGCGAAGGACATCTTGTCGTGTCCGTCGCACAGCATTTTGAGCAGTGGCGCCGTCAGATGCGTCTGAGAGTTCACAGTCAGCACGAACTCCGACCTGTTCGTCGCCTCGACCAATTTGATGTCATCGAGGATCTGGCTGCTCAAGTACTGGGTCTTCACGTTCTTGACCTCCATGATCGAAGTCGCCGTCACGTGATCGGGAATCCGATTCTTCTTGAGGTCGAGATCCGGGAAGTCCGACCTGGTGAAGGTCGTCTTCTGGCTTTGGCTCGAGAACGGGATCCCCGCCGCTGTCTCGCCCTTCTGCCCCTTGATATGAGCGGGGTCCTTCGGGTCGTAGGTGGAATCGGTGGGTTTGAAGGGCCCGCAGTCTCTCGGCGCCGGCCCGGTGCATCCGCTCAGGACATCGTCGACCTTGGTCTTGTTCTTCTTGAGGAGGCTGAACGCGTCGCCGACCTTGTTGACGAAGCCCACAACCTTGTCGGCGAGCTTCATGATCAGCGGGATCGACTCGACGAGCTTGGCAAGCTTGCCCCATGGCGCGAACCCGATAAGCGTCATGAAGCACGCACCGATGTCGCCCTTGGTGACGCAGTCCATGATGTCCGTCACACCGATGAGGTCGAGGAGAACCTTGCCGCCCTCCTGGATGATGAAGTTCAGCAGGGCATCAGGCTGTGTCAACGCGTGGGCGTCCTTCAGCCGCTGCACCTCTGCGTCTCCACCGAGCGCGTACGCGGCATCGATCTGCGCCTGAGTGAGCTCGCCCTCCTTGCCCGCAGGCGGCGGGAAGTTCTTCGCGCCGTCTTCAGCGCGCTGCTTCGACGCCGCGATATCGCGCGCCTCCGTCGCGGCCTTCACCGCAGCTTCCGCGTCGAGCCCCGCATTCGTCGCGGAGGTGGCTGCACGGCTCGCGGCATCGTTGGCCCGCGACGCCGCCGCGCTTGCCGACTGCGCCGACGACGTCGCCTGCGCCGCGAACCCGTTGGCCTTCTTCGCGTCGGCGGTCGCGGCCGTCAGCGCCTGATGCGCCCGCTGCGACGACTGACGCGCCTCGTTCTCCGAAGCGGTCGCCTGGTTGGCCGACGTGGCAGCCTGCGCCGCCCAAGCCTGCGCCTCCTGCGCGTACTTCCGTGCCAGGTCGGCGCTCGCCTGCGCCTCAGCCGCGGCCTGTCGAGCCGTCGCCGCCGCCTTCTCCGCGAGCGCAGCAGCCTCCCGTGCGGCCGAGGCCTGCTGGTCGGCCAGATGCAGCATGCTCTGCATCTGCGCCACGTGGGCGGCGGTGTCGTTGTCACGCTTGGCGGCCTCGTACTGCCCCTGCTCGAGGAATCTCTTCAGCGCGGCCTTGGAGCCTTCGAGGGCGATGTTCGCAGCCGCCTGCACCTCGGGGCCGCCGGTCGTGCTGAGCGCGAACGCAGCCGCACGCTGGTCGACCTCCAGTGCGTCGTACTGCCCCTCGGCTATGAACTTCGCAAGAACCGCAGGATCATCCGCGTCGAGCGCGAGGTTCGCCGCGCGCTGCATGGCGGGGCCACCCTCCGCGGCCAGCACGAATGCGACCTGACGGTTCTCGAGATCACGGATCTCAGGAAGTCGCTCTTTGAGGAACGCGGCGACATATTCCTCGCCGTTCTCGAGGACGTCATACGCCTCGCTCTGCAGCATCGTGTTGTCGCCCTCGTACAGCAGGGCCTTGGCCTCGTCCCACTGGTCCTGCTCGAGAGCGACGCCGTACCCGTTCTTGAAGAACTCGACGACCGCCTCGTCATTCCCGACGACAGCCTGCTCCGCCGCCGCGGCGATCCACGGGGTTCCCGACGTGATCAGGGCGAGCATGGCCGAGCGCGCTTCCGGCAGCAGCTCCTGCAGGTTCGCATCCGGAGCGGTGATCTTCTTCAGGAAGGCGCTGCTCTCCGCGACAGCGGCCGCGCCCTCCTTCTTGGCATCGTCCTTGAGCTCCTTCTCCTCGGCTTCTTCTGCTGCGGCGATCTCCGCCTGCGCCAGCCCGAATTCCTCTTCTGCAGCCAAACGCTCCGCATCGGCCTTCCGCGCCAGGGTGAAGATGGTTTTCGCGAGCTCGACGTCTTTCGTGGCGGCCTCAGCGGCGGCAGCCGCCTTCCCCGAAGAAGCGGTCGCTCGAGCAGCAGCCCCCTGCGCGACACCGGCCTGAGCCGCGGCCGTGTCTGCCTCGATCGCCGCGGCGTTGGCGTTGTCGGCTGCACGCCCGGCCGCATCACGGGCCTGTTGAGCGACAGCCGAGGTCTCGGCGGCAAGACGATCCGTCCGCGCCGTGGCGGATGCCGCGCGGTTCTTGGCCGCGTTCGCCTTCGCCGCAGCAGCCCGCGCCTGCGCGGCAGCGGCCGATGACACTCCCGACGCCTGAGAGGCTTCCATCGCATATCCGGCCGCCTCGCCCGAGTAGCCGGCCGCGGCGCCCGCAGCCTGTGCCGCGCGGTTCGCCGCATTCGTCGCCGTCTCCGCCTCGGCCGCTGCACGCTTGGCCTTCGCCGCCTTGTCTGCGGCGTCGCGCGCCTTCTCGGCCTCTGCCCGCGCCGCAGCCGCCATGCCTTCCTGGCCCGCAGCATTCGCCGCCGCACCATCGGCACTCGCAGCCGCACGGTTCGCTCGCGCTGCCGCGGAGGCAGCCGTTCCGGCCGCACTCATCGAGGCGTTCATCGCCTGGTGCGCTGCGGCTGCCGCCTGCACGGCGAGATCGGCCGCGTCGGCCGCCTGACGGGCGAGCCCGGCCGCCCGGGTCGCGGCGGCGCTGGCCTGTTCGGCATTACCCTGCGCGGCAGCAGCCTGCTGAGCGGCCCGCTGCGTGGCTTCCTTCGCGAGCTTGGCTGCGAGGACCGCCTGCGCGGAAGCGTTGTCGGCGTTGCGACGCTCCTCCTGGGCGACCATGTTCGCCGCGATCACCTGGTTCGTCAGCTGAGCGATGGTCGCTGCCTCGGCGTCGCGCGCGCCGGCGACGAACTGCCCGTAGCGCAGGAAGTCGGCGACGGCCTGCGTGTCTTCGGAACCGTCCGGAAGGGTCGCGTCGAGCGCTGCCTCCGCCGCCGCGATCACACTCGGCGAGCCCGTAGAAGCGAGCACATAGGCCGCCGCCCGGTCATCGATGATCTTGGCGTCGTGCTGACCGATCAGCAGGAACTGCGACACCGCACTCGAGTCATCCGAGTCCAGAGCCTTGTTCGCCTCGCGCTGCACCGTCGGCGTGCCGGTGTCTGCGAGCACGTACGCCGCCGAGCGGTCGTCGACCTCCCAGGCGTCCTTCCATCCCTCGGTGACGAACGCGCGAAGCTGGTCAGGGTTGTTCGCCGTGAGCACGGCCTCCGCCTGCTGCCGGACGGCGCGTCCACCCGCGAGGCTCAGGCGCAGCGCGATGAGGCGGTAATCCTGCGCGATCGCCTCGTGCTGCCCCGTGGTGATGAAGCTCTCGACGCTCTGCCCGCCCTTGAGCAGTGCCTGCCTCGCAGCCGCTTGGACGGCCGGCCCCCCGTCGGTGAACTGCGTAACCACACCTGCGGCGTCCGTCGAGGGGGTGAAGAGCCCCGCCGGTGCCGACACCTGCGTGCGCGCGGTCGCCGCAGCGGTCGCTGCCGACGCTTCGAGCGGCTGGAAGAGCCCGACCGCGACGACGGTCGTCATCAACATCGCCGCGAATGCGAACGGGAGTCGCCGAGCCGGCGCGAAACGCAGGCGCCGACGGTGAGATCTGGTCTTCATCGCAGGACTCTTCTCCAGGGGACACGACAGGGATCGAACCGCGTGGATATCCCGGCGTTGCGACGACGGCGCCCCGGAACGAGTCATGGCGCGTGCGCGCACACGCACGTCAGAATGCACGCAAACCACGACCTCGAAACAGGACCGTCACGCTTCGACCGTGGGCTTGCGGCGGTACTCGCTCGGGACTCTATCCGTCGGCTGTGAGTCTTGTCTGTCCCCCGAATGGCCTACTTGACGCTGGGCTTTCCCTGTGAAGTGTGAGTTTCAGTCTTCATATGAAGCAACCATCTCCACGGATGAGGAATGGGATCGAAAGGAACTTTTTCTCCACTCGGAAGAGAAACGTGAACCGGTCGGGAAGATCTCGTGAACCACCGCCCATGGGCCATCGTCTCGGATCGTCCGAAATGCAACGGCGGATGGCACTCCGACGGCTCGCCCGATGTCGGACGCCCCTGCGAGGATCGGAGGATGTCAACAGCCGCGTCCGGCGACCCCGGGATCAGCACCGATACCGGTGCGCCGAAGAAGCAGGGCGCGCTCGTCCTCGTCGCAGCCCTCGTCACCGTGGTGCTGTGGGCCTCGGCCTTCATCGGCATCCGCGGCGCGGGCCCGCACTACGACCCCGGTGCTCTTGCGCTGCTGCGGATGGCCGTCGGCACCGTCGTGCTGACCATCATCGCGGTACGGCACGGCATCCGCATTCCGGCCCGTCGCCACTGGCTGCTCATCGCCGTGTGGGGCATCGGCTGGTTCTGCGTCTACAACCTCGCTCTCAACAGTGCAGAGCTCACGCTCGATGCGGGAACCGCCGCGATGGTGGTCAACCTCGCGCCCCTCATGGTCGTCGTCTTCAGCGGACTGTTCCTGCGCGAAGGGTTCCCGAAGCCGCTCGTCATCGGGGCGCCCATCGCCTTCCTCGGCGTCGTGCTGATCGGCATGAATTCCTCCACCAGCGCCGGCCCCGACATCACGGGCCTCCTGCTCGCCCTCCTCGCTGCCGTCATGTACGCAGGGTGCACGCTCGTGCAGAAGCGGCTGCTCACCTCGGGCGTCGACCCGACCACTCTCACCTGGCTCGGTGCGGGTGTCGGCACCATCGCGCTGCTGCCCTGGATCGGCAACCTCATCGGCTCACTCCAGACGGCACCGCTGGATGCGACGCTGTGGGTCGTCTATCTCGGCATCTTCCCCACGGCGATCGCCTTCACGACCTGGGCCTACGTCTTGCAGCGCAGCACCGCGGGGCAGACCTCAGCGACCACGTACGTCGTGCCGGCGATCGCGATCCTGATGTCCTGGGCGATCCTCGGCGAAGTGCCGACGCCGCTGATGTTCCTTGGCGGAGCGCTGTGCCTGCTGGGCGTGCTCATCACGCGTCTGCGGTGGCGGCGACGAAGCTGACCCCGCCCAGCGCCCGGAGGGCGTAGCCGTGAGGGACTCGGCGGGCCCGCGACAGGCAATTCCGGCATATCACGGAGGACCGGAACCCCGCTCTCACCGAGCATTCCGGCGCCACGCCTGATGACTCGGCGGTAAGGCGCTCCGACGCGAAAGGGCTGTCCCCCAAACGGCCGACATACATCTCGTGTCGCCGTCTATACCGTTTGGATTTCGTCCGCTCGGACTATCAGACAGCTACCGACGCCCTGGAGTACCACCTTGAAATCAAAGATCAGCCGCGGCCTGACCGCAGTGGCCGTCGCGGCCGGGCTCACCGGCGCCTCGCTCGCCCTCGCCCCCGCAGCACAGGCAGCCGACGGCTACTGCGGGTACTACTCCGAGTCGCGGGCCGTCAACAGCAAGTCAGTGTGCAGTACCAAGAAATTGGCCAGCTACGTAAAGGTGAACAATCAGCTCATCTTCGCTCCGTACGTGCTCACTGGCCAGACGTCGTGGCAGGCCATGAACTATGCGAGTGTTCAGGCCTACAGCTACGTCTTCCGACCGGTGTGAGCGATGAAGGCGACGAGGGTGCCGTGGGCGCTTTCCGTGCTCGCACTCTCGAGTATCGTCGTCGGTTGCGCCGCGACAAGCGATTCGCCCCGCCCGCCGACGACTCAGACGCGTCTCTCTGAGAACACGGTCGGAGACATCCCGGCGTTCGAGGGCCCCTGGTCAGACCTGTTCGCGAACGTGTACTCCTCGACCACCACGACAGAAGTGCAGCGAGAGATCCTCGCTGACGGCGTCATCACCGACGCCGAGTACACGCAGCTGCGAGGCGACTTCAAGCAGTGCTTGGAAGACCTGGGGCTCACCGTCGAGATCTACCCCAGCGGCGGTTTCGCGGTCGACGAGAACGGCAACGCCAACGAGACGCAGATCTCCGAAGATGCCGTGCCGAGGTGCGAACAGCGCACTGTCGGCTCCGTCGCGCTTCTGTATGAACAGATTCGACGGAACCCTGACCAGAAGGATGAAGCGACCATCGTGGTGGAGTGCCTGAAACGGAATGATGTGGTGGGGGCGAGCTATACGCCTCCCCAGTACAAGCGCGACCTCGATGCGTACACAGGACTCGACTGGAACTCGACCGCGGTGCGCACCTGCGCTCAGGACCCGCTAGGCATCCTCGAAGACGCATCAGCCCCGTCCGGTGAATGATGGCGGCATCGGTCTTCTCAGAATGGCGGCAGCGAACAGTACTTCTGTCGGTTGCCGCTCTGCTGCTCGCAACGGCTCTCGCTGCAACAGGTTGGATGCTCGGTCGGACGACACTCCCGACAGAGCTCGCAACGCCGAGCGCAATCGAGAATGTCGATGTCGCCTACCAGGATTTCGATGACGCGCGCACCGCGGACCTCGCCGTCAAACTGCAGGATTCCCCCGGTCTGGTAGCGCGTGGAGCAGGGCTGTTGACCGGAAGCACCTGCACCCCGGGAGGTGCGATCATGTCAGGCGGGGCGACCTTCATCCTGGACCGCGTTCCTCTTCTCGACCTTGCGACCGCGCAGCCACTTGCGCGGACCCTCGTGATGGATGACCGTGGCGCTGATGTCAGCGAACTCCAACAGGCCTTCGCCGCACTCGGATACACCGGAGCGGTGGACGGGGTTGTCGGAACGCGCACCATCGCGTTCTTCAACGCTCTTCGTCGCGGTCTGGTCGCAGACGCGCCGCGTGTGGACGCCATCGACCCTGCCTCGATCGTCTGGATGCCCTCCTCGCCCGCCGAGATCGTGACATGCCCGATCTCCGTCGGGAGCTCGGTCGAGCCGGGAGCCACGCTGGCCGAACTCCCGCCAGCGATCGCCTCACTCCGAGTGGGAACGTTGCCGACGGCGGTTCCGTCGGCAGCTCGTACGCTCCTCATCGATGGGATCGTCGCGAACCTGGACGAAGACGGCGCAGTCGATGCTGCTGCGTGGCCGAAGATCGCCGCGACCCCGACGTTCCGCGACTACCTCACAGACCCGGAGAAAGTTGTTCTGTCCGGGTCCGTGCAACTGGCAGAACCGATCCGTGTCGCCCAGGTTCCGCCCTCAGCGCTGTTCGGCGTCGGAGACGACACTGCCTGCGTGAGCGACGCGACCACGGTATACCGAGGCGCGATTGTCAGCAGCGAACGGGGATACACCCTCATCGACTTCTCGGACCCGGAACCGGAGATCGTCTCGCTCCTTCCGGATCATCGCCGGCAATGCCCCTGACCCTCGAGAACGTGGGGCACGGATACAGTGCAGAGCGTTTGCTGTTCACCGGCCTCACGACGACGTTGTCCCGCGGTAACAGCTATGCCATCGTCGGCCCCTCCGGTTCTGGCAAGAGCACTCTCCTGGGGATCATTGCCGGGGATGTGGCACCGCGCATGGGGCGAATAGTGCGTTCGACGAACATCACGGTGAACTGGGTCTTCCAGAACCCGCATGGGGTCGCTCGGCGAACTGCGCTCGATCATGTCGTGTTGCCCTTGCTGGCGCGCGGATGCAGCCGGCCGGAAGCGGAAGCACAGGCTCGAGAACTCCTCGGAGAGTTCGGACTCGCTCGCATCGAAGGTGAAGCATTCCGTCAGCTCTCCGGTGGCGAAGCACAGCGTCTGATGCTGGCGCGCGCCGTCGCCGCGGACCCGGCGCTGCTCCTCGTCGACGAGCCCACAGCGCAGCTCGACATGCGCACGTCCTCGGCAGTGAACGAGTCCCTTTCAAGACTCAGCGGACGAGGCTGCATCGTCGTCGTGGCCACACACGACCCGGACACACGTGACTCATGCTCGCACCTCATCGACTTGACCGACTATCGAGCATGAAGACCGGAACCATCACCCTCGCGTCCCTGCGCTCCGAGGCCTCCCGGAACCTTCGATCAGGGACCACGCGTGGCGGCCTCTTCGGCGTGCTCTGGGTACTGCTCGCGATGGCTGCGCTGCTGTGGAACTCGGCCGTCACGAACGGCATCATTCAGGACGCGGAGCGGTGGCAATCGGCGGGCGCGTCAGTCCTGGTCGTCGAAAGCACGGGAAACATCGATGGTCTGCGGTGCGAAAGCATGGGGGCGCTTCCGAACGTGGAAAGTGCTGGTGCCATCCGCCAGTCCAGCAACCCGCTACGACCTGCGATGACCCCAGGGGTGGATCTGCCGACTTTCGACGCGACTCCCGGTTTCGTGCCTGTTGTTCTCGACCGTGCCACGAGCCCTAACGGGGTCTTCGTGTCTGAACAGGTCGCATCGGCGTTGGGCATCACCGCAGGGGATGATCTTCCGACCGCGAACGGCCGGGCCCTCGTCACCGGTGTGTTCGACTACCCCGATGACGGCCGTCGAGCGCTCCTCGGGTACGCCACCATCCAGACCGTCCCGGCAGCCGACACCTTCGACGAATGCTGGGTATCGATCTGGCCGGAATCGGAACAAGCGCGCTCCATCATCAGCGCATCGGTCCTCGATCAGGCCTCCACAGACGAGGGTGTCCCTACCATCAGCCAACTCAACACGACCTTGGGGGCATCATTCTCCGGCGAGGAGCGCTACCGGGACCGCGCGACCGCCTTCCTCCCGCTTGGTCTTCTGTGCGCCGCGGCCGCACTGGGCTTCGCTGCTGTCCGCACACGAAGACTGGAGCTCGCTGCATCCCGACTCGTCGGCATCCGTCCACGAGATCAAGCAGTTCATCTATCGATGGAAACCCTCTCCTGGATGACTATGGCCTCCGCTGTGGTGTTGGCCTCGATCCTCGCCGTTGAGATGGCCCTTTCCGTGCGCTTCTCGTCGATTCAGTACGCCGAGTTGCTCCTTGTCGGCGGTGGCATGGCGGCCTGGACTGGGGCGATGATGGCGCTGGCTTCCATCAGCTCGGGTCGCGCCCTGGACTACTTCAGGGATCGCTGACCGCGGCTCACCCCTGTTCACCCGCAAAGCCAGGTGCAACCGCTCAGCGCCCGGTGATCACCCCGCGCGCGATGCCCAGCTCAGCCAACCGCGTGGCGGCGAGCGTGCGTTTGAGCTCAAGCGACTCCCCGATCTCCACGGCGAGACGCGGCCGTGTGCGGATCAGCGCGTCGATCGTCGCGAGGGGCAGTACGACGACGGTGAGGATCTCGCCCGCGACCGTCACCGCCTGCGTGCGTTCACGGGTGAGAGCGGTCTGCCCGATGAGGTCGCCCTTCTCGGCAGCGGCGAACTCGACACGGCCGCCGTCGACTTCGAGGGCGAGTGCCGCCCGCCCCGACAACACGACGCGGACCTCGTCGGGCACGACCCCGCTGGGCATCACGATCTCGCCGACGCCGTAGCGCTCGAGCCTTGCGGCGGCGAGCACCTCGTCGAAGTCCTCCTCCCGCAGGTGCAGCGTCGGACTGATCTCATGCATCGCCTCGACCAGCCGCTGCGGCTCGGCGAGCGGGTCGGTGGAGTCGCCGTCGAGTGCGAAACTGCGCCGCCGCGCCGCGTACCAGAGCCAGGAGAGGTACATCGACAGCGCGCGCGAGGCATCGGCCGGGCCTGCCACCGGAATCGACACGGAGTAGGCACCCGCACCCGAGTACTCGACCGTCGCCCGCTCACGCTGCAATCGCATCGGCAGGGAGTCGGCCACTTCGATCAGGAGTGCGATCACCTCGTGCGGAGGATCGTCGGTCGAGAACTTCACGGCCGTCTCCGAGTAGTACGGCCCCTCCGGCTCGCTCAGATTCGTGAACGAGGCTCCGGAGAGCGACGAGTTCGGCACGATCTGGATGCCGGAGCCCGTGTCGATGTGCACGGCTCGCCAGTTCACCTCGACGACCCGGCCCTTCACGCCCGCGGCATCGAGCCAGTCTCCGATCTTGAAGGGCTGCTCGAACAGCAGCAGCAGACCCGAGATCACCCCACCCACCGCGTTCTGCAGGGCGAGGCCGATCACGATCGATCCGACCCCGAGCGCCGTGAACAGTCCGCCCACGTCGGCGTCCCACACCCAGGAGAAGAGCAGCGCGAGGCCGACGCCCACGAGGACCAGCCGCCCGATCTCCACGAAGATCGACGGGATCCGCTCACGCCACGACCCCGGCTTCGCGTTGGCGAAGAGGGCCACGTTGAACGCCGACAGCACGAGCAGGATGATGAGGAACCCGAACACGGTCGCCACGACCCGCGTCCACACCTGATCCGCCGGCGACTGGATCGCGAACACCAGCAATGCGAACAGCGCGCCGACCGGGATGACCCAGTTGCGCAGCATCCTCAGCGGCTTCGCGACCGGGTTGCCCCGCCGCGTCAGCGCACCGATGAGCTCGGTGAGGACGACGAGAACCACGGGCACGCCGACCGCGAGGCCGACGATCCACCAGACCCAGCCGCCCGTGAAGACGTCGCCCATGATCAGACCACCTTCCACACGGTCTCGGTCCTGCCCTGCGTCTCCACCGTCCCCGCCTCGACGTAGGTGACGATCTCCTGCGTGCGATCGCGCACGGTCTGGCTCACATAGATACCCGGCTCGCCGGTGACCGAACGCACCCGGTAGGCGAGGCTCACGGCATCACCCCAGAGGTCGTAGGCGAGGCTCGTCCGCGCGACGAGACCGCTCGTGACCGTGCCGGTGTCGACGCCGGCACGCAACCCGATCTGGGTGCCGTTCTGCGCATTGAAGCGCTCGAGCACTCCGAGCAGGCTCCGCGCGAACTCCACGGTGCGCCGGATGTTGTCGACCCGCGGCACGATGAGGCCCGACGAGGCCAGGTACCCGCCGCGGAGCGTGCGCACCTTTTCGACTCCGGCCTTCTCAGCTGCCTCGTCGAACCCGCGCATCAGGGTGTTCAGCAGGCCGATCTCCTCTTCTGCGCTCACACCGCGGGCGAGGTCGTCGAACCCGACGAGTTCCGCGAACACGACCGACACGTTCTCGTGCGCCTCGGTGATCGCCTCGTCGCCCTGCTTGTACTTCGTCGCCACGCTCTCCGGCATGAGGGTGTGCAGCAGCTTCTCGTTCTCCTTCTGCTGCTCTTCGATCAGGTCTTGCTTGATCCGCAGACTCGAGGCCATGTCGTTGAAGGCGCTACCGAGGTCGCCGAACTCGTCGCGCGAACTCTGCGGCACCTGCACGTCGAGATCCCCCTCCGCAACGCGGTGCACGGCTCCGACGAGACGATGGATCGGACGCGTGAACACTTGCGCGAGCAACAGCGAGAGCAACGAGACTCCGAGCAGGATGCCGAGCAGCGACAGCAGCACGTTGCGGGTGAAGACGTTGACCGGCTCGAACGCCTCGGCCGTGTCGATGCGCGCGATCACGACCCAGTCGAGCCCTTCGATCTCCAACGGCGCATAGGCCGTGACACTGTCGCCGCCGATGAAGTCGCGTCCGACGACTGTGCCGCTCCGACCCGCCTGCGCCTCCTGCACGGCCTTGGTGTCGACCGGCTGCAGCAGCACGGTGCCCTTGATCGCGGCGATGCGGTCGACGATCGTCGGCGCCATGCCACCGCTGATGAGGCGCTTCACGTAGTCGTCGGGGTCTTCCACGAGCCGACGCGCGGTGCTGCGCATGAGGTCGTCGCGGCCGACCAGATACACCTCGCCGGTATCGCCGAGGCCCTGCGCCTTCCACCCCTCGTTCCCGGTCATCACATCGTTGATCGTGTCGATCGAGATCTGGAAAGCCATCGCGCCGGTGATGCCGTTGTCGTTCCCCACCGGCGATACGACCCACATCGCGGGCACGTTGAGGGAGGGGATCCAGCGGTCGAAGTCGGTGAGCACGACGGTGTTGACGGAGTTCGTCGCGATCGCCTCGGCGTAGGCCTTCGAGAGAGCCGAGTCGCGATAGGGCCCGGTGAGGATGTTCGTCCCGAGTTCCACACCCTTGTAGGCCGAGAACGTGACGTCGCCGTCGGTGTTGAGCAGCAGCGCGTCTTCGTAGCCCGCCTCTTTGACCAGACGGGTGAAGTAGTCGCCGTAGCGCTCGGTCGCGGTCGAGTAGGCGGTGCCGTCGCCGCTGTCGTTCAAGTCCAGCTGCGCGTCGTAGTCGGCGTCGAAGTCCTTGTTGCCGAGGACGTACTGCAGCTGCACGTACTGCCCGGCAGCGGACTCGGGGATGAACGCGGTGTCGCCGTACTCCTCACCCGAGCGCCCTTCGAGCTCGGGGATGAACACGTCTTGGTAGTAGCCCTCGAGCTCGGCGCGCTGATTCTCGTCCAGCTCCAGATCGGCGAGGTCGGCGAAACCCGCGTTGACGGCCGTCGACATGCTCTGTGCGCTGAGGTTGCGGCTGTTGAGCGAGGCGTCGCGGCGCACGCTCTCGATCGCCGTCGTGATCTCGGCCGCGCGCATCGAGCGGATGGTGATCAGCTGGTCGACGGCCGAGTCGTGGAGCGACTGCCGCCCGTTGACGAAGCCGATCGCTCCGACGATCACGGACGATACGAGGCTCACCCCCAGCAGCATGATGAGCAGCTTGGACTGGATGCTGAGGCCGGCTCGTCGGAACCGGGCCTTCTTCACGCCGGTCGTGCCGGCCGTACCGCTGTTTCCGCTCTCGCTCATCTGCCCCTCCGCCATGCGCGTGCTGCGTGAACGGTCCGACGATATCGATATATCGGTCCCGCGGTCTATGGAAACCTGCCACTACAGTTGCGACCGGAGGCGAAATGACGACCTGGTGGCCCTATCTGCGCATCGCCGCAGCCCTGCTGGCGTTCGCGGCCATCGCCGCCCAGCTGACGCGTTCGATTCAGAACGCCCTCGACTCGCCGACGGAGTGGGGCGGTCACATCCCCACGGTCGCTGCGAACTTCCTCAGTTTCTTCACGATCGAGTCGAATCTCTTCGCCGCGATCGCCCTCGTCATCGCCGCGATCTGGGCGCTGCGTCACCGCAGCACCACCGCCCCTGAGCCGCGCTGGCTCGCCGTGTTGCTGGTATGCGTCAGCACCTACATGATCGTCACCGGCATCGTCTACAACACGCTGCTACGCGGCGAGGTGCTGCCCCAGGGCGTGACCGTGCCGTGGTCGAACGAGGTGCTGCACGTCGTGATCCCACTGTTCCTGCTCCTCGACGTGCTGCTCGCTCCGCGCCGCCGGGCGCTGGGCTGGAGCACGATCGCCATCGCAGCAGTCTTCCCGCTGGTCTGGGCCGTCTACACGCTGATCCGCGCGAATCTCATCATCGCGCCAGCGACCGGGCAGCCCTACTGGTACCCGTATCCGTTCCTGAATCCCCACACCGTACCGGGCGGCTACCTCGGCGTCTCCGGGTACATCATCGGCATCGCGATCGCGATCATCGCCGTCGCTGCCGGCGTCGTCTGGGTAGGCAGGCGTCGCGGAACCGAAGCCGCGCACGCCGCCTGACGACGACGCCCCTCGCACCCGAGACGGGCGGAGGGACGTCGTCGATGCACTCGTTACTCAAGCGGTAGCGAGCGCCTCACGGTCGTCGTCGCGCGGGAGCTCGGTGATGATCCGCGCCGCCTCGGTGGCATCAGGATCCACGTCGAGGTAGCGCTCGAGCGAGTCGTCGAGCTCTTCGAGCCACGGCGTGTGGTGCACGACCGCGATGGTGCCCGTCATGACCGACTCGTAGATGCGGTCGCGATAGCCCATGATGTCGTCCTTCTTGTCGCGCTTCCACGCGAGGAAGATCTCGACGACTCGGTCGATGTCGAACTCCGGGTAGTCGGTGAGTTCGAGCAGGTCGCGAATGTAATCGGCCTGGAAGCGGATCTCCGCCGAAGCCGAGTCGATCTGCCCGAAGCGCGTGCGCCACTGGGCGATGGATGCCGCGCGCTCCTGCTCGTCGGGCAGCGCGAGGCGGCCGAGGATCAGATCGCGCACGTACCAGGCCTGCGCGTCGAACATGTTGAAGGTGAACCACTGGTCCTGCGCACCGAGGTACGTCAGACGCGGATTCCCCTGCCACACCACTCCCCGGTACAGACCGTCGGGGTACACGTTGTTCGGCGATGACAGGGCCAGATCGTCGGGAAGGAACGGGTACTTGTGCAGGTATCCGGTGCACAGGATCACGGCGTCGACGTGCTTCGAGGTGCCATCGGCGAAGAAGGCGGTGCTGCCTTCGAAGCGCTCGACGACCGCCCGCTCCTCGATGCCATCGGGCCAGTCGTAGCCCATCGGCGCCGACCGGAAGCTCGCGGTCACCGAGCGGGCGCCCATCTTGAACGCCTGGCTCCCGATGTCTTCGGCCGAGTAGCTCGCGCCGATCACGAGCACGTCTTTGTCTTCGAAGGCCTCAGCGCCTCGGAAGTCGTGGGCGTGGCTGATGTAACCGGGGAACGTCTCGATACCGGGGAAGTCCGGCGCGTTCGGGAAGGAGAAGTGACCACTGGCGATGATCACGCGGTCGAACTCCTCCACCGTCGACTCGCCGGTGGGCAGGTCTTCGCTGGTGAGCGTGAAGACCTCCCGCTCGCTGTCGAACTCGATCCAGCGCACCACGGTCTGGAAACGGATGAGCTCGCGCACATCGCTCTTCTCCAGGCGGCCGGCGATGTAGTCCCAGAGCACCGGGCGCGGCGGGTAGGACGAGATGGGGCGACCGAAGTGCTCGTCGAAGCTGTAGTCGGCGAACTCCAGCGCCTCCTTCGGACCGTTCGACCAGAGGTTGCGGTACATGCTGGAGTGCACCGGTTCACCGAACTCGTCGAGGCCCGTGCGCCAGGTGAAGTTCCACTGTCCGCCCCAGTCGGCCTGCTTCTCGAAGCAGACCAGTTCGGGGATCTCCGCCCCCGCGCGGGCCGCGGACTCGAAAGCCCGCAGTTGCGCCATGCCCGAGGGGCCGGCGCCGATGATCGCTACTCGTTCTCTACTCGTCACGTATTGTCCTCATACTCTTCAGTCATGTATCGGCGCGGCCGCATCCGAGCGAGGAACAGTTCTGTCCCGGCGGGAGCGGAAGTGCTCGACCTGCCCGGAACGCGGCTGCTCTTCGACGTTATCAGGGTCGGCCGTCGGCGCCTGCGGTGAGGACTGCGAGCGAAGGTCAGATGCCGGGGAAGCGCTGGATGTTCGACTCGACCCACTCGCGAAGGCTCTGCAGGGGCTTCGCAGCATCGGCGCCGAGCCCGGTCAGCGAGTACTCCACGCGCGCCGGCACCTCGGCGAAGATCTCGCGGGAGACGAGGTCGCGGTCTTCGAGCCGTCGCAGGCACGACGTCAGCACCTTCGGGCTGATGCCCTCGAGCTTCCTCTTGAGTTCTCCGAATCGCATCGGTCCGCCTTCGAGCGCTCCGAGGATCAGCGCGCTCCACTTGTCGGCGAGCAGATCGAGGATGCCACGGCACGGGCACTGTGCGTCGTAGACATCGTGAGGCGTGCCGACGGCGCAACTACTGAGGGTGGTCATCCGGTAAAGGTATCCGAAAGTTACCAGCACCCCTTGCGGGTAACTGCTCCCCTTCGAGTACGCAATCATCCGCTGGACGTACGACCTCGGTACTCCAGACGGATGCCGGTCGACGGGGCCCCGTCATAGCGTGGATGGCATGTCAACCACCGTCTCCGCATCAGCTACAGCCGCGCCGTCCGATCCTGCGACATCGACCGCGAAGGGCACCGCCAGCCTCGTTCTCGGGATCTGCTCCCTGTTCGCCGGCTGGACATTCTTCGCGCCCGCCGTCGGACTCATCCTCGGGATCGTGTCGCTGCGAGGCGAACCGCGTGCGCGCACGCAGGCGGCATGGGGGATCGCACTCAACGCGATCGCCATGACCATCTGGGTCCTCGTGACGATCCTCGCCCTGGCGTTCGGATGGATCGCGGCCACCTCGGCGATCTTCGGCCAGTGACGACGCCTAACCGCCGCAGCTCGCAGCATCCGTCGGTGCGGACGAGACGACGGCGGCGGTCACGGCCGTCCAATCGGTGACCGTCCCCGGAGGCATCCCGGCGTACCCGTCGAGGGTCACTCGTCGTTCACCGATGTATTGTCCCGTTTCGGGGTCGACGATGAACTCATGGCGCGTGTTGGAGGCCGTCTCGAGGCGGCCGATCGCGATGCCCGTGGTTCCGTCGAGCGTGGCCTGAGCGTCCGTGATCTCCACGCCCGGGATCTCCGCTGCTGCTTTGTAAAGTGCGGCGCGGAAGTCGGCCGGCACGATGCCCCATTGAAGAGTGCTGATGATCCACTCGAGGGCCTGACCGTCGCGCGATTGCCCCGAGTTTTCGTTCAGCTCGTAGATCCTGTCGAGAAGCAGGCGCGGTTCCCGGGGAAGAGCGTCGTAATCGATGCTCGTCGTCGTCCCCTCGGCGTAACCCCCGAAGCTGCCACCACCCGGCGTGACGCCCCCGGGGAACTGCCGGATGACGTCGAGGTCGTAGGTGTTCATGTCCTCCGCGTACTCCTCCGCGAAGCGTTCCGAGCGGGGTCCGAACGTCTGGGATGGTTGCGATGTGCAGGAGATCCACACCCAGGTGTCTTTGCGCTCCGCCGGCACATAGAGCTCGTCATGGGTGGACACCAGGATGGCGACATCGTCGGACGGCTGGATCTCGCCTCCCTGTGCTCTGATTCGGTCTGCATCCTCTTCAAGGGTCCCGACGCCCGTGAACACGCCGTCGGTACGGACGAACAGATACTGCCCGGGGCCTACGACGGGGTCGCTGACCTGGATCGCTGCGGCCGCGGCGGAACGAAGCGCGCTCGCAGCTGCAGGATCGGCGCCCCCGTTCCAGCCGGCGACGCCCAGCACGTTGGTGGCCACGAGGGCGACGATCACGCTCGCGGCGCCGAGCACGGAGAATCCCGCCCAGGCGACCGTGCGACGACGGCGACGGGTCTTCAGAGGAACGAAAGCAGTGTCATCGCCTACGTGTGCGAAGAGCGTGACCGGAAGCTCGCCATCGATCTGCGAGACGAGCGCGGCCCGACCGCGCGCCAGTGCCTCGTGGCTCGGCACGCGGGTCTGATCACGAGTGCTGCGGAGCAGTGTCAACTCGTCCATGATCCGTCTCCTGTTCGATGGTGGGAATTCCGGCGGCACGGCGCAAGTGCCGCCGTGCCCGGTTGAGCCGAGAGCGCACCGTGCCGATCGGCACCTGCATGGCGAGGGCGATCGATGCGTAGTCGAGGTCACCCCACGCGTAGAGCAGGAGTGTGTCTCTATCTGCTTTCGAGAGCCGACGAAGGGCCTTCCTCAACCGTCTAGTCAGCCGTTCGGCATCGATCCGGGCACCTGCCTGCTCGATGAAGTCCGGGACGATCTGCGCCGCGAGGTCTGCGGACACCCCTTTCCACGCGACCGCCTCCAGGCGCACGTGCTTGCGCATGAGCCGGGTGGCGATGCCAAGCAGCCATGGTCTGGCGTTCTGCACCGTGACGTCGTACGCCGAGCGCCGCTCGAAGGCCACCAGGAACGTCTCGGCCATCACGTCTTCGGCGGCGTGGTCGCCGAGGCGCTGCGCCGCATAGCGGTACACGGACGTCGCATGGCGGCTGTAGAGCGACTCGAACACCGCCGGTTCGCGGATCGAGCGTTCAATCACCTCGTTGTCGGGGCTCACATCCGTATTGCTCGATTCCTTCGATCAGGTTCATGGCAATTCTGGCGGAGTGTCCTCCCCGATACGACGACTACCCTGGCTGGGGGGGAGAAGCGCCATGCTCCCCAGGAGGAGAGAGCATGCAAGATCTGAACGCCGCATCCCCGCAGCCCGCGGCGCCGCCGCCTCCGCCCGCTCCCGCGCAGGCCCCCACGCCGGCAGTCGCCGCTGCTCCCGCGAACAGCGCACCGACCGACGCCGAGATGGCCAGGGCCTCCGAGGTGCTGCGGATCATCTCCACCTCTTACTCCGCGAAGATGGTCGGCCAGGACCGGCTGCGAACGAGCCTGCTGGTGTCGCTCATCGCCGGCGGCCACATTCTGCTCGAGAGCGTCCCCGGCCTCGCCAAGACCACCGCGGCCAGCACCCTCGCCGACACGGTGAAGGCGCGGTTCAAGCGCATCCAGTGCACACCCGACCTGCTGCCGAGCGACATCACCGGCAGCCAGATCTACGACGCGGCGACGGGCTCGTTCCGCACCGTGCTCGGTCCGGTGCACGCGAACTTCGTGCTGCTCGACGAGATCAACCGCTCCAGTGCGAAGACGCAGAGCGCCATGCTCGAGGCCATGCAGGAGCATCAGACGACGATCGGCGGCGAGATCCACCACCTGCCGAAGCCGTTCCTCGTGATCGCGACGCAGAACCCGATCGAGCAGGAGGGCACGTACGAGCTGCCCGAGGCGCAGATGGACCGCTTCCTGCTCAAGGAGATCGTCGAGTACCCGAGCCCCGCCGAGGAGCTCGAGGTGCTCAGCCGCATCGACTCCGGCGTGCTCGACCCCGATCGGCACGTGGCCGGCGCCGTCAGCCTCGACGACGTGCGCCTGCTCCAAGACGTCGCGAGCCGCATCTACGTCGACGCCGCGATCCGCAACTACATCGTGTCGATCGCCTATGTGACCAGGAACCCCGCGCCGTACATCGGCGAAGAGCGTGCCCGCTTCATCAAGTACGGCGCGAGCCCGCGTGCGAGCATCGCCTTCCTGCAGGCTTCCCGGGCGCTGGCCCTGCTCAAAGGGCGCTCGCACGTGCTGCCGGAAGACATCCGCGAGCTCCGGCATCTCGTGCTCCGCCACCGCGTGCTCCTGACCTTCGAAGCCGATGCCGAAGGCGTGCGCAGCGAAGAGATCATCGACCAGATCTTCGCGTCGGTTCCCACTCCCTGACCGCCCCGATGGCCAGCCTGATCACGCAGGTGAAGAGCAAGCTCTTCATCCACTCGACGCGCAAGTCGCTGCACGCGCTCGACGGCGCCTACGCGTCGCTGCTGCACGGGCGGAGCCTCGACTTCGAAGACCTGCGCAAGTACGAGTACGGCGATCAGGTGCGCGACATCGACTGGCGGGCGACCGCACGGCTGGGCACGCCCCTGGTCAAGCGCTCGCGTGCGACGCGCATGCACACCGTCCTTTTCGTGGTCGACACCGGCCGCTCGATGTCGGCTCTCGCCGCCGACGAGCAGTCGAAGAAGCAGCTGGCGATCCTCGCGACCGGTGTGCTCGGCGTACTGACCCTGCGCCACGGCGACGACTTCACCACGGTCTACGGCGATTCGTCGAAGGTGCGCCGACTCGCGCCAGGCCGCAGCGAGGGCGCGCTCGAGCATGCCCTGCGGACCATCGATCGGGCCATCGACGAAAGCAGCGCTCCGAGCGACCGCGACGCCCTCCTGTCGTTCGTCACCCGCACGATCTCCCGCCGCATGATCGTGGTCGTGATCACCGATGAAGCCCCCGTGACGAGCGAGACCGAGCGGATGCTGCGCCGACTGCGCGTGCAGCACGACGTACTGTGGCTCACCGTGCGCGACGCGGATCCGGTGCTCGACCATGCGACCGGACGCATCCGCAGCGACGTGGACAGCCGCTGGCAGGTGCCGGGCTTCGTGCAGGGCGACCGCGAGATCGTGCAGGAGCTGACAGCGCAGCGCGAGGCCGATGCCGCGCATCTCGCCGAACTCCTCACGCGCATGGAGATCAGCCACTCGACGCTGGACGGGCAGGACGACGCCGTCACGCAGCTACTGCAGCTGCTGAATCGGAGGTCGAATGCCCGGCTCTGACGAGCTCTACCCGCCGGCGCAGTACGGCTGGGGCTGGATGCTGCTCGCATTCGGCATCCTGGCTCTCCTGATCGCCGGCGCCTGGCTGCTGATCGTGCTGACCCGGCCTCGCCGCGCCGTGTCCTTCGCAGACGAGAATGCCGGGCAGGCGCCCCTGGTCATCGACGTGCTCTCGCAGCTGCGCACCGAGTATCTGACACGCATCCAGCAGATCGAGACCGACTACACCGAACGCCGCCTCTCCGCCCGACAGGCGAACCTCGAGCTGAGTCGGGTCGTGCGAACCTTCGTGAACGAGTACAGCGGCCTGGAGGCTCCGGTGCTCGCGCTCGACGACCTCGTGGCACGCGGCGTGCATCCCGCCCTCGTCGATGCGCTGGGCAGGCACTACTACCCGAGCATCTTCCGTCCGGGCCCGGTGATCGATCCGGTGGCCGGAGCCGAAGCCGCCAGGACGGTGGTGCGCACGTGGCACTAGCGAACGTCTGGATGCTGGTGGCCGCGGCCGCCGTCGTGATGGTCGCGCTGACCATCGGCCTCGTCGTCGGATTCCGACGGAACGGGCGAGCCCGTGGCGGCGACGCCGCACGCATCGCCCGCGCGGAGCGCCTGCGCACGCTGCCGACCTTCCGTCGGGCGCTTGCGCGTCGGGCGCTCGCGCTCTCCGGCATCCTCGCTCTGGGGGCGACCGCCGCGATCGTCGCCGGCGTCGTGGCCGCGCGGCCGATGTCGGCGCAGACCATCCAGCCGGTCAACACGAGCCGCGACATCATGCTGTGTCTCGATGTCTCCGGCTCCATGACCGAGGTCGACGTCGAGGTGCTGACGGTCTTCGACGAACTGTTGGACAGCTTCGAGGGCGAGCGGATCGGCCTGACCATCTTCAACAGCTCGCCCGTGCAGATCTTCCCGCTGACCGATGACTACGACTTCATCCGCGAGCACCTGGAGAGCATCACCCAGAGCTTCGATTTCGGAGATGCGGTGCCGGAGCACTGGATCGGCACGCTCAACGGCAACGGCGCATCCTTGATCGGCGACGGGCTCGCGGCGTGCACGATGGGCTTCGACCGCCCCGACGACGACCGCTCGCGATCGGTGATCTTCGCCACGGACAACGAGGTCAACGGCGCCTCGATCGTGACGCTCGAGGAAGCAGCCGCCTACGCCGCCTCGAAGGACGTGCGCGTCTTCGCGTTGAACCCGGTGCAGGGCAAGGATGCCGACGTCAGCGCAGAGCTCACTGCCGCGGCCGAGGCGACGGGCGGCGCCGCCTTCGGGCTGCGCGACACCACGACCGTCTCCGACATCGTCGCCCAGGTGCAGGAGCAGGAGGCGACCGAGCTGCGCGGCGAAGCACGGGTGGTCTGGACCGACACCCCGAACCTGTGGATCGTGCTGCTCTCGATGTGCCTGCTCGCCTTTGTCGTGGTGCTGTGGAGGGTTCGACTGTGATCTTCCAACCCGTGCTCGATCCGCTCCTGATCGCACTGCTGACAGCCCCCGTCGCCGCCCTCGCCATCTGGATCCTGGTGCGGCCTCCGAAATCTGCCGGCGTCTCGCTCACCGACCCCCGTGCGCTCACCGGTCACCGCGTGTTGTGGGCGATGCGTCTGGTGCTCGTGCTCGCCTGCTGCACGATGCTGCTGCGCCCCGGCATTCCGGGCGGCGCCACCGAGACGCTCGCGACCGACACCGACATCGTGCTCGTCGTCGACACCACGGCCAGCATCGTGGCGGAGGACTGGGGCGACGGCGAACCGCGACTCGACGGCATCCGCGAAGACGTGCGAGCGCTCGTCGAGGAGTACCCGGGAGCACGGTTCGCGCTCATCACCTCGGATGCGGCAGCCGAGCTGCGGATGCCGCTGACCACCGACACCACGGCACTGATGGGTTCGCTCGAAGTACTGCGCCCCGAGGTCACCAGCCAGTCGCGCGGAAGCTCGATCGGCATCGCGGCACCTCTGCTGTCGGAGACCCTCGCCTCGGCGGCCGAGTCATCGCCCGACCGCTCGCGCATGGTCTTCTACTTCGGCGACGGAGAGCAGACCGTCGACACACCGCCGGAGTCGTTCAGCTCGAGCGAGAAGTACACGGATTCCGGAGCGGTGTTCGGCTACGGCACGGCCGAAGGCGGCCCGATGCGCATCACGACGGGCGGCATCTCAGATGAGAGTGGCGACTACATCCAGTACCAGGGTGCCGACGCTCTCTCGGTGATCGACGAGACGAACCTCGAAGCGATCGCGGGTCAGCTCGGAGTCGAGTACGAACTCCGGACGGCGGACACCGCGCCCACCCTGCCGGAGGCCCCCTCGACCACCACCACCTCCGCCGGGTCAGGCGAGGTCGGAAACGTCACCGAGCTGTACTGGATCGCGGCGCTCGTCGCCCTCGCCATCCTCGGCGTCGAGCTCACCCGCGCCACGATGCTGATCGCGAGGCTCCGCCGGCTGCGCGCACCGCGAGAAATCCACAGGACGTAGGCGGCGGCCAGCTCTCAGGAAGCCCGCCGACCCCGATGGTATTGTGTTACCCGTCGCGGACTGTCTTGGTCGCGACGGGGGTTCGCAGTCGTGAGCCGATCGCTGAGAACGTGAGCTTGGGGAAGCTCCAGCGGTCCGGATCACACTGCGATGTCGTGTCGGCGTGCGCGTCGGCATCAGATGACTGGGGAAGCAGAACATGGGGATGAAACGAGCACTGAAGCGCGCCCGGAAGGGCGCAGTCGGGTCCATCGTCGGAGTGCTGGTCGTGGCGGGACTCGTCTCGTTCGGCGGCGGAGCCGCCGTGGCGGCCGACGCACCACCGACATTGCCGCCTCTGTTGCAGCGTGATGACAACGTCGTGACGTCGGATCCGATCCCGACCGTGCAGATCGACAACGGCTACGTCTGGGCCCAGACGACCATCGGCTCGACCGTGTACGCCGTCGGCAAGTTCGACAACGCCCGAGAGCCGAAGGCGAAGCCCGGCACCGCCCTCACCGCACGGTCGAACGTGCTCGCCTACGACATCAACACCGGCGCGCTCCTGCCGTTCGCACCGCAGGTGAACGGCGTGATCAAGGCGGTCACCGCCTCTCCCGACGGCAGCCGCATCTACATCGGCGGCTCATTCAACAAGGTCAACGGCAAAGACCGCTGGAACATCGCCGCGATCGACGCGAAGACCGGCGAGCTCGTCCCCGGCTTCATCCCCTCCATCGGCGGATCAGGCGTGTACGCCCTGACCACATCGGGATCGAGCGTGTACGCGGGCGGTCTGTTCACCCAGGCCAACGGGACCGCGCGGAAGAACCTCACCGCGTTCAACGCGTCCGACGGCAAGCTCCTGCCCTGGGCGCCCCAGACCGACCTTCAGGTCGACGCCTTGGTGATGGACCCGGCCGGAGCCGACACGATCATCGGCGGACGCTTCTCCCAGATCAACGGCGACACGGGGCTGCGCGGCATCGGTGCCGTCGACAAGGTCAGCGGCGCAGTCGACACCGCATGGGAGCTTCCCGACACGGTCAAGAACGGTGTGAGCACAGGCCCTTCCGCCGGAAAGTCCGGAATCTTCAGCCTCGCGACCGACGCCACCGGGGTCTACGGCACAGGCTGGGCGTACGCGAACGCCGATGTCGCCAACCTCGAAGGCACGTTCGCTGCTGAAGCCGGGACGGGCAAGGTCCGCTGGATCGCGGACTGCCTCGGTGACCACTACGGCGTCTACTCCACCGGCAAGGTCGTCTACACCACCAGCCACACTCACGCCTGCGGCACCATGGGCCTGCACCCGGAGCAGTCCCCGCGCACACACCGCTACTCCGAGGCCTTCACCGCCGATGCGCGCGGGACGCTCGGAACTCAGCCGGCGACGCCTCAGTACAAGGACTGGGCCGGAACGCCCGCGCCCTCTCCCTACGTGTGGACGCCCGACTGGGCTGTCGGTACCACGACCGGACTCGGCCAGGCCGGGTTGTCGATCACCGGTACGGGCAACATGATCTCCATCGGCGGCGAGTTCCGCTCCGTCAACAACGGACAGTTCGAAGGGCTCGTCCGCTTCTCGACCACGCCTCCCGAGGGCCCGAAGGACGGACCCCGCCTCGCCGGCGAGAAGTGGGTGCCGACCGCGACTTCGCTCGTCCCCGGCCGCGTGAAGGTCACGATTCCCGCCAACTGGGACCGTGACGACCTCACGCTCACATACGAGCTGCGCCGCGCGGGCTCGACCACGCCGTTGTTCACCACGAAGATGGACTCCACCTGGTGGAACCTGCCAGCGGTGACCTTCGAAGACACGACAGCGCCGGCAGGTTCACAGCAGCAATACACGTTCACGGCCACGGACAGCAACGGCCACACGGTTTCGAGCAAGACGACGACTGCCACGGTGGCCGAGTCCACTCCGGCGTACTCCAACGCCGTGCTCGCTGACGGCCCCGAGTTGTACTACCCATTGGGAACCGTCGCACAGGATGTGGCGGGAACGAACAGTCCGATCCTCCGCTCAGGAGCGACGCCTCAGTCGTCAGGTGTGCCGAAGGGCGTAGCCGGTGCGACAGCCCTCGACGGCACAGTGACCGGGCGAGTCGACACGACCACGAAGGCCGCAGCACCCTCGTCGTTCTCAGCCGAGCTGTGGTTCCAGACCTCGACGACCAGCGGCGGGTTGTTGTTCGACTTCCAGAGCTCGGCCACCGTGCTCTCGAAGAACTTCGACCGAACCGTCTACATGTCAGACGACGGCCGCCTGAACTTCGGGGTCTACAACGACGGCACGAAGGTTCTCACGACCGCAACGGCATACAACGACAACCGCTGGCATCATGTCGTCGCGTCGGTGAGCCCCGACGGAATGAAGCTCTTCATCGACGGGAAGCTCAACGGACACCTCCCCGGAGTGACCAAGGCGCAGGACTTCAACGGCTTCTGGAAGATCGGCAACGGCAACCTGACCGGCTGGGCGAACGCACCGAAGACGACTCCCCTCCTCGGCAACGTCGATGAGTTCGCGGTCTACCCGTATGGCCTGACCGCGGGACAGATCAAGACCCACTACAGCGTCGGAAACGGCTCCACAGCCCCCGTCGCCGCCTATACGGCAACGGTGACCGGGCTCGACGCGGCCTTCGACGCGAGCTCCTCAGTACCCCCTGGCTCTACGACGATCGCGGAGTACCGATGGGACTTCGGTGACGGTTCGACCGCGGCCGGCAAGACTCCGGCGCACACTTATGCGGCGCCCGGAACCTATGAGGTCAAGCTGACGGTCACCGACAGTCAGGGACTCGTGGGATCCATCAAGAAGCCGGTTCTCATCCAAGGTGCCAACGTGGTGCCCACCGCATCGTTCACACTCTCCGCGTCGGCGTTGACCATCGTGACCGATGCCTCGGCATCTGCCGACGCCGACGGCACGATCAGCAACTACAGCTGGAACTGGGGCGACGGCACGACCAGCGAGGGCGCGAAGGCGAACCACGCCTACGCGACGGCCGGCACGCGCACCGTCACCCTCACCGTGACCGACAACCTCGGCGGCGTGGCAACCACCACCCGGGAGGCCGTCGTGACGGCCCCCGCACCGCTCGCGAGCGATGAGTTCGATCGCACTTCCGGTCCCGGTTGGGGCACCGCGGCCGTAGGCGGCGCCTGGAAGATCGCGGGAGGCTCGTCGGCAACCGCCACCGTCGCCGACGGAACCGGGAAGATGAATCTGGCCGCGGGTGACACCCGGCACGCGACCCTGAACACGCCGTCGATTCCGAGTCCGGCTCTCGAGACGACGTTCCGGATCGATCAGCCCCCCGCTACGGGTGGTACTTACATCGGCGTCATCGCACGGGACTCCACCGCCGGGCGGTACCTCGTTCGCGCCTGGCTCCGCTCGGATGGGAGCGTCTGGCTCGTCGCGCACCGCGACGGCACCGTGCTCGCCACCCAGACCGTGTCCGGGCTCGCCTTCACGGCGAACACCTCTTACACGCTCAAGGTCACGGTGACGGGCAGCGCGCAGGCGTCGATCAAGGCGAAGATCTGGGCGACCGGAGCGACGGAGCCGACCGACTGGCAGCTCAAGGCGACAGACAACACCCCTCTGCAGCCGGCAGGCGGGGTCGGCCTGAGCGGCAACCGCTCGGGCAGCTCCACTGCTGCCACGAGCGTGTCCTTCGACTCCTTCCGCGTCACCGCGGCCGAGTAGCACGCCCATCGACCGCTCGTGGGAACGAGCGCATTCAGCCGGCCTCGGGCATCCCGAGGTCGGCTGAGCGGCATCAAGAGGTTGCGCGGATAGGATGTTCAGCGCTTCGTCGTGCCGCTTCGAGGACCACTCTTCTCCAGCCGCGCGGTCGACGACTGTGAGGGGGTGAGGCGTGACCGGCCCTTCGACACGCCCCGATACGGCGGCCGCTGGATCCCCCCAGGCCGAACGAGCTACCGCGCTTCTGCGGTCCAACCGTCGGCGCCGCAGCATCCGCAGATGGGTCGCGATCGGGACGCTCCCGCTCACGCTGGCCGCCCTGTTCTTCGTGGGCAAGCTGCTGACGATGTACGCCTTCGCCCACCAGGCCATCACCGCCTACGTGGCCGATGACTTCGCCGGGTCGGAGGCATCCGCGCGCGGACAGGAGTTCCTGAACTGGTTCGAGCCCTTCAAGGCGCCGTTCAACGTCGGCACGGCGCTCGGCGCGGCAGAGCAGCTGCCGCAAGCACGGGTCCAGCTCGAAGAGGCGCTCGACCTCGCGACGGGACTGGAGGTGTGCGGGGTGCGGATCAACCTCGCACTCGTCGTCGAACGCATGGGCGATGCCGCGCGCACCGACGGCGACGGTGCGACCGCCGCGCAGCTCTACGGCGAGGCGCTGACGATCACCGTCGAGACCCCGGAGGCGTGCCGCAGCGAAGAGGCCGAGCAGCAGTCCTCCGATCCGCAGCGCGACATGTCGGATTCGCTAGACAGCACCGAAGATCGACTGAAGCAGAAACAGCAGCAGCAAGATCAGGAGCAGCAGCCCCAGCCGCAGCCCGGCGAAGGAGACCAGCCCTCCGAGGACAAGCTGAAGGGCCTCCAGGACAAGCTCGAACAGGGCACGCAGGAACGCGATCAGCAGCAGGGCGACGACCCCGGCGGTTCGGGAACGGAAAAGCCGTGGTGATGGATCACGAGAAGCAGCGGGCACGCTACCTCGCCGGCACCGAGGGTGCACCGCCCCTCCCTCCGCCCGGTGGCTACCGCGGCGCCCGACGCGATGTCACAGGGCCCCGGCCGACTCCTGCGACCGCGACCGCGACACTCGCACCCGACGACGGTGTGAAGAAGACGGCGAACGCCCTCGGCTGGATCGCCCTCACCGCTGCGATCCTGTTCGCACTGATCCTGCTCGGCACACTCGTCGCCGGGGGCACCGACACCCTCTACGGCGTCACGATGCTCGCGCTGCAACTCCTGGTGGTCGCGACTGTCATCGCCGCGCTGTTCACCACCAGGGGACGGATGCTCGGAGCGATCGCGCTCGTCGTGACGATCCTGTTCAACGTCGCAACGGTCGGCGGTATGAGCGCCCTCCAGACCTCGGCATCGGGCAACTACGAGGGTACGAAGACCGCTGCCCAGAAGCATGCAGAGGCGTACCCGGGGATCAAGGGCACCGACACCCAGCAGACGCTCACCCAGCAGTCCCTCGAAGAGGTGCGCGCGCAGTCCGAGGCGATGTTCGCCGACATCCGCACGCGACTCACCGAGGAGTTCGGCTACACCTGGATGCAGGTGGGCGACCAAGATCTGCGCCCCGAACGCAACGGCTACGGCGGCGAGTCGATGCTGGTCGAGTACACATCGGCTTCCTGGGCGACGAACGAGCCCATCCAGGACTACGACCGCAAACTCGACGTCATGGCGGTGATCAGCGAGGTCGTGGTCCAGCACGGGTTATGGGATCTGTACTCCTTCAACGATCCGAAGATGTCCGGCATCGACCCCACGATGATCACGAAGCTCTACGGCAGCGACGACCCCCGCACGCAGACGACCTGGGAGTACTACACCGAGAACTTCCCTGATCCGCTCCGCTTCTACGCGAGCATCTACGACCTCTCCAACGATCCCGACGGCGGGTTCCTGGCGGCGCGAGAGGCGCAGAACGCCCGTACGGGTGAGCCGCTCGAGGGACTGCAGCTGACCGTGATCGCGAGCGGGGTGCTCAGCGAGGCAGACCGGGCGGAGTTCGAGTCGAAACTGCAGGAGTATCCGGGCTTCGAGTGAGCCGCGGGCGAGACGGTCAGGACCCGAGCGTCAGCAGCATCCGCGCGAGCACGTAGCGGGCATGCCCGCGGGACGAGCGCGGGTCGTACCCCAGAATCTCGACGAGCGCGGTCAACCTCTCCTGCACGCTCGAGTGGTGTCGCCCGAGACGCAGGGCCGCGGCGCGCACGCTCTGCTCCGCGGCGACGGCGTCGAGAAGCTCCCTGCTGCGGTCGTCGAGGCCGGCGAGCGCAACGGCATCCGGGTGGAGGGGACCCGACTCGGCGGCCTCTGCGACGAGCAGCATCGCCCCGAGGTCGGCGGCATCGACCACGGGTTCCGCAGGACTTGTCAGGCGCACCGCGACCAGGGCGGACGACCACGACTCGGGAAGCCGCTCACCCGAGCCCGCGACCCCGAGCCCCAGGCGCAGTCCGGCGCTCTCGGACCAGGCCCGCACGGCATCCGTCTCGGCATCCAGGATCGTCGCCCGAGTGAGGCCATGCCGGGTGGCGACCACGGCCGAGGGATGCTGCGGCAGCGGCGCCGGATCGGGAGGTGAGGCGACAAGCCGCAGCCCCATCGCTGTGAGGCGGAGCCGCGGCAGCGCTGCGGCCCTCTCCTCCACGCCGGCAAACGAGCTGATGGCGAGTTCGACAGCGCTCTCCGGACCGACCGAACGGCGCGCGCGGATGATGCCGAGGGCGAGACTGAGCCGTTCGAGGATCATCGCGTCGTTGGTATGCGCGTCGCCATCGCGCTCGATCCAGGTGATGGCATCCGGGCCGCTCGCTCGCACGGGCCAGGAGTGAGACGGCTCGACCGGATCGATGCGCACGCCGTCGGCCCGCACGCGCACGATCTGTCGACCGTCGCGCTGCCCGACGGTCGCCCCGCTCAGCACCGCCGCGCCGCGCAGCATGCTCTCGACCCCCACGGAGCGGGCGACGAGAGCGTCGAAGTAGGTGACGACCTTGAGCGTCTCGCTGGCGTCCGGGTCGAGGGCGGTGAGACGCCCCAGCAGATCTTGCATGTCGGGCTCCATCGCGCGGGGGATTCCACCCTACGGGGTCGATACGCGACCCCGTAGGGTGAGACGGATTCAGGAGAGCAGCCGGTTCACCCAGTTGTCGCGCGCGGCGAGCATGGCCTGCGCGACCGCGGCGTGAGGGGCGAACATGTCGAAGCCGTGGAACCCCCCTGCCCACACGTGCAACTCGGCCTGCACGCCGGCTTCCCAGAGCTTCGTGGCGTAGGCGACATCCTCGTCTCTGAACACCTCGGCGCTTCCGCAGTCGATGAACGCGGGCGGCAGTCCACTCAGGTCGGTCGCTCGTGCCGGGGCGGCGTAGATCGACACGTCGTCCGTTCCCGTGCGCTCACCGAGGAGGGCCGTCCAACCCGTCACGTTCGACCCACGGTCCCAGACCCCGATCCCGTCGATCTGCCGCGACGACACCGACTCGTCGCGGTCGTCGAGCATCGGGTAGATGAGCAGCTGTCCGATCAGCTCGGGGCCCTTGCGGTCACGGGCGAGCAGGGCGGTGCCCGCTGCCAGCCCACCGCCGGCGCTGCCGCCGCCGATCAACAGCCGCGACAGGTCGATGCCGAGTTCGCCGGCGTGCTCGGCGGTCCACAGCAGGCCCGCGTAGCAATCCTCGACGGGGTACGGGTCGGGGAACTCGGGGGCGAGCCGGTACTCGACGGTGACGATCACCCCGTTGAAACGCTCGGCCCAGTCGAGGAAGCCGACCACCCCGAGCCAGCGGTTGCCGATGATCATGCCGCCGCCGTGGGTGTGGAAGAAGCCGGGGCCCGTGCCCGTGCGGCCCTCCTTCTCGATCACGGAGACGACGATCTCGTCGCGGTCGTGGCCGGCGATCGTGACATCACGCCGGGCGAAACCCCGCTCGGCGAGTACGACGAAGATCTCCTCGTCGCCGCTCACCGGCGACTGGCGCAGCAGCGGGATCATCTCGGGCGTCAAGGTCGACGGCAGCTGGTCGCCGACGAGGGCGAGAGCGGCCTCGAGCTCGGGGTCGAAGGGCGGTCGCGCCAGGGTCGTGTCAGTCATCAGAACTCCTTTGTCCTCGGCCGCCATCGCAGCGGCGTTCCGTCAGCCTCCCGCACGCCGCAAACGAGAGTAACCCGCCAGCCGAGGCCGATCCGACGGTTCGAGTCCGCCGGATGGCGGGGTATACCGCTTCGGCATCCGGCCTATCCCTTGAAGGCGCGTGCCGCGCTGGATAGCCTGGCGCCAGAGGGAAGGATGCGCGCATGATTCGAGTGCTCGAAGAGCAGCAGTCCTACGAGTTGCTGACCACCACCACGATCGGCCGGGTCGGCTTCGTTCACGAGGGTCGGGTGCAGATCCTTCCCGTGAACTTCGCGGTCTCCGGTCACGACCTGCTCCTTCGCACCGCGCCTGACGGCGTGCTGGGAATCCTGACCCGCGAGCCGCTGGAGGTCGCGTTCGAGGTGGACTACCACGACCCCCTCGGCAACACGGCATGGAGCGTGCTGATGCACGGCAGCCTCTCGCGGGTCCCCGATGACGAAGCGGCAGGCGAGGCTGCTCGCGTGCACCCGTGGGCCGGGGAGGATCGGAACCTGCCGCTGTCGTTCCGCATCGAGAGCATCACGGGCCGCAGCGTCCGCCGGGATCAGCTCCGCGGCAAGGACTGACGCGCGGGCGGACCACCTGCCTGTCGCTCCTCTGCGCTCAGGATGCGAGGGCGAGGCCCGCGGCGAGCGCGAAGCCCAGCACGGTCGCGAGTCCCGTCGACTCCTTGGCCTTGGACTGCGCCTCGGGGATCATCGAGTCGACCAGCATCACCAGCAGCGCACCCGCCGCGAAGCCGCTCGCCGCCGAGCGGAACTCGTCGCCGGTGATGCTCGCGAGACCGAAGCCCGCGACGGTGGCGACCGCGCAGATCACGGTCACGCCCGCCCAGAGCAGCAGCACCCGCGACTTTGCCATGCCGCCTTCGAGCAGGTCGGCTGCCGAGCCGATCGACTCCGGCAGGTTGGAGACCAGGATGGCGACCACGAGCGCGATGCTGACCGGCTCACCGGATGCGAGCCCGATGCCGAGCACCAGCTGCTCAGGGATGCCGTCGAGCAGAGCCCCGACTGCGAGCTGGCCTCCGCCCGCCTGCTCCTTGGTCTTCGCGGCGCGCGCATCGAGGATGCGGTCGGCGATGTAGTAGCTGAGCGCACCGGCCGCGACCCCGACCACGAGCGGGATGGGACCGGCGAGATCGAGCCCCTCTTCCCAGAGCTCGAACGCGATCGAAGCCATCAGCGCGCCGGCACCGAATCCCAGCACGATGCCGAGCCAGCGCGGCGGCCACTTCCGCAGCAGCGCGAGCACCGCGCCGATGAACAGCGGCGCCGCCGCGACCAGACCCCACAGGACTGCTCCACCCATGTCCGACCTCCGTGGGGCCTACTCTCCCACCACTGCGGCACTCTGCCTGCGCGACATCGGCGAAAGCGGAGACGTGTCACCCGTCCATTGGCACGTCGCGCATCGGCACCCCCGCACGCGCGCCTCGTTTCACCACTAGCTCACACTCGACTACGCCATGAAGATGTCGTTCAGTCGGAGTAGTCGGCGTTCGGGGAGACGAACGTCGCCGTGTACTCCTCGGTGCAGGGCGTCAGGACATAGACCTTGCCCCAACCCCAGCCCATGAGCATCGGATCGTCCTGGCTCAGACGCGTCTGCCGTTCGCCCGCCTCGATGACGACCCACCCCGCATCGTCCGTCCGCCAGCTGGCCTTCCCGACGACCGGGGTCACGTCGCCGTCGAGGCACACCCGCCCGTCGTCGAGCTCCCGTTCCTCGGTGCCGAGCATCAGCGCCGAGACCTCGGCTGTGCCGTCTTCGTTGAGTGTGAAACCGGCGAGTTCCGAGGCCTCTTCGAAGCCGTGATAAGTCGCGGGGAACGACAGGTGCGCCGCCATGTCCTGCCGCGCGAGCGTCGACCCGCGGAAGGCTTGGACCGCCAGGACGACAAGCACGACCAGGATCGCGGCGAGAAGCGCTCCTCCCGCGATGAACCACCACCTGCGCGACCCTGCTCTCTGCATGGCCACAATGTAGCGGCGGATCCTGAACAAGGACCACCGATATGAAGCACCCGCATCACCTCGCGACGCGCCATTCGAATGGTATTCTCATGGCATGAAAGCAACCATGGACAAGGCAGGGCGAATCGTCATCCCCGCTGCGCTCCGCGAGCGCGTCGGATTGATCCCTGGTCCTATCGATCTCATCCTCGACGGCAACGGCATCCGCATCGAGATCGATGCCCCGGACAACCTCATCGAGAAGGACGGGCGTCTCGTCATCACGGGCGGACCGACGCTCACGGTGGACGACGTCCGGGAGCTGCGACTTGCCGATCAGCGCTGACCTCCTCCTCGACACGAGCGCCGCGATCGCGCTGGTTCATGACAGGAACCCCGCGCACGAACGTGTGCTCGAACTCACGCAGGATCGTGTGCTCGGCCTCGCCGGGCACGCGGCCATCGAGGCCTATTCAGTGCTGACGCGCATGCCCGGTGCAGCGCGCGTCAGTCCCGATCGCGCGCGCGAGATCATCGAGCGATCCTTCCCTGCTTTCGCACCGCTCTCCGCCGCATCGGCCAAGATCGCGATCACGACTTTCGCCGACGCCGGCATCGCCGGAGCGTCGGTCTACGACGGACTCGTCGGTCTGGCCGCACGCGACGCAGCCGTCCCGCTCCTGACGTGCGATCGACGCGCCATGGGCACCTATGCCGCGCTGAGGGTCGAAGTCCTCCTCGCCTGAAGCCCCCTCGCACGCGATGAGGCGAGACGGGGCGACACGCCGCCCGCGGATAGACTGGGAGTCATGTCCAAGGTCCTCCAGTCCCTGCCCGTCGGCGAGCGCGTCGGCATCGCCTTCTCCGGAGGACTCGACACCTCCGTCGCCGTCGCGTGGATGCGCGAGAAGGGCGCCGTTCCCTACACGTACACCGGCGACCTCGGCCAGTACGACGAAGACGACATCGCATCGATCCCCGGCCGCGCGCTGGAGTACGGCGCCGAGGCCTCGCGCCTGATCGACTGCAAGACCGCCCTGGTCGAAGAGGGCTTCGTCGCCCTCTCCTGCGGTGCGTTCCACATCCGCTCCGGCGGCAAGACCTACTTCAACACGACGCCCCTCGGCCGCGCGGTCACCGGCACCATGCTGGTGCGCGCCATGAAAGAGGACGGCGTCGACATCTGGGGCGACGGCTCCACCTACAAGGGCAACGACATCGAGCGGTTCTACCGCTACGGCCTGCTCGCCAACCCGCGTCTGCGCATCTACAAGCCGTGGCTCGACGCCGACTTCGTCACCGAGCTCGGCGGCCGCAAGGAGATGAGCGACTGGCTCGTCGCCCGCGACTTCCCGTACCGCGACTCCGCCGAGAAGGCCTACTCGACCGACGCCAACATCTGGGGTGCGACGCACGAGGCGAAGACGCTCGAGCACCTGAACGTCTCACTCGAGACCGTCGACCCGATCATGGGCGTCAAGTTCTGGGATCCGTCCGTCGCGATCGAGACCGAAGACGTCACCGTCACGTTCGAGGCCGGTCGCCCCGTCGCGATCAACGGCGTCGAGTACTCCGACCCGGTCGCCCTGGTCATGGAGGCGAACACGATCGGCGGACGCCACGGCCTCGGCATGAGCGACCAGATCGAGAACCGCATCATCGAAGCGAAGTCGCGCGGCATCTACGAGGCTCCCGCCATGTCGCTGCTGTTCATCGCCTACGAGCGCCTGGTCAACGGCATCCTGAACGAAGACACCCTCGCGACGTACCACGAGCAGGGCCGCCGCCTCGGTCGCCTCATGTACGAGGGCCGCTGGCTCGAGCCGCAGTCGCTCATGCTGCGCGAGTCGATCCAGCGCTGGGTCGGCCTCACGATCTCGGGCACCGTCACGATCCGTCTGCGCCGCGGCGACGACTGGACCATCCTCGACACCGTCTCGCCGAACCTCTCGTACGGCCCCGAGAAGCTGTCGATGGAGCGCGTCGGCGACGCCGCCTTCGGTCCGGTCGACCGCATCGGCCAGCTCACCATGCGCAACCTCGACATCGCCGACTCGCGTGCGCGCCTCGAGCAGTACGCCGGCCTCGGCCTGGTCGGAGGTGCGACCGGCGAGCTGGTCGGCCGCGTGACCGCCGGCGAGTCGAGCGAGATCACCGAGTCGGTGCACGGCTCGATCTCCGAAGCCGACGAGACCCTTGCAGATGCCGTCGACACGGCATCCGAGGGCGCAGCCTTCGACTCCGGCACCGACTGACGCTTCGTCGCGCCGAAGCCCGGAGCGATATCGGGTCTCGGCGCGATGCGCGTCTATACGGGCGCTTCGTCCCGGAGATCTGGATTCTCGGTGCGGTCGATGATGCTCGGAAGCACGTCGTCGAAGAGGACGACGACGGCTGCGCGCACCTGAACGGCGTCCAGCTGCCTGATGGCGTCTCGGATCTCGCGGGTGGACTCCTCGCTCGCGACCCAGTCGAACGCCTCCTGCGCGTGCTGGGTGAAGCGACGGATCTGCGGTCCGAGGAGCTCGATCACGTCCACTCGCATGGGGTTGCCTTCGATTCGCGCGAAGCCGGTGGCGATCGCTCGCAGCGCCACCCCGAAGGCCAGGATGTCGCGGTCGCGGCTCGCGGCCGTCATGTCCTCCGTCAGATCGACGAGGTAGGCGACGTCATCCGCTTCGATCAAGGGCATCGCGTGCCGGATCGAACCTATCCAGATGTCTCCGAAGAGTGCGATCGCGTCTCTGATCCGGTCGAGATCGAGCGGGGCCACCCGCGTGAAGCGGTTGCGCTGCATCTCGACGAGCCCCTGTTCGGCGAGTCTGGCCAGTGCATGCCTGATCGGTGTCTTGGACGTCCCCAATTCGTCTGCGAGCTCATAGTCGCGAATGCGTTCGCCCGGACGCAGTTCGCCATCCACGATCGCGTCTCGCAACCTGCGATAGACGTCATCACTCAGCTTTCTGCGTTCCAGCTCGACATCGAAGCCTGCCAAATCACACCCTCCTTCGACCACAGCGGTTCCCCCACCACTCGATACGGTCGACACTCGCGAACCGGATGCTCACGCTTCCGGAACCGGCGCCACCCCCAATAACGCGCCAGCGCGCAACGCGTAACATAACACAACGCCGCCCTCCGAAAGCTGTGCCCGCCTCCCGGAGTGTCGAAGGCAGGATTTCCGCCGACTATCTTGCACAACTCTGTGCACTATACGTACCATGGGGGCATGACCACTCGTGCACCCCGTCGCGACGCCGTCGAGAACCGCGCCGGCATCCTGTCCGCCGCCCGCTCGACGCTTGCCGCAGACCCGCACGCATCCATCGATGTCATCGCCCGCTGCGCCGGCCTCTCGCGACGCACGCTGTACGGACACTTCGACGATCGCGACGCCCTGATCCGCGAACTCATCTCCGCCGGAGCCCAGCGGTTCAACGCCATCGCCGCCTCGAACGACGACGACGACGCCCGCCTCGCGCTCGCCCGTCTCGCCGCGCTCCTCTGGCACGAGGCTGCACATGTGCAGGTTGCCGCAGCGCTCGCCCTCGACGAGGCACACGTCGAACACACGGCCACCGCGCTCGCCCCGCTGCGCCGCACAGTGGCGGCACTCGTGCGTCGCGGGCAGGACGACGGCAGCTTCCGCACCGACCTCGCCGCGCCCACACTCGCACGCCTCATCGAAGAGATGGCCCGCACGGTCATCTCCCGCACGGATGCCGCCAGCACGGGCGCTGCCGATCTCGCCGTGAGAGCCGTCCTGAGCATCGCCGGTCTGTCGTGGCGCGAAGCCGACGAACTGCTCGCCGCGCACCCCGACGTCGGCGCATCCGCCGTCCCTCCCGAATCCGTCCACGTCGACCCCTCCCAGGAGGCCAGCGCATGAAGATCTCACTGCACGACGTGAGCAAGGGCCGTAACGCTCAGGCGCTCCCGTCGACGTCGCTCGAGTTCCACACCGGGTCCGTGCGTTTCGCTCTCGCCGAGACAGAACAGCGCCCGACGGTGCTCGGCCTGATCGCCAGCGGTCGCATGCGCCCAGACTCCGGCCGGGTGAGCATCGACGGCACGGAGGATCCGAAGTCGCTGCGTCGCCGGGTCGCCCTGGTCGATGCCCCTGACGTCAGCGACCCGCACCCCGACATCACCCTCGCCGGAGTCGTGGGGGAAGAGCTCATGTTCGCAGGCCTCGGCGCCACGCCGCTGCATGCGCGACGCTGGCTCACACAGCTGGGTTTCGTCGAACTCGCCTCCGTGCCGATCGGCAACATCGACCCCGCCGCTCGCGTACGCATCCTGTGCGAGCTCGCGGTGCTGCGATCCGGAGTCGAAGGCATCGTCCTCGTCTCCCCCGACCGTCACGGCGGGAGTCCGGACGGCTGGTGGCGCATCTCCGCGGAGTTCGCCGATCGTGGCTACGCGATGCTCGTGATCGTCGGCGGTTCCGCGGCCATCGCCCTGGAGCGGATGCACGAGTTCGACGCGATCAACGCCTCCGGGCCGATCGAGCCGCTGACCCTCGATGAGCCCGAGCCCGAGCCCGAGCCCGAGCCAGAGCCCGATCCCGAGCTCACCCCTGAGACCACCCCCGAGAACGGAGACGCGCGATGAAGGTTCCCGCCATGATCGCCGCCGAGCTCCGGCGACTCACTGCGAGCAGGATGGGCATCATCGCCCTGGTCGCGCTGATCTGCGTGCCGATCCTCTACGGGGGCCTCTATCTCTGGGCGAACCAGGATCCGTACGCGAAGTTCCCCGAGGTTCCCGTCGCCCTCGTGGTCGACGACGAGGGCGCTCCCTCGCCCACGACCGGCGAGACCGTGAACTACGGCGAAGACGTGGCGGAGAACCTCATCAAAGGCAACGCCTTCGACTGGCAGCTTATGTCGGCGGACGAAGCCTCCGAGGCGCTGCGCCACGGCTCCGTCGACTTCACCGTGACGATCCCGGCCGACTTCTCGTCCGCCCTCACCTCGGCGGCAGGCACCGACCCGCATCAGGCGCGCATCGACCTCGAGACCAACGACGCGAACAACTATCTCGCCTCGTCGATGGGCACGCAGGCAGTGGAGAAGATCCGCAGTTCGGTGGCCGAGATGGTCGGCAGTCAGGCCGCGGAGCGACTGCTCACCGGACTGAGCGACGTGCGCGACAAACTGATCACGGCGACGGATGGCGCGACACAGCTCGCTGACGGCGCAGGCACCGCGGCGTCCGGCAGCTCCACCCTCGCCGAGGGCACCGCACAGCTGGCCGACGGCACGGCCCAACTCGCAGCAGGGGCGCAGACCCTCGCGAACGGAGCCCAGCAGGTGAGCGCAGGCAACCGCCAACTCGCCGACGTCGCCGACCGGGCAGGTTCCGCAGTGCAGCAGGCCGCGAACGCCCTGCCGCAGGTGCGCACCGACATCACGAACGCTCTGACGGAGCAGGGGCTCACGCCCGAAGAGATCGATCAGGTGCTCGCCACGCTCGATCCGCTGGGTGCACGGCTTCAGGAGGGGAACACGCAGGTGCAGGCCGCGGTCGGCAAGGTCGACCAGCTCGCGGCCGGTGCGGCAACTCTCGCCTCGGGCGCCACCGAGCTCGCCGGTGGCGCCGGCACCGTCGCGACGGGCGCATCGGCAGCGAACGACGGTGCAGCTCAGCTACGCGACGGACTCGCCACCCTGGCATCCGGCACGGCCGAGCTGCGCGACGGGCTGTCCGACGGCGTCGAAGCGATCCCGGCATCCACACCGGAACTGCGCTCCCTGCAGGCCGACACGATCGCAGACCCGGTGAAGGTGTCGAGCGACAAGGTCGCCTCCGCCGAAGACTACGGCGCGGGCCTCGCGCCGTTCTTCGCCGCCCTGTCGGCGTGGATCGGCATCTACGCGCTGTTCCTGATCGTGAAGCCGATCTCCCGGCGCGCCATCACGGCACTGCACTCCCCCGTCCGCATCACACTCGCCGGCTGGCTGACCCCGGCCATGCTGGGCGCTGTGCAGATGCTCGGGCTCATGGGCATCCTGGCCATCACACTCGGCTTCACGTTCGACCATCCGCTCGGCACGCTCGGCGTCATGGTGTTCGCATCGGCGACGTTCGCGGCGATCATCCTCGCGCTCAATGTCTGGCTCGGCTCGGTCGGGCAGTTCCTCGGGCTGGTGCTCATGGTGCTGCAGCTGGTCACCGCCGGCGGTACCTTCCCCTGGCAGACTCTGCCCGCTCCGCTGGCAGCACTTCATCACGTCCTCCCTCTGGGATACGTCGTCGATGCGATGCGCCAGCTGATGTACGGCGGCGATTACGCGCGGGCCGGCTGGGATCTGGCGGTCCTCGGAGCGTGGCTTGTGGGGGCCCTGCTGCTCGCGATGATCGGGGTGACGCGGATGACACATCGACGCACCCTGCGCGATCTGCAGCCGAGCCTGATCGGGTGATCGGTCGGGCGCTCGTCGCGGAACACCTCGCGGCGAGCGCTCGGACGGATATGATGCGAAGGCGCGACCCTGGAACGCGCACTGGGGCTCGGTGGGACTGAGTTCCACCTGTCTACCCGAAAGTGTTCTCGACGATGATGACCGATTCGCAGGAGTCCGCCGCACCTTCTCGCCCCTCACTGGGCGTTCGCATCGGACGCGTCGCGTTCCTCGTCCTGGCCGGGATCGTCGTGATCGCGGTGGCTGCGGCCTTCTTCGTCACCTGGACGATCCAGCGCTCCTTCCCGCAGACCGAGGGATCGATCGAGCTCGACGGACTCGCGGCCGAGGTCACGGTGCAGCGCGATGACCGCGGCATCCCGACGATCACCGCCGACTCGACCGATGACCTGTTCTACGCCGAGGGATTCGTGCACGCGCAGGACCGGTTCTTCGAGATGGACTTCCGCCGCCACGTCACCGCCGGCCGCGTCGCGGAGATGTTCGGGGAGTCGCAGGCAGGAACCGACGCGTTCCTGCGCACGCTCGGCTGGCGCAAGGTCGCCGAAGCCGAGGTCGAGGCGATGGATGACACGACGCTCAGCTACTACGAGGCCTACGCCGATGGGGTCAACGCCTACCTGGCTTCACGCTCGGGCGCAGAGCTTTCCCTCGAGTACGCGGTCATCGGCCTGCAGAACCCCGACTACGCACCTGAACCGTGGGAGCCCGCGGATTCCGTCGCCTGGCTCAAGGCGATGGCCTGGGACCTCCGCGGCAACATCGAAGACGAGACCGAGCGGTCCCTGCTCGCCGCCGAGTTGAGCGAGGGCGCGGACGGCGACGGCACGGCTGCCGCGGATACGGATGCCTTGCTCCAGAAGCTCTACCCCGACTACCCGTTCGACGAGAATCCGGTGATCGTCCCCAAGATCTCGACCGTGCCGGCCCTCGGCTCCGATGCCGAGCCGGCATCCTTCTCGTCGTCGAAGACCGACGACGAGGTCGAGCAGGCGAGCACCACGATCGAGTGGGAGGAGACGTCGAGCGTCATCGAGGCCGCGAGCGTGCTGGTCGGCAACGTCGGCGAGGGCATCGGGTCGAACTCGTGGGTCGTCTCCGGAGACCTCACCGAAACCGGGATGCCCCTACTCGCGAATGATCCGCACCTCGGAGCATCACTCCCCTCGGTCTGGTACCAGGTGCAGTTGAAGTGCTCGACCGTGAACGAGGAGTGCCCGTTCGATGTGGCCGGCTTCTCGTTCTCCGGCCTCCCCGGCGTCGTGATCGGACACAACCAGAAGGTCGCCTGGGGCTTCACGAACCTCACCACCGATGTCACCGACCTCTACGTCGAGCGGGTCGAGGGAGACCAGTACTGGCGCGACGGCGCGCTGGTGCCGCTGGAGGAGAGCGCCGAGACGATCAAGGTCGCCGGTGGTGACGACATCGAACTGACCATCCGCTCGACCGTGCACGGACCCATCATCTCCGGACTCACCGACGACTTCACGGCGATCGCCGATGATCCGGAGCCCGCGCTCGAGGCCGATTCCGCCGCCCCGACCACACCGGCTCCCGGCTCGGAAGACGACACCGAGTACGCCGTCAGCCTGCGATGGACGGCCCTCGACCCCGGTACCGCGGCGACCGCCATCTTCGCGCTCTCGACCGCGCAGAACTTCGACGACTTCCGCTACGCCGCATCCCTCTTCGACGTACCGGCGCAGAACCTGATCTACGCCGACACCGAGGGCAACATCGGCTACCAGACGCCAGGACGCCTCCCGATCCGCGGTGCCGGCGACGGGTGGATGCCGCAGCCGGGTTGGGACAGCAGCTACGACTGGACCGGCTACATCCCGTTCGAGGAGCTGCCCGTGTCGTACAACCCGAACTCGGGATACATCGTCACCGCCAACAACGCGATCGTCACCGACGACTACGCCTACTTCCTCTCCCGCGACTGGGACTACGGCTACCGCGCGGCGCGGATCGCCCACCTGATCGAGCGGCGCGCGGCGGTCGCCCCATTGACCGCCGACGACATGCGTGAGATCCAGATGGACAACGAGATGTGGATCGGCACCCAACTGGCCGCGGCCATGGACGACGTCGAGGTATCCGGCGCCGGCCCGAACGAAGCCGTGGAGCTGCTGCGATCGTGGGACGCCCAGAACGCGGCGTCGTCCTCGGCCGCTGCCTACGCGAACGTGCTGTGGTCGAACCTGGTGCAGAACATCTTCGCCGAGCGCGAGCAACCGCTGCCGATCGACGGTCAGGGTCGGCTCTTCACGGTCGTCGCCGACCTGCTCGAGAATCCGTCCGACCCGCTCTGGGTGAACGAGCAGATCGATGTCGACGGGATGGAGCAGATGCTGGCGCTGTCGGCGGAAGAGGCCTACGACGAACTCGCAGCCCTGCAGGGCACCGCCGTCGCGCGCTGGAACTGGGGAGAACTGCACGCGATCACCCTCACCAGCGACACGCTCGGCACCTCGGGCATCGCTCCGGTCGAAGCACTCTTCAACCGTGGGCCGTTCCCCGTGAGCGGAGGAGCGTCCGTGGTGAACGCGACCGGGTGGGAGCTCGGCGTCTCGTACGCCACCACCACGGTGCCGTCGATGCGCATGGTGGTCGACCTGTCCGACTTCGACGCCTCGACCTGGAACCACCTCACCGGGGCATCGGGCCACGCCTACGACGAGCACTACACCGACCAGACCGCCGACTGGGCTGCCGGCATCCAGAAGCCGTGGGCGTACTCGCCCCAGGCCGTGAAAGCCGCAGCCGTCGACACCCTGGTGCTGACGCCGGCCGGCTGAGCGACGCGTCGCGCCCGATCACCCGGAGCGACGCCCCAGGATGCTCGGATACGTTTGAGGGGTGCCATCCAGCTACCTCGCCCCCAAGGGCACGCCCGCCACGCTCCTCGAGTTCGAGCACGGCGGCGCGACGCTCATCGCCGAGACGTTCGGCGAAGGTCCGCACACGTACCTTCTGCTGCACGGCATCGGCATGGGCCGCAGCGTCTACCTCGACATCGTGCAGCGTCTCGAGGGACGGGTCATCGCGGTCGACCTGCCCGGCTTCGGCGAGGCCCCTGAGCCCACGCGCACCCTCACCATGGAACGGCATGCCGATCTCGTCGCGGCCTACCTGCAGCACGTCGACTCGGGTCCGGTCATCGTGATCGGGCACTCGATGGGCAGCCAGATCGCAGCAGAGCTCGCCGCGCGGCATCCATCCCTCGTCGAGGGCGTCGTGCTGGCCGGGCCCACCGTGAACAAGGCGGCCCGCAACGTCGGCGCACAGGCGCGGTACCTGCTGACCGACCTCGTCGGCGAGCGGCCGCTGGTCATCTGGCGCGGAGCCAGGGAGTACCTCCGCGGCGGTCCCCACCTCTTCCGCAAGATGCGCGCCACCATCGTGCACGAGCCCGAAGACGCCTTCGTCCGCATCCAGTGCCCCGTGCTCGTGCTGCGTGGAGAGAGCGACCCGCTCGCCCCGATGAGCTGGTGCCGCGAGATCCTCGACGCGATCCCCGGCGCAGAGCTGGAAGTCATCCCCGACCACGGTCACGGCACGTTGATCAGCGACTCCGAGCCCGCGGCCCGCCTCATCCACGAGTTCGCCGCCCGCCTCTGAGCGGCGGAAAGCGTTCAGCCGGCGGCGGGCGGAGTCTGCTTCGACTCGGCCAGTTCGTCGACGACGAGGCCGCGCTGCTCGATGGTGCCGTTGCGATAGGCCTGCCGCCCGACCATGTGCGCCGAGAGCGGCGCGGTCGCGAACTGCATCAGCACGATGGGGGCGACCAGCACGAGGCCGAACAGGAAACCGCCGATCGAACGCTGCGACAGCGCTATCGCGATGCAGATGAGCAGCAGCCCGAGCACCTGCGGCTTGGTCGCCGCGTGCAGTCGGGAGGGCACATCGCGGAAGTGCAGCAGCCCGACCGCGGCTGAGAGGCACAGCAGCGCCCCGAGCAGGATGAGGATCAGGACCGCCACGTCGACGACGGCATCCGGGATCATGAGACCGAACACGTTCATGGTGTCGTGTTGTCCCTTCTCGCGACGAACCGGGCGACGGAGATCGACCCGAACACCCCGATCGCCGCGATGATCAGGAGCACCGGGATGTTGCGAGTGTGACCGTTGATCGCCATCTCGGCCCCGAGCACGCACATCACCTCGGTGAGGAGCACATCGGAGGCGACGGCGCGGTCGAGGATCGACGGCCCGCGCACGATGCGGATCAGGGTGAGGATCGCGGCGATGCCGAACACAACCATGATCAGCAGGAGCAGGATGTTCATCGGGCACCGCCCTTCGTCGCGCCGAGACCGGCCCGCTCGTCGGCTTTGAGGGCCCGATACTGAGCGGGGTCGCCGAGTGCGCGCACGACCCGACGCTCCCAGCGGAGCACCCCGGCGCGCTGCTCCTCGACGTCGGCGAGGTTTCGGACTCCGATCACGTGCAGGTACAGGATGCGCCGGTCGCGATCTGTCTCCACGACCAGTGATCCGGGGATCAGAGACGAGACGACCGCGACGTGCGTCATCACCAGGTCATCGGCGTAGCGCAGCGGCACCGCGATGATCGCCGTGCCCGGCTGACGACGGAAGTCGAACACCTGCACCGTGACGGAGAGCGCTCCGCTGAGCACAGCGAACAGGAACTGCACCACGAAGAGCGCGGCGTACCAGAGGTTGATCCGGCCCGAGAGCGCAACGGTCGGCAGGCGGAAGACGCGGGTGACGAAGATCGCGACGACGAGACCGGTGAGGAAGGACAGCACGGTGAACTGCGCCCACAGCAGCATCCAGAGCACCACGAGCCAGGCCAGGAACGGCAGCTGCACCCGGATGTCACGCCAGAGGTGGCGTTTGAGGTCTCGGCCCATCAGCCCACCTCCTCTTCCAGCTGCACGAGGCTCACCGGCTGCAGCAGTGCGGCGCCGATGCGATCGCAGAGGGCATAGAGGGGGCCGGCGAAGATCGTCAGGGCGAGGGTGACAGCGACCATTCCACCGGTCGCGACGGTCATGATCTTCGGGATGCGACGACGTTCCTGCTGCTCGTCGGCCGCCGGAGCGTTGCCGAGGTAGGAGATGCGGCCCTCGGTCTCGGTGGAGTCCTCCTCCTCGCGCCAGAAGGCGAGGTTCCAGGCGCGCATCAGGGCGTAGAGGGTCAGCAACGAGGTCACGATGCCGCCGAAGATCAGCACGATCATGAGCGGTGTGCCGACGGATGCCGCCGCCTCGAAGAGGGCGAACTTGCCGATGAAGCCCGAGAAGGGTGGCAGGCCGCCGAGGTTGATCGCCGGCACGAAGTAGAGGATCGCGATGACGGGCGCGACCTTCAGCAGTCCCTTGACTCGCAGGATCGACGTGCTTCCCGCTCGACGTTCCACGAGCCCGACCGCGAGGAACAACGTCGTCTGCACGACGATGTGGTGCACGATGTAGTACACCGTCGCGCCGATCGCCGCCGGCGTCGCTATCGCGAGACCGAAGATCATGTAGCCGACGTGGCTCACGAGCGTGAACGAGAGGATTCGTTTGAGCTCGGCCTGCGCGACTGCGCCGAGCACCCCGACGATCATGGTCGCGAGCGCGATGATCAGCAGCAGGGTGTCGATGCTGTTCGAGGCGAAGAGCTGCGTCTCGGTGCGGATCAGCGCGTAGACGCCGACCTTCGTCAGCAAGCCGGCGAACACGGCAGTGACCGGAGCCGGCGCGGTGGGGTACGAGTCAGGCAGCCAGAACGACACCGGGAAGATGGCCGCCTTGATGCCGAACGCCACCACGAGCATCAGGTGCAGCACCAGCTGCGTCTCCTGCGGGAGCTCCGACATCCGCTCAGCGATCTGAGCCATGTTGACCGTGCCGAGCGCACCGTAGATCATCGCGATCGAGGCGAGGAACAGGATCGATGAGACCAGCGAGACGACGATGTAGACCGCGCCCGTGCGGATGCGGGACTCGGTGCTGCCGAGCGTGATGAGCACGTACGAGGCGACGAGCAGGATCTCGAATCCGACGTACAGGTTGAAGAGATCCCCGGCGATGAAGGCGTTGAAGATGCCAGCCGCGAGGATCAGATACGAGGGGTTGAAGATCGAGATGGGTGTCTCGTCGGTGCCGTCGGCCGCGCCCTGGCCGATCGAGAAGAGCAGGACGGCGAGCAGCACGATGCTGGAGATGAGCACCAGGAGGGCTGCGAGCCTGTCGACGTAGAGCACGATGCCGAACGGCACCGGCCAGCCGCCGACCGAGACGGCGAGCGGTGCGCCGGAGTCGACCACGACCAGAAGCACGGCGGCGATCACCGAGACGGCGGCCAGCGTGGCCACGGTGACGACGACCTGGAGGCGTGCGTTGCGGCCGAAGACGAGGGTGATCGCGGCGCCGAGAAGCGGGAGTCCGACGAGGAGCGGGACGAGGGCGGTCATGGCCTGTCCTCCTCGTTCTCATCGCGGTCGTGGGATTTGTCTGGGCTCGGTTCACGGCCCTCGTCTGAGGACTCGGAGTGTTCGCTCCCCCAACCGGTCGGGGCGTCGAATGGCGCATCGTCGTGGATGGAGGGGTGATCGCGCATGTGCAGCACCGTGATTGGAGCCGTCTGCACCCCGACGAAGTCGGTCGTGGCGTCGTCGTCGTCCGTCTCGGACTCGTCGTCCATGAGGTCTTCGTCGGCGTCGGTGCGCTCGCGGAGCGCGATGTCGGCTTCGTCGTCCTCGACGGTGTCGGCCTGGCCGAGCTGCCAGGAGCGGTAGATCAAGGCGAGGAGGAACGCCGAGACGGCGAACGTGATCACGATGGCCGTGAGTGTGAGCGCCTGCGGAAGCGGGTCGCTCATCTCGCCTTCCGTGCCGAAGAAGGGAGCGTTGCCCGGAACACCCATCACGATCAGCAGCAGGAGGTTGGTCGCGTTGCCGAGCAGCAGGAAGCCGATCAGCACGCGGGTAAGGCTGCGCTCGAGCATCGCGTACACACCGCACGCGAAGAGGATCGCCATGATGACGATGAGGGTGAGGGAGACGTCCATCAGCTGTCCCTCCCGCCCCGGGAGAGGAAGCCCTCAGGTCCCGGCGTCGTACGCAGCGCTGCCTGACGGTCGACCTCGGCGCCGAGGCTCCGCAGCACGTCGAGGACGAGCCCGATCACGACGAGGTACACGCCCACGTCGAAGATGGTGGAGGTGACGAACTCCATGTGTCCGATGCCGGGGATCTCCCACTCCCAGAACGTGCTGGTCAGCGGTGCGAGCCCGAAGAACAGGGGGACGACCGCGGTGCCGACGGCGAGGATGAGCCCGGTGCCGAGCAGTCGACCCGCGTCGGTCGGTGCTGCCGCACCCAGTTCCCAGCGACCGCCGGCGATGTAACGCATCACCAGCGCCATTCCGGCGACGAGTCCACCGGCGAAGCCTCCGCCTGGGAGGTTGTGGCCGGCGAACAGCAGGAAGATCGAGACCACGATGATCGTGTGGAACAGGACGCGGACGATCACCTCGAGCAGGATCGACCTGTTCTCCGGTTTCATCTTCTGTCCGCCGACGAGCCACGCACGCGGGCTGCTCTCGTTCTCGGAGGTCTGGAACCTGATGCCCTCGGTGGTCTCGACGAGTGGGCGACTGCGGGCAGCCCGGCGGGTGGCACGCGGAAGGTTCTTCGTGGCCGCGAGCAGGTCTGCGCGATGCGTGACGAACACGAGGGAGGCCACACCGGTCGCCGCGAGCACGAGCACCGAGAGTTCGCCCATCGTGTCCCAGCCGCGAAGATCGACCAGCGCCACGTTGACGACGTTCTTGCCGTGGCCGATCTCGTAGGCGAGCTTCGGGAACGCCTCGGAGATCGGATCGGCGACGCGGGACTGAGTGGCGACGACGGCGACGAAAGCCATCGTGACTCCCACGCCGATCGCGAGCAGCGCGCGCGGGATGCGACCGACCGAGGCGTTGTGCTCGCCCATCCGGGCGGGTAGCCGCCGCAGCACGAGGGCGAACGTGACCATCGTGACCGTCTCGACCAGGATCTGCGTCAGGGCGAGGTCGGGTGCACCGCTCGTCGCGAAGAGCACGACCATCCCGAGCCCGGTGACCGAGACCAGCACGACACCCGTATAGCGCTTCTGCGCGCGGACGGCGAAGATTCCGGCGACAGCCATGATCGGTGCGACGACGATCTGGGCAGGGGTGTGCCACAGGGACAGGTTGTAGCGATCGATGTCGCTCCCGATCAGGGCCGTGACCTCGGCCGCCACGAAGACCACGAAGATGGTGCCGACGTAGACCGGGAGAGAGCCTCGCTGCGTGAGAGTGGTGCTGAGCACCGAGAGACGGTCGACCCCGCGCATGACGAAGTAGTACACGTCGGCAGCGGTGAATCGCAGGAGCCGGGCCTTGCGGTCCCAGCCGGTCCTGCGGGTGAGCAGGAAGAGCCCGATTCCCAGCAGGATCGACAGAATCGAGATGCCCAGTGCGGGTTCGAAGCCGTGCCAGAGCGCAAGGTGGCCCGGGCCTTCGACTGCTTCACCCGCGTGGTCGAGTCCTGGCGTCGCAGTGAGCGCGTATCCCTGCAGAGCCGTGTCGAGCGCTGGGGCACCGATACCCGCGGCGAGCGTCACCCCGGCGAGGATGATCGGCGCGGAGAGGAAGCCGACCGGCGGATCGGGCCATGCGGTGTCCGGCAGCTGCTGGCCCCGTTCGTCGCGCTTCTTCCAGAAGGCACCCCAGAGGAAGCGCACCCCATATGCCGCAGTGAGCATAGAACCGAGGACGATTCCGATGAGAGCGACCAGACCCCAGGCCGAACCGCCTTGAGCATCATCGAGCAGGGCCGTGAGCGTTGACTCCTTGGCGACGAATCCGATGGTCGGCGCGATTCCGGCCATGGATGCGACTGAGATGAACGCGGCAGTCGCCATGACAGGCGCCTGCCTGCCGACGCCGGAGAGCTCGTTGATGTCACGGGTGGACAGCTGACGGTCGATGACTCCCACGATCAGGAACAGCGCCGACTTGAACAGCGCATGCCCGATGACCAGGGCGAGACCGGCGAGAGCCGTCGCCTGCGTGCCGTAGCCGACGACGATCGCGAAGAAGCCGAGCTGGCTCACGGTGCCGAAGGCGAGGATGCGCTTGAGGTCGGTCTCGCGGAGGGCTTGGATGCCGCCGAGCAGCATGGTCACGATGCCGAGGGTGATGACGATCGGCCGCCAGGGTGCACTGAACGCGAAGATCGGCGCGAAGCGGGCGATGAGGTAGATGCCCGCCTTCACCATCGCGGCCGCGTGCAGATACGCACTGACCGGAGTCGGGGCGGCCATCGCACCGGGGAGCCAGAAGTGGAAGGGGAAGAGGGCCGACTTGCTGATGGCACCGATCAGGAGCATCACGATCGCGGCGTCCACCAGCGGTCCGGTGGGTGCGATCTCGAGGATCTCACGGATGCTCGAGGTGCCGGTGTCCACGACCAGGAGGACCACGCCGACGAACATGACGAGTCCGCCGAGAGTCGTCACGAGCAGGGCCTGCAGCGCCGCACGACGGCTGGCCGCACGACGGCGGTAGTGGCCGATCAGGAGGTACGAGAGGATGCTCGTCACCTCCCAGAACATGACGAGCATCACGAGGTCGTCGGTCAGGACGAGGCCGTACATCGCACCGGCGAAGCCCAGCAGCACGCCGGCGAACTGTCCGACTCCGGCCGAGTCCTCGTAGAAGTACCAGCGGCAGTAGAGAAGCACGAGGGCGCCGACGCCGGTGACGATCAGCGTGAGCACCCAGCCGAGCACGTCCATGTTCATGGACAGGTTGAGCCCGAGCTGCGGAATCCACTCCACCGACTCGAAGGGCACCGGGCCGTCGAGGACCTGCGGCGTCATGACGAGCGCATGCACGAAAGCGGCTGCCGGTACGAGGGCCGCGATCGCGAAAGCCTGAGCCCCGAGCCAGCGCACCAGAACGGGCATCAACAGCGACCCGAGGAGGAACACAGCGAGGAGCATCAGCATATACGCGGCTCCCTCGGGGATCGTCGGCCTCACGGCTCAGGCGGGGGGGTGTCCCGTTCAGTTTACCGGGGCGAGAAGGTCCCGAGGTTCGCAGTTTGCACGATCGTGCAAGAGTGGTCGCATGCGGCGGGTGTGGGTGCGAGAGCTGGCCGGGTGGCTCGGATCTCTCGCGTTCGCTCTGATCACGACCGCGCAGGTCGCCTCATCCGCCCGCTCAGAGCTGCTGTTCCGCGACGGAGATTCCCTGATCGTGGCCCTGTTCGCGAGGTCGGTCGTCTCGGGCCAGCCGTTGGATTGGGCGATGTCGAGCGTGCTGTTCGTGCCCGAGTCCGCGGCCTTCGCCCTGCTCGATTTCCTCCTTCCCTTCGGCGTGAACGGCCTGCTCGCCGTAAATGCCGTTCTCAACATGCTCGCCCTCTACGGAGCGATCCGCGTCGTCGCGGGTCGCCGGCGCGAGGGCACGGCACCGGTGACGTGGTCGCTCCTGGGGCTCGCTGCCTTCTGCGTCCTCGCCATGACCGACCTGTCGGGCTCGCGCGATGCCCTCGATCTCGCCTCGCTGCAGTCGACGACCACGTACTACTCGGCCACAGTGGTCGCCGTCGTGCTGTCGGTCGGGCTGGCACGCCGGGTGATGGACCGCGAATCAGGCGGTGTCGGACTTCTCCTCGCCCTCGGGGCCACGGCGGCTGTGTCGACCCTGTCAAACCCGCTCTACGCGGTGTGGGCGGTGGTCCCGATCACGCTCCTCCTCGCCGTGATGGCCATCCGATCGCCGCAGAGGGTCCGGATGGCGATGCTCCTGGCCGTGCTGCTGGTCGGCACCGCACTCGGCTTCCTCGGACGCATTCCGCTTCGGGCATGGATCGCCAACACCGGCGCCGGCTACGTTCAGCCCGAACTGTGGAACGAGTCGCTGGGGTACTACGCAGGCTTATTCACCGACCGGATCTCGACTCCGCCCGGAGTTCTCGGCGCCCTGATCGTCGTCGCCCTCATCGTGCTCGCGGTCTTGCGCACCGTGCGCGCCGGCGACGCAGGAACCCGGTTCGTCGCAGCCGTCGCGTGGCTCATGCCGGCGCTCGTCCTGATCGGCGCGATCGCACTCGGCACCCATGCGGCCCGCTACCTCCAGCCCCTCGCGTTCGCGCCTGTGCTCACGCTCGTCGCTCTGCCGCACTCCTGGCGGATGCCCTTCCGCGTGGAGTCCCTCCTCGCCGCGGCTGCTGCCGCTGTGCTCGTGGTCGGCGGAGTGCTGAGCGTCCCGCGACTCGCCGCCGCGAGCGAGGAAGCCGATCCCGATCTCGTCTGCGTCACCGATTGGGTGAATGCTTCAGGCCGCACCGGTGCCGGTCAGTTCTGGACCGTGCGCCTGCCCAAGCTGCATCTCGACGATCCTGCCCATCTCGTTCAGGTCGATCATGAGCTCAACGGATACGCCTGGCTGGTGAACCGGCGGGACTTCGACGTCGGCGAGGTGTCGTTCCTCGTGGAAGACGCGCAGACGGTGCCATGGGCCCTCCCCGAACCGGCCATCCCCGATGAGGTGGTCGACTGCGGCCGCTACCGCATCCTCGATTTCGGCGACACCGCGCTGCCGATCGGCCCCGAGCGGAGCTGACCGTCGCGATGCGCCCGTCAGCGCGGCGCGGGTCCGGTCGTCGTGCCGGCGCGGAACACACAGGTGAGGTGCTGCGTCACTCCGCGATCGCCCCCGAGCATGCGGGCGACCTGCTCACCCGCTGCGCGCCCCTTCTCGACGGCCGGCTGCACGCTCGTGGTGAGCGCGAGATCGCCGAGGCCGTCGAGCGGGATGCCGTCGAATCCGGCGACCGAGAGATCTTCCGGCACCCGCAGACCCAGCTCCTCGGCGGCGCGGATCACTCCGACCGCGAGCAAATCGCTCTGCGCGAGCACGGCCGTGGGCCGCGTTGCGGCATCTGCGAGCAGCATCCGCCCCACCAGGACTCCTTCGTCGATGAGACTGCCGGACGCCGAGATGGCCGGGGCGTCCGGGAACACCTGCCGCATGCCCTCGAGACGATGGACCGTGACGTCGACGGTCGCGTTCGCGATCCGTTCCGGCGTGACCGGCGCACGTTCCCGGTCGCTGTCGAGCGGGAGCGTGACGAGTGCGACGTCGTGGTGACCGAGGTCGCGGACGTGACGGGCGACGTCGGCGGAGGCGGCGACGTTGTCCAGTGTGATGCGCGGGATCTCCTCACCGGCATCTCCTTCGATCACCACGACCGGAAGGCCACGGCCGACGACCACCTCGAGTGAGGCCCTGGTGCGTCCGGAGCATCCGATCAACACGAACGCATCGACGGGGGCATGGGTGATCGCCGCGCCCTCCTCCCCCGGCTCATCGCGCATGAGGAGGATGCCGGCGCTGAGATCTGCGAGTCCGTCGGTGAGCCCGTCCATCATGGCCGTGGTGACCGGATCGAGGAAGGCCGCGCGCAGGTGCCCTTCGAGAACCACTGCGACGATGCCGCTGCGCCCTCGGCGCAGGGATGCCGCGCGCGGGTCTGGTCCGGCGTAGCCGAGTTCGGCGGCGGCAGCGAGCACGCGCTCCCGTGTGGCGGCTGCCACGTTCGCCTTGCCGCTGAAGACGACCGAGGCGGTGGACGTGGCCACGCCCGCCTCGCGTGCGACGTCGGCGATCGTGGGCCGACGCGGCGTCTCCTGACTGCTCATACTTCGAGGATAGCTCCCCTCGCTTCCCTTGGGTCGAATCGATTCGATAGGCTGTCCGGCATGGAAACAGCCCTCACCCGTTCGCAGTTCGTGCGCTGGCGCGCGGCGATCTTCGCCATCTTCCTCGCGAGCGGCCTGTCGATCGCGACGTGGGCGTCGCGGGTGCCCGGCATCAAGGAGGCACTGGGCCTGGACAATGCACAGGTCGGGCTCATCCTGCTCGGCATGGGCATCTCATCGATCATCGGCATCTCGACGGGTCCCGTGGTGATGGCGCGCATCGGTGCGCGCCGGGGCATGCTCCTCACGATGCTGACGTTCGCGACCGGCATCGTCCTCGTCGGCCTGGGCGCGAACGTCTTCAGCTCCGTGCCGGTGGTCATCTTCGGCATGGTGCTGTTCGGCTTCGGCAACGGATCGGTCGACGTGATGATGAACGTCGAGGCGACCGCGATCGAGCAGCAGATGGGCAAGACGATCCTGCCGGTCTTCCACGCCTTCTTCAGCTTCGGCACGGTGATCGGCGCGGGGATCGGCGCCCTCGCGGCCCAGCTCGCGATCAACGTCGCCACCCATGCCTCGATCATGGGGGCCCTGATCGCCGTGATCGCGGTCGTCTGCTTCTTCCAGGTGCCCGTGCGCGAGGCTGCCCTCGATCCGGAGCCGCACGAGAAGCCCTCGTTCCGCGCACGCATGCACACCGCCCTCGAGGCGTGGCGCGAGCCGCGCACCTACCTGATCGGCGTGGTCATGCTCGGCATGTCGTTCGCAGAAGGCGGCGCCAACGACTGGATCGCTCTCGGCACCGAGCAGGGTCATGGCTTCGCCGAGGGCACGGGCGCCATCTCCCTCGCCGTCTTCTCGGTCGGGATGACCGTGGTTCGCCTCTTCGGCGGGCCGCTCGTCGATCGATTCGGTCGCGTCCTGGTGCTGCGCATCCTCGCCGTGGCGGCGGCCTCAGGCATTCTGCTCTTCATCCTCGCCCCCACGTTCCCACTCGTGCTCGTCGGTGCGGCGCTCTGGGGCATCGGCGCATCCCTCGGATTCCCGCTCGGCATGTCGGCTGCGGCAGACGACCCGGCCAAGGCGGCAGCACGGGTGAGCGCAGCGGCCACGATCGGCTACGTCGCCTTCCTCGGCGGGCCTCCGGTGCTCGGTGTCATCAGCGAGCACATCGGGCTGCTGAACACGCTGTTCATCCTGGTCGCGCTCGTCGTGATGTCCGGGCTCTTTTCGGGTGCCGCCCGTCCGCTGCGCGAAGACGAGAAGACTCCGGTCGCGACCACCGCACAGGACTGAGACTCAGTCCTCGCGACCGCGCACGAGCGCTGCCGCGTGCGAGCGGCTGCGTGCGCCGAGCTTGGTGAGCACGTTCGAGACATGCGTCTTGACCGTGGGCACCGAGATGCGCAGCCGCGTGGCGAGCTGGGCATTCGACCACCCCTGCAGGATCCCGTCGAGCACCTCCTGCTCCCTGACCGTCAGATCTGGGAACACCGCCTGCCGTGAAACGGCGACCGGTGGCACGGCGCTCTCGGCCACTGCGGCGAGCGCACGACGGGTCACGCGGGGGTCCAGTGCGCCCTCACCCGCGGCGACAGCCCGCACGGCCTGCGCGAGAGTGGGCGCGTCGACCGTCTTGAGGAGGAACCCCACTGCTCCCGCGCGTATGGCCCCGAAGACGAGCTCGTCCTCATCGAAGCTCGTCAGGACCAGTACATCTCCCAGGCCTCGTTCGACGATCTCCCTGGTGGCCGAGATCCCGTCCCGCCCCGGCATCCGCAGGTCCATGAGAACCACGTCCGGCCGCAGCGCAGCGGCGTTGCGCACCGCGACATCGCCATCCGCGGCTTCGCCGACCACCGTGATGCCCTGCGCCTCGAGCATGATGCGCAGCCCCGCTCGGATCGCGCCATGATCGTCGGCGAGCAGCACGTTCGGGGCCGTCATGCCCTCACCTCCGTCGGGATCGCGCCCTCGACCGACCATCCGCCGGCGACCGGCCCGGCAGTGAAGACACCGCCCAGCGCGGCGACGCGCTCACGGAGCATCTGCAGCCCCCAGCCCTCGTCGCCATGTGCGGCGGCACGACTGGCCACGCCGCCTCGCGAGCGCACCTGCACCCGCACCTCGGCATCGTCCTGCCGGATCACGATGTCGACGTCGGCGCCACTCGCATGCCGGATGCAGTTGGTCAGAGCCTCCCGGACGATGCGGATGACGGCCTGCTCGAGCGCCGCACCGAGATCATCGACCTCGTCCACGGAGAGGCGCACGACGAGCCCCGCGCGCTCCGCCTCCTGCACGATGCCGCCGAGATCCGCCCAGCGCGGCGTGGGCGCGAGGGTTCCGTCGCCGCGGCGGAGCACCGTGATCATCGATCGCAGGGCGCCATGGGCGTCGAGCCCCGCATCGCGCACCGCCTGCAGGGCTTCTCGGTCCTTCGCGCGGTCGGGCCGGGTCGACAGTGCAGCCTCCGCACGGATCGCCATCGCCATCACGTGGCCGGCGACCACGTCGTGCAGCTCTCTCGCCATCGACTCGCGCTCCCGCTGGACGGCCTCGGCGCGGTCGCGCTCAGCGACAGCGGCGGCATCCTCTGCGCGCTGACGATGCAACTCAGCGAGCTCGTGCGCCTGGGAGACGGCGACCGCCCACCAGTAGTCGGTGCCGAAGATCGCACCGAACTGCACGCCGATGAGGAAGGCCACGGCGAAGGAGACGTCGGTGAAGAGCCAGGCGACGACGAAGAGGATGAGCGTCGCGGCGCCGAGCAGCACGAGCAGTACCTGACGACCCCTCGGGCCGGCGAGGAACGCCGCCGTCCACAGCACATCCAGCAGCACCACGAGGGTGCCGATGCCGCCGACCGTGAGCAGATCGACCACGAACAGGACTGTCACGAGCACCAGGACCGGCACAGGCATGCGCCTCTTGCCGAGGGCGAGCGCGCAGGCCGGAAGCGCGAGTGCCAGCGCCCACCACGGCGAGACGGGGTCTTCCAGGATCGAGAACGGCCCCCAGATGCCGCGGAATCCGAGTGCCGCCATCGCGACCGCGAGGAGCGCCATCCCCAGCGGGTCTGCCCACCAGCGGTGCCGGCGGTACCAGGCGCCGAATCCGCCTTCGACCGGCTCGTGCATGCCCTCATGCAACCACGGTGCGCGCCGCCGCGCATCCGACGAAGGGATGAGGAACTCGGCGGAGACGATACTTTCGCCCGATCCGGGGCCGACGCTGTTCCGTGAACGTGGAGACATGGAACTCTTCGGCGGGCTGCCGCTCCCCCTCTCCCTCGCGCTCCTGGCGCTGATCGACGGGTTGAGCGTCGGTACGCTCCTCATCCCGGTCTTCCTGCTCCTGCATCCCGGACGGGTGCGCGCCGGACGCATCCTGCTGTATCTGGTGACGATCGCCGCGTTCTATCTGCTCGTCGGGCTCCTCTTCCTCTGGGGGCTCGTGAACCTCGTCGACGTCGCCTCCGACTTCCTCGCATCCCCCACCGGCCTGGTCATCCGCCTCGTCGTGGGTGTCGCGCTCCTCATCACCGCGTTCGCGATGCCGACCGGCGACAAGGCCGCGAAGACCGCGACGACCGCGACGACGCCGTCACCACCCGCCGTCGCCCCGAACGTCTCACCGTGGACGGGAATGCCCACGGCCCGCGACGCGGATGGCTCCTCGATGATGACCCCACCCTCTCCCGCGGCCGCGGCCGCAACGGACGCCTCTCCTGGTCCTGGACGCATCAGTCGCTGGCGGGACCGACTGCTCGACCCGCGCACCCGCGGAACCGCGGTGATGGCCGTGGCGATCGCCGCCGGACTGGTCGAGATCGCCACCATGCTCCCCTATATCGTCGCGATGACCATGCTCGCCGATGCCGGGATCGACACTCCTCTACGCGTGCTGTCGCTCGTCGGCTACTGCGCACTGATGATCCTGCCCGCGGTCGTGCTGCTCATCCTCCGCCTCGTCGCGGCTCCCCTGGTGCAGCGCCCGCTGGAGCGCTTCGCAGCCTGGATGGAGCGCACCGGCGCCGAGAACACCGCATGGATCATCGGCATCATCGGTTTCCTCATCGCCCGCTCGGCGGCCACCGAGCTCGGCCTCTTCCAGGCGATCGGCTCCTTCCTCGACCGATGACCGCCGCGCCCGTCGAGTGCGACCGCGCAGCACCCCCGACGAAGTAGGCTCGACGGGTGCGTCTCGTCATCGCCCGCTGCTCGGTCGACTACACCGGTCGGCTCAATGCCCATCTCCCGCTTGCCACGCGTCTGCTCGTGCACAAGGGAGACGGGAGTCTGCTCGTGCACTCCGATGGCGGCAGCTACAAGCCGTTGAACTGGATGAGCCCACCGTGTTCGCTGTCGAGCGAAGACCCGGGCGAGGAAGAGGCGAGCGCAGGCGTCGTCGAGGTCTGGCGCGTCACGCACAAGAAGACCGGCGATGCGTTGCGGGTGCAGATCTACGAGATCATCCACGACACCTCCCACGAGCTGGGCATCGACCCCGGGCTGCAGAAAGACGGCGTCGAGGCCGACCTGCAGCGACTGCTCGCCGAACAGGTGGACCGCATCTCCGAGGGTGCGACTCTCGTGCGCCGCGAGTACCCGACAGCCATCGGCCCGGTCGACCTGCTGGTGCGAGACGCCGAAGGTGCCGCCATCGCCGTCGAGATCAAGCGCCGCGGCGACATCGACGGCGTGGAGCAGTTGACCCGCTACCTCGAGCTGCTCGGCCGTGACCCGCACCTCTCCCCCGTGCAGGGCGTCTTCGCCGCGCAGGAGATCAAGCCCCAGGCCCGCGTGCTCGCCGAAGACCGCGGCATCCGCTGCCTGGTGCTCGACTACGACGACATGAAGGGCATCGAGTCGGGCATCCCCCGCCTGTTCTGAACCGCGCCTGCCGAAACGTCAGCGCGTTCAGCGTGCCGACAGCAGACGTGGAGTCGGTCCTTCGAGGCGCGCGACCGCGATCTTCACCTCGGTGATCTCGAGCTGGACTTCACGGAATCGTTCATCGATCCGATCGAACCGTTCAACGATCCGCTCGAAGCGCGCTTCATACTTCACGTCCTGCGCCGCGAATCGCGCGTCCATCCGGTTGATCATCCAACCGAATCCGCTGATGATCGCCACCAGCAGCGTCGCTGCTGTCGCCAGCATCGTGATGACTTCCACCGACACGTACATGCCCCCATTCTCGCCCGCGCATCCGCCGTTGTCACGACCTTATATGTGGTCAGTACGTGCTCACACGAGGTGTGTAGAACCTTTTCGGTTGCACACCTGTGCAGGGAGGGCGGTCGCCCCCTCGCACGCCCATAGGCTGGAGGCATGCCTCACTCCCCCTACTCCTGCGTGCTATGGGACGTCGACGGCACCATCGTCGACGCATCCATCGGCATCCTCCGCCGGCTCAATGTCGCGCTGACGCACTTCGGCCGCCCGGCGCCGACGCGCGAAGAGCTGGTGCACTGGATCGGTCCCCCCATGTTCCAGTCGTTCCAGGACCAGGCGGGCATGACGCCGGAGCAGTCCGCCGAGGCGGTCGCCTTCTACCGCACCCTCGGCAAAGCCGATGGCTATACGACCGACGTCGCGACCTACCCGGGCGTCGTCGATCTCATCAATGAGCTGCACGCGGCAGGCGTGCCGCAGGCTACGGCCAGCTCGAAGCCCGAGAACCAGGTCGATGCACTGGTCGACCACTTCGGTCTCCGTCCCGCGTTCCTGACGACGGTCGGCGCGACCCCCGATGAGTCGACGCTCGCCTCGAAGACCGACATCGTGGCCGAGGCCCTTCGTCGACTTCGCGAGCTCGGTGCCGACACTTCACGACCGGTGCTGATCGGCGACCGGCACCATGACGTCGAGGGCGGCAATGCCAACGACGTGCCGGTGGTCTTCGTCGAGTGGGGCTTCAGCGATTCTCACGAGGGAGACGACGCCGCGTTCCGCGTCTCGTCGGTCGACGGACTGCGCTCGCTGCTGCTCGGCTGAACCCGCCCTGACGCCTGCCGGACACGGCGGACGGCCCGACGTTCGAGGTGCTCCCGCACCCGCTCCGGACGCCGGAAAGCACAGAACTCCCCGCCGGATGACGCATCAGGGACGCGATCCGGTCGGGGAGTTCTGAGTTCCGCCCGTCTCAGACGGGGCGAATGTTCTCTGCCTGAAGGCCCTTGGGGCCCTGCGCCACGTCGAACTCGACTCGCTGGTTCTCTTCGAGAGACCGGTAGCCGGACGATTCGATGGCTGAGTAATGTGCGAAGACGTCAGCGCCTCCGTCGTCGGGGGAGATGAAGCCGAAGCCCTTCTCCGAGTTGAACCACTTAACCGTGCCCTGGGTGCTCATGTACTGCCTGTTCTGCTGATGAAGAAGCCGACGCAGGGATGCCCCGACATCGCTAACGCTAGTGGAGGAGACCCCGAGGGGAATAGCCGCAGCAAGAAGGTAATCCAAATGTTGCACGAGCGGCATCCGGCCGTCATCTGGTCGATCGGCGGGCGCAGCGAGCGGAAGGCCCCTGGAAAATGGTGTGGCCCTCACCGCGGGGGGAGCGATGAGGGCCGAAGACGACCGGAGGGTGCGTCAGAAACAGCTTAGCTCCTTTTCGAAGCTCTTGTCCCCCTTTTGGGGGACAAATTTCAACTTCGGTGGGAGGATGAACGATAGCGGCCCCCTCGAGTAGCCCATTGGGGACTGAACTACTCGAGAGGGCCCAATCGCATGCACGGATCGTCTGCCCCTGGGGTGGGCCGCCGTTTCGTGGGGAGAAACGGGACGATCAATCCCCTTGTGCATGCACCTTCACCATAGGAGAGATCGCTCGATCTCACCACGGGTTTTTCGGTGTTCCAGACGTGGCCGGACCCCGCCCTCACGCATCGCCCCAGGCGTGACCGCGGCGCGAGTAGCCTGATCGGGTGACGCTGCTCAACAAGGACATGACCCTGTGCATCTCGCTGTCGGCACGGCCGAGCAACAACGGGACGCGCTTCCACAACCACCTCTATGAGGCACTCGGGTTGAACTGGATCTACAAGGCGTTCGCGCCTACGGACCTCGGTCAGGCCATCGCCGGCGTCCGCGGACTCGGCATTCGGGGCTGCGCGATCTCGATGCCCTACAAGGAGGAGGTCATCGCCCTCGTCGACCGGATGGATCCCTCGGCGAGCGCCATCGACTCGGTCAACACGATCGTGAACGACGGCGGCGTGCTCACCGCCCACAACACCGACTACTCCGCGATCGCGCAGCTCATCGAGAGCAATGCGCTGGATTCCGCGGCGTCGGTGCTGCTGCGCGGGTCGGGCGGCATGGCGAAGGCGACCGCCGCCGCGTTCCGCGACGCCGGGTTCGCGCGAGTGACGATCATCGCCAGGAACGAGGAGAACGGACGCGCCCTGGCTGGCCTGTACGACTTCGCCTGGGCGGCAGAAGTCGGCGACGCCACGGCGGACATCCTCGTCAACGTCACGCCGATCGGCATGGCCGGCGGTTCAGAGGAGCACGCCCTGGCATTCTCGGGGGAGGCGATCGCCGCGGCATCGGTCGTGTTCGACGTCGTGGCGCTGCCCGCTGAGACACCGCTGATCGCCGCGGGCCGCGCGGCGGGCAAGACCGTGATCACGGGAGCCGAGGTCGCAACCCTGCAGGCGCTGGAGCAGTTCGTCCTCTACACCGGCATCCGTCCCTCTGCGGAGCAGGTGCAAGAGGCCGAGGAGTTCATGCGCGCAGGAACCCCGTGATCGGGAGGCCGATACCTGGGTAGCCTAGGCGCATGAGCGCGCCTCGCACCGCACGACGGACCATCTTCCGGCGAACACCTGCCGCCCTCGCGACGGCCGCCATCGCCGCGCTGGTTCTCGCGGCCTGCACGGGCGGGGGAGAAGACCCGACACCCGAGGGCGGCCAAGGCTTCCCCGACGACGGATGCACGCACATCACCATCGCGACCTCGTCGGAGAAGGTCAACATGCTCGATGAGCTGGCGACCGCGTTCAAGGAGTCCTCGGAGCACGACGCGCTCGACACGTGCGCCACGGTGCGACCGACGAATGTCTCATCCGGCAATGCCGCGCGCTACCTCACCTCGGGCGAAGACTGGCCGAGCGACGACCGCGCCCTGTGGCCCACTCTGTGGTCGCCGGCATCCACCGTCTGGACCGACCGCGTCGCCGCAGCCGCGTCGCCGAACCTCGTCGGAACACCTGCGTCGTTCACCCGCACCCCTGTCGTCTTCGGCATGCCGGAGCCGATGGCGAAGGCGCTCGGTTGGCCGGACAAGCCCATCAGTATCACCGAGCTCGAGGGCCTGTGCCAGAACCCGGACGGCTGGGGGAGCGTCGGCAAAGACATCTGGGGCGCGTTCAAGATCTCCAAGACGAACCCGAACACCTCGACCACCGGGCTCTCGACCATCCTGATGCAGTCGTACGAGGCATCCGGCAAGGCCGAAGGCCTCACCTCAGCCGACGTGGATGCCGCGGCCGACTTCTCGCGCGTGTTCGAGGAGTGCGTGATCCACTACGGCGACACCACCGGCAACGTGCTGTCGACGCTCTACGACGAGACGCAGAACGGCGCGAACGGATCGGCCTACGTCTCGGCCGTCGCGCTCGAGGAGACGTCGCTGCTCAACTACAACAAGGGCAACCCCGACTCGCACACCGTGCAGCCGGGCGAGACCCTGGTTCCACCGAAGACCAAGCTCGTCGCGGTGTACCCCTCTGGCGGCTCGATGTGGTCGGACAACCCCGTCACCGTTCTCGGCGCGGAGTGGGTCACGCCCGAGCAGCGGACCGCGGGGGAGGCTTTCGCGAAGTTCCTGCAGACCAAGCCCGCCCAGGAGGTCCTGCCCGAGTACGGGTTCCGCCCGCTCGACGAGTCGGTTCCGCTCGGCGACCTGTTCACCGCGAACTTCGGCGTGGATCCGGCACAGCCCACGGTGACGCTGCCCAAGCCCGAGGTCGACGTGATCTCCACCGCGATCGACCAGTGGACGCAGGTGCGCAAGCCCTCGTCGGTGCTCGAGCTCATCGACATCTCCGGCTCGATGGACGACCCGATCGGCGACGGTCGCTCGCGGCTCGACGGCGCCATCGAGGGCGCCCAGACTACGCTCGACCACTTCCGGTCGACCGACGAGGTGGGCGTGTGGGCGTTCACTACCGGCATCTCCTCCGAAGAGGGCGAGGGCATCCAGGAGCTGCGCGATGTGACCCCGCTCGGCGCTGACGGCGAGAAGCTCGACTCCTCACTCGACGACCTCCGCTACGCGCAGCGCAACGGCACCCCGCTGTATGACGCGATCCTCACGGCATACGAGGCCATGAGCGAGCGCGCCGAGCCCGGACGCATCAACGCGATCGTCGTGCTCTCCGACGGCGAAGACACCGACTCCACGACTTCGCTCGACTCGCTGATCGCGAAGATCGGCAAGAGCACGAAGGAGGGCGGCTCCGACGCCCCGGTGCGCATCTTCCCGATCGCCTACGGTTCGGGCGCCGACACCTCGGCGTTGCAGCGCATCGCGGATGCCACCGGCGGCCAGATGTTCGACGCCTCCGACGCCGAGCGGATCGATCTCGTGTTCGCCTCCGTGATCAACAACTTCTGAGGTGGGCATGGTCATCGTCGCGGCATCCGGATCGGGGTGGATCGATGACGCGATCGCCGGCTTGGCCGGGGGCAACGTGTACGTCGCCCCCGGCATGCAGGGCGGGTCGACGGTCACGGATGCGTTGGCCGGTGTCGTGCCGACCGACGGCTCGATCGCGGTCGTCGTCCTCCCGAAGGATGCCGCGTTGGACAGCCCCTACAGCACGTACATCCTCGAGAAGATCTCGGGGGGAGCGAATCAGCAGACCGTGATCCTCGCCATCGGGAACGATCTCCAGGCCACATCGACGGCCATCGACAGCGACGAAGCGCTGGCCATCGCGAACACGAACGAGGCCGCAGCAGGCGGCGACACCCAGACCGCACTCGTCGAGACCGTGCAGCAGATCGTCGAGGAGACGCCGTCGTCGCCGGGCGGAAGCGCCGGTGGGGGAGTCGACTGGCTGCTACCGGTCGTGATCGGCGGCGTCGTGCTGCTCGCCGCCGGCGGCACGGCGATCGGCCTGCTCCGCGGGCGCCGCCGCGCACCGAAGGCCGTCGCAGCGACCGATCCGATGCCCGCCGGCATCCGTCTGCGGGTGAATCGCCTGCGCGAGCTGCGCGCCGACTACGCGAACGTGCCGAACAACCCCGTCGCCGCCGAGACGGCCGTGGGCATCGATGCGCTCGCCTCCCACGTGGAGCAGCTGTTCGTGCGGCTGGATGCGAAGGCGGGGGAAGACCAGAGCGTGCTCGCCGAGGCGGAGTACTCGGACAAGCTGGCACGACTCGTCGCGGCGCTGGAGCCCGACTACCTGCTCGATCTGCTGACCCGACCAGACCTGTGGGACGCACCGGATGAGCGGGTCGGTGAGGTGCGCGACGCGCTGGCAGCCGTCACCACCCAGATCGTCGACAACATCAAGCAGGTCAATGCCCGCAAGGGGCTGCTGTTCCAGGTGTCGCTGGACTCGCTCATCGGGCGATCCGAACTGCGCGACTGGGAGCGTCAGTTCAAGGAGGGCGCGGGGGAGTGAGGCGCCGGATCCCACTCCGCTAGCAACCCGGGTTGACAGCGCCTCGCTAAGCAACGTAGGTTGACAGCATGGAATCCCTCGATGTCGCACAGGTCGCCGCGGATACCACCGACCCTCGTGCGGGGCTGCGAGCGGTGGCATCACTGCGCACGCTCGCCGATGCCCTCGAACTGCGCCAGGTCGAAGCCGCCCTGCGATCCGGTATGAGCTGGCAGGCGATCGCCGACGCCCTGGGCGTCACCCGCCAGGCAGTGCACAAGAAGCATGCCAAGCGGATCGATCCGACGATCATCGTCCCCAGGAGGAACTCATGAGCCGATTCGTTCAGGCCGCCACCACGTTGCACGCCCTGTCGCTTGCCGCGATGGAGGAAGCCTCCCGCTTCGGCGTGCGTGACGCCGACATCGATCACTTGCTTCTCGCCCTGACGATCGACCCACACGCGGGTGGACAAGTCCTGCGTGGCATGGGTGGCAGCCTCGACACTGCTCGCTCAGCGGTCACCGCACAGCACGCTGCTCAGCTTGAGCTCGTCGGCGTCGCCTCAGAGGGGGAGAATTCTGGTCGCATCGTCTTCCACGAAACCTCGGGATACGAATGGACAGAACGAGCGGTTGCGGTATGGACCGAGGCGTCGAGCGGAGGCCGTCGTGGTGACTCCGCAGCCGTGCTGCGTGCGCTCGTGGACGAACCGAGCGGTCTCATCGAGGAGATCCTGCGACGACTCGACCTCGACCCGGACGAGCTGAGATCCCGCCTGGATGATGCGCAGCGCCTCGGTCTCTCGCGGCCCGCGACGTTCGAGAAGAACAGCTTCTCCGGCAGGCGTTCGATCTTCGTTCCCGCCCCGCTCGACGACGTGTGGGCGCTGCTATCGTCAGCGACGCGCATCCCCGAGTGGGACCATGTGGTCGATGAGGTGCATGCGGGCGCCACGCCCTTCGGCCCTTGGGATGCGACGACGAGCACCTCCCGCAACGGCAAGCCGGTCGCCGTCAGAAACTCCAGCATGCGTCAGCAGATCTACCTCGATCGGTTCGAGGACCGGGCGTACGTGACTTGGCGCTTCACGTATCCGGACTCAGACAACGACTCAGCGAGAGTCATCACCTTCGCACTCGAACATGCCGCGGGTGGAATGCAACTCCAGGTGACCCTCACCTGGGCGGGCACCCGGCGCCGCCGTACGGTCGTGCGTCACGTTCTCCGCGCCTTGTTGGGGCCGACCCTCCGTCTCCTGGTCTACATCCAGCTCACCCAGATGGAGAGCGGCATCACCCGCGTCTTCCGCTGAGGCACGACGGGCGCATCCCCTCGATGCGAAGATGCGCCCGCCTCATCGAGTCCGCTCAGCCCTTCGCGCCCTTGCGCGGCTTGATGAACTCGGCTGGTGCGTTCTTCTCCCGCTTCGCTGCTCGCTTCTCCTTGAGCGAGAGCTGCGGCGTCTTCTTGCTGTCGCGACCCTGGATGGACTTTCCGGACATGGTTACTCGCTTCCCCTTCGGTGGCTGGCGTAACCTCCGACCGTAGCCCGGAACCAGGGGAAGTCAAATTTGCTTCTGACCGGGAAATTAATACGGCCTTATGACGTGCTCCACTCCCTGCAGGAGCGCGTACGCCCCCAGAGCTGGCGCCGCACCAGGGGCGTACACGCCCTCCTCGACGAGGAGGAGCACGTAGCCCGATTGCTGCGCCGCCCGACCCCAGTCCGAGGGGAGGTCGGTCACCCGATCAGCAACGAGGAGCGGTCGCGCGTCGATGTCACCGAGGTCGTGCACCGTCAGGATCCGGTCCCCCCGGAATGCGACGCCGACCCGACCGACAGGAGTGAGCGGTCCGTCCAGGGGTGGCTCGAGGGTGCTCCAGCCGCGCTCACGCAGATGATCCGCCATCGCCTCCGCACTGCCATCGGGCAACCGGAAGAGCATCGTCGCGAGCGGAAGCCCGCCGCGTTTCAACACCACGAAGGTACATGCCGCTTTCGGAATGGACTCCTGCTTCGCTCGCGCTCGACGCACGGAAATCACCCCGACGGCCACGACGAAGGCCCCGAACGCGCCCTGGAACCCGCCGAGGAAGAACCCGAGCACGACGCCCGAGACGCAGAGCCCGAACGCCGCACTCGGACGCCAGCGATCAGCTCTCTCGGTGGTCGGCATTCCCGCTGCCCACCGCATCGGCCGCCGTTCCCGTCTCGACCTCAGCTGCTGCGTGCGTGCCATGGGCATCGACCGCGTCGATGTCGGCCTGCGTGAGCGGCATCAAGCGGTCCTCGAAGAACCAGCGCGACACGGCCGAGCGCACGTTCTCCGTCCACGGGATGCGTCCCTTGGCATTCGGACGCACCACGAGCGGCGCATAGCCCTCGACATCGATGAGCTTCCAGCGGTCGTACTCGTCCACCGGCTGGTGCACCTCCACGAACTCGCCGCCAGGCAGACGCACGATGCGTCCCGACTCGAAGCCGTGCAGCACGATCTCGCGGTCCTTCTTCTGCAGCGCGATGCAGATGCGCTTCGTGATGAAGTAGCCGCTGATGGGCCCGAGGAGCAACAGTGCCTGCAGGGAATGGATGACCCCCTCCATCGTGAGCATGAAGTGCGTCGCGATGAGGTCGGACGATGCCGCAGCCCACAGGACGGCGTAGAAGATCATGCCCGCCACGCCGATCGCGGTGCGCGTGGCCGAGTTGCGCGGGCGCTCCGCGATGTGGTGCTCGCGCTTGTCTCCCGTGACCCACGCCTCGAGGAAGGGGTAGATCGCGACCGTGACGATGAACAATCCCATCACGACGACCGGGACGATGATCCCGAACGACCAGGTGCGATCGAACATCACGACGTCCCAGTTCGGCGGCGCGAGCCTGAGTGCCCCGTCGGCGAAACCGATGTACCAGTCCGGCTGCGTGCCGGCCGAGATCGGCGAGGGGTCGTACGGTCCGTAGATCCAGAACGGCAGGATCTGGAAGAACGTGCCGAGGACCACGATCACCCCGAAGACGATGAAGAAGAAGCCGCCCATCTTCGCCGCGTAGACCGGCATCATCGGGTAGCCGACGACGTTGTCGTTCGTGCGGCCGGGGCCGGCGAACTGGGTGTGCTTGTTGATGATCATGAGCATCAGGTGCACCACGATCAGCGCGATCACCAGCATCGGAAGGATGAGGATGTGCAGCGTGTAGAGGCGTCCGATGATGTCGGTCCCCGGGAACTCTCCGCCGAAGAGCATGAACGAGGTCCAGGTGCCGATGAGGGGGAGACCCTTGATCATGCCGTCGATGATGCGGAGGCCGTTGCCGGAGAGCAGGTCGTCGGGCAGTGAGTAGCCGGTGAAGCCCTCAGCCATCGCCAGGACGAACAGCACGAACCCGATCACCCAGTTGAGCTCACGCGGCTTGCGGAACGAGCCCGTGAAGAACACGCGCAGCATGTGGAGTCCGATGCCTGCCACGAAGACGAGCGCGGCCCAGTGGTGGATCTGTCGCACCAGGAGCCCGCCGCGGATGTCGAACGAGATGCGCAGGGCCGAGTCGAAGGCGGCGGTCATCTCCATCCCGCGCATCGGCGCATATGCGCCCGTGTAGTGGGTCGGCACCATCGAGGCCTGGAAGAAGAAGGTCAGGAAGGTGCCCGAGATGAACACCACCACGAACGCCCACAGTGCGATCTCGCCGAGCATGAACGACCAGTGGTCGGGGAAGACCTTGCGGCTCAACTCCTTGAGGAGCCCGGAGACGCTGGTGCGCTCGTCGATGTAGTTCGAGGCGGCGCCGACGAAGCGTCCGCCGAGGGGCGGTGCCTTCTTGTGCGCCGTCGGATCCAGAGTCGGAGACTCACGTGACATGGTGCGATCCTCTTCGGTCGTTGCTGGCCAGGGAGCTCTGAGGCTGCGCATGCAGGACCGCCCGCGGCCGGATGACAGCACGAGAGGGCTGCTGCGACGCGCGGGGAGGAGACGTCCGGGAGGGACGACGGGGAGGATGCGAGGCGGTTCCACACGCACATGGCAACACGAAATGACCTTCTGGTCAGTCTTGTCGCTGTGCGGGTACTGCGCCCTCGTCCGCTGGTTCAGGATCGAACCTGCCGCCAAGCTATCAGAGAACGTGCCCGCCCTGCGAAGGGGCGCGACGCCGACGCGGTTTGCTACCCTGGGGGAGGAAACAACGACGGAGGACGACCTCTGACGGTGAGACAGACCGGGGACGACCCCGACAGGAGTCTCCCGTGAATCAACCTTCCGCCTGGCCGGTCTGGATCGTGTCCCGCGAACCCAGGGCCGCCCGCGCCACCCTCGTCCTGTGCATCACCTCGTTCTCGATGGTCAGTGCCGCCGCGCTCTCCGTCGGCGTGCGGGGAATCTGGCTCGAGCTCGTCCTCGCCGCGGGATTCCTCGTCTGGGCTACTGCGCAATGGGCGTGCGTCGAGCGCCGTCGACGTCGTGAATCGGCGTTCCGCCGCGATGTGGAGCGCTACATCGACGCACTCTCCCAGACCTCCGCTCGGGAGTGAGCCCACCGCCGTCGATCGCGAGGCCACCCGCCACGACCGACCGCGTACCATCAGATGCAGTGCGCTGATACAGCGCTGCGGCCGGGACGACCCGGTCGTGGTTATCATTCGGGGACGGCCCCACCTCGAAGGAGTCCGGCGATGTCACGCACGGAGATTAGGCAGTTGATCGGCGTCACGGATATCGTCCGCGTCGTGCTTGGATGGGGCGCCTTCGCAGCACTCCTCCTCCTCCACCCGGTGCTGGCGCCCCCTGTGCCAGTACCCGTCCTCATCATCGCGCTCGGGGCGATCATCGCGGTGATCCTCGTCTGCGCGTTCGGCGTCGTGAAGCAGGCCGAGGCCCTCGCGCATCGGCTCGGCGACCCCTACGGCTCGCTCGTCCTGACGCTGTCGATCGTGCTGATCGAAGTCATCCTGATCTCCGCGGTCATGCTCGGACCGGGCGAGCATGCGACCATCGCCCGCGACTCGGTCATGGCCGTCTCGATGATCATCCTCAACCTCGTCATCGGCCTCGCTCTCCTCCTCGGCGGACTCCGCCATCGCGGTATGGCCCACAACCGCACCGGCACCTCGGCGTACCTGTCGATGCTGGTCGTGCTCGTCGCGCTCGCGTTCGGCCTTCCCGCCCTGATCGGCACCGACGGCTCGTACACGACGGCTCAGGAGATCCCGATCATCGTGCTCACTGTCGTGCTCTACGCCTTCTTCCTCTACCGGCAGATGGGTGCGCAGGCGAGTGACTTCACCGAGGTCGACCCGCGCCTGCTCCAGACCGCGCAGCATCAGGAGAAGGCGGAAGCCGCAGGCGGGATCCGCCAGGTGCTGGCCGAGCACCGCACGGAGATCATCGTCCGCCTCGCGCTGCTTGTCATCACCGTCATCCCCATCGTCCTCCTGTCGCACGACATGGCTGCGCTGCTCGACGACGGGTTGGGTCGCCTCGGAGCGCCGGTCGCCCTCGCCGGCGTGCTCATCGCGGGGATCGTGTTCCTGCCGGAGTCGATCACCGCAGTGCGTGCTGCACTCGGCGGCGAAGCCCAGCGCGTGAACAACCTCGGCCTCGGAGCTCTGGTGTCCACCGTCGGCCTGACGATCCCCGCAGTGCTGATCATCGGCATGTTCACCGGCCAGACGGTCGTGCTCGCGGAGTCGCCGGCGAACCTGCTGATGCTCGGCGTCACGCTGCTGCTGTCGGTGACGACATTCGCCGCGAAACGTGTGACCGCGATGCACGGCGCGGCGCACCTGGTGACGTTCGCGGTGTACCTGGTGGTGCTCTTCAGCTGAGGCCTGGTGTGAGTGGCTCATCCAGGCGCAGCGTTGTCAGAGGCGCGGCACTGCAGACGACGACTCGCCCTGGCCCCGGCTCGAACACCGGCTCGTTGAGGTACTCGAACTCTCCGTCGGTCACGGTGCGCACACAGGTGCCGCAGACCCCGACGCGGCATTCACTCGGCCAGTCGAGCCCCGCACGCTCGGCGGCGTTCAAAAGACTCCCCGCCGCGGGCTCCCACACGAAGGACTCAGACGCGGAATCGACGTTCAGCGGGAGCTCGGCTCGGGGCGTGCGCGGAGGTCCCCACTCCGGGCTCGCCGGAGAGTAGAAGGCATCGATGCGGATGCGATCGGGGGCGAACCCGAGTCGGGTGAGCAGGTCGCGCATGTCGGTCGCGAAGCCCGTCGGTCCGCACACGGACGCATCGGCGCGGTCGAGATCCAACTCCGCCACCGCCGACGCGAGGGCAGCGGCACCGATCGATTCCCCGACGGCCGTGAAGCCGCCCCGGTGCTCCGGTGGGTCTGTGCGTGTGACGTGCAGGTGCGCCGTCGCATCCGGAATCTCGGCGACCGCCTGACATGCCTCCGCCCATAGAGGCAGTGACGCCGCATCGCGCACACTGTGCATAACGCGCACTCGCCCGGTCCCACCCTGTGCTGCGCGCGAGCGCAGCACAGCCAACGTGGGGGTGATACCGATGCCGGCGCTGACCACCAGAAGGTCGCGCGACGCGTCGTCGTTCCCGACACCATGCGGCCCTGTGACGAGCATCTTCTCGTCGACCTCGTACGCGTCGTGCAGCATCCCTGACACCAGCCCATCGCGCTTCACGCTGATGCGGAACCTCCCGGGAGCGGTTCCCGAGATCGTGTACGACCGCCAGTTGGGGGTGGGAGCGCCAGGAAGATGCACCTGCACATGGGTTCCCGGAGCTGCCGTGGTGAGGAGGTCGAGTGGGTCTGTGAGCCACAGGCTCACGACATCATCTGATTCCTCAACCCGACCCACCACGCGTGCGGTGCGCGGCCAGCTGGGTCTGCCTTCCCGAGCGGAGAGCGCAGCAGCGCCTGTGTCGCGAACCTCATCGCCTGCGCGGACGGTTCCTCCCCGGACGACCCGCGCATAGACACCGCAGAAGGCGTGGCCATAGCGCGCGGCCAAGAGGGCAGGAACGTTGAGGTCGGATACGCCTTCCTCCGGACGGATAGTGGTGGCGCGGCAGCGATCGGTCGGCTGGAACACTTCGAGCTCTACGTCGCCCACGCGGATTCGTCGCCCCACGAGCTCGAACTCTTCGAAAGGCTTCAGCCCGGAGAGGTAGAAGTTCCCGCGGACCCGACGCCGATCGAAGCGCACGCCAGCCTCACGTCCGAGCTCTTCCAAAGTGGCGAGATTGATGAGCGATAGATCTGCGTGCTCCCAATCCCATAGCCCCGCCGATGTGGTGGCCACCAGCCGAGGCTCGTCACGATCCGTCCCCAGAGTTCGACGCAGGAGATCGTCGATGGTCCGCGAATCGATCGTCGGCATATCACTCTCGGGGCACGAACCACCGAGTCCTCCCGACGCCGCTCCCGCTGACGTCTCGACAGTCAGCAAGGGCGAGTCGGAGTCTGCGTCGACGAGCCCGAGAGAGATCCGGGCGAGGTGCTCGTGGCGGGCGAGGTGGAAGAAGTGTTCGCGGGGTCGCCATCCCGTGGCGTCGAGAGTCGAATCGTTGCGGGCGATCGCGAATGCCCTGTCCCAGCGCAATCCACGACCGGGGTCGAGCCGCACGGAGTCGTGCGTGGGCACACCCGCCAGGCCTTTCACCGGATAACGCATGATGCTCTCGAGAACGACTCGGCTTCTGTCCACGAATACCCCTTTGTTCGGCTATGTAGATCGACCATCATCTTCGGCTCTCGAAGGCTTCACTACTTGGTATTCCGGCATTGGATCCGACCCGAACGCCTCCGCACGCCGTCAACGGAAGGGTGTTCAGCCCCCGGCCTCTCTCCCCATGATATTTTTGGCATAGGTCAAAAGTCACAATGCCGGAACCCGGCACAGGAGGGAGCATCATGTCCACGAAGATCGCCATCAACGGCTTCGGACGCATCGGGCGCAACTACTTCCGAGCCCTGCTCGCGAAGAACTCGGATCTCGAGGTGGTCGCCGTCAACGACCTCGCCGACACGCGCACTCTTGCGCACCTGTTGAAGTACGACGCAGCCAACGGCACCCTGCCGGGGCCGGTGAAGCACGACGATACCCACCTGTTCGTCAACGGGCAGGCGATCCGCGTGTTCTCCGAACGTGATCCCCTGCGCTTGCCGTGGGCCGATCTCGGTGTCGACATCGTGATCGAGTCGACCGGGTTGTTCACCAAAGCTGAGCTCGCCGCGAAGCACGTCGAGGCCGGCGCTCGGAAGGTCATCATCTCAGCGCCGGCGACCGGCGACGACGGCACGTTCGTCCTCGGCGTGAACGAGCACACGTACGACCCCGAGCGGCACCACATCATCTCCAACGCCTCCTGCACGACGAACTGCCTGGCACCGGTCGCGAAGGTGTTCCACGATGCCTTCGGGATCGAGGCCGGCCTGATGACCACGGTGCACGCGTACACCGCCGACCAGAACCTGCAGGACGGTCCGCACTCCGACCTCCGCCGCGCTCGAGCGGCCGGAGTCAACATCGTGCCGACCAGCACGGGAGCGGCCAAGGCCATCGGCCGGGTCATCCCCGAACTCGAGGGAAAGCTCGACGGCTTCGCCCTGCGCGTGCCGGTGCTCACCGGCTCCATCACCGACCTCACCGTCACCGCCTCGCGGCCCGTGACCGTCGAAGAGGTGAAGGCCGCATACCGGGAGGCCGCAGAGGGGCCGCTGAAAGGCATCCTGCGCTACACGGAGGAGGAGATCGTTTCATCGGACATCGTCGCCGATCCGCACTCCTCGATCCTCGATGCGGGCCTGATCCGCGTGATCGGCGACCAGGTGAAGGTGTCGGCCTGGTACGACAACGAGTGGGGCTACTCGAACCGTCTGGCAGACCTCACCGAATACGTCGCCGAGCGGCTGCCCTCTCGCGAGGAGACCGCCGGTGCCTGAGTCGCTGCCCGACGCCGATACGTTCGCGCTCGACGTCTCGGGGTGGGTGAACAGCGCCCCGATCAGCCCCGAATCCCTCCGCGGACGAGTGGTGATCGTCGAAGCGTTCCAGATGCTCTGCCCCGGATGCGTGAGTCACGGGCTCCCCCTGGCGCAGCGCCTTCACGGGATGTTCGATCCCAGCGAGCTCGTCGTCCTCGGGCTGCACACGGTCTTCGAGCATCATGCCGTGATGGGACGCGAGGCGCTCGAGGTCTTCCTCTCGGAGTACCGGATCGAGTTCCCGGTGGCGATCGATCGTCCGGTCGCAGGTCACGACATCCCTGCGACCATGCAGCGATACGGACTCCGGGGTACGCCGTCGATGATGATCGTCGATCGAGAAGGCCGCGTGCGGCAGATCGCCTTCGGCACGGTCGACGAGGTCGCCCTCGGTGTGTACCTGGGGCGGCTCCTCGCCGAGCCCGCCACGACCTCCGCGCTGGTGACCGAAGGTGTGGCGGGGCAAGCCGGCGAGTCGTGCAGCATCGACGGCGTGTGCAACTGAGCCTCCGCGCTACCGCAGGACACCCCGCCGACGGCGGACGAGGAACGCGCCCGCCAGTAGAAGGAGCGCACCGAGCCCCGCGAGCAACGACACGGACGAGCCGTCCAGACCCGTCGTCGGGAGTCCGCCGCCACCATCCGGCGTCGGATCGGGCGTCGGATCGGGCGGCAGCACCGGGTAAACGTTCGTGATCGATGCGGTCTGGGTCGTCGGCGGCTCCGACCCCGGAGTCGAAGGCGTCGTGATCGTGACGATCTGACCGTCTCCGAGCCTGGAGGCTTCGCCGTGCGCCCCGACCGCGCCGGTCTCGGCGACAGCGCAGGTCGAACCCAGTGGGAGCCCATCGAGGCGCCCCTTCAACTGGCTCTGGTTCGAGACGCTGATGGCCCCGTCTGCCGGCAGCGCCAGCGGAACGCCCGCCACCGTGCAGTCGAGCTGGAAGTCGAACGCGTCGGGCGCACGACCGGTGTCACCCGCCACGACCTTCTGCACAGCGAGGTCGCCGTCGAGCAGCATGACTCCGGCCTGCACGGGGGCGACTGAGTACTCGCGGCCTCCGGCATCGGTCCCCACCGCACCCATCTGGTTCCAGGCGATCCCGCCCGCATCGGGAACAGCGATCGGGGCGAGGTCCGGATACGTGGCCGACTCGGGCACGTTCTGCGTCTCGTAGTGCAGAGACAAGACCTCACCGGGTGCGAACGAGCCGGCGGCGGTCCCGGTGAAGTCGATCGTGACGCGGATTCCGGTGACATCCTCCCAGGCTCCGCTGTAGGAGAGGACCGGGGTCCAGGTCGCCGTGGTGTCGCAGAGCAGGTCGTCGAACCAGGCGGAAGTGGATCCCGTCCCGACGCAGGGCGAAGCGGATGTCGTGACATCGAGCGTGAGCGTCGCCCCGGCGGGCAGCACGTTGGCCGAGAGCGAGTCCGGCAGGAGCACCGGCGCGTAGGTACTGTTGCGCGCCGCGCCGGTCGCGAGCAGCCGGTCGCCGATCCTCGGGAGGGGATCCACGAGCGACACGGTCTCGAAGCCGACCGTGCCGCTGTTCACGACCGAGAGTCGCCAGTCATCCGTCGCGCCCACCGCGGTGTAAGCGGCGCACGGCGTGCGGGTGTACCCGTCAGGATCGAGCGGGCACGCCGCGTCGGGGTTGTTGAGGTTCAGCTGACCGTCGACCAGGTCACCGTCGATCTCCCCCTTGACGTACTTGTACGCCGCGAGCGCTCCGCCGGGCGACGGCTGCACGTAGTTCGTCGTGCCGCACTGGTCGGCGGCGAGGTCGGGAACCGTACCCTCTCCATTGCCAGAAGCGTTCGTACAGGCGTCGAGCTCTTCATCCGTGGTGACGACGAACGTGTTGGTCGTGAACTGGTCGAGAGTGAGCCCTGGTGCGAGCACGAGGTTCACGGTGATGGTGAAGACCTCGCCGGGAGACATCCGGTCACCCCCCTCCGGCCACGTGAACGTCACGTTCTTGCCGGTGCCGTCGATCAGCGCCGACACGTCGGTGGACAGCGTTCCGCCCGCGGAAGTCTGATAGGTGGGCGGCGAGAAGTCCCAGTCGAGATACTCCGGGAGCTGATCGACGAGCTGATCGATCGTGACGAACCCGGTACCCGTGTTCGTGAACTGCAACGTCCACGGCAGGCTCGCACCGATGGAGACGACATGGCTCGTTCCCGGCTGGGACTTCACCACGTCGAGTTGATGCGTGCCGGGGTCGATGGCCAGTTCGGCATCGCCCTCGTCGTCTGCCGGAGCGTAGAGCCCGTCGAGTCTCGCGCTCTCCGCGGTGGCCGCGTTCGGGAGCGTGGTGGGCAGCGCCAGCGGGGCACCGTCGCGCTGCGTCGCCAACACGACGACATCGAAGGCCAGCTGGGCAGTCCAGTCGTCCGGTGGCGCGTTGCGGGAGAACACGTCACCGGCGGCGTTACGGAACACCGCCCGAAGCCCGACGACGGCGGACGGATCGACTCCCGCGGGGAGGGCGGCGGTCGGCGCGTATGCGCCCTCGACCCAGTTCGTCCCCACGCGCGCATCGATGCGCACTTGATCGGCACCTGCCGGGATCACGACGCTCAACGCCGGATCGGGCGCCAGCTGCACCGCGTTCCAGAAGTCGGCATCCGCATCGGTGATCGTGACCTGCTGCGTGGCCGCGGTCGAGGCTCCGTCCGTCGCATCCAGGGTCACGGTGACGGGATTCGCCAACTCGGTCTCGAGGATCGCATCCGGATCGATGGTCTTCGCGAGAGTCACGTCGAGGAGCGCACTGACCAACACGACCGTGTCGGTGGCCGTATCGTTCGGCGTCGACGCGGTGCCGGACGGCGTGAGGACCGGGTCGTACGACTGCGCGATCACGTCATTGGCGACGGTACCCGGCTCAACGAGCTGGCCGGCATCCGAGCGCTCATACTGCCGCACGCGGGTCTCGATCTGCACACCGAGGTTTTCGCCGGCGCGGATGCTGCCGCCCTCGGTCTCCGGAGCGATGCCGTGGAACACCACGCTCACGCCGACGACGGTCGTCAGGTCGCTCGACGCGAGCGCGGCCGCTGCCGTGATCGACAGTGTGCGCGTGCTCAGGGTGCCGTCGGCCGCACGGTCCCACAGCGTCACCGTGGAGGCTGCGGCGTCGACCTGGTCGGCGGGATAGGTGAAGACGAGTGACTGCACGTCGAGCCGCTCGTAGGGGTTGGTCGCCGCGTCGTAGTCGGCGCCATCGAAGGGGTCGTCGGCCCAGGCATCGGCCGCGCTCACGCACTGGTCGGCCGCGCCGGCAGCGCACGGGATCGGGTCGGTCACCCGTACGTACGAGGCGCGCGCGGTGCTGTCGTTCCTCGCGGCGATGTCGAACGTCACCGTCGGATAGTTCACCGGGTCCACGTCGGCCGACTCCGGGATCGTCACGGTCGAGGGCGTGACGGTCTTGTCCACCGAGACGAGCGGCGGCTGATCGATCAGGGTGATGTTGTCCTGCTCGGTATCGCTGCCGTTGCCTGCCGCCGAGGTCCAGTCCCCGCGGAGCGAGTTCCACACGATCCCGGCGTCGGGATCGTTGAAGGTCTGATCGGCGCTCACCCAGCGGTCGGTCGTCGCCGTCTCGTCGCGCACGACGTTGCGCAGCTCCCAGGTGAGGAAGGTCGGGCGGTACTGACCCACCGCCGAGGTGGCGAGACCGGAGCCGGGTTCGGGCCTCGTCGGGTCGGTGCTGGCGGCACGCGTGGCATCGTCGGGCGCATAGACGAGGCGCACACCGGTCGTACCGGCGGTCTGCTGCGGAGTGAGCGTGTAGCCGATGAAGCCGTCCGCGCCCATCCAGGAACCGCCGGGCGGAGAGATGGGCGCCCAGGCACCGTCGACGAACAACCAGACCTCGGTGATGTCGTCCCAGGCCAGCAGCGGATCGTCGGCGAGCGTGATGGGGTCGATGCTCAGCAGATCGAACGCCTGGAAGACGGTCGTCGCCGCACCTGCCGGATCGGTGTCGGGCGCGGTGGCAGGGTCAGTGAGGACGAGGGTGTTGATGCCGGTGGTCCCGGTCCGCCACTCATTGCGCGTGGAGACGATGTCGCCGGACTGCGCATCGAGGAAGTCGACATCAGTGGTCTTGTCGCCGCTCTCGACCCACCGCTTGTTGGCGTCGACGCCCGCCCCTTCACCCGTCGCGGGTGTCTGCACGCCGATCGTGTCCTGATCGGTGACGACGTCGCTGTCGATGCCGTCCGGGAGGCCGTCGACCTCGCCATGACTCTGCGCCGTGGCTTCGTTCTCGTAGACGGTGGGTCGCTGCGCCGACTGCTCGTCGGCAGGATCATCACGTGGATCCGTGGGCCCAGAGCCGTCACGAAGGTCGGTCCGCGCCTCGAAGACGAGGTTCGGTTCGACGCTGAACCCCTGCGAGAAGCCGTCAGGGTTGTCGAAGGTGAAGCGGATGCCCGTGACATCGGATGGCACGTCGGGTGGCGTCAGCGCGGCGGCGAACTCGGCGCGGCTCATCTGGAAAGTCTCTGCGGTCGCACCGGTGCTGACTGTGGCAAGTGTGACCCAGGTGCCGTCGGCGCGCTGGTACTCGGCGGTCGCCGTCGTGTTCGGCGGGACCTGGGTCGGGGCGATCGCCACGATGTCGAACGCGTTCCAGAAGTCGTCGACCTGATCATCGCGCCAGGTGTCCTCGACGACGATCTGGGTCGGGTCGACCTGCGCGACGCCCGTCTCGGTCGTGGCGGTCAGGCTCGCGACGACGCTGTTGCCCGGTTCCACCGCCCCGCCGGGGGTGATCTGCTTGTCGAGGGCGACGCCGATCTGCGGGAAGTAGACGGCGATGTCGTCGGCGGCGGAGTCATCGGCCGTTCCCACATCGTTCGTGGCCGTCACGTCGATCGTGTTCGTGCGCTGATGCGTCGGCACCTCGGTGCTGACCAGCGAGAGTGCGGGTTCGATCGCGACGTCGATCGTCGCCGCGGTGTTCGCCGGCATGTCTCCGGTGAACTCGATCACGAAACCAGTGACGGTCCCCGGCGGCGGGGTCGGAGACGCGGAATCGGCGAAGGGGACCGGTGCCTGCGCGACCCCGTCGATGTACCAGGTGATCGTCGCCGCTGTCGCTCCCGCGGGGTAGTCGATACCGGAGGGGAAGCCGCCGAAGACCATGTCCGCGTCGAAGAAGCTGAGGTCGGAGATCGTGAGGCTCTCCACCGGGCCGTTCGAGGTGTTGGTCGCGGTGAGCTCCGCGAGCGCCTCACCACCGGCTGCGAGCTCGGCGGGGGTGATCGTCTTTCCCGCGAGCACGTCGACCGTCAGGGGTCCGATCTCATACGGCGCGGTGGCGTCGTCGTTCGCCGTCGCGCCGCCGGGGGCGTTCACGGTGGAGGTGATGCTGTTGGTCACGGTGTCGCCGGTGGCGAGCGTGCTCCCGTCGTTGCGATCCGTCGACCGCTGGCCCACGGAGAACGCCGTCGAGGCAGCGGAATCGGACGCGATCGTGCCTCCGGAGTACGTCAGGCGGATACCGCCGACGTCCGCCGGATCGACGCCTGCGGGAAGCGCCGGGGCCGCACCCGGCGTTCCCGACTGCCAGCTCCACGTGCCTGTCCCCTCGTCGTACACATAGGCGTCGACCTGCACCGCCGTCGCCGCCGGCGGCAAGGTGGTGGCCCCGAATCCCTCGAAGTCGACGATGCGGAACGGGTTGTCTGCGGCCAGAGTCGTCGCCCCGTCGGCCGCCGTCGTCGGCTCCTGGATCACGAGCGTGTCGGCACCGATGTTCGACTGGTTCTGCGCGCCGATCGTGATCTCCGAGGTCTCTCCCGGATCGAACTGCTGCGAAGCCGGCGTCCAGCTCTTGCTGGCCTCGACCCCGATCACGGTGTCGACCGTGACGACCGCGTCGGCCGTGTCCGTGATCGTCGCCGGCAGATCGCCAGGACCGTTGTCCCAGTCCGCCGCCGCCGTGTTCGTGACGGTGTCGCCGTTGTACTGCCAATCCGCCGGCAGATCGAGGGGGACCCGGAGCACGAGGCTCAGCTTCAGCGTTCCACCCGCCTCGAGGCCTATCCCGCCGTCCACCGGCTGCTGGAAGACGACCTGGAACGTGCAGTCATCCGTGACCTCGACCGGTACGCCACCGTCTTCCACACATCCCTCGGAGGTGACGGTGAGCGGCAGGTCGGAGGGAGTGTACGAGGAGCCGACGAACTCGAATCCCGCGAACTCGGCCGGGAGGGTGTCAGTGAGCACGACGTTGAGACAGTCGACGTCGTCGCAGACCAGGTCGACGGTGTAGGTGAACTCGTCGCCCGGGCCGAGCGTGTCCTGCGTGTCCAGCCCATCGACGCGCTTGTCGATGCGGAGCGAGGACTCTGCCGCCTGTGCGGCGAGGGGCACGACGAGGCCGGCGCCGACGAGTGCGAAGACCGCGACGAGGGAGAGGAGGAACTTGCGCAACCGGTTCTCGGTGGGCCGTGACGTCATCGACATGGTGCTCGTTTCGTAGAGATGCCGCAGGGGCAACGAAGGAGTGCGGGCCGCCGACGCCGTCTCGATGGATCAGTGGTGAGGCCGGGCCGATGACCACGTGTTCATGTTCTGTGGAGTATAGGAGCGGGAGACGGTGCCCCTCTAGGGGCGCGGTCTCCCGCCTCACCCACCCGGGGTGAGAAGTTCGGAGCCACAGCGGTGATCGTCACACGCGCCTCGGGTCAGGAAGCTCGGAATGCCGATCGATACTGGCTCGGCGTCGCACCGAATGCGTGGCCGAAGTGCTGGCGGAAGAGAGCCGCCCCTCCGAACCCCGTCGTCGATGCCACTGCATCGACCGGGAGCGAGGTGGCCTCGAGCAACTCCCGTGCCGCCGCGAGGCGCTGGGCGAGCACCCACTTCGCGACCGTCGAACCCGTGCGGACGCGGAAAGCCCGAGTGAACGAGCTGCGGCTGAGATGCGCGCGGGCGGCGAGCACGTCGATCGACAGGTCAGCCTCGAGGTTCGCCGCACTCCACCGCATCGCCTCGTCGATCGGGTCGCCACCGGCCTCCGGGATCGGCCGCTCGATGAACTGCGCCTGCCCGCCGGCTCGATGCGGCGGTGCGACGATCCTCCGTGCGACGCGGTTCGCGACGTGCTGGCCTTCTCTCCGGGCGAGGAGGTGGAGGCAGGCGTCGATGCCGGCGGTGGCTCCGGCACCCGTGATGATCGCCCCCTCATCGATGTAGAGCTCGTCGGGTTCCAGCGAGACGCGGGGGAACCGCTCCCGGAACACTTCGGCCCACTTCCAGTGCGTGGTCGCGGTTCGCCCGTCCAACACTCCGCTGTCGGCGAGCGGAAATGCGCCCAGGCACAGCCCGACCAGCTCGGCGCCGTCGTCGCGCGCATCGCGCAGTGCGAGCGACAGCTCGTCCGGCGCCGCGCGGTCGGGCTCACCCCACCACGGCACCACGACGACGTCGGCACCGCGCACGGCTTCGAGCCCGTGTCGCACGTCGATGTCGAAGTCGGCGGAGGTACGGAGCGTGCCCGCCCGCAGGGCCGCGACCCGGATCGGCCACGGATCGATCTCACCGACGGGAGTCTCGCCACCCCACACGAGGGACGGGACGGAGAGGTGGAACGGGCTGATGCCATCCACAGCGATCACCGTCACGCGGGGAGCGCCCATGTGCGTTCCTTCCTCCCGTGCGATGCGGACGAGCCGATCATGGCGACACCTGACCCGAATCCTGCTGTTCAGAGGGGTTCGGGTCAACCAGACTACAGACGACCCCTGAGAGAGGACACCCGCCATGACCACGTCAGCCACACTCCGCACATTGAGCGGCATCGTCGACAGCCCTGCCGCGCTCGCGACCTCGACCGTCGTGCTCATCGACTTCCAGAACACCTACACTCGCGGCGAGATGGAGCTCGAGGGATGGGACGCGGCACTCGATGCCGCCGCCGACCTTCTCGCGAGGGCGCGCCGCGCGGGTGCGACCGTGATCCACGTGCAGCACGATGGCGGCGTCGGTTCGGCATACGACATCCGCGACGACATCGGCGCGATCCACGAGCGCGTCGCTCCGAACGATGACGAAGCGGTCGTCGTGAAGACGGCTCCGAACTCCTTCGTCGGCACCGAGCTGGGGGATCTCATCGACGCGACCGGCCACGAAGACGTCGTCATCGCCGGATTCATGACACACATGTGCGTCAACTACACGACCGAAGGCGCCTTCCTCCGGGGAAACCGTCCGACCGTCGTCGCTGCCGCCACCGCGACGCGGAGTCTCCCCTCGGTCGTCGGTGACGTGTCGGCCGCGCAGCTCCACCGCGCAGCCCTCGCCGGCATCGCCGACCTCTACGCGACCGTGGTTCCGACTGCTGCCGACCTCTCCTGACGATCCTGGAACGATTTCCCACGCGACGAAGGCCCGGCTCTCTGAGAGCCGGGCCTTCGTCGCACCCAGCGGCGATCTTTATTTTGAATGACTCAAAATAACGTGGTACGGTCGTAGGGAACCGAAAGACCGAATCGACCTTCCTCACGTCGACATCCGACAGCTCTCAGGGAAGCGTCCGGTCGGCAGATCGCGCGCCGTCCATCGGGGGCACTTCGCCCCAGGGATGTTTTGCGCGCTCATCGCGCATGATCTGGTGCACCCGCATCCGACTGCGCCCGGAAACAGAGGAGAGGAACCGCTGATGGAGGAGACCCGAACCGGCTGGAAGCAGAATCCGGTGTTCAGCTCGATGCCGCACTCGATGGGCCGTGGCTCACGTGAGGACATCGTCTGGGAGGCACTCGACCGCGTGAACGGCAAACCGGCACCCACGATGGGTGCCATGCAGGCCGCCATGGGGAACGAGGCCCAAATCCGCATCGTCCACGATGTGATCCGCGCCTACCTCGACGCGCACGGCCTCCGTGACACCAGCGAGCTGGGTGCGCGCGCCGGGAGGTCGGCATGAAGAGGAGGGCCGAGGCGGAGCTGACCCTGCACATCCGCTCTTCCGAGCTCTGCAGCCTGCCGACGGCGCCGCTGGGTGCCGATCAGTTCGTCGCGCAGCTCAGCTCGGTCGGCCTCGGCAGCGCCTCGTACGTCGTCGGGCGTCGTGATCCGCGGACACCCGAATGGATCGTGCTCGACTACGCCGCAGGTGGGCACGAGCGAGTGTGGCGGCAGACTCGGCCCCACTCGGACGGCGTCCTCACCTATGCCCTCGTCGAAGACGATTCCTCGAGCGGCTACGTCACCGTCGCGTGACGCAGGGCGAGCAGCAGGGTCTAGGACGAGGGTCACCCCTAGAGCACGACCACCGACCCGGAACGTGAGCGAGCAGCCCGGAACGCGACGGCACCCAACGCGCCCGTTGCCAGGATGCGCGTCAGGATCATCACGTTGACGACCAGGATCATCGCGTTCTGGTCGGACACGCCGCCCGACATGATGGCGACCTCCATCAGAGACCCCAGAACCACCGCGGCGAGCGCGATCGCGGGAACGAACCGCCAGGGCTTCACCAACGGACTGCGAAGCACCCCGGCGACGATCGCACCGCTCAGCCCCAGCTCGACGAGGGCGTTCACATAGAACGGCGCCGCCGAGGCGAAGTCGAATGAAGCTGCCAGCACCGGCGGCCCCACGGGGAGCCAGGCCGCGAGGAGGAAGAGGGAGACGATCGCGGCGTTCGGCAGCTGAACAGTGCCGTCGCGGCGCGCGGCACCGACACCGGCTGCAACGAGCGCGAGGCTGAAGGCCACGGTCGCCGTGGTCGAGATCACGACGAGAACGTCCACGACGAGAGAGCCGGGAAGGCTGCGGAACGCGACCAGCAGCGCCGAGACGATGAACAGCGCTCCCGATGCCAGCCACCACGGCGACCACCGCGACGATGCGCCTTCGATCGCGATCACCGGAGAATCAGGTCCACTCATCACTCACCGCTTCATTGCTCAGGGGCAACTCCTGCCTCCACCTTCTCAGATGCCCGAGGCAGCAAGGGAAGGGATAACGGCTCGGCGGCATGGCAACCTGGGTCATGCACCCATCCGTCTTCGAACACCGAAAGCGTCGTGATCTCCGTTGAGTATCCATGTCACGGACGTCGATCCGCAGAACACCGCTCGTCTGGTCCAGTGGAACGGAATCCTCCGTGACGGCTACTCGGTCGGGCGTCAGAAGGTGTGGTCCCGCAGCGACGATGCGACGCGCCTGCAGTTCCAGAAGCCGCATCCGACCCGCCGCTCGGTGCTGCTGCTCGCCGAGATCGACGGGGTTCCGGTCGGCGCAGCCGAAGCGCACGCGCATCCCGGCGAACCGGCCGACGCCGAGATCGCGGTTCTCGATGCCTTCCGCCGCAGCGGGGTCGCCCGTGCGCTGCTCGCTGCCGTCCGGGACGCACTGCGCGGTACCGCAACGCTGATGCGCACCGAGACGTACTCCGATGTCGGAGTCGCTTTCGCGCGTTCCGAGGGGTTGCGAGTCGGCGTTCGCGAAAGCCGGCAGGTGGTCGACCTCCCTCTGTCCGAGGGCGCGTTCGACGGACTCCCGGGTGCTCCGTCAGATGTCGAGGTTCTCTCGTGGGTGGGTGCGTGCCCCGATGAGCTGCTCGACGGGTGGGCTCGGCTTCGCTCTCACATGTCCGACGACGTGCCGATGGGCGACCTGACCCGCACCGCCCTGCCCGCCGATGTCGAGGCCGTGCGCCGGAACGAGGAGCGCATGTCCGAACAGGGATATGCCCTGGTGCGGAGCCTGGCCCGCGTAGACGGGGAAGCCGTGGGCTACACCGAGATCCTCCTCTCGCGGCCGGATCCGAAGATCGTGCTTCAGGACGACACCTTCGTCGAGGAGCGCGTTCGTGGTCGCGGCATCGGCCGCGCGCTGAAGATCGCCAACCTCCGCCGACTCGAGAGCGTCCCGGAGAGCGCCGGCTCGCTTTTTCTGCAGACCTACACGGCGCTGACGAACGAGCCGATGCTCGCGCTCAACAGATCCATCGGGTTCGAGGAGGCAGACGTGCTCACCGTGCTCGAGGGCCCGCTGGGCTGAGACCCGCACGACGCGCGGGTGCCCTCACTTCACGACGCGGGTGTTCCGGCTCGTGAGCCGCGTTCCGTCCGCGCCGACCGGCTCCGGCGCAGTCACTGGAGCTCCCATGGCGTCGATCAGAGTCGAATGCGTCTCCCCGTCGCGGAAAGCATGCCCCTCCCCCCAGTGCCGAAGGGCAAGGACGATGGGGAACAGGTCCTCGCCATCGGGGGTCAGCTCGTAGAGCTTGCGTTTGCCGGCCGGCGCATCGACATGAGTCATGAGCCCGTAGCCGACGAGTCTGCGCAGGCGGTCGGCGAGTATGTTGCGCGCGATGCCCGTGCGCTGCTGGAAGTCGGTGAATGAGCGGGCACCGTCCATCGCGTCCCGGATGATCAGCATGCTCCACCGATCGCCGATGAGGTCGACTGCCCGGCCGACCGGGCAGCTCGGATCGGTCCACTGCGGGAGTCCGACGGGTTCGCTCATGACATCTCCAAGAGTTGCGATTTGAAACCATTATCCCCTACGGTTCATTCGGTAGCAATCTGCAACCAAAGGAAGAGCGTGAACCTCAAGACGAAGACTCTGCTGGCTGTCATCTGCGCGGCCGCCGTCGCGACCGTGTACGCCGCGCAACCCATGCTCGCCGAGATGGGGCGCGACCTCGGAGTATCGACCGAGGCGCTGGGCTGGCTCGTCTCGGCCGGACAGCTGGGTTATCTCATCGGGCTCGTCCTGCTTGTCCCTCTCGGCGACCGGCTGGATCGACGACGGCTGATCGCCCTCCACCTCGGCCTCGTGGGAATCGGCATGGCTGTGGTCGCGACCGCCCCGACAGCATGGGTGGCCTACGTCGGGTTGGCGTTCTCCGGACTCTTCGCGGTCGTGGTGCAGACGACCGTCGCCTACGCCGCGGCCGTGTCCGAACCTGCGGAGCGAGGGCGAAATCTGGGATTCGTGACATCCGGCGTCGTGGTCGGCATTCTCGGCTCACGTCTGATCGCCGGCGCGCTCACCGACACCTGGGGGTGGCGAAGTGTCTACGTGGCCCTGGCGGTGGCGACCGTGGCGCTGGGAGCTCTCGCCCTCCTCGCTCTTCCGATCGACGTCCGCCCGCCCGTCCGCCGCTACGCGGATCTCGTCCGAGGACTCGGTCGCCTGCTCGCCGAACCCGCCTTCGTCAGCCGCGGTGTGATCGCCTTCTTCCTCTTCGCTTCGTTCGGAACGCTCTGGAGCGGGCTGGCGCTTCCCCTGGCCGAAGCGCCCTGGCACCTCACCGAGACCCAGATCGGGCTCTTGGGTCTGGCCGGTCTCGCCGGCACCCTGGGTGCCGTCCGTGCGGGCCGCTGGGCTGATGACGGCAAGGCGAATCGCATCACCGGGCTCGCGCTGGTCGCCCTGATCGCCTCCTGGGCGTTGATCGGTCACCTCTCCTGGTCGCTGATCCTGGTCGTCGTCGGCATCGTCATGCTCGACTTCGCCGTGCAGGCCGCCCACGTCAGCAACCAGCACATCCTGACCACGCTGCACCCCGATCGGGTGTCGACGACCGTCGGCGGATACATGATCTTCTACTCACTGGGATCCGCCGTTGGCGCTGCCACGACCACGCTCGTCTTCAGCATCTCGGGGTGGGTGGGGTCCGCGTTCCTCGGTGCGGCCTTCGCCGCCGCGGGTCTCGTCGCCTGGATCCTCGGCATCACTGCCCTGCGTCGCGCATTCGAGAGCGGGATTGGGCGTCCGCCGGCCGCCGTGGGGACGGCGGCCAACGAACGAAGCGCAGCACCCGTCGATGCGCGATCTTGGGGACGATCGCTGTGACGGTGGGGACCGTCGGGAGTGCTGTGCTGTCGCCATCAGAAAGGCGACAATCAAACGGTATCCGTGATCCGTCCGTCGCGGTGAAATATCAGTGCGCGGTCAGTCCGGCGTGAGGTCGTCGAGCACGTAGACGTAGAGGTCGCCGACGATCTCTGCCCCCTCATGAGCCGCTTCGTCTTCGACCGCGTCGAGAAGCTCCGCGATCGCATTGCTCACCATCGCTGCGTTGCGCTCACGCCCGAGGTGCGTGAATCCGAGCACGAGGGCGGGGCGCTTGGCGGCATGCATCGCCTCTAGATACTGATTCCGCGAGAAGGAGGCGAGCTGCTGGAAGAGGTTCCAGGTCAGCCCTGAGGCGACGCGGTGGTCGACGAGCGGCGCGCGCCAGGCCGTGATCGTGTGCTCTGCTGCCACCCGGAACTCCCGGCGCTCGTTCGGGGTTGCGCGGGCGATGCCCAGGGTCGCGGCCAGGGTGGACAACCCCGCGCACTCCGCCACGATGGCCGCGAGCCACGCATCCGTCGGGGTCGCCACGACCGACGACTTGTGCGCATGCGCCTCGACCAGATGCTGCGCCGTCAGGATCGAGATCGCCTCGCGCACGGTGTTCGGGGCGACATCGAGCTCCTTCGAGAGCTTCGAGACCTTCAGAGCCGCGCCCGGCGGCAGGTCTCCGGTCTCCATCTTCGTGGTCAGCGCCTCCACCACGGATTCCAGTCGCGTCGGGACGGGTCGGGGAGCGGCCAGCTCCTTCCGGTCGACGAGATCCAGGATCTCAACCGACATGAACGAGGAAGCGCCAGCGCGCGGATCCGACTCGGCGCTACTCACTCGGGGAGCCGCCATTCGCCGGTGAGCGCCGCGCGCAACCGCTCGACGGTGGTGATGCGGAAGATCTCGAAGACCGCATCGCGCGCCGCATCGCCGTCTCGGGCTCGGAGTGCGCTCCGAAGCGGCTCGACGAGCGCGCGCTGCTGGTCTCCGAGCCACTGCGGTAGCGGCCGATCCTGAACCGAGCGGCTCAGGTGCAGGACGAGATTGCGATCGAGGATTTCGGTGACGACCGCGTTGTCGGCCAGCTCGATCACCTCGACCCACAGGGCGAACCAGAGCCGCAGCCCGTCGGGCATGCCACCTCGGGTGAGATCGGAGTCCAGGATCGCCTGCACTTTGGCGTCGAGAGAAGCCAGCTGGTCGTCGGTCAGGTTCGGAACCACTTTCGCCGCCGCATACGCGACCAGCGCCCCCGCGGCCTCGGCTCGATCCGACTGGGCCTGCAGGTCGATGGGTGCCACCCGAGTGAAGCGGTTCGAACTCATCTCCACCAGGCCCACGTCGGCGAGCCGGATGAGCGCCTCCCTGATCGGTGTGCGGGAGACTCCGTACTCGGCCTGAAGATCCTGATCACGGATCTCCTCGAGCGGTGCCAGACGCCCCGTCACGATCTCCTGCGCCAGGCGGGCATAGATCTGATCACGGATCAGCGTGCGCGGACGGGCCTTCGTCGAAGGTTTCGGCTCGTCCGTCATAACGGCCAGACTAGCCAGCGGCCTTTCGTTTGTCTCGGTTCTGCCGGTGCGGACCACGACAAGAGGCGAGCGCCCCACCGATCACCGTCCGGGAGTGCGAACGAGAGAGCGCCGCGCGCGCTTCACTATGTAGGCCGTTGCCGCGGCGTCGCTTCCCCCGGCCCATCGGTCGCAGAGCTCGACGGCCCAGTCAGGGCGGGTCTTCGCGGCGTCGTTGATCCAGTTGGCGACGGAGTCCTGCACCGAGCGAGAGGGGTCGGCACGCAGCGGATGCAGGATCGCTTCGCCGCGTTCCGGATGCTCCTTGAGTACGCCGATATGCGCTGCCCACACGCCTCGTGGCCGCAGCGCTTCGCTGGCGAACCGGCGAACACGCTCAGACGGATCACTCGTCCATCCGGTGAGGATGTCGATGCTGGCTCCGAGATCGGTCACGAGCACCGGGCGAGCGGCCATCCATACCCACTCGCGAACGGCGAAGTGCTCGTCATCGGCGAACCGCCGGAGTCGATCGAGCAGCGCGGGCGGGGCGCTAGGACGCGCGGCGATGAGGAAGCACGCCCACCCGCGCACGGTGTCGGAGGGATGGCCGGCCACGTACTCGAGCTCGGCGGAATCGAGTCGGGTTGCCAGGGCGGCTCCGATGCGCGCCATCCGCTTGAGGATGCCCAGTTGCTGCGCCTCGGCGGCTTCGGCGAGCAACCCGTCGTCTGCGTCGGGGAACACTGTGCGGAGCAGCATCGTGTGGTCGATGGCGAGGGCTTCGGTGAGCGTGCGCGACGATGCGGTGCCCGTGTTGAGCGCTTCCAGGTGCGCCGCGTCGATGTCGGCCAGAGTGCGTGCGCCTCGTCCGCTCGCCTGACTACTCACCGGCGAGGTTCTGCTGCAAGGCGGCCAGGACGAGCGCTGCGCCGTCGCGCTCCACAGCGCTGATCCCGACTCCGAGCTGTCGCAGCCAGCCTGCGTAGACGGGCACCAACTCGGCGATGAGCTGCTCGCCCGCACGGGTCGCGACGAGCGTGTGCGTGCGCCGGTCGCTCGCATGGGGGTGGCGCTCGATCAGCCCGTCGCGCTCGAGCCGGTCCAGGAGCCCAGTGACCGTCGCGGAAGTGACAGCGAGCCGAGTCGCGAGCAGCCGTGGCGTGATCCCCGACTCAGCGGAGACCGCCAGGAGCGTAGCCATCCGCCCCTCGGAGAGATCATGTCGGGCGAGCAGCTCCGCGCACGCGGCGTCGATCCGGCGCGCGGTCGTCAGCACCGTCATCACCAATCGTGCGGCATCGTCGTCGCCGAGCCGCGACAGCAGAAGCTCTTGCTTGATCCCCACCGCATTCGTCATCGATCAGAGATTACTAGGCGGCTAATGATATTGCCAAAGCGCATCCTGAACGTCGCGTTCCGGAGGAGGTGTCGATTTCGGGGATTCCCGTTCGACGTCATGATGAGAGGGTCGAACGGCGACCCCGAGCAGGAGGAAGAACATGACCCGCGAACTCGTCTACACCGGATTCATCACCGCCGACGGCATCGTCGACTCCCCCGGCGGCGCGGTCGAAGGCCACCCGAACGGCGGATGGGTCCTCCGCACGCCTTTCGACGCCGACGCATACTCCTTGAAGGGCGAAGAGCTGGCCGACACCACGGCGCTCCTGTTCGGGCGTCGCAGCTACGAGGCCTTCGCGCCGTTCTGGCGGGATTCGGAAGACCACGCCTCCTATCGGGATCTGCCCAAGTACGTCGTCTCGACCACCCTCACGGAACACGACCTGGTCGAAGGATGGGGCGAGACCCGCATCCTGCGCTCGACCGATGAGGTCGCGAGCCTCCGAGCCGGCGACGGCGGCGGCATCTTCATCCACGGCAGTGCGGAGCTCGCCCTCCGCCTCGCCGAGGCCGACCTCATCGACCGGTACAACCTGCTGACGTTCCCGGTGCTTCTCGGCTCCGGCAAGCGGATCTTCCCGTCGGGGCCACGCGAGCAGCGGCTGACGCTGCGCGAATCGGCCGCCTACGCGAACGGCGTCGTGAAGGTCGTCTACGACGTGGCCCGCTGATGGTCACCCGAGCTGGTAGACGTTCTTCGGCGTGAGGAGCTCGGTCACCGGCGTGAGCAGGTTCGGTCCGAGGTCGGACTCGCCGTCGACGTCGGAGTTCACGAACGCGACGAGCGTCATCTCCTTCTCGGGGAGATAGATCGTCACCGTCTTGTACCCGGGGAGTCCGCCGTTGTGGCCGATCCACCCGTCGAGCCGGAAGAGTCCGAGCCCGTAGCCGGAGTCCTGATCCTCGGGCGAGAGCGGCGTCACCGCCAAGCGCTCCTTCTGAAGCTCCGGCGACAGCAGCTGGCCCGTCGCGAGGGCGGGAACCCACACCTTCAGGTCATCCAGATCGGAGATCATCGCCCCGGCGGCCCATCCCCACGACGGGTTCCAGTCCGTCGCAACAGCCTTCGAGCCGTCGATCGTCTGCTTCGTGTATCCCTGGGCATGCGGCTCCGGGAACTCGGCGGCTTCGGGGAGGAAGGTGTGGTCGAGGCCGAGCGGCTCCGTCACCTCGACCCGAAGCACCTCCGACAGAGGCGCACCGGTGATCTTCTCGATCGCGAGACCGATGAGGATCGTGTTCGAGTTCGAGTACTCCACCACGGTGCCGGGCTCGTCGTGCAGCGACTTGTCCTTGATGCCCTCGATCAGGCTCTGCGGTGTCAGAGTCGCCAGCGGATCGGCCAGGTAGGCGCTCTGCCAGTCGGTGTCGTTCGTGTAGTCGGGGATGCCCGAGGTCATGCCGGCGAGGTGGCGCAGCGTGATCCTGTCGCCCTCGGCGATGCCGTCGACGTACTTCGAGATCGGGTCGTCGAGCGACACTTCGCCATCGTCCACCAGGCGAAGCAGTGCCGTCACGACGAACGTCTTGGTGACGCTGCCGATGCGGTGGTTCAGCGCGGGGGTCATCTCGGTCTTCTTCTCGACATCGGCGAGCCCCGCCGACGAGACGTACTCGCCGGCGGGACTCCAGATGGCGAGCGTCACGCCCGGCATGTCGTGTTCGGTGATCGCGTCGTCGAGGATCCGGTCGAGCTTCTTCACCGTCTCGGCGTCGAACGATCCGGAACTCGTGGAAGACGTCGCGGAGGGGGCGGGCGAAGCGCACGCGGCGAGCGCGAGAGCCGAGGTGCTGAGCCCGACGGCGGCGAGAGCGAGAGCGAAGCGAGGGCTGGGGGTGCGTGAGGTCACGAGACGCCTTCTATGGGGGAGAGGGTGGACTCTCATCGTCTCGAGAGTGGATGCTCGCCACATCGGCCGCGGGTAGGGGCGAGGTGATACCGCGGACGGACGTTTCACTGCCCGTTCGGCGGCGCATCGTGCTGAGGGATGAACATCGTGCGAACGCCCAGCCGAGGCTCGGAGAACGGAAAAGGCCCGGCTTCCTCAAGGGAACCGGGCCATTCTCACAATCACACCGGATGAACTTCCGATACGCACATACTGTGCGCGAGGGGGGACTTGAACCCCCACGTCCTTACGGACACTGGCACCTGAAGCCAGCGCGTCTACCATTCCGCCACTCGCGCGAGTGTCTCGTTCCGAAGAACTCAACTTCCCAAAGATATCATGCGTTTTCGGCCTCGTTGCACGCGCCTGGAGGGGGTTCGGCGGCTTTCCCCCAGGACACCTGGCTACGATGTGTCTACCAGTCGGCATGCCAGAGGAGCCCAGTGGGACTACTTGACAGCTTTGAGAAGGGTCTCGAACGCGCGGTTAACAGCGCGTTCGCCAAGACCTTCCGTAGCGGCATCCAGCCTGTGGAGATCGCTTCGGCGCTGCGGCGTGAAGCCGACACCAAGGCCGCGGTCGTGAGCCGCGATCGCATCATCGCGCCCAACAGCTTCGTCGTGCGCCTCAGTGCCGACGATGCAGAGCGGATGCAGGGCCTCGGCGGCGCCCTCACCGATGAGCTGCACGCACTTCTCACCAAGCACGCCACTTCTCAGGGCTACAGCTTCGCCGGCCCGCTTTCGATCAACCTCGAGGCCGACGAGAAGGTCGCCACCGGCACTGTGCGTGTGAGTTCGGGCACGGTCGAAGGTCGCGTCAACTGGCAGGCCGTCGTCGACGTCGACGGCCGTCGTCACTCGATCTCCCGCGCCCGCACGGTCATCGGCCGCGGGTCGGATGCCGACATCACGATCGCGGATGCCGGTTCGAGCCGTAAGCACGTCGAGATCCTGTGGGACGGCGAGCGCGCCATGATGCGCGACCTCGGTTCCACCAACGGCACGAAGGTCAACGGTCAGAAGCTGCGCGAAGCAGCTCTCCCCACCGACACCACGATCACCATCGGTCGCACCGACCTGGTGTTCCGCATCGTCCCCGTGGCCACGCCCTCGCGTCCTGCGTCCAGGGGCGACGACGCCACCCGAGCGTTCGGAGCCCTCGGTTGAGTGAACTGATCCTGCTTCTCCTGCGCATCGGGTTCCTCCTCCTGATGTGGTTCTTCGTGTTCGGCGTCGTGTACTCACTCCGCGCCGACCTGTTCGGCGTGCGGGTGCGCAAGCTCCCCGTCGAGGCGACCGCTGGTGCTCCGGCGCCCGCTCCGGCTGCTGCTCCTGCCGCGAAACCGGCATCCTCCCGCCCCACGACGACCGGACCGGCGACGGTCGCGACGGCCAAGCGCCTCGTGATCACCTCCGGCCCCAAGGCCGGCCTCGAACTGCCGCTCAGCGCCGACTCGCTCACCATCGGCCGCTCGAGCGAATCCGCCCTCGTGATCCGCGACGACTACACGTCCAGCCACCATGCCCGCCTGATGCTGCGCGGAGACAGCTGGGCGATTCAGGACCTCGACTCCACCAACGGCACCTTCGTCGCCGGCCAGCGCGTCTCCGGCTCGCCCGTCGCCCTCTCGCTCGGCACCCCCATCAAGGTGGGCGCCACGACCTTCGAGCTGCGAGCCTGACGCCGGCATGGTCTTCGAAGGCTCGAGCGTCGCGATCTCCCACACCGGGAAGGTCCGCTCCAACAACCAGGATTCCGGCTATTCCGGAGCGAACCTCTTCGTCGTCGCCGACGGCATGGGCGGTCACGCCGGTGGAGACGTCGCTTCGAGCATCGCGATCCACCGCCTCGAGCCCCTCGACCAGGCGTACACGTCGACCGAAGACGCCCAGGCCTCGCTGCAGGCCGCGACGACCACGGCCGCTGGCGACCTCATCCGCGCTGCGAAGGATCGCCCGGAGCTCGCGGGCCTCGGCACCACGGTCAGCGCGATCATCATGGTCGACGAATACGCGGTCATCGGCCACATCGGCGACTCGCGCATCTATCTGTACCGCGACGAGGCGCTGACCCAGATCACCGCCGACCACACCTTCGTGCAGCGCCTGGTCGACTCTGGCCGCATCACCCCGGAAGAGGCGCGCTACCACCCGCGCCGTTCCGTGCTCATGCGCGTGCTCAGCGACATGGACTCCGACCCCGAGCTCGACATGTTCGTCATGCACACGCAGCCCGGCGACCGATGGCTGCTCTGCTCGGACGGACTCTCGGGCGTCGTCGACGAGCCCCACATCCTCAAGGCGATGCAGCTCGGCCTCGCCCCGGGTCGTACGGCCGACATCCTGCTCAAGCAGGCTCTCGACGGCGGCGCGCCCGACAACGTCACGATGGTCCTGGTCGACGTCGGCGGACAGCATCCGATCCACTCGGGAACCCCCACCATCGTCGGCTCGGCCTCGAACCCCGATGGCGTGTACGTGCCGCCGGTGCGAGCTCCGCGCGGGAACTGGCTGCACCCGGTGCGTCAGGCCGCGAACGAGCCGAGCCACTTCGAGCCGGCCCCCGAGTATCTCGAAGAGCTCATCGAAGAGGATCGCCGTCGCGCCAAGCGTCGCCGTCTGGGCTGGATCGCCGGCGCTCTCGTAGTCGTCGTGATGCTCGGTGTCGCCGCCTTCGCTGCCTACAGCTGGACCCAGACGCGCTACTTCATCGGCGCCGACGAAGACAGCGTGGTGATCTTCCAGGGTGTGCAGCAGAACATCGGGCCGGTCACCCTGTCGACTCCGATCGAAGACACCGACATCCTCCTCGCGAACCTTCCGCCCTATCAACGGGCGTCGGTCGAGCGCACCATCACCGCGCGTTCGCTGTCCGATGCGATGGCGATCGTCGACCGGCTCCGAGCGGGCGCCGAGGCGAACGTGATCGAGCAGACCCCGCTGCCCACGCCCATGCCCACCCCTGTCGACACCCCTGCAGGGGGTGAGGGATGAGCACCGACGTCACAGCCGACACCAGCGTCATCAAGGCCCTCAAACGCATCCGGATGCCGCAGAACCAGCGCAACCGCGAGTTCTGGCTGCTGCTCTTCGCCTGCGCCATCAGCGGCGCCGCCCTCACGCTCGTGCAGCTGGGCGCACTCGGTGTGATCGACCCGATGATCCTGGCGATCGGCGGTGGGCTCGCTGCCCTCGCGTTCGCCCTGCACATCGTGCTGCGCTTCGTCGCCTCCGACGCCGACCCGTTCGTCGTGCCGATCGCGACTCTGCTCACCGGCCTCGGCATCGCGATGATCTATCGGATCGACATCGCGTTCAAGAACACCGGCTGGAACGCCTATTCCACCAAGCAGCTCGCGTGGACGGCGATCTCGCTCGCCGGCGCCATCGCCGTGGTCATCCTGCTGCGCAACTACCGCGTCCTGTTCCGGTACACCTACATCTTCGGCCTCGCCGGAATCCTGCTCCTGCTCCTGCCGTTCGTCCCCGGCCTGCGCATCCCCGACGCGAACGCCGCGGTCTGGGTCTCGCTCGGCGGCGCGTTCGCCTTCCAGCCGGGTGAGCTCGCCAAGATCTGTCTGGCCATCTTCTTCGCCGGATACCTCGTCCGCACCCGCGAGAGCCTGACGTCGGTCGGCAAACGCGTGCTCGGCATCACCTGGCCCCGCATGCGCGAGCTCGGGCCGGTACTCGTCGTCTGGCTCATCTCGCTGGGGATCATCGTCTTCCAGCGTGACCTCGGCACCGGAACCCTGATCTTCGGGATGTTCGTCGCGATGCTCTACGTAGCGACCGGTAAGACGAGCTGGGTGCTCATCGGCCTCGCCCTGGTGGTCGCCGGCGTCGCGCTCGCGACGCAGATCCTCAGTTACGTGCAGGGTCGCTTCGTCAACTGGCTGTTCCTCTTCGACGCCGACCAGGTCGACCCCGACGGTGCCGGATACCAGCCGATGCAGGGCCTGTTCGGCCTCGCGCGCGGCGGGCTCATGGGCACGGGCTGGGGTCAGGGACGCCCCGAGGTCACCCCGCTCGCCCACAGCGACTACATCATCACCAGCCTCGGCGAAGAACTCGGCCTGATCGGCCTGTTCGCGATCCTCTGCCTCTACATGGTGTTCGTCAGCCGAGGCATGCGCATCGGCCTCGCAGGTCAGGACGACTTCGGCAAGCTGCTCGCGACCGGGCTCTCGTTCACGATCGCGCTGCAGGTGTTCATCATGGTCGGCGGCGTCACGCGCCTCATCCCGCTGACCGGTCTGACCACTCCGTTCCTCGCCGCCGGCGGCTCGTCGCTCGTGGCCAACTGGCTCATCGTCGCGCTGCTGCTGCGCATCTCCGACGGCGTGCGCCGCCAGCCGAGGATCGTGATCGGATGACCAAAGAACTCCGCCGCCTCAGCATCATCATGCTGTTCATGTTCCTCGCGCTCTTCACGGCGACCAGCTGGATCCAGGTCGTCGAGGCGGATGCGCTGGCCCAGAACAGCAACAACAAGCGCACCGCGCTCGACAGCTATGAGATCCAACGCGGGTCGATCATCGTCGACGGCGCCACCATCGCCAACTCCGTACCGAGCGATGACCGGTACCAGTTCCAGCGCGTCTACACGGATGCCCCGATGTGGGAGCCGGTGACCGGGTACTTCAACCCCGCTCTCGGGTCGAGCACCGGCATCGAGCAGGCCATGAACGCCGATCTCTCCGGTACGGGGTCCAACGCGTTCCTCGGCGAGGTCGAGCGCATCCTGTCCGGCCAGCCTCAGCGCGGCTACAGCGTCGAGCTCTCCCTGAACACCGCAGCGCAGCGGGCCGCGTACGAAGCGCTCGATGGGCTCAAGGGCGCAGTCGTCGCGATGGACCCGAAGACCGGACGCATCCTGGCGATGGTCTCGACCCCCGGATTCGACACCAACCTCATGGCGACCCACGACGCGAATGCCGCGAACGCGACGTATGACGGGCTGGTCGCCGACTCGAACAAGCCGCTGTCCAACCGGGCGATCGCGGGCGACCTCAATCCTCCCGGTTCGACCTTCAAGGTCGTCGTCGCTGCGGCCGCCTACGCCAGCGGCAACTGGACCCCGGACTCGACTCTGCCCAACCCCGTCGCTTACACGCTGCCCGGTTCATCCAACCGCGTATCCAACGCCTGGGGCGGCACCTGCGGTCCCGGCGAGACGGTCACGATCGCGGAGGCGATCCGCCTCAGCTGCAACATTCCGATGGCAGAGCTCGCGGTCGAACTCGGCGACGACACCATCCGCGAGATGGCGGACAAGCTCGGATTCAATCAGTCCTTCGAGACACCGCTGAAGTCGACCCCTTCGAGCTACCCCCGCGCGCTCGACGATGCACAGACGGCCTTGACCGGATTCGGACAGGGACAGGTCACCGCGACTCCGCTGCAGATGGCGATGGTCTCTGCCGGACTCGCCAACGACGGACTCGTGATGAACCCGCGGATGGTCGACGCCGTGATCGGCAACGATCTGTCCGTCATCAAGGCTTTCGAGAACAGCGAGTTCGGTCGCGCCATGGATGCGGACGTCGCGAACAACGTCACCGCGGCGATGGTCGCGAGCGTCGCTACGGGAGCGGCCCAGGGTGCAAGAATAGACGGGATCGACGTGGCCGGTAAGACGGGTACCGCAGAGAACGGAAACAGGCCGCATACGTTGTGGTTCACCGGTTTTGCACCGGCGAACGACCCCGCGGTCGCAGTAGCGGTCGTCGTCGAAGACGGCGGCGGACAGGGACAATCAGGTAGCGGCGACACCATCGCCGCTCCGATTGCGAAGAAGGTCATAGAGGCGGTGCTGGGCAGATGAGGCCGACGCAGGGTGTGTCGTTCGGTGGTCGTTACGAGCTGCAGTCGCGTATCGCGATCGGTGGCATGGGCGAGGTGTGGGAAGCGACGGATCACGTCATCGGACGTACCGTCGCGATCAAGATCCTCAAAGACGAATACATGGGGGACCCCGGGTTCCTCGAGCGGTTCCGTGCCGAGGCACGGCACGCTGCTCTCGTCAACCATGAGGGCATCGCCAGCGTGTTCGACTACGGCGAGGAGAACGGCAGTGCCTACCTCGTCATGGAGCTGGTACCGGGTGAAGCACTCTCGACCGTGCTCGAGCGCGAAGGCGCGCTGAGCGCCGACAAGACGCTCGACATCGTCGCCCAGACCGCATCCGCTCTGCAGGCCGCTCACGCCGCAGGTCTCGTGCACCGCGACATCAAGCCGGGCAACCTGCTGATCACGCCCGACGGTCGCGTGAAGATCACCGACTTCGGCATCGCGCGCATCGCAGACCAGGTGCCGCTCACCGCGACCGGCCAGGTCATGGGCACAGTGCAGTACCTGTCGCCCGAGCAGGCCTCCGGACACCCGGCATCGCCCGCGACCGACACCTACTCGCTCGGCATCGTGGCGTACGAGTGCCTGGCGGGCAAGCGTCCGTTCACCGGCGAATCGCAGGTGGCCATCGCGATGGCGCAGATCAACGAGCAGGCGCCTCCACTGCCGCCGACCGTGCCGATCCCGGTGCAGAACCTGGTCATGGCGATGATCGCCAAGAAGCCCAGCGACCGCCCATCATCGTCCGCGACGGTGGCACGCGCAGCTCAGGCCCTTCGACGCGGAGACCTGAACTCGGCGGCCATCGCCGTTCCCGCGATCGCGACCGGTGGCATCGCCGGCGGCGACGACGCCACGCGGCTCCTTACCGCTTCCGGCGACGACGGCACCACGCGCATCCTCCCCACCACCGCCCAGCTCCCCACCGAGGAAGCCGCGGAAGAGGAGAAGAAGAAGAAGCGCAGCCCCTGGACCTGGCCGCTGATCGCACTGATCGCGCTGCTGGTGATCGTGCTCGGTGGCACGGTGTGGGCGATGCTGGCGAACCAGGGCGATGACGACGGCAAGCCCACGCCCACGCCGAGCACCACCACCTCGCAGACCCCGACTCCGACGACGCCGCCGCCGACACCGGAAGTGACCCGTGTCGACGTGACTGCGCTGAAGCTGGAAGGCATGGACTGCGGCGCCGCCACGTCCACCCTCACCGGCGCGGGCTTCGAGAGTGAGATCACCTGCGTCGACGGCGACCCTGCCCCCACCGATGAGGCCGTCGGCACGGTGTACCGTGTCGCGCCCACCGGCAACGTCGAGACGACCCAGCCGATCACGCTGACCGTGTACGCCGCTCGCGCCGGCCTCCCGACGCCGACCGACGCACCGACGATCTCGCCCACCGGCGACCCGGTCGCCGGCTCGACGGTGACGATCTCGTGGGGCACCGGCTTCACGTGCCCCAGCGGTACCACCCTGTCGGGCTACGTCGTCTCGGTCCAGAACGGCACCTTCGCCACAGGCGGACCGACGTTCCAGCCGACACAGCGCAACACTCAGGTGAAGGTCGCGGATGCCGCCGGCCAGCAGCTCATCGTCTCGTACCAGGGCATGTGCTCCGGTGGCGACCAGCGCACCTCGGCCGCGTCGCCGTCGCTCTCGGTCCCGATCGCTGCGGCCACCGTGCCGGGCGACGGCGACAGCGACACCGACGGGTAACCTTTAATCCAGTTCAGTCAGAGTAGTTTCCAGGGGGGTCATCCGTGTCCACAGAGCCACGAGTCATCGCGGGCCGGTACCGCGTCGACGAGCTCATCGGGCATGGCGGAATGGCGAAGGTCTACCGCGGGTACGACCTGACGCTCGGGCGTGAGGTCGCGATCAAGGTCCTCGACCCTGATCTGGCGCGTGACACCGCCTTCCGCAACCGGTTCCGCCTCGAAGCACAGGCCGCCTCGCGCATGTCGCATCCGTCGATCGTGCGGGTGTTCGACGCCGGCGACCCTTCGACCGGCGACAGCAGCTCGAACGAGCCGCCCTACATCGTGATGGAGCTCGTCAAGGGCACTCTCCTCAAGGACATCATCTCCGCCGGCCCGGTACCGGTGACCGATGCCGTGCGCTACGTCGACGGCATCCTCGAAGCTCTCGACTACTCGCATCGCGCCGGCGTCGTGCACCGCGACATCAAGCCGGGCAACGTCATGGTGACCGACAAGGGTCAGGTCAAGGTGATGGACTTCGGCATCGCCCGAGCCGTCTCCGACTCGTCGTCGACGGTGGCCGAGACAACGCAGATCATCGGCACCGCCGCCTACTTCTCGCCGGAGCAGGCCAAGGGCGAACCCGTCGACGCTCGCACCGACCTCTATTCCACCGGTGTGGTGCTGTATGAGCTCCTCACCGGTCGTCAGCCGTTCCGTGGCGAGTCTCCCGTGGCAGTCGCCTACCAGCACGTGAGCGAGACCCCCGTTCCGCCGACCGAAGTGAACGAAGACGCTCCGCGGTCTCTCGACCCGATCGTGCTGCGCGCGCTCGCGAAAGACCCCTACCAGCGGTATCCGGATGCCGCGCACTTCCGCGCCGCCCTCGACGCCGCCGTGACCGGCAATGCACCGACCCGCAAGGAACTCGGTGCGCTGACCAGCGAGCTCTACGGTCCGAGCCCGCGGCAGGCACAGGAGACTGCGCGTTCGCTGCGCCAGCTCAGCACCGACACGACCATGACCCGAACGCAGTCCGGCCCGCCGGTCGCGTGGATCTGGGCGGGAGTCGCGCTTCTCGCCGTTCTGCTGGCATCCGTGCTGTTCTGGGTGGTCACCATCAGCATGCGCCCGGCAGACGTGTCGAGCACGTCGCGGATCGTTCCCAACCTCGTCAACGTTTCGTCCGAGCGTGCACAGGACGATCTCGCCAAGCTCGACCTGACCTCGAAGATCGTGATCGAGACGAGTTCCGAAGTCGCGGAAGGCAACGTCATCCGCACCGACCCCGAAGCGGGCGTCTCGGTGGAGGAAGGCTCGACGGTCACCCTGCATGTCTCCTCCGGTGAAGAGACGGTGGTCATGCCGAAGATCGAGGGCATGGCTCTCGACGACGCCACGAACGCACTGAAGGCTGCTGGCCTCGAACTCGGGACCGTCATCCAACGCAACGACAAGTCTCTGGCGGCGAACACCGTCATCTCCGCGAGCGAGAAGGCCGACAGTGAGCTGGATCCAGGCACCGTCATCAACCTCGTCGTGGCCAGCGGCAAGGTGACTCTGACCGACCTCGTCGGCTGGACCGTCGACGCTGCCACTACCAACCTCACAGACCTCGGACTGGTCGCCGCACCCACACCGACGACGGATTGCCCGGCTACGGAGCCGGCGACCGTCCACTCGATGTCTGTGGCGCCGGGAGACGTTCCGATCGGTTCGTCGGTGCAGATCTTCTTCTGCACCGGATAGCGGTCGACGGATCGCACGATCCACCGCTGAGGTTCACCTCGACAGGGGGTGCAGCCTCTCGGAGCGGACCACCGCATCCTCGTCACCGCACAGCTCCAGCCAGTTCGCCAGAAGCCGGTAGCCGCCCTCGGTGAGCACGCTCTCCGGGTGGAACTGCACGCCGAGCAGCGGCAGATCGCGATGCGCCAGCGCCATCACCGTTCCGTTCTCGGCCCAGGCGGTCACGATGACCTCGGCGGGCAGATCGGCTGCCGCGAGGGCGAGGGAATGGTATCGACCCGCCTCGAACGGAGAGGGGATGCCGGCGAACAGGGCCGATCCGTCGTGTGTGACCTTCGAGACCATGCCGTGCATGAGTTCGGGCGCTGCGGAGACCGGAGCCCCGAACGCCTCGCCGATCGTCTGATGCCCGAGGCACACACCGAGCGTCGGTGTGTGCAGCCGCGTGGCGATCCGCACCGCGTCGAGCGAGGCGCCGGCATCGGCAGGGGCACCTGGTCCGGGCGAGAGCATCAGCGCGTCATACTCGGGCAGCATCCCCTCGAGGCTTTCGGCATCGACGGCATCGGACTCGATCATCACGGTGTCGGCGCCGAGTTCACGCAGGTATCCGACGAGTGTGTGCACGAAGCTGTCGTGGTTGTCGACCACGAGAACTCGTGTCATTCGACGTCGACCTCGCCAGGGGCGATGATCGGGCTCACCCACGGGAACACGTACCAGAACAGCCCGTAGAGGATGGCGGCGATGACGACCACCAGGATGAGTACGCGCAGCCACCAGGGTCCGGGCAGCAGGCGCCAGATTGCGGCGTACATCAGTCTTCTCCCTTGTGGACGTCCACGATCACACGGATGGCGCTGCCGGTGGCGGCGGCGGGTCGGTCAGCGCGGACGGGGGGCCTTCGGCACGGGGTTGGAAGCTCTCGAACACCCCGTAGGCGACGATGCGTTCGGCCAGTGAGTAGAGCGGCGAACAGGCGGTGAGCGTGATGTACTGCTCTCCGGTCTGCTGCTCGGGCATCTGCGGCACGTCGGCGAGCACGTCGGTCTGGGTCGGCTTGACGTACTCCAGCGTCCGGAATCGGTAGGTGTACCACCCGTCCGGAGTCTCGACGACGATCGCGTCGTTCAGCTGCAGCTTGTCGAGCTGATTGAACGGCTTGCCCCAGGTGGTGCGGTGTCCGGCCATCGAGAAGTTGCCGACCTCGCCGGGCATCTTCGAGTTCGTGTAGACACCGATCCCCTTCTGATCGAGCGTGCGAGCGCGGCTCGTCCCGCCGTAGATCCCGAAGTTGTAGTCGGCGCCGAAGCGAGGGATCTGCATCTGCCCGAAAAGCTCACCGTCTGCCGGAGCGGCAGGTACCGGCGGCACATAGGCGACTGCGCCATCTGCGCCCTCCGTCACGGGCGGAAGCTCGGGGGCCTCGGCCCGTGCCCACGACTGGGATACGGCGGCGCCCTCGTCGTTCTTCTGCGCAGCGATGATGATGTCGCCGATCCACATCTGCCAGGCGACGAAGAGGAGCACGATCACTCCTGCGGTGAGGAGCAGCTCGCCGAGTACGCTCGCGAACGTCGCGCGAGAGCGTGGTCGCTGTCGCCGCGGACGTCGCCCCCCAGGCGCGACGGATGCAGTCATGTCGCGATCATATCCGGGAACGCTGAGCGGATGCCGTGGCATCCGGCCGTGACAGGTATCGCGGCCTCGTCGGAAGACAGGTGAAATGGGTACAATGACGGCATGGCACGTGACCGTAAGAATGAAGAACCCGCAGTCGAGCGCGCCGAAGGCGACGCCGCTCCCAACGCCGTGTGGTTCAAGCCGGTGATGGTCGGCTTCATGCTCCTCGGTCTCGCGTGGATCCTGGTCTTCTACATCTCCGGCATGCAGTTCCCGATCCCTGGGCTCGACAACTGGAACCTCGCCATCGGCCTCGGCATCGCCCTGATCGGTTTCCTGATGACCACTCGCTGGCGCTGACACTCCCTACGTCGAAAGGCCCTCTCGCATCGCGAGGGGGCCTTTCTCATGCCTGCCACAGAGATTCTCCGCCAGGCGCGATCGATTGCCGTCCGACCGAAGGTCGCAGGCGGATTCCCGGAGCGAGCATCGGGAGGGGCCCGCGAAGCGGGAGGGAACCCGCTCTGCGAGCGAAGGGGATCCGCCTGCGACCGTCCCCCGAAGAAGAGTTATCCACAGATCTATCCCCAGCCTGGGGAGAATTACACCGGTGTTATTCACAGGGGTTAACAACCCTGTTAACAACTCGGGATCAGGACAAAAGGATCAGCGGTGGCACGAAGGCCACCACAACGATCAACAGGACGACGAGCGCCGACAGCAGAACGATCTGCAGGGTGCGCTGCTCCCGGCGCTTCGTGCGCGTGTAGATCAGGGCGACCAGGGCGCCGACGATGGCTCCACCGAGATGCGCCTGCCAGGCGATGCCGCCGACGAAGAATCCGAAGGCGAAGTTGATGCCGAGGATCACGAGCAGTCCCGTGACGTTGGCGCCGATGTGTCTGCCGATGATCAGCAGTGCCGCCATCAGGCCGAAGATCGCACCGGACGCACCGACGGTGGAGGTTCCGGGTGCGAGGCAGGCGACCATCACGGATCCGCCCAGACCGCTGATCAGGTAGATCGCGAGGAAGCGCGCACGACCGAGCATCGGTTCGAGGCTCTGTCCGAGCATCCACAGCGCGAGCATGTTCAACGCCAGATGGATGAAGCTGCCGTGCACGAATATGGCGGTCAGAAGGCGCCAGGGTTCGAAAGGGAAGGGGAACAGGTTCGGGTAGAGATACGGTGCGGCGAACAGCAGCTGGCTGGTGATCGCGGGACCGACGCCCGGGATCAGCTGCACCAGACCGATGAACGACGTCACCGCGAGCAGCACGTAGGTGACGATCGGCTTGCCGCTGCGGGTCATCGCCATCGTCGAGCCGGCGTTCGCGCCCCAGCGCCGCGCGGCCTTCTTCTGCGCGGGGGTGCGGCTCTTGCGGTCGGCGCTCATGCACTCCGGGCAGATGACGCCGACGGCCGCCTGGGTCTGGCACTCGGGGCAGATGGTGCGCATGCACCGCTGGCAGAGCACGAAGCTCTGCCGATCCGGATGGCGGTAGCAGAAGTTGTCGCGATTGCTCGTGAACTCAGGCGTGGTCATCCGGATCGGCCGCAGCTGTCGTCAGGCCGCGACGATGTCGATCGACTGCAGCACGACCGGCTCGACGGGACGATCTCCCGCACCGGTCTGCACGGCGCCGATCGCGTCGACGACGGCCCTGGAGGCGTCATCGGCGACCTCGCCGAAGATCGTGTGCTTGCCCTGCAGCCACGGCGTCGGGTCGGTGGTGATGAAGAACTGCGATCCGTTGGTGCCCTCGGGCTTGCCGGTGATGGCGTTGCGACGGAGGCCGGCGTTGGCCATCGCGAGGATGTACGGCTTGTTGAAGTCGAGCTCCATGTTGATCTCGTCGTCGAAGTTGTAGCCGGGGCCGCCGACGCCCTGTCCGAGCGGGTCGCCGCCCTGGATCATGAAGTTCGGGATGATGCGGTGGAACACCACGTCCTTGTAGAGGGCTCCCTCGCCGGGCTTGCCGGTGGCGGGATCGGTCCACTCCTGGGTGCCGTCGGCGAGGCCGACGAAGTTCTTGACCGTCTTCGGTGCGTGGTCCCCGAAGAGGTTGATGACGATGTCACCGTGGTTGGTGTGCAGAGTTGCGACATGAGAAGCGTGAGCCATGCCTTCATTCTCGCAGAGCTTCCGGTGAGTTGGCCGAGGCACCTACATCCGATCGGACGATGACGCAAGGGCCGGGCGATTCCCGCCCCGCTTCCAGCCTCTCGTGGCAAGATGGGGAACCCGTACTCCAATGGACAGGAGAGCATCGTGAGCCTCAGCCGCAAGCGGAAGAAGGAACTGCGTCGTCTTCAGAACGACGCGAACCAGCTCTGGGAGAACCAGCAGGTGCTCGTCGGTCACGCCGCCGATGTCGCCCGCGAGGCCGGACGTCAGCTCGGCAACATCAATCGCGAGCAGGTCGTGCCGGTCATCCAGGACACGTACAACCGCCGTGTCGCCCCGGTCGTCGACCGCGGCGTGAAGATCGGCAAGCACGTCGTCGACGACAAGTTCGTGCCGATCGTGGGCGGTGTCGTCGGCTCTGCCCTCACCGCGTGGGACGTGGCGAACGCCAAGCGCCACGGCGTCGCTGTGCAGGTGCGCAAGGCGACCGCGCCGCAGAAGTCGGGTCCCGGTCTCGGCTCGGTCATCGCGATCATCCTCGGTGCTGCTGCCGCCGTCGGCGTGCTCTACGCCGCATGGCAGGCACTGCGCGCAGACGACGAGCTCTGGGTCGCGGACGACCCGCTGTCCGCGCCCGACGCGTGAACCAGTCTGATCCCGCCTCCGTCGCCTCTGGTGACGGAGGCGATCAGCATGCGCGGGTCCGCGATGCGGCCGCTGCACGGTCACTCGACATCGAGATCCGCGAACGACCAGCGGCCGGCAGCCTGTTCGAGGCCGCGGAGCTGCTGGGCATCGATCCATCCGGCATCGTCAAGACGCTCGTCGTGAAGCGCTCGGACGACACGTTCCTGTTCGCCCTCGTGCCCGGTGGACGCTCGATCTCCTGGCCGAAGCTCCGCGCTCTGGTCGGCGTCAACAAGCTCCGACTCCCCGAGGCCGAGCTGGCACTCGCCGCGACCGGATACGAGCGCGGCACCATCGTGCCGATCGGCAGCACCACAGACTGGCCGATCTACGCCGACGAGTCGATCGTCGGTCAGCGCATCGCGATGGGTGCCGGCGCACACGGCTACAGCCTGTTCGTCGAGGCAGACGACCTCATCTCCGCATACGGCGCCACGGTCGCCGACATCTCCGTGCCCGAGGATCGCTGACCGATCGGCTCAGAGGATGCCGGCCATCCTCATCGCGATGTCGACCAGTTTGACGCGCTGCAACGCCGCGACCGATTTCAGAGGGAACCACTCGGCCATATCGGTCGAGCCCTCGGTCTCGAAGCGCAGCTTGCCGCCCGTGACCTCGGCGCGATAGAGGATGCGCAGGGTGTGCAGCGGATCCGCTGCCTTCTGCACGCGCCGACCGGCGGGGATCACGCGAGAGTGGATGCCGAGAAGCTCGCCGACCTTCACGGTGTAGCCGGTCTCCTCGCGGAGCTCACGGCGCACCGCATCCTCCGGAGATTCACCGGCCTCGAGTCCGCCGCCAGGCATGGTCCACGCCACGCGGCGCCCTTCGGTCCAGCGCGCCAGCAGCAGCCGTCCATCGTCATCGGTGACGACCGCATACGCCGCGACACGCAGGTCCATGGATCACACACTATCCGTCGGCAAAGCCCCTCGATGACCGCGCGTCAGACCACTCGGGTACCGCCCACGTAGGTCGCCATCACCTGTGTCTCGGCGAGGTCTTCGGCGGAGACGGTCACGGGGTCACGGTCGACGACGATGAAGTCGGCGAGGAGCCCTGGAGAGAGGACACCCACCTCGTGGTCGCTGAACAGCTGCCAGGCCGCATTGGCCGTGTGCGCGAGGAGAGCCTGCTCGCGCGTGACCGGTGTGCCGCCCGGCATCCGATATCCGTTGCGGGTGGTGCGGGTCTCGGCCACGGCCATGTTGCGGAAGGGCTCGTTCGGGGTAACCCAGCCATCGTTGTGGAAAGTCGCCCGGTGGCCCGCGGCGAATGCGGCACCGGCATCCGCCCAGGCACCCCCGTGCTCCGCACCGAAGAGGTCGTCGACCAGCACCTCGCCCCAATAGGTGATGTGGTCGACGAACAGGCTCACAGTGATGCCGAGAGACGCCGCGCGCTCGAACTGGGCAGGGGTCATCGCGCCGCAGTGCTCCAGGCGGTAGCGGTGATCGAGGAGTCCCTGCTCCGCGATGATCTGCGCGTAGACGTCGAGGGTGGCGTCGATCGCGAGGTCTCCGTGCACATGGCAGGCGAGCTGCCAGCCGGCCGCGGCGTAGGGCTCGGCGATCGCTTTCAGCTCGTCCGGCGTGTAGTTCGCCTGCCCGACGTGATGCGGTTCGAGCCCGAGCGCGCGGGTCGCCGGAGTGTCGAGATAGGGGAAGGAGGTGGCGATATTGCCGACCCACGGGGAACCGTCCGACCACGTCTTCACCCCCGTCTGGCGGAAGACCGGATCGTCGCCGCCTCGCACGGACGGCGCCCCGCCCGGACGCGACATCTCGTACCACCGCAGCCGCACGGGCATCGCGTGCTGTGCACGGAGCGCGTCGATGAGCGGATTGAGTCCGGGATTCCACGACAGGTCGGACACGGTGGTGATGCCGCGAGAGGCCAGGTCATGCAGGTGCGCAGGAAGGACGCGGGGAAGATGCTGCTGCGCGTTCGCGAGCATCGGGGCGACGACCATCTCGACGGCGGCCGCCTCGAGTGCGACACCGGTGAGCTCGCCCTCTGCATCTCGACCGAACGACGCTCCGACCGGATCAGGTGTGCTGCGGTCGATGCCTGCGGCGACCGCAGCCGCAGTGTTGAAGTACACCGAGTGTCCGGAGTTGTGGATCACGACGAGGGGCACGTTGCCGGCGAGCTCATCGAGGAAATGGATGTCGGGTTCGGGGAGCCCGCGCTGCAGCAGCGCATCCCACCCGTTCGCGAAGACCGCTCCTCCGTCGGCTTCCGCCACCGCCGCGCGGAGGGCCGTGAGGACGCCGTCTGCATCGGGGATGACCACGGGGCGGAGGTCGACCACCAGATCGGACAGCAGGATCGCGGCGAAGCCGGGGTGCCCGTGCGGTTCGATCAGACCGGGCATGACCCAACCGTCGAGTGCGATGGTGTCGGCATCCGGGAACCGGCGGCTGACCTCTTCCGCGGAACCGACGCCGATGATCGTTCCCTCCTCGACGGCCATGGCCTCGACCTCGGTGTCAGAAGTCGGGGAGAGCGGACGGATACGGCCGGTGAAGACTGTCGTCATGGCGTCAGTCTGGCAGGGCGGGAGCCACCGGACCGAGATCGATCACGAATCGAGAAGCACATCGATGCTCGGCCTCCGTAGTGTGATCTTCACACCGGAAGTACGTCGAGAGGACAGATCGTGGCCGAGAAAGAGAAGAACTTCAGCGCCGAAGAACGCGACGCCATGCAGGCCGCCGCGAAGGAGGCTCGCACGCGGCGCTCCCGCGCGAAGAAGTCACCCGAAGAGCTGCGGGCGGCGGGAGAGGCCGACATCAAGGAGGCGATCGAGAAGCTGACCCCGGAAGACCAGGCGCTCTCCGAGAAGCTGCACGCGCTCGTCTCCGAGGTGGCACCGGAACTCGTGCCGCGCACGTACTACGGGATGCCGGCGTGGGGTCGCGACGGGAAGGTGCTCTGCTTCTTCCAGCCGGCCAGCAAGTTCAAGGTGCGCTACGGCACGTTCGGCTTCGAGCCCATCTCGAACCTCGACGACGGCACCGTCTGGCCGACCGCATACGCCGTGACCGACCTCACCGAGGCCGACCTGGAGTTCCTCGCCGAGCGCATCCGCGTCGCGATCAGCTGATCCTCTGTGAAAGGGCGCGCGGTCGCTCGACCGCGCACCCTTTCACTCAACCGTTGATGATCTGCGGCACCGCCACCGACTTCAGCCCCTCCACGCCGAACTCGAGGCCGTAGCCCGAGGACTTGTGGCCGCCGAACGGGATCATCGGGTGGACCCCGCCGTGCGAGTTGATCCACACGGTCCCGGCCTGGATGCGCGCAGCGACCTTCCGCGCCTCTTCGCGTTCGCCCCAGACGGAGGCGCCGAGACCGACATCGAGACCGTTGGCGCTGGCCACGGCATCGTCGACGTCGGTGTACCGGATGATCGGCAGGGCGGGGCCGAACTGCTCCTCATCGACGAGCGCGACTCCGTCAGACACATCCGCGACGAGCGTGACCGGATAGAAGAGCTCCCCGAGCTCGGTGGCAGGCTTTCCACCTGTGACGATCCGGCCACCGCGTCGGGCAGCGTCCTCGACCAGGTCGCGGACGATCTCGAACTGCGCGTGGTTCTGCAGTGGACCGAGCACGTTCTGCTCGTCCAGACCGTTGCCCATCGGAGTCTGACGCACGACCTCTGCCAGCGCCTCGACGACCTCGTCGTAGACGGAGTCGTGCACGTAGAGCCGCTTGAGCGCCGCGCACGTCTGTCCGGTGTTGATGAACGCACCCCAGAAGAGATCCTGTGCGATGGCCGTCGCGTCGACACCGGGCAGCACGATCCCCGCGTCGTTCCCGCCGAGCTCGAGCGTGAGCCGGGCGAGGTTCTTCGCCGAGCTCTCGACGATGCTGCGTCCGGTCGCGGTCGAGCCGGTGAACATGACCTTGCCGATGTCGGGGTGCGAGGCGATCCGCGCGCCCACCTCGCGATCGCCGGCCACCCCGATCAGCACGTCGCGGGGAAGCACCTGGTTCATGACCTCGATCAGCGCCAGCACGCTGAGCGTCGTGTACCCGCTCGGCTTCACGACCACCGTGTTCCCCATGCGCAGGGCCGGCGCGATCTGCCAGATGCCGATCATGAGCGGCCAGTTCCAGGGCCCGATCGCGCCGACCACACCGATCGCACGGTAGTGCAGCTCGGCATGGGTCTCACCGTCGTCCACCACAGTCTCCGGCTCGAGCGGCGTCGCTGCGGCGGTGCGCAACCATGCCGAGCACGCACCGACCTCGAAGCGGGCGTTCGGTCCGTTGAGCGGCTTGCCCTGTTCGCGGGAGAGCAGTCGGGCGAGCGGCTCGGCGTTCGCGTCGATCGCATCGGCGACCCGGACCAGCAGAGCGCTGCGCTCCGCATGCCCGAGCGCATCCCACGCGGGCTGAGCCGCCTTGGCACGCGCGATCGCGGCGTCGAGTTGCTCGACCGTATGCACGGGTGCTCGTCCGATCGGTTCGCGCGTCGCCGCGTCGACCACTTCGCGACCCTGTCCTTCCGGTGCGCCGACGCGCTCCAGCAGAGCGGCCTCATCCAGAACCGGGGCGGTTTCCGACATCACTGTCTCCTCACGACGGGGGCACGACTGGTTCATCGTGCAGTTCGAGTCTGCGCTCGGGGGTGGAACGCGGTTTGACTGCCCGTGCGGCGCGCTTGCCCGTCCGTGACCGAAGCACGCCGCCCGGAACAGCGCTCAGTGCCCTCCGCCGCGGTAGGCGCCGACGGTCGCCAGTCGGTCGAGGTGGGCGGCCATCGAGAAGTGCGGATCGATGTGGGCGTCGCGCGGCTTTGTGGCGAGCCGGGCAGCCCATTCACCGAGCACGGGCGCGAACTTGAAGCCGTGGCCGGAGAGGCCGGTCACGGTGACGATCCGCTCGCTCTCACTCACATCGACGATCGGGGTGCGATCGGGCGTATAGGCGCAGTGATGCACGCTGGAGCGCACCGGCTCGGGGTTCAACGACGGGAAGAACTCCTTGGCCTGCTGCCCGATCTTCACGAGCTCGTGCCGTGTGTACTCCCGCGGCACCTCGTCGACATCGCGGGCGACGGGCCAGGTCGGGTTGCTGCTCGCCTTGATCGAGTAGCCGTCGAGGCTCGGGGCCCCGAAGAAGTGCACCGGCCCCACGTCGCGGAGGAACGCGGGGAAGCGCTCCGGCAGGAAGTCGGCGATGTCCGTGGGCATGAACCAGGTCAATCCGAGCACCTGGAGCCGCAGCAGGTCGCGCAGTCGGCCATCCAGTCGCGTCGACCACGACCCGGAGGCGAGGATCACGGTGTCGGCGCTGATCGCCCCCGTCGGGGTGCGCACCACGACGCCACCGGGCTCCTCCTCGATCGACAGCACCGGGGTATTGAAGTGCAGCTGCGCGCCGGCGGCCTCGGCGAGATCGAGCGCTGCCATCAGAGACACCTCGGGACGGATCCCGCCGCCGTGGTGGTCGAGCACCCCGACGTCGCCGTCGTGCACGTTGTGCTGCGGGTGTGCGCGCCGCAGTTCCTCGGTGTCGTAGACGGTGTGCGGCAGGTCGAACTCCCGGATGGTGTCGAGGGTCGTGCGCATCTCGATCCGATCGGGCTGTGCGATCGACAGGGCGCCCACCTCGAGGTAGAGCTCCCGGCCCGACTGCTGCTCGAGTTCACGCCACAGCCGCCGTGACTCCTGCAGCATCGGCACGTACAACCCGCCCTCGTGATACGCCGTGCGGAAGACCCGAGACTCTCCGGCGTACGAACCACGGTCGTGCACCTTGCCGTACTGCTCGATGCCGATGACCTCGACGTCGTCGCGCTGTGACAGTCGCCACGCGGTGAGCGCACCGACAGCTCCCAACCCGACGATGACGATCCGCTTTCTGACCTGCGCACTCATGAAGACTCCTGACGAGAAGACGATGGGGGATGGACGCCGGTCATGCGAGCGCCGGAGTGTCCCAGAGAAGAAGCTCGGTGCCGATGCCCTCGGCCACCGCGCGCCGGTAGACGACGGTTCCCCACGCCACGTCTTCCACCGGCATCCCACCGACGGAGTACAGGAAGATCTCGTCTTCGCTCCTGCGCCCCTCGGCCTCACCGCTCATGATCGCGGGGAGGTTCTCGAGCGTCTCGTCGCTCACGTCTCCGGAACGGATCCGGTCGAGCAGGTACATGCCGTGAAGCCCGATGTGCTCGTGAGCGGGGTGGGGCACCTCTTCGCTCCATGCCTCGTACAGCCCACGGAAGTCTGCGATGTGCCGAGCACCGTGCAGCAGTTCGTCGTCGATCATGATGTCGGCGGGCAGGCTCACGAGGGCCCCGGGCTTGATCCACCGCTTCTCGATCCGCACGTAGTTCGCAGAACCCGCCGGCGTCGTGGGGGCGATCGTGACCAGGTCGCTGTCGCGCACGGCCTCCTCGACGCTGTCGACCACCGCGACCGAGGTGAACTGCGGGTACTCGCGCCGCACCCACTCGACGAAGGAGTCGATGCTCGAACGGCTGCGTCCGGCGACTTTCAGGGTGTCGAGGCCGGGACGCACGGCAACGAAGGCCTCGAGCGTGGTCCTGTTCATGACGCCGGGAGCCACGATGCCCACGCTCCGCGCCCCCGGGTTCGCGAGGTGTCTGGCACCGACGCCCGGCACGGCACCTGTGCGATAGGCGCTCAACAGGTTGGCCGACATGTGCGCGAGCGGAGCCCCGGTGTCCTTATCGCTCAGCGTGAGCATGAGGATCGACCGAGGGAGCCCCTGCTCACGGTTGGCCATGTTCGACCCGTACCACTTGCACCCGGCGGTCTGGAAGGTGCCGCCGAGATAGGCCGGCATCGCCATCATCCGCCGGTGGGGCCCGTCGAGCGGCATGCCGTCGTGCGTCGATTCGGCAGGGAACGTGACCATCGAGCCATGGGAGTTCCCGTCGGGGCCGCCCATCCGGTAGTCGCCGGCGTCGACCAGACGCAGGGTCTCCTCCATCACATCGACGCACAGCCCCATGTCTGTGACGCCCGCCGCGATCATGTCGGGCTCGGACAGATAGCGGAAGGTCAGTCTGGTGTCCGGGGTGCTCACTGGTTTCCTCTCGTCGCGTCGACCACCGGTTCACCCAGGCGGGGGTTCTCCGGCAGTTCGGTACCGTGCCCGATCTGACGGTAGACCTCGGGCCGGGCCCGCCGCAGCCACAGCGCCCACACGACGGCGAGCGCCGAGGGAACCAGGAGAACGGCGGGGAGGATGAAGGTCGTCGGGGTGGACTCTGCCTGACCGAGCAGCACATCCCAGTTCAGCAGGATCAGCACCCATACGATCGCGAGCGCAACGAACGCGATGAGCGGAGCGACCAACCTGCTGCCGGTCCCCACCCCGCGCCGATCGCGCCGGAAGAACCCGATCACCGCGACCGAGACCAGCACGAGGAGCAGCACGAGGCCGAAGGCGCCGAGGTTGGTGAGCCAGGTGAAGAGGGTGATCACCGGATACGGGCCGTTCTCGGGGTTCCAGCCCTGCTCTCCGATTGCGAAACCCACGATGACGACGACCGCGATCGCGGACTGCAACAGCGAACCGGCCCACGGTGCGCCGCTCTTGGTGCGGACGGTGCCCAGCACCCGAGGCAGCACGCCCTCGCGTCCGAGCGAGAACGCGTACCGGGCGACGGCATTGTGGAAACTCACGAGGGCGGCGAACAGGCTCGTGATGAAGAGGATCGACATCACATCCACCCAGATGACTCCGAGCTGTTCGGCGACGAAGTTGAAGAACAGCGGGGGACCGGCCTCTTCGGGCGAGATCCCGGAAGGGTCGGTGATCTTGCTCGGACCGACCGCGAGCGCGAGCGCCCACGAGGAGACGGCGTAGAAGATGCCCGAGACGCAGACCGCCAGGAAAGTCGCCCGCGGGATGGTGCGCTTCGGATCCTTCGACTCCTCGCCGTAGAGGGCCGCCGATTCGAAGCCCATGAACGCCGCGATGCCGAAGGCCAGGACTGCCCCGACCCCGGGCACGAACAGCGCCGACGGGCTGATCGGCGCGGCGGTGAACCCCTCAGCGGGGTTGCCGAAGGCGACGACATCGAACACGATCACCGCGACGAACTCGAGCGCGACGAGTACCCCCAGAACCTTCGCCGAGAGGTCGACCCGATGCACCCCGAGAACGCCCACGAGCACGATGGTCAGCAGCACCCACACCCACCACGGAGTCGCCCAACCGGTCTTGGACTCGATGAACGAGCTGATCTGGAAGCCGAGCATCCCGTAGATGCCGATCTGCATCGCGTTGTACGACAGGAACGCGAGCACGGAGGCGCCGACACCGGTCGGGCGTCCGATGCCCTGCGCGACGTAGGCGTAGAACGCTCCCGCGTTGGTGACGAACCTGCTCATGGCCGCGTATCCGATGGCGAAGACGGCGAGCGCGACTGCCAGCACGATGTAGCCGAACGGGATGCCGTCGACGTGCGTGACCGCATAGGCGCTGGTCACTCCGCCGGCGAGCACCGTCAGGGGTGCGGAGGCCGCGATGATCATGAATGCGACCGCGAAGACGCCGAGACGCCGATGCTCGGCCGTTCTCGTCGTCGACGTTGTGGGTGTGGACGTCGCCATGGCGCAGCTCCTTCGATGCTCGGGTATGTCCTCATACTCGCCAGGGCCACGCGTCGTCGATTGACGGCGAGGGCAGAACACTTGTCTACGCGGGCACAGGGGGCTGATGCTAAAATGCAGCATCGTATATGATCGGCCACAGTGGGGTGAGCCTTGATGCAGAGTCTGTCGTTCCTCGATTACCGCCATGCGGTCTCTCGTGCCGTCGTCGCGCTCGACGTGACGGCACCGGAGCAGGATCGCTTCCGCGGCGCGATCGATGCCACCGCGGCCGGCGACATCCACGTCTTCGCGATCGACGCCGACGGACACGGCGTGCACCGCACCCCTTCGCTCATCTCCCGTGCACCGCAGCAGTACTTCAAGTTCTCGCGGATCGAACGTGGAAGCGGACTCATCGTGCAGGACGGTCGTGAGACCGCGCTCGGCAGCGGCGACATGGCGCTCTACGACACCGACCGCCCGTACTCACTGCTGTTCGACGACTCCGTGCAGATGTCGGTCGTGATGTTCCCCAAGGTGCTGCTCGACATCCCGTCAGAGGACACCAGTCGCATCACCGCCACCCGACTCAACGCGGGCGGGGCTCTGGGGGCGATGGTGGGTCCGTATCTGGGTTCGCTCGCCCAAGGAGCGCACAACCTCGACAGCCGCATCGCCCGACGCATGCTGCGGACAGCGGTCGACATGCTCAGCACGGTGCTGGAGGCCAACCTCGCCGCGACCGACGGCCCGGTGAGCGCGCACTCCGCGACGCTGACGCACATCCTCACCTACATCGACGTGCACCTCTCGGACAGCGAGCTCTCGCCGTCGCAGATCGCCGCAGCGCACTACATCTCGGTGCGGCACCTGCACGCGATGTTCAGTGAACAGGGATCCACCGTCTCCACGGTGATCCGCCGGCGTCGCCTGCAGCGCTGCTACGACGCGCTCACCGATCCCTATCAGGCGCACCGCTCCATCGCCGAGATCGCGATCGCCGCAGGTTTCGTCGACCCCGCGCACTTCAGCCGGGTGTTCCGTGCGCACTACGGGGTGCCTCCCCGCGCGGTGCGCGCGAGCTGAACAGCCGCCACGTCTGCAGAACCCTGTGCCCTGCAGACGCCTGCGCAGTAGCGTTGAGCCTGTGAGCACACTGCCCTTCCCCGCTTCCGTGTACGCCGCCCGCCTCGACCGCGCCGCAACCCTCGCCGCCGAGGCCGGACTCGACGCCATCATCGTGGGACCGGGCCCCGACCTGCAGTATCTGGTCGGCGTCGAAGGCGACACGATCGAGCGACTCACCGCTCTGGTTCTCAGCACCGGCGGCACCGCCACGGTCATCGTGCCGCGGATGGAGCTCGCGAAGGTTCGTACCACCGCGGTCGGTGAACTCGGACTCGCTGTCGCCGATTGGGTCGACGGCGAAGACCCGTACGCACTGGTCACCGTAGCCGTGGGCACCGCATCACGCATCGGCGTCTCCGATGCGCTTCCCGCTCTGCACGTCATCCCGATCGGCGAGCGACTGGGTGTGCGCCTCGAGCTCGCGACCCCCGTGCTGCGGGAAGGAAGGATGATCAAGGATGCCGAGGAGATCACCGAACTGCGCAGGGCCGGTGACGCCATCGACGCGGTGCACCGCCGCGTGCACGAGTGGCTTCGGGCCGGACGCACCGAGCGCGAGGTCGCAGCCGACATCGCCGAGGCCATCGTCACCGAAGGACACCGCACGGTGGAGTTCGTCATCGTCGGCTCCGGCCCGAACGGTGCAGACCCGCATCACGAGGTGTCGGACCGCGTGATCGAAGAGGGCGATGTCGTCGTGGTCGACATCGGCGGTGCGGTGCCGAGCGGTTACAACTCCGACAGCACCAGGACCTACGTCGTCGGCACCCCCGACCCCGCAGCGGCTGAACGGATCGCGGTGCTCGTGCGGGCGCAGCAGGCGGCAGTCGATGCCGTGCGTCCGGGTGTCACCGCGGCCGAGGTGGATGTGGCGGCCCGAACCGTGCTCGCCGACGCCGGCCTGGGCGAGGCGTTCCTGCACCGCACGGGTCACGGCATCGGCGTCTCGGTGCACGAGGAGCCCTACATCGCACCGGGCAACGACCTGGTGCTGCGCGAGGGCATGGCGTTCAGCATCGAGCCGGGCATCTACTTCGCCGGCTCGTGGGGTGCTCGCATCGAGGACATCGTGATCGTCAAGGCCGACGGCGGAGAACGGTTGAACGTCGCCCCTCACGAGCTGACTTCGGTCGGCGTCCGCTGACCGGACTCGACCGACCGCCGCGATAGCATCGGCCCATGCGCCGCCCCCGCAAGGTCTCCTCAGCCAACGCGTCGCCGGCGACCCGAGCGCGCTACGCCAAGCGGCGCCAGAATCGGCTCGCCCGTGTCGACAACGACCTCACCGACGAGCAATGGTACGACCTCATGGAGGCCTGGGGCGGCTGCGCTTACTGCGGCGGAGACGGCGCCGCTCTGCAGCGGGACTGCATCCAGCCCGTGTCGCGAGGGGGACGCTACACGCTCGAGAACGTGGTCCCGGCCTGCGCCTCCTGCAACGCGAGCAAGCACAACGACGAGGTCACCGGCTGGCTCCGCCGCAAGAAGCTCGACGAGCGCACCTTCCTCATGCGGCACGCCACGATCCTGCGGGCACTCCGACCGGTCGAGTGATCCTCCGCACTCGGTCGTTACTCTCGACTCATGACGACGATCGCACCGATCACCATGAACGACCAGTCCGACTGGCGAGAGCTGTGGAGCGGGTACCTCACCTTCTACGAGACCGATCTCGACGAGGCGACAACGGCGACCACTTTCGAGCGCCTTGTCGACCCTGGTTCCGGCATCCATGGGGCGATCGCGCGTGACGAGGGCGGCGACGCGGTGGGAATCGTCCATTGGCTCACTCATCCGGGCACGTGGACCACGACGGACTACTGCTATCTCGAAGACCTCTTCGTCACGACCGGAGTCCGTGGCGGTGGAGTCGGCAGAGCATTGATCGCGCACGTCCGAGCGTGGGCGGAGCAGCACGGCTCGGCGAAGCTCTACTGGCTCACCGCGGAGTCGAACTCCACCGCACGCGTCCTCTACGACCGAGTAGCCTCGCGCTCGGGAATGATCCACTACGAGATCGATCTCGACTGAGCACCGATTCGGGGAGGTCAACCGTCGGACAAAGAAGAAGCCCCCGGCAGGTGCCGGGGGCTTCTCGATCCTGTGGAGCCTAGGAGATTCGAACTCCTGACATCCTGCTTGCAAAGCAGGCGCTCTACCAACTGAGCTAAGGCCCCGTAAGGGGATTTTCTTGAGTTAAGGAGTGGGGCTACCAGGACTTGAACCTGGGACCTCTTCATTATCAGTGAAGCGCTCTAACCGCCTGAGCTATAGCCCCGTCAACCTCCAAGACTTTACCGGAGAATCACGGAAAATCCGAATCGAGGGGGAGCACCCGGGAGTGTCATCCCCCTCGACCGTGTTCAGTGCCCTGGTCGGATCGTCGCAGTGCCGGCGGAGAGCGAGACGTCGATCGTCCGCCGCGCACTCGAGGCTTCGTCGACCTTCGAGTTGAGGGTGCCCGCGCTGATGTCCTGCGTGACGGCGTATTCGACGTCGGGCACGGTCAGATCCAGCGAGCCCGCGCTCACATCGATCGTGGTCTGAGACGGCGGCGCACCCGTCAGTTCCACGGTGAGATTACCCGCGGACACACCCAGATCGGCGGCGGTGACGCCGTCGAGGATGATGTCGGCACGACCGGCACTCATCTCCACATCGAGCTCCGTGGCCGATCCGGTGATATCGAGTGCACCGGCGCTCACGGTGACGTCGAGCACCCCGAAGTCTCCGTCGACGTCGAGGCTGCCGGCATCGAGAGTCAGGTCGGCATCGAACTCTGTGCCACGGAGGCTCTCCGGCAGCGTGAGCACGGCGATCTGCTCGTCTCCGAACCAACTGCCGAACCACCAGCCGAATACGCTGTCCGGGCTCCGGACGATGAGTTCGTCGCCGTCGCGCTCGAACGTCCACGCGGTGCCGCGACCGTTGGTGATCGCGAGCTCCGCCTCGTCGACATCGCCGAACTCGACGCGCATGCTGCTGGCGTCCGCATCCAGGTCGATGCCCTCGATGCCCTCGACGTCCACGGTCTGCACGGAGTCCGGTCGACTCGACGAGATGACGGTCCCTGCTGCAGCGGCGACGGCGGTGCCCCCGGTGCCCAGCAGGGCGATCCCGCCCACCACCGCTGTCACGACCATGACAGCTGTGGCTCCGGAAGAGCGACCACCGGAGGGACCGGGCGGAGGAGGGGTCGGCACCCCCTGCGGAGCGGGCATCTGTGGGGCTGAAGCAGGCGGTGGCGTGAGCGGGGTGTGCTCACTCGGGACGCCGCTGTTGTCGGTGGTCATCGTGCCACTCCTGTCTGGCCGGTCGGCGGCGTCGGGCCACCGGTGTTCTCGATGTGGGCGAGGGCTGCGAGCACACGTCGGTTTCCCGACTCGTCCTGCTCGAAACCCAGCTTCTGGAAGATGGCGGTGATGTGCTTCTCGACGCTCGCCTCCGAGAGGAACAGCAGCCCGGCGATCGCCTGGTTCGACTTCCCCTCGGCGATCAGGGCGAGAACCGTACGCTCGCGCTCGGTGAGCCGCAGCATCCGGTCATCCCGATTCCGCCGCGAGAGCAACTGCGCGACGACCTCGGGGTCGAGCACCGTCGCGCCCTCCGAGATCCGCTGCACTGAGACGAGGAACTCCGCGACATCCGCGACCCTGTCCTTGAGCAGGTATCCGAGCGGACCACCCTGCGCCGCGATCAGATCCGAGGCGTATCGCTCTTCGACGTACTGCGAGAGCACGAGGATCGCGAGCGACGGATGCGTCGAACGCAGCCCGAGCGCGGCGCGGATGCCCTCATCGGTGAACGTCGGGGGGAGACGGACATCCAGGATGCACAGGTCGGGTGCTGTGGTGGCGACGGCCTGGTCGAGGCCCTCGATGTCGGGGAGAGCGGCGACCACATCGTGGCCCGCGTCTTCGAGCAGACGCACCAGGCCCTCGCGTAGGAGGACCGAGTCCTCGCAGATCAGGATGCGCACGGTACGTTCACCTCCAGGCTCGTCGGTCCACCCTGCGGACTGTCGAGGCGGAAGGTTCCCCCCGCAGCGAGGATACGATTCGCGATCCCGTCGAGCCCACCGCCCGGCTGCACCTGCGCGCCTCCGATGCCGTTGTCCTCGACCCGTGCCCAGAGCGTGTTGCCCTCGCGGAGCCGCACGATGACGCGGGCCTCGCTGGCGCGTGAGTGCTTCGCGGCGTTGGTCAGAGACTCCGCAATGGAGAAGTACACGGCGGCCTCGGCCTCACGACTGCACCGCCCCTCCATGCGCACATCGAGGTGCACGGGAATGTGCGACCTGCCGGCGAGTGCCGAGAGTGCGGCGTCGAGGCCTCTGTCGTCGAGCACGGAGGCGTGGATGCCGCGAGCAAGCTGACGCAGCTCCGTGATGGCCGCCTTGGTGGACGTGTGAGCTTCGTTGATCAGCTCCTTCGCGGCCTCGGGGTCGTTGTCGATCTTCTGCTGTGCGAGTCCGAGGGTCATGCCGACCGAGACGAGCCGCGGCTGGACGCCGTCGTGCAGGTCGCGCTCGATGCGGGTGCGTTCGACGTCTGCAGCGCGCACGGCGCCTTCGCGCTGGGCTGTCGAGGTGCGGACGCGCTCGGTGAGCTCGGTCTCCTTGCTGCGGATGACGATCGCGAGTGACAGCGTGCGATGCAGCAGTGCGAGGCCGATCATGCCGACGACGCAGGCCGCGATGCCCAGAATGCCGACCAGCGGCGCCCAGGCGACGGGGATGCCTCCGCCGCCGAACGGTCCCATCACCGAGTCCGCAGCGGTGAGGGGCGCGAACGAGATGATGATCGACCAGATCAGGCCCCAGAACAGCCGGAGCACGATCCAGCCGAGAACGGCGGAGATGGCGAAGTTGGCGACCGCGCGCCACATGCGGCCATCGATCGACTGTCGTCCGAGGGCCCGCAGCCAGCCGGCGAAGCCGGGGCGGTCACGAGGCTGCAGGCGCAGCGGTGCGATCGGGACGCGGTACAGGGCGCCGACGCGGGCGACTTCGAACCAGCCCAGCCCATACAGCGCGTAGACCAGCCCCACGAGAAGGACGAGCCCGATTCCAGCGGCGAACAGGAGTCCGAGGCCGGTGCCGAGAAGGCCGCCGAGCATGCCGAAGATCGCACCGCCGAGGATGCCGACGCCTGCGAGATGCAGGATCGTGAGGAAGAGGCGCAACGGCGGCTTCACCGCCGTTGCGGGAGCCGGGGTCGCAGTCTGAGTGGTCATGCTTCCAAGTTACGGGCGGGCGGGTGGGCGCGACACCGAGTCATCCGGATACTCCACTTCGGGTTTTCCGTAATGAGGGACCAGTGCGTACCCCCGCTCTACGACTCCCGTCTGCTTCACTGGGGGCATGACAGCCCACGAAGGTGAACCGCATGGCGCAGGTCTCGGCCAGCGTTTGAACTGGTTGCGTGCAGGGGTGCTGGGTGCGAACGACGGCATCGTCTCCGTCGCCTCACTCGTGGTCGGCGTCGCCGGCGCGACCACCGACAACGCCGCACTCCTCACCGCGGGGATCGCCGGACTCGTCGGTGGGGCGATTTCGATGGCGCTCGGCGAGTACGTCTCGGTGAGCAGCCAACGCGACAGTGAACGTGCGCTGATCGCCAAGGAGCGTGAAGAGCTGCGCACGATGCCGACGGCAGAGCTCAGCGAACTCACCGAGCTCTATCGCGACCGCGGACTCTCAGAGGAGACAGCGCGTCAGGTGGCCGAGGAGCTCACCGCGCACGATGCCCTCTCCGCTCATCTGGAGGTCGAACTCGGCATCGACCAGAACGACCTCGTCAATCCCTGGCATGCGGCGATCTCCTCCGCGGTCGCCTTCACACTCGGCGCGCTGCTGCCGCTGCTCGCGATCCTGCTGCCACCGCCCGAGTGGCGTGTGCCCGTGACCTTCATCGCCGTCCTGATCGCTCTGGCCGTGACGGGTGCCGTGTCGGCGAAGATCGGCGGTTCGGCGCCCGTTCCGGCATCGATCCGGCTGGTCGTCGGCGGCGCCCTGGCCCTGGCAGCCACCTGGTTGATCGGCACGCTCCTCGGCACCTCCGGCGTCGTCTAGCGACGATCACCCCGAGGAACGACGAAGGGCGGATGCCGCAGCATCCGCCCTTCGTGAAGTCCGTTCCGTGAAACGCCGGATCAGTTCGACATGAAGCCGACGAGCAGTCCGCCCGTCACCTTCACGGCGAGGTTGTAGATTCCGGCGACGACGGCGCCAAGCACCGTGAAGACGATGAGGTTCAGAATCGCGACGACGGCGGCGAACGCCATCACCTGCGGCAGACCGACGACCTCTGACAGCACGAACGTGTTGTCCGTGATGCTGACCAGGAACCCCTCGGCCGTGGTCATGACGCCCGTCGCCTGGAGCACCAGGAAGATCAGGAAGAACGCGACCATGGTGACCACCGCGAGGGCGACCGCTCCGAGGAACGAGAGCTTCACTGCCGACCAGAAGTCCACGTAGACCAGTCGGAGGCGAACCTGCTTGCCACCGGTCTTGCGGGTCGACTTCTTAGCCAGCTTGTCGGCCACTGTGCTCATGCGTCTGTATCCTCGGGGGTCTCTGTCGTCTCGGGGGCCTGGGTCTCGGCATCCTCCGCATCCGCCTCGTCTTCGGTGAGGCCACGCTCACCGTTACGGGCGATGGCGAGGATCCGGTCGGCCTCCGTCGTACGAGCGAACACCACTCCCATGGTGTCTCGCCCCTTGGCGGGGACCTCGGCCACGGCAGAGCGTACCACCTTGCCGCTGGAGAGAACCACCAAGACCTCGTCGTCCTCGGCGACGATCAGACCACCCGCGAGAGTGCCCCGATCGTCGTTGAGCTTGGCGACCTTGATGCCGGTTCCACCGCGTCCCTGCACGCGGTATTCCTCGACCGCTGTGCGCTTGGCGTACCCGCCGTCGGTGACGACGAACACGAACTTCCCAGGCGCTGCGACGGATGCCGAGAGCAGGCAGTCGTCGTCGATCTTGAACTTCATGCCGCGCACGCCGGCCGTCGCGCGTCCCATCGGACGCAGGGCCTCATCGGTCGCTTCGAAGCGCACCGACATGCCGCGGCGGCTGATCATGAGGATGTCGTCCGTGGCGTCGACGAGCAACGCGCTGACCAGCTCGTCCTCGTCGTTCAGGCGGATCGCGATGACGCCGCCCTGGCGGTTGGTGTCGTACGCCTCGAGCCGGGTCTTCTTGACGAGACCCTCACGCGTGGCCAGCACCAGGTAGTCGGCCACCTGGTAGTCGCGGATGTCGAGCACCTGGGCGATGCTCTCATCCGGCTGCAGTGCCAGCAGGTTCGCGACGTGCATGCCCTTGGCGTCACGCCCGGACTCCGGCACCTCGTAGGTCTTCGCGCGGTAGACGCGACCCTTGTCGGTGAAGAACAGCAGCCAGTGGTGCGTCGTGGTCACGAAGAAGTGCTCGACGATGTCGTTGGCCCGCAGCTGCGCGCCCTTGACACCCTTGCCACCGCGGTGCTGGGAGCGGTAGTTGTCGCTGCGCGTGCGCTTGATGTACCCCTCGCGCGTGACGGTGACGACCATCTCCTCCTCGGCGATGAGGTCTTCCATCGAGACGTCGCCGTCGAAACCGTGCAGGATGTGCGTGCGGCGCTCGTCGCCGAAGCGGTCGACGATCCCGGTCAGCTCTTCGCGGATGATCGTGCGCTGACGCCCCTCGTCGGCGAGGATCGCCTTGAAGTCGGTGATCTGAGCCTCGAGCTCGTTCGCCTGGTCGATGATCCTCTGACGCTCGAGAGCGGCGAGACGGCGCAGCTGCATCTGCAGAATCGCGTCGGCCTGGATGTCGTCGATGTCGAGGAGTTTCTGGAGTCCCTCGTTCGCATCCTGCGTGGTCTGCGATCGACGGATGAGCGCGATGACCTCATCGAGCGCATCGAGCGCCTTCAGGTATCCGCGCAGGATGTGCATGCGCTTCTCGGCCTCGCGCAGACGGTACTCCGTGCGCCGGACGATCACGTTGATCTGGTGCGCGATCCAGTTGGTGATGAAGCCGTCGATCGCGAGTGTGCGCGGCACACCATCGACGATCGCGAGCATGTTCGCGCCGAAGTTCTCCTGCAGCTGCGTGTGCTTGTAGAGGTTGTTCAGCACGACCTTCGCGACCGCGTCGCGCTTGAGCACGACGACGAGACGCTGACCGGTGCGGTCGGACGACTCGTCACGGATGTCGGCGATGCCGGTGATCTTGCCGTCACGGGCTAGATCACCGATCTTCACCGCGACGTTGTCGGGGTTGACCTGGTACGGCAGCTCGGTCACGACGAGGCAGGTACGACCCTGGATCTCCTCGACGTTCACGACCGCACGCATCGTGATCGACCCGCGTCCGGTGCGGTACGCCTCCTGGATGCCCTTGGTTCCGAGGATCTGCGCACCGGTCGGGAAGTCAGGACCGGGGACGCGCTGGATCAGACCGTCGAGCAGCTCTTCACGCGAGATCTCGGGATTGTCGAGAGCCCAGAGTGCGGCATCCGACACCTCACGCAGGTTGTGCGGCGGGATGTTCGTCGCCATACCGACCGCGATGCCGACCGAGCCGTTGACGAGCAGGTTCGGGAAGCGGGCGGGCAGGACCGTCGGCTCCTGCGTCTGGCCGTCGTAGTTGTCGGTGAAGTCGACCGTGTCTTCTTCGATGTCGCGCACCATCTCGAGCGCGAGTGGGGCCATCTTGGTCTCGGTGTATCGAGGGGCTGCGGCGCCCATGTTGCCAGGGGAGCCGAAGTTGCCCTGACCGAGTGCCAGCGGATAGCGCAGCGACCAGGGCTGCACCAAGCGGACGAGGGCGTCGTAGATCGCCGAGTCGCCGTGCGGGTGGTACTGCCCCATGACCTCGCCGACCACGCGGGCGCACTTGGAGAACGACTTGTCTGGGCGGAAGCCACCGTCGTACATCCCGTAGATGACACGGCGGTGCACGGGCTTCAGTCCATCGCGGACGTCGGGGAGTGCGCGCCCCACGATGACGGCCATCGCGTAGTCGAGGTAGCTGCGCTGCATCTCCGACTGCAGGTCGACCTGGTCGATCTTGCCGTGATCGTGTTCCGGTTCGGTGCGTTCTTCGTCAGTCATGAATCAATCTCTCTGTCACACATCTGGTCTGAGCCCGCGGGCGTCAGATGTCGAGGAAGCGGACGTCCTTGGCGTTGCGCTGGATGAAGCTGCGTCGGGATTCGACGTCCTCACCCATCAGCACGCTGAAGATCTCGTCGGCGGCAGCTGCATCTTCGATGGTGATCTGCTGGAGGGTGCGAGTGGAGTGATCCATCGTCGTCTCCCACAGCTCCTTCGGGTTCATCTCACCGAGACCCTTGTAGCGCTGGATGCCGGCATCCTTCGGGATGCGCTTGCCGTTGTCGAGCCCGTGCTTGAGCAGAGCATCGCGCTCGGCGTCGCTGAACACGTACTCGTGCGCCGAGTTCGACCACTTCAAGCGGTAGAGCGGCGGCATCGCGAGGTACACGAAGCCGGCCTCGATGAGTCCTCGCATGTAGCGGAACAGCAGCGTGAGCAGCAGCGTGGTGATGTGCTGGCCGTCGACGTCGGCATCCGCCATCAGGACGATCTTGTGATAGCGCGCCTTCTCGATGTCGAACTCTTCGCCGATGCCGGTGCCGAAGGCCTGGATCATCGCCTGGACTTCCTTGTTGCCCAGGGCCTTGTCGAGGCGTGCGCGCTCGACGTTGAGGATCTTGCCGCGCAGCGCCAGGATCGCCTGGGTGTGCGGGTCGCGACCCTGAACGGCGGAACCACCGGCCGAGTCACCCTCGACGAGGAAGATCTCACTGATCGACGGGTCTTTGCTTGTGCAGTCCTTGAGCTTGTCCGGCATCGCGGCCGACTCGAACACGCTCTTGCGGCGCGCGGTCTCGCGCGCCTTTCGAGCAGCGAGTCGAGCGGTCGCTGCATCGAGCGCCTTGCGGATGATGTTCTTCGCCTGGACCGGGTTGCGGTCGAACCAGTCACCGAGCTGATCTCCGACGACCTTCTGGACGAAGGCCTTCGCCTCGGTGTTTCCCAGCTTGGTCTTGGTCTGACCCTCGAACTGCGGCTCACCGAGCTTGATCGAGATGACCGCGGTGAGGCCCTCGCGCACGTCGTCACCGGAGAGGTTGTCGTCCTTCTCCTTGAGGATGTTGTTCGCACGGGCGTACTTGTTCACCAGAGTGGTGAGCGCTGCACGGAAGCCTTCTTCGTGCGTTCCGCCCTCGTGGGTGTTGATGGTGTTGGCGTAGGTGAAGACGTTCTCGGTGTACGACGTCGTCCACTGCATCGCGACCTCGAGTGAGATCTTGCGAGCGGTGTCCTCGGATTCGAAGGCGATGATCTCGTCGTTGACGACCTCGGCGTGACGCACCTTGTTGAGGTACTCGACGTAGTCGACGAGTCCGCGCTCGTAGAAGAACACGTCGCCGGGCTGCTTGGTGACGGCAGTGCCCTCTTCTTCCACCTCGTAGGCGGAGGACTCTCGCTCGTCACGGAGCTCGATGCGCAGCCCCTTGTTGAGGAACGCCATCTGCTGGAAGCGCGTGCGGAGTGTGTCGTATTCGAACTCGGTCGTCTCGGTGAAGATCTCGGCGTCAGGCCAGAACGTGATGCTCGTTCCGGTCTCCTCGGTCGCCTCACCCTTCTCGAGCTTCTGCTGCGGGATGCCGCCCTCTGCGAAGGAGTGACGCCAGACGAAGCCCTTCTGCCTGACCTCCACATCGAAGCGGGTCGACAGCGCGTTGACCACCGACGATCCGACGCCGTGCAGTCCGCCGGAGACGGCATAGGCGCCGCCGCCGAACTTTCCGCCGGCGTGCAGGATCGTCAGCACGACCTCGACGGTCGACTTGTTCGGGTCGGAGGAGTGCGGATCGACGGGGATGCCACGGCCGTTGTCGATGACGCGCACGCCGCCGTCGGCGAGCATCGTGACGAGGATCGTGTCGGCGTAGCCGGCCAGAGCCTCATCGACCGAGTTGTCGACGATCTCGTACACGAGGTGATGGAGACCGCGCGGGCCTGTCGACCCGATGTACATGCCGGGGCGTTTGCGAACGGCTTCGAGGCCTTCGAGGATCTGGATCGAGTCGGCACCGTACTCGCCGGGCTGCTTGATCTTCGGGGAGATCGAGTTGCTCGTGGTCTCGGACCCGTCGATGGGGTCGGAGGTTCCCCCGGTTGTCGATTCCGTCTCGTCAGCAGGGGATTCAGGCGTCATCAGAGGGCATTCTCCACATCGATATCACGAACTCCCATTCTAGCGGGGTTTCGTCGGGAAATGCCGCTCAACGGCCGCGTGTGGCCCTCTGAGCGTTTCGACCCCTTCGCATGGTGCCCTACCCGTAGGTATCGCGCGGGCCCCGTCCTGGAACGGCTCTGGAACCCCATTTCCACGAGGGAACGTCCGGTCCGATGAAGCGGAGGTTCTCGACTCCCGCGTCGGGATACCGCCGACCGATCTCGGTGAGAATGGTCGCCCGCATGAACTGCAGGTTCTTCGCCCAAGCCGTGGAGTCGCACTTCACCGTGAGCAATCCGCGCTCGAGAGAGACCGGCTCGGAGTGCTTCGCCGTGTCGGCCCCGGCGAGATCGGCCCACTGACGAACGAGGTCTTCCCTGGCCAGGGTGATCTGCCAGCCCGAATCGCGACTCAACCGATCGAGGACCGCACCGAGCGAACCGGGATCGCGCCCCGGCGTGAAGGGGGCGTTGTCGTCATCGGTGGTGATGCGGCGCTTGCGCTTCCAGCTCTTGGAACTCGGCTGGAGTCCGCGCAGCCGAAGATAGGTGCCGACGGTCTCCGGCACCTCTGCTGCCGGAGTCGAAGCCGCGTCAGTCATCTTCACTCGATTCCGGTGTCTGCCCGAGAACACGCTCATCGTTGATGGTTCCGGCGCTGATCCGGACGACATGGGCGTGCAGCACCTCGGGGATATCCTCCTCCACCGCAGCGGTCACCACCACCTGCTCGTACCCGGCGGTCAGGGCGGCGAGCCGCTGGCGTCGATCGGCATCGAGTTCGGCGAAGACGTCGTCGAGGATGAGTACCGGGTCGCCGGCAGGAGATTCACTGCGCAGCAGTTCGGCCGAAGCGAGTCGGAGCGCGAGCGCCACCGACCACGACTCCCCATGAGAGGCGTACCCCTTCACCGGAAGGTCGCGAACCCGCAGAACCAGGTCGTCGCGGTGCGGACCGGTGAGGGTCAGCCCTCGGTCGAGCTCCTTCGATCGCTTCGCCGCGAGCGACGCACGGAAGAGATCGGCGATGTGATTCGGATCGCCGAGCCTGGTGATGGCCACCTCGTCCTCGATGTCTTCCGCCCCGTCTTCACCTTCCTCGGGGTCTCCGCCACCGACCGAAAGCGCCCATTCCAGTTGCGGACGATGATCCTCTCCGGCGATCGCCTCGTAGGCATCGGCGACCGGCTGCTGCAGATCTGCCGCCAGACGTTGGCGTGCCGTGATGATCTCGGAACCGAGGGAGACGAGCTTGTCGTCCCACACATCGAGTGTGCTCAGGCCTTCTCCGCGGATGCCCCGGGCTCGCGCCGACTTCAGCAGCGCATTGCGCTGCTTGAGCACGCGGTCGTAGTCGGCGAGCACAGCAGCGAGTCTCGGTGTGCGCTGGATGAGGAGCTGATCGGTGAAGCGGCGGCGCGCCGAGGGATCACCTCGCACGATCTGCAGGTCTTCGGGAGCGAACAGGACGACGTGCACGTAGCGGGGGAGCTCGTTCGGCTTGGACGGCGAGCCGTTGATGCGGGCCTTGTTCGATCCCTGCCTGTTCACCTGGACCTCGGCGAGCACCCGACGCTCGCCATGTGAGAGTCGGGCGCGGATCACCGCGAACTCCTGCCCGTCGCGGACCATGGGCGCATCCGACGACACCCGGTGGGATCCGAGCGTGGCGAGGAACACGACGGCCTCGGCCAGATTCGTCTTTCCCTGACCGTTTCGTCCGACGAGGACGTTCGGACCGCGGTGGAGGGAGAGTTCAGCGGTCGCGTAATTGCGGAAATCGACCAGGCTCAGGTGTTCCACAATCACGCTGTCAGCCTACCTTCGGGGTCTGACATCTCCTTCCGGCGGATCCGGGCCGGCGACCGCCCGTTTTCGTCGAGCAGTCGCCGGCCGTGGATCACGGAAGCGGTCCGTAGAGCGAGGGAGAGGTGCGGGCACCCGTCTTCTGCTCGAACGCGTACGCCAGACCCAGCAGCGTGCCCTCGTCGAAGTCCCGTCCGAGGAACTCCAGGTTCACTCCGCTGCCGGGCAGAGACTCGCCCGCGACCGTCTGCCCCATCGGAACGGTCACCGACGGCATCCCGGTGTTCGGGCTCAACCTCATGTTGGTGCCCTGCGTCGCGTACGCATTCGTGCTCGGGTAGATGATCGCGTCGAGATCGAGATCCTCCATCGTCTGCGTCAGGAGGCTCTTGCCCGCTGCGATCTGCACGGTATGCGAGCCGTTCGCTCCCGCCCATGCTTCATAGGTCGCGTCGGTGACGGCATCTCGCGCCTCGTAGATCGGACGCCGTGAGGTCACGAAGCTGTTCGACGCGAGGATGTCTGTCAGCGTCCGTGCCTCTACCGCCGCACCGAGATGGGTGTCGATGTACTCGTCGAGGTCGTGTCGGAACTCGTTCGTCGATCCGGAGCCCTCGTTCAGCACAGCGGCGAGACCCGCCGGTGGTGTCACGGTAACGACGGTCGCGCCCTGCGCGGTCAGCGCCGCCGTCGCCTCAGAGAAGAGGCGAACGGTGCCGGTGTTGGTGCCGACCATCGAGGTGACGTATCCGATGCGCGCGCCCTGAAGTGCGTCCGGATCGAGGAACGAGGTGTACGAATCGGGAACCAAGCCCTGCTGCCGCGCGGTGACGGGATCAGCGTCGTCGACGCCGACGACGGCATCGAGCGCGACCGCCGCGTCGATGACCGATCGGGCCATCGGTCCGCCCGTGTCCTGCGAGAGCGCCAGCGGGATGATGCCGTCACGGCTCGCCAGGCCCACGGTGGGACGAACACCGACGAGCTGGTTGTACGACGAAGGCACCCGGATCGAACCGCCGGTGTCGGTGCCGAAGCCGACGGCGGCGAGATTCGCCGAGATCGCGGCCCCCGTTCCTCCGCTGGATCCGCCGGCCGTCTTCGTGGTGTCATACGGGCTCGCCACGAGGGAGGTCGATCCCGGTTCCTGGAACGAGGAGAACTCGGAGACGAATCCGTAGGCGAACTCGTCGAGACTCGCCTTCGCGAGGATCACGGCGCCGTCGCCCCGGAGACCTGTGACCATCGAGGCGTCAGTGGCCGTCTGATTCTCGTTCCAACACGCGCACCCACCGGTTGTCACCATGCCGACGGTGTCGTAGTTGTCCTTCAATGCGATCGGAACACCCAGCAGCAGGCTCGTCATCCCCTGGGAAGCGCGGATCCCATCGGCCGCCGCCGCATCGTCGAGCGCCTGCGGGTTCACCGTGATGATCGAGTTGAGAGGGCGGCTTCCGCCCGGTGAGACCGTGCGATCGTAGGCCTCGATCCGGTCGAGATACTCCTGGGTGATGCTCTGCGAACTCGCGATCCCCGCGTTCATCGCCGCCTGCATGTCGATCAGCGAGGCTTCGACGAGCTCGAACGGCCCATCATCGTAGATGATCCGCTGCGACAGGCCAGCGAGATCGAGGATCGTGAGCTCACCGTCGACATCGGTATCGAGGATCGACACACGGGACCACTCCGGAGAGGCCGTCGTGAGGCCCAGCGATTCACCGGCGATCGACAGATCGGACGCGGTTACCATCGCATCTCCGGTCAGGTCGAGCTCGCTGTAGTACGGCGGGAGGCTGACGGATGCTGTCGGCGATGCGGCAACGGCAGGCACGGTCACCAGACTTCCCGCGACGATTGCAGAACCTGCGACCGAAACGGCGGCAACGGTCCGAAGGGTGATCTTCTTCACGGTCTTGTCTCTCCTGTCGTCCAGCACCTGAGCTCTGACTTCGCGTGGGGTCATCGGGTCCTCCGTCGGATGGCGATGATCGTGCCTGCGGCAGCAGCAGCGATGGCGCCGGCACCGAGAATGAGCCAGGGCGCGGCGTCAGTACCGGTGATGGCGAGCGATCCGTCTGCGGCGCTGCCCGATCCCGTTCGAAGCGGTGACCCGGGCCCGGACCCGGGATCTGCCCCAAACGAACCGTTGTCCCCTGAACCGGGCTCCGCATCGTCATTACTCGAGATCTCGACAATCGTCGATGCGCCCGCCGCGGCCGGATCGACAGTGGACGTCTGCGCGTTCGAACCCACGATCCGACCGGATGAGATGGCGAATGAAGCATCCCCCTCGTCGAGTGCTGTGAATGTGAGCGTGACGAGAGTCTGCGTGCCGGCCAGACCCGGCGAGGTACCGAGCCGGGTCGCAGCGATGCCGATCTCGCCTCCCCGATCCGTCACCGAGTCGAATCCTCCAGAGGGCAATTGCTCGCTGTCATCGATGAACGCGAGTAGCTTCGCGTCGTACGAGATGTCGAGCTCGTACGCGTAGGCATCGACGAGGCCGGTGAAGACCGCGGAGACCGTGACGGTGTCACCGACAGACAGCGTGGCCGGAGTCGCCGTCAGCGACACAGTGTCATACGTGGCCGAGATCGTGACGGCGGAAGCCGGCGATGCCGCCCCCAGTGCCAGGAAGGTTGTAGCCGCGAGCACGACGACACCCGAGAGGGGGGCGCGCAGCCTGCGGAAGAGAGCACGAGCATTTTGGGGCATGCGGAGCGTCTTTCGTCTGGGAAGACGAGCGCGGCCGCACGGCTATGCGGAGCAGCCGTGCTCTGGGGCACGGCCGACTCTCGCAGTCTGGTGTTTCGCGTTCTGAGCTTTGCTGTTTCCGGCACGTAACGGCCGGAAACAGCGGAATCAGCGCAGGAGGAGGTTCGGCTGAAGGAGGTACTTGAACGAGTCGAGGCCGGCCTGGTCCACAGACGTCTGACTCGTGATCAGCACCGGGCTGAGCTTGTTGGCGTTGTCACTCGAGGTGAACGTAACGCGGACGAACTCGCTCTTGACCGCACCCAGTGCCTCGATCAGGTACTGCGGGTTAAGGCCGAGCGTGACCTCGTCGCCTCCGGAGAGGATCGCGTCGACCGACTCGGAGGCCCGTGCGTGATCGCCGCCTGAAGCGTCCATCGTGACGCTGTCGTTCGTGAAGGTGAAACGCAGGGGAGCGGCGCGGTCGAGCACGAGCGACACTCGGCGCACGGCCTCGACCAGGTCGGCGGTGTTGACCACCGCGTAGTGGTCGGTCTGCTCCGGGAAGAGGCGGCGGACCGGCGGGAAATTGCCCTTGATCAGGAGCGAAGTCACGGTCTTGTTGCCGGCGGTGAAGGCGATGATCTCGCGGTCACCCGCCCCGGAGAAGGCGATCTGGATGGTGCCGGCATGTCCGAACGTCTTACCGACTTCGAGCAGGGTGCGCGCAGGGACCAGGGCAGTGGCTTCGACGGCCTCGCCGTCCCACGGCACATCGCGGAGCGAAACCCGGTAGCGGTCGGTGGCGACCAGGCTCAAGCTGTGCCCGGAGACCTCGAGCTGAACACCCGTGAGTACGGGGGTCACGTCGTCACGCGACGCGGCGAACCCGACCTGGGCGATCGCCGTACCGAAGTCGTCGGCCGGGACGACACCGGAGGACCCGGTGACTTCAGGGATCGAGGGATATTCCTCGACGGGCATCGCGGCCAGCGTGAACCGAGCCGAGCCACAGGTGACGGTGATTCCGCCGTCTTCCTCGACGGCGATCTCGATCGGGGCGTTCGGAAGACGGCTGGCGATGTCGGACAGAAGCCGGCCGTGGACCAGGATCGTGCCCGGCGTTTCGACAGTTGCTTCGATCGTCGTCCGTGCAGAGGCTTCGTAGTCGAAGGCCGAGAGCGTGAGGCCTGAGCCATCCGCTTCGATCAGGACTCCGGCGAGGATCGGCTGCGGGTTGCGCTGCGGCAGAAGCTTGACGACGAACGAGACAGCCTCGCTGAAGACATCGCGGTTGACCTGAAACCTCACGGGTGCTCCCTTGTCGTCGAAATGTGACGCGTTGTCGTCATCCCTGCCGGTGCAGGGCTTCCCATGCTAGCCCCACAGTCCGGCGTATCCCTACGCCGAGGTTCTTGTCGTTCGCTCGACGGTTCTCCCCACCGTCTGGTGATGGGATCGCGCCTTGAAAGACTTAACTCCTTAACAGTGTTAACAGCTGTGGATACTGTGGATAAGTCGGTGGATAGCAAGAGCGAGTAGGGAACTACATGGTTGTCAGTTGTGGAATCCCTGAGGAATCCGCGGGTTACCGGCATCCGGGTCGATCCGCGCCCTCCCATAGTTATCCACAGGTTTGGGCGATCAGCCCACATTCGTCCCGATCGAATCCACGTTCATCCACAAGTTATCCACATGTGCAAACAGGCATCTATCCGGCGATCAGATTCCCTGGCGGGCACGGAAAAAGGGAGAGGCAGCACCGTTCGGGTGCTGCCTCTCCCTTTTCTCGCGACTTCGGACGCTCAGCGGCGACCGAGTTGCGTGGTGATCTCCGTCACCTGGTTGTAGATGGAGCGACGCTCCTTCATGAGCTCACTGATCTTCTTATAGGCATACATCACCGTGGTGTGGTCCCTGTTGCCGAACAGCTGACCGATCTTCGGCAGCGAGAGACTCGTGCGTTCACGACAGAGGTACATGGCGATCTGCCTGGAGGTGGCGATCTGCTGGGAGCGACTCGAGCCGTAGAGGTCGTCGACGGTGAGCTTGAAGTACTGAGCCGTCGCGGTGATGATGTCGGTCGGCGAGATGATGTTGTCTTCTGCGGTGTCGATGATGTCGCGGAGCACCGTCTGTGCGAGCGAGATGTCGAGTGCCGAGCGATTGAGGCTGGCGAAGGCCGAGACCCGGATGAGGGCGCCCTCGAGCTCTCTGATGTTCGACGAGACGACCGTGGCGATGTACTCGAGGACTTCGTCCGGGATATGGAGGGCCTCGCTCTGCGCCTTCTTGCGGAGGATCGCGATGCGCGTCTCGAGGTCCGGTGCCTGGACGTCGGTGATCAAGCCCCACTCGAAGCGGCTTCGCATCCGATCTTCGAATCCGGTGAGGTGCTTCGGGGCGACGTCGCTGGTGATCACGACCTGCTTGTTGTGGTCGTGCAGCGTGTTGAAGGTGTGGAAGAACGCTTCCTGCGTCTCCGCACGCCCCTGAAGAAACTGGATGTCGTCGATCAGGAGGATGTCGACGTCGCGGTATCGAGCCTGGAAGGCGGCGCCACGGTTGTTCGCGATCGAGTTGATGAAGTCATTGGTGAACTCCTCACTCGAGACGTAGCGGACCTTCACTCCTGCATAGAGGGACTGCGCGTAGTCGCCGATCGCATGGAGGAGGTGGGTCTTGCCGAGCCCCGAGTCACCGTAGATGAACAGCGGGTTGTAGGCCTTGGCCGGTGCTTCGGCGACGGCGACCGCTGCGGCATGCGCGAATCGGTTGGACTGACCGATGACGAAGTTGTCGAAGGTGTACTTCGGGTTCAGCCGCGACTCATGGCGCAACTGAGTCGGCTGTTCCATCGGCGACTCGATGCGGGCCTGTTCATGTCGGCCGAAGTCGCCGACCACCATCGGTGCCGACTGCTGCTCGGCGAGCTCGTGGTTGACGACGACGCGGTACGAGGAGACCTCGTCGCCGATGTGGGAGAGAGCCTCCATGATCGGGAGCCGCAGTCGCTTGTTGATCTGCGCAGCTGTGAGATCGTTCGGCACTTCGAGGTACAGCGTCGCCGACATGACTCCGGCGGGTACGGCCAGGCTCAGGAAGCCCTGAAGCTGTGGCGTGACGCGATCGTCATCGACCAGAAGCTCCTGCACCGTGGTCCAGATAGGAACGTCGGGCTGGGCAGGTGATGACATGACGCTCCGGACGAGTGATCGAGGCGGGGTCGACGTGCCGTGCCCCCTGTGGATAACTTAGGATGCCACGGTAGTCACCCCGGCTGTGAACGGCAACCTGCCCTTGAAATTACGCGCGCGTGTTGTGCCTGTCGGGCGAGCCGTGGTTGTGGATAATGGCTGTGCGGTTCGGGTCGGTCGACCACCTCCGAAGCACGCAGATTTGCTCTGCGCGCCAGTAGGACGTACCCTAAGTCGGTTGACTTATGCCATTTTTGGCAGTTCCCCATGTCTCCGGTCGAAGTGAATCCGGTGGCAGCATTCCCGGAGTGATTCCATGAGCAAGCGCACCTTCCAGCCCAACAACCGCCGTCGCGCCAAGAAGCACGGTTTCCGCGCCCGCATGCGTACGCGTGCCGGCCGCGGCATCCTCGCTGCCCGCCGCGCGAAGGGCCGCACCGAGCTCTCTGCGTAGTCCGCTGTGCTCGCCCGCCCACATCGGCTGACCCGCGGGACCGACTATCGTCTGGTCGTTCGTCGTGGTTCCCGTTGTGGCGGCGCGCGTGTCATCACCTCGATGTTGACGACGGGCGAGAGCAGAGCCGCAAGGTTCGGATTCATCATCAGCAAGCAGGTAGGCACCGCTGTGGTGCGCAATACCGTGCGTCGGCGACTCAAAGCCGTCTGTGCGGAGGCGCTCCCGCGTGTTCCCGAGGGCACGGATGTCGTCATCCGTGCCCTTCCTGCATCTGCGGAGGCTTCCTTCGCCGAGCTCGAAGCCGATGTACGTCGGTGTCTCAGCAGGCTCACGCCGGCATCGACTGCAGGATCCTCATGACGGCGCTGCCCGCCTCGTCGATCGGCACGGCGCAGGTGCACTCGAGCGATCTCCTCCGCAGCATCCCGCTGATCCCCCGAAATCTGGTCCTTGGCTTCCTCACGGGCTATCGCAAGGTCATCTCCCCGATGTACGGAGATGTCTGTGCGTACTACCCCAGCTGTTCCGCCTACGCTGTAGGTGCGGTGCAGCAGCACGGTGCTGCAAAGGGAGCGGTGCTCTCGGCGTGGCGCATCCTCCGCTGCAACCCCTGGACCAGCGGCGGCGTCGATGACGTGCGGCCGCATGACCACTTCCGCTACGACCTGACCTCACACGGTTTCGTCGTCCCTTCCCGAAAGGACTGATCGGTGGGTCTTGACCTTCTGCTAGCCAGCTCCACTCCTAGCGACGCCCCCGCTGCAGGTGGGTTCGATCTGCTCGGCACCATCCTCTGGCCGCTCAAGTGGGTGGTCGAGCTGATCCTCGTCGCCTGGCACTGGCTCCTGACGGCCGTCGGTCTCCCTGCGGCATCCGGCATCACCTGGGTGCTGTCGATCGTCGGCCTCGTGGTCGTGGTCCGCGCTGCTCTGATCCCGCTCTTCGTGAAGCAGATCAAGAGCCAGCGAAAGATGATGGAAATTGCTCCTGAACTGCGAAAAGTTCAGGAGAAGTATCGCGGAAAGAAGGATCAGCTCTCTCGCGAGGCCATGAGCCGCGAGACCATGGGCCTGTACAAGAAGCACGGCACGACACCGATGTCGAGCTGCCTGCCGCTCCTGGTACAGATGCCGATCTTCTTCTCCCTCTTCAGCGTTCTGAGCGACGTCAAGAAGCATGCGGAGGCAGGAATCGGCGGCGTGGGCTTGATGAGCCCCGAGCTGACGAAGGAGTTCTACGACGCCAAGCTGTTCGGTGTCGCCTCCCTGCACGAGAACCTGGGCAACGCGGTCGAGGCGAAGAACACCACGGCGATCGTCATCCTGGTCACCCTCGTCGTGCTCATGATCGCTTCGCAGTTCTTCACGCAGCTGCAGATCATCTCGAAGAACCTGTCGCCCGAGGCCAAGACCGGCCAGGCGTACCAGATGCAGAAGATCATGCTCTACGTTCTGCCGCTGGGCTTCATCTTCTCCGGTGTGTTCTTCCCCCTCGGCGTGGTCGTCTACTGGTTCATCTCGAACCTCTGGACCATGGGCCAGCAGTTCCTCGTCATCCGCGAGATGCCGACTCCGGGTTCGGAGGCCGCCAAGGCACGTGAAGAGCGTCTGGCCCGCAAGGGCAAGGCGATCGACTCCTCGGGCAAGGTCGTGCCGATGGCCGCGTATGAGGCTGAGCAGCAGCGTCTGCTCGAAGAGGTCGAAAAGGCGAAGGCCGAAGCACCGAAGCGTCAGCAGCCGGTGGGTAAGAAGCGTTCTAAGAAGAAGGGGAGCGGTTCATGAGCGAGACCATGACCGAGAACATCGAGCCCACCGTGGCTCAGCTCGAGAATGAGGGCGACGTCGCCGCGGATTACCTCGAGGAGCTCCTTGACATCGCGGATATCGATGGGGACCTGAACCTCGACGTCCGCCAGGGCCGCGCCTACGTCTCCGTAGAGGCTGAGGGTGATGGGCTTGCATTGCTCTCGGCTCCCGACACTGTCCAGGCGCTTCAGGAACTCACTCGCCTCGCGGTGCAGAGCAAGACCGGATCGTTCTCCCGATTGATCCTCGATGTCGCCGGCTCGCGCGATACTCGCCGTCGCCAGCTGGAGACATTGGTCAACGCAGCGGCCGAGAAGCTCGATGAGGGTTCGTCGCAGGCTTCCCTGCCGTCGATGTCGAGCTATGAGCGCAAGCTCGTCCATGACATCGCAGCTGAGCGTGGACTCGTATCCGAGTCCTATGGCGAGGGCGCTGACCGGCACACGGTCCTCCGCCGTCGTTGATGTTTCACGTGAAACATCGCGTTCTCGGAGATTTCCATGAGTGATCTCGAGCTCGAGGTCGAGCCGGCAGTTGCGGGTGACCTCTTCGGTGATCGGATCGACGTAGCGCGCGCGTTTACAGCTGCGCTCGCCCGTGAAGGCGAAGAGCGTGGACTCATCGGTCCACTCGAGCTTCCACGGCTGTGGACTCGACACATCCTCAACAGCGTGATAGCGGCGCCGCTCTTCTACGGATCTGTGGCTGATATCGGCTCCGGGGCCGGGCTTCCCGGAATCGTTCTCGCAATCTCACGTCCTGACGTGCAGTGGACTCTGGTTGAGCCCATGGAGCGCCGGGTTGTCTGGCTCAACGAGCAGGTCTCTGCGCTGGAGCTCGGGAACGTCACGGTACTTCGTGCACGTGCCGAAGATGTCCGGTCCACTGACGGATTCGATGTCGTCACCGCCAGAGCAGTCAGTGCGCTGCGTACACTGATCCCGATCACAGCACCTCTGGTTCGCGACGGGGGAGAGTTGGCTCTCCTCAAGGGTATGAATGTCGCGAACGAGATCGAGGCTGCACAGAAGCAGATCAAGAAGTTCCGCCTCGCGGATGTGCGGGTCGAAGTAATGGGGGAGAACGTTCTCCCCGAGACGACTCGGGTATTGCGGGCTCGGGTCCGCTGATACCGCGATCCACTGCAAGCCGGATGTTTCACGTGGAACATCCGGCTTTTGCGTACATGCTGACTTGTCGCCGTACATGCTGACTTGTCGTCGTGTAGGCGGTCGCAACCCGCCAAGGCGTAGTCGACCTCCAATCGTTGCGGGGGCTCGGGTGCAGGATGAGTCGCGCGGGCTTGATTGCAGGACGCGTGGCGCGGCGTCTGATGCTACCTCCGCCCGGTCGGTCCTGATGAGCGGCTCGGTGATGTTTCACGTGAAACGGCCCCAGGTGTTTATGGCGCTCGGTGCTTCCTACAGGTCGAGTGGACACAGCCCTGTCTGCCTGTACTTCAGCGCAATGCGACAAACCCACCACCGTTGCTGGTGAGTCTGTGCCTCGACTTCTAAGAGTGGCACTCGTCAGCCTGGATTCCGCCAGGCGTTCCTCCCCTCTCATCGTTCATTTCGCATCGTGGTTCTCGCGTCGTCGGTCCCTGTCGTCACCGTCGGATCGTTGCGCTCCCCATGGCATGATCACGCTCCCTGTTGTGCCTGGCGGATGAAGGGCTTCCGACGCCTGAAGCCGACATGCCACTGCTCCACAAGTTGCGTCCCGTGCGGAGCGTTGGAGCTTGAATATGGGCGACACGGCGCTATCCGGTCGGGGGTGCGGCCCTGAGGATTCGGCTCGTAGACGTCGATGTGCTCCCGTGCGAGTGGAGCACTCCTGGGGAGGTGCCTCCCCCCATGGAGAAGTACATTCCGGATCGGAGCGGCAATCGACCGTCTGAGTGCAGCGGGAGGTTTACGGAGCCGAATGTTTCACGTGAAACGGGGCTGGACGCTGCGGGGGAGACGCGGTATTCGGGTAGTCGGGGTCTTGAGTGCAGTAGGAGACAGTGGGTGCACGGTGGATCGCCCCAAGACGCGCGCATGAAACCTCGGTGGAGCTTCGGTCAATAGGGCCGATGTGTGAGCGAGGCTGCGGTCAGTACGTAGCGGTGCTGGGGGCTCTACCCCGAGGGACTGGTCGCCCACCAGCCAAGACTTCCGAGGCTCGTTCGTCTGGAAGTGAATTCCTCCTCGGGCCGTCGGCACGACGTTTCACGTGAAACATGACTGTTTGAGGGATCTCAAATCACTTTCGTGGGAATCTGACCACCCGGTCCCACTCAAAGGGTGCGATCGAACCGTGAACTGGCTGCCGGTTCGCCTGTTTCCGCCCCGGAGCGCAGTGCTGTGGGCGCATCCGTAATCGAACGTCGCTGCATGCGATTAGAGTGGAACGCGGCCCCGAAAGGAGTGGATGTTTCACGTGAAACAATCCGAGAAGACATCATCGAACGAGTCGTTCGGGATGGATACGCCGCTCGCGCGGGAAATCGCTGACCTCTCCGCTCGCAGGCGGGCACTGGAAGCTACGGCTGTGGAGTTCACAGGGGAAACCCGTGTGCTGACGGTGTCGAATCAGAAGGGTGGCGTGGGCAAGACCACGACCGCTGTGAATATCGCTTCCGCCCTCGCCGGGCTAGGTGCGAAGGTTCTGGTCATCGACCTTGATCCACAGGGCAATGCGTCTACCGCGCTCGGGGTTCCGCATAGTGCGGACGTCCCCAGCGTCTATGACGTCCTCATCGAGGAGTTCCCCCTCGCGGACATCGTGCAGGCGAGCCCGGAAGATCCCAACCTCTTCTGTGCGCCGAGTACCATCCATCTCGCGGGTGCCGAGATCGAGCTCGTCGCTCAGGTCGCACGAGAGCATCGTCTGCGCCGTGCATTGGAGACCTACCTGGTCGACAACCCCATGGATTTCGTCATCATCGACTGTCCTCCTTCGCTGGGATTGCTCACGATCAACGCGTTCACGGCGGCCACCGAGGTCTTCATCCCGATTCAGTGCGAGTACTACGCTCTTGAGGGACTCAGCCAGCTGCTCGGGAGCATCCAGATGATCCAGAAGCACCTGAACCCCGCCTTGCATCTCTCCACGATTCTGCTGACCATGTTCGACGGGCGTACCCGTCTTGCCCAGCAGGTCGCCGATGAGGTGCGCACACACTTCCCGGAACAGGTTCTGGAGACGGTCATCCCGCGCTCGGTCCGTGTTTCCGAGGCCCCGAGTTTCGGGCAGACCGTGATCGCTTACGACGGACAATCCGCCGGTGCGATCGCCTACCGCGAGGCTGCCGTCGAAATCGCATCGCGGACAGCGACGCAGAGCAAGGAGAAATGATGGCGAAGCGCACTGGACTGGGCCGGGGGATCGGCGCCCTCATTCCCACTGCTGATCAGTCTGAACGTCCCGTTGACATCTTCTTCCCGGGCGCGAGCCTGCGCCAGGCCGCGTCGGAGAAGGCTGTCGAGACGGCAGCTGACGAGCCAGAGCTCGCAGCTGTTCCCGGTATCCACCTGATACAGGTCGATCCGAACACCATCGTCGCGAATCCGCGACAGCCTCGTACGCACTTCAATGCTGAGGACCTCGCAGAGCTGGTCCACAGCGTGCGTGAGTTCGGCGTGCTGCAGCCGGTCGTCGTTCGTAAGAACAATGAGGGCCAGTACGAGCTGATCATGGGGGAGCGGCGCACCCGTGCCGCTCGTGAGGCTGGTCTCGAGGTCATTCCCGCGATCGTTCGCGACACCGCGGACGAGGATCTTCTCCGTGACGCGCTGCTCGAGAACCTCCACCGATCTGAGCTGAACCCGCTCGAAGAGGCATCGGCTTACCAGCAGCTTCTCGAGGACTTCGGGATCACCCAGGAAGAACTGGCCACCAGAATCGGTCGCTCCCGTCCCCAGATCAGCAACACGATCCGCCTGCTGAAGCTGCCCGTACCGGTGCAGCAGCGGGTGGCAGCCGGTGTGCTGACTGCAGGACATGCGCGCGCGATTCTCAGCCTCGATTCCCCGGAATCGATGCAGCGCCTTGCCGACAAGGTCGTCAACGAAGACCTTTCGGTGCGAGCGACGGAGGAGGCTGCCAAGTCGCAGCCCAGCGCCGGCAAGTCCGTGAAGCCGACTCCTGGTGCGCGTCGTGCCTATCTCGACGAGGTCGCAGGCAAGCTCGGTGACCGCTTGAACACCCGGGTCAAGATCGCACTCGGTGCGCGTAAAGGCCAGGTCACAATCGATTTCGCATCGATTCAGGATCTCAATCGCATCCTCGAGGAGATCGGCGAGAGCGGCTACGGCACGGCGAAGTGACACCCCCGATAGCGTCGCAGGTCGCCTAGACTCGCGTCATCTTGACGATGAGGGGGATGTCATGAGCAGACCAGCGGGTCCAGCTGCCATCAAGCGCCGTGTGATCACGGTGAGTATCGCGGCGGCATTGGGTGGATTCCTCTTCGGATTCGACACAGCCGTGATCAACGGAGCCGTCGACGCACTGGCGGGCGATGTCTCCGGGTTCGACCTCGGCACGGCGCTGAAGGGCTTCGCCGTCTCGTCGGCACTCATCGGCTGTGCTGTGGGGGCCTGGTTCGCGGGTCCCGTGTCGAACAAGTACGGACGCATCCCCGTGATGGTCGTCGCGGCGGGGATGTTCTTCATATCCGCGATCGGTTCAGGTCTCGCCTTCAGTGTCGTCGACCTCATCATCTGGCGTGTCATCGGCGGACTGGGTGTCGGTGCAGCATCCGTCATCGCCCCCGCCTACATCGCGGAGGTGTCGCCTGCAGCGGTGCGCGGAAGACTCGGCTCGCTGCAGCAGCTCGCGATCGTGACCGGTATCTTCGCCGCGCTTCTCTCCGATGCGTTCCTCGCCGGTATCGCGGGTTCGGCGGACCAGCCGCTGTGGGGCCTCACGGCGTGGCGATGGATGTTCATGGTCGCCGCGATCCCGGCCCTGGTCTACGGCATCATGTCGCTCCGGCTCCCGGAATCGCCGCGATATCTGGTGCGCAAGGGGGAGCTGAAGCGTGCTGCAGAAGTTCTCGAGACCGTAACCGGCACGATCGACGTCGAAGGCAAGATCCAAGAGATCACCGGAACCATCGACACGGAGCGCACCGAGTCGTTGCGAGACCTCCGTGGCAATCGCTTCGGGCTGAAGCCGATCGTCTGGATCGGCATCCTGTTGTCGGTGTTCCAGCAGTTCGTCGGCATCAACGTGATCTTCTACTACTCCACGACCCTGTGGCAGTCCGTGGGCTTCGACGAGTCCAGCGCGCTGCTGACCTCGGTGATCACATCGGTCACGAACATCGTGGTCACCATCGTGGCGATCCTGCTGGTCGACAAGATCGGGCGCCGCATCATGCTGCTGGTCGGCTCGGTCGGGATGACGGTGACGCTCGGCCTCATGGCGCTCGCTTTCTCGTTCGGCACTCTCGACGCACAGGGCACCGCCACACTTCCTGATCCGTGGGCCACCATCGCCCTGGTCTGCGCGAACGGATTCGTCGTCTTCTTCGGCGCGAGCTGGGGCCCGTTGGTCTGGGTGCTGCTGGGTGAGATCTTCCCGAACTCGATCCGCGCGGGCGCTCTCGCTGTGGCCGCGGCCGCGCAGTGGGTTGCGAACTTCTTCATCTCGACGACCTTCCCCGCCTTCGCCGAGATCGGCCTCACGTTCGCATACGGGTTCTACGCGTTCTTCGCTCTCCTGTCGTTCTTCTTCGTGTTCTTCAAGGTGCCCGAGACCAAGGGCAAGGAACTCGAGGAGATGACCGAGAACATGAAGGTCACGCGACGGAGGGGTCCGCAGCCGACGTAGGCTTAAGGCATGACCGAGTCCGTTCAGCGCCGCGCCAGCCTGGAAGTGCTGCGTGCCGAGGCCGCCGACGAGCTTGCGGTGCTCATCCAGGAGCGACTCCTCGGTGGGGAAGACCCCTGGGAGTTCATGGAAGATCTTCCGAGCGTCGATGAGCTCGTCGTGTACCTGCTGCGCGCCGACAACATCAACGCGAACGACGGAGTGCGTCCCAACGCCGCCAGGCACTACCGTGTGCTGCGCCAGATCGCGTTGGAGTACCCGGAACTCACCTCGGCCGTCTGGGGGCTGCTGGACGAGAAGCAGCGGCATCGTCGGTGGGACCCGAGCGTGGCCGACGCCTCCTGACGTGAGCATCGTCCTCGTTCCGTATGATCCGGCGTGGCCGGCTGTGTTCGAGGAAGTTGCGACGGAGCTCCGCGAACACGGCGACCCGGGATGGGATATCGAGCACATAGGATCCACGGCGATCCCTGGATTGAGCGCCAAGCCGGTCATCGACGTCGCGGTGCGAATCGTCGACGACGCTGATTTCCTCAGGCATCGCCCCGCACTCGAGACCATCGGCTGGCGTGTGGGGAGCGGGATACGCAGTCATCGAGTGATGGTGTTCGAAGTGGGTGATGCACGCACCCGGATCGCTCACTTCTTTGAGGCGCACACCTGGGACGATGTCAGCCAGAGGATCCTGCGCGACTGGCTGCGAGAGCATCCGGACGACGTCATCCTCTACGAACGAGCCAAACACGCGGCTCTCGACGCGGCGCGTACCGGGGAGCAGTCGTACAACGCCGGGAAGACGAAAGTGATCCAGCTCATCATGGACAAGGCTCGTATCGACCGTGGCCTTGCCCCGATCCCCGTGCACGACAAGAGCTGACCGGGGATGCGAAAAGGCCCGCATCTCCGGAGAGATGCGGGCCTTCGAGTAAGAGGATCAGCCGATGAAAGCGGCGAGGTCCTTCTCGAGCGCGAACTTCGGCTTGGCGCCGATGATGGTCGTCTTGACCTCACCACCGTCGAAGACCTTCATCGCCGGGATCGACGTGATCTGGTACTTCATCGCCAGCTCGGGGTTCTCGTCGACGTTGAGCTTGAGGATGGTGATCTTGTCGGGGTTATCGGCCTGGATCTCATCCAGCACCGGCGCGACCATACGACACGGACCGCACCACTCGGCCCAGAAGTCCACCAGCACGGGACCTTCGGCCTGCAGAACGTCCTGTTCCCAGGTCGCCTGGCTCGTAGCCTTTGCACTCATCAGAGTTCTCCTTGATTTGAGGTTCGCCAGCTACAACAGCGGACGAGCGAAAAGTGTTCCCGACCGGACTATGCCGAGGCCGTGAGGATCTCGGCCGCTTCCGCAGCAGGGACCTCTACGGAAGCATCCTCAAAATCCGCGAGGAAGTGCTCGGCGTCGAGGGCAGCGATCGTTCCAGTACCGGCTGCCGTGATGGCCTGACGGTAGGTGGGGTCGATCACGTCGCCGGCGGCGAAGACGCCCGGAACCGAGGTCTTCGACGAGCGGCCGTCGACCCAGATCGTGCCCTCTGCCGTGAGCTCGAGCTTGTCGTGCACGAGGTGCGTGCGCGGGTCGTTGCCGATCGCGATGAAGAGTCCGTCGAGCGGAAGGTCGCTCAGGGTGCCATCGACCGTCGAACGCAGCTGCACGCCGGTCACCGAATCGCCACCCAGCACCTCGGAGACAGCACTGTTCCACACGAACTCGATCTTGGGGTTCGCGAATGCACGCTCCTGCATGATCTTCGAAGCGCGCAGAGTGTCCTTGCGGTGGATGACGTAGACCTTCTCGGCGAAGCGCGTGAGGAAGGTGGCCTCTTCCATCGCCGAGTCGCCGCCGCCGACGACGGCGATCGTCTTCTCGCGGAAGAAGAAGCCGTCGCACGTGGCGCACCACGAGACTCCGTAGCCGGAAAGACGCTCTTCGCCCTCGATGCCGAGCTTGCGGTAGGCGGAGCCGGTCGCGTAGATCAGCGACTGCGTCTCGTGCTCCGCACCGGAGCCGAGGATAACCTTCTTGACGGGGCCGTCGAGCTGCAGCTCGGTGACGTCGTCGTAGACGACCTCGGTGCCGAACTTCTCGGCCTGCTCCTGGAACTTGGCCATGAGCTCAGGACCCTGGATGCCTTCGGGGAAGCCCGGGTAGTTCTCGACCTCGGTGGTGTTCATCAGCTCGCCGCCGACCTCGACCGAGCTCGCGATGAGCAGCGGCTTGAGGTTCGCTCGGGCCGCGTAGATGGCAGCCGTGAATCCGGCGGGGCCGGAGCCGATGATGATGACCTGACGCATGTGCTCTCCGTCTTAGAAACTGCAGTCGAATGACCTTCGAGTGGTTCAACCCATGGTAGCCGCGAGGCATTCCCCGGACAGTGTGCGTCGCCGGGCTGGGAGAAGGCTCCGCGCCCGGATCAGCGGCCGGGGAGGAATCGGCGGACGAGCGCGCTGCCCGCTTTGAGCTCGGGGGCGCGCATCACGGCGAGGATCGCGATGTAGACGACCACGACGACGAGACCGATGATCGCCGTACCGACGGCGCCCTGGATCTTGTCATCCATCGTCCAGCCGGTGGTGCCACCGAGCAGCGCGAAAGCGCCCCAGCCGGCCAGACCCGCCGGGATACCGGCGATCGCGAAGCGACCGATGGCCGACATCCACGAGCGGATCTGCAGACCGCCGATCTTGCGGTGCAGCAGCCAGGTGGCAACTATCGTCTGCAGGATGCTCGCGATCGACTGTCCGAGCGCGACCGCCGCGGCGAGGGAGGTGAGGGGGATGATTCCCGCTTCTCGCATTCCCAGAGCGATCAGTGCGGTCGCCACGATGAGGACACACTGGAAGATCGTGAACCAGAAGGGCGTGCGTGTGTCGTCATACGCATAGAAGGTGCGCTGCACGATGAACAGGATCGTGAGGGGGATGAGTCCGACGAGGTACGCGATCAGCACCCAGGCAGCGGCTTGGGCATCATCGGCGGAGTCGGTGAACACACGAGACGCAGGGATGGCCGCGGCAGCGACAGCTGCCACGGCCGCCACGATGAAGAACAGCAGGGTGCGGATACTCCGTGCGATGTCGGCGCGGACCTCGTCGTCACGTCCGGCAGCGGCGTGACCGCTGATCTGAGTGAAGTAGGGGGTGCCGATCGAGAGCACGATCACCGAGTACGGGAGCATGAAGATGAGCCAGGCGTTCGCCGTCACAGTGGCGGACGCACCGAGACCGGCTACCTCGCTGACGATGTATCCCTGAAGGATTCCTGCGGAGAGGCTCGCGAAGGCCATGAGGAACGTCCAGCCCGCCAGACGGCCGACATTGCCGAGGCCCACTCCGCGCCAGCGGAAGTCAGGCTTCAGCGCGAGGCCCGTGCGACGCCAGAACACGAGCAGGACGACGGCCTGAAGAGCGATACCCAGCGTGGCGGTGCCGCCGAGCAGGCTGATCATCTCCGGAGTCCAGTTGGTGGCCTTGGTGGAAACGGGCCCGAAGAGAGCGCCGAGTGCCAGGAATCCGGCGATCGAGACGATGTTGTTGACGACCGGCGCCCAGGTGAACGGGCCGAAGATCTTCCGCGCGTTGAGCGCTTCACCGAGCATCGCGTACAGGCCGTAGAGGAGGATCTGGGGCAGACACCAGTACGCGAGAGCTGTCGCGAGCGCGAGAGTGGACTCGTTGGCCTTGCCGGCAACCAAATGCACCAGCCACGGTGCCATTGCAGTCGCGATTCCGGTCACCACGACCAGAACGACTGTGCCGAGAGTGAACAGCTTCGAGATGAACGCGTTGCCACCGTCGGCATCCGCGGTCGCCTTGACGATCTGAGGCACGATGACGGCGGTGAGGATGCCGACCGAGATCAAGGAGAAGACGCTGTTCGGCAGCTGGTTCGCGTAGGTGAACGCATCCGCTGCTTCGGAGGCGACAGAGCCGAGGACGCCGACGAGCACGATGCTGCGCAGCAGGCCGGTCAGGCGCGACACCAGGGTGCCGGCGCCGATCACAGCGCTCGCGCGTCCGAGACTACTCATGCTTGTCTTCGGTCGTCGTGGCATCCGGTCTGGCTTCCACGGCATCCTCTTCGAGAGTTTCGATCTGCGCTTCGAGTACTGCCTCTTCGGCTGCCTCGCGGCGCTTGCGACGGACGGTGCGGATCACGCCGAGCGCGATCAGCACGACGGTGAGACCGCCGAAGACGATCAGACCGATGGTCTCCCATTCCGCGCGGACGGCGACGCGGACCGATTGCGTGTCCTGGATCTGCACGCCGGTGGGGCTGTAGAGGCTGAGCCGGAGGTCGACCTCGCCGCTTCCCACCCGTGCGGACACGGGTACTTTGACTCGCACCGTCGAGTTGGCCTGCACGACAGTCTCTGTCATCGGTTTGACCTCGAGACGCGGGTCAGTGGGAGAGGCGAAGAGCTGCACATTCACGGGCCACGGCAGATCGTTGCGCACCGCGATCGGCAGATCGGCATTGGCTGTGAGCAACTGGATCGTGCTGGACGGCGGGATGTTGACCGCGGCCAGAGTGCCCTCGGTCCGTTCCTTATGTGCGTCGACCTTCTTTGCGAAGGCGCTCGCGGAGGTGCCGACAGACAGGGTGCGCAGAATTCTGATTCGCTCGGGGCTCAACAGCACCTGCGGGTCGGTGAGGATGGAGGAGAAGGCGGTGAGCTTGCCCTCGTCGGCGAGGAGGTCTGTCACAGCTGCTGCACGGGCCGGATCGACGTCACCTGAGATGGATGCGGAGACGGGCGTCGTCGCGCGGAGTGCGGACAGCTCGAATCCGATCGAGTCGGCGGTGGAGATCGCATCGCGCAGCGCGCCGGCAGTGCGCGCTTCGTCGCGATCGAGTCCGATCAGCAGCGGAGCTCCCGGCACGCGGCCCTCGGCCAGGAGGAGCAGCGCAGAGGCCTCGGCGAGCAGACGCTGACGCTCCACGGCGTCGGGTTCGGCGGCCACGTCCGAGAGGGACTCGGACGTGGCGGCATCTGTGACCAGTAGATCGAGTCCGTCGGATGCCGCGTGCGCCGCGCTCTGATCGCCGACCGCCGTCGACGAGACGATTGTGGTCGTCCCCTCACCGAGGTAGCCCGTGAACGCGGCCAGATCGCTTTGATCGAGGCTGCTGTCGGGCCAGAGGATGCGGGGGAGCGCACCGTTGATCGCGGTGAGCTCTTCGTCGTCGGGGAGCTGAGGGGCGGCGGTCGGTGTCGGTGTCGGTGTCGTGCTCGCGGAAGCCGGGGGAGCAGGGGTGGCAGACGCCTGCGGGAAGTTCGCTCCGTTGAGGAAAGGAGTCAGAGTCGTCGGCTGCAGAAGGGCGGGCAGCCCTGCCTGCGCTTGGGCCGAAGCATCCGCATCGCCGAACTGCAACGCGAACCGTGTGTTCGGCAGACCCTCGAGGCGTGTGAGCCATTCCTGCGCGGTCTCGGGCGCAGCCGAACCCAGTGCCCGGATCGCCGCAAGGATGGACGGATCGATGGCGAGCACCGCGGTGGTGCCGGCAACACCGTCGAGCTGAGCGGTGAGAGGTCCGTCGGGGGCTGTGAGCTTCGAGAGCTCTTCGGCTGTGAGCAGAGAACCGCCGGCCGGAGTCGCGGTGATGGGAACGAGAACCCCGACCTGAGCCGTCTGCGAGCCGGCGATGACCAGCACGCTGGAAGCCGTCGTCGCCACGGTCGTCGAACGGTCGTCCGCGGCATTCTCCGTGGTCGCACCGGTCAGTTCCGCCCGCAGCGGGTAGACGCCGGGCGTGAGATCGGCGAGCGTCTCGGCGGGGACGAAGATCGTCGTCGTGGCGGAGGTCCCGGCATCGAGCACGGCGGTCGTGTCGGTGCCGATCGAGGCGAAGTCGCCGGGAGCCTCGCCATCATCGAGCCAACTCGAGACCGCTTCCTCATCGGTCAGCGGCGTCTTGCTGAGTTCGACCTGCACCTGACCACTGGACAACTTCGACTCGGTGTCGTTCTGCACTGTGAGCATCGCCGTGGTCGAGGAACCGGGTGCGACGAGGCCCCGAAGGCCCGCTGCCACGTGGAACCCCACGCCCGCATCATCGCTCGAAGACGACTGATCGGCAGCCATGGCCGCGCTCGGTGCGGCAAGTGCACACGAGCCCAGTGCGATCGCGAGAACGACGGTCCTGCCTGCGAGCCTTCGCAGGCGCGCACGGAGGCCGTGCTCGGGGGTGATCGCGGTCATGAAGGTCTTCCTCGAACGCCCGGAATCGGGCTGATCGTGAGTACTGACCTAGTGATTCTAGGAGGCGCGGGGAATGAGAACCCTGAAGACGCGTAGAGTGACGGCCGTGTCCGACACCCCCACACCCTTCCCAGACCCGCTTCGCAGCGCCGCATTCGCCGCTGATCTCGACGCTGCGGACCTTCGCTCCGAGCCACTGCGACGCCTGTGGGGAGAGGAGGCGGACGACGCACTCGCCCGCGGAATGCGGGAGCCGATCCTGCGTGCGATCGCCGGTGACTCGGGGGTGCTGGCGACGCTGGGCCGTCTGCTTGTGCTCGGCATGCCGCAGCCCCGGGTGGCTGTCGCCGCCTCGCTGCCGCGGCTCGGAGTGGATGGGCTCGTCGACCTCGGGCTCGCGAAGCTCGACGACGCCGACACCGTGACACCCACCGCCCTGTTGCGTCCGCAGTCGTTCGTCGATGCGGAGGGTGTGGGTGAGTGGTGGATCGCCAGCGACCTCGATGAGGTGGCTCTCGACGGCCCGCTGCCCGCCGACCATGTGCTGGGTGTCGGCGGAGCCTCGCGCACGCTCGCCGAGACCGTCGTTCCGATCCAGGTCGAGCGTGCCCTCGACCTGGGCACCGGATGCGGGATCCAGGCGCTCCTCGTCGCACGGCGAGCCGGCACGGTCGTGGCGACGGACATCTCCGCCCGTGCTCTGGCGTTCGCCGAGCTCAACGCCCACCTCAACGGCGTGACGAACATCGAGTTCCGACACGGCAGCATGTTCGAACCCGTCGAAGGAGAGGCCTTCGACCTGATCGTCTCGAATCCGCCGTTCGTGATCACTCCGCGCGTGGAGGGTGTCCCTGCGTACGAGTACCGCGACGGGGGGCTGGTGGGAGACGCTCTCGTCGAGCAGTTCGTGCGCAGTGCACCTGCCTTCCTGACCCCGAACGGCATCGCGCAGCTGCTGGGGAACTGGGAGTCCAGGGCGGGCGTCGCAGGTCTCGCGCGCCTCGAAGCCTGGGTGCCGGGCGAACTCGACCTCTGGGTGATCGAACGTGAGGAGCTGTCGCCTCTCGGCTACGCAGAGCTGTGGATCCGCGACGGCGGCACGACGCCGCGTGACCCCGCGTTCACCCCGCTGCTCACCGCATGGCTCGACGACTTCGCCGCCCGCGCCGTGACTTCCATCGGGTTCGGGTACGTGCTGATGCGCAGAGGCACCTCGGGCGAGCCGCTCCGTCGCACAGAGCGCATCGCCCAGCAGGTCTCGAATGTCGGAGCCGCCCTGGGCACGGGCCTGGCGGCGCATGATGTTCTCGCCGCGGGGATACCGGCGAGGCTGGTGACGGCGGCGGATGTCACGGAGGCGAGGCACCTGCTTCCCGGCAACGACGACCCGAGCGTGATCGAGCTGCGTCAGGGCGGTGGCTTCGCGCGCACGGTGAACGTCGACCCCGCACTCGCAGGCTTCGTGGGCGCCTGTGATGGCGAGCTCACGGTCGTGCAGATCGTCGCCGCGCTGGCTGACCTCTTCGAGGTGCCGCTGGTGGAGCTGTGGGCGGATCTGGAGCCCCGCATCCGTTCCCTCGTGCTCGACGGCATCCTGGTACCAGGGGAATAGACCGCGGATACATGCGTTGGAATAGATCATGAAGGCTTTCGGATTCCTCTCGTTCGGGCACTACGCGGATGTGCCGGGCTCGGTGACCCGCACCGCGGGCGACATGCTGAAGCAGACCATCGCGATCGCGGAGGGTGCCGACGAGATCGGTGTGAACGGCGCGTACGTGCGCGTGCATCACTGGGCGCGCCAGGCGGCTTCTCCGATGCCGCTCCTGAGTGCCATGGCCGCGCGGACCAAGCGCATCGAGGTCGGTACCGGCGTGATCGACATGCGGTACGAGAACCCGTTCCAGTTCGCTGAGGAGGCGGCTGCTCTCGACTTCATCGCAGACGGCCGCATCGCGTTGGGCGTGAGCCGTGGTTCACCCGAGACGGCTCTTCGTGGCTACGAGACGTTCGGCTATGTCGACGAGGAGGACACCGAGCGCGGCAGCGTCATCGCCCGCGAGAAGTTCGACCTCTTCCTCCGCGCGATCGACGGCGAAGGAATCGCCCCCGGCGACCCCCGCATGGTGGGCGCGGGGCGCTACCTCGCGATCGAACCGCAGTCGCCGACACTCCGTGACCACATCTGGTGGGGGTCGGGTTCCCGGCCGACCGCGATCGAGACGGGTCGCAAGGGTCTCAACATGATGAGCTCGACCCTCGTCACCGAGGCGACGGGGCAGCCGTTCCACGAACTGCAGCGCGAGCAGATCGACCTGTTCCGGTCGGCCTACAAGGAAGCCGGGCACACCGGCACCCCGCGGGTCTCGGTCAGCCGCAGCGTGTTCCCGTTGGTCTCCGACATGGACCGCGCGTACTTCGGCCTTCGGAGCGAGGAGAACGCCGACCAGGTCGGCATCATCGACGGGTTCCGCTCCACGTTCGGCAAGACCTACGCGGCCGAGCCCGACGTGCTGATCGAGCAGCTTCGACAGGACGAGGCCGTGATGGCTGCTGACACCCTGATGCTGACCATCCCGAACCAGCTCGGACCGGACTACAACCTGCACGTGCTGGAGTCGTTCGCCAAGCACGTGGCCCCCGCACTCGGGTGGAAGCCGAACACCGAAGGGCCCGTCCAGGGCGACCCCGTCTGATCCCGACCGGCGCCCTTGACATCGCCGGGAGGAAAGCTGACGCTGGGTGACGGTGCTTCGATGGAGGCGCCGTCACCCCGTGCAGTTCCGGAGGCAGTCATGACCCGTGTTCGCGTCGATCTCAACATCTCGCTCGACGGCTTCGCCACGACGACGGATCAGACTCCCGAGAACCCCTTCGGCGACGACTGGGGCCGACTCACCGCCGCATACACGGCGACCAGAACGTTCCACGAGCGTGTCTTCCACGACACCAGCGGGGCGGGCACCGACGGCGTCGACGAGAAGTACGCCTCCCAGTACTTCGAGAACATCGGCGCCGAGATCATGGGAGCCGGGATGTTCGGTCTGCATGCCAACCCGGACGACCCCGAGTGGCGCGGCTGGTGGGGCGAGGAGCCGCCGTTCCACGCGCCGGTGTTCGTGCTCACGCACACGCCGCGTCCCTCGATCGAGTTCGCCAACGGCACGAGCTTCCACTTCCTCTCGGCGACTCCCGAGGAGGCACTGCGCACCGCGGTCGACGCAGCGGGTGGGAAGGACGTGCGCGTCGGGGGTGGGGCGACGACCGTTCGTGAGTATCTTCGTGCCGGACTCGTCGATGACCTGCATGTCGGCATCACGCCGATCGTGATCGGAAGCGGGATCCGTCTGTGGGACGATCTGCGCGGTCTCGAATCCGGTTACCGCGTCACCTCGGAGGTCGCCGAGTCCGGCGTCACGCACATCACGTTCTCACGCGAGGGCTGATCCGGGGAAGCGCTCCGATCTGGAAAGCTGGACGGGTGCGAATCCGACCCTTCCAGCCTGAAGACACCGATGCCGTCGTCGCCCTGTGGGCGGCGGCAGGGCTCACGAGAGCGTGGAACGACCCACTCAAGGACATCGCTCGCAAGGCGACCGTGCAGTCGCACCTCTTCGTCGTGGCGGAAGACGAGACGGGCCGCATCCTCGGCTCGGTCATGGCCGGGTACGACGGGCACCGCGGGTGGATGAACTACCTCGCGACACAGCTCGATTCCCGAGGGCTCGGGGTGGGCCGGGCACTCGTCGCCCACGTCGAGGCCGGCCTGCGCGACCTGGGCTGCCCGAAGGTGAATCTGCAGGTGCGTTCCGGCAACGCGCAGGTCGTCGACTTCTACCGCCGGCTCGGCTACGAGATCGATGACACGGTGGACCTCGGCAAGAGGCTGATCGCCGACGTGTAGTCCCGAAGAATTCACTTCTCAGCGATCCGGTATACCAGTACTCTGACCGCATGCGTTTTCGCCGCAACGGGATCATCACCGGAGCCATCGTGCTCGTCGCCGTACTCGTGGGAGCCATCCCCGCCGCAGCCGCCGTGACGTCGTGGGCCACCTGGGGGCTGCTCGGCGGCACGGGAGGCGCCTATACGACCACGGTCCAGGTGGCGCCGAAGCCTGCACTCACCGCGACCATGACCAGCGACTCGCGCGCAGGACAGGTCGGAGTGATCACCGGGGCGTCGACCTGGCTTTCCGAGGGCACGCCCATCGGGGCCAAGTACGGATCCAGCAAGGACCAGCCGTACCTGAATCTGCGCCCCAAGGCCGACAACGCCACGAGCCCGTCGACGACGACCTATTCGTTCGCCGCCCCGACGCCGACGTCGGGGTGGGCTTTCGCGCTGGGTGACATCGACTCCGACAGCGTGCGCATCCAGGCCGTCGCCCCGGACGGGCATGTGCTCACCGCTTCGGAGATCGGTCTCAGAGACCGCTTCAACTACTGCGCCCCCGGAGTCGCCGGCAAGCCCGCCTGCAACGGTGCCGCAGATGACGTGCCGACCTGGGATGCCGCGACCCTCACGCTCACCGGCAACGCGGCTGCCGCCGACACCAGCGGGTCCGCCGCGTGGTTCGAGCCCTCGACCCCCATCAGCTCACTCAGCTTCATCTTCACCCGGCGATCCGGCCTCCCCGTCTACCAGACGTGGTTCGTCTCGGCCGCGAACGACATCCGAGGCACCGTCGCCGACGTGGCCACCGGTCCTCTGGACGGTGTCGCCCTGACGCTCACAGACGGCAACGGCTCGATCGTCGGCCGGACGACCACTGCTGCGGACGGCACCTATTCGTTCCCCGGATTCATCGCCACGGACGGGTATCGCGTGAGCGTCACGGCACCCGACGACAAGATCGCCGTCGGCCAGACCACGACCCCGGTCGACCTCAGCGGCGGCAACGCCGAGGGGGTCGACTTCACCGTGCGAGACATCATCCCCTCACCCGTCACCGGGCTGGTGGTCGATGGGGACGGCAACCCCATCGCCGGTGTCGCGGTCACGATCGACGGACAGACCACGATGACCGACGCGGATGGACGGTATCTGTTCGACATGGTCCTGGACGGGCCGCAGGAGGCGAGCATCGTCGTCCCGACCGGGTACACCCTCGAAACTGCCCCGCCCGATTTCGTGGTCCCCGCTGACAACGAGGACCTGATCACCCTCGCCGACTTCGTCATCAAGGCGAACCCGAGCCTGAGCGGGGTCGTCCGATGGAACGGCGGGGGAGTGCCAGGAGTCACGGTCACCGCCGTGCTGCAGGGCGGGGGCACTCTCACGACCGTGACCGGAGCGGACGGCGGTTACACGTTCGCGCGCCTGCCCGCCGGCGGTTACACGGTGACGATGACGACGCCGGAGGGGTATGTCGCCACTTCTCCCGTCAGCCGCACCGAGCCCGTCGCGGGAACGGACGTGACAGGTGTGGACTTCGACCTCGCGCGGCTGGGGGCCATCGACGGCACGGTGCGCACCGACGGCGGCGCCCCCGTAGGTGGTGTGGTGATCGACCTGAACGGACCCGGTGGTCCACAGCAGCTCACGACCGACGCCGACGGCACCTATGGTCTCGGCAGCCTCGCTCCCGGAACCTATGAGCTGATCGTGCGCACGCCGACCGGCAGCAGTGTGGTCGGCCCGGCGATCCGCACCGTCGTGATCTCCGCTGTCGGCGAGTCCATCGAGGGGCAGGACTTCACTCTCGCGGCCGTCGTCGTCCCGCCATCGCCGTCGCCCGATCCGTCGACCGGAAACGGGAATAGCAACGGCAACGGACGGCTGCCTGCAACCGGACTCGGACCTGAGACGCTCGCCTGGGCGGCGGGCGGTGCGGTCGTGATCATCCTCGGCGCGACTCTCCTGATCGTCTCCCGCCGGCGCGCAGGGCGGAAGTAGCCCGCGAGTCGCGGTCAGCTGCCGTTCGGCGGGCCGAACAACTCTTCGCCGTGCTCGTGGAGGAGCTTGTAGGCGTCGGCGAACGTCTCGGGCTCCTGCTCGCCGGGCTTGCCGTAGCGCGCGAGGAGCAGGCCGAGCAGGCCACGCGCGGGCGGCGTGAGCGGCTTCATCTGATCCTGCTCGCCTGGCTGCGGTGCCGTGTCCTCCGGGTTCGGCGGCGTGTAGGCGGGAGTCGTCACCGGCCAGTCGGACGGGTGCCGCGGCTTGTCGAGGTTCACGACGTTCAGCAGCGTGTTGGCTGACTGGTCACGGTCGTTGAGGGGCTTCAGGCCGTGCAGGCGCGAGAGGGTCGCGGTGACCGAGCCGTGATGCATCTCGTCGTGGATGATGCTGCCGCGCCGCGTGTAGGCCGACACGGCGATCGCCGGTACGCGGCACCCGAGTCGATCGAATGTGAAGCCCATCTCGCCCGCCTCGGTGTCGGGGGTGGGCTTGGTGGCAGCGGGCGGCGGCACGTGGTCGTAGCATCCGCCGTGCTCGTCGAACGTGATGAGCAGCAGGGTGTTGACGGCGTTGGAGCCCTTCGGGGAGGCGCTCGTGCGCACCGCCTCGTAGATGTCGTGGATGAGCCGGTCGCCGGCGCGCACATCCGAGATCGCGCTGTCGAACACGGCCTCGCCGTCGACCTCGCCCTCGCGGGGAGAACCGAACGGGGGGTGGAAGTCGTTGTGGTCGTAGACCATCCGCGGCTCGATGAACGCATAGGCGGGCAGCTTCCCGTCTTTGGCCTCGGCGTAGAAGTCCTCCATGGTGCCGAAGTGGTCGGTGCGCCAGTACTTCTCCAGCACCGCCGCATGCAGCATCCCCGTGAACGAGACCAGCTGCAGTTTGTCGATGTAAACCTTCCAGCTCACCTTCTTGTCCTCGAGCCGGTTGAACACCGTGGGCGCGGCCGGTGCATCCAGCCACTTCCGGTAGCCGCCACCGGCCTGGTTGGTCACGAAGCCGTGCGAGGTGGAGGCATGGAAGAAGGAGCGGTTGCAGAAAGTCTGCGAAGGCACGCCGGCGTACCAGTGGTCGAAGACGGCGAACTCGGAGGCGAGCGTCGACAGCACCGGCAGCATCTCGGGCGAGAACGAGCCCATGATGTGCGCCGCCTCTTCGGGCTTCGGATCGACTCCCTTGCGCAGACGCCGGAAGTTGATGATGTAGTCGTCGAGGAACCCCGACATCGTGGCCTTCTCGCCGTGCGTCGGGGCGTTGAACGGCGCGGTCATCTGGTCGACGAAGAGGTCGGCGTTCGTCTTCGGGTCGACCGTGCCGAAGATCTGCGTGTTGACGTGCGGATACTCCTCGCCCGGATCCGGGTCGGGAAGGCTCATGATCCGGTCGGTGTCGCCTTCGTACACGTGTGCGTCGACCACCGTGCCGTCGGCGGCGGTGTTGCTGTACGAGCCGAAGTCGAGGCCTTCGAACTTCTCGCCCTTCGGCAGGTTCTCCTTCGAGTACAAGTACCCGAGCAGATTGTCGAAGGAGCGGTTCTCACCCATCACCACGACGAGGTGGTCGAAGCCCGGCTCACTTCTTGGCGTGAGTGCGGCGAACTGATCGGGGTCGGCCGCGAATCCATCGCGTGCGCTTCCTGCGATCGAGGCCCCGATGGCCGCGCCACCTGCACCCCCGACCACCGCGCCGGCGAGAGCGGCACCACCCACCTTGAAGAAGCCTCGGCGGGAGGCATCGCGGGGAGCGTCGGGGGAGGAGGAGTCGTCATCGGCCATGCCGCGATCCTATGACCGGACCACCCCTCGTCGCCCTGCATGACTTCGGAGATCGCCGTCGATGCACCTCGCGAGTCGCGTCAGATGTCGGCGAAGTCGTTGCCGCCGCTGCTGAGACGGGTGACGGTGTCGTCCGTGATCTTCAGGTTGATGTACTCCACTCCGACTTCGCCGGGATGCTCGAGCGACTCGGTGCCGGGCACCTCTCGCATGCCGATGCTCAGATAATCGGCGACGCCGTCGCTGTCCTCATCCCACCCGTCCACGGCTCCTGCGGCCACAGCCTCGGCGCGCGTCGAACCGATGCCGATGCCCTCCGGCGTGCGGAACGTGACGCCGGGGGCATCTGCCGAAACGCTCAGGTAGAAGTATGTCTCTTGGACCGTCGCCTTCGTCCCTTCCCAGTCGAACCCGGCGTACACGCTGCCATAGGGACCCTCGACCGGACCTTCCGTCGGTGCCGATCCGAATGCATCGGTGAGGGCGGCGACAGCACCGTCCGGTTCCCTGTACGTGATCACGGGGCCGTCGTCGATCGACAGCCCGTCGACCGAGATCTGAATGATGTGTACCTCAGGGGTGGGTGTGACGGACGGGGAGGGTGCCGGCGATGACGTCGGTGACGGTGACGGTGTCGCGGAGCCGTCCGTACTCGCGGGGGCGCAGGCGGTGAGCGAGAAGCCCAGCAGCACGGCGGCGGTGGAAGCGAGGATGACGTGGGAGCGGCGGTGCATGGTACGAGCCTAGGATGCCCCGCGGACGAGGACGGCCCGTACGCGTGGCGGCATCCGGATCGTTATCGATGGGACATCAGCAGAGGGCGCCGCCCGGCCCGGAGCCCGGACGGCGCCCTCCTTCGGACTACTCCGCCTCAGTCGTCTCCACCGTGGCGTGCTGCCGACGACGGCGCATCGCGAACAGGCCGAGACCCGCCGCGAGGAGCACGACGGCTGCGACGACGTACGGCACGCTGTCGGCACCCGTGGTGGCGAGGTCGCCGCCGGATGAGCCGCCGTTGCCGGGTGCCACCGCTCCACCACCGGTTGCCGCCGCGACGGTCAGTGCGGCGGTGACTTCGGTGCCGTCCGGGAGGATCGCGGCGAGCGTGTGAGAACCCGCCGCAGTGTTCGCCGGGATCGTGACCGTGCGCTGGAACGAGCCATCCGCACCGGCGGTCGCCGTGCCCAGCTGCACCGGATCGGAACGCAGCTCGAGTCGCAGCTGAGCGCCCTCCGCGAAGCCGCTGCCCGACACCGTGACGGTGCCGCCGGCCTTCACGGATGCAGCGCCGAGCTCGACCTTGGCAGGAACCTCGGGCTCCGGCGTGACCGGAGGCGTGACACCGGCTTCAGTGACCCACTTCTCGCCGGCATCCGACTTCGTCACCGTGAAGGTGTCGTAGACGGCACCGACGGGAAGATCGGTCGTGGCGCCCGGCTGCTTCTCCGCGAGGTAGGAGCGGTAGACGAGCTGGTTCTTCGAGACGTCGATCACCTGATAGGTCGTGACGCCCTGGCCGCGCAGCACCTGGGTGGCGCCGTTGTTGGTCCAGACGTTCTTCTCAGGAGTCTCCAGGTCGTAGTGCTTCGCGCCCGAGTTCGACACGACGTAGACCGGTCCGGTGGTGAGGCCGGGGGTCTCGGTGGCATCCGTGTTCACGTAGCCGCGGGCGTAGGTGTGGTCGTGGCCCATGAGCACCAGATCGATGTCGTTGCGCTGGAAGACCGGCAGCCATTCGGCGCGCAGCACCGGCTCGTCGCGTCCCTCGGATGCGGAGAACACCGGCTGGTGGAACGTGACGACGTTCCACTTCGACGGGCTGTTCTGCAGCAGCAGGTCGAGCCAGGCACCCTGGAAGCGGGTCCAGAGGAGGCCGATCTGCGCGGAGGGGCACTCTGCTCCCGTGCAGGACGGGAGACCGGCCGGCGTGAGGAACGTCGTGTCGCGTGTCGCGTTCAGAGTGATGAAGCGGATGCCCTGGTAGTCGGTGTAATACGCGGTCTCGGCGGCGAACGAGCTCCAGTGGTCGAAGAACGCGCGGTACTGCTGCGCGACCTCGGAGTCGCCCTTCGCGAGGTTCGCGAGTTCGCCGATCGAACTCGTCGACGGGTTGTTGTGCGGGTACTCGAACGCGGCCTTCCATGCCGTGAGCAGCTTGTCGCCGGAGTACTCGTGGTTGCCGGGGGCTGCCATCACGTTGGTGCGGACGGCCGAGTCCTTCATGCCCTTGAACCAGTTGACCCACTCGTTCTCATTGCTCGACGTGTTGATCAGGTCGCCCGCGTGCACGGAGCCGATCGACCGGGGTGCATTGGCTTCGGCCTGCTTCACGACGCTCGGCCACGTGGTGTCGAGGCCGATCTGCGCGTCGCCGTAGTAGATGAACTGGAAGTCGGTGGCCTTGGGGTCGGCCGTGCGGAACTCGAACCAGTCGCTCCAGCTGCCGGGCAGGCCGACGCGGTAGCGGTACTCGGTGGCTGCCGTGAGACCGGTGATCGTTGCCGAGAAGTGCTTGTTCGGATTGCCGTTGACCACACCGGCGTCGTAGGCGTCGACCGTGCGGACGTCGCCGCCCGCGGTCGGGGCGATCTCGACCTGTCCGACCGTGTGCGAGGCGTCACCGGCGAGCCATGAGAACGACTGCGAGACGGCCGGCTGTTCGGTCGGGGTGAGGATGACGCGCGTCGGCGGCGCCACCACGGGCGCGCCGGGAGCGGATGCCTTCACGAGGGTCAGCGACGACATGTCGAAGTAGATGTCGGAGCTGGTCTCGCGGTCCTGGAACAGCGACACGGCGATGGTGTTCGTACCGTCGTGCAGCAGCTCGCCTTCGGCGCTGAACGAGCTCGTGAGCGGGTCGCCGCCACTGTCTCCGGCGTACTCGACGTTCTTGGTGTCGGTGATGCGGCCGTCGACGTAGCGGGCGACCTCCACGCCGTTGAGCCAGACGATGATCGCGTCGTCGTACGTGATGGTGCTCTGCAGGGCCGCGACCTGCTCGGCCACGCCCGCTTCGAGCTCGAACGTCGTGCGGAAGAAGTAGGTCGGCACGGTCGGGGCCTTGGTGCCGTCGAGGTAGTGGTTGAGAAGGGTCTTCGGCGTCTGCGGGCCGACCGGTGCGAGCTTCCCGCCCTTGGCGCCGAACGAACCCGGCGCTGTCTTCCACGCGCTGTCATCGTAGGCGGGCAGCGTCCAGTCGCGGAGCTGTGCCGGCGCAGGAGACGGGTCGGAGCCGTCGTCGAGGTAGTGCCAGGCGGTGTCGCCGGTGATCAGCGAGCCCGTCGGCACCTCGGGGTCGGGTGCGGCGAGGGCCGCGGGGGCGACGACGGCGCCGCCGAGCAGGGCGAGGAGCGCGACGGATGTCAATCCGCGACGCCGCCACCGCACCGCAGGGGTGGGGGAGGTCATGTGAGTCCTTCGGGGTGGGGAGTTCCGTGCTCAGCCGCACGGGGCCCCTCCACCCCATCGAAGGCGGATGACCGGGGGCTGGCCTCCGGGCGACCGGGAGGTGAACAGGCCCCCGCGGCAGCCTTCGCACCCACCCCGGTACGCTGGAAACCATGCTCAACATGGCTGACGGCCTCGCTCGTCTCGGTGCGCTCGCCGAGAATCCGGTCGTCCGCACCCTCGCGACGGCGTTCGAGGACGCCGGCTTCGACCTGGCCGTGGTCGGTGGACCGGTACGCGACGCGCTGCTCGGCCGTGCGACGCATGACCTCGACTTCACGACGAACGCCTCGCCCGATGACATCCTCAAGATCGTCAAGCCGCTCTCGACCGCGCAGTGGGACATCGGCCGTGCGTTCGGCACGATCGGTGCCCGCGTGCAGGGTGAGCAGGTCGAGATCACGACCTACCGCGCCGACAGCTACGACGGTGTGACCCGCAAGCCCACGGTCGAGTTCGGCGACACGATCGACGGCGACCTCGTGCGCCGCGACTTCACCGTCAACTCCATGGCCCTGCTGGTGCCGTCCGTGAAGCTCGTAGACCCGACCGGAGGCGTCGAAGACCTGGTCGCCGGCGTACTGCGCACACCCGCCGATCCGCGGGTCTCGTTCGGCGACGACCCGTTGCGGATGCTGCGTGCGGCCCGTTTCAGCGCCCAGCTCGGGTTCCGTGTGGAAGAGGCCACCTCTGACGCGATCACCGAGCTGCGCGAGACACTGGCGATCGTGAGCCCCGAGCGCATCCAGTCGGAACTCGTGCGCCTCATGCAGACCGACGACCCGGTGCGCGGCATCCGAGTGCTGGTCGACACCGGCTTGATCGACGAGTTCCTCCCCGAGGTCACCGCACTGCGCCTCGAGGTCGACGAGCATCACCATCACAAGGATGTCTACGAGCACTCGCTCACCGTGCTCAGTCAGGCGATCGAGCTCGAGCACGCCCGGCATCCCGGCGCTGCACCCGATGTGCCGTTGCGCATCGCCGCGCTGCTGCATGACATCGGCAAGCCCCGCACCCGCAAGCTCGAAGACGGGGGAGTGGTCACCTTCCACCACCACGACGTGGTCGGATCCCGTATGGCACGCAAGCGCCTGCAGTCGCTGCGGTTCGACAGCGATACGACGGACGCTGTCGCCACCCTCGTCGAGCTGCACCTGCGCTTCTTCGGCTATGCCGAGGGGGCGTGGACGGATGCTGCCGTGCGCCGCTATGTGCGCGACGCCGGCGACCTGCTCGAGCGCCTGCACATCCTCACGCGCGCCGACGTGACCACCCGCAACAAGCGCAAGGCCGGACGCCTGGCGAGCGCCTACGACGACATCGAGTCGCGCATCGCCGCGTTGCGCGAGCAGGAGGAGCTCGACTCCATCCGTCCGGAGATCGACGGCAACCGCATCCAGCAGGTCCTCGGCATCACGCCGGGGCGCGAGGTGGGCGAGGCCTACAAGTTCCTGCTCGACCTGCGTCTGGATGAGGGTGTGCTGGGCCCGGAGGTCGCCGAGCAGCGGCTGCGCGAGTGGTGGGCCGCGCGGAGCTGAGCAGCCTCAGCGCCGCTCGGGGACGATGATCTCGACCCGGTCGGACACGAGCTCGAAGTCCTTCGGGTTGAAGGTGAGGAAGGCGGCGCCGAGTGAGTGGGCGTGGCCGGCCAGCATGATATCGGTGCTCCGCGCGTGGGCAGGACGCTTGGTTGCGACGTGCGCCGCCAGCGTGGCATAGGAATCAGCGGCGGCGGTGTCGAACGGCAGCCAGTCGGACGAGAACATGGTCGCGATTCGAGCGAGGTCGGTCTGACGCTCTCGGCGGACTGCGGGTGCGCTCGCACGCTCGACGCCGAACCGGAGTTCCGCGAAGGAGAGTGCGCTCAGAGCGACGTCGTCACGAGGGAGACGCACTTCTCGGATCCGGATCAGCACGTTCGTGTCAAGCAGAAGCATCGTCGTCCCATGGGTCACGGATGGTCTCGTCGAACAGCGGGTTCCTCCGATCGGCCTCCAACTCAGCCGCCCATTCCTCCCGCATCCTGTCCTGCTCAGGAGTCGAGGGGTTCCCGTCGATCCACGCCATGATCTCGCTCGACGGAACGGACCAGCGTCGACGTTGCGGAATCCGCTGCGCGAGGGAGGCCTCGATCCCGCTCGCGTCGTTTTCCGCCAGGCGGGTCAGTACATCGCGCACCTCGGCCTCCATCGAACGGGAGTTTCGCCGGGCACGCTCCTTCAATGCGTCGACGACGTCGTCGCTGAGATTCCGGATGGTCACGGTCGCCATGTCTCGCCTCCTGACAGCAGAATGCTAGCATCGCCTCCCGTGCCCATCTACCCCTCGCGGCGGCGCTCCAGCTCGGTGAACACGACGCCGCTGTCGTAGGCGACGGTCTCGACGACGTCGAACCGGTCCGGACGGTAGGGGCGGTCGCCGAACAGCGGGATGCCCGAGCCGAACAGCAGAGGTTGCCGCTTGAGGACGAGCCGATCGATCTCGTCTGCGAGCGTCGCGGCCAGAGCGCCGCCGCCGCAGAGCCAGATCGCGGCGCCGTCCTCCTGCTTGAGGCGGCGCACCACGGCGACCGGATCTTCGGCTGTGACCTCCAGGCTCTCGGCCTCCGCGGACCTCGTTCGGCTGAACACGATCTGCCGGAGGTGCGCATATGGACTGGGCAGGCCGCCCACCTGGTAGGTGTTCCACCCCATCAGCACGGTGTCGAACACCTCGCGCTTCTGTTCGATGCCGAGTGCTTCGGCGGCGACGGTGGGGAGGGTGTCGGCGAATCGCCGGTTGATGCCCGCCATGTGGTCGCCCTCGACGAGGAAGGCATCGAACTCCCCGTTCGGGCCGGCGATGTAGCCGTCGAGGGTGACGGCGGCGTAGTACACGAGCTCTCGCATGATTCTCCAATCACTACAGATGTCGCAGTTACAGTACAACAGGCGTAGTGATTGCGCTAGTGTTCGAGTCATGGTGAAGAACGACTCCCGACGGCGGACGATCGCAGACGCCGGGCTCACGGTGCTCGCGCGAGAGGGGTCGCGGGGCCTCACTCACCGCGCGGTCGACACCGCCGCACAGGTTCCGACCGGCACGACCTCGAACTACTTCCGGAGTCGGGATGCCTTGATCGAGGGGCTCGTGGAGCGGATCGGGGAGCGACTCGCGCCCACACCGGACGATTTGGAACGGCGTGCCTCCGCGGCCCCGGGGCCCGCGCTGTTCGCCGACTACATCCGCGACATCGTCCGCCGCCTCACCGCCGACCCGGACGTCACCCTCGCCCTCTTCGAGCTGCGACTCGAGGGTGGACGCCGCCCGGAGGTCGCTGCGGTCCTCCGCGCCTGGCAGCGTGCTGGCTTCGAAGGCGACGTAGCCTTCAACACCGCGGCGGGGCTCCCGGGCGGACGCCGTGAGATCGCTCTGTTCCACTACGCGATCGACGGGTTGCTGCTCGACAGGCTGACCACGCCGATCGATCCGGAGACCTCCACCGATGACGTGATCGACGACCTGGTGGCCGGGCTCATCCGCTGACGTCGCAAGGGGTGTTCCCTCGCGGGCGCGCTGCTCGTACACTGAGGCAACGCACGTCCTCGACGATCGGAGACCGCTGTGTCTGCGCCGTGGCAGGTATCTCGCGAGTCCCTTCCTCCGACATCGCGACTGCTCATCGAGCGCGCGCACGAGGAGCTGCTGGCCGGCAACCTCGACGACCGGCGACTGCAGGAGGTGCGACCCCTCGTCCGAGAGTCGTGGGAACGGTCGTGGCGCGGTCGGGTCGGCCCCGAGGGCGCCCCTCCACTCGAGCTGGTCAGCGACGAACTCGAGGCCTACCGTCTCGCCCACCCGCTCGCCTCAGCTATGGACATGATCCGTGCCCTGCTGCTTCCCGGCGAGGTCGAGGACACCGGTGTGATCATCGCGGTGGGAGACCAGGCGGGGCGGCTGCTGTGGATCGAGGGCGACAGCCAGCTGCGCTCGCTCACCGATGGGATGGGCTTCGTCGCCGGGGCGAACTGGTCGGAGGATTCCGTCGGCACGAGTGCGCCGGGAACCGCGCTCGCCCTCGGGCAATCGGTGCAGATCCGTGGCGCAGAGCATTACAACCGCCTGGTGCATCCGTGGTCGTGCACCGCTGCCCCGGTGCGCGACCCTGAGACCCAGCGTGTGCTCGGAGTCATCGACATCACGGGAGGTCCCGAGGTCGTGTCGCTGCAGGCGAGACTGCTCGTCGACGCGACGGCTCGCGCGGTTGAGTCGGAGCTGATGGTGGCGCGTCTTCGTGAACGCAGCGAGGCGCCTCGGTCCAGGTCGACGACGACGAAGGCACGCACGCCGGTGACTGCCCGCGCGACCCTGCACGTGCTGGGCCGCGATCGAGCTCGCCTGGAGACCGAGTCGGCCTACGGCGAATCGATGATCGAGCTCAGCGCGCGTCACGCCGCGATCCTGCTGATGCTGGCCCTGCACCGTCAGGGTCTCTCCGCCGAGCGCCTCTGCGAGCTCGTCTACGGCAGTGGAGTCTCTCCCGACACACTGCGCCCGGAGATGGTGCGCCTTCGCAAGGTGCTCGAGCGCACTGCACCCGACCTCGTGCCGGAGTCTCGTCCGTATCGCCTGCCCGTCCCGCTCGACACCGATGCGCACGATGTGCTGTCGCTGCTCGATCGCGGTGCCCACCGGGTGGCACTCACCGCGTATCGAGGTCCGGTGCTGCCGGAGTCGACATCACCCGGCGTGGAGGAGTTCCGCGAGTCGGTGCGGGCCGCGCTGCGAGAGGCGATGCTGTCCGAGGCCAGTCTCGACGTGCTGCTCTCGTACGCCGAGATCCCCGAGGGGCAGGGCGATGCCGAGGCCCTCCGCCTCGCGCTGGAGATGCTGCCCGCCCGCTCGCCGAAACGAGCAGGGCTGGTCGCACGGATCGAGCGCCTCGAGAGCTGAGGTCTGCAACCGGGCGCAACGTTGCGCACCGGGGCGCAACCTCGCGCGACCTACCTTCGGAGGACAGCCGCCGCACCGACGCGCGGCCCGTCGAAGGAGACCCCATGAGCATCGTCGAAGAAGACGTGTCCCTCGCCTACGCGGCCCCGGGCCGGCCGGGCGCCCTCGCGAACTACCGCCCGCGCTACGGCCACTACATCGGCGGCGAGTTCGTCGATCCCGTGAAGGGCCAGTACTTCGAGAACGTCAGCCCGGTGAACGGCAAGCCCTTCACCGAGGTCGGACGCGGCACCGTCGAAGACATCGACCGTGCGGTCGAGGTCGCCTGGCAGGCGTTCGCGGGGTGGGGCAAGACGAGCCCGGCAGAGCGCTCGGTGATCCTGAACAGGATCGCCGACCGCATCGAACAGCACCTCGAGGAGATCGCGGTCGCCGAGACGTGGGAGAACGGAAAGCCGGTGCGTGAGGCCCTCGCCGCCGACATCCCCCTCGCCGTCGACCACTTCCGGTACTTCGCCGGCGTTCTGCGCGCTCAAGAGGGCGGCATCAGCCAGCTCGACGAGAACACCGTCGCGTACCACTTCCATGAACCGCTGGGTGTGGTCGGGCAGATCATCCCCTGGAACTTCCCGATCCTGATGGCGGTGTGGAAGCTGGCGCCCGCGCTCGCCGCAGGCAACTGCGTCGTCATCAAGCCGGCCGAGCAGACTCCGGCGTCGCTCCTGTTCCTGTTCGACATCATCGGTGACCTGCTTCCCGCCGGTGTCGTGAACATCGTCAACGGATTCGGCATCGAGGCGGGCGCTCCGCTCGCGCAGCACAAGCGCATCCGCAAGGTCGCCTTCACGGGGGAGACCACGACCGGACGCCTGATCATGCAGTACGCGTCGCAGAACCTGATCCCCGTCACGCTGGAGCTCGGAGGCAAGAGCCCGAACGTGTTCTTCGAAGACGTCGCCCGCTCGACCAGCGACCCGTTCTATGACAAGGCGCTCGAGGGATTCACGATGTTCGCGCTGAACCAGGGTGAGGTCTGCACCTGCCCCTCGCGCGCTCTCATCCAGCGCTCGATCTACGACGGCTTCCTCGCCGACGGGTTGGAGCGGGTCGCGAAGGTCGTGCAGGGCAACCCGCTCGACCCCGCGACCATGATCGGCGCGCAGGCGTCGAACGACCAGCTGGAGAAGATCCTCAGCTACATCGACATCGGCAAGCAAGGCGGTGCGCGCCTGCTCACGGGTGGCGAGCGAGTGGATCTCGGCGGCGATCTGAGCGAGGGCTATTACGTCGCCCCGACCGTGTTCGAGGGCACGAACGACATGCGCATCTTCCAGGAGGAGATCTTCGGCCCGGTGCTGTCGGTCACCTCGTTCGACGGTTTCGACGATGCGATCTCGATCGCGAACGACACCCTCTACGGACTCGGCGCGGGTGTGTGGAGCCGCAGCGGAGACACGGCCTATCGTGCAGGGCGGGCGATCGAGGCCGGACGCGTCTGGACCAACACGTATCACCAGTACCCCGCGCACGCGGCGTTCGGCGGATACAAGCAGTCGGGGGTCGGGCGCGAGAACCACAAGATGATGCTCGACCACTACCAGCAGACGAAGAACCTCCTGGTCTCGTACGCGGAAGGCCCGATGGGCTTCTTCTGAGTTCGATCCCGGGCGGGCGCTGCTCCCTCAGCGTCCGCCCGGCTCCATCCCCGGAAGGCGGCAGTCATGGTCAGCATCGGTACCTACCAGCGGGTGGACGTGACGGATGCGGCGGCATCACTCGTGCGCGAACTGACCGTGCAGCACGGGCCGCTCATGTTCCACCAGTCCGGCGGCTGCTGCGACGGCTCTTCACCCATGTGCTATCCGATCGGGATGTTCATCACGGGGCCGGGCGACGTGCTGCTCGGCGCGCTCGACGTCGGGCTTCCGCAGCCGGTCGAGGTCTTCATGTCGGAGTCTCAGTTCGAGTACTGGAAGTACACGCACCTCACTATCGACGTCGTGCCTGGGCGCGGTGCCGGGTTCAGCGTCGAGGGGCCGACCGGCATGCGGTTCCTGATCCGCTCCCGGATGCTGAACGACGCGGAACTCGCGTACTTCGGTCTGGTGTCGTCAGGGAGCTGACAGACGGGGTCGCGCGCTCAGCGCGGGAGCCGGGGAACGGCGTCGACCAGCGCACGCGTGTAGGGGTCATGCGGGTCGTGCAGCACGGAAGAGGTAGTCCCCTGCTCGACGACGCGTCCGTTCTGGAGCACGACCGTACGGTCGCAGGCCGAGGCGATCGCGGTCAGGTCGTGCGACACCATGACGAGCGACAGGCCGTTCTCGCGGCGCAGCCGGTCGAGCAGCTCGAGCACCTGCACGCGGGTGGTGACATCGAGGGCGCTGACCGGTTCGTCGGCGAGCAGCACCCGGGGACGGGAGACCACGGCCCGCGCGATCGCGATGCGCTGACGCTGTCCTCCGGAGAACTCGTGCGGGTACCGGCGTGCGGTGTCGGCGGGAAGCCCCACGGAGTCGAGGGCTTCCGCGATGCGGCGCTGCGCGTCGGCGCCGGATGCCAGCCCCAGTGAGCGGAGCGGTTCGCCGACGATCCGATCGATGCGCTGGCGCGGGTCGAGCGACGAGTACGGATCCTGGAACACCGGCTGCACGCTCGCGCGGAAGCGACGCATCTGCCCCCGGTCGCGCAGTGCGAGCGGTGCATCCTCGAACAGCACCTGGCCATCGCGCGGGGCGGCGAGTCCGAGCAGCAGTCGCAGGATCGTCGACTTGCCTGCGCCCGATTCTCCGACGAGGCCGAGCGAGTCGCCCTCGTCGATGCTCAGCGACACGTCGTCGAGCACGCGGTGTGACCCATAGGCGAAGCCGGCGCCGCGCAGTTCGAGCAGTGTCATCGTCCGGCCTCCCCGGCGTCGAGGAATGCATCGAGTGCACGGGCGCTGTCGACCAGCATCCGTGTGTACGGCTCCGCAGGCGTCTGCAGCACCTGCGTCACGGAGCCCGCTTCGACGACGAGTCCGTCGCGCAGCACGACGATGCGCTCGACCATGCGCGAGACGACGGCCAGATCGTGGCTGATGAACAGCAGCGCCATGCCGCGCTCGTCGACGAGGCGCTCGATCAGGGCGAGTACGCCGTCCTGCACCGTCACATCCAGTGCAGTCGTCGGCTCGTCTGCGATGAGCAGTTGCGGGCGTGCCGCGAGGGCGATGGCGATGGCCACCCGCTGGCGCTGACCACCCGAGAGCTCGTACGGGTAGGCGCGTGCGATGCGGGCGTCGGACAGCGCGACCTCGTCGAGAGCAGCCGCCACCGCAGAACGCAGTTCCGCGCCGCGCAGCCCGAGGTGGCGGCGCAGCGGTTCGGCGATCTGACGCCCCACCCGCATCAGCGGATCGAGCGCGGTGAGGGGCTCCTGGAACACGATCTGCGCGACGGGTCCGCGCAGTGGGCGCAGATCGGCATCTCGAGCGCCGATGACCTGGTGGCCGTCGAGCAGCACCGATCCTGATGCGCTGAGCGCATCCGGCAGCAGCCCGGTCACCGCCAGCGAAGTCAGAGACTTGCCCGAACCGGACTCACCGATCAGCCCCAGTCGCTCACCGGGAGAGAGCGCGAACGACACGTCACGCACGAGCGCGCCAGTGCCGGAGCGCACCGTGAGGCCGGAGACGTCGAGAATGCTCATCGGCTCCTCCTGCGGGTCGGGTCGGCAAGATCGCGCAGACCGTCGGCGAGGAAGTTCACACCGAGCACGAGCGCGATGATCGCGACACCGGGAGCGATCGCGCCGACCGGTGCGACAAGCACAGTGCCCTGCGCCTCCTGCAGCATCCGCCCCCATGACGCGTTGGGCGGTGGAGCCCCCAGCCCGAGGTACGACAGGCTCGCCTCGGCCAGCACGGCGGCGCCGAACTGTAGCGCGAGGCTCACGGCGAGCGTGGGGGCGATGTTCGGCAGCACGTGTTGGAACACGATTCCGAGCACGCCGGTGCCGCTCGTGCGCGCGGCGGTGATGTACTGCTCCTGCAGCACGCGCCGCGCGAGGATGCGGGTGAGACGTGCCACGACCGCCGACATCGCGAGTCCGATCGCGAGCACCGCCGACCACAGGGATGCGCCCTGCACGGCGACGACCAGCATCGCGAGCAGCAGCACGGGGAAGGCGATGACGACGTCGAGTCCCGCCGAGAGCGTGTCGTCGACCCAGGGGCGGGCGAACGCGGCGAGGAGCCCGACGATCGTGCCGAGGAGCGCGGCGATCGCGACGGCGCAGGTGCCGACGATGAGGGCGATCCGTGCGCCCCACATCAGCTGCGAGAACAGGTCGCGCCCGAGTCGATCGGTGCCGAGCAGGTGCAGGGCGCTGGGCCCCTCGAGGCGACTGCCGCTGGTGTCGGCGAGCGGGTAGGGCAGCCAGAACAGAGAGACCAGGGCCATCAGCACGATGAGACCGGTGAGCACGATCCCGATCAGGAGGGTCGCCTTCGGACGCCGGCGCACGGGTACCGATCCGGTGATCAGCTGTTCGGCGACGCGGCTCATCGGTTCCCCGAGACGCTCGTGCGCAGGCGCGGGTCGATCAGGCGCTGCACGATGTCGGCGGCGAACCCGACCAGCAGCACGAAGAGGGTGCTGACGACGAGGACGCCCTGGATGACCTGGAAGTCATGCTGCTCGATGGCCGACAGCAACAGGCTGCCGAGCCCGGGAAGTGTGAAGACGCTCTCGACGACCACCGCGCCCAGCAGCGTGGTGGACAGCTCGATACCGAGGATCGCGACGACGGGCACCGCGCCGTTGCGCACACCGTGCCGGAGCAGGGCCTCACCCATGCCGGATCCTCCCGCGCGGGCGGTGCGCAGATAGTCGCTGCCCAGCACGTCGAGGGTGGCCGAGCGGACGTAGCGGCTCAGGGAGGCGCTCATGACGATCACGATCGTGAGCACCGGAAGCGCGAGCGAGCGCAGCGCGTCGGCCGGATCCTCCCAGTCGTCTCGAGGGAAGCCGCCGGACGGCAGCAGACCCAGCCCGAGCGCGAAGACCCAGACGAGCACGACGCCGACCCAGAACACGGGAACCGCGACACCGAGCTGCGCGAACCCCGAGAGCGCGATGCCGTACCAGCGGTCGGACTTCACGGCCGCGGTGATGCCGATCGCGAGCGAGACGAGCAGTGCGATGGTGAAGGCGATGAGCGTGAGCGGAAGCGTCACGGCGAGGCGATCGGCGATGTCGGGTCCGACGGGACGGGAGCTCAGGAAGGACTCGCCGAGGTCGAATCGGAGCAGCTGTGCCGCCCACGTCGTGAACTGCTGCAACAGAGGCTGGTCGGAGCCGACCTGGGCGCGCGCGGCGTCGATCTGCTCCGGGGTGGCGTTCACCGAGAGCAGTGCATTGGCCGGGTCGCCGGGAAGCAGTCGCAGCAGCACGAAGATCGCGACCATCGCGACGACGAGCGAGACCGCGAGGAAGGCGAGGCGGCGCAGGAGATAGGCGAGCATGGCTTCTCAGGATGACGTGGGGGATGCCGACGCGCGGCATCCCCCACGCACGTCAGGACTTGACGATGTCGTACGCGAAGAACTGCGAGTTCAGGCCGTTGACCGGGTAACCGCTGAGGTCGCTGGAGGCGACCACGATCTGCGGGTACAGGTACAACCATACGCTCGCGGCATCCGCGGCGATCTTCTCGTTGACCTGCTTCAGCAGAGCCGTTTGCTCGTCGGTCGTGGCTGCCTGTTCGGCCTGGGCGACCCACTGCTGCACGTCGGCGTCGTTGTAGCCCCAGTAGAAGTCGGGGTTGCCGTACCAGACCACGTCGCGGTCGTTCACGTGCTCCTGGAGAGTGGCCTCGAAGTCCTGCTCCTTGAAGACCTTCGTGTACCACTCGTCAGCACTGATCGTGTTGATCTCGACCGTGATGCCGACCTCGGCGAGCTGCGACTGCAGGAACTCCGCCACCGCGGGGTGCGGGTCGTAGCTCGGGGTGTCGAGCGTGAACGTGAAGCCGTCGGCGTAGCCGGCCTGCGCGAGCAGATCCTTCGACAGCTTGACGTCATACGGGTTCACCGCGGTGAGGTCTTCGTACCAGGGGTCGGTCGGGGGGACCATCGAGCCGATCAGCGTGCCGTAGTCGCCCCAGATCGATTCGAGGAGCTTCTTCGTGTCGATCGCGGAGTAGATCGCCTTGCGCACGAGCGTGTTGTCGAAGGGGGCGACGCGGTCGTTGAAGGCGAGCAGCTCCTTCGTGGTCGAGGTTCCCTCGCTCACGACGTAGTCATCGGAGTCGAACTGCGTGAGCGAATCGGGACTCTGCACGCTGGTGATGACGTCGATCTCGCCAGTGAGGAGTGCGTTGTTCTCGGCCGTCGCGTCGGTGAAGTACGTGTAGACGACCTCGCCGTTCTTGGCGGGCTCGCCCCAGTAGTCGTCCCAGCGGTCGAGGGTGAGGGTCGAGCCCTTCTTCCACTCGTCGAGCGTGTACGGGCCGGTGCCGTCTTCGGTGCTGGTGATGTCGCCGGCCTCGTCGTTCACGATCCAGACGTAGCTGAGGTTGTAGAGGAACGAGATCGACCGCTCCGACAGGGTGAACACGACCGTGTTGTCGTCGGGGGTGGCGATGTCGGCGATCGTCTTGAAGCTCGACTTGCGGGCAGAGACCGATTCCTCGGCGGTGACGGCCTCGATGCTCGACTTCACATCGGCGGAGGTGAGCGGGTCGCCCGAGTGGAAGGTCACGTCGTCGCGCAGCGTGATCGTGTAGGTCAGGCCGTCGTCGGAAACCTGGGCGTCTTCGGCGAGAAGAGGCTCGACCGCGCCGTCATCCGTCAATCGGTACAGGCCCTCGTAGACGTTGCCGGTGAGTGCTTCGGTGACGCCCTGGCCGCCGCCCTGGGTGTTGCTCAGGTTGGTGGGCTCGTACAGCGATCCGATGAAGATCGTGGCGTCTTCGCTCGCGGCGGCGTCGTTGCTCGTGCCGGACGCGCAACCGGCCACGAGGGCGAGCGTGGCGACGGCGCCGAGCGCGCCGAGGATGCGGGTTCTTCTCATGAGTACTCCAGGGTGAGAGTGTGCGGCGTCACGCCGCGTAGATGTCGAAGCCGTCGCGGAAGACGACGTTCTTCTCGCCTGCTCGGATAGGCAGGGGGAAGCGGTTGGATGCCGGCGGCAGCGGGCAGTTGTACTGGGCGCTGAATCCGCATGGGGGCACGAACGCGCGGTTGAAGTCGAGGACCACTGAGCCCTCATCGTCGCGCAGCTGGACGAACAGGAAGCGACCGGAACCGTAGGTCTCCGATCCGTTCGTCTCGTCGCCGAACACGAGCAGCAGCGTGCCGCCGTCGTCGAAGGCGGCGAGGGTGTACTCCTGGCCGTCGAGCTCGAGGCGGATGTCGCCGGGGACGACCAGGTCGCGTGTGCCGCCGTTGTCGCGGATGTGCTCGAACGAGACGCGGCGACTACCCGACACAGGGGTGAAGTGCCCTTCGAGAACCCATGCGGGGTCGTACTCGTAGGTGTCGATGCGGTCGAAGGCGCGGATGGCGGGGGCGTCGGCATCCCAGACACGCAGCCCGTGCTCCGCCTGGCCGGTCTCGATGTTCGTGCGCTCGACCGGGGTCACGGTCACCGTGTCTGCTGCGGCGCGCTGCTCGGCGTCGAGGTCGGGGGCCTCGCCCGTCCAGCGGGTCTCGACCAGGGCGAGGTTGCCCGTCGCCGAAGTGACGGCAGCGCGGCGCTCGGCCTGCCAGTGGGTGTGATCTTCGCGTTCAGACATCACTTTCAATTCTCTTGCATGCAGAACGAGGTGGGGCCGAGGGCGTCACTCGGAGTAACGCGGCATCGAGTCGAGCGTGTACGGAGATCTGCCGTACACTGACCTGATGAGTACCTCCGCCTCGCCTCTGAAGAACGCCCGCCTGGAGTTCCGCGTCACGGCAGAGCAGAAGGAGGCGATCGAAGAGGCGGCTGCCATCGAGGGGCGCACGGTCACCGACTTCTCAGCGTCCGTGCTCGCGGAGCGGGCTCAGGAGGTCATCGAGCGCGACCGTCGACTGCGTGTCGATGCGGTGCGCTTCGACGCCTTTATCGAGGTCATGGAGCGTCCGCCCCGCACCGTCGAAGGCTTGCGTGAACTGCTGAGTCGCGGATCCGTCTTCATTGACTGAGTTCCTGACGCCTCGACATCTCGCGTCGGGCGACAAGCTGTCGGAGTTCCGTTGCGGGGAAGAGAGCCTCGATATCTGGCTGCGCGGCCGGGCCCGCTCGAACGAGAAGAGCGGTGCTTCGCGCACGATGGTCTCGGTCACGCGGGAGGGGAGGGTGGCGGGGTACTACTGCCTGGCCTCGAGTGCCATCGACCGAGGGGAGGGGCCGCCACCGCTCGCCGCCGGCATGCCCGTGTCTGTTCCCATCGTGTTGCTGGGGCGTCTGGCCGTGGATCGGGAGTACGTGGGTCGCGGGCTGGGGTTCTCCCTCCTGCAGCACGCGACGATGCGGGCGCTCGAAGCCGCGGACGCCATCGGGGTCCGCGCCATCTTGGTACACGCGATCAGCGACGAGATCGTGCCGTTCTATGAGCGATTCGGCTTCAGCGCGTTCCCTGGTGCTCGGCGAACGCTCTTCCTCTTGGTGAAAGATGCTCGCGCGACTCTCGCGGGCTGATCGGTAGGCCTCAGCCCGGCCTCGAAGGACAGCTGTCTTCAGCCGTTGAGGCGTTCGGTGAGATGAACGGTCACCTTGTCGCCGTCGGTCTTGCCGATGCGCTTGCGGATGGCGGCGGTGACCGGGAGCTTGTGTGTGCCGTCGCCGAGCGCCATGAAAGCGCCGCGGAAAGGCTCGCCGTCGACGGTGCCCGCGACCTTGACGAGTCCGCGCGTGCCGAAGACGGTCGCGGAGTCGTCGAGCTGGACGCAGGTCCAGGTGTCGCCTTCGCGCACCTTTCCGAGGGTGGCTGTGAACGTGATGTCGAGTGGGCTGTGCATGTCCTTCTCCTTCGCGGTTCAGACGAACGATCCGACGATCGCGCCGATGATGATGAGCTTGAGGATCCAGTCGAGCAGGTGGACGCCCGCGGCGGATGGTGCGGTGTTCTCATGCACGACGCCTCCCATGAGCAGGACGAGGGGGAGCGTGCACAGAGCCAGCCCGAGCAGCGCACCGGAACCCGCGCCGTGCCACCCCGCTGCGGCCATCAGGCCGGCGACGAGGCACGAGACGATGAGGCTGCGCAGTACGACCGACGCCATCTGCGCGACGATAGGGAGGCCGGGCCGGGGTGTGCTCGTCCGAGAGATGAGCGCCGAGACCGGAGGCAGGGCGTAGAGCAGAGCGCTCGCGATGAACGATGCCACGGTGGCCAGGGTGATTGCCAGAACGATCATGTCAGCCTCCTTTAGTACTTGGTGGTACTCAAAGTATTCCCCTCGGGGGAAACTGTCAAGTACTAAACTCGATCGCATGACGGTGATGCCTCGAACGCCAGGACGCCCGGCCGGTCGCACGGGCGATGCTCTGCTCGACACTGCCCGGGACGTCTTCCTCGAGTTCGGATATGTGGGGACGTCGATGGACGAGGTGGCCCGGCGTGCGCGTATCTCGAAGGCGTCGCTCTACCGGGAGCACGCCTCGAAGTCGGCTCTGTACGCCGCCGTCGTCCGGCATTGGGCGCTCGCAGGTCGAGACGCGATGAGACCGGCCCTCGAAGACCTCAAGGCGAACCCCGACCTGAGGGAGGGGCTCGTCGCGCTCGGCGAGACCATGCGGGCCGGAATTCTGAGTGATCCGGTGGTGGCGATGCGCCGTCTGGTCATCGCCGAAGCGGCCGCGCACCCGGACGTCGCGAGCGACTACCTGTCACAGAGCTGGGACGCGAACATCCGCAACCTCGCAGAGGCGATGACCGACCTCTCCGAGGTGCACGGCCTGGTCGTCGACGACCCCCGAGCGCTCGCGAGCGAGTTCACCTGGTTGGTCGTGGGCGCGCCACTGAACGCCGGCCTTCTGGGTGTGATGACTGAGGCGGCGCCGGTGGCCAGGGCTGTCGATCTGTTCCTGGCCGGATACCTCCGCTCCTAACGCCCGGATGAAATCCCATTCCGGTGCATGGATGCAACAGGTTGCAACCTCGTCCGGTATACCATTTGGCCATACGCCCAGCAGTGTCAGTCCCCAGCTGACCGTGGGCGGGGCGGCTCAGCCGTCATGCGGAGGGAGAGTGGATCTCTTTTCGATCCCGAGGGGGGGATGGGGTGGGAGTTCGGTCCCCAGCCGACGCCCACCCCCACACTCGGATCCGCGTCAGTTCAGTCGGCTCACGACCCAGAACGCGATGAACCCGATCACCACGATGATCGGAAGCCAGGTCCCGCCTCGCTTCAGGCGCCGTCCCTGCGGAGCGACTCCCGGTGGCGGTGTGCGCAGTCCCGCCGGCGGAGCGAAGGGCAGCGCCTGTCCCGGGTGGGGGCCTGATGCCGTGGCGCCCGCGTCGTCGGCAGTCAGTCGCTCGTCGCGCCACCGCGACCACTGATCGAACTTCGCCAGCAGTGCGCCCACCACTGCGAACAACCACGCCCACGTCGCGGGGTCGAGCGTCGAGACCTTGCGCTGCGTGTAGAGGAACAGCCAGTCGTCGACGATCTCGACGTCGAGCTGGGCGGCGTTGTCGATGAACCGCGCCATGATGTCGGGCGTGAAGAGGTAGAGAGCATCGCGTTCGTATCCGGCAGGGCAGTACAGCGTGAAGTGCTGATCGAAGTCGCCCTCGAGTGACAGGCGCTGCGCTTTCTGGAACGATGCCGGAAGGTTCGACCCGAAACCGTTGTTGCCCTTCGCGTCGAGCACGATGTTCGGCAGGGGAGCATCGAGCTTCACGGCCACGTACCCCCAGCGGTAGGTCGTCGAGTTCTTTCCCGACTGCACCGTGTACTGGTAATTGCCGAACTCCACGAAGCGCGGTCGGGTGCCCCGGACCAGGTCGGTCGACTGACGCGCGCGACCGAGGCTGAAGATCATGCCGGGAAGCGGCGGGTCCGCGAGCTTCGGCTCGTATGACATGCCGTTCGCCTGAGCGAATCGATGCAGCCGGTAGCGTCTGGCCTGCGCGTTGCGCGCGGCCAACCAGATCATCACTCCCACTGCAGCGAGGAGGAGAAAGATCAGCACCAGTGGGATCGCCGCAACGGCAGGTGAGGTGCCGAACGACCCGAGACTCAGGATCACGCCAACGAGGAGCGGGAGCAACACGATGGCAGCGACCGTCATCGCCACGATGCCGATGATCGTGGATGCCGACAGACCTGCCGTGGGTCGTGAACGAAGCTCCGCGGCGAAGGCGCGCACGGCCGCCGCGTCGACCGGTTCGGTGAGAGGCCCGGCGTCGAAGGTGGGCGGCGGTGTCATCACCGATTCACCGCATCGGCATCCCAAGTGAGGTCGGCGCCTTCCGGGATCGGGAGCGCCTCCAGACGCCCGTCGGCGCAGATGGCCGCGATCAGCTCGGACGACCCCGCCACGATCGTCGAGTCGAAGTCAACCTCGCTCACCATGACCCAGGCGTGATCTTCGGGCCACAGGATGCTCGGACTCTGAGCGGACGGCGGGAACCCATGCTCTTCGGCCGGAAGGTCTCGCCAGGGGGCGCGCAGCACCCAGTCGGGGTCGGCGAAGGAGCGCGGCGATGCGGAGAACAGCACGTGCCCCCGTCCCGGCAGCTCGAACCGCGGCCCCTCCGAGATCTCGCGCGAGAGGATGCCCTCCTGCCAGGTGGGCTTGCGGAAGACGTTGTTGAACGGATCGCGTGTGCTGCGGTCGAGCATCGCCTGATGGTTCGGGTCGTCCGAGAAGGTCAGGAACGCGCGCGATGGGGTGATGCCGACGAACCCCAGCAGACCGCCGCGTCCTTCCCAGAGCGCAGCGAATCCGGCATCCGGTGTCTGCGTGTGATCCACGAGGTGGCCGGCGATCGCGGCGAGGAGGTCCGGTGGGAGCTCGCCTTCCATCGGCGCCGAGAACTCGCGGCCATCCGGCGCCATCCCCATGCGCCCGTCGCCGTCTGGCGGTGTGCGCACGATCCGCTGCCACTGTGCCAGCGGATGCAGGACCGTGCCGAAGGTCGCGGCAGCCTGCGCCCAAGTGGCGGGTTCGTCGACGAATCGGTCCATGAGGGCGTGTTGTTCGGATTCCGGCATCCGCACCAGTTCGTCGGGCGTCGGGATCGCGCGGTCGGGCAGCGAACGGACGACGGCGGGATGAAAGACGCGCGCATACGCGGGGAAGCCCCGAGGGACTACGCCGTGCATGGTCTCGTACCCCGCATCGAGCCGCTCGTGCAGCCATGCACCCGCCGATGGATCAGACATCCACTCCATGCGACCACGCTACCCAACGCGCGCGGACTGCGACCATCGGTCGTGCAGGAAGTGCTCCTAGGCTGGCGCTGTGAAGTCCGACACCGTTGCGCCGCCGACCTCCATCGTGTGGGCGATCGGGCGAATCGTCGCCGGAGTCTCGGTCATCGCGGTCCTCTTTTACGCCTATCTCCTGCGCATCGCGGTCGGAGACGGCAACCCACTCGACTACTTCGGATATTTCACGAATCAGACCAGCCTGATCGCCGCATTGATCCTGATCGGCGCCGGAGCAATCGCGGTGAACGGTCGACCGATCCCGCCCTGGCTCACTCTGTTGAGGGGCATCGTGACCGCGTATCTGATCGTGGTCGGGGTGATCTACAACGTTCTCGTCCCCGGCACCGGCTCGGCGCCGCCCTGGGTGAGCGTGCTGTTGCACGTCGTGTTCCCGGTACTCGTCGTGCTCGACTGGCTGCTGGTTGGTGATCGCTTCCGCCTGCCGTGGCGGCACCTCTGGATGCTCCTGCCCTATCCCCTCATGTGGCTCGTCGTGGTCCTGATCCGTGGCGTCACCGATGGCTGGGTGCCGTACGGCTTCCTTCTTCCCGAACGTGGCCCGGTGTCGCTGCTCCTCCACATCATCGGCCTGCTCGCGGCGGTCCTCCTCGCCGGCGTCCTGGTCTGGGCAGCCAGCCGATTCCGCGGCGTCTGGGGCAGGGGCGGCGGATCGGTCGCCCGCTGAGCAGATCCGACGCAGTGCTGCCACCGGGGCGGGCGCTACGGTAGGAATCGCGTCGCGCGAGCCGACTGTCTTGGGGGAGAGTTCGAATGCTGAATCAGGCCGAAGCCGTGTCCGGTGAGCGGATCTTCCGCAGGAATCCAGTCCGTTCGGCCGTCGGGGCGATCGTGCTCTCGGCGGTGCTGTCGGCGGCGACGCTCTTCCTGCTCCCGAAGTTCCTACCGGGCACCATGAAGATCTCGACCCGCGGCGTGCTGGTGCTCGTCATCGCGATCGCGCTGACCATCGCCGTGTTCGCCGGATTCTTCTGGTTCCGCAACATCCGGATCGTCGTGCGCCCCGATGCGGTCGAGATCGGGAAGGCCGGCAGCCGCGAGACGTTCTCGAGGGCGACGACCGCCTTCCGATCGAAGATCACCGAACACCGCACCAACGGACTGCCCAGCGGAACGACGCGCGCTCTGGTCGTGCACAGCGGTGACCGAGAGATCACGATCGAGCTGCCCGGCTACACGCGGTCGCTGTTCAACGAGCTGATGGCGACGCTCAACCCGATCGCGCAGCCGGTGTTCGACGATCCCGTCGCAGCTGCGCGCGCCGCGGCCCAGCTGCCGACGCAGTTCACGATCGACGCCACGGGCGAGCGGCGTCTGGCTTCGCGCATCACGATCGCCGCGGTCGTCTTCCTCGTCATCGCCGTCGGCGTCGGACTGCTGGTGATCGTGCCGGGCTTCGTCGAGAGCGAGCTCTCGGCCCTCATTCTGCTCGCGCCGTTCGCCGCGCTCGCCGCCATCGGATTCGGGATCGGTGCCGTGCAGCGCCGACGCGTCGTGCGGTCGATCCCCGCCCAGGTGTCGATCGACACCCACGGCATCCGCATCGACGGAGTCGACACCCCCTACACGCAGCTCAGCCGCATCTGGCTGACCCCGCCGGCCTACCCGGTCAAGCGCCTGCGCCTCGCACGCGCCGGAGGCAAGACGACCACGCACCTGCTGGCATCTTCCCGTGTCGGGATCACACCCGACTACGACGACCTCCTGCTGGCTGTCCGAGCAAGGACCGCGCATCTGCCCGGCCTCCTCTCCCTGGACCTCGAGTGACCGGGGAGAGGGGACACGACCCCGAGTACCCGATTCGCACCGAGCGCCTGATCCTGCGTCCCATCGCGCCGGCCGATGCGGCACCGATGCACGTCTACAAGTCGGATCCGGATGCCGTGCAGTACGTGCCCTACGCGCCGCTGGAGCTCGCAGACGTCGAGCAGCGCATCGCGACCACCTGGTCGAACACCCGCTTCGCGAAGGAGGGCGACGCCGTCTCCCTCGCCGTCGAGGAGCCTGCGACCGGTGGGCTGGTCGGCGACGTGGTGCTGTTCTGGCGCAGTGAGACCGACCGATCCGGTGAGGTCGGGTACATCTTCGACCCGCGCGCCGGCGGTCGAGGATACGCGACGGAGGCCGTCGGCGCGCTCCTCGAACTCGGGTTCGACGGGCTGGGCCTGCACCGGATCGTCGCGCGGATCGACGAGCGGAACACGGCATCGGCCAGGGTCGTCGAGCGGCTCGGCTTCCGGCGCGAGGCGCGACTGGTGGAGAGCGAATGGTTCAAGGACGAGTGGACGACACTGCTCGTCTATGCGCTCCTCGAGGATGAGTGGCGAGAACGAGGCGGGACCGGGAGATGACGAAGGGCGGCATGCGATCGGTGATCGCACGCCGCCCGAGGCCAGCTTCGGCTACTGCTTGAGCATCGCCACCGCGAGCTTGTGCGAGTCATCGATCAGATGCGAATGGTCGTCGTCTCCGAGATCGATGCGCACCCATTCGAGCGTCCCGGTGAACCCGTTGCCTGCTGCCGGGTAGTCGGGTGAGACGGGGGAGGCCAGGTCGCAGCCGACATCGACGGTCTCGTCGAATGTGAACTGGAACGGGATCGTCTTGTGAACGCGCCCCTCGCCGATCTTGTCGTCGCCGGCGTAGAGGGTGACGGTGCCGCCCTTGGCGAGACCACCGCCGTCATAGGCGAAGTGTGCTCGCAGCTCCTGCTCGCCGGCAGGGATCTGACCATCGGAGCGGATGATGTCGACGTCGATGCCGAGCAGGTTGTAGGCGAAGGCAAGTCGGCCACCGGTCGTGTAGAACGACCAGCCGCCGTAGGCACCGCCCTGTGCGATGATCACGCCGTCGACCCCGGACTCGGGCACCACGGCTCGGGCGGTGACGGTCCACGACTTGTTCTTGATGTTGATGGTGGTGTTCTCGCTGAGGCGCTTCATGCCCGGGTAGAACTTCTGGGTGTTGCTGAGCGAGAGCACCGGACGGCCGGCGAGGTCGGGGTTGAACCGCTCGGCGGTGCGGATGTCGAGCGGAAGCACGTTGAAGCGCGCGGCCTGGATGAGGAAGAGCTGCTGCAGGTGGGCGAGTCGCTCCGGTTCCTGGTCGGCGAGGTCGTGCGACTGAGTCCAGTCCTCGTCGACGTTGTAGAGCTCCCAACGGTCGTCGTCGAGTCCGTGGTCCGATCCGAGCCACGGGTCCTTGTGCTTCGCGACGGCCGTCCAGCCCTTGTGATAGATCGCGCGGTTGCCGACCATCTCGAAGTACTGCGTGATGTGGCGCTCATCCGCATCCGCATCCGCGAACGTGTAGTTCATCGGCGTCCCCTCGTAGGGGCGCTGCGTCACGCCGTTCACGCTCGTCGGTTCGGGGATACCTGCGGCCTCGAGCACCGTCGGGGCGACATCGATGACATGCGAGAACTGATTGCGGATGCCGCCCTTCTCCACGCCGCCGTTCGGCCAGCTGACGATCGTGCCGTTGCGGGTGCCGCCCCAATGGCTGGCGACCTGCTTGGTCCACTGATAGGGCGTGTCCATCGCGTGCGCCCAGCCCACCGCGTAGTGGTTGTACGAGCTCGGGGTGCCGATGTCGTCGATGTGGTCGGCCACGTACTGCTCGGTCTCGATCTCGTTCATGTGGTTGATCGTGAAGCCCTCGTTGGTCGTGCCGTGCATCGACCCCTCGGCACTCGCGCCGTTGTCGCCGATGATCACGTACACGAGGGTGTCGTCGAGGATGCCGAGCTCTTCGTAGGCGTCGAGCAGGCGGCCGACGTGGTGGTCGGCGTACGCGAGGAACCCGGCGTAGACCTCCATCTGCCGGGCCAGGGCGGGCTTGATCAGTTCGCTCATCTCATCCCAGGCGGGGATGCCGGGGCTGCGTTCGGTGAGCACCGCGTCGGCGGGGATGACGCCGAGCTCGATCTGACGGGCGAAGGTCTCCTTGCGGATCTCGTCCCACCCCTGATCGAACTGCCCCTTGTACTTGTCGGCCCACTCGGCAGGCACGTGGTGCGGGGCGTGTGTCGCGCCCGGCGCGAAGTACGTGAACGCCGGCACTTCAGGGGCCAGCATCTTCTGCTCTCGCGTCCAGGCGATCGCCTTGTCGGTCATGTCGCCCATGAAGTGATAGCCCTGCTCGGGTGTGCCCCAGGGCTCGACGGGCGTCGTGTTCTCGTAGATCGCGGGGTACCACTGGTTGGTCTCGCCGCCGATGAAGCCGTAGAAGTACTCGAAGCCGTTGCCCGGGGTCGGCCACCCGTCGAACGGGCCGATCGCGCTCGCCTGCCACACCGGCACCTCGTGGCATTTGCCGAACTGGGCGGTGTTGTAGCCGTTGAGTTTGAGCGTCTCGGCGAGCGGGGCGCAGCTGTTGGGGCGCAGCGAGTTGTACCCGGGCGCTGATGTGGCGATCTCGGTGATGCCCCCCATGCCGACCGTGTGGTGGTTGCGGCCGCTGAGCAGGGCTGCCCTGGTCGGAGAGCACAGGGCCGTGGTGTGGAAGCGGGTGTACTTCAGACCCGCAGCCGCCACACGCTCGAAGTTGGGGGTCTGCACAGGGCCACCGAAAGCACTCGATGCGCCGAACCCGGTGTCGTCGATGAGCACGACGAGCACGTTCGGGGCGCCTTTCGGTGGACGCACCGGAGTGATCGGCGGGAACGACGTGTCAGGGTCGGTCGCGTCGTAGGTGACCGTGCCCGTGTAGGCCAGATCGGGGATCGGAAGACTGGAACGCTGGGGCTCGGACATGCTCACTCCTACGGCTCTCGGCGAGCAGAGCAGCCCGCTTCGCGCCCAGCCTAAGCAGGGCGCTCCGGGGTGTCACCACCCTCGGCGGGTGAGTTTGCGGGTGAGTTTCGACGGGCATAATCAAGGGTGTGACTGCGACTGCAACCCTCCCCTCCCTCGACGGCCGCCGATTCCGGATGGTGTCGTCCACGACCTCTGCGGTCGACCCGGAATCCCCGAGCATCTTCGAGTACTTCGAACGCGACGGAGCGATCTGGGGCGGGTACGAGGGCGACACGGTCACGTTCGGCAAGTTCGTCGGCACGCGCACGGGTGACACGATCTGGGTTTCGTTCGTGCACGTGCTCAAGACCGACGGAACGGTCGTGACCGGAGACGGCGAGAGCGAGCTGGAGCTGACCGACGACGGCGGCATCCGCCTCGTGGAGCACTACGAGATGCACGGGCTCCCGCAGCTCAGCGTGTGCGAGGAGATCTCCGCCTGACGGATGGCGCGTCAGCGGGGCGGGAGTGCATCGCGACCAGGTGAAGCGGGCGTCCACCGCGTCATGCCGAGGGGCGCGGTGTCGGCATCGCGCTCCGGCAGGTCGGCCGGCAGCAGGTACGGACGGCGGATGACCTCGTCGAGCACGACGACGCTCACGACCGTGCGCACCTCGGGCAGCTGGGCGATCACTCCGGTGGAGAACTCGTGCACGCCGCTGACATCGACGGCGCGGATCAGCAGCATCGCGTCGTGCTCGCCGGTCGTGATGGCGCACCACTCGACGTCAGGCATCTCCAGTACTCGTTCGCGGAATGACGCCCAGGCCTGCGGCATCACCGTGACGAAAACGAGCGCACCGATCGAGAGCCCGGCCTTCGCCTGATCGACCCGTGCGCTGAAGCCGGTGATGACCCCGTCGTGCACCAGCGACTCGACGCGCGTGTACGCATTCGCGCGGGAGATCCCCACCTTGTCGGCGAGGGCGGCGATCGAGACGCGACCGTTATCACGCAGCACTTCGAGGATTCTGTATGCCGTCTCGTCCAAAGGTGCGGCACTTCGTCCAGAATGCTTCGACGGTTCCGCGTCCTTGCTGGACATATTGTTCCTCACATCCGAGGTTCTGGACAGAGCGTGCCGAGGTGACCCGCTCTTGCTGGACACATCGTCGCATATGATGCGAATCTGATCCACGGTCGTCCACATCGGTGGCGACTCACCCGAATGTACTCCTCGCCTCTGGAGGCCCTCATGTCGTCACGCCGTATCACGCCGGTCATCGCGTTCGGAGCCGTCGCGCTCCTTGCGCTCGCAGGTTGCTCTGGAGGGAACTCGGCGGGCGGCGGCGGCCAGTCCGCAGGCTCCGACTCCCTCGTCATCGACACCGCGTTCTCGATCGAGACCACCGACCCGGGTCACACCTACGACCCGACCGGCAACATGATCGCGAAGGCGCTCTACGAGACCCTCGTCGACTTCGAGGGTTCCGACGTCTCCACTCCCGTCGCCGGCCTCGCCTCGTGGGAGCAGAACGACGAGGCGACCGAGTTCACGTTCACGCTCGAGGGGGATCGCGTCTTCTCCGACGGCTCGCCGATCGAGGCGAAGGACGTCGTCTTCACGCTGCAGCGCATCCAGGGCATGGAAGACGCCAAGCCGAACTTCCTTCTCGGCGGCCTCACCATCACCGAGGTCGATGACAAGACGATCCAGTTCACCTCCGAGACCCCGCTGCTGCAGCTGCCCGCGATCCTCGCGAACCCGGCACTGGGCATCGTCAACTCCGACGTCGTGATCGAGAACGGCGGCACCACCGACGGCACCGACTCGGCCCAGAAGTTCCTCGACGGCGAGTCCGCGGGTTCCGGTCCGTTCGTCCTCGACACCCTCGACCTCAGCTCGCAGGTCGTGCTGAAGAAGAACGACGAATACAACGGCGACGAGGAGTCGGCGTACAAGCGCGTCGTCGTACGCAACGTCTCGGAGAGCGCCACCCAGCTCGCCAACCTCAAGGGCGGCGACTCGATGGTCGCGATGGACCTGAACGGCGACCAGGTCGCCGGTCTCGGCGACGGCATCACGGTCGACTCGGTTCCCTCCGGTCAGACCATCTTCCTGCTGCTGAACCAGTCCGAGGCGGTCGCCGGTGACCTGGCGAACGTCAAGATCGCCGAGGCGATCCGCTACGCGCTCGACTACGACGCGCTGCTCGAACTGGCAGGTGCCGGCTCCGTGCAGGCGACCGGCGTCATCCCTCCCGGATTCGAGGGCGCTCTCGACGGTGGCGTGAAGCAGGACCTCGACAAGGCCAAGGCCGCGCTCGCCGAGGCCGGATACACGGGCCAGACGCTGAAGCTGCAGTTCCCGAACGACTACCCGGTCGGCGGTGTGGAGTTCACCCCGCTCGCCGAGCGTGTGCAGGCGCAGCTCGAAGATGCCGGCATCACGGTCGACCTCGCCCCCGCACCCTTCGCGACCGAGCTCGACGCCTACGTCAACGGCACCGAGGGCTTCGGCCTCTGGTTCTGGGGTCCGGACTACGCGGACTCCGCGAACTTCCTGCCCTTCGCTCCGGGCCTCAAGGTCGGCCTCCGCGCCGGCTGGGCCGCCGAGGCCAACCCGGAGATCGCCGGAATCGCCGCGGGTGCTGCTGCCGCGACCGACCCCGACCAGCGCTCGTCGGCGTTCACCGCGTTCGCCGAGGCCATGCAGGCCGATGGCCCCTTCGTGCCGCTGATCGTTCCCGGCCGCAACATCTCCTCTGCTGACAGCGTGAAGGGCGCGGTGTACAACTCCGTCTGGGAGATGGACATCGCCGAGATCACGCCGGCCGGCTGAGCGGACATCTCATGACGACAGTGGCGGTGCAGAGGCAGGCGCAGCGGCGCCGATCGCCTCTGATCGGATACCTGCTGCGGCGGGTCGGCACCTCCCTGCTCCTGTTGGTGGGCGTGACGATCGTCACGTTCGCGCTCACCAACCTGGTGCCGGGAGACCCGGTCTCGGCCGCACTCGGTGAGGGCGCGTCGCAGAACCCCGCGACGCGTGACGCGTTCATCAAGGAGCACGGTCTCGACCAGCCACTGTTCGTGCAGTACTTCATCTACATGGGGAACCTGCTCCGCGGGGACCTCGGCACGTCGCTGGTGACCGGACGCCCGGTCACCAGCGACCTCGCCACCGCGGTGCCGGCGACCATCGAGATCGCGATCGGGGCGATCATCGTCAGCCTCGCGGTCAGCATCGTTCTCGGCACTCTCGCCGCGTACCGCCGCGGACTCGTCACCGACCAGGTCATCCGCGTGGTCACCCTGGTCGGACTCAGCGTGCCGACCTTCTGGCTGGCGCTGGTCAGCTTCTACGTCTTCTTCCTCGAGCTGCGCATCGCACCAGGGTCCGGCCGCATCTCGCCGTCGATCACACCGCCGCCGCGCGTGACCGGGCTCTACACGGTCGACTACCTCCTGAACGGCGACGCGGTCGGCTTCTTCGACGCCCTCGCGCACCTGGCCCTTCCGGTCATGGTGCTCTCGCTCGTGACCATCGGTCTGCTGACCCGCTTCATCCGCACCTCGGTGCTCGAGGTGCTCGGCAGCGACTACGTGCGCGCAGCCCGCGCCAAGGGGCTCCCGGCCATGCGCGTGATCCTCGACTACGTGCTCCGGGGCGCCTCGCTGCCGATCCTCACGGTGGTGGGTGTCGCGTTCGGGGCGCTGCTCTCGGGCACGGTGCTCGTCGAGTCGGTGTTCGCCTGGCCCGGGCTCGGCACCTACGCCTACAACTCCGCCGCGAACCTCGACCTGCCCGGCATCATGGGCGTCGGACTCGTGGTCGGCATGATCTACCTCCTCATCAACTTCATCGTCGACCTGCTCTACGGCGTGCTCGACCCGAGAGTGAGGATCGCATGAGCCGCATCGCCGCCGCCACACCGGCCGGGCGCTTCCGTTTCCGCTGGCCCCGCGCCTGGCGCACCCCGCTGGGCATCATCGGCACCGTCATCGCCGGAGCCTGGATCGTCGTGGCCTTCACCGCGCAGTGGTGGGTTCCGTTCCCTCCTAACGCGCAGGTGCTGCCCCGCCTGCAGCCGCCGGGGATCGACACCCTGCTCGGCACCGACGGCAACGGGCGCGACATCTTCTCGCGCCTGATGACCGGTGCCACCGTGAGCCTGCCGCTCGCGCTCATGCTCGTGATCGCGGCGATGATCATCGGCACGCTCATCGGTGCGATCGCCGGGTACTTCGGCGGCTGGGTCGATGAGACGCTGATGCGAATCACCGACCTGTTCATGGCATTCCCGACCGTGATCCTCGCGATGGTGGTCGCAGCGTCCCTCGGACCGTCGCTTTTCAACGCGGTGATCGCGGCGATCGTGGTGTCGTGGCCGCAGTACTCCCGTGTCACGCGCAGCATCGTGCTGGGTCTGCGCGGCCAGAACTACGTGATCGCAGGTCGTCTGCTCGGGCACTCGCCCGCACGGACGCTGTTCGTCGACATCCTCCCGAACATCGCCGGCCCCGTCCTGGTGCTCGCGACGCTCGACATCGGTGCGGCCATCCTGCTCCTCTCCGGACTCTCCTTCCTCGGCCTCGGTGCACAGCCGCCGACCGCGGAGTGGGGGTCGATGATCTCCGGCGCGATGCAGAACTTCGACGCGTGGTGGCTCGGAGTCTTCCCGGGTCTCGCGATCCTGACCGTCGTGCTGGCGTTCAACTTCCTCGGAGATGCGATGCGCGACGTGCTCGACCCGACGGCCGAGATCACGCACGAGAAGGCCGCGGAACACAAGGCCTCCGCGACGGGGGTGGCCGCATGAGTGTCCGAAGCGCAGTCGAGCAGCAGTCGTCGACGCTCAGCATCCGCGACCTGACGATCGACATCGGGCGCCCGCTCGTGAAGGGCGTCTCGCTCGAACTCGAGGCCGGTCGCATCCACGGCCTCGCCGGTGAATCGGGCTCGGGGAAGACCCTCACCTCGCTCGCCGTGCTGGGTCTGCTTCCCCGCCAGGCGCGCACCGGCGGATCGATCCTGCTCGGCGGCGAAGAGCTCGTGGGCCTGCGCCGTCGCTCCCTCAACCGGGTGCGCGGCAAGCGGATCGCGATGGTGTTCCAGGATCCGTCGGCCTCGCTGCACCCGCAGCTGCCCATCGGCCGCCAGCTCACCGACCACATGCGTGTGCATCTCGGACTCAAGGGTGCCGCAGCTCGCGCCAGGGCCGTCGAGCTGCTCGAGACCGTGCAGGTGCCGAACCCCGCCGAGGCGCTCAAGCGCTACCCGCATCAGTTCTCCGGCGGACAGCGTCAGCGCATCGCGATCGCCTGCGCCCTGGCGTGCGATCCCGAGGTGCTGCTGGCGGATGAGCCCACCACGGCTCTCGATGTGACCGTGCAGGCGGGCATCCTGAAGCTGCTGCGCGACCTCGCGATCGAACGCAACCTCGCCGTGCTCCTCGTGACGCACGACCTGGGCGTGATGAGCGCGATCGCCGACAAGGTCGCCGTCATGAAGGACGGCAGGATCGTGGAGCTCGCTGATCGCGAGACGCTGTTCCGCGATCCTCAGCACGAGTACACGCGCATGCTGCTCGCGGCCCTGCCGGGTTCGCGCATCGACGAGGCACCGGAAGGGCAGGCTGCAGATGAGTGAGGTCGCAGTCCTCGACGCGCAGGACGTGGTCGTGCGCTACCCGGGCAACCCGCCCGTGATCGCCGTCAACGGCGTATCGATCAGCGTCGCCGCGGGCGAGACCGTCGCTCTCGTGGGGGAGTCGGGCAGTGGCAAGTCGAGCCTCGCCCGTGCCGTCGTCGGCATCGAGAAGACCGCGGGCGGGACGGTGCTCTTCCGGGACGCACCCGTGTCGCCGCTCGGCATCCGCCGCCGGTCGATCGCGCTCACCGGCATCCAGATGGTGTTCCAGGATCCGGCGACCTCGCTGAACCCGCGACGCCGGGTCGGTGACCAGATCGCGGACGGCATCGCGACGGCCCGCGCTCGCGGTGCCGAAGGATCCACCGTCGACGAATGGCTCGAGCGGGTCGGGCTGCCCACGAACGTCAGCACCCGCTTCCCGCACCAGTTCTCCGGCGGACAGAAGCAGCGCATCGCGATCGCCAGGGCCCTGGCCGCACGGCCCTCGCTCCTCGTCGCGGATGAGCCGATCTCCGCCCTCGATGCCTCGACGCAGACGAGCGTGGCCGGGCTCATGCGCGACCTCGTGGCGGAGTCGGGTGCGGGGATGCTCTTCATCTCGCACGACCTCGCCGTGGTGCGGCGCATCGCCGACCGCACTTTCGTGATGTTCGGTGGACGTGTGCTCGAGTCGGGGCCGACGGATCAGCTCTGGGCTGCGCCGAGGCACCCCTATACGCAGGCGCTGCTCGCGGCGATCCCGGAGCCCGACGGCGCCGGCCGCATCCCCGCAGCTCCCTCGGTCGACGACCGCACGGTGTGGGCGGAGATCCCGCCGGTCATGTACTGACGGTCGCGCCGCGCATCGGCCTGATTCGACGCGGCGGAACACGGCGTTCCCGACGTGCGCGGCTTCTTCCTGTCGCGCCGCCCTCGCCTCGACGTCGTCCTAGGATGACCGCGCGTGAACCTGATCGCGCGGGCTGAGGAATATCTAACGTGAACACTGATAGTGAGATCGTTCGGCGATCGAGACAGGAGGCGGCCGCGTTCGGCGAGCTGTTCGAGAGGCACGCCCGCGCGGTGGTGGGCTTCGCTTCTCGACGGGTCGGAGCGGATGTCGCGGAAGACGTGCTGAGCGAGACGTTCCTCGTGGCTTTCCGCCGGCGCGCGAGTTTCGATCTCCGAGTCGATTCCGCGCGTCCGTGGCTGCTCGGCATCGCGACCCGGATCATCCACCGACACCGCGCGAGCGAGGCCAAGCAGCTGCGAAGCCTGCTCGCCCAGCCGCCCGAGCGAGCGCGCCCCGACGACTCCGACGGTCTGTCGGATCGTCTCGACGCGAGTGCGTCGCTCCGGGAACTGGCCCCTCGCGTCGCCGCACTGGCGAAGAAGGACCGCGACACGCTCTTCCTCTTCGCGTGGGGGGATCTGAGCTATGAGGAGACGGCGCAGGCTCTCGGCGTTCCGGTGGGAACCGTGAAGTCACGCCTCAATCGCGTTCGTCGGCTGCTTGCGCCGGCGCGCGCGGGCAACAAGACATCAACCAGCACTCAGCACACATCGGAGGTCGAATATGGACATCTTGGATAGCGTTCGCGAACTCGGAGTGGAAGACCCCTCTGCCAGCATCGTCGGTGCGCGGAACTCGCTTCATCGGGCGATGGCGGGCGAGGGGCGCCGGCGACGTCGCCGTGGCCTGGGAATCGCATTCGGCACAGCAGGTGGTGTCGTCGGCATCTCCGCGGTGGCAGCGGTCGTGGCGGGCACGTTCACTGTCGGCGCGGTCGTCGTCGCGCCACCGGCGTCGGCAGCGGAGACGATCGTCCTGAGTGCTGCCGCACAACTCCGGGCGTCCGAGATACCGGCCGGTAAGTACCTGAAGACGACCGAGACGTTCGAGCAGGTCATTGGCTTCCACGGACCGACGGAGGCAGAACCCTTCTCGTACGTGCTGCAGGACGCGACCGGCGTTCTGACGACGAGGTGGATCACCTCGACCTTCCTCTCGTCTGACGCCGACGTCCCGCCGATTCTGGAGGTGAGCGACTATCAGCCGGTCGCGGCCAACGGCGACGTCCAAGCCGTCGAGGAGGCGTGGAACTCCTACTACGGCTCGACCTATGGGCGCTGGGATGACGTCATCGAATCTCCCCGCCCGCCGGTGGTCTTCCAGATGGATGGTGTCGCCCATGCGCGTCTCTGGAGCAATGATCTCGAAGAAGGGCAGGTCATCGACGACCCCGACGACTCTCGCATCGACGACTGGGGCACGTTCGCGACCGAGCCCCAGGAGTTTCTCGACGACATCCTGGCGGAGTTCCCCGCCGGGACGACCAAGGAGAAAGCCATCGCCGTGGTCTTCGAGACCCTGGTCACCGGCGACATAGCCACCGCTTCGGGTGCCTACCGCTCCGTGCTCCTCGGCGTGATCGCACTCGCGGACGGCCTGCACATCGAGTCGGTCGAGGGAACCGTCACCACCGTTCGCCTCGATGACGACCGGGCGATCCGTCGGCTCGTCTTCGACACCGAAACCGATCAGCTGCGGGAAGTCTCTCAGCATCTGACGGAGGCGTACGATGCCGGCCAGAACGTGCCGGTCGGCACGAGCCCGCTCGTCGAGAGCGGGGCACCGACGACCATCCGACGCTTCACGCACGAGATCGTCGACGCGCCCCCCGCGATCAACAGCGAGGGCTGAAGCCGCGCTGCGCCCGGTCCGCACGTCGGGCCGGGCACGGCTGCGCTGTACCGTCGCGTGCCCGAGAAACACGAGGGGCCGGGGCATCCGCCCCGGCCCTTCGTTCTCAGCTCTGGATCAGAGCGGTGCGACGATGTCCTGCTGCACGTCCCACTCGGTGATCTCCATCGAGACCTCGACGGACTGGCCCTCGAGCGACGCCGTGCTGGTCGACGCGAGGTTGATGTAGTCCGCCGTCACCTCGAAGACGATGTCGATCGAGGCGCCCTGCTGCTCGACGGTGCCGGAGAGGAGGTAGACCTTCTGGCCCAGTCGCTCGCCGGTTCCGGTCACCGTGAAGTCGCCGGTGATGGCCGACGCGGCCGTTGCCGGGTCGAGCGAGGTGATGTTGGCGGCGCTGGTGCTGAGCGCGGCGATGATCGGATCGTTCGACGACGGGTCGGCGGCCTGCCAGTCACTCGTCGCGGACTTCACCCAGACGTCGTCTCCGATGGCGATCAGGGATCCGACCGGCGAGATCGATTCGATCGCCTTCTCGGACGGGTTGAAGCGTGCCGTCGAATCGACGCCCATCACGCTGGTCTTCGCCGCGTACCCCGCCGTGTCCGACATCGCATCGGCGATGCACCCGCCGAGGGCCGCGCCGTCGACGGTCGCACCCTCCTTCAGCTCGGGGCAATCCGTCTTCGGTGCTTCCTCTTGCTGCGACGATCCGGCGCTGGGCTTCTTGTCGGCCGTCGTTTCCGCTCCGCTCCCCGAGCATCCAATGAGCAGCACGGCGGCGGCGAGAATGACGCCGACCCCCCATTTGTTGACGCGCATGGCGTCCCCCCTCTGGTCGAGTGCCCGATGACCGTCAACGGGCACGGGTCCCAGCATGCCAAAGGTCCGCTGACGTTCCGCACGTTGCCGGCCTCGTTCGCGCCATCCACCCGATTCCGCTAGACTGTCGAGGTTGTCTGCTCTGAGCCCCTGCGCTCATCGAAGGGCCGACACATTCACACACCCTCCTGTTTCCGCGAGATACGCGGTAACCGTTCTAGTCCGAAGGAGGTGGGTAAGTGACGCACCAGTACGAACTCATGGTCATTCTGACCCCCGAGATCGACGAGCGCCAGGTAGCCCCTACGCTCGACAAGTTCCTGAAGGTCATCACCAACGATGGTGGCTCGATTGACAAGATCGACATCTGGGGTAAGCGCCGTCTGGCTTACGAGATCCAGAAGAAGAACGAGGGCATCTACGCCGTCGTCAACTTCACCGCCACCAGCGAGGCCACGCAGGAGCTCGACCGTCAGCTGAAGCTGAACGAGCAGATCATGCGCACCAAGGTCCTCCGCTCGGAAGAGGCTCAGGCAATGGCCGCATTCGAAGCCAAGCGCTCCGAAGAGAAGGCTGCCCGCAAGGCCGCCAAGGCTGCGAAGGCCTAAGCGCCATGGCCGGCGAAACCGTCATCACCGTGGTGGGAAACCTCACGGCCGACCCCGAGCTGCGTTACACGCAGAACGGGCTGCCGGTGGCGAACTTCACCATCGCATCGACGCCTCGGAACTTCGACCGTGCCGCGAATGAGTGGAAGGACGGCGATGCGCTGTTCCTCCGTGCATCCGTGTGGCGCGAGTTCGCCGAGCACGTGGCAGGTTCGCTGACGAAGGGCATGCGCGTCATGGCGCAGGGCCGTCTGCGTCAGCGCTCCTACCAGGACCGCGAGGGCAACCAGCGCACCGCTATCGAGCTGGAGGTCGACGAGATCGGCCCCTCGCTCCGGTACGCGACCGCGCAGGTCACCCGTGCGGCCTCGACCGGTGGTGCCGGCGGTGCCGGTGGTGCCGGCGGCGGTGGACAGTCCCGTCCCGCGCAGCAGCAGACGTCGGAAGAGCCGTGGTCCACGCCCGGCTCGTCGACCAGCGCGGATGCCTGGAGCACTCCTGGCAGCTTCGGCGACGACACCCCCTTCTAAACAACTTCTGGATCCGGCCCCGAGCTCGTCTCGGGGAAGGCATCCGCTCTCATTTAAGGAAACACAATGGCTGGAAAGTCGAGCGGCGACCGCCGCAAGCCGCGGAAGGGTGGCAAGCCCACCGCTCCCGCGAAGTCCATCCGGGTTGGCCTCATCGATTACAAGGATGTCGCCACCCTCCGCAAGTTCGTCTCGGAGCGCGGCAAGATCCGTGCCCGTCGTATCACCGGTGTCTCGGTGCAGGAGCAGCGTCTGATCGCCACCGCGGTCAAGAACGCGCGCGAAATGGCGCTCCTGCCCTACGCTGGCGCCGGCCGGTAAGGGGTATCGAGATGGCAAAGCTGATTCTCACGAACGAGGTCGCCGGGCTCGGTAGCGCTGGTGACGTGGTCGAGGTCAAGAACGGGTACGCCCGTAACTTCCTCATCCCGCAGGGTTTCGCTACGGCGTGGACCCGCGGTGGCGAAAAGCAGGTCGCATCGATCCAGGCCGCGCGTCAGGCACGCGCGATCCACGATCGTGACGACGCTGTCGCACTGAAGAACGCTCTCGAGGGCACCAAGGTGCGCCTCACGGTCAAGGCCGGCAAGGAGGGTCGTCTCTTCGGCTCCGTCAAGACCGACCACGTCGCGGATGCTGTCGCAGCCGCCGGCCTGGGCGCGATCGACAAGCGCAAGGTGCACATCCCGTCGCCCATCAAGGTGACCGGTGAGCACGAGGCAACCGTGCGTCTGCACGACGACGTCACCGCAGTCATCACGCTGCTGGTCGTCGCCGCCAAGTAAGGCACTTCCAGAACGCCCCCTGTCCTTCGGGACAGGGGGCGTTCTGCATTTCCTGCGAGTTCGATCCCGTGACTCAGGCGACCCGTCCGTGCACCGCTCTGGCGTTCGCCGGGGGCTCGCCGACCTCGTCGACGGTATGGCCGCTGCAGGCCGTCTTGGTCACATGGGCCCGCTCGACACGTGGCACGGTGAACCACCGCATGGCGTCTCGCAGTCGGCACCACCCGACGAGATACCACTGGCCGTTCGTGGCGGCGAACAGCACGGGCTCGACATCGCGGGTGGTCGTCGTCCCGTCTCCGGACGTGTAGCGGATGCGGACCACTCGCTGCTCGGCCATCCCCTCCTCCAGCGCCGATCGGATCGCGCGGGATGCGGACGGGAGCGCTTCGACCCACACTCGATCGGCCAACTCATCGGCTCGTGCTCGGGTTCGCGGATCGAGGACGTCGAGGATCTTGCGGACGCCGGCTGCGGCCAGATCGGCGTACGGGGCATCGGGTGCAGCCGACACGGCGGCCATCAACGCGACGGCCTGTGCGGGAGACAGACTGACCGGTGGCAGGGATGCGCCGAGGGCCAACCCGTACCCGCCACCAGGGCCCGGGCGCGACCAGAGCGGCGCGCCGCTGTTCGCCAGTGCGGCGAGGTCTCTCTTGACTGTTCGCACGGAGACATCGAATTCTCGCGCCATCCGCTCAGCCGAGCACCCCCGCGATCCGCTGCGGCGCAGCATCTCGGACAGGGCATGGAGGCGTTCCGTGCGCTTCATCGTGCAGACCGGGGCAGATTCATGACATAAATAGTGACACACACCTGCCTGCGGTAGGTAAGAAGGTGGAGACATGACAACGACGACGAGCAGTCCGACCATCATCCTCATCGCCGGCCATTGGCTGGGTGCCTGGGTATGGGATGAGGTTCTCGACCACCTGAAGATCGACCACTCGCGCGCGGTCGCGATCACCCTGGCGGGTCTCGACGGGGAAGACCCTGAGCGAGCGACGAAGACGATCGATGATCAGGCCGCGGGCATTCTCCAGGAGTTCGCCCAGCGCGGGGTCTCTGAGGATCAGCCCGCGATCATCGTCGCTCACAGTGGGGCGAATGCGCCGGTCAGTCTCGTCCTCGACCGGCATCCTGAGCTCGTCGACCGCGTGATCTGGGTCGACTCCGGCCCGGTGGCGACGGGAAGCATCTTCGCGCCCGAGCTGCCGGACGAGGTGGCGGAGCTTCCGTTGCCGCCCTTCGACGTCCTCGCGCAGCAGGCGAGCCTCGAGGGGCTGAGTGCAGAGGTCCTCGAGCGGTTTCGCGCCAGGGCTGTCCCCGAGCCCGGTCCGGTGCTTCGTCAGTCTGTCGAGCTCTCGAACGACGCTCGCCGGAGGGTTCGGACCACACTGGTGTGCTGCTCGATCCCGAGCGCGCAACTGCTGGAGCTGGCTCGAGCAGGTCACCCCATGTTCGCCGAGGTCGCGAACCTCGAGCATCTCGATGTCATCGACCTCCCCACGGGGCACTGGCCCATGTGGAGTCGTCCAGGTGACCTCGCCGAGGTCATCCGGTCAGCGGCTTCGTCCGACGATTGAATCCTGCGTCCTCCCGACATCAATGCACGGATGTCGGGAGGATTCACGGATGTCGGTCGATTCCGGCAGATCCGTGTGGGACCTGCCGGAATCTCCCGACATGTGCAGCGAGTGACCCGGGCCCAGGGGCTACTCCCTGTCGGCTGCGACCTCGAAGATGTCGGTCGATGTCTCGGACGAAGCGGCGCGGCGCTCCTCGCGACGGACCCGACGTTCGGCGCGCTTGGCGATCCGGCGATCCCGACTGCGCTCCACGAGCGTGTAGAGCACGGGCACCAGGACGAGCGTGAGCAGCGTCGACGACACGAGCCCGCCGATCACGACGATCGCCAGCGGCTTCGAGATGAACACCCCGCCGCCTGTGAGCCCGAGAGACATCGGGACCAGCGCGAAGATGGTGGCGGCAGCCGTCATCAGGATCGGGCGCAGGCGCAGGCGGGTGCCGTGCTCCACGGCCTCATCGAGGTTCGCTCCGGCTTCTCGGAGACGGTTCACGAAGTCCATGAGCACGATGGCGTTCGTCACGACGATACCGATGAGCATCAGGAGCCCGATCAGGGCCGGCAGGCCCATCGGGGTGCCGGTGAGCAGGAGCCCGAGGATCGCCCCGGTCGCCGCGAACGGGATCGAGATGAGCAGCACGAGCGGTCCGCGGAAGTTGCGGAACGTCGCGACCATCACCAGGAGCACGAGCACGATGGCGGCGAGCATGGCCAGACCGAGCTGGCTGAAGGCCTCGTCCTGCTGTGCCGACGCACCACCCTGTTCGAAGGTGACCCCCGCCGGGAGATCGGTCTCGGCGATCGCCTTGTCGATCGCCCGGCTGGCGGCCGCAAGGCCGCCCTTCTCCGGGGTCACGGTCAGAGTCACCTGACGCTCGCCTTCGGCGCGCGTGATGGTCGGAGCCGTCAGCTCTTCTTCGACGGTCGCGATCGCGGCGAGCGGGATCGCGGTTCCGGTGACCTCGGCGGCCGCCTTGGCCTCGGCCTCGGCGGCTTCGGCCTCGACCTGCTGGGCTGCGGCATCGGCGCGGCCCTGACGCAGGGCCTTGATCTGCTCGTCCGCTGCCTTGACGCCGGACTGCGCGCCCTCGATCGCACCCTGCAGCGCGGAGAGCTGCTCGGCGCGCTCCGTCTGCGCCTTGAGGACGGCCTCGTCGTTGGGATCGAGCGGGTCAGCGGGGACGATCGGCGCTGCAGACAGTTCCGCGAGCTGCCTGTTCAAGGCGCCGATCTGGCCGGCGAGCTCCGCACGCTGCTTCGTGGCCGTGTTGATCTGCGAGTTGAGTTCGTTCTCGGCCTTGGTCTTCGCCTCGTTCGCCTTGGCATCGGCCTTGGCCTTGAGCGCGTCTGCGGCGGCCTTCTGCGCCTCCGCGGTCTGCTGAGGAGTGACCGGGAGCAGGATCTCGCCGATCTTGTCGGCGGTGCGCTCGGCGCCCGGGGTGCGCACGACGATGTCGCGCTCTTGACCCTCGAACATGAGTGTGCCGACGGTGGTACCGGCAAGAGCCTCCTGCACGGCCTTCGCGATCATCGCGCGGTCGAACCCGAGGCGCGCGGCCAGCGGCTCGTCGACCTTCACCCGGAGCACCGGCTGCTCGCCGGCGAGCTCGCTCTTCACGGACCGGACTCCGTCGGCGTCGGTGAGCTGCTTCTCGAGCAGGTCGCTCGCTGTGCGCAGAGCCGCGGGATCGTTGCCCTGGATCGCCAGGGCGATACCGTCACCGGCTCCCGCGAGCGAGGCATCCTGCGATGCGAGCTCGATCTCGCCGCTGTCCGGCAACCCATCGAGCGCCTTCTCCACCTTCGACTCGACCTCTGCGACCTCGGCGCCGTCTTTCAAGCGCAGGTCGTAGGTGATGGAGGTGGGCGTGCCGGGTGTGGGGATCGGGATCGAGGTGGTGATGTCGGCGATGCCCGTGATCTTTCCGAGCGTCTTCTCAACCGGCTCCGCCGCGGCGACGAGGTCGGCTGTGGACTCCTTCGGGGGAGTCTGCACGACCCGCAGACTCGCTTGGCCTGACGAGCCGAGGAAGTCGGTCTGGATGAACGGCGTCATGCCGAGGGTCGCCACGAGCAGCAACCCGGAGGCGACCAGGGTGATCACGGGGTGCCGACGGGTCGCATTCAGGGCCGGCATGAACGTGCGCTGCAGGCGGTCGGGAGCGGTGTGGATCTCGTCGAGCTCGGACGGCGCCTCGCTCGCGAGAGTCGGTGCCGGTGCGGCGGCGACAGCTGCGGCAGGTGTCGCGAGCACGGCCGTCGTCCCCTCGGCCTCGAGAGCCGGCGCCGCGTCGGGAGACGTTTCCGAGTCCGCGGGGTGAGCAATCTCGGCGTCTGCGGCACGGTGCTTCGGAGCCTTGTTGAGGAACCACGAGGCGAGCACGGGCACGATCGTGAGCGACACGACGAGCGAGGCGAGGAGGGCGATCGACACGGTCACCGCGAACGGGCGGAACAGCTGACCGGCGATGCCCGAGACGAACGCGATCGGCAGGAAGACGGCAACAGTGGTGAGGGTCGACGCGGTGATGGCACCGGCGACCTGGCGCACGGACGCCACGATGCCGTCGATCGTGAGCGGGCCGTCTCCGCGCCTTCTCGAGATGTTCTCGATCACCACGATGGAGTCGTCGACGACGCGTCCGATGGCGATCGTCAGGGCGCCGAGGGTGAGGATGTTGAGCGTGTTGCCGCTCCACCACAGGCCCACGAGGGTGATCAGCAGCGACAGGGGGATGGACACGGCCGCGATGACCGTCGAGCGCCACGAACGCAGGAACGCGAGGATCACGAGCACCGCGAAGAGGAGTCCGAGCCCGCCCTCGACGGACAGGTCGTGGATCGACTGCTCGATGTAGGGCGCCTGGTCGAAGATCGTGACGAAGTCGGCCTTGAGGATCGGTGCGAGCCTGTCGAGCTCGGCGTTCACTCCGTGCGAGATGTCGACCACGTTGGCACCCTGCGACGGCATGACCTGGAGGGTGAGGGAGGGGTTGCCGTTGACGCGCGAGATGGTCTGCGCCGGCACCTTCTCGATCGTGACGTCAGCGAAGTCGGCGACCGTGACGGCGCCGTCGGGTGTGGGCACGGAGAGAGCCTGGATGTCTTCGAGGGTGGCGAGCCGCGACCCCACGGTGATCGAGAGCGGGCCTTCAGCGGAGTCCGCCTGCCCGGCGGGGAGCGCTGCGCCGTGGGACTCGAGGAGTGGCCCGAGAGTCGAGGTCTCGACCTTCAGGCGCGTGACGTCTGCCGGGCGGAGGTCGATCGTGATGCGCTGGGTCTCCTGGCCGGCGAGCGTGACATCGCGAACCCCCGGAACGCCCTTCAGTGCGGGGACGACGGTCTGCTGCAGGGCGTCGCCGAACGCCTCCTGGTCGCCGCTGGTGCCGGCACTCAGCACCATGGCCGGGATATCACCGGCACCCCCGGACGCCACGACGACCTCTGTGCCGGACGGGAAGCTCGGCTTCAACGACTCGGTCGCACTGCGGATCGTGCGCAGGGTCTCTTCGTCGTTCTCGCCGAACGACCACTCGACGAGGATCTGCGCACCACCGCTGGATGTCGTCGAGGTCACGCTCGTCACGCCGGGGACGGCTCGGACCGCCTGCTCGACGGGCTCGGTCACGCTGCTCGCCATCTCCTCGGGCGCGAGACCCTGCGACTGTGCGGAGATGTACGCCATCGGCGCCTGCAGCGACGGCATCAGCTCCTGCTTGAGCGACCCCATCGATATCAGGCCGAGGGCGACGATGGCCAGTGTCGCGAGCGACAGGATGAGACGGTTCTTGAGACTGCTGCGCGTGAGGAACGACATGGAGCGGTGAGGTGCTTTCGGCTGGGTCGCGGTGGCAGGCGAAGACGCACACCGCGACGCGGAAGCCGCCTGTGGTCACCCGACTCTCATCGTTCCGCGCCGAGTCCTGTGGTTCCGGCTCAGCGCGACGAGAGGCGACTGAGCTTCGGCGACACGATCGACAATTCGAGCCTGCCGGGTCGCGCGAGCCGAGACATCCTCCCGCGGGTTGATCCTCGTCCCCCCGCAGGTGGACGTGACTGCCGTGACGGCGCGTGCCGATTTTGGATCCAGAATGCAGAGTTCGCGGTGATGATCCGATACTCTCGCTCCCATGGTGCAATCAGGGAACGCCGCGTCGCCGAAGGAACGGGCCGAGGCGCTGCAGAAGCTCGCGCAGCGACACGGGGCCGGATACCGGTCGGTCGGAGCGATGGCGTACGACATCATCCGCGACGCGATCCTCGACGGCACGCTGCCCCCCGGCATGAAGCTGCGACAGGAGACGCTGGCCGAATCCATCGGAATCTCGCGACTGCCGATCCGCTCCGCGCTGATCCAGTTGGAGGCCGACGGGCTCGTGATCTTCCATGCCCGTCGCGGGGCGATGGTGCGCGCGCTGTCGGTCGAGGAAGCCACGGAGGTCTATCATCTGCGGACGCTGCTCGAGAAGGACGCACTGCGCCTGGCGATGGAGGAGATCACGCCCGAACGGGTCGCTCGCCTGCGCGAACTCGCGCAGACGGCGGACGACATCTCCGAAGGCGGCGAGTTCGTCGAGGCCCGCACCGAGTTCTACGCGACGCTGTATGACGCACAGTCCCGTCCGGTGATGTGGGAGATGATCGAGCAGCTGCGACTCAAGCTGGGGCGCTACGTGCTCGGCTGGCGGCTGGTGTCTCCTGGCGCGCACGACCACTCGCACGGCGAGCTGATCGATGTCGTGGCGGCCGGAGATGGGGACGAGGCTCTGCGCGTGCTCGAGTCGCACCTGAATCACGTGCGCGACGGGGTCATCGCACTGCTCGAGGCTGCAGCGATCGAGGCCGCGGGCGACGGAGCCTGACGCGCAGCAACTGTGTGCACGAGAGGGGGACCGGCGATCATTTCGCGGTCCCCCTCTGTGACGGTGCTTCAGGTGACGGTGCTTCAGGTGACGGTGCCGCGACGCGCGAACCGCGGCTCGCGCCAGATCTCGCTGTCGAGCACGTCCTCCAGCGCATCGATCGCATCCCACACGTCGGTGTAGGAGGTGTAGAGCGGCGTGAATCCGAAGCGGATGAGGTCGGGCGCTCGGAAGTCGCCGATCACCCCGCGCTCGATCAGGGCCTGCATGACCGCGTAGCCGTCTTCGTGGCGGAGCGAGACCTGGCTGCCGCGGCGGGCGGACTCCCGAGGGGTGACCGGCTCGATTCCCCAGCGCGGTGTGAGGCGGGTGTCGACGAGGGACATGGACAGCTCGGTCAGCCGCAGGCTCTTCTCGCGGAGCAGCTCCATGTCGACGTCGTCCCAGATGTCGAGGCTCGCTTCGAGTCCGGCGACCGACAGCAGCTGAGGCGTGCCGACGCGGAAGCGCTCGATGCCCGCGGCGGGTGCGTACTCGACGGTGAAGTCGAAGGGCTTCGCGTGACCGTGCCAGCCGGTCAGGGCCGGACGGGCAGCGTCGTGGTGCCGGGCGGCGGCCCAGATGAACGACGGCGAGCCGGGCCCGCCGTTGAGGTACTTGTAGGTGCAGCCGACCGCGAAGTCGGCCTCCGCTCCGTTCAGGTCGATCGGCACCGCGCCGACGCTGTGGCACAGGTCCCAGACCACGAGGGCACCGGCGGCATGCACCTTGCGTGTGACCTCGGCCATGTCGTGCATTCGTCCGGTGCGGTAGTCGACCTGGGTGAGCACGACCACCGCGACGTGATCGTCGAGCACGTCGTCGAGGGTGGGACCGTCGTCGGAGATCAGCCGGCGCTCCAACGGGGTTCCGCCACCGAGCAGCTCCTGCACGGCCTCCAGCATGTAGAGGTCGGTGGGGAAGTTGCCGCGCTCCGCGACGATCACGCGTCGTCCCGGACGAAGCCTGACCGCCGCGACCGCGGCCTGGAACAGGCTCGCCGATGTCGAATCGCCGAGCACGACCTCGCCGGCGTCAGCCCCGATCAGGGGTGCGATGCGGTCGCCGATCGTGCGCGGCTTGGCGAACCATCCGGCGTCGTTCCAGCTGCGGATGAGGCCGGTGCCCCACTCCTCGGTGATCACACGCTGCAGGTGGGCTGCGGTGTGCTTCGGCAGCACGCCGAGCGAGTTGCCGTCGAGGTAGATCACGCCGTCGGGAAGCACGAAGCGATCGCGCATCGAGGCCAGCGGGTCGGCGTCGTCGAGGGCCGTGCAGGTCGCGCGGTCGATGACGGGGCGGGTGGAGGTGGTGCTCATGAGGCAGGTCCGTTCGAGGTCGTGCGGGGTCAGCGCCCCAGGAATCGCAGGGCGTTGTCGCGGCGGATGGCGCTCTTCTGCGCGTCATCGAGGAAGTCGGCCCGGTTGACGACGCTGCCGACGGGGCGCTCGCCCAGGGGGTAGGGGTAGTCGCTGCCGACCATCACCTGAGAGGCGCCCAGAGTCTCGACCAGCACGCGCAGGGCCACGGGGTCGAACACCACGCTGTCGACGCTGAAGCGGTCGAGGTAGGCCGACGGCGGGCGCTCGCTGACCCCGATGAGGTCGGGCCGCTGCTGCCAGGCGTTCTCGAACCGGCCCAGCCAGAACGCGAACGATCCGCCCCCGTGCGCGAACGCCAGGCGAAGAGTCGGCGGTACCCGGTCGAACACTCCGCCCAGGATCATGGCGATGATCGACAAGTGCGTCTCGGCGGGCATGCCGGTGAGCCAGCGCGCCATCCAGCGGTCGAGACGGGGTGAGCCGGGCATGTCCCACGGATGCACGAACACCGGGATGCCGCTGTCGGCGCAGTGCTGCAGGAACATCACCATGCCTTCGTCGTCGAGGTCGCGGTCGCCGACATGGTTGCCGATCTCGACGCCGGCGTGACCGGAGGCGATCGCGCGGTCGGCCTCGGCGCACGCGGCATCCGGATCCTGCAACGGCACCTGCGCGAACGGAATCAGCCGATCGGGTGCCGGGGCGCAGATCTCCAGCGCGAGGTCGTTGAAGATGCGGGCGACCTTGACGGCCTCGGTGCCCGACTTGTCGTAAGAGAAGAACAGCGGGGTGGGGGAGACGACCTGCATCTCGACACCGTCGGCATCCATGTCGGCCAGGCGCACGGAAGCGTCCCAGCAGTCGTCGCCGACCCGTCGGAACTCGGTGTCGCCGAGCATGATCATCGCCTCGCGCTCGGAGTCCACGCGCAGGGTCGGCCAGAGACCTGGCCCGACCTGTGTCGACAGGTCGGGCCAGGCGCTCGGCACGAAGTGCGTGTGGACGTCGATCGTGCCCAAGGGGTTTCAGCCCTTGCCGGGGTGGACGGCGCCGCACTCGGGGCAGGTGCGCCCCTCTTCGCTCTCGTAGAAGTCGCGGAACACCGGCGGCAGATCTTCGACGATGTCGCGCACCTGGAGCTCGACCTCGTGCACCTTGGCGTTGCAGTTCGGGCAGAACCAGGCGAACTTCTCGAGCGTGCCCTCTTCGCGGATGCGCTCGATCACGATGCCGATGGAGCCCTCTTCCGGGCGCTGCGGGGAGTGGAACACGTTGCCGGGCAGCAGCCACATCTCGCCCTCGCGGATGTCGATACGCTGCAGACCGTCGGGCGTCTGGATGTTCACGTGCATGTTGCCGCGGTACTGGTAGAACCACTCCTCATACGGGTCGAAGTGGAAGTCGGTGCGCTGGTTCGGGCCGCCGACGACCTGCACGATGAAGTCGCCCATGGGCGTCCAGGCGGCCTTGTTGTTGACCGGTGGCTTGAGGAGATGCTCGTTCTCCTTGATCCATGCGGGGAAATCGATCACGGGTGGGATGACGGGTGCGATGGTGCTCATTTCTCCTCCTCGAGAGTGGCAGCGGTGTTGTGGTCAGTGGTGTTGTGGTCAGTGGTGGTGCGGTCGGTACTGGATTCGGGGCGGCGCGCGATCGCCTGGATCTCGATGCGCAGGTGCGGATGCGGCAGGGCATGCACCGCGACCGTGGTGCGGGCCGGCCCCTGCTCGTCGAAGTACTCGGCCCAGACGGCGTTGTACGCGACGAAGTCGTTCATGTCGACGAGGAAGCTGGTCGCCTGCACCAGGTCGTCGAGGCCGCAGCCGGCGGCGGCCAGCACTTCGCGGATGTTCTCGATGACCGCGCGGGTCTGCACCGCGACATCGAGCCTCGTCGCCCCGAACTCATCGACCTCGGCTCCGGCGATCGTGTTGTCGGGACGCCTGCTCGACGTGCCGGAGACGAAGACCAGGTCGCCGGAGACCTTGGCGTGCGGGAAGCGGCCGCGGGGCGTGGCCTTGCCCTCGACGAGGATGCCGCGTGATTCGGTCATCGTGCCTCCTCCTGGACGAGACTGTCGGCTCCGTTGCGCGTGCGGACACTGACGCTTCCGAGCCCGGTGATCGTCGCCTCGACCACTCCGTTGTCGGGCAGTGGGACGGCGGCGGTCGCGGCCCCCGCGAGCAGCACCGTGCCGGCGCGGAGGGTGAACCCGTGGCGGGCGGCGAGCCGTGCGGCTGCGGCGATGGCACGACCGGGGTCGCCGAGGATCGCGGCGGTGGAGCCGGTGGCCGTGACCCTGCCGTCGACCTCGAGCCGGACAGCCCTGTTGTCGAGGGCACCGGCCCGGTCGAACGGTGTCCATGGGCCGATCACGTAGCCGGCTGCCGAGGTGTTGTCGGCCACGACATCGGAGAGGCTGAAGCGGAAGTCACGGTACCGCGAGTCGATGATCTCCAGCGCAGGAGCGACCGCGGCGACGAGCTCAGACAGCGGGCGATCGGCTCCGGCGCCGTTGATATCCGTGCCGTCGATGTCGGATGCCAGGAGGTAGGCGACCTCGGGCTCGATGCGCGGGTGGATGGCCGATCGCCGGTCGAACGTCGCACCGTCGTCGAGGCGCATGGCATCGGTCAGGGTGCCGATGATCACATCGTGCACGCCCATCTGCTGCGCCTTCGCCTGACTCGTGAAGCCGAGCTTGAGGCCCGCGATGCGCTCGCCGCGGGCGACTCGGCGGGCGATCAGCGCATGCTGCGTGGCGTACGCGGTGTCGAGACCGACCTCCTCCGTGGAGGAGAGCTGGCTGATGGCGGTCGCGGTGCGCTGAGCGGTGTCGAGCGCGGCGGCGAACACGGCATCCGCGGTCATGCGGTCACCTCGATCGAGCGGGCGGCGACGAGGTCGAGGGCGACGTCGACGATCATGTCCTCCTGGCCGCCCACCATGCGGCGGCGTCCCAACTCCACGAGGATGTCACGGGCATCGAGGCGGTGCTTCTCCGCCGCGCGCTCGGCGTGCAGCAGGAAGCTCGAGTACACCCCCGCGTAGCCGAGCGTGAGGGTCTCGCGGTCGACGCGGACCGGGCGGCGCTGCAGCGGACGCACCAGCTCCTCCGCGGCATCCTGCAACGCGAACAGGTCGCAGCCGTGCTCCCAGCCGAGCAGGTCGGCCACCGCGATGAACGCCTCGATCGGGCAGTTGCCCGCCCCCGCGCCCTGTCCTGCGAGCGAGGCGTCCACCCGGTACACGCCGTGCTCGACGGCCGTGACGCTGTTGGCCACGCTCAGCGAGAGGTTCTCGTGGGCGTGGATGCCGATCTGCGTGCCGGGGTCGAGCACCTCGCGGTAGGCGTCGACGCGGTCGGCGACGTCGCGCATCGTGAGGCGTCCGCCCGAGTCAGTGACGTACACGCAGTGCGCTCCGGCCGCCTCCATGATCTTCGCCTGCTCCGCGAGACCGCGCGGATCGTTGAGGTGGCTCATCATCAGGAAGCCCGAGACGTCCATGCCGTGCTCGCGCGCCCAGGTGATGTGCTGGATCGCGACGTCGGCCTCGGTGCAGTGCGTCGCGACCCGCACGCTCGCGACACCGAGGTCACGGGCCCTGGCGAGGTCGTCGATCGTGCCGATGCCGGGCAGGATCAGGGTGGTCAGGACGGCACGGTCGAGCACCTCGGCCGCCGCCTCGATCCACTGCCAGTCGGTGTGCGCGCCCTGTCCGTAGGCCACGCTCGAACCGCCGAGGCCGTCGCCGTGCGCGACCTCGATGGCATCCACGCCCGCGGCCTCGAGAGCACGCGCGATGCCGCGGACCTGGTCGGTCGTGTAACCGTGGCCGATGGCGTGCATGCCGTCGCGGAGGGTGACGTCCTGCACGTAGACGCGCGGAGATGCAGTGGTCATGCGGGAACCCCTGTCCGTTCGGCGACGAGTCTCTCGGCCGTGCGCAGGGCGGCCGAGGTCATGATGTCGAGATTGCCCGCGTACTCCGGAAGATAGTGGCCCGCGCCCGCCACCTCCAGCAGGACGGTCACGCGCGTGCCGCGGAACGGGCGGTCGAGAGCAGGCACGTAGGCCTCGTCGACCGCGTCGAACTGCACCTGCTGCTTGAGGCGGTAGCCGCCGACGTAGGCCTGCACCTCGGCGACCATGTCGGCGACCGAGGCGCTGACGGCATCGCGATCCAGTGCGTCGGGGTCGCCCTCGACCAGGCAGAACACGGTGTCGCGCATGATGAGCGGCGGGTCGGCCGGGTTGAGCACGATGATCGCCTTGCCGCGTTCGGCGCCGCCGATCACCTCCAGCGCGCGGGCGGTGGTCTCGGTGAACTCGTCGATGTTCGCTCTGGTGCCGGGACCGGCCGACTTCGAGGCGATCGACGCGACGATCTCGGCGTAAGCCACTGGGGCGACGCGCGATACGGCGGCGACCATCGGCACCGTGGCCTGGCCCCCGCACGTGACCATGTTCACGTTGGTCGCGCCGAGGTGCGCCTCGAGGTTCACGACCGGCACGACGTAGGGGCCGATCGCCGCGGGGGTCAGATCGACCATGATGCGCCCGGCGTCGCGCACGAGTGCGTCGTTGCGGGCATGGGCTCCGGCCGAGGTCGCATCGAACACGAGCTCGACGTCGGCGAACTCGGGCATCGCGATCAGGCCGTCCACGCCTTCGTGGGTCGTGGCCACACCGAGCCGGCGCGCGCGGGCGAGCCCGTCGGAGCGCTCGTCGATGCCGGCCATCGCGACCACGTGCAGCGTGGTCGAGAGCCGCTTCACCTTGATGAGCAGGTCGGTGCCGATGTTGCCTGAGCCGATGATGGCGATGCCGACGGTCATGCCGCTGCCCCTTCCGTTGATGTGCCGGATGCCGTGCCGAAGAAGTCGGCACGCACCTCGCCGAGTCCGTCGAGGCGGGCGCGGTAGACCCCGGCGGTCGCGTCGACCATCGGGCCGAGCGCTCCAGAGAGGATCACCTCGCCCGCGCGCAGCGGCTGCCCGCGTCTGGCGACCTCGCGTGCCAGCCACGCCACCGCGATCACCGGGCTGCCGAGACACGCAGCGCCCGATCCGGTCGAGACCGGACGGCCCTCGCGGTCGAGGGTCATGCCGAGTGCGGTCAGGTCGAACCCGTCGAGGCGTCGAGGCGTGGTGCCGAGCACGACCGCCCCGCTGGAGGCGTTGTCGGCGATGGTGTCGGTGATGCGGATGTCCCACCCGGCCACGCGGGAGTCGACGACCTCGATCGCGGGCAGCACGAACTCGGTGGCCCGGATCACATCGGCGACGTGCGTGGTGGGGGAGTCGAGGTCGCTGCCGAGCACGAAGGCGACCTCGGCCTCGGCGCGCGGCTGCAGGAAGCGCGCGAGGTCGATCGGCTCACGGTCGGCGAACATCATGTCGTCGAGCAGTACGCCGTAGTCGGGGCTGTCGACGCCGAGCTGCGTCTGCACGGCGGGGGAGGTGAGGCCGATCTTGCGGCCGACCACCCGTCGCCCTTCGTCCAGGCGCCGGGCGATGCCGAGCGACTGCACCGCGTACGCGGCATCCTGATCCGTCTCGCCGAGCAGGTCGCGCACCGGCGCACACGGGCGCCCCGACTCGGCTGCGAGCCGAAGCCGTTCGTCCGCCAGGCGCACGGCGTCGGAATCCTGGATGCCGGTCACAGCTGCACGCACACGTTCGTCGGCTCGGTGTAGAACTCGAGCGAGTGGTGGCCGCCCTCGCGGCCGATGCCCGAGAGCCCGACACCGCCGAAGGGGCTCCGCAGGTCGCGCAGATACCAGGTGTTGACCCACGACATGCCGGTGCGCATCTGCTGCGCCACGCGGTGGCCGCGGGTGAGGTCGGTGGTCCAGGTGACGGCGGCGAGCCCGTAGTCGGTGTCGTTCGCCAGTCGGATCGCCTCCTCCTCGGTGTCGAACGGGATGAGCGCGGCGACCGGACCGAACACCTCTTCGCGCACGGTGCGGTGGCTGTTGTCGAGGCCCGTCCACAGGGTCGGCTCGATCCAGGATCCGCCATCGAGTCCGTCGCCGAGGGTGGGGATGCCACCGCCGGCGAGCACGGTCGCACCCTCCGCGACGGCGAGGTCGAAGTAGGAGCGCACCTTCTCGCGGTGCGCCTGCGAGATGAGGGGACCGGTGGTCGTGGCCGGGTCTTCCGGGCGGCCCAGTCGCAGACGGGCGGCGTGCTCGGCGAGGCCGGCTGCGACATCGTCGAAGACCGAGCGCTCGACGTAGATGCGCTCGGTGCACAGGCACACCTGGCCGGTGTTGAGATACGTGGAGCGGGCGAGGCCGGCGATGGCGGAGTCGAGGTCGGCGTCCGCGAACACGAGCGCGGCGTTCTTGCCGCCGAGCTCGAATGAGACCGGGCGCACGCGCGGGGCGACCGCCCGCATGATGGCCGAGCCGGTGGACGATTCGCCGGTGAAGGTGACCCCGTCGATGCCCGGGTGCTTCGTGAGTGCCTCGCCTGCGGAGTCGGCACCGAAACCGTGCACGACGTTGACGACGCCGGCCGGCACCCCCGCCTCGGCGAGGATCTCGGCGAGCAGCGTGGCCGACGAGGGCGTCTCCTCCGAGGGCTTGATCACGACCGTGTTGCCGGTGGCGAGGGCCGGAGCGAGCTTCCACGTGAGCAGCAGCAGCGGGAGGTTCCACGGCACGATCACGGCGACGACCCCGAGCGGCTTGCGCACGGCGTAGTTCAGGGCGCGGCGGCCGTCGAGCAGCTCGGTCAGGAAAGAGTCGAGTCCGGCCGTGGAGACCGTGTCGGCGAAGGAGCGGAAGTTCGCGGCGGCCCGGGCCACATCGAGGTCGCGGGCGAGAGCCTCGGGCTTGCCGGTGTCGCCCACCTCGGCCGCGACGAGCTCATCGGCGCGGCGGTCGATCGCGTCGGCGACCCCGCGCAGCAGACGGGCGCGTTCGGCGACCGTCATCCGTCCCCACGGTCCGTCGAACGCCGCGCGGGCAGCGGCCACGGCGCGGTCGACCTGCTCGGTGCCGGCTTCGTGCACCTCGGCGATGATCGACCCGTCGACCGGACTGATCTTCTGGAAGGTGGCGATGCCCTCCACGCGCTCGCCGGCGATCATGTTGTGGATCGCGCGGGGCGCCCGCTCCGGCTCGGCGGCACGGAGGGGAGGCGTCATCGTCTCGGAAGGCATGGGCTCAGGCTAGGAAGGTTCGAGGGATGCCGACAAATACTCTCTTGATGCACTGCCATGCCCATACGGCTATAGTCCGGAACATGGTCACCGATCGACTGCTCGACGGACGGGTCAAGATCCGCCACCTCGTCCTCGTCACCGCCATCGCCGACGAAGGCACCTTGGTGCGCGCCGCCGAGTCGCTGCACATCACCCAGCCCGTCGTCACCCGCGGCCTCCGCGAGGTCGAAGACGTCTTGGGCGTGCCGCTGTTCGAGCGGCTGCCGCGCGGGGTCAGGCCCACGCAGTACGGGTACTCGTTCATCGAGCGCGCACGTTCCGTGCTCGCCGAGCTTCGTGCCGCGGGGGAGGAGGTGCGGCTGCTGCAGTCGGGGCAGCTCGGCACCGTCACGGTCGGCACACACCTCGCAGGCTCCAACCTGCTGCTGCCACGGGCCATCGCCGCGCTGAAGGCCGAGCATCCACGGCTCACCGTCGTCGTGCGTGAGGGAACGCCCGACACGCTGCAGCAGCTGCTCCTTGCCGGCGACCTCGACCTCACGGTCGGGCGGCTCTCGCCCACGGCGCCGGTGCGACTCGAGCAGGAGCGACTGCATCTCGAGCCGATCCGCCTGGTCGCGCGCGCCGGGCATCCGGTGCTCGGCGGGGTCAAAGCGAACTCCCTCGCCGAGCTGATCAGCTACCCGTGGATCTTCCCGGTCGCGCAGACGGCGCTGCGGGCCGAGCTCGAAGCGGTCTTCTTCCACGAGGGACTGCCGCTCCCGCCCGACCGCGTCGAGTGCACCTCGATGCTGACGCTGCGCACCCTGCTCATCTCGACCGATGTGATCGCGGCGCTCCCGATGTTCATCGCCGTCGACGACCGCGAACTGCGGATCCTGCCCACGCCGCTCAGCTCCATCCGTCGTTCGGTCGGCGTCACGGTGCCCAAGGACCGGGCGCCGTCGCCGGCAGCATCCGCGCTGCTGGCTCATCTGCGCGAAGAGGGCGCACGCCTGGCGGAGCTCGAGCGCGAGTACGCGCAGACGGAGCCGCGCTTCGCCGGCTGATATGCCCGGATGGTCATAGCTCTGACCCGTATGGATATTGGACAGCATCGCTCCCACAGGGTGAACCTGATGAGAACGACACCACGTCGTGACGATCTCACCCGATTCAGCCAATGGAGGCGACATGGCCGGCTCTCCCTACGTGCCCGATGCGAAGAAGTACCGCCCGGAAGACTTCGTGCGCGTCGCCGGTGAACCGGCCGATCCCGATCCCTCCAGCTGGGGCATGCAGCCCGACGGCACGTTCCTGCCGCCGGAGCACACGCCGTCCGTGCCTCGCGACGTCTTCGTCGACTGGCCGGGGCAGCTCGACTACCGCGACCCCGAGACCTATGCGCTCAACGCGACCGCCGAGGCGTTCTACCCGATCGTGGTGAACACGAGCCACTCGTGGCAGTGCATCTACGACTGGGACGGCCGCCGCCTCATGCTGCACTACGGCGGCGGCAACCACTGGAAGCTCTACGACATCACCGACCCGCGCGACCTCACCATCGTCGACGAGGAGCAGTGGGGCTGGGACGACCCCCGCCCGCAGTTCGGCGCGACGACGGTGCAGTGGAACCAGAAGCTCGGCAAGCACATCGCCATCCAGGCGAGCGAGACCCCGCGGTACTTCCTCAAGGGGCGCGTCGCCAACAAGTGGATCGACGACACCGTCGAGGGGCAGCTGAAGGAGTGGGAGGGCCTGCGCGGCTTCCGCACCTGGGAGATGAACGGCCCCAGCCCCCGCGACTGGACGCTCCTCACCGAGGTCTCGACCGACCCGAACCACGGACCGGACGAGATCCAGGAGGGCAACGGCGTGCTCGACCTGCCGGTCTACTACGGCGACAAGTACCTGTTCGTGGCGACCGCGCCCGACAACACCTTCACCAACCAGCCGTACAAGACCACGCTGTGGACGGCGGGGCACGCGGCCTACGACGTGTCGGACCCGGCGAAGCCCGAGCTGCTCTCGAACTGGTGGGTGCCCGGATCCCGCGCCGGCGAGGAGGCGGACTCCGAGTACCTCGCCGACAACGAGCGCTGGAACAACAAGACCTCGTGGTTCGGCTCGCGCATGGGCATCTTCATGCCGCGCTCGGTCGAGTCAGGGTGGAAGTACGGCTACGCCGCCCAGGGCGGTCAGGGCTTCTTCGTGCTCGACGTGTCCGACCCCACGAACATCAACCACGTCGGCTGGTGCCACCTCCCGGTCAGCGTCGCCGGCACCGAGGGCGACAACGTCGACACCACTCAGGTGGAGGAGACGGGATACGTCTACGTCTCGGGCTACCCGATGAACACCGACTGCTACGAGCCGGCCAAGGAGATCTACCAGATCGACGTGAGCGACCCGACGAACCCGCGGGTCGTGCGGACGCTCCCCCGCCCGACGCCGCCGGCAGAGGCCGCGTTCACCGACTGGGCGCAGCGCCGCGGATCGTTCGGGCCCAAGCGCTCGGGCTACTTCACCAACACGGGCACGCCGCACGGTGGAGTCATCCCTTACGCGTTCTACGCCGCTGGTCTGCAGATCTTCGACGTGCGCGACCCGGAGAACCCCAAGGTCGGTGCGTACTTCGTTCCGCCGATCGGTCTCAAGGACGACGATGACCTCGCCGCCCCCGTGCACGGCATCTTCGTCGAGTGGGACCGCAACGTGATCTGGCTCTTCGCCAACCACGGCATCTACGCGGTCTCCACTCCGCTGCTGGGAGAACCCGTCGTCGGCATCCCCGCCGCCGAAGGCTGACCGCTTCCCCGAAACTCCGGTGTCCGTCCTCCGACAAGGGGCTGAGTGGACGGACACCGGCTCCCGACCCATGACGATCCCTCCCGAAAGCGATCCATGACTCAGACAGTCAGGCCCTGGCCAGCCCTGTGGGCGCTGTGCATCGGCTTCTTCATGATCCTCGTCGACACGACGATCGTGGCGATCGCCAACCCGGTCATCCTCGCGGCGTTCGACGCCGACCTGACCACGGTGATCTGGGTCACCAGCGCCTACCTGCTCGCCTACGCGGTTCCGCTGCTGGTGACGGGCAGGCTCGGCGACCGGTTCGGTCCCAAGCGGGTCTACCTCGTAGGCCTCGTGGTCTTCACTCTCGCCTCGCTCGCGTGCGGCCTGGCCGGCAGCATCGAGATGCTCATCGCGGCCCGAGCCGTGCAGGGCTTCGGTGCCGCTCTGATGACGCCGCAGACCATGGCGATCATCGCGCGGGTCTTCCCGCCTCGCGGTCGCGGTCAGGCCATGGGCGCGTGGGGAGCGGTCGGAGGGTTGGCGACGCTCGTCGGTCCGATCCTCGGCGGCGTGCTCACCGACACCGTGGGCTGGGAGTGGATCTTCTTCGTCAACGTGCCGGTCGGGATCGTCGCCTTCGTCGTCGCCTGGCGTCTGGTGCCGAACCTGGAGGGGCATCCGCACCGGTTCGACTGGATCGGCGTCGCCCTGTCCGGGCTGGGGCTGTTCCTGCTGGTGTTCGGCATCCAGGAGGGCGAGGTCTACGACTGGGGGGTGATGTTCGGCCCGGTCACGGTGTGGGGCGTCATCGTCACAGGCGCCGTGCTGCTGGTGCTCTTCGTGGTCTGGCAGCGGTTCAACCGCGCAGAGCCCCTCATGCCCCTCAGCCTGTTCCGCGACCGCAACTTCTCGGTCGCGAACGCCACGATCTTCCTCGTCGGTGTCGGCATCACCGCGATGCCCGTGCCGCTCGCCTTCTACTTCCAGGTCGCCCGTGGCCTCGACCCGACGCTCGCCGCTCTGATGCTCGCGCCGATGGCGGTCGTCTCGGGTGTGCTCGGGCCGTTCGTCGGCAAGCTGAGCGACCGGATCGGTCCGCGCTGGGTGACGTTCGCCGCCTTCGTCATCTCGGCCGTGGCCATGGCCTGGTACGCGGCGACGATGACGCTCGATGCTCCGTTCTGGCTCCTGCTGTTCCCCTCGGCACTGCTGGGGGTTGGGGTGTCCGGCATGTTCGGCCCGCTCGCGTCGACCGCCACCCGCAATCTCCCGCACACGCAGGCGGGAGCGGGATCGGGTGTGTACTCCACGACCAGGCAGATGGGATCGGTGATCGGATCGGCGCTGCTGGCCGTGCTGATGAATGTGACGCTCGCCGCGCACATCACCGGTTTCGTGCCAGGGGCGATCCACCCGGGCAGCGAGCTTTCGACGAAGGACGGCATCGGGCTGGCCGCGGCCATGTCGCAGTCGCTTCTGCTTTCGGCCATCGCCTTCGCGGTGTGCGCGGTCGTCGTGGTGTTTTTCGAGAAGCCCCGCCCCTGGGGTGCACCGACCGCCCCGCAGCCGGTGGGTTCTGTTGTGAGAGAGGGACGATGATGACGGCAATCGCAGTGGATCCAACATCCAGAACCAAGAAGCAGGAGAAGGCTCCGATGAACGAGAGATCCGGAGGCGGAAGACTCGTCGTCGACGGCCTGAAGAAGGACTACGAGCTGGATGGCGCGGCCGTTCCCGTCGTCAAGGACGTCACCTTCACGATCGAGCCGGGAACGTTCTACTCGCTGCTGGGTCCGTCGGGATGCGGCAAGACGACCACGCTGCGCTGTGTCGCCGGCCTCGAGCGGAGCAACGGCGGTGTCATCTCGCTCGACGGCCGCGTTCTGTCGACGGGCACCGAGCACGTGTCGCCGGACAAGCGCGACATCGGCATGGTGTTCCAGAACTACGCGATCTGGCCGCACATGACGGTCTTCGCCAACGCGATCTTCCCGCTGCAGGTCGCGGGTTCGAAGCTTCCGAAGCAGGAGGCGCGCAAGCGGGCGATGGAGGCGCTCGAGCTCGTGCAGCTCGACCACCTCGCGCAGCGCCCCGCCACCGCGCTGTCGGGCGGACAGCAGCAGCGACTCGCTCTCGCCCGTGCACTCGCTCATCGGCCGCGACTGCTGCTCCTCGACGAGCCGCTGTCGAACCTCGACGCCAAGCTGCGCGACACCATGCGCAACGAGCTGCGGAGTCTGCAGCGCACCCTGGGCATCAGTGCCCTCTACGTCACGCACGATCAGTCGGAGGCGCTGTCGATGTCGGACCGGGTGGCCGTGATGAACGAGGGGCGGATCGTGCAGGAGGCCACGCCCCGCGAACTCTACGACCAGCCGGCAGACCGGTTCGTGGCGAACTTCGTGGGCCGCGCGAACATGATCCCCGCCGTGGTGATCGACCGCGATGGCGCCGGCGACGCGGTGGTCGAAGCGCTCGGCACCCGGTTGCAGACGCCCGTGCCCGACGACGTCTCGGCGGGCGATCAGGTCACGTTGACCTTCCGCCCCGAGACCGTGCGCTGGCACGAGACCGCGGTCGACCGCCCGAACGTGCTTCCCGTGCGCATCGTGCGAGTGGAGTTCCTCGGCGAGATCGTCGAGTACGAGGCCGAGGTGCTCACCGACGGCGAGCCGGTCGCCACGATCGTCGGCCGCGGAGCACCGCAGGCGACACCCCCCGAGGGCGGCAGGGTCTTCCTCGAACTGGTCCCGCACGCCTGCCGCGTGCTGGGCGCCTGACGAAACCACGCACCACACCCGCAATCACATACCTGATGTCAGAGAGGACATTCAGATCATGAAGAGAACACTGGGAGCAGTCGCCATCACGGCGGTCTTCGCGCTCGCCCTGACCGGATGCAACACGTCGACCGAGGCCGCCGGCGGTGACAGCGCGCTCAAGGGCGACGCCGCCTCGGCCACCTGCGATGCTGCGGAGATCGGAGCGATCACGCGCTGCGAGAACTTCTACGACGACTACTGGCCCGAGATCGACAAGCAGCTCGACACCCTCTACGAAGAGGCCAAGAAGGCCGACGGCGGCACGCTCGTCATCTGGGACTGGTACGAACTGTCGCCCGATGTGATCGAGCAGTTCAACAAGCGCTTCCCCGACATCAAGGTCGAGACCAGGGGACTCACCTACAACCTGTCATCGGCGATCATCTCGGCCAAGGCCACGGGTTCGCGCAACACCGATGTGGTGTCAGGCTCCATCACCTCGATGGCCGCCATGTACGACGAGGGCTTCTGGGAGAAGGTCGACTGGGAGAGCTTCGGCGTTCCGAAGGAGTTCCTGACCATCGGTGCCCCCGAGCTCATGCCCGACAGCATCAACGGCACCCTCATCCAGTACAACACCGACAAGGTCGAGTCGGTGCCGGAGACGCTCGACGGGCTGCTGGCCCCCGAGTACAAGGACAAGGTGTCGGTCGCCGGCTACAACGCGGTGGTCTTCGCCGGATACGGCATGGCCGAGGGCGAAGACAAGATGGTCTCGCTGATCGACGAGCTCATGTCGTCGGGCAACCTGAAGCTGCTCGAAGACCAGGGCGCTCCGCTCTCCAGCGGTGACGTGCCGATCGCGCTGAACCAGACGCTGTTCAACCCGAACCCCGCGCTGCAGGTCTCGCCGTTCGAGCACGCGGGAGTCTGGGCGCAGTTCTCCGGAGTGAACTCCGACGCCAAGAACAAGCCGGGTGCGGCGCTGTGGACCCTGTGGAACGCGTTCGACCCCGACTGGATCAAGCTGCGCATGACGGATGAGCGCTTCGCGAGCACCCAGGTGCCGTTCGCAGGTCTTCCGGCCGCGACGTTCGCCGAGTCCACCGGGCTCATGAAGACGAACTCCGACGCACTGCTGCTCGGCCTCGACAACGGGGCCGAGACCGAGACGCAGGCCACTCGTGACGACTGGCAGGCCATGATCAACGCCGCCGACAAGGCGCTGAACGGATAACGATGTTCAAGGCAGGACGGACCACGGGGCGAAAGCGTCCCACCACGATGACGATCGCGATGATCGTCTCGGGCGCGGTCATCTTCATCCTTCTCGCGGTACCGCTGATCGTCCAGGTGATCACCGCGTTCCGTGGTCCGTTCCTGCCCTTCGGCGTCTCATCGGCGAAGTGGGGTGTCGACAACTTCGTCACCCTGTGGCAGCTGCGTGAAGACTTCTGGGGAGTGCTCGGCGCGACCGGCGCCTTCGTCGGCGGCTCCACGCTGCTCACGCTCCTGATGGCTTTCGGCCTCGCCTGGGTCACGGTGCGCACGGACGCCCCGTGGCGTCGCCTCATCTCGGTGCTGGTGATCGTGCCGTACATCATCCCGCCGATCGTGAAGGCGCAGGCCTACCTGCTGATGCTGTCGCCGGAGTCTGGCGTGCTCAACCAGATGCTGCGACTGCTGCCGTTCGCGAGCGACGTGCCGATCGATCCGTACGCCTTCCCGACGATGATCTTCATCCAGGCGCTCACGAACGTCACGTTCCCGTACCTGATGATCGTGCCCATCCTGACGAACATGGACGGCTCTCTGGAGGAGTCCGCGCGAGTGTCGGGCGCCTCCTGGCCGCAGACCCTGCGCCGCGTGACGCTGCCGATGCTCTGGCCCGGCCTTCTCGGAGTGACCGTGCTCACCTTCATCCTCGGTCTCGGCAGTCTCGAGGTCCCGCTGTTGTTCGGGCAGGAGTCGGGGCGAGACATCTTCGCCCTCAAACTCTGGACGCTCATCAGCTCCAACGCGGGCGAGCTGCCGCAGTACGGTCTGGCCGCCGCGTGGGGCCTGGTGTTCCTCGTGATCACGACCATCGCCTTCGCGGTCTATCTGCGGGCCACGCGCAACGCCGAGCGAAGAGCCTCGGTGTCGGGCAAGGGCTTCCGGCCGTCGACCATGCGGATGGGGCCGTGGAAGATCCCGGTCATGCTGCTGGTCGCCGTGTTCATCCTGCTCACCGGCATCCTTCCTCTTCTGGCGCTGCTGTGGGCGGCGATCACCCCGTACCCTGTGGCATTCTCGATCGACGCGATGCTCGGCAGCACCGACTTCGGAGCGTTCGGCACGGTGCTCGCCGACCCGGAGTTCTGGGTGTCGCTCGGGCGCACGGTCATCATCGCGGGCGGCAGCGCAACGATCGCGGTGGTCTTCGCCACCGTGCTCGCCTATGGCATCGCCCGCAGCAAGAAGACGTGGTGGGTGAAGGCCATGGACCTGTTCGCCTCGTCGTCGGTCGCGATCCCCGCGACCATCGCCGGCTTCGCGATGTTCCTCACCTTCATGGTGATCAACCCTTACATCCCGATCGCGGGTACGCTGCTCGCGCTCGTGATCGCGTACTCGTACCGGGTGTCGATCGCCTACCGCTCGTCGTACAGCGCGACGCTGCAGATCCGTCCGGAGCTGGAGGAGGCAGCGCTCACCAGCGGAGCGAGTCGGTTCGAGGGGTTCCGCCGCATCATCGCGCCGCTGCTGATGCCCACCGTGATGGCGGTGTGGATCCAGATGTTCATCCTCGGCACCAACGAGTTCACGCTCCCGGCGTTCCTCGCGACCCCGTCGTCGCGTCCGCTGTCGATGTACATCTACGCGATGATCAACCCGCGGTCCGCGCAGCTGTACGCGCCGGATCAGGGTGCCGCGATGGCGCTCATCTTCACGCTGATGGTGTTCGCGATCGGCTACGGCCTGCAGTGGGCGCTGTCCCGTCGAGCGATCGGTCGGGCCCGCAAGCCTGTCGCCGCAGGGCTTCCCACCCTCGCCGCGCCTCCTGTCCCCGCCGCCGACTCGGCGACGGTGACCCTGGCGGTGCAGCGCCAGAAACGCTGAGCGGCGGCGCGCCCCGGCCCGCGCCGGTGGGCCGCGAGTGCACGGCTTCGCGCCGAGTGCACGACTTATCGACGTGACCAAGCCGTGCACTCGGCAGGATGCCGTGCACTCGACGAGAACGCCCGACTATGGCGGTGTCCCCGAACAGTCGACAGACACGGCGCTCAGAAACGTCTAGTGTCCTGATGGCATGACGTCTCTTCGTCGTGTGCAGGATTCGTGTGGGGGAGAGGGCAGAATGCGCGTGCGAGCACCTTCGGCCAAGGCGGGCATCGTCGTCGGAGCGGTGATCATCCTTCCGATGATCGGGATCGCCCTCGGCGCGATGAACCTCCTGATCGGGTATGTCTGGTCGCTGCTGGTGGTCATCGCCCTGGTGGTCTTCACCGCGCGTGTGTTCCGTGGTCCCGGCGAGGGGCCGGAGCCCCGGCCGTGGTGGCGGATGACGACGACGGCTCTCTCCAGTGCGGTCCTCTCCGTCCTCTTCGCGATTCAGGCCGTCACCGGCCTCTTTCGAGCGGGGACCGCTCCGTTCCCGGCCGCCGTCGTTCTCGGCGCGCTTCTGGCGCTGGCCATAGCCGGCGCGTATGCCGTTTCCGCGACCCGCCTCGTCCGCGTCGAGAGAGCGCGGACGAGGTCGTGACTCGATGACGAATGCAGACCGCCGGCGCAATCTGGGATGGTGGTTCGTCCTCCTGAGCGCGCTGGGCGCGGCGCTGATCTGGTTCGTGTTCATCGGTCAGTACGCCGACGGCCGAGAGATCGAAGGCAAGTGCTTCGGGAACGTGCCCCCAGGGGCTGTGGTGACAGAAGACTCCTCCGCCTACGAAGCCGACATCACGTTCCTGCCCCCGGGTCGACAGTGCACCTACGCCGCCACGGACGGTGGCACGATCACCACCCAGACCGGTGAGTCTCGGGTCCCGATCGCGTTCCTCGCCACCGGACTCGGGCTCCTCGCGCTGGTCTTGACCTGGGTGTTCCGCCGACGGGCCACCGCGATGCAACAGGTCCTCACCCACTCCGCGCTCCTCTTCCTCGGCCTGGGTTGGGCCACGATGGCCATCTACGCCAACGGCTAGCCCCCCCGCCCCCGCTCCCCCCCGCCCCCAGGCGCCGAGTGCACGGCTTCGCGCCGAGTGGACGGCTTGTCGACGTAGTGAAGCCGTGCACTCGACGAGATCCCGTGCACTCGACGAGCGTTGGGGACCCAGGAGAAGAGCGGCTCTTGACTTTTGGATCCAGTATCCATTCAATGGGAACAGCAGCAACAGGAGAACAGCGGACAGAAGCAGGGGGAGGAGGCGACATGCACATCGGGTACGCCGCGATGCTCGAGCAGGTCGAGCCGACCGCCGTGATCGCGAACTGCGTCCTCGCCGAGGCGCACGGGTTCCGCGGGATCATGGCCACCGATCACTTCCAGCCTTGGCTTCCCCGCCACCGCGCGGCCGCCCATGTGTGGACCATGCTCGGCGCGATCGGTGCGCACACCACCGGCGACCTCGGTCCCGGAGTCACGACGCCGGGTTACCGCACGCACCCCGCCGTGGTCGCGCAGGCCGCGGCGACGCTCGCGACGCTCTATCCGGAGCGCACCTGGCTCGGCGTCGGATCGGGGGAGGCGCTGAACGAGCACATCGTCGGCGACTACTGGCCCGAACCCGCGGAGCGCATCGACCGCATGTTCGAGGCCGTCGATCTGATCCGCAAGCTCTTCACCGCCTCGCTCGCCGGTCGCGACACCCGCCACCGCGGCGAGCACTTCCGGATGGAGTCGACCCGGCTCTGGACGATGCCGCCCGTAGCCCCGCCGGTCTATGTCGCGACAGCCGGTCCCGCCACCGCACGCCGCGCCGGCCGGAACGCCGACGGCCTGATCACGACTTCCGCCGAGCTGGAGCGCCTCGCGCCCCTGCTCGCCCGATTCGCCGAAGGAGCACGCGAGTCAGGTCACGACCCAGATGTCCTTCCGAAGGTGCTCCAGCTGCGCCTCTCGTGGGCGCCGACCGAGGAGCAGGCCCTCGCGAACGCACTGTCCGAATGGCCGATCGCCGGACTCCGGATGCGCCGCGGCGACGTGCGCTCGCCCTACGACTTCGAGCAGCTCGTGCGCGGAGTGACGGCCGACGACATGCGGGCGTCGATGCTCATCTCCGCCGACCCCGACGTGCACCGCGCACAGATCCAGCGCTATGCCGACCTCGGCTTCACCCGCATCTACCTGCACAACGTCGGGCCCGACCAGCGGGAGTTCCTCGAGGTCTTCGGCCGCGACGTGCTCCGGAAGGTGCACGCGTGAGCGCCCCCGCGATCACCGTCTTCGCCCTCACCGGCATGGGCGAAGTGCAGCCCGGCGACGACCTCGTGGCCCTGATCCTCGCGACCGGCGTCGAGCTCGCCCACGGCGACATCCTCGTCGTCACCTCGAAGATCGTCTCCAAGGCGGAGGGGCGCTACGTGCAGGCCGCCGACCGTGAGGAGGCGATCACCGCCGAGACCGTGCGCCTCGTCGCCTCGCGCACCTTCGACGGGCACACCATGCGCATCGTCGAGAACCGCCTGGGTATGGTCGCCGCGGCCGCCGGGGTCGACGCCAGCAACACCCCCGACGGCTGGGTGCTGCTGCTTCCCGAAGACCCCGATCTTTCGGCGCGTGCGCTCGCCGCAGGGCTGCGTGCGGCCACGGGGGCCGAGGTGGGCGTGATCCTCAGCGACACCCTCGGGCGTCCCTGGCGAGAAGGACAGACCGACGTCGCGATCGGCGGTGGGGGTGTGCGGATGATCGCCGACCTCCGCGGCACGACCGACCAGGCGGGCAAGGTGCTCAGCGTCACGACCCCGTGCGTCGCCGACGAGCTCGCCGCGGCAGCAGACCTCGTCAAGGGCAAGGCGAGAGGCAACCCCGTCGCTGTGGTGCGCGGACGCGCCGACCTCGTCGGACCGCTCACCCTCCCCGGTGCCTCGAGCATCGTGCGCGCCTCGGAGCGCGACCTGTTCTGGCTGGGCACAGCCGAAGCACTCGACCAGGGGTACCGCGACGGCTACGCCGCGGCCCTGGCAGGACTTCACCCAAACGAACAGCACCCACACGAACAGCAAGAACACGAACAGCAAGAACCCGACAAGAAGGATGCGACATGACACTGACGCTCGGATACAAGGCCAGCGCTGAGCAGTTCGACCCGCGGGAGCTCGTCGAGATCTCGGTCGCGGCCGAGGCGCACGGCATGCAGTCCGTCTTCGCCAGCGACCACTTCCAGCCGTGGCGGCACACGGGCGGCCACGCCCCGTTCTCGCTGACCTGGATGGCCGCGGTCGGCGAGCGCACGACGAGCATCCGCATCGGCACCTCGGTGTTGACCCCGACCTTCCGCTACAACCCTGCCGTGCTCGCGCAGGCGTTCGCGAGCCTGGGCTGCATGTATCAGGACCGCATCATCCTCGGGGTCGGCTCGGGTGAGGCGCTGAACGAGATCGCGACCGGATTCCGCGGCGCGGGCGAGCAGGAGTGGCCCGAGTTCAAGGAGCGCTACGCGCGGCTGCGGGAGTCGGTGCGCCTGATGCGGGCACTGTGGTCAGGCGATCGGGTGAACTTCGACGGCGAGTACTACTCGACGCACGACGCCTCGATCTACGACCGCCCAGAGGGTGGCATCCCGATCTACATCGCCGCGGGCGGTCCGATGGTCGCACGCTACGCCGGCCGTGCGGGCGACGGCTTCATCTGCACCTCGGGCAAGGGCCAGGAGCTCTACGTCGACCAGCTGCTGCCCGCAGTGAAGGAGGGGCTCGAGCAGTCCGAGCGTTCCTTCGACAACTACGACCGGATGATCGAGATCAAGCTGTCGTACGAGGAGACCCGTGAGGCGGCGCTGGAGAACACCCGCTTCTGGTCACCGCTGTCGCTCTCGAAGGAGCAGAAGCACGACATCACCGATCCTGTCGAGATGGAGAAGGCCGCCGATGCGCTGCCGCTGGAGACCATCGCGAAGCGCTGGATCGTCGGGAACGACCCGGATGCCGTGGCCGCCGAGATCCAGCAGTACATCGACTGGGGCTTCAACCACCTCGTCTTCCATGCGCCGGGCCACGACCAGCGTCGGTTCCTGCAGCTATTCGAGCGCGACATCGCACCCCGGCTGCGCGACACCGCCGCCCTGCGCGACACTGCCGCCGCCCTGCGCGGCTGAGGAGACGGACATGATCCGGGGTCCGGGAATCGGGGTGCCGCTGCCAGGCGCGCCCGCACGCGAGTGGATCGTGGTGATCCCGGTCAAGCGCGCCGAGATCGGCAAGTCGCGGCTGCGGATCCCCGGTGTCGAGCGCGAACCCCTCGCGCGGGCGATCGCGCTCGACACGGTCGAGGCTGCCGCGACGTGCGAGCGCGTCGCCGAAGTCATCGTCGTCACGAGCGACGAGGTCACCGCGACTGCTCTGCGTCTGCTGCCGAGGGTGCGCCTGGTGCGCGACCGCGGCGACGGACTGACCGCGGCGATCGGGCTCGGAGTGAATGCGGCACCCGACATGCGCCCGCGTGCCGTGATGCTCGGCGACCTCCCGGCGCTGCGCCCTGACGAGCTGGCCAGGGCGCTCGCCTTCGCCTCGTCGCATCCGCGGGCGTTCGTTCCGGATGCGGAAGGGACCGGCACCGTGCTCGCGACTGCTCGGTCGGGCTTCGACCTCACGCCGTGCTTCGGGCCTGACTCGGCCTCCGCGCATCGCGCAGCCGGGTTCGCCGAGGTCGGGTTCCCGGTGCTGAGTGGCCTCCGGCGCGACCTCGATCACGCCGAGCATCTCCATGCCGCACGCCGTGCAGGTCTGGGCCCGCGCACCGCGGCGCTCGTCGACCGTCCGCTGGTACTCGCCTCATGACCGGTGTCTTAGACGTCGCTGCCGGTTCCCCGCGCATCGTCGTGCTGGCCGGTGGCGTCGGCGGGTCGAAGTTCGTGGTCGGGGTGCGCGAGGCCGCACGCCGACGATGGCCGGATGCGGCGGGTGGGACACGCGCCGACATCACGGTGATCGCCAACACCGGGGACGATCTGTGGCTCAGCGGCCTGCGGCTGCAACCCGACGTCGACTCGATGATCTACGCGCTGGCCGGCGTCAACGACATCGATCGCGGATGGGGGAGAGCGGGCGAGAGCGAGCGCGTCGCCGCCGAGCTGCACGCGTGGGGAGCCGGGTGGCCGTGGTTCACTCTGGGAGACCTCGACCTCGGCACCCACATCGCCCGCACGGGCTGGCTCCACGACGGCGCCTCCGTGACCGAGGTCGTCGACCGCCTCGCATCCCGATGGCCGCTCGGGGTCCGGCTGCTGCCCATGACGGATGCAGAAGTCGACACGCACGTGACCACCGCGCAGGGCCGGATGCACTTCCAGGAGTGGTGGACCAGGCATCGCGCAGCCCTTCCGGCGCAGGGCTTCGACTGGCCGGGCATCGCGCACTCCGTGCCGGCACCGGGGGTGCGCGAAGCGCTGACCGCAGCAGACGTCATTCTGTTCGCACCGTCGAATCCGGTGGTCTCGCTCGGTCCGATCCTCGCGGTCCCCGGCATCGCCGACGCCGTCCGCGCCGCACCAGGGAGCGTCGTCGGGGTCTCGCCGATCATCGCCGGCGCTCCCGTGCGCGGCATGGCCGATGCCTGCCTCGCCGCCGTCGGCCTCCCCGCCACTGCCGATGCGGTCGGACGCCACTACGGCGCACGCGAGAAGGGCGGGTTGCTCGATGCCTGGCTCATCGCCGAGGAAGACGCATCGCTCGCCGAAGGCCTCGAGGCGACCGGACTGCGCGCGCCGGTGCGTCGGCTCTGGATGCGCGACCTCGACAGCGCCGCCGATCTTGCTGCCGCGGCTCTCGACATCGCCCCGATCGGCTGAGACCAAAGGTGATAGTCGGAAGTCTCGAAAGACTGGCCGAAAGTTCCCAGGTTTTCGGCGTAATGACTGAGCCCTGACCGCCGTCTCTCCACTGTGAGGGTTGTCCGACCGAAAGGGGGTCGGGCTATGCGAGGGGTGAGGGACAAATGGGTGGTCGAAGTGGGGTTGATCGGCTCTTCGAAGAGCTGGAGGTCGAATGCGGCGCGAGTGTGCAGTGCATCACGGAGCGGGTTTCCGCACTGATGGGCCTGGATATCGAGGTCGACGTCTTGGACGAGGACGAATGGGCGACCGTGCCCAGGTTCGTGCTCTGGGACGGTGATCGCGCGAGAATCCCCGTGCGGCGCTCTGATCCGCGTTGGTATCGCCTGCACGTGGTGCTCCATGAACTCGCGCATCTGCTGTGCGGGCACACCTCGTGCGCGGCTCTGCCCATGACTTTCGACCAGCTTCGGAAACCGGCGGAGGCGTGTGTTCTCGCGGGAGCGGGAGTCGGAATGGGCGCGGCCATGAGTGCGGGGGTATCGACGGTCAGCCTTCAGCAGGATCAGCAGGAAGAGCGGGAGGCCGAAGCGCGGGCACTTGCACACCGTCTGGGCTTGTTCGTCGAAGTTCCGCACTTCGCGTCCGCGGAGGCCGCCTTGGGCTGAGCCCACCCGGTGGAGTTCGGCCGAGTTCAGCGCGCGAGAGCGTGCTCCGCATCGAACACGATCAGCGGGCGATCGCTGCCCGGCCGGGACAGCACCTCGGCGTCGACGCTCCAGACACGCGCGATGAGCTCGCGCGTCAGCACGTCCTGCGGCGAACCGGCCGCCTGCACATGGCCGTCAGCGACAACGACGACCCGATCGGCGAAGGCCGCCGCGTGGTTCAGGTCGTGCAGCGCGGCGATCACGGTCATCCCGTCGCGAGCGAGGGAGCGGAGCAACACGAGCGCGTCGAGCTGGGCGCGGATGTCGAGGTGGTTCGTCGGCTCGTCGCACAGCAGCAGCGTCGGGCGTTGAGCCAGGGCCCTCGCGAGGTTCACGCGCTGGCGCTCGCCGCCTGACAGGGTCGCGGCGTCGCGCTCCGCGAACTCGAATGCACCCGCACGCGTCAATGCCGTGTCCGTGGCGATGGCATCCGCCTCCTCGCCCTCGAACGACAACCACCCCCGATGCGGCAGCAGCCCGAGGCCGACGATGTCGCGTCCGGTCATGCCCTCGGCCGCCGACCACTCCTGCTCGACCAGGGCCACCCGCTGTGCACGCTCTCGCCGCCGCATCGCCGTGAGTGACCCGCCGTCCAGCTCGAGCGCGTCGGCCTCGCCGCGCAGAGTCCCGGCGATCAACCGCAGCAGCGTGCTCTTGCCCGAGCCGTTGGGTCCGAGGAGTGCCGTCACCGCGCCACCGGGAGCGGTGAGATGCATGCCGTCGATGATGAGACGGTCGCCGTGGCCGAAGCGGATGCGTCGGGCATCGAGGCCGCTTCCGTGCACCCCGGTCATGCGCGGCTCTTCCGCATGCGCAGCATCAGCACCGCGAACACCGGTCCGCCGATCAGCGCTGTCACGATCCCGACCGGAAGCTCGCGCGGCTCGAAGACGGTGCGGGCGATGGTGTCGGCCCAGATGAGGAACACGGCGCCGGCGAGGAACGAGACCGGCAGCAGAGCGCGATGCAAGGCGCCGACGACCGCACGAACCGCGTGCGGGAGGATCAGCCCGACGAAGCCGATCGACCCGCTCACGGCGACGAGCGCTCCGGTCAGCAGAGCTGTGCACATGAAGAGCAGCACCCGCAGCCGGGTCACCGGGATTCCCAGCGCCTCGGCCGCGGTGTCACCGAGCACGAGGCTGTCGAGCGGTCGGGCCGAAGCCAGCAGCGGGATGGCGCAGACGACCACGGCGACCCCGGCCAGTGCCGCATCCGCCCAGTCCGCACCGCCGAGCGAGCCGAGCAGCCAGCTGAGGATCTCGCGGTAACTGTCGTTCGTCGCGCTCCAGAAGATCACGAGGCTGGTCAACGCGGCGAGCACGGCTGAGACGGCGAGACCGGCGAGCACCACCGCGGTCGATCCTGCAGAACCGGCCGCGCGGGCGAGGCCCAGCGTGAGGGCCAGAGCGAGCAGCGCACCCGCGAAGGCCGCGAACGGCAGTGCCACCGCGGCCCCCAGCACGATGACGATCACGGCGCCGGTCGAGGCGCCGGAGGAGAGTCCGAGCAGGTACGGGTCGGCGAGCGGGTTGCGGGTGAGAGCCTGCATCACGGCCCCGCACAGGGCCAGGCCGCCTCCGACCGCCGCGGCCGTGAGCACGCGGGGCACGCGCCCCTCCCAGATGATCGCGTCGCGGATGGGAGTGAGCCCGCTGGCGGCCCCGGTCAGGTGCGACCACACGCTCGCCACGAGCTCGGCCGGGGTGATGTCGGCCGGACCGATCGCGACCGCCGCGACCATCGTGCCCGCCAGCACGAGCAGCAGCACCGCGATCGCCGAAGCGGTGCGCCGCCGTCGCGGGCGGGGAACGGATGCCGAGGCGGCCGGGAGCGCCGTCCGCAGCGGAACCGCGACGCTCACTGCTCTCCGAGCTGCGCCACGATCGACTCCACGGCGTTCACGTTGCGGATGCCGGCCTCGGTCGCCGGGAAGTCGACGATCACGAACCGCTGGTTCTTCACGGCGTCGAGCTGCGCGGTGACCGGGTTCGCTGTGAGCAGTGCGATCTTGGAGTCGGCGGTGTTCCATGCGGCATCCACCAGCACGATCACGTCGGGGTCGGCCTCGGCGATCAGCTCCCACGAGCTCGATGTCCAGGTGTCGTGCACGTCGGCGAAGACGTTGTCGAGCCCAGCCGCCGACATGATCATCTGCGGCGCTCCGATGCCCGCGCCAACGAAGGGCTGATCCGTGCCGGACGAGTACCAGACCGCCGTGAGGCCGCGGTCGTCGGCAGTGATCCCGTCGAGCTCTTTCCGCTGCTCCGCGATGAGTGCCGCGGCAGCGTCCTCCTCGCCGAGCAGCTGGCCCGCCTCGGCGAACCCGTCGAAGACCGTGTCGAACGTGAGCGGGTCGGGCATGTACCCGGGAGCCTTGCACGCGGCGGGCGCGACATAGGTGGTGATGCCGAGCTGCTCCAGGTCGGCGCGCTCGCCGGCACCGTCGACCGAGAAGTTCGATTCCCAGCCGGCGAACACCAGGTCGGGCTCGAGTTCGAGCACTGCCTCCTTCGACGGCACCTTGTCGGAGACGACCGGGATTTCTTCGGCGTCTGCCGCGAGATCTTCCGGCAGCGGACCGTCGGAGAACGCCGAGCCGATGATCCGGTCGCCCGCGCCGAGCGCCAGCGCGAGTTCGAGTGTCGACGACTTCACGGTGAGGATGCGCTGCGGCGGGGAATCGAGTGAGACCTCGGCCCCGCAGTTGTCGAGCACGACGGGTTTCGGATCGGCGGCAGCAGCGGGAGCTGCCGGCGAACCGGCGCATCCGCTCAATCCGGCGGCGAGGAGGAGCGCGAGGGCGGGGACGGCGCCGAGGGCGCGGGTGGTGGCAGGCATGGTTCTCCGGAAGACGAGGAAGGGGAAGGGCGCAAGAGAGAGCACGTTCGCAGTCCAGGTCGGGACCACCGACGTCGACCAATCGGGCCGACGTGATGCGGTCATGCTAGCGCGGATACTGGATCCAATCAATACTGGATTCTGGATCCAAAATGGGCGAAGATGGGAAACGCCCCACCGCAGCGGCGCAGATCGCCGATCGCGACGCCGCGTTCAGCCGAGAGGAACCCATGCAGACCACACCCGTCTCGTACTTCAGCGAGGGTCAGCGCATCTCCGCCGTGTGGCGCACGCCCGATCATGAGGGCCCGTATCGCGCGATCGTGCAGGGTCCCGGTTGGCTCGGGCTCAAGGACGCCAAGCTCTACGTCCGCTACCACGAGGCCCTCGTCGAGGCCGGCTTCGCGGTACTCGTGATCGACTACCGCGGCTTCGGCGACTCCGAGGGCGACCGCGGCTACCTCTCCCCGGCCTGGCAGCTGCAGGACCTGGTGAATGCCGTGACCTACCTCACCACCCGCGAAGACGTGATCACCGATGCGATCGGGGTCTTCGGCACCGGCGGCACCGGAGGCGGCAACGCCGTGCTCCTCGCCGACGCCGACCCGCGCATCAAGGCCGCCGTCAGCCAGGTGCCCGTCGCCGACGGTGAGGATTGGCTGCACCGCATGCGCAGCGAGTACGAATGGCTCGACTTCCAGAAGTCTCTCGAGGAGGACCGCCGCCAGCGCGTCGCCACAGGGGAGGGGCGGATCGTGCACCCCCGCGAGGAGATCATGATCCCCACGGCCGAGCGGCGCGCCACCAAGATCAAGGCCGACGTCGACGACCGCATCCCGACCGCCGTGCCGCTCGCGTGCGCCGAGGGGATCATCGCCTACCGGCCCGTCGAGGCAGCGGCCCGCCTGACCACGCCGCTGCTCGTGATCGGCGTCGAGGGCGATGCGACCACGCCGACCGACCATGCCGAGGCGCTGTACGAGGCCGCCCGCGGCCCGAAGCAGTTGATCATGCAGCGACACACGACCCACTACGCCGCGTACGACGCGTACTGGGAGCAGACCACCCCGGTGATCGTCGGCTGGTTCGACCAGTACGTGCGCCCGGCGCATCTCATCCACCGGTCTTCGCCGTCGCCCGCGATCGGCGAGTCCATCCAGACAGAGGAGGTCACGCGGTGAGCGTGGAACTGAAGATCACCGGCGGCACCGTCGTCACCCCCGCAGGACCGGTCGTCGCCGACCTGCTCGTCGCCGACGGCAAGATCGCCGGCATCGTGGCCGCAGGAACCGAGATCGCCGCCGAGCGCACGGTCGACGCCACCGGCAAGCTCGTGCTCCCCGGCATGGTCGACGTGCACGTGCACACCCGCGAGCCCGGCTACGAGCACAAGGACGACATCTACACGACGAGCCTGCAGGCTGCGGCCGGCGGTGTCACCACGATGTTCGGGATGCCGAACCTCAAGCCGCCGACCACCGATGTCGCCACCCTGACCGACGTGTTCCACCGGTACGAGGAATCGTCGATCGTCGACTGGAACCACAACCCCGCGCCGACCAAGTTCGACGAGATCGCCGGCATGAGCGAGATGGGCATCCGGGCGTACAAGATCTACATGGTCGTCGACACGGGCCGCGACTACCCGCACCCCTCCGGCACCGGCATCCACAACCACGGGCACCTGCTCGAGATCATGGATCACATCGCCCAGACCGGCAAGCGCTTCATCGTGCACCCGCACGACCAGGCGCTCATGGACTACATCGAGGGCGCCTACCTCGCCCGCGGAGAGAACACCCCGCAGGGCTACGCCTCCGCCTACGCCGCCCGCGAGGGTGTGATCTGGGACACGGCCATCGACGTCGTGCTGCGTCTCGCCGAGGCATCCGGCTGCCCCGTGCACATCGCGCACATCCAGACCCGGCGCTCGATCGAGGCCGTGCGTCGCGCCAAGCAGAACGGCATCGACGTGACCTGCGAGGTCAACCACTGGGCGCCGTTCCTGTCGACTTGGAACGACGTCGAGACGCTCGGCCCGTACGCGCTCAGCTACTGGGTTCCCGACGACAACCGCGCGGCCGTCTGGGAGGGCATGCGCGACGGCACGATCGACATCGCCGCCAGCGACCACGCCCCGCACACGCGCGAGGAGAAGGAGGTCGGCTGGACGCAGATGTGGAGCTCGCACACCGGCACCCCCGGCATCCAGTACTACTACGAGCTCATGCTCGACGCCGTGAACAAAGGCGAGCTCGACCTGCAGCGCGCGATCGACATGGTCGCCCACATCCCCGCCGCCAAGTTCGGCCTCGAAGGTGTGAAGGGATCGCTCACGATCGGGGCGGATGCCGACATCGTCATCGCCGACCTGGCCGAGGAGTGGACCATCACGAACGACGGCGTGCTGTCGAAGATCGGTTGGACCCCGTACGACGGGCGCACCATCAGCGCCCGCATCCAGCGCACCCTCGTGCGCGGTGTCGACGTCTACGTCGGCGACGAGGTCACAGGCGATCGCACATTCGGAAAGCTCGCCGCATCGGCGGAAGACAGGGCGGCATTCGCCGCTAGAGAGGAACTGACATGAAATTCGGACTGCTGCTGCCGCACTTCGGCGAGGAGGCGAGCAAGGAGAAGCTGCTGGAGGGATCGAAGCTCGCCGAGAGCTTCGGATTCGACTCCGTCTGGGTGCGCGATCACCTGGTGTTCGAACCGCACGGCGAGATGGAGAAGCCGAACCGCACGTTCTACGACGCGCTGACGACCCTCACCGCCATCGGTGCCGTCACCGACAAGATCGAGCTCGGCACCGGATCGCTCATCCCGTTCCGCCATCCGCTCGTCACGGCCCTCATGGCCGGCACGATGACGCAGCTGCTCGGCCCGCGCCTGATCCTCGGGTTCGGCGCCGGAACCTTCGACCACGAGTTCGATGCGATCGGCTGGGGCGACCTCGACCGGGTGGAGATGGTGCGCTCGAACGCCGAGATCCTGCGTCGTGTGTTCACCGAGAACGACGTCACCTACGACGACGGCATCTTCAAGTTCGAGAACGTCACGATCGAGCCGAAGCCCGTGGGCGGACGCATCCCGTTCTGGTACTGCGGTGCGACCCCGCGCTCGGCCCGTCTCGCGGCGGAGTTCGCCGACGGATGGATGCCGGGACGCACGGGCCTGCTCACGATGGAGAAGCGCATCAAGACCATGCGCGAGATGACGGATGAGAACGGCCGGCCGATGCCGACCATCGCCGTGATCCCGCCGACCTCGATCGAGGACACCCGCGAAGAGGCTCTGAAGCACGTGAACATCCCCGGCCTTCTCGCCTGGGCGAACAAGGCGAAGTTCGCGGTGAAGCCGCCGTCCGGCAGCTTCGAAACCGTCGAAGACCTCGAGGGTCAGTTGATCGTGGGCGACCCCGATCAGGCCGTCGAGCAGATCCGGCGGTTCGAGGAGGTCGGCACCGAGCACCTGGTGTTCGACTTCCGCTTCAAGTTCGATCGGTTCTTCGAGCAGATCGAACTCCTCGGCACCGAGGTGCTTCCGAAGCTGCGATAAGCCGCGCACCGACGCGCGGCGATGAGACGAGAGGTCGACGATGACTGACGTGAACGACACCGCACGGGACTCGGCGGATCCGCTGATCTCGGTCACCGGACTCTCGGTGAGCTACGACGTCGCGCGGACGGGAAAGAAGCTGATAGCCATCGAGAACGTCGACCTCGACGTGTTCGAAGGCGAGTTCATCACGGTGCTCGGCCCGTCGGGGTGCGGAAAGACGACGTTCATGAACGTCATCGCCGGCCTCGTCGCGCCGAGCACCGGCTCGGTCCTCGTCGATGGGAAGCAGGTCAACGGCCCTGGGCCCGACCGGGCCGTGGTCTTCCAGGACTATGCGCTGCTGCCCTGGCGCACCGTGTTCGACAACGTGAAGTTCGGGCTCGAGATGCAGAAGGGGCTGCGCACCGCCGACTGGCGCGCGAAGGTGCAGGAGGCCATCGACATGGTGGGGCTCAAGGGATTCGAGTCGTCGTATCCCCGCGAGCTCTCCGGCGGCATGCAGCAGCGCGTCGGGCTCGCCCGTGCGTTCGTCGCCGAGCCGCGCATCCTGCTGATGGACGAGCCGCTCGGCGCCGTCGACGCCCTCACCCGCGAGGTGATGCGCGACGAGATCGAGAAGCTCATCGAGGCGACGGGCAAGACCGTCCTCTTCATCACGCACTCGATCGAGGAGGCCATCCTCCTGGGCGACCGCATCGTCGTCTTCAAGAGCCACCCCGGCGCCATCAAGGAGATCATCACGACCGGCATCCCGCGCCCGCGGTCGGAGCGCTCGGTGCAGCATGATCCCCGCTTCCTCGAACTCCGCGACCACCTCTGGGAGGCGCTGGAGGGTGAGGCCACGGCGGCAGCGGTGTCGAAGTGACCGCGCTGCTCGCCACCGGGCCGAACCTCGGCCGAGGTGGTGTCGCCGCCTGGCTCGCGGGCCTGAGCGCCCGGGGCAAGGCCGCCGTCATCGCGATCGAGGTGGTCATCCTCCTCGTGCTCTGGCAGCTGGTCGTCGGGGTCTTCGGATGGATCAGCCCGGTCTTCCTCCCACCGCCCCTCGCCATCGCGCAGGGTTTCGGTGAGATCGTGGCGAACGGATCGCTCGCCGCCAATGCCGGGGTCTCAGTGCAGGCATGGCTGACGGGCTTCGTGCTCGCGGTGGTCGTCGGCATCCCCGTCGGGCTTCTCATGGGCGCCTCGCTTCCGGTCGACCGGGTGATCGGCCCGATCGCCTGGACCATCTACGCCACCCCGTCGATCGCCTATCAGCCGCTCGCGAAGGCGTGGTTCGGCTTCGGCATCGGTCCGGTGATCTTCCTCGTCACGATCAGTGCGATCTTCCCGATCCTGCTCAACGTCGCCGCCGGCATGCGCACCACGAACCCCTCGATCATCCGCGCCGCCCGCGTCTACGGCGCCGGTCGGATGCGGCTCTATCGCTCGGTGTACCTGCCGTCGACGGTGCCGTTCCTGTTCGCGGGGCTCCGCCAGGCGGTCGTGCTCGCCACTATCGGCATGGTCGTGGCCGAGCTCGCGGGTTCGTCGAGCGGCATGGGAGCACTCATCATCCGCGCGTCGAACACCTATCAGACCGACCAGGCGTTCGCCGCGATCGCGGTCGTCGTGCTGTGGAGCGTGGGCATGACCCAGGTGGTCACGGCCATCGAACGCGGGATCGCGCCCTGGACGAGGAAGGGCAAGCGATGAGCGTCGTCTCGGCAACCGGAACCGTCCGCATCGTGCGGCCGCGGCGTGTGGTGCGCTCGGGCGAGGGCAAGTGGACGCTGCTGCTGATCGGGGTGATCGCCGCCGTGCTGCTCCTGTGGGAGGCGGCCGTCAGCTGGTTCCACTGGATCCCCGAGGCGTTCCTGCCCGCACCGACCGCGGTGGCGGTGGCGTTCGGGCAGCTCATGGTCGATCCGGAGTTCTGGAGCGCTTTCGCGTTCAGCGTGACCAACCTGCTCATCGGCCTCACGATCGCGATCGTCGTCGGTGTGGTCGTCGGTCTCGCGGTCGGGTGGTCACCGGTGCTGCGCTTCATGGTCGCGCCGTTCCTATGGGTGCTGTACTCGACGCCCAAGGTCGCGCTCGCCCCGCTGTTCATCCTCGGGCTCGGCCTCGGCAGTGAGTCGAAGATCGCGCTCGTCATCCTGCTCGCGGTGTTCCCGATCCTGCTGAACACGATGGAGGGCGCGGTCACCGTGAACCCCTCGCTCGTCAACGCGGCCCGGGTCTACGGCGCCAAGGGGATCGGACTCGGTTGGAAGGTGATCTTCCCCGCCACGCTGCCCTACAGCCTCTCCGGCATCCAGCGCGGTGCGGCGCTCGGCTTCACGGGTGAGGTGCTCGGCGAGTTCCTCGGCGGCACCGGCGGCCTCGGCCACCTGCTCGAGTTCGCCGCGTACCAGTTCCGGATGGACGAGGCCATCGCGATGGTCGTGGTGATGGTGATCATCGCGAACCTCACGCTGCTGCTCATCTCCGTGCTCCGCCGCCGGCTCGCGCCCTGGTATGACGAGCGCAAGATCGTCGGCTGACCCGCCGTCACGACTCCCGGCCTCCGTCTCATGCGCGACGGGGGTCGGGTCTGTTCGGCGGGCGTTCACGCGCGATCGAGTGGTACGTTTTGTTGTACCACTAGGGAGGTGGAGGATGTCCGCGATCTCGGCTACCGAGGCCCGCAAGCGCCTGTTCGGTCTTATCCAGCAGGTGAACGATGACCATGCGCCCGTCGAGGTCGTCTCCCGACGTGGGAACGCCGTCATCATGTCGAAGGACGACTACGACGCCCTCACGGAGACGGCGTACCTGCTCCGAAACCCTTTGGGTGCAGAGCGACTTCTCTCGGCGATCGAGCGTGCGCGCCGCGGTGAGACCGAGCAGCACGATCTGATCGACGAGTGACTCGGAGATTGGCCTTCGACCCCAACGGGTGGGAGGACTACACGTACTGGCAGGGCCAGGATCGCAAGACGCTGAGGCGGATCAACCAGCTCATCGCCGATGTTCTCCGTGATCCCTTCGAGGGCATCGGGAAACCGGAGCCGCTGAAGCACGTGCTCTCCGGAGCGTGGTCCCGCCGCATCGACCAGACCAATCGCCTCGTCTACTACGTGAGCGATGAGCAGATCATCATCCTGCAGGCTCGCGACCATTACTAGGACGCGTTGCCGAAGGGCCGTCGTCGAGTCGACTGTCGGGTTCGTGTGAAGTAGCATCGCTCACCATGGAGCGCTACGGAAAGTGGAATCTGCTGGGGGCGGCCGCTTTCTTGAGCGTCGGCATCTTCTCGCTCGTCAAGGGTGTGGGGCCGGAGTGGTACTCGTACGTCACTGTGGTCGTGGCGTTTCTCGCAGCTGCGGGGTGGATTTCTCGCTATGTCTATGAGGTGCGCAAGAGCAAGAATGAGGAGTCCTCAGATCGCACCTCCAGCACCTGAACCCACTGGACGAACGGTGCGTGATCTGGCCGTCGTGTTCAGGGGATCGTCGTGGCGATCATGGTAGAGCCTGCCCCGCCGATCGATCGAAGCCATATCCGCGTCAAGGCGATGCTCGTCGCGCCGAACGCGCAGAGGACCGCCCACGCGGTCAGCGTCAACGCCGCGACCGCAGAGAATCCGGGCGGGTATCACCGCCTCATCGGCGGCAGCGTCGAGCTCGGTGAGACCCACCTCGATGCGGTCCGGCGCGAGGTGCGCGAGGAGCTGTCGGCGACGATCCGTGATCTGAGCTACCTCGGGGTGGTGGAGAACATCTTCCACCTGGACGGCGACGTCGGACACGAGATCGTCTTCGTGTACACGGGAACTCTCGACCCGGAGCCCGCAGCGACGGGCGCGACGCTGACGGAGAGCGACGGGGCGGTGGTTCCCGTCGTCTGGCGCAGCTTCGATGACGACGCCGAGGCGCTGCCCCTCTATCCCGCCGGGGTCGTGGGGCTCTTCGCTCAGCGGTAGATCCCACACCCCGAACACACGAAGAGGCCCCACCGCCATGCGCAACGGTGGGGCCTCTTCGTATGAGTCCGCGACTCACGGGTAGGTCAGCGTGGCCGGCCCCTCGTTGTCGAGGCCCAGGAGTTCCTGCGCCTTGCGGAGGTACACGAGCTGGTCGGAGTCGAACTCGAGCGGCTCGAGCTTCTGCGTCTCGATGGTGGTGTCCCAGGCTTCGTCGTCGAAGTACAGGTTCGGGCAGGCGAGGTGTCCGTCGAGGATCCAGACGCTGTCCGACTCACGCAGCTCCGCGACGTCGAAGTCGTTGGCCTCGTAGATGTCCAGCGCCTCCTCCGCGTTCTCGGGGAACTCGCCGGGCGCAGGCGCTGTCATGAAGTCGGTGCCCTTCAGCGTTGCGCGCAAGAACCGGACCAGGGTGTTCGGGTTCTCCTGCGCCCACTTGGTGCCGGCGATCTGCACGTCGTTGGCCCAGTTGCGCAGCGACTCCACGACGATGTTCGCGCCGTGCTCCTCGAGGGCGGCCCGGTCGTCGGCGTAGAACGGCTGCAGGGTGATCTTGTCGTTGACGAAGAACTCCGTCCACGACTCCGATCCGGGCCCGGGGTAGACGACTTCGGCGTTGATCGACGAGACGTCCCAGCCCTCTTCCTTCAGCACCTGGGCGCGCTGGAACTCGGCGGGATCGCCGGGGGTGCCGGCGAGCACGATCGAGGTGCCGTCGAGGTCGTCGACGCTCTTCACGTCGGACTGCACCGCGAAGTCGAAGTTCTGCCGGCAGTAGTGCCCGGAGACGAGGTCGATCTCGACTCCGCCGCGGATGGCGTCGATCACGGTGCCGGTCGACTCGACGCCGATGTCGGCGCTGCCGCTGGCGACCGCTGCGGTGACGTTGTCGGCGGTGATGACCTCGACGGTGAGGCCCTCGTCTTCGTAGTAGCCGAGGTCGGTCGCGAGCGTGAACATCGAGTACATCGTGATGTCGGGGAAGGGGATGGCCACCGTGATGCTGGTGTCCTCCGCCGCGCCGGGTTCGCCGTCGCCGAGGTCGACGGGGCCTTCCGGTGTCGGTGTCGGCGAGGCGCAGGCGGCGAGCAGCGTCAGTGCTGCTGCGCCCCCGACCACGGCGATGCCGAGTCTGTTTCGTGTCGTGCGCATGACTCTCCATTCGGGCAAGTGCGTGCGACTCCTCCGTGGAGTGGGGCGCCTCACGCGGATTTTGGGATACGGTATCCAATTTGGAATCCCGTGTCCATGGTTTGCGGGATATCGTGCTCGAACAGGGTGTAGACGGCCGTGGTGAAAATTGGATACAGTATCCCAAACAGATTCCCGCGATGAAGAGGTGAAGATGCGTGCCGCCGTGCTGAGCCGTCATGACGTGGACGGGTTGACCGTCACGGAGACGGACGTGCCGACACCCGGCGCGGGCGAGGTGCTCGTGCGTGTCGAGACCGTCGGCGTGAATCAGCTCGACCTCAACGTGATCGCCGGCATCGGCCCAGGCTCACAGGCGCAGTTGCCCCGCATCCTCGGGATCGATCCCGCAGGCGAGATCGTCGCGGTCGGAGCGGGCGTCGACCGGGGGCGGATCGGGCAGACCGTCGTCGTCAAACCCAACATCGCCTGCGGGCAGTGCGTGCATTGCGAGGCCGGAGACGAAGCCGACTGCCCGAAGCAGACCGTCGTGGGCGTGCATCGCGACGGCGGCGCGGCCGAGTACGTCGCGGTGCCGACGCGCAATGCGATCGACCGTCACGGCCTCGACGCCGCGCAGGCGACCGCCGTGGTGCACAGCGCCTCCATCGTGATCAACGCCGTGCGCACGGTCGCGCTCGCCGCTGGAGACAGGGTTCTCGTCACCGGCGCGGGCGGAACGCTCGGGCGTGCGGCAGTCGCCATCGCGCTCGCTCGCGGCGCCCGGGTGGTCGCGGCTTCGCGCCGCACTCTCTCCCCGCTCGGCGACGAGCAGGTCGTTCAGGCATCGGGTGCAGCGTCCCTGGCGGCAGCGCTAGACGGGGGAGAGGGGTTCGACGTCGTGCTCGATGTCTCCGGCCATGCTCCGACCCTGAGCGCCGGGATCTCGGCGCTCAGCTGGGGCGGTCGGGCCGTGTTCTGCGCGGCATCCGTCGACAGCGATCTGCGCATCGATGCCCGCGACTTCTACCTGCGTCGCAAGCGACTGTTCGGCGTGGCCAGCGCGCGCTACGACGACGTGGCAGAGGCCCTCGCGCTGGCTGCCGCCGGGGCACTGCCCTCACTCGTCGGCCGGCGCTATGCGTTCGACGACATCGCCACGGCGTATCGCGATTTCCCCCGCAAGGGCGACGGGAAGGTCGTCGTCGATGTGCGCTGACCGCCCTCGGTATCGAAGAGGAGACCACAAGTGACGAGTACTGCATCCCCGGGCGCCGGAGCGCTGGCCGGGATCCGCGTGGTCGAGCTCGGCCAGTACATCTCGGGCCCGTTCGCCGCCAAGCTGCTCGCCGACCTCGGCGCCGACGTCGTCAAGGTCGAGTCGCCTGAAGGTGACCCGATGCGCCGGTGGGAAGGGCGAGCGACCATGAGCCCGCAGTTCGCCGCCTACAACCGGGGCAAGCGCGGAGTGGTCCTCGACCTCAAGAGCGCCGAGGGCCTCGCCGCCCTGTTCGGCCTGGTGGATGACGCCGACATCGTGCTCGACAACTTCCGCCCCGGCGTGGCCGAGCGGCTCGGGTTCGGCCCCGACGCCCTGCACGCCCGCAACCCGCGGGTCATCACGTGCTCGATCACCGGCTTCGGTGCGACCGGCCCCGCGGCGAAGCGACCCGCCTACGACACCGTCATCTCGGCCACCGGCGGCATGTACAGCCAGGTCGTTCCGGCATCCACGATCCGTCCGCTGGGACCGGCGTTCTCCGATCTGCTGTCGGGGATGTCGGCCGTGCAGGCCGTGCTCGCCGCACTCCACGCCCGTGACGTGAGCGGGGTGGGGGAGCATGTCGAGGTCACGATGGTCGGCGCACTGCTCGACTTCCTCACCGAGTCGGCGTCCGCGTTCCTGGAGACAGGCCAGGTCTCGTCGCCCGACTCGCGGCCGCGTCGCGCTCAGGCCTATGCCTGCCGGGGCTCGGACGACAAGGCATTCGTGATCCACATGTCCGTGCCCGAGAAGTTCTGGACCGGCTTGCTCGACGTGCTCGAGCGGCCCGACCTCGCCGACGACCCGCGCTTCTCGACACGCGAGGGGCGCGTGCGCAACTACGACGAGCTCGACGTCGTGCTCAAGGAGATCGCCGCCACCAGGCCCCGCCAGTACTGGCTCGACCGACTCGCCGCGCACGACATCCCGCACGGCCCGCTGAACACGATGGGCGACCTGTTCGACGATCCGCAGATCGCGAGCATGGGGCTGGTGGAGGAGATCGAGGGGCCGGATGGCGCGCTGCGCGTGCCCGTGCCCAGCATCAGATTCCAGCGCTCCGGGCGCCCGGAGCTGCGGTACGCACCCGCGCTCGGTGCCGACACGGAAACGATCACCGGACTGCAGTCCGGAGCAGGAGCATCCGAACCCGCACGAGCGAAGGAAGGGGCAGCCTGATGACCGGTATCGACGACCTCGTCGCGATCGACGTGCACACCCACCCGCAGACCGAGGAGTTCATCGCGGCGATGGGCCAGCGGCACTCCCAGATGTCGGCGCACTTCGGGCGCGAGCGGCCGGTCGTGTCGTTCGCCGAGCAGGCCGACCAGTACCGCGACCGCAAGATGATGGCCGTCATCGTGAACTCCGACTCGGAGACCACGAGCGGCATCAAGGGCGCGCCCAACGACCTGCTCGGCAAGGCGCAACAGGACCACCCCGACGTGTTCCTCGCCTTCGCCGGCATCGACCCGTGGAAGGGCGAGGCCGCGGTCGCCGAGATCCGTCGGATGCACGCCGAGTACGGCATCAAGGGCGTCGGCGAGCTCAACCCGTCGCGGCAGAAGTTCCTCGCGAACGACCGGCGCTTCTTCCCGATCTGGGAGACCTGCGCCGAACTCGGACTCGTCGTCATGTTCCACTCCGGATTCCCCGGCGCCGGTGCGGGCACCCCTGGCGGTGGTGGCTACCGTCTCGAGAACGCCCGCCCCGTGCCCTACATCGACGACGTGGCGGCCGAGTTCCCCGAGCTGAACATCATCAGCGCGCACCCGGCCTGGCCGTGGCACCTCGAGAACCTGGCGATGGTCTGGCACAAGTCGAACGTGTACCTCGACCTGTCCGGCTGGGCGCCGAAGTATCTGCCGCCCGAGGTGGTCCGCTATGCCGACTCGCTGATCTCCGACCGGGTGCTCTTCGGGTCGGACTGGCCCGTGATGACCGCGGATCGCTGGATGGCCGAGTTCGACGAGCTCGGACTCAAGGAGGAGTCGCGCCGGAAGATCCTGCTCGACAACGCACGCAAGCTGTTCCGACTGTGAGCGCGAAGGAAGGAGACGATCGTGGCTGAACTGGTGATGGCCGCGGCGACCCCGCACAACCCGCTGCTGTGGCGGGCGATGCGCGAACCGGTGCCGGACGATCTCATCCAGGTCGAGGCGAACTTCGGTCGCATCCGCGACGCGATCACGGATGCGGGCGTCGACACACTCATCGTGCTCGGCACCGACCACGTGCGGCAGTTCTTCTCCGACAACTCGCCCGCGTTCATCGTCGGCAAGGCCGCGTCGTACCACGGCACCTACGAGAACGAGGTGCGCACCTTCGGCATGGAGTACGCCGAGCTGACCGGCAACCCGGAGCTGGCGACGCAGATCACCGGCCGCGAGGTGCTGCCCGAGACGATCGACTTCTCGGTGTCGCACGAGTGGCGCCTCGACCACAGCTTCGTGCTGCCGCTGCAGTACGTGCGCCCAGAGCTCGACCTGCCGATCGTGCCGATCCACGCGAACTCGATCCTGCCTCCGCTGCCCACAGCCGCACGCTTCGCCGCGCTCGGGCAGCATCTGCGCACCGCGGTGGAGTCCTGGGACAGCGATGCCAGGGTGGGACTGCTCACCTCGGGCCACATGGCCACCGACGTCGGTGGACCGCGCACCTTCAACGGCTCCCCTGACCCGGAGTTCGACGCCGAGGCGGTGGAGTGGATGCGCGACGGCGACCTCGACGGGGCGATCGCCGGATGCCGGTACGACCGGATCATGGCCGCCGGCAACGTCACCTACCAGTACGTGAACATCGTTGCAGCGCTCGCCGCGATGCAGGGCCGCCCGGCCGACCTGGCGGAGGCCACAACCTCGCGCTTCGCCTCCAGTCCGTTCTTCCTGTGGAGGGCCGCGTCATGAGCCGGTACATGATGAACAAGTTCATCCGCGCCGTCGAGATGAGCACCGCGAACGTGAACGCCTACGTCGCCGACACCGAGGGGTTCGTCGACGGCTGGCTGGCCGGGGGAGCGGGACCGGATGCGGTCACCGACGACCGGACGCTGACGCCCGAGGAGCGCGAGGCGTTCGTGAACCGTGACTACGGCATGTTGTACGGCCTCGGCGCGCACCCGTATCTGCTCTGGCACTTCACCGAAGCCGTCTACGAGCACGAGTACACCGAGGGATTCGGATGGCGTGAACTCGTCGAGCGCTACCGCGCCGCGATCATCCCCTACGGCGAGGTCGACGACATCCCCTGATCTCGCCGCGGTGCGGGCGCGACGGATGCCCCGTGGGTGGGATTTCCACGGGGCATCCGCCTCTTCTGCGCCGGCGTCGAACGACGGTGTGAGCTGGGGGCTACGAGTCCGTCGACGTATGGGGTGGACGCGTCGGCGCACCGACGGTGCGGGCTCTCCTCCCCGAGGGCGACCGCACCGCCGGCGTCATCGCTACGCCGTCAGCCGGCGACGTCGCAGGAGTCCCGCACCTCCGAGAAGGATCAGGGCGGCGGCGAGTGCGATCAGTCCGACCGGCGATGTGCCGCCGGTCATCGCGAGCCCTGATGCCTGACCGGTGGTCGCTGCGCCAGAGGCGAAGGCGGCTCCGGTGGTGCGGACAGGGTTCGTGCTCGGGTCGGTGCCGGTTCCCGGGTTGGTGCCGGGGTTCGTCCCGGGGTTCGTTCCCGGGTCGGTGCCGGGGTCGGTCCCGGGGTCGGTCCCCGGGTTCGTTCCCGGGCCGGGGTCGGTCACCGTCGCCTCGCCGACCACCGAGATGGCGTTTCCGCCGAGTGTGATCGGAAGGCTGATCGGCAGCGCCAGCTGGGTGCCGCCGAGGATGCCGCCGGCTCCCGTGGTGGTGCTGCCGCTGCCAGCCGGTGCGGCCGGTGCGGTGGCGGTTCCGCCGGTACGGGTGACGGTGGCGTCATCGAGCAGCGAGATCGCGTTTCCGGTCACGCCCACGGGGGCTGTGACGGGTGCAGTGATCTGGGTGCCGCCGAGGACGCTGTCGGTTCCCGTGGTGGTGTTGCCGCTGCCGGCCGGTGCGGCCGGTGCGGAGGTGGTACCGCCGGCGCCGGTCGTGGCGCTGTCACCGAGCAGCGAGATCGCGTTCCCCGACACCGTCACCGGTGCCGTGACGGGAGCAGTGGCCTGCGTGCCGCCGAGGATCGCGTCGTCGCCCGAAGTGCCCGCCGCGGTGGCGGGAGTGGAAGAGCCGGTAGCGCCGGCAGTGCCGGATCGGGTCGAGCTCGTGTCACCGAGCAGCGAGATCGCGTTGCCGGACACCGTCACGGGTGCCGTGATCGGAGCGATCACCTGGGTCCCGCTGCCGATTCCGTCATCGCCGGAGGTCGCTGCGCCGACGGGTGCGGAGGATGCCGGTGCTGCGGCTCCCTGCCCTGCCGGAGCGGTGCTCTCGGTGTCGCCGAGCAGCGACACGGCGTTGCCCGTGACGGTGATCGGTGCGTTGACCGCGAGCAGCGCCTGGGTGCCCGAGAGCACTCCGTCCAGGCCGTTCGTGGTCACGAGGGGCGCCCCGGCCGGTGTCCCGGCCTGGGGAGCCGGGCTCTGGGGAGTCGCGGCCGGGGCGCTGGTCGTTGACGTGTCGAGCACGCTCACGGCGTTGTTCGACACGGTGACGGGGAGGTTCACGGTCACTGCGGCCTGAGTGCCGGATGCCGTGCCTGAATCGCCACTGGTGGTGGCGACCGGCGCCGGAGCTGGGGCGGGAGCAGGAGCAGGAGCAGGAGCCGGAGCGGGTGCCGGTGCCGGAGCGGGTGCAGGGGCCGGTGCCGGAGCGACGGCATCGCCCACTACCGAGATCGCGTTGTTCACGATCGAGAGTGGCGCGGTGATCGCGGTCTCCGCCTGTGTGCCGGAGAGCAGTCCGTCGTCTCCGGTCGTCTCAGCCGCGTTCGCGGCCGTCGCGCCGAGGAGCGTGATGCCCCCGGCGATGAGCGCGCCCCATAGGGCTCGCTTGATGAAAGTGCGCATGATCGTTCTCCTGACTAGGTGGTTCGTCTGAAGGGTGCGCGCGATCAAAGTGCGCGCGCAGCACGGCTTCTGTCATTCCCGGGGGAACGACGTGACGATCCGTCAGTCAGGAGAGACGTCGGTGTCGGCGACCGGCGATGAGGGAAGCTCGTCGTCGGAGGCGCCGGATGTCCGCTCACCAGCACGGAGCGGAGAAGAGGTCACGTCGCTGAGACGCGCGGGGGCAGCGCCGTTGCCTCCGCCGGAACCGGCAGAGGATGACGCGGGAACCGTGGCACCAGGCGGGCTCCCTGAGGGAGGGCCGGTGGGCACAGGAGTGGTGTCGTCGACGGCTCGGGTCGCACCGATCGTGGTGGAGAGCGCGATCGGCGACGGACTTCCGGCCGAGGACGCGGGCGTCGGTGATACCGGTGGCGTCGCCGCGGTGTTCTCGGTCGTGATGATGAGGGTGGTCGTCTTCACCGCAGGCTCGGCGACGCTCCCGGAACCTTCACCGGGTTCGGGTGTCGTCGACGTCGTCGGGTCGAGGGCTTCGAGCACTGGCGGGACTGTCTCGTTCGCCACGTTCCCGAGAAGGGCGGTGGTGTCGTCGACCACACCGACGACGTCATCCACAGCGGAGATCAGCCCGAGGTCGGAGACGAGTCCGCCGACCACCGGGATGCCGGCGACGGCGTCGAGAATCGGATCGGTGATCTGCGAGACCGGAGAGCCGGTCAGCGCGTCGGTCACGGGTGTGACGACCGCCGTCGCGGTCTCTGTGACGGCGTGAACGACGGGTGTGACCGCCGGTCCGACGACCGGAGCGTTCACGATCGGCTGCGTCACGGTGGTGACCACGGCGGGGACGGCCTGCTGCACGGGCGCGACCACCTGGGTGACGACGGGTGCGACGACCTGCGTGACGATCGGGGTCACCGGGGCCGTGACGGCTGTAACCGTGTTGCTGACGAGCGACGTGAGCCCGTCGAGCGGCCCATCTTCCTGGTCGTCGGCGTGCGCGGATCCGCCTGCGAGAAGGACTGTGAGCGTCGCCCAGGCGAGAACGCCGATGGCACCCCAGAAGGCGACGGCAGGAACGCCGTGTCGGGTGGCCCGAACGTCCACGTCCACCTCCCCCTCAGAAGGCAACGTACGTCGACGCAGATGCATCGATTGCGGGTGACGATACTCGCGCGCGGGGTTCCTGTCTAGGGGGTTCTCCGCGCGTTTCCGGGGATGTCGGGGTGTGACGCGCCCGGAGAAATCTCGGCTTGACTTTCCCCAGGTTCTACACATCCCCCTCCCGGGAGAGGCAACCTTCAAGGCTCGATTTAAACTGATTCTCATCCACAGGCTGGGGAAACAGGAAAAGCCAGGTCACGGCTTATAAAAAAGTTTGGTTTCGCGGTCCTCCACGGGGTTATCCACACCCGTTCTGCACAGACACTCCGGCTTTGTCCGCACGCTCTCCACAGAGTTATCCACAGGCCGTGTTGCATGTGGAAACAGTCGCTCGTAGCGTGGGCGAGCGACCGAATGTCGGAGGCACCTGTTTTGCTGCGCAGGGTGACGTCACGGCCGAGAGCCATAAGAGGCCCAGCCGTCGAAACGCCTCATCGAAACGCCTCATCAGAACATCGCATCGGAAACGTCGCATCGAAGGGAAGACTGTGTCGATCGCCGACATCTCAGAGGAGCGCGCGGGTGGGAAGCGCGGCCCGGAGCGCACGCCTCCCCACGACCTGCTCGCCGAGCAGAGCGCACTGGGCGGAATGCTCCTGTCGAAAGATGCCGTCGCCGATGTGATCGAGACGCTCAAGGGCGCCGACTTCTACATTCCGAAGCACGAGTTGATCTTCGAGGCGATCCTCTCGCTGTACTCGCATGGCGAGCCGACCGACGTGGTCGCCGTCACCGACGAGCTCATCAAGACCGGCGAGCTCGGCAGGGCGGGTGGCGCCGACTACCTGCACACCCTCACCTCGATCGTCCCGACCGCGGCCAACGCCGGCTACTACGCGGGCATCGTCTCCGAGCGTGCGATCCTTCGCCGCCTCGTCGACGCCGGCACCCGCATCGTGCAGCTCGGCTACGCGGGCGAGGGCGATGCGACCGACATCGTCAACAACGCCCAGGCCGAGATCTACTCGATCACCGGATCCGAGACCGCGGAAGACTACGTTCCGCTGCAGATCGCCGTCGACGCCGCACTCGAGGAGATCGAGGCGGCCAGCGGCCGTGACGGATCGATGACCGGCGTTCCGACGGGCTTCAAGGAGCTCGACGAACTCACCAACGGCCTGCACGGTGGTCAGATGATCGTCGTCGCCGCGCGACCTGCGATGGGTAAGTCGACGCTCGCGCTCGACTTCGCGCGCTCGGCATCCATCGGCCACAACATCCCCTCGGTCTTCTTCTCGCTCGAGATGGGCAAGAGCGAGATCGCGATGCGTCTGCTCAGTGCCGAAGGCCAGATCCCGCTGCAGAACATGCGCAAGGGAAACCTCGACCCTCGTGACTGGACCACCGTCGCCGCGACCCGTGGCCGCATCAACGACGCCCCGCTCTACATCGATGACAGCCCCAACATGACGCTGGTCGAGATCCGCGCCAAGTGCCGTCGACTCAAGCAGCGCGAGGGTCTGCGCATGGTCATCATCGACTACCTGCAGCTGATGACCTCGGGCAAGCGCGTCGAGTCGCGACAGCAAGAGGTCTCGGAGTTCTCGCGAAGCCTCAAGCTCATCGCCAAGGAGCTGCAGGTTCCGGTCATCGCCCTGTCGCAACTGAACCGTGGTCCCGAGCAGCGCACCGACAAGAAGCCCGCGATCAGCGACCTGCGTGAGTCCGGCTCGATCGAGCAGGACGCCGACATGGTCATCCTGCTGCACCGCGACTCCGTCTACGACAAGGACGTGCGTCCGGGCGAGGCCGACCTGATCGTCGCCAAGCACCGTAACGGTCCGACCGCGACCATCACCGTCGCGTTCCAGGGTCACTACTCGCGCTTCATGGACATGGCCCCCGGCGGCGACTTCAACTGAGTGCGGCCGTACGGCTCACAGCGCAGCCGGAACGAGCGGCCTGAAATCCACGGGCTCGTCGCCCTGACCGCCGTTGCGCCCGCGGAGCTCTTCGACCGCCTCATACAGGTCGTCGCCGATGCGCGTGAGTGAGTCGAAGCGGGTGGTGTGGAAGATCGGCAGTTCGCCGTTGCCGTCTCGGCTGCCCGCGTCCCAGGCGAGATAGTCGCCGTTCTCGCTCATCGCGAAGACCACGAGCCGCTCTGCGATCTCCCAGGAGCCGTCGGGCTCGATCTTCCAGTCATCCTCCTCGGCTCGACCTTCGCGGAACTCCTCGTGCAGTCGATCGGTCAGATGCCCGCCTCGACCCACGACGCCGTCGCCGAACCCTGAAGGAACCGGCGTGTAGATGAGCCAGAGCCCGAACAGGCGACCCCAGCCGAACGTTCGCGCGAAGGAGATGTACGAAGGCGGGAGCCCTGCGCCGTCCGGCAGGCGGTGATGCTCGATGGTGCGTTCGTCCAAAATCGGCGTGGGTGGCCGGCCGACGGTCAGATTCCATCGCGGTTCGCTTTCCACCCCTGAAGGCTACCGACCGAAACGCATACGCTCACGCAACATCGAATGCGTTGAGGTGGGGGCATGGCTCACTCCGCTCATCCCCATCCCTCGTCCGGCGCGCGGGTCCTCGTCATGGGCGTCGCCTCCCTGGTCGTCATGGCCGTCACACTGACGCCGCGTCAGCTGGTGGGACCTGCCCGCGCCCTCTTCATGGACCTCGCGCATGTCTTCGCCGCACCGCTCGTCGAACCGATGACCTACCTCGAACTGGAGAGCACGCTCAACGCGATGCTGTTCGTCCCGCTGGGGGCCGCGTTCGCGATCGCGCTCAGCAGGCGTCTCTGGGTGCTGGCGCCGCTGCTGGTGTTCTGCGCGTCGTTTGCGATTGAGCATGTTCAGTCGGCAATCCCGGGGCGTGTTCCTGATGTGCAGGATGTCGTCTGGAACACGATCGGTGGAGTCGTCGGGGCTGTCGTCGTAGGGGTGGGGCGAATGATCCGTCGCCCAGGTCATCCGAGGCCAGCCCGCGCTTGACGTCGATCCCCTCCTCTACGGTGAGGGGATGGAATGGGGCAAGGAAGTCGTCGTGCGTGGGGCCCGCGTCCACAACCTGAAGAACGTGGATGTGGATGTGCCGCTGCACGCCCTGGTCGGGGTGACGGGCGTCTCGGGTTCGGGGAAGTCCTCGCTCGCCCTCGGGGTGCTCTACGCCGAGGGGTCGCGCCGCTATCTCGAGGCGCTTTCGGCGTACACGCGCCGGCGGCTGTCGCAGGCAGCCCGCGCGGACGTCGACATCGTCGAGGGTGTTCCTGCGGCGATCGCGCTGCACCAGCGCCCGGCGATCCCCGGCGTGCGGAGCACCTTCGGGACGGCGACGGAGCTGCTGAACTCTGTGCGGTTGCTCTTCTCCCGTCTCGGCGCGCATCGGTGTCCGAACGGACACAGCGTGCCGCCGTCGCTCAGCATCGCCTCGACCGGTCACACCACGTGTCCCACCTGCGGCGTGCGTTTTCCCGCCCCGGGGGCCGAGGCGTTCTCGTTCAACGAAGAGGGCGCGTGCGAGACCTGCGAAGGCACGGGAGAGACGCGTCAGGTCGACCGGCGGGCACTCGTTCCCGACGAGTCGCTCACGATCGACCAGGGTGCCGTCGCCGCGTGGGGCTCGTTCGGCGCGAGTCTCCTGCCGCAGGTGGTCGCGGCTCTCGGCGTGCGCACCGACATCCCGTTCCGCGACCTGACGGACGCCGAGCGGCACATAGTGCTCGACGGCGAGGAGACGACACGACCGGTCGTCGTGACGAGCAAGAACGGCAACGTGTTCGAGCTCAACGCGAAGTACCGCAACGCCGGCCAGGTGATCGACGACGCCCTGCGCAAGGCCCAGAGCGAGAAGGGCCTCGCGCGGCTCAACCGGTTCGTGCACGTGGCCAGGTGCCCTGCCTGCGGAGGTTCACGGCTCAACGCGCAGGCACGTTCCACGACGGTGGACGGGGAGAGCATCGACGTGTTGTCTGCCTGGAGCCTGGAGCAGGTCACCGAGTTCGTCCGTGGTCTGCCGTCCACGGCTCCGGCGGAGCTGCGGGAGATGACGGAGCGCATTGTCGAGGCGTTCACCTCGACGGGGGATCGCCTTCTCGGACTGGGGCTGGGTTACGTCGCGCTCGACAGGGCGTCCCGCACGCTCTCGACAGGGGAACTCCAACGGGTGCAGCTGGGCAGGGCGCTGCGCAGCAGTGCGACCGGGATCCTCTACGTGCTGGACGAGCCATCGATCGGGCTGCATCCGGCGAACATCGAGTCGCTGCTGCGGGTGGTGAGGCGGCTCGTCGAGACGGGCAACTCGGTGGTTCTCGTGGACCATGACGTCGACGTGCTCCGGCAGGCGGACTGGTTGATCGAAGTCGGTCCGTCCGCGGGGACGCACGGCGGACAGATCGTCGCGACGGGCGATGTCGCAGCGATGGAGCGCAACCCGTCCTCTCGCATCGGCGGCTTCCTCAGCGGCCGCGAACCAGCGGTCGTGCGTGAGCAGGTCGATGCCGAGCAGATCTTCGCAAAGGGACGCATCTCGCTGCGCACCACACCGCACTTCACACTGCACGGGCTCTCCGTCGACTTCCCGCTCCGTCGGCTGACCGCGGTGACCGGGGTGTCCGGGTCCGGCAAGACCACCCTGGTCCTCGAAAGCCTCGCAGCCGCGTTGGAAGCTCAGCACACCGGGACGAGTCGTCCAGCGCATGTCGCCGACCTCGACCCGGGCGGCATCGAGCGCACGGTCGTCGTCGACGCGGCACCGATCGGACGAAACGTGCGGTCGACGGTCGCAACCTATACGGGCATCCTCGACGACCTGCGTCGGGCCTACGCGCACACCGATGCCGCCAAGACCCTCGGACTCACGGCCTCGAGCTTCTCGTACAACACGGGCGACCTCCGGTGTCCGGCCTGCGACGGCGTGGGGCAGGTCTTCCTCGACGTGCAGTTCCTCCCCGACGTCGACATCGCCTGCCCGACGTGCGGGGGCACGCGGTACAGCCCCCGAGCGGATGAGGTGAGCCTCGCCGGCGTCACCCTTCCAGAGGCCCTCGCCCTGACCGTCGAGGAGGCCCGCTCCCGGTTCGGCGGCCTCCGCAAGGTGGCGGCCCGGTTGCAGACCTTGGAGGAGATCGGGCTGGGGTACCTCACGCTGGGCGAAGCGACCCCTGCCCTGTCCGGCGGCGAGGCGCAGAGGCTCAAACTCGTCTCGGATCTCGAGCGCGAGCTGCACGGAACGCTCTTCATCTTCGACGAGCCGAGTGTCGGCCTGCATCCGTCGGACGTTCGGGTGCTGCTCGGCGTCTTGCAGCGTCTGATCGACGCGGGCGCGACGGTCATCGTCATCGAGCACGACCTCGATGTGATCGCCAACGCCGACCACGTGATCGACCTCGGTCCCGGCGGCGGTGCGGACGGCGGGCAGATCGTGGCCGCGACGACCCCCGAGGGGCTCACTCGGATTCCCGAGAGCCTGACCGGGAGATACCTGCGCCTGCACACCGACTCCCGCGCCTGAGGTCCGGGGATTCGCCTAGCGACGCATCCGGTCGGTCGAGTATTCCGGAGTCGCGTAGATTCCGCCCTGCGGGATGCTCGCGTCGATCGACTCTTCCGGCACCCGGTCCGCGGCATCGTCCTGGGGGACGTACCCGACCGCTGCTCCGGCCTCGAGATCCCACCAACGGTTCGTGTTCGCCGACACCGCATAGAACACGGCGGTGTGCTCGGTGGTGGTCATGGCGGCCAGGAACGCCCGCACCGCGTCGGCGGGACTGAGCCAGGTGCGCTGCTCGCGCGCGGATCCGGGTTGCTGCTCGTAGGTGCCGATCCGCACCGAGACGGTGCTGAGGCCGAACTTGTCGGCATACAGTCGGCACAGGGCTTCGCCTGCCACCTTCGACACCCCGTAGAAGCCGTCGGGCCGCGGAGGCAGGTCCGGCGTGACGTGCTCGCCAGCGGAGTACATGCCCGTCAGTCGGTTGCTGCTGGCGTAGACGACTCGTGGCACGCCGGCCCGACGGGCGGCCTCGAGCACGTGGTAGGTGCCGACGATGTTGACCTCGGCGAGATCGTGGAAGTCCGCTTCGTCGGCGATGCCGCCCAGATGGATCACGCCGTCGGCGCCCGCGAACAGCTCCACCAGGGATTCGAGGTCACCGAGATCCGCCGTCACGACGGAGTCCCCGGGGTCGACGGGTGTCGCCGGACGGATGTCGGTGGACACCAGCGCGACGCCCTCTTCCGCGAGCGCGGCGCGGAGTGCGGATCCGATGGTCCCGGCAGCGCCCGTGACGACCCAGCGGCTTCCCGCGATCACGATGTGGCGTCGCGGCGAGGCGTGGTGTCGTCCCACCGGGGCGACGGGAGATGCAGCAACACCAGGCCGATGCCGGCGATCACCGAGTTGCGGAACGCGGGGTCGAGTCCGTTCCACGACGTGGAGCGCCACATCTGGAACCACTCGCCGCCGATCGAGATGAATCCGCCGACGAAGAGCAGGATGATCATCACCAGTCCGATCGACGACCAGACCCGAGCGGCGTGGAAGCCGTGGCCGAGGAATCCGCGGATGAAGAAGACGAGGGCCACGATCAGCACGATCGCGCTCAGCGACTCCCAGATGATCACGCCGATGTATGCGAGGTTCCACAGCACGGGGTCGTTGATCGCTCGCCACATCACGTCGGGGTCGAGCCCCTTGCCGGCCTCCTGGCCGAAGTTCGTGGTGTCCATCGCCAGCACATGCTGCACGAAGTCGAAGTTGGTGCCGTAGTCGGTGATGTTCCCGAGCGCGACGAGGAAGATGTAGAGCGCGTTCACGAGAACGAGCGCGGCCGCCGCGAAGGGCAGCGAACCGAGAAGGTGCCAACGGGGTGAGCGCACCGGTGCGTCGGTCGTAGTCATGACCAGACAGTATCGGTCACCGCATCCTGGCGTCGAGGGACGCATCACGCGTTCGGACCGGTGGCCTTCGTGCTCTCGGCCGGGAGGCGTGGCAGCATCCGCGTGGCCGATCCCGTCAGCGCGACGACGAGCGCGAGCGCAGTGAGCCCGATCGGCAGCGTCGCCACCACGGCGACGCCGCCGACGAGCAAGGGCCCTCCGGCGTCTCCGAGTTCACGGCCGAGTTCAGCGGTACCCATCGTGCGCCCCATCCGCTCGGGCGGTGTCGCGTCGGCGAGGTGCGCGAATGCGAAGGGTGTGGCGATTCCGATTCCGATGCCGAGCAGTCCGGCGGCGACGTAGAGGCCCGGCAATGTGGGCAGGAGGGCGGCGACGAGGGTGCCGGCGGTGACGATCGCGAGGCCCAGCGCCATCGCGGCGCGATCGCTGACACGGCCGCTGTCACGCAGTCTTCCCGCCCACGGTTGAGTGAGCGTCGAGCTCAGCGCCAGAACGGACGCGAGTGCGATGCTCGCGAACAAGGGCGCCTCCTCGCTGCTCGCCATGGCGGGAAGGAACCCGATGGCCGCACCGAGCGCGCCGGTGGAGGCGGCGAGGACCAGGGTCGGGATGAGGAAGCCGCGCTCCGTCGTCTGGCGGACGAGGTCGGCGACCGTATAGCGAGGTCGAGGAAGCGGGTCGACGCGGGGGAGGGCGATCGCCACCCAGACAGCTGTCAGGATCGCGACCGCGCTCAGGCAGACGAAGAGCAGCGCGAAGCCGCCGGTGAAGATCAGCGCGGCGCCGATGAGCGGACCCAGCGTGTAGCCGAGTCCCTTCCAGGATCCGTATCTGCCGAAGTATCGCCCCTTCGCGCCCGGGGCTGCGAGCCGTGCGACCGTCGCGGAGGAGGCGGGTGAGAACGCCGAGGCGGCTGCACCCTGCCCGAGTCGTGCGACTGCGAGGGCGATGGTGTTCGACGACCACAGTCCGATGAGCGACACGATGCCGAACGCGAGAAGCCCGAAGACGATCACCGGCTTGGCGCCGATGCGGTCGGCGAGCGAGCCGAACACCGGCTTGAGGAACACCTCGGCGAGGTCGTAGATCGCCAGGAGGGCGCCCATCCGGAGGAGATCGAGGCCGATGCTCTCCCCGGTCGCGCCGATGCCCGCTGCGATGCTGTGGGCACCGAAGGCGGTGACGAAACCGGCGGCGTAGAGCGGGGCGATCGAAACTCTCGTCCGTGCCGAGGCCGCCGGATCACTCACGCGTGGACCGCTTGATAGACGAGATCGGCGAACCGGGCGAGGTCGGCGACGCAGGCGGCGAGCTCGCGGTCTGCGTCCTTCGACGATGCGGAATCGAACACATCGCGGCTGCGGATCGTCCGATGCCAGCGCTGCAGGCGGTCGAGACTCTGCTCCTCCTCTTCGAGCTCTGCCAGGGTGAACTTCTTCTTCACGATCTCGCGAGCGATCTCGGCCCGGTACTTCTCGCAGTCGGCGATGAACTCCGACCAGTCATCGGCGCGCGCGGCGTCGAACAGCGCTCTGAGGGCGGCCGTGTCGCCGCCGTCGGCCTGGGTGCGGAGCACGAGGATGTCGCCGTCGCCGCGCTGCGCGAGCGCCCGGGCCCGCTCGACGCCCGCGACGCACGCCGGCACTTCTGGGGCGACCCAGGTGCCCTGTCCTGCAGGCACCGCGCCGAATTGGCGCAGTTCCCGCCAGACGGCGACGCGGTGTCTCGAAGGTGCCGCCGGCACCTGAACCAGGAGAACGAGCCAGCCATTTATATCCGTCACATTCAGAACTGTAACAGTTGTTACATCCACACCCGCGCCAGCTGCCGGATACCGTGGAGGTCGGTGATCGCGAGTGGACGGTGAGGGTTTCATGTCGAACGACTCCGGGAGCGATGCGCGCATCCGAGACGGATACGCCGCGCGTGCCGTCGAGTACACCGAGCTGCTCGGCGACATCGGGCAGATGGATGCTGTCGACCGGGCGCGCATCGGGCGATGGGCTGACGGAGTCGAGGGTCGCATTCTCGATGCCGGGTGCGGCCCCGGGCATTGGACAGCCTTCCTCGTCGATCGAGGCGCCGAGGCCTCGGGCATCGACCTCGTGCCGGAGTTCATCGTCGGTGCGTCAGCGCGGTTCTCGCACGTGCCATTTCGGGTGGCATCGCTGAACGACGCCGACATCTCGCCAGCCTCATTCGGTGGAGTGCTCGCCTGGTACTCGCTGATCCACGCGAGTCCGGATGAGCTGCCGTCTCTGCTCGCGGCTGCCCGACGCGCACTTCGCGAGGGCGGGCGCCTGCTGGTCGGCTTCTTCGACGGGCCGGACGGCGAACCGTTCCCGCACGCCGTCACGACCGCGCACTATTGGACGATCGAGGGGATGTCGGCGCTGCTGGAGCGCGCCGGCTTCTCTGTGATCGACAGTGATGCGCGGGCGCAGGACGGGCGACGCCCGCACGCTTCGATCAGCGCGGTCGCGGTCTGATCGAAGCGGGGGAGGGTAGTCGCTGCGGCCTCCTCAGCGCGTGCTGAGAATCTCTTGCCAGTTCGTCGGCACGCGATCGACAGGGCCGGGCGCCCCCTGCTCGACAGGGTGGCTGCTCGGAGGGGCGAGCGTCGGCCCGGCTAAGAGAGCACCGGTCCGAAAGTCGAAGAACCAGTCTTCACCCGGTTCATACGACTGAATGATGGGATGCCCCGTCGATCGTGCATGTGCGCTCGAATGGCGAGAAAGGGAGTCGTCGCAGCAGCCCACGTGTCCGCACTCCGCGCACCGACGAAGGTGCACCCACCATCCGCCGGTCTGGTCGCACTCCACGCACCCCGACCCGGAAGGTGCGACGCTCGGATCTATACCATCGGTCATCTCTTACTCCTCATCTGATTCAGGTGTGACACTGACAGCGGCTGCCACGCATCGACGGCGAGGGCGGTCCATGCGGCGTGTGGCGACATTCTCAACTCCAGTCTGAGGAACCATCGGCGGATCGAACCAGAGCCGTGTGGACAGCGGCTTGAAGCCCCGGGTCGTGCATGACCTCTTCCACGAGTGGCGATCCCTGCCGGGCGATCGCCGTCTCGAGGGCCGCCACGACTTCGTCGTTCCCGCCGACGGACACCGCGTCGGGATGCACGTAGGCGGCTCGCGCCACCGTCGGGGTGTTGCCCAACAGCTGGGCGGCCGCATCGTACGGCTTGAGGCGTTCCTGCCGGCTGTGCGCCGTGGTCGCGAACACGGCTCCTGCTGCGACCGCAGCCGCTGCAACGGTCGCACCCCAGGTGCGGAAGGCCTTCGCCGACGCGGACACGGCGCCGTGGGTGTGGATGTAGGAGTTCACTGTCGCGCTGTCGACTCGCCGCCAAGAGGGTGGTGCCGATGTCGCGAACAGTCGCTGCGTCGGTGCGCAGTCTTGGGCGAGCAGAGCGCGCAGCACAGGCGCGACCGTGCTGTCGTTGACGACCTTGTGGTGGGAGATGTGCTCCTTGCCGATGAAGTCGAACACCGCGGTGTCGCGTTCCAGGGTCAGGTGGGCGCGACGGAGTGTGGTGAGGCCGTAGGTGTCGTTGTCCCGTGCGTAGCGCTCATTGCCGACGCGGAACAACCCCCTATCGAGCAGACGCACGGCGGCGGCGGCGACAACGGGTCCCTCCGGCGGCTCATCGGGGGAGGAGCGGGTGAGGTCGTTCTCGACCTGGTGGCGGAGCGTCGGGAGTGACGAGGCGAACTCGAGCAGATGCGAGAACTTGTTCGCGCGTGATCGCTCCAGTGCCGCAGCGGAGTAGCGGTACTGGGTCCGGCCGCGGGAATCGATGCCCGTCGCCTGGATGGGACTGGTCGCGTCGGCGGACGCCCACACATGCGTCCACCCGGGAGGAATCCGCAGCGCTCCCAGCCTGGCGAGAACCGCCTCGTCGACAACAGGCACACCCTGACTGTCCGCCCAGCCGGGTGGCCGGGTGCTCAGCCGGTGGAGTCCCGGCGGGCGGACTACGTGCCGCATGGCATGCACAGATCCTCCAGTGTCGTTCACCCGGGATCGAGCTCCTGCCGCCTGTCGAGCACGGCACTGCCGTGGCTTACCAATACTTTCCATGGAATGGATCTCCTGGAAGAGATTGAGCGTACACGAGATCAGAAGACCTGGTGGCGCATGGCAGCAGGTGTCGGTGGAAGACACCGCAGCAGCCGTGCTCGTCGAGCTGCGGGCGTCCGCTGCCGATCAGGCGAGACTGCGGAAGAACCTGCGGACGTCATCGGCGAGAAGCTCCGGCGCCTCCATCGCCGGGAAGTGTCCACCCTCGGTGAACTCGCTCCAGTGGCTGATCGCACCGGCCGGATCCATCGTGCGCCGGATCAGCGGATGGGTGTCGAAGACGGCCCAGCCGGCGGGCACCCCGGAGGGCATGACGAAGTCGAGCTGGGCGTGCTCCGACTCGTAGAAGAACTGAGCGACGGAAGCGCCACTGCGGGTGAACCAGTACAGGCTGACGTTCGCCAGGAGTTGGTCGCGATCGACGTCCGGCGCTCGGTGACCGCCATCGATCCTGCGCTTGAACTTCTCGACGATCCACGCGAGCTGGCCGACCGGCGAGTCGGTGAGTGCCGGGCCGATCGTGTCCGGTCGATGGTTGTGCATGCCGATGTAGCCGCGTTCCGCAGCACTCGCGGCGTGTGCGGCCTCGAGCTGGGCGAGCTCCTCCTCGGACAGGGCATCGGGGGCGGGGAACATGGTGCCGACCAGCCCGAGCCACACGCGGTCGCTGCCGAAGTGGGTGCCGATGACGCGGTCGGGGTGGATCCCGGCAAGTCGTCCGGTGATGCCGGTGCCGACGTCGGTGCCGTGCGTCGCGAACCGGGCGTAGCCGAGACGCGTCATGATCTCGGCATAGGCCTCCGCCGTCCGCGCGAGATCCCACCCCGTCGCGGACAGCGGGTTCGAGAAGCCGAGGCCGGGCAGTGACGGGATGATCACGTGGAAATCGTCGGTCAGCAACGGGATCAGTCGCTGGTACTCGATGAACGACGCCGGCCAGCTGTCGCTGAGAAGCAGAGGCGTGGCCGCCGGGTTCGCCGACCGCACATGGAACACATGAAACGTCTGGCCGTCGACGACCGTCGTGAACTGCTCATGCGTGTTGAGGGCAGCCTCCTGCGCGCGCCAGTCGAAGCCCTCGCGCCAGTACTCGGCGAGCTCCTTCAGGTAGGGGAGCGGAACACCGCGTCGGAAGTCGGCGCTGTCGTCTCGACCGGGCACGGCGAGCGGCCACCGTGTACGGGTCAGACGATCGTGAAGGTCATCGACGGCGTCCTGCGGGATGTCGATGCGGAAAGGGGTGAGAGAGGTGTTCTGGGTCATGTCATTCACGCTCTCAGGCAATGCGGAAGAACAGCTTCCGCATTTGCTGAGAGGATCAGACATGCTCGAGACCTCGGCCCGTCTGCTGGAACTGCTGTCGTTGCTTCAGCTCAGACGTGACTGGACGAGTTCTGCGCTCGCCGACCGACTGGGTGTGAGCACGAGAACCGTGCGCGCCGACATCGGCAAGCTCCGCTCGCTCGGCTATCCCGTGGACGCGCGACCCGGCGTCGCCGGCGGCTACCGGTTGGCCGCGGGGACGGCGATGCCTCCGCTGCTACTCGACGATGACGAGGCGGTCGCAGTCGCGGTCGGGCTGGGGGTGGCCGCAACCTGGCGGCTCGGAGTCGAGGAGACTTCCCTCACCGCCCTCGCGAAACTGGAGCAGGTGATGCCGTCCCGCCTCCGCCGACGCGTCGACGCGATCCGCGGGGCGACGAGCGTGGTCCCCGGAGCCGAACCACCCCTCGATCTCGCGGCGCTCAGCACGGTCGCCTCTGCGATCCGCGGCCACGAACGGCTCCGCTTCGGCTACACCAAGCCCGGGGGCAGTGAAGAGCCGCGGCACACCGAACCGCAGCGGCTGGTGAGCTGGGGGTCGGTCTGGTACCTGCTCGCGTGGGACCTCGACCGAGACGACTGGCGCATCTTCCGCGTCGATCGCATGGTCCCGCGGGCGGCAACCGGCGTGCGCTTCCGCCCACGCGCGATCCCGGAGGGCGACGTCGTCGAATACGTCGTGCGTCGTGTCACGAAGGCATCCACCTCATGAAGCTCAGGCGGTACCCCCGGGAAGGCGGAACGTCGTCCGCGGGATGTCGTCCACGAAGCGGTGTGCGAGCGCGAAGGCCTGCTCCTCGGTGAGACGGTGTTCGGCGACGAGCGTCGCCAGGTAGCCGGCGTCGAGTCGTCGGGACATGTCGTGGCGTGCGGGGATCGAGCAGAAGGCTCTGGTGTCGTCGACGAAACCGCTCGTCTTGGTGAACCCGGCGCTGTCCGTCACCGACCTCCGGTAGCGGGAGATGGCGTCGGGGGTGTCGAGGAACCACCACGGCGCACCGGCGTAGACAGAGGGGTAGAACCCGGCCAGCGGTCCGATCTCCCGGCTGAACGAGGTCTCGTCGACCGTGAACAGCACCAGGCGGAAGGTCTCGTTCGTGCCGAAGTCGTTGAGGATCGGGGTGAGCGGACGCGTGAAGGCGGCGACATCGGGTAGGTCGTGCCCGCTGTCCGGGCCGAACTGCGCGAGCGTGTCGCGGTGGTGGTTGCGGATGACGCCGGGGTGCAGCTGCATGACGAGTCCGTCTTCAGACGACATCTCGGCCAGTCGATAGAGCATGTTGCGGCGGTAGGCGACAGCGTCGTCGGCGGCGACCTCACCGCGGAGGCCGGCGGCATGGATGCGCTCTGCGTCCGCGCTCGTGAGCGGCTGAGATCCGGCGTCGAGCACTCCGGTGTCGGTCGCGGTTCCGCCCGCTTCCTTGAACGCGGCACGGCGGCGGCGCAGGGCGTCGAGCAGCCCGGCGTAGTTCCCGGCATCCGTGCCGGCAGCTTCCGACAGCTCGGCGTTCGCCGCGGCCCACCCCGCGGCAGAGGGATCCATGTAGCGGTCGGCGCGGAACGTCGGCAGCACGTGCCCGCGGAAGGACGGATCGTCGCGCAGTCGTGCGTGCGCGGCGAGGTCGTCGGCGGGGTCGTCGGTCGTCGCGAGCACCTCGATGCGGAAGCGCTCGAACAGGGCCCGCGGGTGGAAGGCGGGGGTTCGCAGGTGCGCGTCGATGTGCGCGTACAGCTCGTCGGCATTGCCCGCACTCGGCTGCTCGGTCACGCCGAACACCTCGGACAGTGACGTCTCGAACCAGTAGCGCACCGGAGTGCCGAGGAACACGTCCCAGTTCGCGCAGAACGCCCGCCACACCTCCTGCGGATCGGCCGGCGCAGCTCCGCGACCCAGTGTGCCGAGCGGGACGCCGACCGCGTGGAGCAGACGCAGCACGTAGTGGTCGGGCGTGATCAGCAGCGTCGCGGGATCGGGGAAGGGCTGGTCATCGGCAAGTAGTGCGGCGTCGACGTGCCCGTGCGGGGAGAGGATCGGCGCCGCGGCGACGGTGTCGTACAGCTTTCGGGAGAGCTCGCGCACGCCGGGATCGGCGGGGAGGAGTCGGTCGGCGTGCGGGCTGAGCGGAGTGCTCATGATTCTCCTCCAGGGGTACGGCGCGGTGCGGAGCCGGTCGACTCCCGCACGGTCAGGTGGGTGGGCAGCGCGGCGATGTGCCGTCGGTTGAGTGCGCTCGCGCCGATGCGCTCGCTCTGCAGCCGGTCGAGCAGCATCGACACCGACAGACGTGCGGCCTGCTCGATCGGAGCGGTGAGGGTCGTCAGCGGCGGGTTGCAGAAGTCGGCGCCGAAGATGTCGTCGCAGCCGACGATGCTCATGTCCTCCGGAACGCGTACTCCCCGTTCCTTGAGCCGGATGAGCATGCCGATCGCGAGGAGGTCGTTGAACGCCACGCAGGCGGTGGCGCCGGTGTTCAGCGCCGCATCCGCCGCCGCAGCGCCCGCCTTGGTGCGCGGCTGGTACGGCCCGACCTTCGTGTGCTCGATCCCGAGGCGTTCGCACGCCGCGGCCACAGCACGCCAGCGGAGGTTGCTCGCCCAGCTGGTCGGGGGGCCGGCCACGTAGCAGATGCGTCGATGGCCGAGCGAGGCGAGATGCTCGACCGCCTGGTCGAAACCGAGCGGTGTGTCGATGAACACCGACGGCACCCCTGGCACCGCACGGTTCAGGGCGACGAGGGGAAGCTCGGCGCTGAGTTCGGCCAGGCGTTCGTCGGACAGTCGGGATGCGGTCAGGATCGCGCCGTCGTAGGAGCTGCGCAGCTCTTCGAGCGTGCTCTCCTCCATCTCGGGCGACTCCTCGGTGTGCACCAGGATCTGCGAGTAGCCGGCGACTCTCAGCGCCTGCTGCGTGCCGCGGATGATGCCGAAGTAGAACGGGTTCGTGACGTCGGACACGAGCACCGCGACCATGCGGGTCGACGGTGTCGATGCCGTGCCGGGCGCGGTGGTGGGTGTATAGCCGAGGTCCTTCGCGATGCGGATGATGTGCTCGCGGGTCTCGGCGTTGCCGCGGCCCGGAACGGCGAGCGCGCGCGAGGCCGTGGAGATCGCGACGCCGGCGGCCTCGGCCACATCGGCGAGCGTCGGCCGGTGCGGAGGTGGTGTGGGGGACGACATGGGGCAACAGAATCACAGGATGGCAATTACTGGCAATGGATTGCTAACAATTGCCATGCTTGCCTACCTTGGCGAAGACGCAGTCACGTCCACTCACTGTCTCGAAGGAGAGTTCAATGAAGTCTCGACCCCTGATCGCCCTCGGGGCGATGGCCGCAGCAGCGATCGCACTGACCGCATGCTCGGGATCCACCGCCGGTACGGATGACGGCGACGCCGGCGGCACTGTCGATGGGACAGGCCAGACGCTCACCGTGATGATGGCCGCGAACGGCCTCTACCCCGAGCAGCAGAAGGAGTGGTTCCAGACCGTCTCCGACGCCTTCGAGAAGAAGACCGGAGCCAAGGTCGAGTTCGAGACCTTCGCGAGCGCAAACGACGAGCTGACGAAGATCCAGACGTCGGTGCTCTCCGGCCAGGGTCCCGACGTCTACGGCCTCGGCACCACCTTCACCCCGACCGCGTATGCCACCGGAGCCTTCGTGAAGCTCACCGACGCCGACTGGGACAAGGTGGGCGGCCGCGACCGTTTCGTGCCGTCGACCCTGGGCATCTCCGGCCCGAGCGAGAAGGATGAGATCGCCGTTCCGTTCGTGAGCCGTCCGTTCGTGATGGCCTACAACACCGAGCTGCTCGCCGCGGCGGGCATCGAAGAGCCGCCGACGACGTGGGACGAGCTGACGGCCGCGGCCGCGAAGATCGAATCCGGCGATGTGCACGGCCTTGCAGTCGGCTATGCAGACAGCTTCGATCCCTGGAAGTTCGTCTGGGGCATGAGCGTGCAGGCGGGCAATCCGCTGATCGACGTCGACGCCAAGAAGGCGGAGATCGACGACCCGGCCGTGGCCGCCGCCTATGAAACCTACTTCGGCTGGTACCAGGACGGGCTCGTCGACCCGGCATCGGTCGGGTGGAAGAACGCTCAGGCCGTCGCCGCCTTCGCCGAGGGCAAGGCGGGGTTCCTGCCGATGACCTCGGCGAACTCCAAGCCCACGTTCGAGGGCTCGCCCGTGGCCGACTCGTACTCCTACGCGCTCCTTCCGACCATCCCGCCGGGAGAGACCGAACTCCCCAAGGGCGGCGAGGAGGCGGCGAGCATCCTCTCCGGCGACAACCTCGTCGTCGCCCAGTACTCGCCGAACCAGGACCTCGCGTTCGCGTTCATCGAGATGCTCACCAGCACCGAGTCGCAGCTCGACTACTTCGACACCTTCGGAGAGCTGCCGACCGGAGTGGAGGCCGCCGCGCAGGTCGAGAAGGACAACCCCGACCTGAGCGCCAACGTGAAGGCCGCCTCGCAGTCGGTCGCCACTCCGTTCACGGGTGCCTGGGGTGACACGCAGCTCGCGCTGACCAACGTCGTCGTGCAGTCGCTGCCCGCACTGCAGGGCGGAAGCCTCAGCCAGAGCGACATCGCCGCAGCGATCGCCGAAGCCCAGACGAGCTCGCAGTCGGCGCTCGACAAGTCCAAGTAACGACGCGAGGACCCGCACATGGCGATCGCCACCGATACACGTCGGAAACGCTCCGACGACACCCCGCCGAGCGAGCGGCCTCGCCCGCTGTGGATGCTGCTCCCCGGCGGGGTGCTGATGACACTGCTGATCCTGGTTCCGCTCCTGCTGGCGTTCTGGATCTCGATGCTCGACCTCGACCAGTACACGATCAGGCAGTGGCTGCAGGCGCCGTTCGTCGGGTTGGGCAACTTCATCGAGGCGTTCTCCTCCTCCCCGTTGCTTCGCGGGATCTGGCTGAGCGTCAGCTACGCGCTGATCGTGTCGCTGGCGTCGATCCCGATCGGCGTCACCGCGGCGTTGGCCACGCAGAACGCCTTCCGCGGTCGCGGGCTGGTGCGCTCGGTCTACCTGATCCCGTACATCCTCCCCGCGTTCGTCGTGGCGACCGTCTTCCGGGCGATGTTCCAGCCCGAGGGCGTGGTGGATGAGGCCTTCGGCGTGTTCGGTGTCGATCCGGGGCTGTGGTTGAACGGCCCGCAGAGCTACTGGACCCTGGTGATCACGCAGCTCTGGGTGAGCTGGCCGTTCGTGTATCTGCTGACGCTGGCCGGCTTGCAGGCGGTGGATGCGGAGGTGCATGAGGCCGCGGCGCTCGACGGCGCCGGCTGGGGGATCAAGCTGCGCAAGGTCATCCTCCCGTACCTGCGCGGATCGATCCTGCTGGCCTTCATCCTCACCTTCCTGCACAGTGTGAACGCCTTCACGATGCCGTTCGTGCTCTTCGGCATCCCGGCACCCGTCGACGTCGAGGTCCTGCCGGTCCTCACCTACGTCACGGCGTTCCAGAGCTTCCGGTTCGGGCTCTCGGCGGCCATGGCCGTCGCCTCTCTCGCGATCGTCGCCATCCCCCTGTTCGTCTACCTGCGCGCTGTGCGCCTCGACACCGGAGAGGACGCGAAGCGATGAGCGTCACCACCACGATCGCGCAGGTCAACCCGCGCCGGAGCCGTCCAGGCGGTCACAGCCAGGTCGACCGCCTCCTGCCGCGTCCACTCCTCGTGGCCGCGAACATCGTCCTGTGCCTGGTCGTCTTCGGACCCGTCTCTTACATGCTGTTCGCCTCGATCAATGCGGATGTCGCGGTCGCCGGCGGCGCGTACTGGCCGACCGAGCTGCGTCTCGACAACTACATCAAGGTCTGGCGCAGCGTCGATCTCGCCGGGGGTCTGGCCAACAGCCTCCTGATCTGCGGGGCGGTCGCCGTCGTCTGCGCGGCCGTGGCCGTCTCGATGGCGTGGGTGCTGGTGCGGTTCACCTTCATCGGACGCGTCACGATCCTTCGCGGACTGCTCGGGCTGCAGTCGGTTCCGGGCACCCTCATGCTGCTGCCGGTGTTCGTGATGTTCTCGACGCTCTCGTCGGTGCTGCGCATCCCCACCATCGGCACCCATTGGTCGGTCTTCATCACCTACCTCACCTTCGCGCTGCCGTTCTCGACCTGGGTGATGGTGACCTACATCCGCGGCCTGCCGCGCGAGCTCGAAGAGGCTGCCCGCATGGACGGCGCCTCCAACCTGCGCGTCCTCACCCGCATCGTGCTTCCGCTGAGCTGGCCCGGGATCGTGGTCTCCGCGATCTTCGCGTTCCTGCAGGGGTGGAACGACGTGCTGTTCGCCTCGGTCATGACCAATCGCGACAGTCGCACCGCCGCGGTGGCTCTGCAGATCTTCGGTGCGACGCAGGAGACGGGCGCTGTGCCCTTGTACGGGCAGATGATGGCGGCCTCGCTCATCTGCGCCATCCCCGTCGTCGTGTTGTACCTCGTGTTCCAGCGTTATCTCGTAGGCGGTCTCACCGCAGGAGGAGTGAAATGACCCCGTGGAAGCTTTCCGGATTCGGTGACGAGATCGATCCGGATCCGGTCGTGCAGATCGCCGTGCTCCAGGCGCTCGGCGCGCAACACATCGAGGTGCGCAGCGCGTGGGGGGTGAACATCGTCGACCTCGACGAGTCCCAGCTCGCCCAGCTCGCGGCCGTGGTGCGCGAGCGCGGCATGGCGGTCTCGGCGATCGCGTCGCCGATCGGCAAGGTCGACGTGTCCCTGCCGATCGAGCACGAGGTCGGTCGACTGCAGCGGGCCATCCGTGCGGCCGAGGTGCTCGAGACCCCATACATCCGCATCTTCTCGTTCTTCCGCGCGGAGCATCTCGCAGCGGACGACATCCGCGACGACGTGCTCGTGCGCATGGCAGCGCTCGCGCGCACCGCCGAGGCGGCCGGGGTCACCCTCGTGCACGAGAACGAGAAGGACATCTACGGCGACATCCCCTCGCGCGTGCTCGATGTGATCGAGTCGGTCGGCTCGGATCGGCTGCGGGTCGCCTGGGACAACGCCAACTTCGTGCAGGTCGGCGTCCGGCCGTTCACCGACGGCTACGCCATGCTGCGGCCGCACTTCGAGTACCTGCAGTTGAAGGATGCTCTCGCCGAGACGGGTGAGGTCGTCCCGGTGGGCGAGGGAGACGGCGAACTGCGCGAGACCCTCACCGCCCTGCGCGACGACGGCTACGCGGGGTTCGCTTCGCTCGAACCACACCTCGCCGACGTCAACGCGCTCGGCGGCTTCTCGGGACCTGCGGCCTTCGGGCGTGCCGGGCGGGCCCTGCGCACACTCACAGACGAGATCGGAGTCACCCTCTCATGACCGACGCAATCCTCGACGTCGCCATCGTCGGATGCGGCATCATCGGCGTCAACCATGCCAGAGCGATCGCGGTCACTCCGGGTCTGCGCATCGTCGCCGTCGTCGACGAGGTTCCGGCTGCCACCGAGCGGCTGGCGGACTTCGTCGTCGATGAACTCGGTGGAGAGCGTCCATCGACGCACGCCGCGATCGAATCGCTCCCCGACGACGTCGACGTGGTCGTCATCTGCACGCCGAGCGGCTCCCACGTCGAGCTCGCCGAACGGGCGGTCGCGCGCGGCATGCACGTCGTGCTCGAGAAGCCCCTCGACGTGTCGATGGCACGCGGGCGCCGCCTGGCGGAGATCGCACGGGAGGCCGACGCTCGGGGCATCGGGATCTCGGTGATCAGCCAGCACCGCTTCGACCCCGCAGCGGTGGCGGTCGCGGAGGCGGCGCACGCAGGACGGCTGGGGCGGATCACCAGCGCGGTCGCGACCGTGCCCTGGTGGCGATCGCAGGAGTACTACGACTCGGGCGCCTGGCGGGGCACGTGGGAGCTCGACGGTGGAGGTGCCGTGATGAACCAGGGCGTGCACACCGTGGATCTGCTGCTGTGGTTCCTCGGCACGCCCGTGGAGGTCTTCGCGCACACCGCGCTGCTCGCGCACGAGCGGGTCGAGGTCGAAGACGTCGCGGTGGTCACGGTGCGCTTCGAATCGGGGGCGCTCGCCGTGCTGCACGCCACGACCGCGGCCTTCCCCGAGCAACCGGTGCGGGTGGCCGTGCACGGTGCGCAGGGGACCGGCATCATCGAGAACGATCAGCTCGCCCGGCTGTGGGTCGACGGTGAGCCGACCGACCGCAGCGTCGACCGGGTGCCGGAGGGGCATCGGCTCGGCGACGAACGGAACCCGCAGGCGTTCGCCGAGGGCCATGCCCGTCAGTACGCCGACATCGTCGACAGCATCCGTGTCGGTCGAGCCTCGCGCGTCGGGGTGCCGGAGGCGCTCCTGGCGCTCGCCGTCGTGCGCGGCATCTACGTCTCGGCGACCACCGGCTCTCCGGTGCACATCGCCGAGCTGATCGACGGCACCGTCGACGACAGTGAAGTGCGGACGGGAGGCATCGCATGAAATTCTCCGTGTTCACGGCGTCAGTGCCGGACTGGGAGCCCGCAGAGGCGGCTCGCCGCATCGCGGCGATCGGGTACGACGGCATCGAGTGGCGCATCACCGACCAGGAGGAGGCCGAGCCGCCGGGATTCTGGGCCGGCAACCGGGCGACCTGGCCGCTCACGGGTCTCGCGCAGGCGGTCCCGGAGATCGCCCGCGTCACTCGCGAGGCGGGGCTCGAGTTCAGCGGCATCGGCGGCTACGCGCCCGCGTCCGACCGCGACGAGGCGCTCCAGATGCTCCGAGTGACCGCCGAACTCGGAGCTCGACAGGTGCGCATGCGCATCCCGTCCACCGACCTCCTCCAGGAGGGCTATCAGGTGGTGTTCGATCGGACCAGGACTGAGCTGGAATGGGCGGCCGCGGAGGCGGGGCGGCTCAACGTGAAAGTGCTCATCGAGCTCCACCACCAGACGATCACCTCGTCCGCCTCGGCTGCGCGCCGATTGGTCGACGGCATGGATCCGCGCACCATCGGCGTGATCCACGACCTCGGCAATCTCGTGATCGAAGGGCAGGAGGACACTCGCGCCGGCCTGCAGCTTCTGGGCGAGTACCTCGCTCACGTCCACGTGAAGAACGCGATCTGGCAGCGCACCGGACAGACCGGTCTCGACGGCGATGTGCGCTGGGAGTCGGCGTGGGCGCCGCTGCGCGAGGGCATCGCCAGTGTGCCGGACTACTTCCGCGCTCTCGCCGAGGTGGGGTACGACGGATGGGTGACGCTGGAGGACTTCTCGACGGATGCTCCGCTGGAAGAGCGACTGATCGACGACCTCGCCTTCCTCCGCGCGTCTGCCGGCGCCGCGGGCATCGGATCGTGACCGGACCGGCGCGCACGCAGCATCCGCCGCTGCGTGCCGCTCATCTGGGTCTCGGTGCCTTCCACCGCGCCCATCAGGCCTGGTACACCCAGCAGGCCAACAACCAGGTGCGCGCGGAGGAGGGGTGGGGCATCGCCGCCTTCACCGGACGCACCCCCGAGGCCGCCGCGCTGCTGTCGCGGAACGACGGGGTGTACACGGTGCTGGAGCGCTCCGCCGAGGGCGACCGGATGACGACCGTGCAGTCGATCGTGCGCGCGGTCCCGGGATCGGATGAGCGGGCCTGGCTCGACACACTCGCCGATCCGCAGGTCGCAGTGCTGACCGTGACGGTCACCGAGGCGGGGTACTCCGGCGGTTCCGGGGTGCCCGGGCGCATCGCCGAAGGACTCCTCGCTCGAGCGAACGCCGACGCAGGACCCATCGCGGTCGTGAGCTGCGACAACCTGCCGGGGAACGGCCGGGTGCTGCGCGACGCGGTGCTCAAGGCTGCCGGCACCGAGGCCGCGCGCATCTCGACCACCGTGTCGTTCGTCGACACGGTGGTCGACCGGATCACCCCGGCCGTCACGGCAGCCGACATCGACGCCGTGCGGAAGCTCACCGGCCTCGACGATCCCTCCGCCGTCGTGACCGAGCCGTTCACGGAGTGGATCCTCGCGGGCGAGTTTCCGGGTGGCGCGCCGGACTGGGCACAGGCCGGTGCGCGATTCGTGGCCGACGTCGGGCCCTATGAAGAGCGCAAGCTCTACCTGCTCAACGCCGGGCACAGCTTCCTCGCCGCGGCAGGAAGGCTGAGCGGATACGAGACGATCGCGGAAGCCTTCGACGACGCCGATCTGCGCGCCGACACCGAGGCGCTGTGGGCCGCCCAGCGCACCGCGGTCGATCTGCCCGCCGCAGAACTCGACGCCTGGCTCGACGACCTTCGCATCCGCTTCGCGAATCCGCGCATCGCCCATCGACTCGACCAGATCCGCCGGGACAGCCCGATCAAGGTGGCGCTGCGGCTCGTGGCTCCGCTGCGTCGGCGCCGAGAGGCCGGCACTGCCGTCGACGTGGCACAGCTGCATGCCGTGGAGACCTGGATCCGCTCGCTCATCGAACTCGACCCGACCGACGCCGCGACGGCCGCCCTCGCCCGAACCATCTCCGCCGCACCCGCGGCCGACCGCGCACCCACCATCATCGACCACCTCACTCCCGAAGGGACCCTCGCATGAGCATCGACAAGGCTGAGGTCATCGTCACAAGCCCCGACCGGAACTTCGTCACCCTCAAGCTCACGACGGCCGACGGCATCTCCGGCCTCGGCGACGCGACCCTCAACGGGCGCGAGCTCGCCGTCGTCGCGTACCTCACCGAGCACGTCGTGCCGCTGCTGATCGGCGCCGACGAGGACCGCATCGAAGACACCTGGCAGTTCCTCTACCGGAGCGCGTACTGGAGGCGGGGACCCGTCACGATGGCCGCCGTCGCCGCGGTCGACATGGCTCTGTGGGACATCAAGGGTAAGAAGGCGGGGATGCCCGTCTACCAGCTGCTGGGCGGCGCATCGCGCACCGGCCTGCTCGCCTACGGCCATGCGTCGGGCAAGGAGCTGCCGGAACTGTTCGACTCCGTGCGCGCGCACCTCGATCAGGGGTATCGGGCGATCCGCATCCAGACGGGCGTTCCCGGGCTCAAGGCCATCTACGGCATCGCCTCGCAGGCAGCCGACACCGGAGGAGGAGAGGCCCGCTACGACCATGAGCCGGCCCGCCGAGGCGCGAAGCCGGTCGAAGAGGACTGGGACACCCGCGCCTACTTGAACCACCTGCCCGGTGTCTTCGAGGCGGTGCGCAACGAGTTCGGACCCGACATCCCGCTGCTGCACGACGGACACCACCGGATGACACCCATCCAGGCGGCGAAGCTCGGCAAGGCGCTCGAACCGTACGACCTGTTCTGGCTCGAGGACTGCACCCCCGCCGAGAACCAGGAGGCACTGCGACTGGTGCGCCAGCACACGACCACGCCCCTCGCGATCGGTGAGATCTTCAACACCGTCTGGGACTTCAAGGACATCATCCGCGACCAGCTCATCGACTACGTCCGTGGCGCGGTCACCCACATGGGCGGCATCAGCCCGCTGAAGAAGACCCTCGACTACGCGGCGATGTACCAGATCAAGTCCGGCATGCACGGACCGACCGACATCTCGCCGGTCGGCATGGCGGCGGCGATGCACCTCGGTCTCGCCATCCACAACTTCGGCATCCAGGAGTACATGCAGCACGGCTCGCGCACCGACCAGGTGTTCCAGCAGTCCTTCACCTGGCGCGACGGATTGCTGCACCCCGGCGACAAGCCGGGTCTGGGCGTCGAGCTCGACGTCGACGAGGCGGGCAAGTACCCGTATGAGCGGGCCTATCTGCCGTACAACCGGCTGGCAGACGGAACGGTGCACGACTGGTGACCACCGAGTCTCGGTCGATCGTCGTGATGGGGGTGTCCGGGGTGGGCAAGACCACGGTGGGTCGGGAGCTCGCCCGCCGGATCGGTGTGGCGTTCATCGATGCGGATGACCTGCACGGGCCGGCCAACATCGCGAAGATGGCCGCCGGAACCCCACTCGACGACGACGACCGATGGCCGTGGCTCGACCGTGTGGGGGCGGCGCTCGCCGCGGACCCCGGTGTCGTCGTCGCCTGTTCGGCGTTGAAGCGCACTCACCGTGATCGGCTGCGGGCGGCGGCTCCGACCGTCGTCTTCGTGCACCTCGATGCGCCGGCGGAACGTGTCGTTGAGCAGACGAACGCCCGTCGAGGTCACTTCATGCCGCCCGCACTGCTGACGTCGCAGCTGGCGGCACTCGAACGACTCGGCGCGGACGAGGGCGGGATCACGGTGGTGGTGGATGCTGCGCCCGACGTGGTGGTGGGACGGATCCGGCGAGGCATCGACTGACCGCACCCGTCTCAGCCGCACCCGCCTCAGCCGCACCCGCCTCAGCCGCACCCGCCTCAGGGGATCGGCACCGCGCGATCCGCGCCGAGACGCTTCATGACCATGGTCGAGGTGAGCCGCTGCACTCCGGGCAGGGCGCCGAGCGTGTTGTCGTAGAGCTCCTGGTAGGCGCTCATGTCGCGGGTGAGGATGCGCAGCATGTAGTCGGGGTCGCCGAACAGGCGCTGCGCTTCGACGACGGCGGGGATCGCCACGACGGCCTCCTCGAACGCGACGATCGTGTCCTTGTCGGTGCGCCCGATCGTCACGAACACGATGGCTTCGAAGGTCAGGCCGACGGCCGCCGGGGCGACGACCGCCCGGTACCGTTCGATCGCGCCGGACTGCTCCAGCTCCTTGAGTCGGCGATGGCAGGCGGACAGGCTCAACCCGACCTGGGATGCGAGGTTCGTGGCACTCATCCGGCCGTCATCCTGCAGCAGCGAAAGAATCTCCCGGTCAAGTGCGTCCATGGTGACAATTCTTGCAGGTGAAGGGCGTGGTTGCTCGAAGAATCGGAGCACCTTTCGCGTGATCCTTCGTAGTCTCTTCCTCGGATTGAGGAGGACCGATGGATATCGCTCTGGTCATGCAGTTCTGGGTGGTCGCCGTCATGCTCGCGCTGACCCCTGGGGCGGACTGGGCATACGCGATCTCCGCGGGCCTGCGTGCCCGCTCGATCGCGCCGTCCATCCTCGGCATGATCGCGGGGTACACGGTCGTGATCGTGGCCGTCGCGCTGGGGCTGGGAGCGCTGGTCACCGCCTACCCGGTCACCCTCACCACGCTCACCGTCGTCGGTGCGCTCTATCTGATCTTCCTCGGAGCCACGACTCTGGCCAGCCGCCCGGCGCCGATCGCCGAGAGCGGCGAGCCGATCGCGACCGGCGGGTGGGCGCAATTCCTGCGCGGGTCCGGGGTGAGCGGCATCAATCCCAAGGGGCTGCTGCTCCTGCTCGCCCTGCTTCCGCAGTTCACGAGCCCTGATGGCTGGTCGTCGACGACGCAGATGCTCGCACTGGGCGGGCTGCACCTGCTCAACATCGCGGTCGTCTACACGACCGTCGGGCTGCTCGCCCGCCGGCTGCTGCGGACCCGACCGCGCGCGAGCTCCGTGGTCACCCGGATCGCCGGCATCGCCATGACCGTCATCGGGGTGGGGATCCTCGTCGAGCAGGTGATCGAGTGGCTGTGAGTCGTGCGCTTTTCCCCGGTCGATGCAGGCCGCTACCCCGCACCGGCGAGGTAGCGTCGAAGGCGCGGACGGCGATCGGCGGGAGATGAGGACTGCGTGACTTCCATGGTGCGTACGACCACTGCCCTTCGGCTGCTGCTGCCGGCCTTCCTGCTCGGCGCGATCATCGCGATCTCCTTCCTCGAGGCGCCGCTGAAGTTCCTCGCCCCCGGTGTCACGATCCCGATCGGGCTCGGTATCGGACGGCTCGTCTTCACGGCGTTGAACGTGCTCGCCGGCGTCGTGCTGCTCGTGCTCACGGTCGTGAACGTGCGCGCGAGGGCCGGCCGTGCGGCACTGGGCATCCTCGGCTCGATCTGGGTCGTGTATCTCGTCGAGGTCGCTGTCATCCGGCCGGTGCTCAATCAGCGCAGCGACCTGGTGATCGCAGGCGCTGAATCGCCGGGGACGAACTGGGCGCACTACGCGTACATCGTCGCGGACGTTTCCATCGTCGGGCTGCTGGTCGCGTTGATCGTGGTCACTTCGCGGTCGGCCCTGCCGGCAGGCGCACGCTGAGATGCGCTACCCGACCGGCGTCAGGGACGGACGCGAACCGTGCGGCCCTCGAACGACACCAGGTCGCCGTCGTGCAGCTGGCGTCCGCGGCGGCGGTCGACCTCGTCGTTGACGGTCACGTATCCGTCGATGATGACCTCTTTGGCGTTGCCGCCCGAGTCGAGGAGGCCGGCGAACTTCAGGAACTGTCCGAGGCGGATCACCTCGCCGCCGATGGAGATGTCGTCGATCGGATCGGTGTTCGTCATCCTTGAATGCTAATCGCCTTCGAGGTGGGCCGGAGGAGATCGTCGAATGCGGCGAGGAAGCGGGTGATCATCTCGTGCTCCTCGGCATCCAACTCGCGGGCGGGCGCGCGACAGATCGCGGTCGGCAGGATGCCGCGGCGCGCGGAGATCTCCTTCTCAGCCGCGATGATCAGCTCGACCGACTGCATCCAGTAGGAGATGTAGGGGAGGAGTCGCGCGTGGATGGCGGCCGCCTGCTCCCGGTCGCCCCGACTCCAGGCGCGCCAGATGGCGAGGTAGATCTCGGGGAACGATGAGCCGGGCTGCACGCCGACGGCTCCACGGCGCAGGGCGTCGATGAGCTGCACCCCCGCGTAGCCGACGACGCACGAGAGCGCGGGCGCCGCTTCGCGAAGGGCCGAGATGAGCTGCCCTGGCGGGACGGATTCGACCTTGACCTGCACGAGGTTCGGGTTCGCCGCTGCCAGCTCGGCGATGATCGATGCGTCCAGTGCCGTGCCGGTCTGCGCCGGTGCGTACTGGAGGATCGCGGGGGTCGAGCCGATCGCGTCGAGCACGGCGCGGATGTGCGTGCGCACGGCGACCCCGCTCGGCCCCTGGGCGTGAGGGGGGAGGATGTTGATCATGTCGGCGCCCTGCTCGACGGCCCGGCGCGCACGCTCCACCGCGACCACTGTGGCGTGGTCGGGTACCGAGACCACCACGACGATGCCGTGCCGGTGCGCCTCGTCGAGGAGCGCTGCGGTGAGCTCATCGCGCTCGAGGTCGGTCAACTTGTAGAACTCGCTCGCGAAGCCGGGATACATCACGCTCTGCACGCCCGCATCGGCGAGGGATCGCACGAGGACGCGGAACGCCGCCACGTCGATGTGCCCCTCGGCGGTGAAGGGTGTCTCGACGACGGGGCAGACGCCGTGGATGCGGATGGGGGTGCTGGGCACGGGGATCGACTCCTTGAGTGAGGTCAGAACGGGCTGCGTGCGGGCTCGTCGCCGCTGGAGCCGACGAGGAAGTCGAGGTCGACGCCCTGATCGGCCTGGAGCACGTGGTCGGTGTAGAGCCGGGTCCAGCCGCGCGTGCTCCGGGCCGCCGGTGCCGGAAGCTCGGCACGCCGCCGATCGAGTTCGGCGTCGTCGACGAGCATGTCGAGCGATCTCCCTGTGACGTCCAGCCGCACGAGGTCTCCGGTGCGGATCAGTGCGAGCGGGCCGCCGGCTGCCGACTCGGGCGCGACGTGCAGCACGCATGCGCCGTAGGCCGTGCCGCTCATGCGCGCATCCGAGATCCGCACGAGATCACGCACTCCCTGGTCGAGCAGCTTCTTCGGGAGGGGAAGGTTGCCGACCTCGGGCATGCCGGGGTAGCCGCGGGGGCCGCAGCCGCGCACGACGAGAACGGTGTCGGTTGTGACGTCGAGGTCGAGGTCTCCGGCCACGGCGAGGTATGACTCGAGGTCGTCGAAGACGAGGGCAGGGCCCGTGTGGTCGAGAAGGTGCGGCTCGGCGGCGCTCACCTTGATCACGGCGCCGTCGGGGGCGAGGTTGCCGCGCAGCACGGCGGTGCCCGATCCCGCGGGCTGCACCGGGTTCGACAGTGGACGGATGACCTCGGGGTCGTCATTGCGGGCTGAGGCGACGTTCTCGCCCAGGGTCCGACCCGTCACCGAGGGGGCGCCGGTGTGGAGCAGGTCGCCCAGTTCCTTCATCAACGCGGGGACTCCGCCGGCGTACGCGAACTCCTCCATCAGGAATCGCCCGCTCGGCATCAGGTCGACCAGCAGCGGGATGGCACGGCTGAACTCGTCGATGTCGTCGAGCGAGAGCGGCACTCCGAGCCGTCCGGCGATGGCCAGCAGGTGCAGCACGGCGTTCGTCGATCCACCGCAGGCGGCGTTGACGACGAGGGCGTTCTCGATCGCCTCCCGGGTCATGATCGTCGAGGGACGCAGGCCTTCGAGTGCGAGTTCGACGGCACGGGCTCCGGTGTCCTCGGCGAGGACGAGCCGACGCGAGTCGACAGCGGGAAGGGCGGCTCCACCCGGCAACTGCATCCCCAATGCCTCGGTGATGCTCGCCATCGTCGAGGCCGTGCCCATGGTCATGCAGTGGCCGGCCGAGCGATTCAGGCAGCTCTCGAACTCGGTGAACTCCTCCTGCGTCACCTCGCCGGCACGCAGCGCCTCGGTCATCCGCCAGATGTCGGTGCCGCTGCCGACCGGGCGTCCGCGGAACCGGCCGTTCAGCATCGGGCCGCTGGTGAGGACGATCGAGGGGATGTCGACGCTCGCGAGCGCCATCAGGGCTGCCGGGGTCGTCTTGTCGCAGCCGGTGAGGACCACGACGGCGTCGAGGGGGTTCGCGCGGCAGAGCTCTTCGAGCTCCATCGCCATCATGTTGCGGTAGATCATCGACGAGGGGCGCATGAACGGTTCGCCGAGCGAGAGGACGGGAAACTCGAGTGCCGTGCCGCCGGCCTGCTGGATGCCGCGGCGGGCGGCGTCGGCGAGCCCCTTCAGGTGGATGTTGCAGGGCGTGAGCTCCGACCACGTGTTCGCGATGCCGATGACAGGGCGACCGTCGAACTGTCGTCCGGAGAGCCCGGACTGGCGGAGGTGATGGCGGGCGATGAAGCCGTTCTTGCCGCTCTCGCCCAGCCAGGCGCGAGAGCGCAGGGGGCTGCGTCCGATGTTCTCGGCGCTCATGCTGTGTCTCGTCTCGGCCGCACGTCGTTCTCCATCGATCGATGCCGGGGTGCCGGCGTGTGCCGGGCACCATCGCGAATCTCGAATACGCAACATTCGTTGCGTTGTCGTTGATTAGGCATATTATATGTTTACCCGCCCGAGAGCGGATCACATCCCTCGGCATAGTCGCCGGAGTATCGAAGAAGATAAGGATCGCTGATGAAGCAGCATGCAGCTCGCCCCACTTGGTTCCGGCTCGCCGCCGTCGGGGTCACGGCACTCACCATCGCGGCGCTCGCCGCCTGTTCCTCCGGCCAGGAGACGGCCGGACCCGCGGATTCGGGCGGCACCAAGGACGGCACGCTCACGATCGCCCTGTTGCAGAAGCAGGGCGACCAGCAGTACTTCATCGACGAGGCCACCGGCGCGAAGGACGCGGCGAAGGATGCCGGCGACGTCACGGTCAACGTCGTCGATCTGGGCACCGATGCCAACAAGGCCATCTCCGAGGTCGAGGCCGCGATCGCACAGCAGGTCGACGGCATCATCATCGTCGTCCCCGACGGCAAGATCGGCCCGCAGGTGATCCAGCTCGCGAACGAGGCCGGCATCCCGATCATGGCGGCCGACGACCCGATCGAGGACGCTGCCGGGGTCGCCGCCGCTTTCACCGGGTTCGACGGCACATCGATGGGCGAGAAGGTCGGCGCCGAAGCCGCACGTCTGTACCAGGAGGCCGGATGGACGGCCGCCGACACCCGCATCCTCTCGGCCTACCGTCAGGACCAGCCGAACTGCGTCGAGCGTGTCGAGGGTGCCGCATCCGCCTTCGCCGATGCCGTCCCCGACGGTCCGGAGGTCATCGACATCGGCACCGACAACTCGGCCACCGACGCCCAGGACAAGGCCGGAGCCGTGATCACGGCGAACGCCGGTGTCAAGCACTGGGTCGTCTGGGGCTGCAACGACGAGAACGAGACCGGCGTCGTGACGGCGCTGCAGAACTCGGGCGTCGCATCCACCGACATCGCCGGCGTCGGACTCGGCGCCTACCTGACCTGCAAGGACTGGAACGCCGGACAGGAGACCGGCAACAAGTCGGCGCTGTTCATCTCCGGCGTCGAGGTCGGCAAGGCCGCCGTCGGCTCGATGATCGCGCTGCTGCGCGACGGCACCGAGCTTCCTCCCAAGACGGTCGCGAACACGGAGATCGTCGACGCGAGCAACTGGGAGGCGAAGGGCGTGGTCTGCACCTGATCGTCTGAACACGTGGGGGCGATCCGACGGGTCGCCCCCACGTCATGACCGTGACGACAGAAAGGTGATGAGGAAGTGTCGGAAGAGTCGATCGTTTTACAGGCCGTGGGTGTCGCGAAGAACTTCGGCGTCGTGCGGGCCCTCCGCGGCGTCGAGCTGGAACTGCGCGCGGGCGAGGTCACCGCGCTGATGGGTGAGAACGGGGCGGGCAAGTCGACCCTCCTCAAGATCCTCAACGGGGATTACCGCCCCGATGAGGGCGAGCTGCGCATCGACGGGGAAGCCGTGCACTTCTCGGATCCGGCCGATGCGCGTGCTGCCGGTCTGCGCGTCATCGCGCAGGAACCGGAGATCATCCCCTGGGTGTCGGTCGCCGAGAACATCTACGTCGGAGCTCTCGGCGGTCTCGCGTATCGTCGTGGCGACGTGCTGAAGCGGGCGCGCGAAGAGCTGACCCGCTGGGGCTTTCATCGTGTGATCAAGGCGGAGACGCTCGGATCGGAGCTCTCGCCGGCACAGCGGCAGATCGTGGAGATCATGCGCGCGGTGATCACCCGCCCGAAGATCATGTGCTTCGACGAGCCCACATCCTCCCTCGGCGACGAGGAGGTGTCGCTGCTGTTCGCGCTGATCAAGAAGCTGCAGAGCGAGGGCGTCGCGATCGCCTACGTCTCGCACCGGATGGGCGAGATCTTCCAGCTCGCCGACCGGATCACCGTCCTTCGTGACGGCGCGTTCGTCGGCACGAAGCTGGTCGGCGAGACCGACCACGACGAACTCGTGCGGATGATGGTGGGGCGCGACCTCACCCAGTTCTTCCACCGCGAGCCCGCAGCCCTCGGCGATGTCGTCCTCGAACTCGCCGGCGTCTCCAACCAGCACGTCAGCGACATCTCCCTCACCGTCCGTGCGGGCGAGGTCGTCGGCATCGCGGGGCTGGTCGGTGCGGGCCGCAGCGAGTTGATGAAGACGATCGCGGGCGACTTCGCCGTGCAGGCAGGCGAGATCCGCGTGCAGGGCAAGCGCCGTCGCATCCGCCAGCCCGCCGACAGCATCAGGGCCGGCATCGGATTCGCGCCGGAGGAGCGCAAGGCTGAGGCTCTGCTGCTCGAACGTTCGGTGCGGGACAACGCGGCGCTCGTCGTGCTCCGTCAACTCTCGCGCTGGATCTTCGTGAAGGATCGCGCCGAGCGTGCCCTCGCGCAGGAGTACGTGGATGCGCTCCGCATCCGCACACCCTCCACCGACCAGCTCGTCGGGAAGCTCTCCGGCGGCAACCAGCAGAAGGTGGTGCTGGCGCGCTGGCTGGCAACCAAGCCCAAGCTGCTCCTCCTCGACGAGCCCACCCGTGGCATCGACGTCGGAGCGAAGTCCGAGATCTACGCGATCATCGACCGCCTCGCCCACGAAGGCGTCGCCGTGATCGTCGTCTCCAGCGAGCTCCCCGAGATCCTGGGCGTCTCCGACCGCATCTATGTCATGGCGGGTGGGCGCATCAGTGGCGAGCTGTCGCGCACCGAGGCCACCGAAGAGAACATCCTGGCGCTCGCGATGGACGAAGAGGCCGCCGCATGAGCATCGATTCCCGAAAGGAAACATCGACCGTGACCACCACCGCCGCGAACACCACATCCGTGGAGACGCAGCCCCTCTCACCGGTCCGGCGCGTCATCGCCGCGATCGGCGTGCAGAACCTCTCCCTCATCCTCGCGATCGCCGTCGTCGTCGCGATCATCGGCATCCAGAACCCGTTGTTCTTCGGGGTGCAGAACCTCAAGGTCATCGGCACCGCGATCTCGATCATGGGTCTGCTCGCCGTGGTGCAGACCATCGTGATCATCCTCGGTGCGCTCGACATCTCGGTCGGGTCGATCGCCGGTCTCACCTCCGTCACCTCGGCGATGATCTTCACTGTCGCAGGGCCCGCGATCGGGGTCGTCGGCGCCGTCGCCATCGGCGTGCTCTGCGGTCTGATCAACGGCTGCATCATCGTGTTCGGCCGGGTGAACCCGGTGATCGCGACCCTGGCGACGCTCGCGGCCTTCAAGGGCATCTCGCAGCTGCTCTCCGACGGACGCGCACAGGGCTACACGGGCGCCGACCCGTTCTTCATCTTCCTGGCGCGAGGGGCGATCATCGGCATCCCGACCCTCATCTGGGTGCTCGTGATCGTCGCGGTGCTCGCGCACATCGTGCTGCGGTACACCTCGATCGGCCGGAACATCTACGCGGTCGGCGGCAACAACATCGCCTCCCGCCTGGCCGGCATCAACATCAACCGCTACATCATCGGCGTCTACATGGTCACCGGCGCGATCGCCGCGGTCGCCGGCATCCTGATCACCGCGCGCACGGGCTCAGGGCAGCCGATCTCCGGCTCCGAGGGACTCGAGCTGCAGGCCATCACGGCCGCAGCGCTCGGTGGCGCCGCGCTGAAGGGCGGCAAGGGAACCATCGCAGGGACGATCCTCGCGGTCGTGCTCCTCGGTGTGCTGACCAACGGCATGACCCTGCTCGGGGTGAACACGTTCTGGCAGAACGTCGCCCAGGGCGCACTGCTCGTGATCGCGGTCGTGATCCAGCAGCTCCGCTCCGGCGAGCGGCGCATCGGCATCCCCGGATGATGCGCGTGGTGCGGGGCGGCGAGTCCGCTCCGCACCACGGCTTCGGGAGATCAGCCGATCTCCTCCAGATGCAGCCACCAGGAGAGCGGCCGATCAGGGCCGACAGTCGGCGCCGCGCCCGCCTCGACGGCATCGGCGAGAGAGTCGTACGGCGTCAACGCCGGCTCGATCGCGATCACCGGCCCGGAGGCGAACGCACCGGGGTCGATCCAGAGGGCGACGCAGGGGAGGGAATCGGCATCCCAGCTGACGCGCAGACCGGTTCCGTCGGGTCGCCGCAGCACGACGCGATCGATCGGGGTGGTCGACCACCACTTCGCTCCGGCGAGCGAGTCGAGGAGCGCCGCCGGGTCGTTGTCCGCCTCGAGGACCCGTGTCACCTCCTTCGGGTAGACGCGCCGCCAGGGAGCCGCCGTACCGAGTTCGATGGTCGTGCCCGGGGTCCAGATGAACTGCGGATGCGCGGCCCACTGCACCGGGCGCACCTCGTCGGATGCAAGGGAATACTCGAGGCGCACACCCGTGGAGTCGTGGTGGATGCTTCGGCGAAGCGTCATCCCGTCGATCTCGACCGCGTGCGATCCGCTGTCGCCCGACCAGCGCCGGTTCCACGCCTCGCCGTGATCGCCCCACTCCTCGAAGCCGGTGCCTCGCGGGACGCGGCAGGCGTCGATGGTCGGCAGCATCTCGTCCCAACCGCCCAGCGAGGTGGCGGTGAAATCCGTGGGCGTGCGCTCGCCGATCGGCTGGTGCAGCCACTCCTCGACGCCGCGCAGGCTGTTCGCTCTCGCGCCGTCCGCCAGGTCGATGGCGCCGAACGAGAGTGCGGTCACAGAGAGTCTTCGTAGGAGCGGACGATGAGGTCGCCGGCGGTGCGGGCGGCCTGGTCGGCATCGCCCGCGGCGACGGCTGCGGCGAGCTCGCAGTGCAGATCGACGGCGACGGCCGAGATGCCGTGACTCGCGACCACCTGGATGCGGTCGTCGAGTGCCGCGCCGACCAGCGAGAGCAGCTCGGCGATCAGGGGGTTGCCCGCCGCTTCGAACAGGGTCGCGTGGAAGTCGACATCCGCGGCCGTGAAGCCGTCGACGTCTTCCGGCTCGAGCGCATCGCGCATCCGCTGCGAGGCGGCGACGAGACGTTCGGCGGTCGGCTCATCCCGGCGAAGCGCCGCAAGCCGAGCGGCCGTCGGCTCCACAGCCGATCGCAGCTCCAGCAGATCCTGCCTGGCATCCTTGGCGTCCGGCCCGGAGAGTCGCCAGCGGAGCACGTCGACGTCGAGGGCGTGCCAGGAGTCGTCGGCGAGCACGCGCGTGCCGACGTTCTGGCGAGCGACGATGAGTCCCTTCGCCTCGAGCACGCGCATGGTCTCCCTGACCACCGTGCGCGACACCCCGTACTGCTCGCCGAGCTCATCGAGCGGCAGTTGCGCGCCGGGGGCGATCTCGTGGTGCACGATGCGGCGGCCGAGGTCGTCGACGAGCACGCCGTGCAGCCCACGCCGGGCGGCCATCACGCGAACCTCGCACTGTAGGCGCCGTCGACGGCCCAGTCAGCGCCGTTGACGTAGGACGCGGCTCTCGAGAGCAGGAAGCACACGACGGCGGCGATCTCCGACGGCTGCGCCGGACGCCCGGTCGGCTGGACCGCGAGGGTTGCGGCGAGCTCTTCCGGACGCTCGGCGAAGTGGGTCTCGGAGAGAGGGGTCCAGACGAGTCCGGGGGAGACGGCGTTCACGCGGACGCCCCGGCCGGCGACGTCGAGGGCGAGCGAGCGGGTGAACCCCAGCTGCCCCGCCTTGGCCGCAGCGTACGGGAACATCCCCGCCATCGTCATCTTGGAGTGGATGCTGGAGATCGACACGATGGATCCGCGCTCGGCGGCGAGCATGGCCGGAAGGACAGCCCGCGCACACAACCAGGACGCCTTCAGGTCGAGGTCGAAGAAGTCGTCCCATTCGGCGACGCTCATGGTCGTGGGATCGCTGTAGGCGTTGCGGCCGGCGTTGTTCACGAGACCGCTCGGTGCGCCGAGGGCCGTCGTCGCCTCTTCCACCCAGCGGGCGACTGCGGCTTCGTCGGTCACGTCGGCGACGGCGCCGTGCACGTCGAGGCCGTCTGCGGCGAGGGCGGCGACCGCGGCTTCGACGCGTGCGGGGTCGAGGTCGCAGAACGACACGGTCGCTCCCTGCTCGCGCGCGGTGCGGACGACGGCATTGCCGATCCCCTGGGCGCCCCCGGTGACGAGGATCACTTCTCCTCGGAGAAGGTCGGCACCGCTCGTGCCGCCGCCCCCTTCTCGGGAAGGTGCCACTGTCGTCATGCTCAACCCTCTGCTTCCTCGCATCGCCGACACTCGTCGGTGTGCATACTATGATAATAGTATTATCTAGCGTCGATCACCCGGCGCCGGAGACATCTCAGCGAGGGAGCCGGATGCGCATCAGTCGGATCGAGACGTTCAGCGTGGCCCCGCGCTGGCAGTTCCTTCGCATGGAGACCGACGACGGAGTGGTCGGTTGGGGCGAGCCTATCGTGGAGGGAAGCGCCGACGTCGTGGCTGCGGCGGTCGATTCCCTGTCCGAGATCCTGATCGGTTCCGACCCGACCCGCATCGAAGATCTGTGGCAGACGATGACCCGCGGCGGCTTCTACCGCGGCGGTCCTGAGCGCTCCTCCGCCATCTCCGGCATCGACCAGGCGCTGTGGGACATCCGCGGCAAATCGCTGGGCGTGCCGGTGTACGACCTGCTCGGCGGGCCGGTCCGCGACCGGATCAGGGCCTACGTGTGGGTCGGCGGAGACGATCCGGCCGAGGTCGCCGCGCAGGCGGCCGCCCGGGCCGCCGAGGGCTACACCGCCGTCAAGATGAATGCCTCCGGTCGGATGCGCCACCTCGAGTCGCACGCCTCCGTGCAGGGCGTGGTCGACCGCGTCGAGTCGGCCACGGCGGCCATGGACGGTGGCGACGTCGCGATCGACGCACACGGTCGGTGGTCGGTCAGCGTCGCCAAGACCATGTGCCGGGCGCTCGAGGCCAACGTCGCACCGCTGTTCCTCGAAGAGCCGCTCGTCCCGGAACTGACCTACCGCCTCGACGAGCTGTGCGCAGGCACGTCGGTGGCGATCGCGACCGGAGAGCGTCTGTATTCGCGGTGGGACTTCCGGTCGGCGCTCGAAGCCGGGATCGCGCTCGCGCAGCCCGATGTCTCGCACGCCGGTGGCATCTCCGAGACCCGACGCATCGCCGCGCTCGCCGAGCTGCACGGAGTGGGGCTCGCACCGCACTCTCCGCTCGGACCGATCGCCCTGGCCGCCTGCCTCCAGGTCGACATCGCCAGCCCGAACGCGGTGCTGCAGGAATCCAGTCTCGGCGTCCACTACAACGAGGGCGCCGACCTGCTCGACTACCTCGTCGACCCCGAACCGCTCACGGTGAGGGACGGCTGGTTCGAGCGTCCGACGCGTCCGGGCCTGGGCATCGAGGTCGATGAGGCCGCCGTGCGCAGGGCTGCCGGTGTGGGACTCTGGCGCTCGCCGTTGTGGCGTCACGACGACGGGAGCTTCGCCGAATGGTGACCAGACTCGAACCCGGCGAAGGCGTCCGCAGCACCCGGATCGTGGCGATCGTGCGGGACCGCACCGGGGCGCACCTCCGCGCGGCGTGCGACACACTCCTCGAAGCCGGGGTGTCCGTGCTCGAGGTGACGACCAACACCCCCGGTGCTGCAGGGGTCGTGGCTGACCTCATCGCTGCGGGCGCGACCGAGGTGGGCATGGGAACGGTGCGCACCGTCGAGCACGTGCGTCTGGCCGCCGACGCGGGAGCATCCTTCATCGTCACGCCCACGGTCTCGCTGCCGGTCGGTCTCGCCGCGGCGGAAGCGGGTCTGCGTTGGTACCCCGGCGCTGCCACCCCGACCGAGATCGAGACCGCCTGGACCGCCGGCGCCACGGCCGTGAAGGTCTTCCCTGCCGGCGTCCTCGGGGGTGTGCGCTTCATCCGCGAGGTGCGCGCGCCGCTCGACGACATCCTGCTGATCCCCACCGGGGGTGTCCGGATCGACGACATCGCCGACTACCTGGCCACAGGTGCGCTCGCCGTCGGGATGGGGTCGCCGCTGCTCGGTGATGCCGTCGCGAGCGGTGACCTCGGAGGCCTCCGGGTGCGAGCCGAGGCCGCGCTCGCCGCGGTGCGCGAGGCCACGGCCTGAACGACGACAGCACCCCCGGCGAAACGAGGGTGCTGTTCATCGGCCCGGCCCGGCCCGGCCCGCTTGGCTTGGCTTGGCTCGGCTCGGCTCAGTCGATGTCGGTTCCGACGACCGCGAAGTCGGCGCTGAAGTCGATGTCGATCGAGCGGTTGTCCGTCGTGAGCACCGACGCGTCGTAGGGGCTCACGTCGTCGCCGTCCACATCGAGGTCGGTGATCATGCCCTCAGCCTCGGCGAGTGCCGCGGAGACGAGTGCGCGGATCGTCTGGTCGTCGAGGGTGAGCGCAGGACCGGTGTCGTCGCCGTCGGCGACATCGGTCGAGATGACGGATGCCGCGAGGTTGCTGTCGACCCGGACATCGGTCTCGTCGCCGGCGGAGGTCGTCAGCTGCACCTCCCACGTGCCGTCGCGCTTGGCGTCGATCGAGGTGACCTCGCCGTCGGCGGCTCCGCGTGCGGCAGCCGCGATCTTGATCAGCTCGTCGGCCGATGCGCTGCCGATGCCGGTCACGGGGCCGCGATCGTTCGAGGGGGCGTTCCCGCGGTCGTCGCGGTCGTCGCTGCGGTCGTCTCCGCGCTGACCCTGGTCGTCTGCGTCGTCGTGGCGGGGGCTGTCGGACATCGAGGAGCGGTCGTCGTCGCCGAACTCGTCGCCGATCGCCGCACCGACGGCGATGCCGCCACCTGCGAGGACCACGGCCGCCGCGATGCCACCGCCGATGAGGAGAGCACGCTTGCGACCGGGCTTCGGCGCGGATGCCCCGGGAGCGGGAACGGGCTCGGCGGCGGGGAACGTCGGGTGCTGCCCGGAACCTGCTGCCGTGGCTGCCGCATCCGGAGTCGGGGTCACCGGCACGGTCTGCGCATCCGGGGTGCTCTCGGGCGTCTGGTCGGGAGTGGGTGTCTTGTCGTTCATGTCTCGATGCTCTCCCGCCGGCGCTGAAGCCATCCTGAAGCGTCCTGAAGACCTCTTCAGGAACCGACGATCAGGCCGCTCAGGCAGCGAGGGGCAGGGTGAGGACGAAGCGTGCGCCGCCCCAGCGGGAGTCGTCGACCACGAGGGTTCCGCGGGCCGAGCCGGCGATGCCGCGGGCGATCGCGAGGCCGAGGCCGCTGCCTCCTGCATCGCGGCTGCGGGCCTCGTCGAGCCGGACGAACCGCTCGAAGATGCGCTCCCGCTCCTCGACGGGAACACCGGAACCGTCGTCTTCGACCGTGACGAACACGTAGCCGTCCGCGGGGGTCACCCCGATCGCCACCCGGCCTTGACTGTGGCGGGCGGCATTGTCTGCCAGGTTGCGCACCAGCTGGCCGAGCAGGCGCGGGTCGCCGTGCACCCGTGCGGCATGGATGCCGGAACCGTCGACGTCGAGCCCGACCGCACGGAGTCGGCGCACCTCGCTGAGCGCGAAGTCGTCGAGGTCGACCGCCTCGTCGAGCGTGCTCGCACCCTCGTCGAGGCGGGCGAGCAGCAGCAGCGATTCGACGATGCCCTGCAGCCGGAGCCCCTCTTCCGAGACGACCTCGGCGAGCTCGCCGATGCTGGTGACCTCGGGGTGGGCCTGGGCGAGCTCCGCGTGCTGACGGATGGTCGCGAGCGGGGAGCGCAGCTCGTGCGAGGCATCGGACACGAATCGGCGTTGTGCGGTGGCGGACGCGTCGAGCCGGTCGAGCATGCCGTTCATGGTGGTCGCGAGTGCGGCGATCTCATCGGCCGTCTCGGGCACCGGCACGCGCTGATGGAGGCGCTCGGCTGTGATGCCGTCGACCTCTTCGCGGATGCGCTCGACCGGGCGGAGTGCGCGGCCGACGACGAGCCAGGTGGTGACGGCGACGAGCAGGAGGAGCAGGGGGACGGCGATCGCCAGCAGCGTCGAGACCGTCGCCAAGGTCTCCGCGTCGTCTTCCATCGAGACGGCGAGCACGAGCGTCTGGTCGCCGTCGATGTCTTCCGAGACCACCAGGACCGACTCGCCGTCGACGGTCATCGTCTGCGGATCGTCGTCGACCGGGAGAGGGGTCGATCCCAGCTTCTCCCTGGCGTCCTCGCTGGCCGCGCGCACAGATCCGTCCGGTCCGATGATCTGCAGGATCTCGTCGTCGAGTCCCTCGACGCCCTTGCTTCCCGGCCCTCCGGCGCGCTCGGCGAACTCCTCCAGGCGCTGCTCCGCTGAACGCTCCGTGCTGTCGTGGATGCTGGCGCTGAGGACGCCGTAGAACGAGAAGGCGCCGACGAGCAGCGCGACGGCCACGACGACGGTCGCCCCGAGCGTGGTCCTGCCGCGCACCGAGCGCCAGCCGCGGCTAGCCACCGTTCGCCGCCAGCCGGTAGCCCGCACCGCGGACGGTCTCGATCGCCTCGCGTCCGAACGGCTTGTCGAGCTTGCGGCGCAGATGCCCGACGTAGACCTCGACGATGTTGGGGTCGCCGTCGAAGTCGTCGTCCCAGACCCCGTCGATGAGCGCGCGCTTCGAGAGCACCTGGCCGCGATGGCGCATCAGATACTCGAGCACCGAGAACTCCCGCGCGGTGAGCGTCACCGGGGTGTCACCCCGCCAGACGCGGTGCGCGGCGGGGTCGAGTCGCAGGTCTCCCGCTTCGAGGATCGCCGGGCGTGCGACGGCCCCGCGGCGCACGAGGGCACGCAGGCGGGCGACGAGGATCGCAAACGAGAACGGCTTGGTCACGTAGTCGTCGGCCCCGGTCTCGAGAGCCTCGACCTGGTCCCACTCGCCGTCCTTCGCGGTGAGCATCAGCACGGGCGTCCAGTTCTCTTCGGCCCGCAGCGCTTCGCACACCTTCCACCCGCTCATGCCCGGCATCATCAGGTCGAGCACGATCGCGTCGTACCGCGTCTCGCGCGCACGCCAGAGTCCGTCGACGCCGTTGTGCGCGACGTCGACGGCGAAGCCCTCGGCCTCGAGCCCGCGACGCACGCCCTCGGCGAGGCGCACCTCGTCGTCAACCACCAGGATCCGCATTCCCCCAGTGTGGCCGGTCGACGCTGAATCCGGGCTGAAGCGGTCGCCTCACCCCCTCCGATTCGAAGGAGTCAGTCGGCGAGGGCCGCCTGGATCTCACGGATCACTTCGCCGAGGGTGCCGGAGGCGAGGAGCCCGGGGCCGAGGGGGCCGGCGGAGTCGGTGCCGAGGGGTGGCAGGCGCCGTAACGTGACCGCGGCGGCGGGCGAGAGAGCGGCGAGCTGCCAGCGCACCTCGATCGCACGGGCATCCGGGGTGTCAGGATGCGCCAGCCCCGCGGCCTTCGCGGCGTAGGCGGCTGCTCCGAGTGCGTGCGCGCTCATGTGTGCGACTCCTGCGGCCTGGGCTGCCGACCGGGCCGCGGCGACCCCGGCGGGCGAGGTGGCGCTGTGGGCAGCCCGGCCGGCGACGAAGCGGCGACGGATCTCGTCCGCGGACGTGAGCTCACCGCGCGCGAACGCCCGCGCCCTGGCGATGGCGTCCCGAGCCCGAGCATCGTCGGGCGCCTCGGCCTCGAACAAGGGCAGCACCCGCTCCGCGCAGTCGGCCGCCCACACCGCGACGGTGCGGCGGTCGGCGTCGGTCATGCCCTGTGGGGTCGTCATGCTCACCGCGCTCGGCGTTCGAGGCGTGCTCGTGCGGTCTCGTGCGCCTCGCGAAGAAGAGTGAGCACCGCAGCCGCCGTCCGCTCCGCAGGGTCGATCACGCACACCCAGCCGGAGGCGCCGTAGAGCGGATGCCGGCGGAACACGTCGGCCGCGGTCGGGTCGGCGTCAGCATCCACGATCGACTCCGTCTGTTCGCGCCCGACGTGGATGTTCACCCGGAAGCGCCCTGGAGTATCCAAAGCGGACGAGGTGTCGTCGGGGTAGTCCTTCGTGATGATCGTCCCGTACGGCTGGGTGCGCTCCGGCATCCGCCCATCGGGTGCGTAGTAGAGGTAGGTGTCTCCCCACGACAGCTCCGGAAAGTCGCTGCCAGCTTCGGGTTCGACGACGAGGACGCCGTCGAACCCGCGGACCGTGTCGATGATCTTCTGCATTTCCATCCTTCAATGGTGAAGCGGAAGTGCTTATGTGGACTTGAGCGCGGAAAAGACAGGGGAGAAGATGCAGAACCCTCAAGTCACGACATTCACGACCATGCAGCTCGGACGGCTCGTCGGATACTCGACGCAGCAGGTGCGCGACCTCGAGAGGCTCGGCGTCATCCCCGCAGCGGAGCGTGGCGTGAACGGCTATCGCCGATATCGGATGCCGCACGCCACGGCGCTGCGGGCTTATCGCGCGATGGCGGCCGCGCTCGGACCGGTACCTGCGCGCCGGTTGATGCCCGTATTGATCGGCGGCTCGGTCGAGGGTGCCGCCGAACGGATCGACGATCTGCATGCGGAGCTCGCCCACGAGCGCTCCCGAGTGCGCGAGGCGCTGAGGGGGCTCGACGTCGCGGTGGCGGAAGCTGGCGACGTGTTCGCCGACGACGACGCGATGACCATCGGCGAACTCGCCCAGGCTCTCGGCGTGCGCTCCTCGGCACTGCGCCACTGGGAGCGCGAGGGGCTCGTGCATCCGCTTCGTGGCACCGCATCGACCCGCTCCTACGGCTCCGTCGCGATCACCGAGGCGCGAGTCGTGGCAGCCCTTCGCTCCGGCGGTTACGGCATCCCCGCCATCTCGCGGATCCTCGACGAAGTGCGCACGCATGGTCGGACGGGAGAGGTGCAGCGCATCCTCACTGCGCGCCTGGGCGACCTCACCCGTCGCAGCGTCGCTCTGCTCGGGGCGGCGGGGCACGTGCACGACCTGCTCGCCGATCGCTTCGCGGAGGAGGGGCTTTCCGTCACGCCCGACCGCTGACCTGCCCCGTGACCTCGCCGATCAGCGGATTCTCGTCGAGCGGGTCGGTGATGATCGCGGTGACGGCGTCGAACGGCAGCACGGGGTAGCGCGAGGCGGCCCCGATCTTCTCTTCGCTGGCGAGCACGATGGTCTCGGCGCATCGCGAGGCGATCGCCCGTTTCGTGACCGCATCGTCGAGCTCGCCGGTGGTGAGGCCGTGCACGGGGTCGACGCCCGTCACGCCGACGAAGAACATATCGGCCGCGAGGTGCTGGATCGCCTCCATCGCGAGTCCGCCCCCGGCCACCAGAGAGTGTCGGGTGAGCTCGCCGCCGATCATGATCACGCGGGCATCGGAGTGCTCGGCCACGGCGAGGGCGACGGCGGGACTCGGGGTGATCACCGTGATGTCGGCGCCTGAGGGCAGGAGGCGAGCCATAGCGACGGTGGTGGTACCGGCGTCGAGCACGATCGTCGACCCGGGGCGGATGCTCGCGACGGCCTGTCGTGCGATCCGCTCCTTGCTCTCGGTCGCCAGGTCGTGCCGCTCCTGCACCGGGCGGTCGGCCGCGGGGACCGGGAGGGCGCCGCCGTACACACGCAGGAGCTTCCCCTCTTCGGCGAGCTCTCTGAGGTCGCGCCGGATCGCATCTTCCGACACCCCGAGCTCGTCGGCGACGGCTTTGGCCACGACCCGTCCGTCACGGTCGAGAAGGTCGAGCAGGTGGTCTTTGCGCTGAGCGGCGAGCATGTGTTTCCTCACGAAGTTGCACGATTGTGCATGATTCAGACTACAGTCATCCCCATGACAAAACCACTCCTGATCCTGATCGCCGGCCCCTACCGCTCCGGCACCGGCGGCGACCCGGCCCTCATCGCCCAGAACTTGGCCCGTCTCGAAGAGGCATCCGGTCCGATCTTCCGCCTCGGTCATGTGCCGATGATCGGAGAATGGGTCGCGCTTCCGGTTCTGCGAACCGTCGATCCGGAGGCCGCGGCGGAGGGTGACGTCATGTACGAGACGGCTCGCCGGCTGCTGCAGCACTGCGACGCCGTCTTGCGTCTGCCGGGGGAGTCCTCCGGTGCCGACAAGGACGTCGAGATCGCCCAGCAGCTCGGGCTCCCGGTCTACCGGACGCTCGACGAGGTGCCCACAGCCTCGACTCCGTAGGCTGGAGGCATGACCAAGAACATCTGGACCATCCTCGGCGTCATCCTCGCCGTCGTGATCGCGTGGTGGATCGTGACCGCGCTGTTCTCGGTGCTCGCCTTCTTCTTCAAGCTCATGATCGTCGCGGTCGTCGCCGTGGTCGTCTATCTGGTGATCCGGGGCCTCTTCAGCCGCAGCGACGACTGACGCCTGACTACTCGACTCACGCCTTGGCGAACGCCCCGACCCGGTACTTCGCGGCGCGGTGCGTGTCCTGCACGCGGTCGCCACGGCCGTGGAGCTTGTTGCGCAGCGTTCCGGGCGCGTACTCCTCGGGGTAGACGCCGCGCTCGCGGAGCACCGGGATCACGTGCTCGATGATGTCCTGCCAGGTGCCGGGGGTGACCGCATAGGCGAGGTTGAAGCCGTCGATGTCGGTCTCCTCCACCCAGGACTGCAGCTCGTCGGCGATCTCGACGCCCGATCCGACGATCGTGGGGCCGAGGCCGCCGATCGCATTGTGGCGGCCGAAGTCACCGACGGTCCACTCGCGGCCGAGGTCTGCCTCCTCTTTGAGGTGCTGCAGCACCGATTGGATCGCGTTCGATTCGACGTTCCCGACCGGCTCGTCCTCGGCATACTGCGACAGGTCGACGCCCATCCATCCCGACATGAACGTGAGCGCGCCCTCGGGACTCGCATAAGAGAGGTACTCGGCGTGCTTCGCTGTCGCCTCTTCGCTGGTCGCCGCGGTGATCACGGTGAGCAGCGTGTAGATGCGAGCGTCGTAGCGGTCACGACCGGCCGCTTCGAGAGCGTCGCGGATGCGCTTGACGGTGCCGGCGAGCACCTCCTTCGAGGGGGCGGCGACGAAGATCGCCTCAGCGTTCTCGGCCGCGAACTTCACGCCGCGCGGGCTCGCGCCGGCCTGGTAGATCACCGGGGTGCGCTGCGGCGAAGGCTCGGAGATGTGGATGCCGGGCACGCTGAAGTGCTTGCCCTCATGCCCGATCGGGTGCACCTTGGCCGGGTCGGTGAAGATGCCGCGCTCGCGGTCTTCGACCACGGCGTCGTCTTCCCACGAACCCTCCCAGAGCTTGTAGAGCACCTCGACGTACTCGTCCGCATGGTCGTAGCGGTCGTCGTGCGCGAGCTGGTCCTCCTGGCCCATGTTGCGCGCGGCACTGGGCAGGTAACCGGTCACGACGTTCCAGCCGACACGGCCCTGCGTGAGGTGGTCGAGTGTGCTGAGGCGACGGGCGAACGGGTACGGGTGTTCGAACGCGGTACCGGCCGTGATGCCGAAGCCCAGGTTCTCGGTCACGGCGGCCATCGCGCTAACCAGCAGGATCGGGTCGTTCACGGGCACCTGCGCGCCGTTGCGGATCGCGGCCTCGTTCGTGCCGCCGTAGACGTCGTAGGTGCCGAGCACGTCGGCGATGAAGATGCCGTCGAAGGTCGCGCTCTCCAGCAGCTTCGCCAGATCCGTCCAGTACCCGATGGTGTTGTACTGGCGCGAGCGATCGTCGGGGTGCCGCCACAGGCCGGACGACTGGTGGGCGACGCAGTTCATGTCGAAGGCGTTGAAGCGGATCTGACGGGTCATGCCCCCATGAAAGGCGAACGGGGCGCACGGATCCAGGGCCGCCGAAATGCGCGGACACATTCCGGGTGCGGTACCCCGCGATCTGGCATGCGGCCGCCCCCGCTGGCTCTACCCTTGACTGGTGACCGACGAGACCGCGACAGCCCAGCGTCTGGTGCGCCGCTTCGCCCGCGAGACCAACCTGCTCGTGTCGGGTCGAGACTTCTCGGTGGTCGGGACGGATGCCGTGGCCGATGCGCTGCGTCAGCTGCTTCCCGCTCTCGGCGCTCATCTCGGCGATGCGGGTGTCGTGTTCGCGCCGGGGGAGACGCCCGAGATCCTGCTCGACGGACACGCGCTCCCGGTGCGCGAGACCGCGGAAGACCGCGTCGACGCCGCAGGCCGGCACATGCCCGTCGCGACAGACCGCGCCCGACGGCTGCGCGAGGCCGGAACGGTGCGCGGAGTGCGGATCGGCATCGCGATGGTGCTCGAGCCGAAGACCGCCCAGCTCGCCCTGCTGCTGCGGGACGCGGGCGCCACGGTCGCCGTCTACGCCCACCCCGATGAGATCGACGTCGAGGTCGCCGAGGTACTGCGGTCCCGGGGCATCCCCGTCGATGGCGACCCCTCGCTCTCCGGTGCCGCCGAGCGCGCCGCCGCTGTGTCTTTCCTTCGCCGTGGCTTCGACCTGCTGCTCGACGACGGCTCGCACCTGATCCGCCTCGCCCATGAAGAGGGTCTCGCCGCCGGGCTGCGCGGTGCGGCGGAGGAAACCACGAGCGGGCTCACGCCCCTGCGGCTGATGGAGCGCGAGAGCGTGCTCGGGATTCCGGTGATCGCGGTGAACGACGCCCTGACCAAGACCTCGTTCGACAACCGCTACGGCACCGGCCAGTCGTGCGTGTTCGCGATCGCCGATGCTCTGGATGCCGCGGGCATCGACATCCGTGACCACCCCGCGGTCGTGGTCGGCTACGGCCCGGTCGGTGAGGGCGTCGCCGCGCACCTGCGCGCACTCGGCGTGCAGGTGGCGGTCACCGAGACCGATCCCGTCCGCGCGCTGCGGGCCGCGCACGACGGCTACCGCATCGGGCGGCTGCACGATCTCGCTCCCGGAGCGCTCGTCGTCTCGGCCACCGGTGCGCCGCACACGGTCGACGCCGAGGTCCTGCGCGCAGCGGCGATCGTCGCGGTCGCGGGTGGTGTTCCGCACGAGATCGACCTGGATGTGTCGACGCTGCGACCGTACTCGGGACCGCGCGGGGAAGCCTCGCCGTACGTCGAGCGTGCGGGTGACGGCGCGCTCGTGATCGCCCGCGGCGGCTGCGTGAACCTCTCCGCCGGTGAGGGCAACCCGATCGAGATCATGGACCTGTCGTTCTCGGTGCAGCTCTACGCGGTCGAGTACCTGCTCTCGCACGACCTGTCCGCCGGAGTGCATCCGCTTCCTGCCGAGGCCGACACGACGATCGGCACCGCAGCCCTCGCGCTGCGGGGCGACCACATCGACGAGCGCAGCCAGGCCCAGGTCGAGGCGCAACGCGAGTGGCGCTCGCCGCGATTCCGGGGAGCATCCGCATGACCGCCGTGACCGTCTACTCCGCAGGCCTCGTGGTGCCGATCACGGCGCCGCCGATCGTCGATGGCGCGGTGGCCGTCCGCGACGGACGCATCATGCACGTCGGCGAACGCGAATGGGTGCTGCGGTCGCTCTCGGAACGAGGGATCGAGGCGGAAGAGGTGCACTGGCACGGCGTGCTCACCCCCGGACTCGTGAACGCGCACACCCACCTGCAGTACACCGGTATGGCCTCGGTCGGCCGCGGACAGTACGACGGCTTCGACGACTGGGTGCGCGCTTTCGACCCGGTCTACGAGGGCGGACGCGACTGGGCGGCGGATGCGGCCGACGGTGCCGCACAGGCGCTGCGCTCCGGCACGACGGCTGTCGCCGACGTAGTGACCGACCGCGCGGCCGTGACCGCCCTGCACGACGCCCGACTGCACGGAATCACCTACTGGGAGGTGATGAGCTGGACCAACGCCGACTGGGCTCGCACCGGACGCGCGCAGGTCGAGCAGGCACTCGATGCGCTGCCGACCCCGCCGGGAACCGGCCTGTCGCCGCACGCCCCCTACTCGCTCGACATCGAGCCGCTCCTGGAGATCCCCGACATCGTGCGCGAGCGGGGCGGGCGCATCCACATCCACCTCGGCGAGGCCGCTTTCGAGAGCGAGTTCGCGCACGAGCATCCGCAGGCCTGGCACACCGCGGGTCTCGCCAGCTTCCAGGAACTGCGCAAGGCCGGGTTCGGCACCAGCGCCACCGAGTTCGTCGACCAGCTCGGCGTGCTCGGCCCCGACTGCCACATCGCACATGGCGTGTACATGAGCGCCAGGGATCGCGCGATCCTGCGGGAGCGCCGCACCACGGTGGCGCTCTGCCCCAGATCGAACGCCGTCATCGGACTCGAGGAGCCGCCCATCGCCGCGTACCTGCGCGAGGGCAGCCCGATCGCCGTCGGCACCGACTCGCTGTCATCCAGCCCCTCGCTCGACGTGCTGGCCGACGTGGCGGAGCTCGCCCGCATCGCGCGCTCGCAGGGCTACACCGACCGCGACCTGCATGCACGCCTGCTCGGTGCCGCGACGCTCGGTGGCGCGCACGCCATGGGGATCGACGTCGGCCCTGAGCGCACCGGCTACCTCGCGGTCGGGGCCCTTGCCGACCTCACGTTCTTCGACGTCTCCGCAGGCCCCGATGCCGTCCCCGAACTCGTCGAGCACGGCGCTGGTCGCACTGCCGCCACGGTCGTGTCCGGCGAGGTCCGCTTCGCGATCGACTCCTTCGACCGTGCCGCGGTCGCCCCGTGAACGTTCCGGTCGCACTTCCTGCCGTCCACGGCACCGGAAGCCGACAGGAAGTGCGACCGGAATGACCCCCGTACCCGAACCCGGAGGTGTCGCATGACACAGCGCCCGACGACCGCCGAGCGGCTCGACCTCGCCCCGCATCCCGAGGGCGGCTGGTTCCGCCGCACCTGGACGAGCCCCCTGCCCGTCGAGACGCCGAACGGTCCGAGGCCGGCGGCCACCTGCATCCACTACCTCCTGCTGCCGTCGGAGAAGAGCGAATGGCACGTCGTGACCAGCGACGAGCTGTGGCTGTGGCACGGACCGGGGCGGCTCGAGCTCAGCCTCGGCGGAGACGGTGCGGAACCGGGTGAAGCGACCACCGTGGTGCTCGGCGCCGGTGAGGCCGCGCAGGTGCTCGTGCCCGCCGGCGTCTGGCAGGCGGCGCGGCCGCTCGACGCCGACGAGGTGCTGGTGTCGTGCTTCGTGTCCCCAGGTTTCGACTTCGCCGATTGGCGACTCGCCGAATCGCCTACTCTGTAGAGGCAGACCCGTCTCTGCAGAAGCAGACCCGTCCTGCCTCGCCGTCTTCTCCATACCCTTCCTCGCTCTGGAGTCACCGTGCCCTTCGCTCCCTCTCTCCGCCGCGCAGCCGCCGTCGCAGCCGCTGCCGCAGCCATCGCCATCACCCTCTCCGCGTGCAGCTCGCCGTCCGCCGACTCCGGCAGCGGAGACGGCTCGGGCCTTCCGACCGTGACCGAGGGCAAGCTCACGATCGCCACGGGTGAGCCCAACTACGAGCCGTGGTTCGTCGACGACGACCCCTCCAACGGCGAGGGCTTCGAGGGCGCGGTCGCGAACGCCGTCGCCGAGCAGCTCGGCTACAAGGCCGACGACATCGTCTGGGTGCGCACCACCTTCGACGGCGCCATCGCACCGGGCCCGAAGGACTGGGACATCAACCTGCAGCAGTTCTCCATCACGGATGACCGCAAGAAGGCCGTCGACTTCTCGTCGCCGTACTACACGACCACGCAGGCCGTCGTCGCGGTCGGCGATTCGCCCGCGGCATCGGCGACCACCATCGATGAGCTCAAGGCCACCAAGGTCGGCGTCGCCAGCGGCACCACCAGCTACACGGTCGCCAAGGCCCAGCTCGGCGAGGCCAACCTCAACGTCTTCAACTCGGTCGACGACGTCGTGCTCGCGCTCAAGGGTGGCCAGATCGACGCCATGATCACCGACCTCCCCGGTGCGTTCTACGTCGTCGGTTCGCAGCTCGACGACGGCGTGGTCACCGGACAGTTCGCCGACGCGAACGGCGGAGACGACTTCGGCATCGTGCTGCCCAAGGGCTCTGCCCTCACGGCCGACGTCACCAAGGCTGTCGACACCCTTCGCGACAACGGCACGCTCGACGAACTGCAGCAGAAGTGGCTCAGCGACGCGGTCGACGTCCCCGTCCTGAAATGACCTCACAGTCCGTCGACGCGGAGTGGCAGCCGAGCGAGCTCGAGCTGTCGCGCCGCGTTCTGCGGCGTCGGGCCACCACGCGATCGGTCCTGATCGCGCTCGGCAGCAGCGTCGCCCTCGCGGTCGTGCTGATCGTCGTCGTGGTCAACACCCCCGGCTGGGCGATCGTCAGCCAGACGTTCTTCGACCCGCAGGTCGCGCTCGAGAGCATCGGGCCGATCTTCCAGGGGCTGCTCGTCAACCTCCTGGTGCTCGCCATCGCCGTGGTCTGCGTCGCGATCCTCGGCACGCTCCTGGCCACCATGCGCTCGCTGCGCGGACCGGTGTTCTTCCCGCTGCGCGCGCTCGCTGCGGCGTACACCGACTTCTTCCGCGGCATCCCGCTGCTGATCGTGCTCTACCTCGTCGGCTTCGGCATCCCGGCGCTGATGATCTTCCCGCGCATGCCTCCGATGTTCTGGGGCACGATCGCGCTGGTCCTCACCTACTCCGCGTACGTGGCCGAGGTGCTCCGCGCCGGCATGGAGGCGGTGCATCCGTCGCAGCGCATCGCGGCGCGCTCGCTCGGACTCACCCACGGTCAGGCCCTCCGGATCGTCGTGATCCCGCAGGGCGTGCGCAAGGTCGTCCCCGCCCTCATGAACGACTTCGTGTCGATGCAGAAAGACGTCGGGCTGATCTCCGTCCTCGGTGCGATCGATGCGGTCCGCGCCGCTCAGCTGATGGTCGCCGAGACCTACAACTTCACGCCCTACGTCGTCGCAGGGCTGATGTTCATCATCCTCAGCTGGCCGATGATCCGGCTGACCGACGTCGTCACCGCGCGTCTGAACAAACGCGAGCAGGCCGGAGGAGTCGTATGAGCGTCCCCGTGATCGAGGCCAGGGGAGTGCGCAAGCGCTTCGGCGACCACGACGTGCTGCGCGGCATCGACCTCTCGGTCGGCACGCACGAGGTGGTCGTGCTCATCGGTGCATCCGGCTCCGGCAAGTCGACGCTCCTCAAGACGATGAACCTCATCGAGGGGATCGACGACGGCCAGATCTTCTTGTCCGGCGAGGACATCACCGACCCGCGGGTGGACGCCGATGCCGTGCGCGCCCGGATCGGGGTCGTGTTCCAGCATTTCAACCTGTTCCCGCATCTCACCGTGCTCGACAACGTCACGCTCGCGGCGGTTCGCGTGCACGGCATGCGAAAGACGGAGGCCCGCGCCAAGGCGCGAGAGCTCCTCGAGACGCTCGGGCTCGGCGCCAAGGCCTCCGAGTACCCCGACCGGCTCTCGGGGGGACAGCAGCAGCGCGTGGCGATCGTGCGTGCGGTGCTCACGCAGCCCGAGGTGCTGCTGCTCGACGAGATCACCAGCGCGCTCGACCCGCAGCTGGTCGGCGAGGTTCTCGACCTCGTGCGGGAGCTGAAGCACCAGGGCGCGACGATCGTGATGGCCACGCACGAGATGTCGTTCGCGCGCGAGGTCGCCGACCGCATCGTGTTCCTCGAGCATGGTGTCGTGGTCGAGCAGGGGCCGCCGTCACAGGTGTTCGATGCCCCGCAGCAGGCCGCGACCGCGGATTTCCTGGCGCGCGTGCAGCACTGACTCGCGCCGGAGACCGCGCGCCGCCGACACTCATCCGCTCGACGGATCGAAGCGGTACTGAGGGTGGATGCGCGCCCTCGGAGGCGCGTGCTGAGCTTGAGGTCTCCGCCGATTCCTCGAGAGGTCCTCACGTGAGTACGCCCCACATCATCCCGTCTTCCGCCGCGCCGCCGGCCGACCCCTCCGCGGCAGGTTCCGGCGACCGCCCGCGCCGCGACGAAGGCGCCCGCACGGGCAGGCGCCGCATCGTCGGCGTGGACGTAGCCCGCGGACTCGCACTGGTCGGCATGTTCGGTGCGCACCTGATGGTCGCGAGCGGTCCCGAGCTCACCCTGTCCGACCCGTCGACGTGGCTGGACATCGTCAACGGGCGCTCCTCCATCCTGTTCGCCCTGCTGGCCGGGGTCTCGCTCGCGCTGATGACGGGCGGCGCCCGCAACGCGACGCCGGACGAACTCCGCAAGATCCGGTTGCGCCTGGTCGGCCGCGGGGCGGCGATCTTCGTGATCGGGCTCGTGGTCGAACTGCTGGGCTCGGGGATCGCCGTGATCCTCACGCTCTACGGCGTGCTTTACATCCTCGCGGCGTTCACGGTGCACCTGCGCACCAGGGTGCTGGTGATCGCGGGGGCGGCGCTCGGCATCCTCGGTCCTCCCCTGCTCGCCCTGATCGGCACACTCTCGCCGGATCTGGGCGGCCCTGGCCTGTCGCTCGTGCTGTTCGGCACCTACCCGATCACGGTTTGGGCTGCGCTGCTCTGCGCGGGTCTCGTGATCGGACGCCTCGACCTGACCCGGGTGAAGACGGCGGTCGTCATGCTCGTCTGCGGAGGGCTGATCGCGATCGGCGGTTACGCACTGGGCGCGCTGCTCGCGCCGCCGCAGCACTTCGCGACGTCGAGCTCCGCTTCCGGCTCGAGTTCGGGTTCAAGTCCGAGCTCGATGAGCATGATCCCGGGTGACGAGGTCGACGTCTCCGGGCTGACGTGCCAGCAGAGCGACGGGATCGTCGCCTGCTTCCCGCCGGAGAAGGCCTCACTGTTCACGGGCGACGGCGGCGTCGTCGAAGAGGGGCAGTCGTACTTCGATCGTGTGGCCTCGCAGGACCCGCCCGCGAAGATGCTCGAAGCGGTCATCAGTGCCTCGGCCCATTCCGGCGGCGTGCTGGAGGTCCTGGCATCCGGCGGATTCGCGGTGGCCGTCCTCGGGCTGTGCCTGCTGGTGACCCGCTATGCGCGGTGGGTCGTTCTCCCGCTGGCCGCCTACGGTGCGGTTCCGCTCACCGGCTACGTCGTCCAGGCGATCCTCATCCTGGCGGGTGCGGCGACCTGGCTCCCGAACCCGGTGCTGCCGTGGATCGCGCTGTCGCTGCTCATGATGGCCGGCGCGCTCATCTGGACGCGCACGGTCGGCAAGGGTCCGCTCGAACGACTCACCGCACGGGCGGCCGACGCCATGGCGCTGACCTCGAAGGCGGCCATCACGGGGAAGCGCCGGGGCTGAGAACGGCCTCGTGTCGAGGAGGGGCGACATAGAGGCGGAGGGGGATGCCGGGGGAGGGAAGCTCAGGCGAGCTCTTCCTCCTCCGGCCGTCGGGGGCTCGGGTCGGGCGGCAAGATCTCGATCGGATGTGCGGCGGTGCGCTGTGCCCGCCACCAGATCACGAAGCCGATCGCGGTGAAGGCGCCGTAGAAGACGTACATGAAGCCGGTGGCGTAGTAGCCCGAGCTGAACAGCAGCGGCACCCCGACCACGTCGACGGCGATCCAGATCAGCCAGAACTCGGTCCAGCCCTTGGCCATGCCGTAGGTGGCGAGCAGGGATCCGACGAACGTCCAGGCGTCGGCCCACACCGGCTCCCACGATCCCAGCAGACGGAACAGCGGAGTCAGGGCGACCGTGCCGACGATCATCACCAGCACCATGCCGATTCGGGCGCTCGTCGGCGCCCAGCGGGGGACCACCCGTCCGCCGTCGAGATTGCGCCAGCGGATCCAGCCGTAGATCGCCACGGCGATGAACATGATCTGCCGACCGGCTTGCCCGAGCAGGTGCGGCAGTGACGGGTCGGGGCTGAGGGCGGAGCCCAGGAAGACCGTGAGCAGCAGCAGGTTGCCGATGATGCCGACCGGCCACGCCCAGATCTTCCGGCGCATGCCGCCGAGCGCGCTGGCGAGGCCGAACGCGTTGCCCACGACCTCACGCACGAGGAGGGTCTGCCCGCCCGGCAGAATCCACTGCGAGTTGAAGGCGTCGACGAACCACTGCAGCAGGTCCATCGTCAGGTCCCCGCGTCGGGTGTGGTGCGGTCGTCGAGCACGAGCTGGAGCATGCTCAGATCGAGCCAGCGCCCGAACTTGGCTCCGACCTGCGGCATGCGACCGACCTCGACGAACCCCAGGCGCTCGTGCAGAGCGATGGAGGCGGCGTTCTCACTCTCGATCCCGGCGATCATCACATGCATCCCCGCGGCGCCGGCGCGTTCGACGAGCGCGGCCATCAGACTGGTGCCGATGCCTCGACCGTGCTGGCCGCCGAGGACGTAGACGGAATGCTCGACCGTGAGCCGGTACCCGCTGTGCGGCCGCCACTGGGCGTATGACGCGTAGCCCAGCACGCCCGAGTCGTCGACCGCGACGATGACCGGATAGCCGCGGGCGGTGCGATCGGCGAGCCAGGCGGCACGATCGGCGAGATCGACGGCCTCTTCGTTCCAGATCGCGGTGGTGTGCACCACGGCATGGTTGTGGATCGCGGTGATCGTGTCGAGATCGGCTGTCTCGGCATCCCTGATTCGCACGGCTGTCATCGGCGGACGGTCTCTCTTCTTCTGCGCTTCGGGTGCGCATCCTTCGTCGGCGCTCGGGTGCGCATCGCCGACGCTAGCAGGATGCCGGGCCCCTTGGAGTGCTGCAACCGAACAGTTACGAGGGGCGGTGTGCGGGCGTCGCGCTCACGACTTCGCGCACGAGGATCGCGCGTCGCATGTCGGCCATGATCGGGTCGAAGAACCGCTCCCGGTAGCGGGCTTCGCTGACGGCCGAGAACACGAACGGGAGGGCTGCGATCACCGAGAGCAGTGTCGCCGCCTTGAGCAGGTTGACGGTGAGCGGCAGCTTCAGTCCGAAGAACTCCAGAGGCTGGACAGCGAGCGGCTGCGTGGCGCTGCCGGGGCCGAGCCAGATGCCGACGACACCCGTCGGGACGGTGATCCCGCCGATCACGATCAGCAGCGCCGCGAGGAGCCCGGCGAAGAACAGCGCCTGCACCAGCTGCGCGATGGTCATGGCGAGCAGGATGTTGATGCGCTGCGGCGCGCGCAGTCGTCCTGGAGGGCCAGGTGCTGGGGTGCGTCCTTCGGCGGGCGTGTCGATGAGCAGCGCGGCTCGCTGCTCCGCGGTCGGCGCGTGCGCGTGGTCATCGATCTCGGAGGCGCTGACCCGCAGCACGACGATGCCGGCGAGCGCTGCCACGACGAGACCGAGCAGGGCGATCGATCCCCAGGACAGCGCGGATGCCATCTGCCAGACCTCGGCCGAGAAGAAGGAGAACACGACGAGCATCAGGATCACCGGCAGGGCGATCGACGCCATGTGGCCGATCGCGGAGGCGTTGCGCACCGCGAGGCGCGAAGCCCAGGAGATCATCGCACCGCCGCCCATCCCGGTCGCCAGGATGCAGAGGACGAGCACGAGGATCGTGCTGAAGACGGGGCCGACGGTCGCATCCGGCTGAGTGCTGTAGCCGTACACGATCGTGAACGCGATGCAGCAGGCGATCAGGATGAGCGCGATCGTGGTGCCGATGCCCACGGGCAGGCGCCGCAGCAGGGTGCGCACGAGGAAGTAGGCGGCCCAGGCGAGGCCGACCGCGAGCACGAAGATGACGACGGCGAAGGGGACCAGCAGGATCTCCCACGCGGCAGAGTCGTCGTCGAGAGCGAGTTCGAAGACGACTTCGAGCCCGTCCTGGAAGAGGTATGCAGACACCGCCACCCAGGCGATCAGCGGTGCGACGCGGCGGGGGAGATCGGTGAACCAGCGTCGCAACGGCACGAAGGTCGGGAGGCCCTGCTCGCGGAACCAGCGATCGGCATCGCGCTTCGCGCTCCGGAGCTTGGGGGAGGCAGACATGGCGATGAGACTACGGCAACGACGATGACTGAGGTATCCACGCCCCTCCAATATATCGAAGATATGTTCTAAACTGGAGGCTCAGCGACTCGCGCTCGTGGAGCGTGACGGTGGCTGCGTCATGTGCGGGCTGCCTCCGCAGATGACCCGGGCGCATCACCTCCGCTGGTGGCAGCGGGATGCCGGGTCGACCGACCTCGACAACGGCGTGCTGCTCTGCGAGAGCTGTCATCACCGCATCCACGACAACGGCTGGGAGATCAGAATCGAGGGGTGCGGCTTCGCCGCACGCGTGTGGCTCATCCCTCCGCCGACCGTCGATCCGCAACGTCGACCACGACTCGGGGGCAGGGCCCGCTACGACATCGCGGCGTGAGCGCGCGTTCGCGCGTGTGGGTGGGTGGGTGTGCGTAGGACCGGCTCAGACGTGCACGTCGGCGGGGGATTCCTCGCCCTCGTGGAAGCTGGGCGTCTTGCCGAACAGGCGGGCGATGCCCAGCACGATCCCGACGACGACAAGCCCGAGTGCGAGCCCGGCGATCGCCGACACGATCGTCTCGACCACCCAGACCACGAAGCCGCCGAGCGGTTCCAGAGCACCCTCGATCGCGTGCAGCATGTCGGTGGTGAAGTGCAGCCCCACCTCGCCGAGGTTCACCAGCACGAGGTGGCCGCCGACCCAGAGCATCGCGACCGTACCGAGGATGCTGATGAAGCGGAACACCGCGGGCATCGACCGCACGATCCTGGTGCCGGTGTGACGCACGCGCTGCACCGGGTTCTTCGCCATCTTCAGGCCGATGTCGTCGATCTTCACGAGCAGCGCGACGGCGCCGTAGACGACACCCGTCATCAGGAGCGCGATCACCGCGAGGATCGCCAGCGTCGCCCAGATGTCGAGCCCCTTCTCGAGGCTCGCCAGCGAGATGAGCATGATCTCGGTCGAGAGGATGAGGTCGGTGCGCACCGCGCCCAGCACGAGCTTCTTCTCATCGCGCGCACCTTCGTCGGCATGGCCGTGCTGCACGCCGAACCACTCCAGCACCTTCTCCGCACCCTCGAAGCACAGGTACGCGCCGCCGAGGATGAGCAGATACGGCAGCACCCACGGCGCGAATGCGGTCAGCAGCAGCGCTGCCGGGATGATGATCAGGAACTTGTTCGCCAGCGACCCGAGGGCGATCTTGCCGACGACCGGCAGCTCCCTGGCCGGCGTGAGGCCCTGCACGTACTGCGGGGTGACCGCGGCATCGTCGATCACGACGCCGGCCGCTTTCGCCGAGGCCTTCATCGCGGCGCTCAGGATGTCGTCGACGACGGCGAGCAGTCCTACGGACATGGGCGGTTCCCCTCGAAACGTGTGCAGTGCGGAGGCAACTCTATCGAGTCCGCCGAAACTCACAGCCCGCTCCCAGCCCTGCGGGACCAAATCGGCGGCACCCACGGTTCTCCTTCTATGACGCCGCAGCCAGCGACGTCGGACAAGGAGTCAGATCATGTCGAACGACTACGGCAAGACCCCCGAGGCTGTCAGCGGCCTCACCCACCTGCAGTACGAGGTGACCCAGCAGGACGCGACCGAGCCGCCGTTCCGCAACGCGTACTGGAACAACCACGACGACGGCATCTACGTCGACGTCGTCTCGGGCGAGCCCCTGTTCTCCTCGACCGACAAGTTCGAGAGCGGCACCGGGTGGCCGAGCTTCACCAAGCCCATCGACCCGGATGCTGTGACCACGCGCACCGACCGCAAGCTGTGGATGGCGCGCACGGAGGCGCGCTCGGCCGGCGCCGACAGCCATCTCGGTCACGTGTTCGACGACGGACCACGCGCCGAGGGAGGTCTGCGCTACTGCATGAACTCCGCGGCCCTCCGCTTCATCCCGGCTGGCAGTCTGGAAGAAGAGGGGTACGGTCGCTACAGCGCCCTCTTCGCACACCCCACCACCGACACCCCCGCAACTTCCGACACCGCTGAGGAGCAGTCATGACCGACACCGGAACCATCACCCGCACCCCTGGGACCGAGACCGCTGTGCTCGCCGGCGGCTGTTTCTGGGGCATGGAAGACCTGATCCGTCGCCAGCCCGGCGTGCTCGACACCCGCGTCGGCTACACCGGCGGGTCGAACGACCACGCGACCTACCGCAACCACCCCGGCCATGCCGAGGCAGTGGAGATCGTGTTCGACCCGACCGAGACGACCTACCGCGACATCCTCGCGTTCTTCTTCCAGATCCACGACCCGTCGACTCTTGACCGTCAGGGCAACGACGTCGGTTCGAGCTATCGCTCGGCGATCTTCCCGCTCACGCCCGAGCAGGAGACGGTTGCCCGCGACACGATCGCCGACGTCGACGCCTCCGGCCTCTGGCCCGCGAAGGCCGTCACGACGATCGAGCCGGAGGGGCCGTTCTGGCAGGCCGAGGAAGAGCACCAGGACTACCTGATCAAGTACCCCAACGGCTACACCTGCCACTTCCCGCGTGCGGGATGGGTGCTGCCCAAGCGCGACGAAGCCGCCGTCGTCTGACGCGGTTCCCTGAGCATGGCCCGGTCGCTTCTCGACCGGGCCATGCTTCTCGACCGGGCCATGCCTCTCGCTCGGGTTACGCCTCGGACAGGAACGCCAGTGCTGCTTCCTTGAAGTCGCGAGAGCCCGGGGCGTTGAAGTGGTTCCGGTTCGGGATCTCGAAGAACCGGCCATCGGGGGCGGCTGACGCCAGCGCCCGCGATCCCTCGATGATCGCGTCCTTCGACCCGGTGGCGAAGAGGATCGGGCGGGTCGGCGCATCAGCGGGATCCGGGTCGATCGTGCCCGACGACCGCATGCCCTCGGCGAGCGCGACGAGCGCCTGCAGATCGTTGCCCGGTACGCGCTCGGTCAGCGCGATGTAGTTCTGCGTCGTGCGATCCGCGACCGGAGTGCCGTCGGCGATGTACGCCCGCACCTGGTCGAGGTCGAGTCTGGCGAGCGGGATGCCGTCAGGCACGCCACCGAGCACGGCGCGGCCGATGCGATGGGGCAGATCGCGCACGACCTCCCAGCCCACGCGGGCGCCGAGCGAGTATCCGACGTAGAACGCGTCGTCGACGAGGTAGGTGTCCATGACCGACTCGACATCGGTCACGAGCGTGCGGATGCGGTAGCCGTCGGGGTCATGCGGCTTCTCGCTGAGCCCGTGGCCACGCTGGTCGAGCGCCAGCACCCGGTAGCCGGCGCGGGTGAGTTCGCGCACCCACCCGGTGAGGACCCAGTTGTCGCGGGCATTCGAGGCGAAGCCGTGCACGATCACCACGACCGGGGCGTCGAGCTCGCCCCAGGTGTATGTCGCCAGACGGGTGCCGTCTGCGACGTACACCTGCTGAGGCTCGGGCATGCTGGTCAGGTCTGAGAGAGGGACGGCCACCATCCCATCTTGGCCCCCTTCGCAGGCGGGAGGCTCAGAGCACGACGAGGAAGCCGAGCACTGCGCTCGCGACGCCCAGGACGGCGAGCACGAGCGCCGGCGTGGCGGATTCCTTGCGGCGCACGTGCACGACGACCGCACCGATCATGATGACCGCGATCCCGGTGCCGGCGATGGCGGCGAGGATCGGGGCGATGCCGGTGGCCAGAGGCAGGATGAGCCCGAACGCGCCGACGACCTCGAGAGCGGCGATGGCCTTGATCGTCCCTGCCGAGAAGTCCTCCGTCCACGCCATGCCGCGTTCGGCGAGCGTCGCCTTCGGCGTGACCAGCTTCATGAAGCCGCCGCCGAGCATGGCGAGGGCGAGCAGGCCGTTGACGATCCAGAGTGCGATGAGCATTCAAGGTTCCATTCTGTGTCTTTGTTACGATCAGTAACTAAGAATGGGGGATGCGGATGACGACTGCAAAAGGCACACCGATGTCACTGGCGCACATCGAGGAGACCGCGCTCGCCGGCTTCCCCGGATATGAGAGCTCCTGCTCGATCGATGAAGACGCCGGGCGGGCCATCCGCGAGGTGCTCGACCGCGTCGGCGACAAGTGGTCGTTGCTGGTCATCGCGACCCTCCGAGAGGATCGGCTGCGCTTCAGCGAGCTGCTCCGGCACATCCCCGGTATCTCGCAGCGGATGCTGACGCTCACCCTCCGTCAGCTGGAGCGTGACGGGCTGATCAGCCGCACCGCCTATGCCGAGGTTCCACCGCGCGTGGAGTACGAGCTGACCGAGCGCGGCGAGACACTCATCCCGATCGCGAAGACCATCGGCGACTGGGCGCTCGCGAATCATCCGGCCATCGAGGAGTCCCGCACACAGTACGACGCGACGCGCGGAGCCGCAGCTGCCGCACGTCGCGTCGTGGGTGGTGTCAGCGCGTCGACTTGATCGGCCACACGGCGAAGGCGCCGAGCACCGACAAGACGATGCCGACGGGGAAGAGGCCGGCGAACCCGAAGGCGAGAACGATCGCGCCCGCCACGCCCGGAGCAAGCGTCTGGGGCAGGGTGGCCGCGATGTTCACGACGCCGAGGTCTTTCGCGAACGACTGGGCAGACGGGAGCACCTCGCTCATCAGAGCCGTGTCGACGGCCTGGAACATGCCGAACCCGAGCCCGGCGATGAACGACATGATCATCCACGACTCGATCGTCGGCGAGATCCACGGCAGCAGCAGCGCGAGGCCGGTGACGACCGAAGAGGCGAAGACGAAGGGCTTGCGGCGTCTGAGCCGGTCGGAGAGGGGCCCCGAGATGATCGTGGAGATGAGGATGCCGGCGAGGCTGATCACACCGACCAGCGGGATGACCGTCTCCGGCTTCTCGATGTGCAGGTAGTCGGTCATGATGTACAGCTGGTAGCCGGTCACGGAGAAGTAGCCCGTGAACAGCAGCAGACGACCGAGGAAAGCCCAGAAGAAGTCGGGGTGCTTGATCGGGCTGACCCAGAACGTGCGCAGGAAAACCCCGAGGTCGAACGGCTCGGGCGTGATGCGCTCGCTCGAGTAGTCCGGGTTGAACACGAGGAACAGCGTGATGACGATCAGAGCGAAGATCGCGAAGACCACATACCCCGCGGCGATGCTGTTGAAGAACATCGAGCCGACGATCTGACCGCCGAGTGAGCCGACCATGAGGCCGATCCCGGAGAGCGCGGCGAAGGTTCCGCGGCGCTTGAGGGGCACCCGGTCGGGCATCACGGCGGACAGCGGACCCTGCGCGAAGTTGTAGGCGATCTGCACGAGGGTCCACGCGATCGCGATGCCGATCAGCGAGTCGGCGAAGGCGAGGCCGACGAGGGCGAGGCCGCCCGCGAGGACGCCGACGATCATCCACGGTGCTCGCCGGCCGAAGCGCGAGCGCGTCCGGTCGGAGATCTGCCCGGCGATCGGCTGCGCGATCATCGCCGCGAAGGCGCCGATCGTCGCGATGATGGCGAGGTTGGCGACCTTGTTCTCCTCGCCGAGCGCGACCGTGACCTGCTGTGGGAGGAGGATGCCGGGGACGGCTCCCCAGATCAGGAAGATGCCGAGGTTGGCGGGGATGATCCAGCCGAGCAGGCGCCGGATCCCCTTGATGGGCGGGGGCGGATCGTCGTTGCCGGCGGCGGTGCGGATGAACGTCGTCTCCGTGATCGGGACGGTGCTCTCGGGGGTTGCGGGTGTTCCAGACATCGTCGTCGTGGTCCTCTCGGTCGAGCAGAAGGGGTCGAGCAGAAGTGGGTCGAGCAGAAGGGGGGTGGGGCAGAGGGGGGTCAGGCGGGAAGCGCCACCAGGCGGGAGCGCAGCGCGTCGATGGTCTCGGCCGGCAGGGTGGCGCCGGCGAAGCCGAGGACGGTGTCGAGCGGCATGTTCTGTGCCGCGGCGAGCATGGGGTTGCCGGGCAGCTCCGGCATGATCTCGGTGATGATCGCGAGCGCCTCCGCATCGGCGAGCACCTGGGCGACCGTCGCGCTGCCAAGGTCGAAGCGTCCACCTGGCGCTGCGACATCCGTCACCTCGACCGTCGTGGAGGCCGGGTCGGGGCGAACGGCGGGGCTCCAGCCGTCATAGCGGAGCCCGTGCCCGAAGGCGAAGGAGGGGTCTACCGTGTCGGACGGCACGTCGGGACGGCTCGCCGCGACGGCCTCCATCGACGACGGCACTTCGAACGGCAGCGCTCCCTGCGGCTCGGCTGCACCGAACAGCACGTTCACGAGTGCCGTGTCGGAGGCGCCGTAGTTCGCGATGATCGTCGAGGCGACATCGAGGAGAGGGGCGAGGATCGCCGGACGGTCGAGGTAGACGTCGAGGATGAGAGGCACGCGGGAGGCCAGCTCGCGCAGGTGAGCCAGCTCGTCGTCGTGGAACTCGAGCGAGCCGGCGCGGAAGAACGACTCGATGTCGGCACCGTTGCCGCGCGGCTCCCACGGGGCGTTCGTGCGCACGATCGCGACGTCGGCGCGGTCGGGATCGGTGACCACGTCGGCCCAACCGGCGAGCTCGGCGGGCGCCAGGCCTTCGACGTATACGCTCGGGCGTCCGCTCAACGGCAGCCGGGCAGCACCGCCGCCGTTCGTGAGCAGTGTGAGCGAGCGGGACTGGGCCTCGAGCCCGGCCGCGCGGGCATCTTCCATCCCGACGATCGCGTCCGCCGCATCGGCATCCACGAAGCGCGCGTCGTCGAACAGGCCGAGGCGGAACTTCTCGCGCAGCAGTCGGCGCACCGAGGTGTCGAGGCGTGACTCGGGAACCGCTCCCGACCGCACGAGACCGATCAGCGCCTTCGGGTTGAACTCCCCGCCGAACTGATCGACACCGGCGTCGAGGGATTTGATCATCCGCTCCTCGTAGGTGAGCGACTCGACGCCCCAGAAGGTGCGGGAGAGGATGCCCCAGTCGGTGCACACGATGCCGTCGAAGCCCAGCTCGTCGCGCAGGAGACCCTGGATGATCTGCTTGTTGAACCCGAAGCCGACCTCTTCGTACTCGGTGCCGATCGGCATGCCGTAGTAGGGCATGATCTGCGACACGCCCGCGGCCAGCAGTTCGCGGAACGGCTGCAGGTGCAGGTCGAACTGCCCGCCCGGGTACACCTGCTCACGGCCGTAGGAGAAGTGCGGGTCTTCGCCGTCGAGCTGTGGGCCGCCGCCGGGGAAGTGCTTGGCCATCGCCGAGACCGACCGGTCGCCGAGCTCCTCACCCTGCAGTCCGAGTGTGTAGGCGACACCCAGGCGCCCGGTCACTTCGGCGCTCTGGCCGAACGTGCCGGAGGCTCGTGCCCAGCGCGGCTCGGTCGCGAGGTCGATCTGGGGGTGCAGGGCGGTGCGGATGCCGACGGCCAGGTATTCGCGGCGCACCACCTCGGCGAAGCGGCGGGTGAGTGCGGGGTCGTCGAGGGCGCCGAAGCCCAGGAACTCCGGCCACTGCGAGAAGGGGCCGGCGATAAGGGCGGCGGCCGGGTTGTTCGAGAACGAGTGGCGCGGATCGCTCGACAGCGAGAACGGGATGCCGAGCCCGTGCTGGCGCGCCTCGTCCTGAACCGCGTTGTGCCAGGCGGCGATCTCCCGTGCGGACGGCGCCTGCAGGATGTTCACGTGCGTGATGCCGCGGTCGATGATGGTGCGCATCGACGGGGAGCCGAACAAGCCGGGGGCGTCGAGGTCGTCGCCGAGGGTCGCCATCGGCTGGAACATCTGCCCGGCCTTGTCTTCGAGTGTCATCCGGGAGAGGAGGTCGTCGACACGCTGATCGACGGGCAGGGTGCGGTCCTGGTACGGGTGCGCGGTCTCGCTCACGGGAACTCCTTCGTTCGGGTACGACGGCCTCGATCGGGCGGCGGAGCGATTCCGACACCGGCGTCGGGTTAAATATCTACACTTGTGTCGGTTTTGTCAAGAGCGGTGCTACGGTTTCCCCCATGGCCGATGCGACGATGCTCCGAGGGCGCGGATACGCGAACGGTCGTGCCCGCCGCGAGGAGATCATCCGCGTCGCCTCCCACCATTTCGCCGAACGCGGCTTCCTCTCGGCGACCATCCTCGAGATCGCTGCCGTGTGCGGAATTTCGCGCGCAGGGCTCCTGCACCACTTCGCCGACAAAGAGGCCTTGCTCGAAGCCGTGCTCGAAGCGCGGGACATCGAGGATCGCGAACGCTTCCGCCCGTACGCCCGAGGTTTCGGCGGCATGGGAGTGCTGCGCGGCATGGTCGACCTCGCCGACCACAACCGGCTCGTGCCGGGCCTGATCGAGCTGTTCGTGCGGCTGTCTTCCGAGGCTTCGGCCGCCGATCACCCCGCACACGAGTACTTCCGGCGCCGCTACGAACGGATTCGTGCCGGCACGGGCCGTGCGATCGCGCTCGCCGTCGAGGCCGGGCAGCTGCACTCGGGTCTCGAACCGGATGATGCCGCGTTGCGTCTCACGGCGACGATGGACGGCCTGCAGACCCAATGGCTGTTCGACCGTTCGATAGACATGGCCGACGCCCTCCGCGCGATGCTGCGGGAATGGATGACTCCCGAGGGTGAGGCGGCGTTCGAGGCGATCATCCCCGAGGCGGAGCCGGTCGGCGCCTGAACAGGGGCCGCGGCCGGGCTATCTCACTCGGCCTCTGCGGCTCCCGCGGTCACCGAGGCCAACACGGCCCCATCGAGCAGGGCGTGCTCCGGCAGAGCGAGCCGGAGGGCAGCGAGGATGCGTTCGGCCGAAGGGCCGCTGAAGACGTAGACGGGGCCGTCCGCTCCCGAGTAGGTCTCGTCGTGCCAGCCGATGGTGCCGGAGCCCAGTGCCTCTTGGAGGGCTGTGGTCAGGTCGACTTCTTCCGCAGCTGAGGCATCGTCGATGCGCGTGCGCAGCAGTACGAACTCGCTCGACCCCACGGGGTGCTTCACGCCGTCGAGGGTGACCCAGGATCCTCGCGCGATGCCGTTGTCGTCGAGCACGCCGATGAGGGCGGCAAGGACCCGGTCGATGTCGGCGGTCGTGACCTCGAGTTCGATGTCGCACGAAACCGGCTCGCCGTCCGGGGAAAGTCCGGTGCCGCCGCCGATGATCCGCGCAGTCGCATCGAGCTGCGGCAGCAGAGTCCCGACGATCCCGTCTTCCTGGGCATGTCGGGTGATCGGGGAGACGGGTTGTGCGAAGTGGATGATCACGCGGTGAAGCGCAGGCTTCGGCTTCCGGGAGAACAGTGCCATGCCGCAACGCTAGCAGCGGCGATGCGGCCTCCTGGAGACGAGATGTCGTCCAGGAGGCCGCAGGGTCAGGCGGTCGTGCGGATCAGACCCGGTCGCGCAGCGCGGCCCCGAGACCTGCGTCCACGTTCGTCCAGTACTGGAAGAACCGCTCGCGGATGGCGTCGACGGTGATGGAGCGTCCCTGACCGGTGAGGGTCTCCAGGAACCGTGCCCGCTGCTCGTCGTCGAACACCTCGCGGTAGAGCGTGCCGGGCTGGCCGAAGTCGTCATCTTCGGCGTGCAGCGTGGCGGCAGAACGCACGAGCTCGCCGTCGGCCTCCCAGTTCGCTTCGATCCCCTTCGCCGGGTCGGCCTCAGGGCCGCCGGCTGCGCCGAAGGAGTTCGGCTGGTAGGTGCGGTGCGCTGCGTCGTTGTGCTGGTACCGCATCGCGCCCTCGTGCTGGTAGTTGCGAGCTTCGGCGGCGTGCGGCTGGTTCACCGGCAGCTGGTTGTAGTTCGCGCCGATGCGGTGGCGCTGCGCGTCGGGGTAGGCGAAGATCCGGCCCATCAGCATCTTGTCCGGCGAGATGCCGGTGCCGGGCACCTGGTTCCCCGGCGAGAAGCCGGCCTGCTCGATCTCGGCGAAGAAGTTCTCCGGATTCCGGTTCAGGGTCAGCGTGCCGACCTTGATGCGCGGGTAGTCCTTGAGCGAGATGGTCTTCGTCAGATCGAACGGGTTGAAGCGATAGGTCTTCGCCTCGTCGTAGGGCATGATCTGCACGTAGAGGTCCCACGAGGGGTGCTCGCCGCGTGCGATCGCGTCGAACAGGTCGCGCCGGTAGTGGTCGGCGTCGGATCCGGCGAGCTGCTGCGCCTCGTCGGGGCTCATCGCCTCGACGCCCTGGTGCGAAACGAAGTGGTAGCGCACCCAGAAGAGCTCGCCCGCCGCATTCACCCAGGAGTAGGTGTGCGAGCCGTAGCCGTTCATGTGCCGCCAGCTCAGCGGGAGGCCGCGGTCTCCCATGAGGTAGGTCACCTGGTGCGCGGTCTCCGGCGACAGCGTCCAGAAGTCCCACTGCATGTCGGGGTCGCGCAGGCCAGAGTCGCCCAGACGCTTCTGCGAGTGGATGAAGTCCGGGAACTTGATCGCGTCGCGCAGGAAGAAGGTGGGCGTGTTGTTGCCGACGATGTCGAAGTTGCCCTCTTCCGAGTACATGCGAAGCGAGAATCCGCGCACGTCGCGCCAGGTGTCGGGAGAGCCCTGCTCTCCGGCGACGGAGGAGAAGCGGATGAGCGTCTCGCTCGTCGCGCCCGGCTGGAAGACGGCCGCCCGGGTGTATGCCGACACGTCTTCCGTGACGACGAACTCGCCGAAAGCGCCGCCGCCCTTGGCGTGCGGGTTTCGCTCCGGCACGCGCTCCCGGTTGAAGGCGGCGATCTTCTCGACCAGGTAGTGGTCGTGGAGGACCGTGGGGCCGTCGGCGCCGACGGTGAGCGAGTGGGTGTCACTCGCGATCGGGGCTCCGGCCTGTGTGGTGGTGGCAGGTTTCGTCATGGTGTTCTCCTTCTCCGCGCAGGCGCAACGAATACCCCCATCCGGGGACGGACGTTCGGCGGACTGCTACTGCGCGGCGTTTTGGCAACTGGGGCACAGGCCCCAGAAGGTGACTTCGGCTGTCTGGACGGTGAATCCCCCCGTCGATGACGGGGTGAGACACGGAGCTTCACCCACGACGCAGTCCACATCGCCGACGGCACCGCAGGAGGTGCAGACGACGTGGTGGTGGTTGTCGTGGATGCGCCGCTCGTAGAGCGCCGCGGAGCCTGCCGGTTCGATCCGGCGGATGAGATCCGCCGTCGTCAGGTCCGCGAGGATGTTGTGCACCGACTGGATCGACGTGGTCGGGAGCACTTCCGATACGGCGCGGTAGATCCGTTCCGCATCTGTATGGGCCATGGAATCCAGCGCCTCGAGTACGGCGACGCGGCCCGCGGTCGCCCGAAGCCCGGCGTTGCGAAGCGCCGAGTCGAGTTCTGTCTCCATGAACGAGAGCCTACGCCTTTATTTGAGTAACTCAAAAGAAAGAATACCGGCATGCGATCCGGCCGTTGTCGGCGGACCCAGGTTTTCCGTGGTCTGGGGCGAAAAAAGGGGGGTTGGGTTCCGGTTGCCTCTCGGATACTCTAGGCAAAATCACAGCTTGCAGAATATTGGTCTGAGCGATGCCCGCCCAGGCGATGCCGAGGGGGGCTCATGCAGATTCAGACCAGCACGCGATTCAAGATCAGAGGTCGTCGCCCTCAGCAACGCGGGTTTTGGTCGTCCCGCGTGCGATCCGCGGATGCGCGTCGCAAGTCCTGGGCCGTCGCCGCACTGTTGACCCTCGTGCTCACCGCACTGGTCGTACCGGCTTCGCCTGCGACGGCCGCTCCGGGCGATGCCGCCCAGCTGTACCTCGGCCCGTCGACCGAGGCAGCCACGGTCGGCTCGGACAAAGACCTCACCGCACCGACGGAGTGTCCATCCAACTCTGTGCTCACCGGAGTGCAGACGGAGAACCGTGACGCCAGCCAGCCGGGCGGCGCCAACTCCATCCTCGTGCGGTTCAGCATCCAGTGCTCGACCATCACCGTGAACAATGCCGGGATCGTCACCGGCACCGTGAATCCGACGTGGATCACGGGCCCCACCTGGGATAACAGCCGCGGCAACGTGCAGACCGGCACCTGCCCGGCCAACACCTTCGTGCACCGGATCACCGGCACCACCTTCGTCGGCAACGGCGCCGACCGCTGGCCGTCGTCCGTGCAGATCACCTGTCGCCCGATGACTCTGGCGCCGGCGGGCGCGATCCGCATCGATCTGGCCGCCACCCCGACCGTCATCACCATCGGTGAGAACTTCAACACCACCGGCGGGCTGGACACCCCGACCCCGCGCTGTGGTCCCGCAGCCACCACCGGAACGAGCGACATCGTCGTGCGCGGCTACCGTGCTCAGGGCGGCGGCGAGGGCATCGACGGGTTCAACCCCTCCTGCGCCACCATCCCCGACGACTTCGGCGATGCTCCCGCCAGCTATGGCGTCGTCTCGCACGAGCTGAACGCCGCGACCTACCTCGGCTGGTCGGCCGACACCGAGGCGGCGATGCAGTTCAGCCCCACCGCGACAGGCGACAACCAGGTCGGTGGCACCGCGCCGAACCAGTTCATCAACGACGAGAACGGCGTCGCGACCCTCGGCCCGATCACGGCCGGGATCACCGGCAGCTACTCGGTATCGGTGCTGGCCTCGAACAAGGTGGAAGGCCAGGCGGCGACGCTCGTCGGCTGGGTCGACTTCAACCGCAACGGCATCTTCGACGCGAACGAGGGAGCGTCCGTCGTCGTCCCGGCAGACACGCCGGATGGAACGTCGGTGACTCTCAACTGGTCGGGCATCATCGCGCAGACGGTCGCCGGTGCGACCTTCGCCCGATTTCGGATCGAGACCGGCACCGGCTTGACGACATCCACGCCCACGGGCGCGGGAGCCCCCGGCGAGGTGGAGGACTATGCCCTCACCATCGCCGCGGCGACCCCGGGGGTGTCGCTGTTCAAGTCGGCGTCACCGTCCGGGCCGGACGACTTCAACGTCGGGCAGGTCATCGACTACACGTTCGTGGTCACGAACACGGGCGACGTGCCCCTCACCGACATCTCCGTCGACGAGACCGCGTTCACCGGTTCCGGGACCATGACGACGCCGGTCTGTCCGACCGCTCCGCTCGCTCCCGGAGCGCAGACGACCTGCACCGCGAGCTACACGCTCACACAGGCCGACATCGACAGCGGCTCCCTCTCGAACACCGCGACCGCGACGGGTGTCCCGCCGGGCATCCTCGTCCCTCCCGTCTCCCCGCCATCGACCGTGAACGTGCCGGCGACGGCCACCTCCGCGCTCACCCTCGTGAAGAGCGCCGACACCACGGAGATCACGGCAGCGGGGCAGGCGATCGCCTACTCGTTCCAGGTGATCAACTCCGGCAACGTCACGCTCACGAACGTCACGGTCGATGAGACGGCCTTCTCGGGTACCGGAACGCCGCCGGCCATCACCTGCCCGGCGGGTGCCGCCTCGATGATCCCGGGCGCGCAGATCACATGCACGGCGACCTATACGACGACAGCCGCTGACTACAACTCCGACTCCCTCGACAACACGGCCACCGCGACCGGCACTCCGCCCTCGGGCACACCGCCGGTGTCTCCGCCGTCGACCGTCGAGATCCCCGTCGTCTCGACACCGGGGCTGACCGTGGCGAAGACGGCCGACCGCACCCAGATCACGGCGGCGGGCGAGACGATCAACTATTCGTTCCTGGTGACGAACACCGGCAACGTCACGCTCACGGGCGTGACGGTGACCGAGACGGCGTTCACCGGAACGGGGACGCCTCCGCAGATCACGTGCCCTGCCGGCGCGGCATCGCTCGCGGCAGGGGCGACCGTCACGTGCACGGCTTCCTACGTGGTGACCCAGGCTGATATCGATGCCGGAGGAGTGAGCAACACGGCGACGACCACCGGCAATCCGCCGACGGGTGAGCCTCCGGTGTCTCCGCCGTCGACCGTCGTCGTCCCGCCGAACCCCGTGCCCGGCATCAGCGTCGTCAAGTCGGCGAGCCCGAACACCCCTGAGGCCTATCAGGTCGGACAGGAGATCACCTACTCCTTCGTGGTCACCAACACCGGCAACGTCACTCTCGCGAATGTGACCGTGAACGAGGAGGACTTCTCCGGTTCGGGAACGCTGTCTCCGGTCGTGTGCCCAGCCGGCGCGGCCTCCCTGGCGCCGAGCGTGCAGATCGTCTGCACCGCAACGTACGTGCTGACCCAGGCGGATGTGAATGCGGGGCAGGTCACGAACAGCGCGACCGCGACCGGGGTTCCGCCCGGTGGTCTCGTTCCTCCGGTCTCACCGCCTTCTGAGACCGAAGTACCCATCGTCCCGGCTCCTGCGATCAGCATCGTGAAGTCGGCGACGCCTGCGACGATGACGGCCGTGGGGCAGACGCTCGCCTACTCGTTCGTGGTCACGAACACCGGCAACGTCACCCTCACCGACGTGACGGTCGACGAGACGGCGTTCTCCGGATCCGGGTCACTGTCTGCGATCGAGTGCCCGGCCGGGGCTGCGAGCATGCTGCCCGGTCAGATCGTCACCTGCACGGCGGAGTATCAGACGACGCAGGCCGACGTGGACTCGGGTCTCCTGACGAACACCGCCATCGCCACCGGCACTCCGCCGTCGGGCCAGCCCCCGGTTTCGCCGCCTTCGACGGTCGAGGTCCCGTTCGACGGCACCAACTCGCTCGCCCTCGAGAAGCGCGCGAACCCGGTCGACGTCAACGGCAACGGCGTCATCGACCCCGGTGACCGCATCGAGTGGACGATCATCGTGACGAACACCGGTGCGCAGACCATCGACGACATCGTGGTCAGCGACCCCACGGCTGGTCCGGTCACGTGTCCCGCCACGAGCCTCGGCTCCGGAGCGCAGATGACCTGCACGGTGCCTGCGCACACCGTAACCACCGCCGACGTCGGTCGTGGACAGGTGCGGAACGTGGCCACCGCGACAGGCGTCCCGCCCGGGGGAGGGACGATCGTTCCGCCTCCGTCCGAGACGACCACGCGAGTGTTCCCGCCGCCGCCGCCCACACTGGCGGTGACCGGTGGAGTGCTTTCGGGCGGTCTGCTGCTGGGTGGGCTGATGCTCTTCGCGGGAGGGATGCTCCTCCCCGCCATCCGTCGTCGTCGACAGCTGCAGGACTAGGCAACAGGCAATGCCCCGACGAGCTCTTCTGCTCGTCGGGGCATTGTCATGGTCGGCGTGGATCGGCCGAGGGGTGCGGGTCAGCTGCGCGTCACGGTGAAGCCGGTACCGCGCACCCGCACCTTCCCGCTCTGCGCCGCGTTGCCGCGCGGCGAGCCGTCTGCGTCGTAGGCGCGCCCGGTGCCTGGCGCGAGCGGTGGGACCCGCTGATCCTGGCGGGCGCCGTTGGCGTAGAGCACGGCGGAGCCCGAGCGCGTCGAATACACCGCGCTCGCGATCCGCGGCTGGATCAGCAGGGCATCGAGGCGCACATCGCCGCGACTCGTGCAGCGCACCGTCACCGCTGTCTCCGGCAGATCGCCACCGAGAAGCTCCGGCACGAGCATCCCGTCGGCCTCGGTGAGGCCGCGGTCTCCGGTCGAGCCCGCCGCGGTGCGGGTCTTCCACAGTCGACGGCGTCCGCGGAAGACCTCCCACTCGGCCTCGCCCGCATCTGCCGCCTGCCGCCACACGACACCGTGCAGGATGCCGCCGGACTCGGTGACGTCGAACTCGACCCACTCGCCGCGGGGGATGCGCACGTAGGCGCCGCCTGACAGGTTCCCCTCACCCGTCCAGGCCCCGCCGTCCGGCCGCTCGACCACGCATCCGGGGGAGAGTCGCGCGGTCTCGGCATCGATGACGCGCAGACCGGTGTTCGCGGTGAGGCCGGTGATCGAGGTTGCCAGGTCGGCCACGTCGCGGTTCGCGTCGAGCAGCTGCATCGTCAACAGGCCATGGATCGTCGACTCGGCGCCCGAGTTGCGGTTCACCCGTCCATCGGTCTCGACCCCATCGAAGGTGACACCCGTCGCTGCGTCGTACACCGGGATGCCGGCGGTGTTCGCGCCGAAGAACCATCCGGCGGCGAGTCCCGCGAGTAGGCGGAGCCCTTCCCCTCCGACTGCGGATGCCTGGAGCGCGCCGGCCACGCGGCCGTGCGCGCCGTACGCGATCTGCGCCTCGGCCGGAAGCGGCGCCCACGCGTTGTGGGGCCCGCCCGATGCCAGCACCTGCGGGGTGAAGCGTCCGGCATCCGAGAGTGCTGCGGCCGACCAGTCCCGACGCCGGAGCAGCGCTCCGGCTCTGGCCAGTGCCTCCGGCGCCGCCGCACCCCACGCGTGCCAGAACCCGAGCGAACCCGTCCACGGCAGCACGGCACCGAACGGCCAGCCCCGCGCGGGGTCGGTCGCCATCGCGGCCACGCCCTCGCCGTACGACTGCAGGGCCGTCCGGCTGCGGGAGTCCCCGGCCTCGGCGGCGGCAGCGAGACCGAGCATGGCCTCGGCCGTGGCATCCGCTCCTCCGGCGATCAGCCAGGCGGGGAGCCTCTGCCCATCGCTTCGCACCCACTGGCCGGCGCGGGAGAGCGACTCGAGGCCCAGCGCGTCGAGGCACAGGTGCAGCCTCGCGAGGAGGAATGCCGCGAACTCCGGGTCGTCGCGACGGAAGGCCGCATAGCCCTCGCCGAAGGCCCAGACCGAGCGGGCGAGCCAGTACGACTCCGCCGAGTCCGAGGGGTCGGGCAGCTCGACGGGGACGGCGCTGGGGGTCAGGGTGCCGTCCTCCTGCTGCCACAGCACCACGCGCCCGGCATTCGGCCCGGATGCCGTTTGCAGGAAGGCGAGCGAACGGAGCACGTCTCTGGCCTCGTCGCGGCTCTGTGCGTCGCCCGTGGCCTTCCACTCGCGGACGAACACGACGGCGGCGCGGGCGATGTCGTCGGCGTTGTACGCGCCCTGCGACCAGTATCCGGTCAGCGCATCGCGGGTGCCGCCGCCCACTGGTCGATAGCCGCCGGCACCGTCGGTGTCGGCGTAGGTCCAGGGTGCGCGGACCGTGGGTTGCGCCTCGATCCCGAACGTCGTGTGGGTCGCGCTCGCGACGACCGGAACATCGGCGAGGAGGAATCGCAGGTGGGCGAGGTTCGTCAGTCGTGGTCGGCGCGCGGCCTCGAACGGCCGCATCGCCGTGCCGGGCGCAGCGCTCGTCGCGCCCATGGCGGCATCGACGGGGAGGAGGACGAGCGCGGAGGCTGCCGCCGTGAACGTCAGGAAGGTGCGTCGGGAGGCGTCCATGTCATCACGCCTCTCCGCCATCGCGCAGCGCGCGACCCCACGACTCGGCCGGATCGTGGATCGCGACCGCCAGCGTCGTGTCGGACTGCCCGTAGTACGCGAACCACTTGCCGCGGAACTTCACGAGCCCCTCCACGAAGGTCACGTTCGAGACGAGCCCGTGCATGTCCTCGAAGGTCTGCGGGCGCAGCCAGGGCTCCTGCAGGCGGGCGATGACCTTCGTCGGTTCGTCCGGGTCGATCGCGATCTGCCCGCAGCGGTAGTCGACGTCGACGGTGCCGTCGTCGTGCACGACACGGGTGGCGCCGTTGGTGAGGAAGAGCAGCAGCCCGTTGTCGGTGACCACAGGGGAGGTGCCGATCTCTACCAGCGCCTCATCCCAGGTGCCGGGCGTCGGCGAGTACATCGGGTCGGTGTCGGCCGTGCCCGGGGTCCAGTGGATGAGGTCGTCGCTGGTCGCCCAGTAGATCGCCCCCTCGCCGAAGTACATCCACCACTTCCCGTGCATCCGCTGCGGAACGATGACCCCGGCCTTCGACCAGTTGAAACCGCGCGGGTCCATGGTCTTGAACGTGTCGAAGTCGTCGAACAGCGGACCGTGCTTGGTCCAGGTGCGCAGGTCGGTCGAGGTCGCCAGGCACAGCTGCGCGCTGCGGCGGTCCCAGCCCGTGTAGGTGAGGTAGTAGGTGCCGTCGATCAGCGCGATGCGCGGGTCTTCGCACCCGTAGGTCTCGTAGTCCTCGGAGGGGGAGAGGATCGGTGCGTCCTCGCGGGTGAAGGTCACCCCGTCCCGGGAGCGGGCGAGGCCGATGTGGGAGATGATGTCGTCGGCGTGCGCCCGGTAGAGCAGCACCACCTCATCGCCGTCGACGAGGGCCGCCGGGTTGTAGAGGTTGGCCGACTCCCAACTGTCGCCGCGCGGACGCAGGATGGGGTTGCCCTCATAGGGCGTGAACGGACCGAGGGGGAAGGAGGCTCCGGTGAACATGGGGGCCCTTTCTGGCTGGGGGATGGGGGCTAGCCTTTGACGGCCGCGCCGAGGTCGGTGGCCTTGAAGAAGCGCTGGAAGACGACGAACAGGATGACGACGGGGAACGCGAGCGCCGTGGCGCCGGCGAGGATCGCGCCGTTCGGGTTGGCCGTGGACTGCGCCACGTTGGAGATGTAGTTCGCCAGCGACACGGCCAGCGGCTGCAGGCTCGCATCCTTCGTGATGAGGAAGGGCCAGAGGAACTCGTTCCAGGGGCCGATGAAGGTGACCAGCACGACCGTCACCAGCACGGGACGGATGAGCGGGATCGCGACGGATGTCAGCAGGCGGATCTCGCCCGCGCCGTCGATCCGCGCCGCTTCGAAGATCTCCACCGGCAGCGCCTTGAAGAACTGCACGAAGATGAACACCGCCGTGGTGTTGATGAGGAACGGCAGGATCATGCCCATGTACGAGTCGCCGAGGCCGTAGTTGCGGGTGATCTGCACGTAGAGCGGGATCATCAGCAGCTGGAACGGCACCATCTGTACGAGCAGCATCAGCACCCAGATCACGCCACGACCGCGGAAGTCGAGGCGGGCGATCGCGTACCCGGCGAGCAGCCCGAACACGACGGTTCCCAGCAGCACGCCGGCCGTGAAGATCAGCGAGTTCAGCAGGGAGCCGACCAGGTCGATCCGGGAGTCGATCGCGACGAAGTTGTCGACCGTCCATCCGCTCGTCGGGAACAGCTCGCTCGGGGAGTTCGTCGGACTCTCCTGGAACGCCCCCACGATCATGAAGTAGAACGGGAAGGCGAAGCCGATGGCCGCGATCGTGAGCAGGATGATGCTCAGGATGCGGGGGACTGAACGCTTGCGTTTCATCATCGCTCCCTGGTCGCGCGGTTGGCCGCCAGCGAGAGCATGCCGACGAGGATCACGAGGATCATGCCGATGGCCGCTGCGGTGTCGGGGTTCTGCTGCTGGATGCCCAGCTGGTAGATCAGCAGCACCGGAGTGGTCGATGCGCCGTCAGGGCCGCCGCCGTTGGTGAGCAGGTAGGGCTCGGTGAAGAGGTTCGCGCCGGTGATGATCGACAGGATCAGCACGAGGGTCGTGGCGCTGCGCACCCCGGGGATCGTGACGTGGCGGAAGCGCGAGAGCACGCCGGCACCGTCGGTCTCGGCAGACTCGTACAGCTCCTTCGGCACGTTCTGCAGCGCCGCCAGATACAGCAGGATGTAGAACCCGAGCTGCTTCCAGGTCACGTAGAACGCGATCATCGGCATCGCGAGTCCGCTGTTCACGAGCCACGACGGATCGGGGGCGAGCGGGCCGAGGATCGTGTTGATCAGCCCGTTGCCCGAGAACAGCAGCATCCACACGCCCACGAGCGAGACGCTCGCGGTCAGATACGGCACGTAGAACGCGACCCGGTAGGCCGCGACCCAGCGGATTCCGGTGTTCAGGGCCGCCGCGAGCACGAGGGCGAGCACGGCCGTGAGGGGCACGTTGATGACCAGGAAGATCAGGGTGTTGCGGAACGATCCGAGCACCCGCGGGTCGGTGAGCACCGTGACGAAGTTGTCGAAGCCCACGAACGGGCGATCGACCTCGGTGCCCGGAGCGGTGAAGAAGTAGTCGTGGAAGGCGATGTAGACCGCGAACGCGAGGGGATACGCGAAGATCGCGATCACGAACACGAAGTACGGCAGCGCGAACAGGCCGCCGATCGGTTGCGCACCCAGCCATCGGGTGCGCAACCTATTCTTATCGGTCACGGTGTCACTCGGCGACGAGCGCGTCGATCTTCTTCGCCGCGTTCCCGAGGAAGTCGTCGATCGACTCCTTGTCGAAGATCACGGCGGAGGAGTATTCGTCGCGGAATGCCTGCCACGCCTCGACGGAGTTCGGGATGCTGGGGACGTCGGCGGTCTTCTCGGCCTGCTCGGCGAACGCCACGTAGTTCGGGTTCGCAGCGAAGTAGTCGCCGTAGGTGTCGGTGAGTCCGGTGCGCATCGGCATCTGCCCCGTGGCCTCGAGCAGCTGGCCGTCGCTGTCCTCGCTGGTGGAGAACTTCAGGAACTCCCACGCGGTGCCCTGGTTCTTGCAGGCCGTGAACATCGACACGCTCTTCGAGTCGGCGAAGGTCGTCGGAGTCTCCCGGCCGTCGCTGGTCGGCACCGGCATGAAGCCGACGTCGACGGTGTCGGCGTAGGAGGGGATCGCCCAGGGGCCGGCGAGCTGCATCGCAGTGGTGCCTGCCGACATCGCGTCGTCGGTCGACGCCTCGTTCGGCGACAGCTTCTCGTCGTAGAAGGTCTTCCAGAACTCCGAGACGGTGCGCCCGGCATCCGAGTCGAACGTGGACTTGCCGTCTTCGACGAGCATCGTGCCGTCGGTCTCGGCCAGATACAGCGGATAGAAGTCGAACCACGGCTGGTAGAACTCGCTCGTCGGTGCCGGCCAGATCGCACTCTGCACGCCGGAGGCGACGATCGCGCGCGACCCCTCGAGGAACGCGTCGTACGTGTTCATCTGCGGGTCTTCCGGGTCGATCCCTGCGGCCTGGAAGAGCGCCTTGTTGTACATGACCATCACGGGGTTCGACTTCCACGGGAGCTGGTAGAAGCTGCCGTCGCTCGCGTAGGCATCGACCTCTCCGCCGCGCTCGGTGATGTAGTCGCTGCCGCCGTCGATCTTGCTGAGGTCGACGAGTCCGCCCTGTTTGACCCAGCCCGAGACCGCGGCCGGCGCCACGTTGTAGACGAGGCAGGGAGCCGTGCCTGCGGTGATCGCGGCGGTGATCGCCTCTTCCGACGAGGAGCCGGCGGGGATCTCCTGCGCCTTGACCTTCTCGTTGGGGTGCTCGTCGTTCCAGGCCTTGACCACGGCGGTGCCCCAGGCGAGTTCCTGTTCGTTGTTGGAGAGCCAGATGCTGATGGGGCCGGTGCCGTCGGCTGAGCTTTCGCCACCGCCGCCTCCGGCCGAGCATCCGGTGGCGATGAGAGCGGTGGCGCCGATCAAGGCGATTGCGCGGAGCTTCTTCATGGTGTCCTCCTTGACACTGCGGGTGGTGACGCTGCGGGTGGTGACGCTGCGGGTGGTGGTGCTGCGGTGATGCGGATGTCGACTAGCTGGTGCTCTCCCGGAAGTGCACGACGTTGCAGTCGACGATCTCGGTGCGCGGCTGCGCCCCGAGGATGTCTGCCCGCAGGAGGCGGGCGGCGGCGCGGCCTCGGGCCGCGGGGTCGGATGAGACGCTGGTCAGCGCCGGAGACAGGTGGGCGGAGAGGTGGTCGTCGTCGAAGCCCGAGATCGCGAGGTCCTGCGGGATCGAGAGGCCCTGAGAGCGGGCGTAGGAGAGCCCGGCGATGGCCATGGTGTCGTTCGAGTAGAGGATCGCGGTCGGGCGGTCGGGCAGGGCGAGGAGCTCGGCGGTGCGGGTGCGGCCGCTCGCGGCGGTGAAGTCGCCCTCGCGGAGCAGCTCGTCGTCGCCGATCGCCGCGACATAGGCGTCTGCACGCGCTTTCGAGTGCACGTATTCGAGCGGCCCGGAGACGTGGGCGATGCGTTCGTGTCCGGCGGCCCGGAGGTGCGCGATGATCTCGCGGACCGGGGCGGTGTCATCGGTTCGCACGCACGAGAACCCGGTCGGCTGGTCATAGGCGCCCACCAGCACGGTGGGCAGTCCGAGGTCGTCGAGGAAGGGCACGCGCCAGTCGTCGGTGCGCAGGTCGAGCAGGAGGGCGCCGTCGGCGCGGCCGTGGGTGAGCGTGCGGTATGCCCGTTCCTCGGCGTCGCGGTCGGGGACGACTTGGAGCAGGAGAGCCGTCTCGGTCTCGGCGAGCACCGACTCGACGCCGGCGATGAAGGCCGGGAAGAAGGAGTCGTTCGCGATGACCTGGGGGTCGCGGGCCAGCACCACGGCGACCGCGTTGGCCCGACGGGTGGCGAGTGCCCGCGCGCTCTGGCTCGGTGCCCAGTTCAGCTTCTCGGCCGCTGCGAGGACCTTCGCCTTCGTCTCGTCGGAGATCGGGCGGTTGCCGCTCAGGGCGTGCGAGACCGTGGCCTTCGTGACGCCTGCTTCGCGAGCGACATCGGCGATGGTCGTGCGGCTCATGCCACCTCCTCGTGGGTTCCGGACGCTCCGATGCGCTCATCGGTGAACCGGTTTGATGAGTGTAAACCGGTTTGATTGCGGAAGTCAACGGTACGGCGCCTTCTGGAAAGCGTGGCGAAGCGCGGGCTCAGACGAAGCGGACGGTCTGCTGCAGGCGCGTGCGCACGTCGAACAGCTCGTTGCCGCCGATGGCCCGCGCCTGCGGAACGCCCTGGCGAAGCACCATGGCGAGAGCGCTGCGGCGCACCACGACGACCGGGACTCCGCGGCTCGTGCCGAGCGGGGTCACGGCCTGGGCGAGGTCGTCGTCGGGCAGCACGATGATGGCGCCGCCGAAGCGCACGCGCGCGGCCTTGGCGATCGTGCGCATCCGGCCGAGCGTCGCGGTGACGGGTGCGCGGGTGCCCAGACTCGGGCCGGTGATCTCGCCGCGGCGGAAGCCCACCACTCCTCCGAAGTCTTCCGACATCACGCCGTACAGTCCGGACGGGCCCAGCACCACATGGTCGAGTTTGTCGTCGGCATCCGCTCCCACGGCGACGTCGTGCCACACCGTGAAGCCCATGCCGAGGTCGGAGACCGTGCGTGCCGTGGCTTCCTCTGCGAGAGCGTCGGCGAGCATCCGGCGCAGGTCGCGCGGTGCCGAACGCACGAGTGCGGGGTCGTACGGGTCGGGAACCTCGACGCCGCGGCCGGCCCATTCGCGGATGAGCACGAGGTAGCGTTCGCGACGCCATCCGCCGGGGTGGCCGTAGGAGCGGGCGCGGGGACGGGTGTCGGTGCGAGCTGCAGCAGGCCGCCATCCGCTCCAGCCAGCACCGGTGTCGGTCTCGGTGCTGGTGCCGGTGGTCATGCCGGCTCGGCGGTCGTACGCCGCACGGCCCTCGACGGTCCCGACCAGCTCCCACGCGCGCTGCACCTGGATGAAGACCGCCGCGTCACCGCCGGTGTCGGGGTGCGTCTGGCGCAGGCGCAGACGGTAGGCGCGGCGCAGCTCGACGTCGTCGACGGTGGGGTCGACTTCGAGGATCTCGTAGGCCGAAGCCGAGAGCGGACTGTCGAACATCGCTCTCCCTCCGCGACCGCGGCATCCAGGATATCCGCCGGTCGTTGTGTGTTGGCCGATCTCCCGGGGTCAGGCCGGCACGTCGACGATGCGTTCGATGCCGAAGACAGGGATGATCGAGCCGGCGGAGGCGGCGGCCAGGTCGTCCCGGAGGCGAGGAAGCTCCGACTCCGGGACCCACAGTTCGAGCGTGGCCATCGCCGCATAGGCCGGATCACCGAGCGTCGCTCCGTGGTGCGCCGCCCAGTCGCGCAGCAGATTGTCGTAGCGGCCCGCATCCGCGTGCGGCACCTCGAGCGTCACCTGTCGGAGCGCCGCCCGCCGCACGAGTGCGGCCAGATCGAGCGCCTCCGACACGGCAGACGAGTAGGCGCGCACGAGCCCGCCCGCGCCGAGTTTCACCCCGCCGAAGTAGCGCGTGACCACAGCGACCACATCGGTCAGCTCGCGCCGACGCAGCACTTCGAGCATCGGGGTCCCCGCGGTGCCGGACGGCTCGCCGTCATCGGAAGAACGCGCCTGATCGCCGAGGAGTCCGGTCACCATCGCGGTGCAGTTGTGGTTGGCGTCCCATGCCCGCTTGCGGATGCCCGAGATCACGGCCTCGGCCTGCTCAACCGAGGAGACGGGTTCGATGCGGGTCAGGAAGCGCGACTTGCGGATGACGGACTCGTGCTCGACAGCCGCCGCGATCGTCGCGGGGTAGCTGCGGGCGGAGGTCACCCGCCTCACGATACCGAGGCCGCGCGTCGCTCAACGGTCGACGAACGCCATCTGCTGCGGGTTGTAGCGGTCACCGCTCACGCCGATGCGGGTCGCGAGGGACGAGAGATCGGCGACCTCGTCGGCCGACAGGGCGACGGCCGTGCTGCCGGCGTTCTCGGCGATGCGCGCGGTGCGACGTGTGCCGGGAATCGGCACGATCCACGGCTGCTGGGCGAGCAGCCAGGCGAGAGCGATCTGCCCCGGCGTGGACTCCTTCGCCGCGGCCAACTCGGCCACGTGCGCCACGAGCGCCTGGTTCGCCGTTCGGTTCTCGGCCGTGAAGCGCGGGATGGTCGCACGGATGTCGCCGGTCGCGAAGTCGGCTGCCGTGTCGACCGTGCCGGTCAGGAAACCCTTGCCGAGCGGGCTGAACGGTACGAACCCGATGCCCAGCTCGCCGAGCACCGGCAGGATCTCGGCTTCGGGGTCGCGGGTCCACAGCGAGTATTCGCTCTGCAGCGCGGTCACCGGATGCACGGCGTGCGCGCGACGGATGGTGTCGGCCGAGGCCTCGGAGAGCCCGAAGTGGCGCACCTTCCCCTCGGCGATCAGCTCGCCGACGGTGCCGGCGACGTCTTCGATCGGCACGTCGGGGTCGACGCGGTGCTGGTAGAAGAGGTCGATCACATCGGTGCGCAGACTCCGCAGCGAAGCTTCGGCCACGCGGCGGATCTGCTCGGGACGACTGTTCAGCCCGACGCTTTTGCCGTCTTCGATGTCCCACCCGAACTTGGTGGCCAGCACGACGCGGTCGCGGAGGGGTTCGAGCGCCTCCCCGACGAGCTCCTCGTTCACATACGGTCCGTACACCTCGGCGGTGTCGAAGAAGTCGACCCCGTGATCGACCGCCGACCGCAGCACCGCGATCATGTCGTCACGGCTGCCGGGGTTGGGCCCGTAGCTCTGCGACATGCCCATGCAGCCGAGTCCGATCGCCGAGACCCGAAGGCCCTGTCCGAGAGTGCGAGTGTGCATGAGTGGTCCTTTCATCGTCGCCGCAGACGTGTCCGCGGCCGTCGAACCGACGCTACGCGCGGGAGCCGAAACGGGGGAGGGCCTGGTGGAACCCCTCTGGCCGCGCCACCGGATCCATCGAACGGTGGAGACTCGTCTCAGCCACCTGCCCGATCCTCGCGGAGCCGATGGTGGCTGGACTGGATCCATGCTCCGCACCCTTCGCTCGCTTCCGCTGTGGCTCACCTCGCGACGCGGGGGATGGATCTCCCTGCTGGTCGCCGTGGTGGCGTTCACCGCACTCCTCGGCGCCCTCGGCCGGGCATCGCTCCCGGCCGGCAACGACGTCGCTCCTCCCGATTCCGAGTCCGCGCGGGCGGCGGTCCTCGCCGAGCAGTTCCCCGATGCGGATGAGCACGCGGTACTCCTGGTCGCATCCCGCGATGACGGAACGAAGCTCGACGACGCCGACGTCGCGGCGATCAGCGCCCTCGCCACCGATGTCGAGGCGGAGACGGGGCAGGAGCCGCACGGTCCGATCGTCAGCGACGACGGCGAGGCCGCAGTGCTCCAGGCGACGCTCACCCTCGAAGACGACGATGCCGCCGCGGATGCCGTGCACGGTCTGCGTGACGTCGTCGCCGCGAATCCGATCGACGGGGTGACCGTGCAGGTCACCGGCGGGCCCGCCTTCGGAGTGGACGTCGCCTCCGCGTTCGACGGCGCCGACTTCACGCTCCTGATGGTCACCCTCGGGATCGTCGCGCTCCTGCTCATCGTCACCTATCGTTCGCCGGTGCTCTGGATGATCCCGCTCGTGGTGGTCGCGCTCGCCGATCAGCTGGCGAACAAGGCGACGGCGGCGATCGGGGCAGGGCTGGGCCTCCAGTTCGACTCCGGGATCGTGAGCGTGCTCGTCTTCGGCGCCGGAACGAACTACGCCCTCCTCCTGATCTCTCGCTATCGCGAAGAGCTCGCACGAGACACCGACCATCGCCGTGCACTGGTCGCCGCATGGCGTGCAACGGCGCCGGCGATCGTCGCCTCGAACGTGACCGTGGTGCTCGCGCTGTCGACGCTCGCGCTCGCCGTGATCCCCGGCACACGCGGACTCGGCATCGCATCGGCGGTCGGTCTCCTGATCGCACTCGCCGCCGTGCTGCTGGTGCTTCCGCCGGCGCTCGCCGTGTGCGGCCGCCACATCTTCTGGCCGTTCGCGCCGCGTGTGGGCGATGCCGCTGTCACCGGTCGCGTGTGGGGTGCCGTGGCAGAGCGCGTCTCTCGACGCCCCTGGGTGCCGCTGGTCGGTGGGCTCGCGCTCCTCGGAATCCTCGCCGGTGGTCTCGCCGGGGTGTCCGTCGGGCTCACGCAGGTCGAGAAGTTCCGCGTCGAGTCCGAGTCAGCGGCCGGTCTCACGGTGCTCGGCGAGCACTTCCCGGCCGGTGAGGCCCAGCCGATGATCGTGATCGGCGCCACAGCAGAGGTCGATGCGCTGGCCGAGGCGATCGGTGAGGTGCCGGGTGTGCTCCGAGTTTCCGCGACCGGGGAGAGCACCGACGGCGCGCTCACGCGCCTGCTCGTCGTCGGCGAACCGGCGCCGGGCACGACCGAGAGCCTCGACCTGGTGAGCGCCGTGCGAGAAGCCGCAGACACGGTGCCGGATGCCGACGCCACGGTCGGCGGCCCGGTGGCGGCGGATCTCGATGCGCGCGAGGGCAATCAGCGCGACCTGCTCCTCGTCGTCCCGCTCGTCCTCGCGGTGAGTCTCCTCGTGCTCATCGTGCTGCTGCGCTCCCTGGTGGCACCCGTGCTGCTGCTCGCGGTGAACATCCTCAGCGCGGTCGCCGCGATCGGTGCGGGCACCTGGCTGAGCAGGGTCGTGTTCGGATGGGACGCGCTCGACCTGCAGGTGCCGTTGCTGTCGTTCCTGTTCCTGGTGGCGCTCGGGATCGACTACACGATCTTCCTCGTCCATCGGGCCCGCGTCGAGGCGAAGACGGTCGGCACTAGGCAGGGGATGGTGCGTGCGCTGACCGCGACGGGCGGTGTGATCACGAGCGCCGGCGTCGTGCTCGCGGCAGTGTTCGCGGCTCTCGGGCTACTGCCGCTGGTCACGCTCGGGCAGATCGGGCTCATCGTCGGGATCGGGGTGCTCGTGGACACGTTCGTCGTGCGGACCTTGGTCGTGCCGGCGATCTTCGCGATCGTCGGTGACCGGATGTGGTGGTCGGGGAAGGTCGACCGAGCCGGATCCCGCGACGATAGAGGTGCAGAGCGCTCGCACGAGGGAGAATACGAGGATGCCGCAGCCGACACCCCCGCAGTCGCGGACTGAGCCGTCGCGAGAGGAGCGTCCCGGCCACGTCGACACGGTGGCGGGGATCCGCGCACCGCGCACCTGGGCGAGCCTGGTCGGATCGATCCGCATCGGCCAGGCCGTCATCACGGTCGTGCTGCTCGTGATCGGCGCCTGGCGTGCGGCGACAGACGGTGTCCCGCTGCCCTGGGTGCTCGCCCTCTCGCTCGTGTTCCTCGGCTGGTACGGCGGCGGGCTCGTGCTCAGCGAACGCACTTCGGATCGTCGTCTGGCGACCTGGTGGCTGCTCGGGCTGACGCTCATCTGGCTCGGTGCGGTCGTGGTCTCGCCGGAGTTCGTCTGGCTCGCCTTCCCGTTGTGGCTGCTCGCCGGTTTCGTGATGCGCCTGCGGTGGGCGGCGCTGCTCAGCGTGGCGATCCTCGCGGTCGTGGTCACCGCCCCGCTGCTGCACACCGGCACGACGACCTATGCGAATGTGATCGGTCCGCTCGTCGGCGGCGTCTTCGCGTTCGGCATCTCCCGCGGCTACCTCGAACTCGTGCGCGACGGACGGGAGCGGCGCCGACTCATCGCCTCGCTCGTCGCGACCCAGGAGGAGATGGCGGCGCTTCAGGATGAACTCGCCCGCACCCAGCGCGAGTCGGGGGCGAGCGACGAACGCACCAGGGTGTCGCGCGACATCCACGACACGGTCGCGCAGAGCGTGTCGTCGATCGGGATGCTGGCGCGAGCGGCTCTGGAAGCGGACGACCCGGTGCAGCGCACCCGAGCGCTCGAGCAGATCAGCGCCCTCTCGGCCGAGGGCCTCGCCGATGCGCGGCGCATCGTGAACGCGCTGATGCCGGCCGAACTGGAGTCCACGGCGCTCGGCGACGCCCTCGCCCGGATGCTCGAACGTCTGGCCGAGGAGACGGGGATCGAGGCGACGCTCAACGCCGACGACGACCTGCCTTCGCTGGGGCTCGATGCCGAAGTCGCTCTGCTGCGGACGGCACAGTCGGCCCTCGCGAACGTCCGCTCCCACGCGGCCGCCTCCCGGGTCGTGGTCACCCTGGCCGACGCCGGCGATGCGGTGCGGCTCGACATCGTCGATGACGGGGTCGGGTTCGACGCGAGGCGCTGGGACGCCCAGGGCGGTGTCGGCAGCCGGGGTGGCGGTTACGGGCTGCGTTCGATGCGCGCGAGGCTGCGCGAGCTCGGCGGCGGGCTCGACGTGGAGAGCACCCCTGGCGACGGCACAGCGCTCTCGGCGCACCTCCCGCTCGGCGGCGTGACATCGTCCAGACGGACGGGAGATGAGGGATGACCGCGGTGCGCGTGCTGCTCGTCGACGACCACCCCATCGTCCGCGCCGGGGTGCGCTCGCTGTTCGACCATCGCGACGACGTCGAGGTGGTGGGAGAAGCGGCATCCGGCGAAGAGGCTGTTGCCCTCGCCCGTCACCTGCACCCCGACGTCGTGCTCTGCGACCTGCGCCTCGGCGAGGGCATGGACGGCGTGCAGACGACCGCTGCGCTTCGTGCCCAGGACCCGACTCCGGCCGTGCTGATCCTGACGACGTTCGACCGCGATGCCGAGATCCTCGGCGCGATCGAGGCGGGAGCAGCCGGCTACCTGCTCAAAGACGTGGCGCCGGACGAGATCGTGCGGGCGATCCGGCAGGCCGCGGCGGGCGGTCTCGTGCTCACGCCCGAGCTCAGCGAGCGGGTCGTGCAGGTGATGCGTGCGCCGCGGGTGCGGCTGACCGACCGTGAACTCGACGTGCTCCGACTGCTCGACACGGGGGCCTCGAACCGTGAGATCGCGAAGACCCTGTTCGTCACCGAGGCCACCGTGAAGACGCACCTCGTGCACGTGTTCGAGAAGCTCGGCGCCGACAGCCGCGCCCGCGCCATCGCGATCGCCCGCGACACCGGCCTGCTCTAGTCATCCCGCATCTCAACCGTTCGATGGATCCTCGAAACGGCCGCTTTGCCGAGGCTGGAATCAGACCGAAAGGATTCCGATGCGCCGCCTCTTCTACGCCGCGTTCGCCTACATGATCGTGGGTGTCGCCTCCGGACTCTTCTACCGAGAGTTCACCAAGATCAATGATTTCCCCGAGGGGGAGCCGACGCAGCTCGGCCTCGTGCACACGCACCTGCTGGTGCTGGGTTTCGTCGTGCTGCTGATCGTCCTGCTCCTCGAGAAGGCTTTCGCCCTGTCCGAGAGTCGCCTCTTCGGCTGGTTCTTCTGGCTCTACAACGCCGGCCTCGTGCTGACCTCCGCGATGATGCTCTGGCACGGCTCCCTCACGGTGCTCGGCCTGGAGTCGTCGAGCATGATCGCCGGCATCGCCGGCATGGGGCACATCCTGCTCAGCGCCGGCATGGTGCTGCTGTTCCTCGCACTGCGCAAGCGCCTGTTCGCCGTGAAGCCCGCAGCCCCCACGGCTTCGGCATCCGCCGTCACGGCCTGACCGTCGCAACGCCGCAAGAGCGCCGCCCACCCCTCCGGGAGGCGGCGCTCTTGCGTGGGTTCAGGCTCAGTCCGCCTCCACCGAGTCGTCGCGCAGATGGGCGATGTGGGCCGCGTGCCGCTTCAGGTGGTTCGGCGAGCGCCGCACGAACAGCCAGGCCACGAACAGCACGACGAACCAGATGGGTGTCACGAGCAACGCGGTCAGCGTGTCGGGCTGGGTGGTGAGTGCCCACAGCACGAACACGAAGAACGCCAGCACCACGTAGACCATGAAGACGCCGCCGGGCATCCGGAAGGTGGATGCGGCGACCTTGTCCTTGCGGGTGCGTCGGTACACGAGGTAGCTGCAGAGGAAGATCGTCCACACGAACATGAAGCACAGGGCCGAGACCGTCGTGACCATGTCGAAGGCGGTGCCGATGTCCTTGCCCGCATACAGCAGCACGACGCCGGACAGCAGCAGGATGCACGACAGGAACAGTGCGTTCTGCGGCACGCGGCGGCGGGAGAGTCGGCCGAACACGCGAGGGGCATCGCCGTCCTGCGCCAGGCCGAACACCATGCGCGACGTCGAGTAGATGCCGGAGTTGGCGCTCGACATGGCAGAGGTCAGCACGACGAGGTTCACCACGGTCGCGGCGATGCCGAGCCCGGCGAGGGCGAACATCGCGATGAACGGGCTCTCGCCTGCGACGTACTCGGTCCACGGGGTGACGGCCATCAGCACGATGAGCGCACCCACGTAGAACAGCAGCACGCGGATCGGGATCGCGTTGATGGCCTTGGGGAGGTTGCGCTTCGGGTCCTTGGTCTCGGCCGCAGCGGTGCCGACGAGCTCGATGCCGACGAACGCGAACACCGCGATCTGGAACCCGGCGACGAAGCCCATGAACCCGTGCGGGAACATGCCGCCCTTGTCCCACAGGTTCGAGAAGCTCGCGGTTCCGGCGTCGTGCTGGAAGCCGGTGAAGATCATCACGAGGCCGGTGACGATGAGCGCCACGATCGCGACGATCTTGATCAGCGCGAACCAGAACTCCATCTCGCCGAACGCGGCGACGGTGGGAAGGTTCAGGGCGAGCAGGATCACGATCACCAGCACGCCGGGGATCCACAGCGGGATGCCGGGGATGAGCGCATCCGTGTATCCGGCGATCGCGATCACGTCGGCGACCCCGGTGACCACCCAGCAGAACCAGTAGGTCCAGCCGGTGAAGAATCCGGCCCACGGGCCGAGCAGGTCGCTCGCGAAGTCGCTGAACGACTTGTACTTCAGGTTCGACAGCAGCAGCTCGCCCATCGCCCGCATGACGAAGAAGAGCATGAAGCCGATGATCATGTAGACGAAGATCACCGACGGGCCCGCGACCGAGATCGTCTTTCCGCTTCCCATGAACAGCCCGGTGCCGATGGCCCCGCCGATCGCGAGCAGCTGGATGTGGCGGTTGCTCAGCGCTCGCCGCAGGTGCTGTTCCTCTCCATCCGCGGTGGCATCGCCGTCGCGTCCGGTTCCCCCCGTGTACTGCTTCGTCACTTTCTTCCTCCGGTCTTCGTCGACGGTTGCCGTCTGACGGTACCTGGAGGAGGTGCCGAGTCCAGAATCGAGTTCCGGCATGCCGCCGTTTCACCCCGAGCGAGCGTCTCCGATTCGAAGCGCCCGGTGCGCGAGCTACTTCGCGACGAGCGTGGTCTCGAAGCTGTACATGTCGGGGCGGTAGCAGTGGTTCCCGTATTCGATCGCGCGACCGGAGTCGTCGAAGGCGATGCGTTCCATGGTGAGGACGGGGCCGCCCTCGTCGATGTCGAGCAGCCCGCTCTCATCGCCCGCGGCGCGTCGCGCACCGATCTTCTGCTTCGCGATGCGGATCGTGACGCCTCTCGCGCGGAGGATCTGGTAGAGCCCGCGGGTGCCGAGATCCTCGGTGGTGATGTCGCGGAAGTTATGGGGGAGATAGTTCTCGAGCACTGCCACCGGTGTTCCGTCGGTGCTGCGCTGGCGGCGGATGTAGACGACCTCTTCGCCGACGTGGATGCCGAGACCGGTCGCGACCGACTCGGGTGCCGGCACCACCTCGTGCGTGAGAACCCGGGTGCCGGGCTCGTGATGCGAGCCCTGCAGATCCTCATAGAGGCTGGTCAGCTCGACCTGGCGGGTGACCTGACCCTGGACGACCTGAGTGCCTATTCCTCGGCGACGAACGAGCAGGCCCTTGTCGACGACCTCTTGGATCGCGCGGCGAACGGTCGGACGCGAGAGGCCGAGTCGCTGAGCGATCGCGATCTCGTTCTCGAGACGGGCGCCCGCGGGAATCGCTCCGGAGTGGATCGCCGCTTCCAGGCGGCTCGACACCTGGTAGTACAGCGGCACGGGACCGGTGCGGTCGAGATCCGCGAAAAGCTCGGCCGGCCAATGGGGCTCTTCGCCGGCCATGGTTCCCTCCCCCGGCCCGTGCAGTCGCGGGCCATGTTCCGACAATCTTACGTCCGCATCTGCGAACGTCCGGATCGCTTGCGAGAAACGGTCCATGTGTTATTGTTAGGACATTCGAGCATCGAGGCCGATGCCGCAGTACAGAGAGGTGTTCGCGCGCATGATCGCTACGCAGGACGCACCCGAGATCATCGCCTTCGGACGCCTCGGAGTCGATCTCTACCCGTTGCAGAGCGGGGTGGGTCTCGAAGACGTAACGAGCTTCGGCAAGTATCTCGGCGGCAGTGCTGCCAATGTGAGCGTCGCCGCCGCTCGACACGGTCGCCGGGTCGCTCTCGTCTCCCGCGTCGGCGACGACCCCTTCGGCCGCTACCTGCATCGCGAGCTCGACCGTCTCGGTGTCGACCGTTCGGGCGTCGCCGTGGATCCTCGGCTGAAGACGCCGTTGACGTTCTGCGAGATCTTCCCGCCCGACGACTTCCCGTTGTACTTCTACCGCGATCCGAAGGCGCCCGACCTGAACATCGACGCCACCCAGATCGACGTGGAGTCCCTGCGCGCCGCCGATCTCCTGTGGCTGACGGTGACCGGACTCAGCCAGGAGCCGAGTCGCGCGGCACACCTCGCTGCGATCGAGGCCAGAGGGCGCGCGCGGCATACGGTCCTCGACCTCGACTACCGGCCGATGTTCTGGAGCGATCCCGCAGAGGCGTCGGCGCAGGTCGACGCGGTTCTCGGGGGAGTGACCGTGGCGGTGGGCAACCGCGAGGAGTGCGAGATCGCGGTGGGGGAGACCGAGCCGCATCGAGCCGCCGACGCCCTGCTGGAGCGAGGCATCGAACTCGCCATCGTGAAGCAGGGACCGAGAGGTGTTCTCGCCAAGACTCGTGACGAGTCGGTCGAGGTGGCGCCCCTGACCATCGACGTCGTGAACGGTCTCGGTGCGGGCGACGCATTCGGCGGTGCGTTGTGCCACGGACTGCTGAGCGGGTGGGGGCTCGAGCGGGTCGTCCGCTTCGCGAATGCCGCAGGGGCGATCGCCGCCTCCAGGCTGGAGTGCTCGACGGCCATGCCGACGACGGCGGAGGTCGACACCGCCGTGGCAAGGGGGAACTGATATGGGCGGCATGCTGACCGCGTCCGACTTCGCGCGACTGCGAGAGGTGCGCTCCCGACGGCCCTACGAGATCGCCGATGCGCTGCGCACGCGCACCCGGCGGGAGGTGCTGAGCCCCGATGATCGGATGTTCATCGTCGCCGCAGACCATCCCGCCCGAGGAGCCCTGGCAGTCGGGGCGGATGCGACCGCGATGGCCGACCGGTACGACCTGCTCGACCGACTGGCGACAGCGCTCTCCCGCCCCGGAGTGGACGGCGTGCTCGGAACGCCCGACATCATCGACGACCTCGCGGCCCTCGGGCTGCTCGAGGGCAAGGTCGTCGTCGGCTCGATGAATCGGGGCGGCTTGCGCTCCGCGACATTCGAGATGGACGACCGCTTCACCGCATACGACGTGCCGAGCATCGTCGAGTCCCGGCTCGACTTCGCGAAGACCCTGATGCGCATCAACTTCGACGACGAAGGCACCTCGGCGACGCTCGAGGCGACGGCGCGCGCCGTGACGCAGGCGGCCGCCGCGCGACTGCCCATCATGCTCGAGCCGTTCCTGAGCGAGTGGAAGGACGGGCACGTCGTGAACGACCTCACCTCGGATGCCGTCATCCGCTCGATCGCGATCGCCGCCGGACTCGGCGGGAGCAGCGCCTACACCTGGATGAAGCTGCCGGTCGTCCCGGAGATGGAACGAGTGATGGCGGCGACGACCATGCCGACCGTCCTCCTCGGCGGTGATTCGCCGGACGGACCCGACGAGACCTTCGCCGCATGGGATGACGCGCTCTCGCTCGACGGCGTGCGGGGGCTGACCGCCGGCCGCACCCTGCTCTACCCGCCGGACGGCGATGTCGCGGCCGCCGTGGACATCGCGGCGCGGCTCGTCCACCCCACGCTGATCTGAGGAGTCCACATGACCATCGAGACGACCAACCCCCAGACCCCCGACCCCCAGAGGTCGGGGACAGCCGCCGACGTGCCGCAGATCGGCCACTGGATCGACGGCGCGCCGAGGCCTTCGACGAGCGGCCGCGCGGCCGACGTCTTCAACCCGGCGACCGGCGCCGTGATCGGCCGGGTCGCCCTGGCCGATGAGCGCGAGATCGCGGAGGCGATCGCCTCCGCCGAACGCGCACAGCGCGCGTGGGGAAGCACGTCGATCGCCAAGCGCCAGGCGGTGCTGTTCGCCTTCCGTGAGCTGCTCAACGCGAAGAAGGGCGAGCTCGCCGAGATCGTCACGCGTGAGCACGGCAAGGTGCTCTCCGACGCGATGGGCGAGATCCTCCGCGGTCAGGAGGTCGTCGAGCTCGCAACGGGGTTCCCGCATCTGATCAAGGGCGCGTACTCCGAGAACGTATCGACCGGCATCGACGTCTACTCGATCAAGCAGCCGCTGGGCGTGGTCGGCATCGTGAGCCCGTTCAACTTCCCCGTGATGGTGCCGATGTGGTTCTTCCCCATCGCGATCGCCGCCGGCAACGCGGTGGTGCTCAAGCCGAGCGAGAAGGATCCGTCGGCGGCGCTCTGGATGGCCGAGCTCTGGCGCGAGGCCGGGCTCCCGGACGGGGTGTTCACCGTGCTGCAGGGAGACAAACTCGCCGTCGACGGCCTGCTCACGAGCCCGGTGGTGCAGTCGATCTCGTTCGTGGGATCGACTCCGATCGCACAGTACATCTACGAGACCGCATCGCGTCATGGCAAACGGGTGCAGGCCCTCGGTGGTGCGAAGAACCACATGCTCGTCCTTCCCGACGCCGACCTCGACCTCGTCGCCGACCAGGCGATCAACGCCGGCTACGGTGCCGCGGGAGAGAGGTGCATGGCGATCTCGGTGCTGATCGCCGTCGAGCCGGTGGCCGACCGGCTCATCGAGAAGATCACCGATCGGATCTCCCGACTGCGCGTCGGCAACGGGGCCGGTGGTGCGGACGGCGAGCCCGACCTCGGTCCCCTGATCAGTGACGCCCATCGCGAGAAGGTCTCCGGCTATGTCGACATCGCCGCAGCGGACGGTGCGCGCATCGTCGTCGACGGCCGTGGGGTCGTCGTCGACGGGCACGAGGACGGCTTCTTCTTCGGACCGACGCTGATCGACGAGATCCCGCTCACCTCGAGGGCCTACCGGGAGGAGATCTTCGGTCCAGTGCTCTCGATCGTCCGTGTGGAGACCTTCCAGGAGGGCCTCGACTTGATCAACTCGGGGGAGTTCGGCAACGGCACGGCGATCTTCACCAACGACGGCGGTGCGGCTCGGCGGTTCCAGACCGAGGTGCAGGTCGGAATGATCGGCATCAACGTCCCGATCCCGGTTCCGGTCGCCTACCACTCCTTCGGCGGATGGAAAGCGTCGCTGTTCGGCGATGCGAAGGCATACGGTGTGCACGGGTTCGAGTTCTTCACGCGGGAGAAGGCGGTCACCAGCCGCTGGCTCGACCCCGCGACGCACGAGGGTATCAACCTCGGTTTCCCGCAGAACCGTTGAGGTGCGCATGAATGTGGAGAGAACTGCGGACGGTGGTGCGGACATGACGGCACGGTGGTTCAACCGTCGCGGCACGCTCGCCGTCGACGGCTGGGAGAGCGTCGTCGACGAGGGGCTGCCCGGCTGGGAGCACACCGGCCTGCAGGTCGGCAGCCTCGTCGAGGGGGCGTCTTTCCTGCTGGCCGACGCCGGTCGGGAGCGCATCATCGTCCCACTCGCCGGCCGGTTCACGGTCGAGGTCATCGAGGAGGGAGCGACGTCGACGATCGAGCTCGAGGGGAGACACTCGGTGTTCGACGGACCGACCGACGTGCTCTACCTCTCCTCGGCAGCTGCGGCCACGGTGCGGGGATCCGGTCGCTTCGCTGTCGCATCGTCGCCCACGAACGAGCGTCGACCCACGCGTCGGATCGCGGCGAGCGAGACCCCGGTCGAGCTCCGCGGCGCAGGATCCGCCAGCCGACAGGTGCACAACTTCGGCACACCACAGGCGCTCGACGCCGCGCGGCTGATCGTATGCGAAGTGATCACCCCCGCCGGCAACTGGTCGTCGTACCCTCCTCACAAGCACGACGAGAACGTGCCGGGCCACGAGTCCCGTCTCGAGGAGATCTACTACTTCGAGTCGGTTCGCTCCGATGGATCGGCGCGGGGGCCGGAGCGGGGGGAGGGCGCCGCTTTCGGACTGTTCAGCGCCTACTCGTCCCCTGCCGGGGAGATCGAGATCGATGCGATGGTGCGCTCCGGAGACATCGCGCTGGTGCCGTACGGCTACCACGGACCGGCTGCCGCGCCACCCGGCTACGACCTCTACTACCTGAACGTGATGGCGGGACCGGATGCGGAGCGGCAGTGGCTGATCTCCGACGATCCGGCGCACGCCTGGGCGCGCGACTCCTGGAAGGCGCTGCCCATCGACCATCGTCTGCCCTTCTCGGCGGGCGCAACTCTGCACGATGACGAGTCAGACGGAGGAGGCCGGCGATGACGGCGACCAGCAGGATGTCGGTCAGCCAGGCGCTGGTCGAGTTCCTCGCGAACCAGTGGACGGTGGACGGCGACATCCGCGAGCGGACGATCCCCGGTGTCTTCGGGATCTTCGGGCACGGCAATGTCGCAGGCATAGGACAGGCGCTGCGGCAGATCGATGCCGAGCGCCCCGGTGCGATGCCCTATCACCAGGCGCGCAACGAGCAGGCGATGGTGCACCAGTCGGTGGGGTACGCGCGGATGCACCGCCGCAGGTCGACCTTCGCCTCGGCGGCCTCCGTGGGTCCCGGTGCGACCAACATGCTCACCGGAGCAGCACTCGCCACGACGAACCGACTGCCGGCTCTACTCCTGCCGAGCGACACCTTCGCCACGCGCGTCGCCGACCCCGTGCTGCAGCAGCTCGAGCAGCCGTGGGACATCGGTCTCACCGTGAACGATGCCTTCCGTCCGCTCTCTCGCTTCTTCGACCGTGTGCAGCGTCCGGAGCAGCTGTTCTCGATCGCGTTGAACGCGATCCGCGTGCTCATGGACCCGGCGGAGACGGGAGCGGTCACCATCGCGCTGCCGGAAGACGTGCAGGCCGAGAGTATCGATGTGCCGCTGCCGTTCCTCGCCGAGCGCGAGTGGCATCTTCGCCGGCCTCTGCCGGAGCGTGGCGCTCTGGAGCGGGCCGTGCGGGCGATCCGCGCCGCGAAGCGTCCGTTCATCGTCGCCGGAGGCGGAGTGATCTACTCGGGTGCAGAAGGGCAGCTGCGGTCCTTCGTCGAGACGACCGGGATCCCCGTCGGTACCACTCAGGCGGGAGGGGGCAGTCTCGATTGGGGCCATCCTCAGTACGTCGGCGGCGTGGGCGCGACCGGGTCGACCGCGGCGAACAGGCTCGCAGCGGAGGCCGACCTGGTGATCGGCATCGGCACGCGTTACAGCGACTTCACGACCGGTTCGCGCACCGCGTTCCAGCATCCGGGAGTCGAGTTCGTCAACGTCAACGTCGCGGCGTTCGATGCCTACAAGCATGGCACGTCGCTGCCGGTGATCGCCGATGCGCGCGAGGGTCTCGTCGCACTCGCGGCCGCGCTGCCCGACCTGCTCGTGGCGCCCGAGTACGCCACGCGCATCGCTGCGGAGAAGCAGGAATGGGACGCCGCGGTCGATGCCGCTTTCCTGCCCTCGGGTCTCGCCAGGCCCGGCCAACCGGAGATCGTGGGCGCCGTGCAGGCGGCCACCGACCCCGAAGACGTGATCGTGCAGGCGGCGGGATCGCTGCCCGGAGACCTGCACAAGCTCTGGCGAGTGCGGGATCCGCTCGGATATCACGTCGAGTACGCCTTCTCCTGCATGGGCTACGAGATCGCCGGCGGACTCGGGGCCAAACGGGGAGCGCTCGCAGACGGCTCCGATCGCGACGTGGTCGTGATGGTCGGCGACGGCTCCTATCTGATGTTGAGCTCCGAGCTCGCGACCGTCGTGGCCGAGGGCATCAAACTCATCATCGTCATCGTGCAGAACCACGGATACGCGTCGATCGGGCACCTCTCCGAGACAGTGGGGTCCGAGCGGTTCGGCACCAGATACCGGATGCAGGACGACCCGCAGCACGGCGAACGGCTGCTGCCGGTCGATCTCGCGATGAACGCACGCAGCTACGGGCTCGACGTCGTGGAGATTGCGGCAACACCTTCGGCGATCGACGACCTCTCGGCAGCGCTCGCCGCAGCCAAGGCGTCGCCGCGATCGACCGTGATCCACATCGAGAGCGATCCGCTGCGCTACGCCCCCGACGGGGAGGGTTGGTGGGACGTACCGGTGCCCGAGGAGTCCTCGCTGCCGTCTACCCGTCGGGCACGGCGGGAGTACGAGCGGCGTCGCACCGCACAGCGACCGCTGCTGGGCGGCGAAGGTCCGCTGGACGTCGACGCGGGGAGCGGGAAGTGAGGGCGACGGTGGCCGGCGCTCCCGTGAGTTTCGGCGTGTTCGAGCTGACGCCGGAAGGCGCGGAGACGATCACGCCCGACGACCTGCTCGCGACCCTCGCTGAGTCCGGCTATCGGGGAGTCGACCTCGGGCCCTCGGGATTCTTCGGTCAGGGAGCCCGGTTGCGCGAGCGGCTTCGGAGCCACGGACTGGAGCTCGCCGGAGGCTGGGTGCAGCTGCCGTTCTCGGATGACGAGGCGTTCGAAGCCGCATTGCCGGAGCTGCACGAGACGCTGCGGGCATTCTCCGACGCCGCGGAGGAGGGGCCGGACCGGTTGCCGCTGCCGACGCTCGCCGACGGCGGATCGGTCGCGCGTCAGGGGGCGCCGGGCCGCGGAGCCGATGTCGATCCGCTCGCCGACGCCGCCTGGGGGCGCCTGCTGGCGAACACGGAACGTGCGGCGGCCATCGTGCGCGCTGCCGGTTTCGAGCCGACCTTCCACCATCACGCCGGCACCTTCGTGGAGTCTCCGGACGAGATCGACCGGTTCCTCGCGAACGTCGATGTCGATCTCACGCTCGACACCGGGCATCTGTTCATCGCCGGGGGCGATCCGCTCGACGCCGTGCAGCGCTGGGGAGACCGCATCAATCACCTGCACCTCAAAGACGTCGACCTCGCCGCTCTCACCCGAGTGCTCGCCGCTGGGGGTGGGATGCGCGAGGTCTGGTCCTCCGGGGCGTTCGTCGCCTTCGGGCAGGGCGACATCGATCTCGGCGCCGTGATGAACGCCGTCGATGCCCGAAGCTTCGACGGATGGATCGTCGTCGAGCAGGACGTGCTCAACGGGCCGGACGTCTCGCTCTCCGCGTTCCGCGCCGCGCGTGGGGCCGACCAGGTCCGCAACCGTGAGGCGTTGCGCCCCTGGGCGTGACGGTCTCCTTCCCGAATCCCTCTCCGTACACATCCTCTCCACGAAAGACGGCACGATGTCACACGCTCCCCTCCGCTTCGGTTTGATCGGTACCGGACGCATCGGCCAGGTGCACGCCGCGAGTATCGCCGCCGATCCTGACGCGCAGCTCATCCGCATCGCCGACCCGTTCGTCGACGGCGCCCTTCGCGTCGCGGCGACCTACGGCGGCACCGCGACCGATACGCCGGAAGACGTGTTCACCGCCGGCGATGTGGACGCGATCCTGATCGCCTCGCCGACGCCGACGCACGTCGACCTCATCGCGCGGGCCATCGACGCCGGCATCCCCGTGCTGTGCGAGAAGCCGATCGACCTCGACATCGCCAGAGTCGACGCCCTGCGATCGCGGGTCGTCTCGTCCGGCGTGCCGGTCGCGCTCGGCTTCAACCGCCGCTTCGACCCCGCGTTCGCAGCAGTCAGGGCGCGCGTCGCGGCGGGCGAGATCGGTACGCTCGAACAGCTGACCATCATCAGCCGCGACCCGTCGGCACCGCCGGCCGATTACGTCGCCGTGTCCGGGGGCATCTTCCGCGACATGACGATCCACGACTTCGACATGGCGCGGTTCTTCCTGCCCGACATCGTCGAGGTCTCAGCCTCCGGCTCGACGACGTTCGACGCCGGTGCTGCTCAGCACGGGGATTTCGACACTGCCGTGACGACGCTGCGTGCGGCATCCGGCGCTCTCGTGACGATCGTCAACTCGCGTCACAGCGCCGTCGGCTACGACCAGCGCATCGAGGCGTTCGGAGCTGCAGGAATGCTGCAGGTGGCGAATGCGCCGACCAGCCTCGTGAGTCTGTCGACCGCTGCGGCCGTCGAGGCGAAGCCGCCATACGAGCCGTTCTTCCTGGAGCGCTACGCGGCTGCGTACGCGGCGGAGCTGCACGAGTTCATCCGCCTCGTCCGAGGGGAAGCTTCGACCAGCCCGACCTTCGAAGACGGTCGGGCTGCCCTGATCCTCGCGGATGCCGCGCAGCGCTCCGCAACCGAGCGCGTCGTGGTGCCGGTGGATCTGCGATGAGCGGAATCCTGCCGCCTGCCCGCTACCGTCTGGCCGCCTCGGCGGAGATGCTCCACACCGGACTCGATTTCGTGGAGCGCGTCCGACGATTGCACGAGCGGGGATTCGAGGTGGAGATCTGGGACTGGAGCACCAAGGATCTGCCGGCGCTCGCTGCGACCGGTGCGGTGTTCTCCTCGATGACCGGTTACCTGCGGGGCGACCTCACGACACCGGACGGCATCGCCGAGCTCATCGCCACGGCGGAGGAGTCGTTGCGGATGGCGGAGCTGATCGATGTGCCGCGACTGAACCTGCACGGCACGGGCCTCGCTTCGGACGGGCTGCCGGTGCGCCCTCGTGGCGAGGTCGCCGAGGGCGAGTGGGCAACGGCGACCGAGACGCTCGGACGACTGGCCCAGCTCGGTGCACGGGAAGGTCGCGTGTTCACCCTCGAGAACCTCAACACGGCCGTCGATCATCCGGGCACCCCGTTCGCCCGTGCAGCCGACACGCTCCGACTCGTGCGCGCCGTCGACGCGCCGGCCCTGCGCCTCAATCTCGACCTCTATCACGCGCAGATCGGTGAGGGGAACCTCGTCGAGCTGGTGCGGGAGGCGCTGCCGTGGGTCGGGGAGATCCAGGTCGCCGACGTGCCGGGGCGCTGCGAGCCCGGTACGGGAGAGATCCGGTTCGAGGCGATCGCCGCGGAGCTGCGCGAACTCGGCTACGACGGCGTGATCGGTCTCGAGGGCTGGGCTCGGGGCGACACGGATGCCGCGCTGGACGCGTTCCGGACCGCCTTCGGGGTCTGATCCCGCTCAGGCATCGTAGGTCGTCGAGCCTGTCACCGTCGGCACCGACTCCCATGACCCGGATGCTGCGCTGCGCTGCGCAGCATCCACAATCTCGGCGGCCGACCAGGCATCGGATGCCGACGGCGCGAGCTGCGCCCCCTCGGCCACCGACCGCAGGAACAACGATGCCTCGATGGTCTTCAGGTCGTCGAAGCCCATCGACGTGCCGGCGCCCGGCTGGAAACGTGCGAAGTCGCCGAAGTCGGGTCCGGCCATCACGGTCCGATACCCCGAGGCGTCGTCGGCGAGCTGGAGTTCGTTCAGCCGCTGGAAGTCCCACCGCAGCGAGCCCTTGGTGCCGTACACCTCGATGCGGTACTCGGCACGGGGGCCGATCGCGACCCGGCTGGACTCCAGCACCGCGACGGCGCCCGAATCGAACCGCGCGAGGATCGCGGCGTAGTCCTCGTTCTCCACCTCGCCGGTGGGGCCTCCACTGGTCCCCCTGCTGAAGTGGCTCGTCGCGCCGCCGGCAGGCAGGGGCCTGGTGCGGATGAAGGTCTCGGTGAGTCCGCTGACCTCGCTGATCCTGCCGACGACGTACTGCGCCAGATCGGCACCGTGCGAGAGCAGGTCGCCGAGCACGCCGGTGCCGGCGCGTTCCCGGTTGAATCGCCAGGTGAGCGCACCCTCGGGGTCGGCGGAGTAGTCGGCCAGCAGCGCGACTCTGACGTTCGTGATCGTGCCGAGCGCGCCATCGCGCACCAGGCGCCTGGCATATGCGATCGCGGGCGCATGCCGGTAGTTGAAGCCCACGGAGGTGACGAGCCCGGCCTCCGCGGCACCCTGCGCGATCTCCCTCGACTCGCGCGCGCCCCGGCCCATGGGCTTCTCGATCCAGAACGGCTTGCCGGCGGAGATGGCGGCCAGAGCGATCTCATGGTGGAGGAAGTTCGGCGAGCAGATCGAGACGACGTCGACGTCGGGATGCGCGATCAGCTCCTGGTAGTCCGTCGTGGTCTCGCGATAGCCGAGCACGCTCGAGGCATGATCGCGGCCCACGGCATCGGGGTCGGCGGCGACCGTCAGCTCGGCGATCACGGGGAGGTCGGGGTAGTGGCGGTGCGCCTCGAGATAGGCGCGCGAGTGCAGACGCCCCATCCATCCGACCGAGACCAGACCGACTCCGATGTGCTTCTTCGCCACCACGAGCGACTCCTTCCGTTTGATCCAGGTTACATGAAGAGGAGATGTTGACAGAATGTATTGACATTTGATTTCCGCGGTGTCAGACTCGCCCTGACACCGACGTCATGAATGTGGGACGTGTCGACGTCGACAGCATCCGCATCGAAGGGAAACCGAAATGAAGAAGCCCCTCATCGGCGTTCTGGGGATCGCCGCCGCAGCCGCGCTGCTGCTGTCGGCATGCTCCGGGACCGGGCAGGAACCGACGACCGACACCCAGGGGGGTGGCGACACGAAGTCGTCCGACCTGAGCTACGCGGTCGTCACGCACGCCGCACCGGGCGACGCGTTCTGGGACCGCGTCAAGTCCGGCGCGGAGAAGGCCGGCGCCGACTACGGCGCGGACGTCACCTACAACTCCGACCCGGACCCCGCCAAGCAGTCGCAGCTCATCGACAACGCGATCGCCCAGGGCGTCGACGGCATCGTCGTCTCGATGGCCAACCCGGACGGCGTGAAGGCGAGCGTCGAACGCGCCGTCGAGGCCGGTATCCCCGTAGTGACCATCAACTCGGGTATCGAGAAGTTCGCCGAGTTCGGCGCGATCACGCACATCGGTCAGAGCGAGTCCATCGCCGGTGCCGCCGTGGGTGAGCGTCTGGGTGAAGAGGGCGCGACCAACGCGCTCTGCGTCATCCAGGAGGCCGGCAACATCGGGCTCGAGGAGCGTTGCGCAGCGGCCGCCGGTGCCTTCAGCGGTTCGATGGCGAATCTGCAGGTCGACGGCACGAACGACGCCGAGGTCAAGGCCACCATCAAGTCGAAGCTCCAGGCCGATCCTTCCATCGACGCCGTGCTCACGCTCGGCGGGCAGTACGCGATCGATGCGGTCGGTGCCGTCGAGGAGTCCGGCAGCGCGGCGAAGGTCGCGACCTTCGACCTCTCGGAGGATGTCGTGGCCGCAGTGGCCGACGGCAAGATCTCGTTCGCGGTCGACCAGCAGCCGTACGTGCAGGGTTTCCTCGGGGTGACGGCGCTCTACCTCAAGAGCACCAACGGCAACGACATCGGCGGTGGACAGCCGGTGTACTCCGGGCCGGCGTTCGTCACGAAGGACAACGCGGCACAGGTCGCCGAGTTCGCCAAGAAGGGCACGCGCTAGGCATCCGGCAGGGGACGGGGCGACCCGTCCCCTCTCGGCGAAAGGACTGAGTGATGACAACGACCGACATCGTCGCGGTGGGGAACAGACCCCGTCTCGAGCGACGACCCCTGCGCAATCTGCTCGTGCGTCCGGAGATGGGTGCACTCGTCGCGGCACTCGCGGTGATGATCTTCTTCTCCGTGTACACGCAGAGCTTCATGACGGCCGCCGGTGCGGGCGTGTGGCTGGAATCCGCGTCGACTTTCGGCATCATGGCCGTGGCGGTCGCCCTGTTGATGATCGGCGGTGAGTTCGATCTCTCGGCAGGAGTGCTGACGGGGTTCACCGCTCTCGTGGTCGGTGTCCTCACCACGCAGTACGGGCTCAACATCTGGCTCGCCGTCCTGGTCTCGCTCGTGCTCGCGCTGTCTATCGGCGCTCTCAACGGCATCCTCGTGATGAAGACCGGGCTGCCGAGCTTCATCATCACCCTCGGCACCTTCTTCGTGCTCGCGGGTGTCGATCTCGCAGTCACCAAGCTCATCACCGGTCAGGTGGCCATCCAGGGCATGACGAAGGTGCCGTTCTACGACAGCATCCAACCCCTGTTCGGCTCGTCGATCTCGATCGGCGGAGGCACGTTCTACATCTCGGTGCTCTGGTGGTTCATCGTCACGGCTGTCGCCACCTGGGTGCTGCTGCGCACCCGCCCAGGTAACTGGATCTTCGCGGTCGGCGGCGCGGCGACCGCATCGCGTCAGGTGGGCGTTCCCGTCCTCAAAACCAAGATCGGCCTCTTCATGGTGACCGCAGGCGCGGCCTGGCTGGTCGGGATGATCTCGCTGTTTCGCACCTCCACGGTGCAGGCGAACACGGGTGTCGGCCAGGAATTCATCTACATCATCTGCGCGGTGGTGGGCGGCTGCCTGATGACGGGAGGCTTCGGTTCGGCGATCGGGGCGGCGCTGGGCGCCCTCATCTACGGCATGGTCTTCCAGGGGATCACCTTCGCCCAGTGGGACACGAACTGGTTGCGCACGTTCCTCGGGGCGATGCTGCTGCTGGCCGTGTTCCTGAACCATTGGGTGCGGCTCAGAGCAGGAGGAGTGAAATGAGCGGGGTCATCACGGGCGTGCCCGTCGTCGAGGTGCGAGACATCGGCAAGAGCTACGGACCGGTGAACGCGCTCGCCGGGGTGAGCACCACGGTGAACGCCGGGCAGGTGACGTGCGTCCTCGGTGACAACGGCGCGGGCAAGTCGACCTTCATCAAGATGCTGGCGGGGGCTCACGCGCCGTCCACCGGCGAACTGCTCGTCGACGGGCAGCCGGTGTCGTTCTCTTCGCCGAGAGCGGCTCTGGACGTCGGTATCGCGACCGTGTACCAGGATCTCGCCGTGGTGCCCCTGATGCCGGTATGGCGGAACTTCTTCCTCGGATCCGAGCTGGCGAAGGGGTGGGGGCCGCTGCGCCGGCTCGACGTCAAGCGGATGAAGCAGATCACCTACACCGAGCTTGCGAACATGGGGATCGATCTGCGAGATGTCGACCAGCCGATCGGCACGCTCTCCGGTGGTGAGCGTCAGTGCGTCGCAATCGCTCGTGCCGTGTACTTCGGCGCGAGAGTGCTCATCCTCGACGAGCCAACGGCCGCGCTCGGAGTGAAGCAGTCCGGCGTGGTGTTGAAGTACATCGCCAGAGCTCGTGATCGCGGGCTGGGCGTCGTGTTCATCACGCACAACCCGCATCACGCATACCCGGTGGGTGACCGGTTCCTCCTGCTCAACCGCGGCACGAGCATCGGCAACTTCGAGAAGGCGGAGATCTCGCTCGCACAGCTCACCAGCATGATGGCCGGCGGGGCTGAGCTGGATTCCCTCGCGCACGAACTGGAACGCGAGATCGGCGATAACTCGCCGGTCGTGCAGGAGGTGCTCCGGGAGGCGGAGGAAGCCGACGCACTCGACGTCGTGAACCCTCGGACGACCGCACCGCGAGAGTGAGGTCGACAGGCGGAATGCCGTTCCGGTATTCCGCTTCACCGAATCGATTCGATAGGCTTGCTCCACCCCCGATCACCCCCTCAGTTCTGCGAGCCGCTCCTTCATGGCCACCTCCCTCACCACGGGCCGCCCGTGGCGCGTCATCCTTGCCTTCTCCATCCCCCTCCTCCTCGGCAACGTGGTGCAGCAGCTGTACCAGTTCGCCGACGCCATCGTCGTCGGACGGCACCTCGGTGTGACCTCGCTCGCAGCCGTCGGCGCGACCGGCAGCCTGCTGTTCCTGCTGCTCGGGTTCGCCTGGGGACTGACGAGCGGCTTCGCCATCCCGATCGCGCAGGCGTTCGGCGCGCGAGACGACGCCGCCGTGCGCCGATCGGTCGCGACGGGAGTGCTGCTCAGCGGCATCGCGAGCGTGATCCTGACCATCGGCGCACCCCTCCTCGCCGGCCCGATCCTCGCCCTGCTCCAGACGCCACCCGAGCTGATGGCAGAGGCCACGATCTTCACGCAGATCAGCTTCCTCGGTGCCAGTGCCACGATGTTCTTCAACTACCTCTCCGCGATCATCCGTGCGATCGGCGACTCGAAGACGCCGCTGGTGTTCCTCACCGTCTCGTGCGCGTTGAACGTCGGGCTCGTCGTGCTGATGGTCGGACCCCTCGAATGGGGTGTCGGCGGCGCCGCACTCGCGACCGTCGTCGCGCAGGCCGTCTCGGTCGCGCTGTGCCTCGAGTTCGTGCGCCGACGCCTGCCGATGCTGCACCTGCGCCGTGCCGACTGGCGCATCACGCGGGGCGACATCGCCGAGCACCTCCGCCTCGGACTGCCCATGGGCTTCCAGGCGTCGATCATCGCGATCGGCACGCTCACGGTGCAGGTGGCGTTGAACACCCTGGGAGCCGACGCGGTCGCCGCCTACACGACGGGCTCCCGCGTCGACAGCCTCGCGGTCGCCCTGCTCTCCTCGCTCGGACTCGCGGTCTCGATGTACGCGGCGCAGAACCACGGCGGTCGTCGCCCCGACCGCATCCGTCGCGGTGTGGTCGAGGCGACCTGGATGGCGGTCGTGGCCGGAGTGGTCCTCGGCGGTCTGCTGATCGCCTTCGGCGCCCCGATGGTGCGCCTGTTCATCGGCGAGGGCTCTGACATCGTCGTCGAACAGGCCCACCTGATGCTCATCGTCAACGGCTGCGGCTATTGGGCGCTCGGCATGCTGTTCGTGCTGCGCGGCGCACTGCAGGGACTCGGTCACACGCTCGTGCCCACCGTGACCGGTGTGATCGAGCTGGTCATGCGCGTCGGGGCGGCCATCGTGCTGGGGGCGTGGATCGGGTTCGAGGGCGTCGCATTGAGCAATCCGCTCGCCTGGCTCGGCGCGATCGTGCTGCTCGTGCCGGCCTACATCCGTGCGCACAGGGCACTCGGGCGGCTGCCCATCGACCCGGCTGAGACGACCGAGACCTCGGCCATCGCGATCGTCGGTCCCACCGACGGCTCGATGGTCGTGGACGCTGTCGTCACCCAGCCGGTCCGGGTCGTGCGTGCCCGCCGCTTGCGCTGGCCGCGCCGCCGCTGAAACCCCGCGCCGACTCGTCCGATCCGGGCGGATATCCGTCTGCAGGATGATGCAGGTAGGACTTGAGGCGGATGCCCTTTTCGGGAGACACTTCTAATGTCGAATTAGTGGAGTAACCACTGACGGGGGGTCGTCATGACGACAATGAGAGTGGCCAGCGATCTGGCTGCGTTGATGGTGCCGATCGGTTACGTGGGCGCGGCGCTCGCCGCCGTCTTCGCGATCGTCGCGGCGGTCGCGATCGTCCGAGGAGCCGGAGGGCTTGTCGGGGGCGCGGTCGGAGGGTGGATCGTCGCCGCGCTGCTGAGTTTCACGGCGTCATTCGCACAGGTGTGGATGCCGCTGATCCTGGCGGGCGCAGCACTCGCGTCGATGCTGCTGATCGGTGGCGTCGTGCGTGCTCTCGTGAACGCGGCCGGAGTCGGACGAGCGGACCGCGCGATCGAGGAGCCGCTGCCGAAGGCGGTTCCCGCAGCCAAGACCGCAGCCAAGACCGCCGGTGTGAACGTGACGAAGCCGGTGACCGCGAAGAGCGCAGTGACCGGGTCGATCGCGATCGTTCGCTGACCGACCGCGGCTGAGAGCTCAGCGGTAGTCGCGGTCGCGGTGCTGCCGTGTCTCGTCACCGGACTCCACTCGCGCGACCTCGCGCGCCCGCAGCTCGACACGGCGGATCTTCCCGGAGATCGTCTTCGGCAGCTCAGGTACGAACTCGATGATCCGCACCCACAGATGCGACGACAGTCTCTCGTGCGCGTAGGCGAAGATCGCGCGCGCGGCGTCGCCCTCGGCTGCCGTGGCATCCGGGGTCAGGCAGACGTAGGCCTTCGGAACGGCGAGTCGTGTCGGATCGGGACTCGGGATCACGGCCGCCTCGATCACGAGGTCGTGTTCGAGCAGCACCGACTCGAGCTCGAAGGGCGAGATCTTGTAGTCGGAGGCCTTGAACACGTCGTCGGAGCGACCGACGTAGGTGAGGTAGCCGTCGTCATCGCGCACTGCGATGTCGCCCGTGTGGTGATACCCACCCATCCGTGACTCGGCGGTCTTCTCGGGGTCGTCGTAGTACCCGGCCATGAGTCCGAGCGGCGGGTGGGACAGGTCGAGCGCGATCTCTCCCTCGCCCTCGACGACCTCTCCGGTGACGGGGTCGAGCAGCACGACCGGGTACCCGGGCAGCGGGCGTCCCATCGAGCCGACCTTCACCGTCTGGCCGGGGGAGTTGCCGATGCAGGCTGTCATCTCGGTCTGCCCGAAGCCGTCGCGGATCGTGCCTCCCCACGCGACTCGCACCCGGTCGATGACCTCGGGGTTCAGTGGCTCACCCGCACCGACCAGCTCGCGAGGAGGGTGGGTGAGACGAGCGAGATCGGCCTGGATCAGCATCCGCCACACGGTCGGCGGCGCGCAGAAGGTCGAGACGTGATGGGTATCCATGACCTGCATGAGAGTGTTCGCATCGAAACGGGCGTAGTTGTACACGAACACGGTCGCCTCAGCGAGGAACGGCGAGTAGAAGCTCGACCACGCGTGCTTGGCCCAGCCGGGGGATGAGATGTTGAGGTGCACGTCGTCCGGGCGCACGCCGAGCCACCACATGGTCGACAGGTGTCCGATCGGGTAAGACGCGTGCGTGTGCTGCACGAGCTTCGGCCGGTTCGTCGTGCCCGAGGTGAAGTAGAGCAGCGCGGTGTCGGACGAGGGTGTCGGAGCATCGGGCTCGAAGGTCGTCGGTGCGGTGGTCGCATCGTCGAAGCGCGCCCAGTCGGAGGGGACGCTGTCGCCCACGCCGATGCGCAGGACGGCGGAGCCGATGTCGGCGAGGCGGTCGGCGAGGGTGCCGAGCGTGATGACCGCGCCGGCGCGACCGTGGTCGACACGGTAGGCGAGGTCCGAGGCGGAGAGCAGCGTCGAGGTGGGGATCGACACGGCGCCGATCTTCGTGATCGCCAGCATCACCTCCCACAGCTCGATCGTGTTGTTCAACATCACGATCACGTGATCGCCCCGGCTGATGCCGAGCCCGCTGAGCCATGCGGCCACCTGGTCGGATCGCGTGGACAGCTCGCCGTAGGTCCAGGAGCGCACGCTCAGGTCGGCCTCGACGATCTGCACAGCCGGCCGGTCAGGACGCTCGCCAGCGATGACGTCGAACCACTCCAGCGCGAAGTTGAACTCGTCGACCTCGGGCCAGGCGAATCCCGCACGGGCCGCCGCGTAGTCCGTCGCGTTGGCGAAGAGGAAGTCCCGCATCTCGCGGATGGTGTGCGTGGCTGCGGTGGCGCTGCGGCTCATGGTGCTCCCTTGCTCCTGGCTGACGTGCTCCGTTGCTGACGTGCTCCGTTGCTGACTTGCTCCGTTGCTGACGTGCCTTCCATCCTCGCGCACGCGCCTGCTCCTCCGCCGCTCCGGTCGCACTTCGTGTCGCCCTCCGCCGCTCCGGTCGCACTTCCTGCCGCCCGCGGGCCCGCTGGAGCGGCAGCAACTGCGACCGGAACGAGGGGATGCTCAGGATGCGGTCTCGGAAGAGCTCGTCGGCGCGGTGGCCGCCGCGCTCTGACCCGACGAGATCGAGCCCGTCGTGGCCTACTGGGGGAGCACTCCCGGGCCGTCGCGAAGTTCGAACACGAGTTGCGTCTCGGTACCGCGCACGACCGGGTGGACAGTGATGTGCTCGAGCACGATGTCGCGGAGCGCCGTCGCGTCCTGCACGGCGACATGCACGAGGAAGTCGTCGACGCCGGCGACGTGGAAGACCTGAAGCACGCGCGGGATGTCGGCGAGCGCGTCGAACAGTGCCGTCACCTTCTCGCCGGTGTGGTTCGCGAGGCGCACCTTGATGATCGCCTGCAGGGGGAAGCCGAGTGCTGCCCCGTCGATGCGGATGCGGGTGTCGCGGATCACCCCGCGCTCGCGCAGTGCACGCACTCGGTGTGCGCACGTCGATTCGGCGAGGCCGAGCCGATGCGCCAGCGCCTTGTTCGTCGTCTCGGCGTCACGGCTGAGGACCGCGAGCAGTTCGAGGTCGATCTCGTCGAGTTGCGCTTTCGCCAACGGGGCGCCCCTTCTCGTGCCGGATATTGCACAGAATAGCGTCAACGCGTGATTCAATAGTGGCTTCTGTCAACTTCCTGCGGTATTTCTGTGATTCCGGCAGCCTGGAGTCATGACTGCACCGTTGCATCCTGATACCGTCGCCGTTCACAGCGGCCGCTCCGATCTGGAGGGTCTCGGAGTGCACGCGCTGCCGATCGACCTGTCGACGACGAACCCGCTTCCCGACATCGAGCGTGGCGGAGACTCCTACGAGGCGATGGCGACGGGCGGGCGTCCTCCTGCCGACGGCAGCATGGTCTACGCGCGGCTGTGGAACCCCACGGTTGCCCGCTTCGAGGAGGCACTCGCCGAGCTCGAGCACGCCGAGGCTTCAGTCGCCTTCGCTTCGGGCATGGCCGCGATGACCGCCGTGATCCTGGCGCACACCGGCGCGACCGGCCTGAGGCATGTCGTCGCGGTGCGTCCGCTCTACGGTGGCACCGACCATCTGCTCGGTTCCGGGCTGCTCGGCGTCGAGACGACCTACTGCCACCCCGACGAAGTGGCAGCGGCCATGCGGCCGGACACCGGCCTCGTGGTCGTCGAGACCCCGGCGAACCCGACACTCGACATCGCCGACATCGCTGATGTGGTGCGCCAGTCCGGGTCGGTCCCGGTCGTGGTCGACAACACCTTCGCGACTCCGGTGCTGCAGAACCCGATCGATCTGGGCGCGGCGATGTCACTGCACAGCGCCACGAAGTACCTCGGCGGCCACGGTGATGTGATCGCCGGTGTCGTCGCCTGCAGCGAAGAGACCGCGGAGGCCCTGCGCCGCGTGCGGGCGGTGACCGGGGGGCTGCTGCATCCGCTCGGGGCCTACCTGTTGCATCGCGGACTCACGACCCTGCCGGTGCGGGTGCGGCACCAGCAGGAGAGTGCGCGGCGGGTCGTGCAGTGGCTGATCGACCGTCCCGAGGTCGCCGAGGTCTTCTATCCGGGGCTCGATGGAGATCCGCGCGGCATCCTGGAGCGACAGATGCGCGGCACCGGCGCGATGATCGCGATGCGGATGCGGGGCGGGTTCGCCGCCGCATCCGCCGTCACGACCGCGACGACCCTGTTCACCCATGCCGTCTCGCTCGGCGGGGTGGATTCGCTGATCCAGCATCCGGCGGCGCTCACTCATCGCCCGGTGCCGCCCGAGGCCCGGCCCGCCGCCGACGTGCTGCGGCTGTCGATCGGCCTGGAGGATGTCGACGACCTCATCGCCGACCTCGCCCAGGCGTTCGCCGGCGTTCCGGCCTTCGAGGTCGAAGCGCCCCTCCCCGGCCGGGTCACCTCCTCGAGCGCGACACACCGGGGGGCGGTTCGCGCCTGAGGAGGTGGCTCGGCGCTGTCGAGGCGAGTCAGAGCGAGGGGAGTCGAATGGTCCCGGTCGCGATGCGCTCGGTCGGCGTCCGGTCGCGGCCGTAGGTGATGCGGTCGTAGCCGTGCGGGGTCGGCACCCCGTCTTCGTCGAGGCTGCACTTGCGCGTGATCATGTTGCGGGCGACCGCGCGACTGTTTGCTGGTAAGGGACGACTACTGGGGTCAGCAATACCGAACGGCCAGTCTCAGCCGCATAGGTCTCCTGGAACTCATATGCATCGTCTTCGATGTCGAATACGCCGATGAAACCAGGCTCGTCCTCCAAATACACAATCCAAACCGCCATGGCTGACATGTACCACCCTCCTCCACGGTCCCGAACTTCATATGGACAGCCCCGAGGCAGCCACAGCGCTCAACCAGTATCGACGACCTGACCGGCAATATCTGTCGGCCACTCGGGGGACTCCGCGCCCTCACGAACCTGATCGAACCTCTCGAAGCCGAACACGATCAACGCGGCGCTGTCGAGGCGAGTCAGAGCGAGGGGAGTCGGATCGTCCCGGTCGCGATGCGCTCGGTCGGCATCCGGTCGCGGTCGTAGGTGATCCGGTCGTAGCCGTGCGGGGTCGGCATCCCGTCTTCGTCGAGGCTCACGAACACGATCTTCTCGATGGTGAGGATGCGTTTGCGCGTGATCATGTTCCTGGCCGCCGCGCGCATGGTCAGGGACGTCGTGCCGAAGTGCGTGGCCTGCAGGCCGATCTCGATCAGGTCGCCCTGCACCGCGGATGCCTCGAAGTTGATCTCCGAGATGTGCTTGGTGACGGCGCGGTAGTTGCCCAGCTGCACGATCGCGTAGATCGCCGCCTCTTCGTCGATCCATTTCAGCAGGCTGCCGCCGAACAGGGAGCCGTTCGCGTTGAGATCTTCGGGCCGCACCCACTTGCGGGTGCGGAAGTTGAGCCCGTCTTCCGACCACTGCCATGCCTGTGCCTGTTGTTTCGCCATGAGCACGAGGCTAGGCGGGCCGTGAGTCCACGATGTTACGGCTCGTTTTCGTGGAAAGCACAGGGGTGGCGGATGTCCTTTTGTGCACTAGCCACAAGAAACTGAGTCTCAACAGCACTGAGACTTGGTATCGAACGGCAAATCCCGGAGTCGCGAGGTGGCCTGCCCATACAGTCGCCGGTGGCAACGACGCCACCTACCTCGGGAGTCCTCAATGACGAGTACCACGCCCCATTCGCACGGCATCGGCATGCGCATCGCCGTCATCGTGCTCAGCCTGCTGCTGGCAGCCATGGTCATCCTGTTCTTCGTGACGACGAGCAAGATCGCCGCGGGTGCATCTGAACTCGCCGACGGCACCACCTCGGCGAAGGACGGCTCCGCGGACCTCGCTGCCGGCGCCGCAGACCTCTCGGCCGGTGCCGCGCGACTCGCCGAGGGCACAGACGACCTCTCCACAGGGGCTGCCAGCGCGCAGGAGGGCTCGCAGAAGCTGAGCGACGGTGCCACGACGGCCGCGACCGGCGCGACGACCCTCGCCGAGGGCGCGAGCAGCCTCGCAACCGGTGCATCCACAGCGGTGGTCGGTGCGGGCAAGGTCAGCGGAGGCGCGCAGTCGGCGCTTGCCGGTGCACAGGAACTCGCCGCGAAGTTGGCGACGGCGGATGCCGGGGCGCAGAGCCTCTCCTCCGGAATGTCGACGCTCGCCGCAGGGGTCAACGGCGCCCACGCATATGCGAACGGCGTGCTCCTCGGCGCGACCACGCTCAGCGACACGTTGGGCGCGGGAGTCGATGCGAATGTGGTCGCTCTCGCGCACGCGGATGCGCAGACCAAGCTGGAAGGCCTCGCCGCCACCGCTCCCGGGTACTCCCAGCAGCTCCGCGACGCCCTCACCGGAATGCTCGCGGCCGACTCGACGAACGCGCAGCTGCAGGCGCTCGTTACCCTCGCCACCGGCGTCGACCAGCAGGTGGATGCCATGGCACCGGTGGTGGCCAAGGCCCCCCTCCTCGCGCAGGGGCTCGTCGCGGCAGCCGACGGTTCCGCGAAGGTCACGGGCGGGGTCAACGCCCTCATCAGCGGGGACCCGTCGAAGAAGTGGCCCGGCACCGCGGCGCTCGTCGCTCCCCAGGGTGCGCCCGCCCTCGTCGCCGGCGCCCAGGCGCTGCATTCCGGCACCTCGCAGCTCTCGGCCGGTGCAGCCAGGCTGGCCTCGGGCCTGCAGACCCTCTCGTCCGGAGCCTCTGCGCTGTACTCCGGCACGGCGAATCTCAGCGCGGGCGCAACCCGACTGAATGACGGAGCGAGCACGCTCGCCACCGGAGTCGGCGCGCTGCAGTCCGGCGCCGGCGACCTCAACACCGGCATCGGCAAGCTCTCGGCCGGGGCATCCACGGTGGCGGACGGTTCGGGTGATCTCGCGGCGGGCGGGGACAAGCTCGAAGCCGGAGCCGCCGACCTCGCCGAGGGCAACGGCCTGATCGCGGAAGGCTCGGGCACTCTCGCCACCGCCACGGCGGGGGCTGCGCCGTCGATGACACCGTGGATCCTCGGCATCGCGCTCGCCGGACTGATCGCGATCGGCTTCTGGGTCGGTCACCGCGTCTCCCACCGCCGCTCCCTGGCTCTCGCCGCCTGACCCCATCCACCCCGCCTGACCCCACCCACCCTGCTCTCCCCCGGGGCTCTGAGCGGATGCCTTCCCACCGGCATCCGCTCAGGGCAGAGCCGCCCACGGCAGAATCCACCCCCGCGTGCAGAGATGCGACGGATGCTGGGGGCATGAGCGAAGACAACCCCATCCCGCAGTTCGGCCCAGAAGCCCGACGCGCGCTGTTCCACGAGCGGGTGCTCGTGCTCGACGGTGCGCTCGATGACGACAACGGCACCCTCCTGATGACACAGCTGCTCGCACTGTCGGCAGAAGACCCGGTCGCCGACATCGCGCTCTGGATCCACTCGCCCGGCGGCTCCGTGCCGTCGATGCTCGCGATCCGCGACATCATGCACCTCATCCCCAACGACGTCGCGACGCTGGCGCTCGGTCTCGCCTGCAGTGCGGGGCAGTTCCTGCTTTCCGCCGGCACTCCGGGCAAGCGGCGAGCCCTTCCGCACGCGCGCATCCTCATGCATCAGGGGTCAGCGGGGATCGGGGGCTCGGCAGGGGAGATAGAGACGCAGGCCGACGACCTCCGGCACATGCGAGACACCGTGCTCGGGCTCATCTCCGCCGACACCGGCCAGCCCATCGAGCGCATCTTCGAGGACTCGTTGCACGACCGCTGGTACACCGCGACTCAGGCCCAGGAGTACGGCTTCATCGACGGGATCGTGGCCTCGATCGCCGAGGTGATGCCGCGACGACGCGCGCGCGTCGGACTGGGGGTGGACGCATGAGCAGCTACACGATCCCGAACGTCATCGCGCAGCATCCGCGAGGCGAACGCGTCATGGACGTCTACTCGCACCTGCTCGCCGAGCGGGTCATCTACCTCGGCACCGGCATCGACGCGGGGGTCGCGAACGCCCTCATCGCCCAGCTCCTGCACCTCGACGCGGACAGCCCGGAGTCGGGCATCCAGTTCTACATCAACAGCGAGGGCGGCGACCCAGGCGCGGCGCTGGCGATCTACGACACGATGCAGCACATCCGTCCGCGCATCGCGACGACGTGCGTCGGCCAGGCCATCGGTCCAGCGGCATTGCTCGTCGCTGCCGGGGCGACGGGGGAGAGAGCTGCGCTCGCGCACGCACGCATCGTGCTGCATCAGCCGGCCGGCCAGTCGCGGGGAGCGATCCCCGACCTGATCCTCGCCGCCGACGAGGTGGTGCGCGTCCGGTCGGACATGGAGGAGATCCTCGCCAGGCATAGCGGCCGCTCGGTGGTCGAACTGCGCGCGGATACCGACCGTGACCGGGTGTTCACCGCATCCGCAGCGCTCGACTACGGGCTGATCGACTCCGTGCTCGGGCCGCGCGTCTGAGCTCAGGCGGCAAGAGCGAACATGCCGGGTCCGGCGGACATCGACACCGCAGCGGACGCCGACACCGAACGGAGTTCATCCGCGACCGCGCTGGTCAGCTCGATGAGGCTCGTGTCGAGGGCGCCCGCGATCGCCGCGATCATCTCGCTCGACGGCTCCTTCAACCCCCGCTCGACCTCGGAGAGGTACTGCGGGGAGACCCCGGCCTTCTCGGCCGTCTCAGTGAGCGTCTCCTCGCGGTCGTGGCGGCGGCGGCGCAGCTGGTCGCCCAGCAGATGACGCCAGAGGGGTTCGGGATCACTCGGCCGTGGACGGTCGGAGCGAGGGGAGCGCGGGAACGAGAGGAGGTCGGCCATGCCTCACGATAAGCCGCCGCAACCGGGGGATTCGAGACGTTCTGCTCAGAGCAGAACCGGATGCGGAGGCCGGGGGCGTGGATCGTTCACGCGAGCAGGGCCTCTCCGTGAACGGCGCACTGATACGTTTCTGCGCGCCGGTGGCGGACGAGCGTCCCGGTGGCAGTCCGCGCAGCGATGCGCGGGTGGGGCTGTCACCGGTTCTCTCCCTGTCGGAACCGGTTGAGGGGGAAGCGCGGGGAGCGAGACGGTGGTGGACCGTTTCGCTCCCCTATCCTCGAACGCCTATCCTCGAACGCCGTGAGGCGGGTCGTCCGACCACCATTCCAACGGCTTCACCACTCCCACAGCAGAGTGACCCTGCCGGGACCGAAGTTGAACTCCCAGCGTGGGGCGCGGTGCGCGGTGTCAGACGTCGGTGCGTTCGGGCGCGGCCTCGGCCTCTGCCGGAACGGGCCCGGCCGCATCCGTCGCCGCCCAGCTGGCGAGCATCTTCAGCTTGTCGGCCGATGCCGAGCCCGGCTCTGCGGTGTACGTCGACAGTTGCAGGCCGGGATCGGCGGGCAGTTCGAACGCCTCGTAGGTGAGTTCCATCTCGCCCACCACCGGGTGGTTGATGCGCTTGATGCCGGAGCGGTGGTAGCGCACGTTGTGGGCCGCCCACAGTGTGCGGAAGCGTTCGCTGCGGGTCGACAGCTCACCGACCAGGTCGCTCAGCTTCCGGTCGTAGGGATTGCGCCCTGCCTCTCCGCGCATCGCCGCCACGAGCTCCTGGGTGTTGCGCTCCCACTCGGGGTAGAAGTCCTGCGCGGCCGGGTTCAGGAAGGCGAAGCGCGCGCTGTTCGGGTGGGGCTCCGCGAGCAGCGGTGCATAGAGCGCCCGGCCGAGCGCGTTCGTGGCGAGGTAGTCGAAGTAGTTGTTCCGCACGGCAGCGGGCGCCTCGGCCATCGCATCGAGCAGGCGCAGGATGCTGGGCCGCAGCACCTCGGCCTTCCGGCGTGGTTTGCGCGCCAGAGGGGAGGAGTTCGCGGTGCGGGCGAGGTCGAACAGGTGCGCTGTCTCTGCCTCATCCAGCTGGAGCGCGCGTGCGAGTGCATCGAGGACGCTCTCCGAGGCGCCGGACAGATCGCCGCGCTCGAGCCGGGTGTAGTAGTCGACGCTGACGCCCGCGAGCAGCGAGACCTCTTCGCGGCGGAGCCCCGGTACACGACGGTTGCCGCCGAACGCGGGCAGTCCTGCCTGATCGGGGGTGAGGCGTGCGCGCCTCGTGGAGAGGAATTCGCGCACTTCGCTGCGGGTGTCCATCCTCCGACGCTACGCCGTCCGCGGGCGAGAAGGGAGGTGATGCCAGGCCCTCCCTCGCAGGATCGAGCGGGCGCACACTGGAGGCATGACCACGCAACTCACTCTCAACAACGGTGTCGCGATGCCGGCTCTCGGTTTCGGCGTCTACCAGGCAGCTCCCGAAGAGACGGTCGATGCCGTCGTCAGTGCGCTGGAGACGGGCTACCGCCTGATCGACACGGCAGCCGCCTACGGCAACGAACGCGAGGTCGGCGAGGCGGTGCGCCGAACCGGCATCCCGCGCGACGAGGTCTTCATCGAGACGAAGGTGTGGATCAGCGACTACGGATATGACGAGACCCTGCATGCCTTCGAGAAGTCGACCGGAAAGCTCGGCGTCGACACGCTCGATCTGCTGATCCTCCACCAGGCGCTCCCAGAGCGATTCGACCTCACTCTCGGCGCGTACAAGGCGCTCGAGACGCTGCTGGCCGACGGCAGGGTCCGCGCGATCGGCGTCAGCAACTTCATGGTCGAGCATCTCGCGCAGCTCGGCGAGAAGACGAGCATCGTTCCGGCGGTCAACCAGATCGAGGTGCACCCCTACTTCCAGCAGCGCGCGGTGCAGGCGGCGGACGCCGCAGCCGGAACCCGCACGCAGGCATGGTCGCCGATCGGCGGGATCACGGCGTACCGTCCGAACGGCGCTTCCGCCTTTGACGACGCGACGCTTCTGGCGATCGGCACCGCGCACGGCAAGTCGCCGGCTCAGGTGATGCTGCGCTGGCATCTGCAGCAGGGACGCTCCGCCCTTCCGAAGTCGGTGCGTCCTGCACGCATCGCGGAGAACTTCGACGTGTTCGACTTCGAGCTCACGACAGCTGAGCTCGCATCGATCGACGCGCTCGACACGGACGTGCGTCGCGGCCCCGCACCGGAAGACATCACGCTCGAGGCGTTCGGGCGCCCCGTTCCCGAGGCCTGATCGGACGGGGCCTACAGCGCCGCGGTCACGCCGGGCAGCAGCTTGCCGAGGATCGCACCGAGCTGCGCGCGCTCTTCGGCGGTGAGCGGATCGAGCACGAGCTCCCGCACCTGCTCGACGTGCACGGGGGCGGCCGTGCGCAGCATCTCCCGCCCCGCCGGTGTCAGCGCGGCGGAGAGGGTGCGCTTGTCGGTGCTGCAGGAGGTGCGCTCGACCCAGCCGCGCTGCTCGAGCGAGTCGAGCGCATGGCTCAGCCTCGATCGGCTGAGGCCCGCGATGCGGGCGAGCTCCGTCATGGTGACGGCGCCCTCGCCCTGACCCGCCAGCGTGATGAGGATGGCGTAGCGCGCGTGGTTGAGCCCGACCTCTTCTTTGAGCGTGCGGTCGAGCACCTGGGGCAGCAGCTGGACGAAGCGGATGACGGGGAGCCAGGTCTGCATCTCGGTGTCGTCGAGACGACGCGGATGCTGCTGCTCCGCCATCATGGTGTCCTCCTGGAGTGTCACGCTGCGGACAGGTCGAGCGTGTGCGCCGTGTGGTCCCGCTTGGCCTGCAGGTAGCGGGAGTTGGCCTCCGACAGGTGCACCTCGGTGCGCACGCGCTCGGTGACGCGGATGCCGAGCGCTTCGAGCTGCACGGCCTTGTCGGGGTTGTTGCTCAGCAGGCGGATGCCGTCGACGCCGAGCGCGTTCAGCATCTGGGCGGCGACGGTGTAGTCGCGCTCGTCTTCGCCGTGACCGAGGGCGACGTTCGCCTCGTACGTGTCGAGCCCCGCGTCCTGCAGAGCGTAGGCGTCGAGCTTGGCGTAGAGGCCGATGCCCCGCCCCTCCTGGCGCAGGTAGAGCAGGAAGCCGCCTTCCTCCGCGATGCGTTCCACGGCCTCGCGCAGCTGCGGGCCGCAGTCGCAGCGTTCCGACCCGAACACGTCACCGGTGAGGCACTCGCTGTGCGGGCGCACGAGGGGAGCGCCCCCGCCGTCGACGGCGCGTTCGACGGCAGCACGCCAGTCTCCGAGGCCGAGCAGCAGGTGCTCGCGGCCGTCGACGAGACCATCGAACGTGACCACATCGGCGGTGGTGGAGAAGCCGTCGCCGAAGCGCAGCGGCACACGGACGCGGGTGCGTTCCGTGGCGACCGGAGCGACGGTTGAAGTTTCAATCATGCCGGGTGCAACGCGCGCTCCGTCCGAGTATTCCCGGATGCGCCGATTTCGAGGGGTTCCCTCAGGCCCTCCCACTTCGAACGGAAGCGGCGTTGACTGGAGACCTACGACAAGAAGGAGCATCACGAATGCGCGGAGTAGTCATGTACGCCCCCGGCGACGTCAGGGTCGAGGAGCGCGAGAAGCCCACCATCACGCGACCGACGGATGCCGTGATCCGCATCGCGGCGACCTGCATCTGCGGCTCCGACCTGTGGCCGTACCGCGGCGCCAACGAGGTCGACCACGCCCCGATGGGTCACGAATACGTCGGCGTGGTCGAGGAGATCGGCTCCGAGGTGCAGACGCTGAAGGTCGGCGACTTCGTCGTCGGCTCGTTCATGGCGTCCGACAACACCTGCGAGATCTGCCAGGCGGGCTACCAGTCCCGCTGCGTGCACGTCGTCCCGATGGGCCGATACGGCACCCAGGCCGAGTACTCGCTCGTGCCGCACGCCGACGGCACGCTGGTCGCCACCCCCGGTCAGCCCGACGCCGACCTGATCCCTTCCCTGCTCGCGGCATCCGACGTCCTGGGGACCGGCTGGTTCGCCGCTGTCGCCGCCGAGGCCGGGCCGGGCAAGACCGTAGCGGTGGTCGGTGACGGAGCCGTGGGACTCCTCGGCATCCTTGCGGCACGAGAACTCGGCGCCGAGCGCATCATCGCGATGAGCCGGCACGCCGACCGCCAGGCTCTGGCCCGTGAGTTCGGCGCGACCGATATCGTCTCCGAGCGTGGTGATGCGGGCGTCGCGCGCGTCAAGGAGCTCACGAACGGACTCGGCGCGCACTCGGTGATCGAGGCGGTCGGTACCCAGGAGTCGATGATGCAGGCGATCCGCTCCACCCGCCCCGGTGGCCACGTCGGCTACGTCGGCGTCTCGCACGACGTCGCGCTCCCCGGCGAAGAACTGTTCTACTCCGGCGTGCACTTGCACGGCGGCCCGGCTCCGGTGCGGCGCTTCCTCCCCGAACTGATCCAGCTCATCTGGGACCGGAAGATCGACCCCGGCAAGGTGTTCGACCTCACCCTTCCACTCGATGACGCCGCCGAGGGCTATCGGGCCATGGATGAGCGTCGCGCCACGAAGGTACTGCTCACGGTCTGACGTCGGCGCGGGGAGATCTACGCGTCTGGCGGAGATCTACGCGTCGGGCGGAGAGCTCACCGGAGATTCTCCGCCCACGGCGTGGTTCTCCTCCCGGCGCCTTCGCCGCACGAGCTTCAGCTCGCTCGCGAGGATCCCGAGCACGACGAGTGCGCCGCCGATGAGCGCGGTCGCGGGCAGGCGCTCACCGGCGATACGGCCGATGACGCCTGCCCACACCGGCTCTCCGGCGTAGATGATGGTCGCGCGGGTGGGCGAGACCGACTTCTGCGCCCAGTTCATCGTCAGCTGGATCAGGCAGCTCGCAGCTCCCAGCCCGACCGCGCAGCCGACCCAGATCCACGAGAACTCCGGCACGCCCTCCCCGACCACCGGCATCGTGAGCAGTCCCAGCACACCCGCGGTCAGCAGCTGGATGACCGTGATGCGGCCGAGGTCGATCTTCCCCGCGAACAGGCTGATGAGGATGATCTCGGCGGCGATCGGCAGGGTGCTGATCATGGTCGCGATCTCGCCCGCGCCGAGCGTCAGAGCGAAGGCGTCGGGGCCGGCGATGAACAGCAGCCCCACGAACGCCAGCCCCGCCCCGACGAATGCCATGGCCGGTGGGCGCTTGCGGAACACGGCCCACTGCGCGAGCGGCACCAGCGGCACGTACATCGCGGTGATGAAGGCAGAGGTGCTGCTGTCGATCGTCTGCAGGCCCAGCGTCTGCAGGCCGTAGCCGAGGTAGATCATCACGCCGATCGCGACGCCCGCGCCGATGTCGCGCCAGCGGATCCCGCGCAGCATGCGACGGAAGATCACGACGCTGATGAGCCCGGCGATCAGGAACCGGATGCCGACGAAGAACCAGGGACCTGCGTGCTCCATCGCCCAGTGCACGAGCAGGAACGTGCCGCCCCAGACCGCGGTGATCGCGATGAGCGCGGCTTCCTGCGGGCGCAAGCGCATCCAGCGAACGGGCATCCGTTGGCCCTTTCTCGACGTTGCCGGATCGAGCCTAGTGGGCCGGGGTCATCGGCCGAATCGTGACGGAAGAAGACGACGACGCGCGGGATGCCACCGTCGAGTCGGTAGCCTCGCAGCATGAGCGACTTCGTGAGTGCCGTCGAGCTGAACGACCTTCTGACCCAGGGCGCGCCGGTGCGCGTGATCGACGTGCGGTGGCGGCTTGACCGGCCGGCAGCCGGACACGACGACTACCTGAGCGGACACATCCCCGGAGCCGTCTTCGCCTCGCTCGACACCGAGCTCTCCACCCACGGCGAGGCTTCGGAAGGACGGCACCCGCTGCCGTCGACCGCCACCCTCCAGAACGCGGCGCGTCGGTGGGGTGTGCACGCAGGTGACACCGTCGTCGCGTACGACGATGCCAAGGGCACGGCGGCGGCGCGCGCCTGGTGGCTGCTGCGCCAGGCCGGCGTCGACGTGCGCGTGCTCGCCGGCGGCATCCGTGGCTGGAAGGCCGAGGGTTTCGAGGTCGCGACCGATGATGTGACGCCCGAGCCCGGCGACGTCGTGCTCGAGGAGGTCGGCGCCGATGCGCTGTCGATCGACGAAGCCGCCGCGTTCCCGGCATCCGGTGTGCTGCTCGATGTCCGGGCGCCGGAGCGCTACCGCGGCGAGACCGAGCCGCTCGATCCGGTGGCCGGCCACATCCCCGGTGCGCGCAACGTCCCGACCATGCTGCATCTCGACGCCGAAGGCCGCATCCTCGACCGCGAGACCGTGCTGGCGAACTTCGCCGAGGCCGGTGTGACGCCGGGCACTGCTGTTGCGGCGTACTGCGGTTCCGGCGTGACGGCCGCGCACACCGCCCTGATCCTGCACGAGGTCGGCATCGAGGCGAAGGTCTTCCCCGGTTCATGGAGCCAGTGGTCGAACAATCCTGGCCGTCCGGTCGCGACCGGCGATCAGCCCGGCTGATCCTCTCGGGGGCCGTAGCCCCAGTGCAGTCCGAGGGCGCCAGGGCCGAACGCCCTGCGCACCAGGTGCACCGACGTTCCGCGGGTGAGCGGTACCGGGGTCACGGTCACGCCGTTCGGGGTCTCGACATGCTCTTCGCACCAGTCCGGCATCGCATCCGGATGGAAGCGCGTCCAGACCAGCAGCTCTCGCGCCTTCTGCGCCAACGCGTGGCCCGTGTCGCGGGTCTCCGGATAGTCGGGCGGATACTCGACAGACCACTCGACCATCGCGGTCTCAGGGGCGGTCAGCGGAACGTCGAGCTCGAAGAGCACGCCGTGCACTTCGCCGTCCGGATGCGAGTATCGCGCGGCGATCCTTCCCCCCGATACGGCCCTCAGGACGGGGGGTGGAGTGCGGACGCCGGGAGTGATCTCCAGGAACGGGATCGCCGTGATCGTGCCGACCGTGGACTGAACGATGCTGCGGGTGATGCTGTAGGCGACGTTGCCATCGGCGCCGACATCGGTCACCGAGTGGGTCGTGAGTTCGCGAGAGGTGTCCGGATAATCCGCACCGAGGGCGCGGAAGGCCTCGATGACCGCCAGCTCGAGCTCCTCCTCGTCGATCGGGAACTGGTTCGGTCCGAGAGGGCCGGTGCGGTTCGTGGAGCGGAGAAGTCGGGTCAATGCCGCTTCGTCGAGGCCGAGGAGCTCCTCGATGTCGGCCAGCGCGGCCAGCGACTGCGCGCCTTCCGGCCGTCGTGCGCCGGAGCGCCAATAGCTCAGCGTGGCCATCGAGACGTTGTTGCCTCTGGCTTTGAGCTGGCGCTGCAGCCCGGACAGCGTCACAGGCCTCGCATTTATCGCGTCGCGCAGGGCACTCGCGAACGCATCGGGTCGTGCTCTGCGCGCGTCATCTTCGAAACTCATCACAGACCCCCTCCGGTATGTGAAGATCAGCGCTCTAGAGTGAGCATACGACCGCACGCGTGCACCTCAGGGGACCGGGTGGGCATGTGGGGTCACTTGGCCGTCTTCGCAGGCAGGGTGCCCGACCCTGCGATCACCGGCCTGACGCAGTGATGCCCCCCTTGCTGCGTATGTCGTGAAGCCCGGCAATCGATCTGGGGAGATCCGCCGGGCTTCACGAAACTTCCCTCCGCACGCCTCCCGGCGCATCGGCTCCGCAGCCCCGCGTAGACTGGGAGGAACACCCCGGAGGACTCTGGACCGTCATGTCTGCCCCTGCTCGCGCATTCACCATGCGCCACGTGCAATTGCTGCGCGCGCTGTTCGCCGCGGTCGCCGCGTTGATGATCACGTTCTCGTCTGATCACTCCGCCCCCGTCGGTCTGGCCGTCTTCAGCGGCTTCGTCTTCACCACCGCTCTCGTGCAGGTGCTCGCTGCCTGGCTGGTGCTGCCTGCGGGCTCGCGCTGGTCGTACGTGCTGCTCGCCGCCGTCGGCGTCATCGCCGGCATGGTCAGCGGCATCCCGGCCTGGCGCTCCGACGACCTGTTCTTCATCGTCGTGTCCGGATGGGCGATCATCAGCGGTGGCATCGAGCTGCTCGCCGGCATCCGAGCCCGTCGATCCGGCGACGCACTGTCGCGCGACGCGATCACGGTGGGGGCGCTGGGAGTTCTGCTCGGCATCGTCCTCCTGCTGATCCCGGCCGGATTCCTGCAGGAGTACACGATCGACAAGGCCGGCACGTTCATCCTTTCCGGCATCATCCTCGGTGTCGGCATGTTCGGCGGCTACGCGGCGATCCTCGCCGTGTTCCTCGGCATCGCCGGCCTCACGCCGAAGCGAGTGGATGCCGTCACCGCGGCCTCCGAACCGAACGACAGCGCTTCCCCTGTGGAGCACGGAGGAGAGCGATGAGCGACGAGAAGCCCACCCGTCGGGACATCCTGCGGCCCCTGCACCTGCTCCTCATCGCGCTCGGGTGCGGCGTCTTCGCCATGGTCGTCACCCTGGTCTCCACCGGTGCCTTCACTCTGCGCGTGAACACCCTGATCGCGAACGGCTCATATGAAGGGCTGACCCCGTTCGCCCTCGGCCTCGTCGTCGGCGGTGGGGCGTTCATCGTCACGCTGCTGATCCTCGCGATGCTGATCCTCGCCGTCGATCCGGCCGATGTCACCAAGACGATCGATCGTCCGGTGTTGTACGACCCGGAGCCCGAAGAAGAGAACCCCGACGCCGAGGCGCCCGGTCGCCCCGCATCCTCCTGATCTGCGGGCGGTGGAGCACTCGCTCTCCGCAGCGTGATCATCCGAACATCCGACTAAAGCGACCCGCCGTCGCTGCGGGTGAGGATACTTTCGGCGAACCCTCTGGCCGATCGTCTCTAGACATCCGATGTCTTGTGTCGCACACTGGCTCCTGACGCGCCCGCCTTCATCACCGGCGGGGGCGCACGGCACCAGATGATCAACGATGCTCCGGAGGTTTGCTGTGATGATCGACCCCATTTCCCGTCGACAGGCACTGCAGGTGGGCGGTCTCGTCCTCCTCGCCCCGCTCGTCCCTCAGTTCCTGGCGGCTCGGCCGGCTGCTGCGAGCTCGTTCTCGGCGAACGCGCCGGTGCACGCGGCAGCGGCAGGACCGATCCCTCGACCGCAGCTGTCGCCACACGCGCTCTGGTACGGCACTCCCGCGACGAACTGGGAGACGCAGGCGCTTCCCATCGGCAACGCCCGACTCGGCGCGAAGTTGTTCGGGAACCCGGATGCCGAGGTGATCCAGTTCAGTGAGCAGAGCCTCTGGGGTGGCGTCAACGACTACGACAACGCGCTTGCGGGACAACCCGACGGCGCCTACGACACCAGCGTCACCGGGTTCGGCTCCTTCCGCGACTTCGGCGAGGTCACCGTCGCTTTCGGCGCGCGCACCAAGGTCACATCTCCCGGCGGACCGTACGAGGTGTCGGGTGGCGAGAGCGTCGAGAAGACGTACGACGGGAATCCCGCGACGAAGTGGTGCCTGATCGCGCCACCGGCCGAGGTGATCTGGCAGGCCGACCTCGCGGAGCCGATCGCCGTCGCCTCCTACTCGCTCACGAGCGCGAACGACGTCCCCGCTCGTGATCCGCAGGACTGGCGGGTGGAGGGATCCACCGATGGCGCGACCTGGGTCGCACTCGACTCGCGTGCCGAGGCGCCGTTCCCGCAGCGACTCCAGACGAAGAGCTTCACCTTCGCCAACACCACGGCGTACGCCCACTACCGGTTCGTGTTCTCTCCGAAGGCGGGCGTCAGTCACTTCCAGGTGGGTGAGATCGCACTCGGCGGTGTCGACCTGGCGCAGGGGAGCGCGGTGTACGTCTCTTCGCCGAGCGGACACGCCGACTCCCTCGTCGGCAGCATCGATGCCGACCCCACCACTGTGTGGGCGGTGCCGGCGACGGGTGCGGGCGCGGTGTGGCAGGTCGAACTCGGTGCGAAGCTCGCCCTCGGCGGCTATGTGCTCACCAGTGCTCCGGATGCGCCGGAACAGGATCCTCGCGACTGGGTCGTCTCCGGCTCGGACGATGGGCTGGCCTGGAAGACGCTCGACACCCGAGTCGGCGAGACATTCCCCGAACGCGGCATCGGCCGCGTGTTCTCGTTCGCGAATTCCACCGCCTACACGATGTACCGCATCGCGTTCTCCGCGCCGGGCGCGATCCGGCTCGGAGGCATCGCGTTCACCGGGAACGGCTTCAGCACGGCAGGAGCCAAGGCAGTCGTCGACTATCGGCGGGCGCTCGACATCGCCGACGGCACTCACAGCACCCACTTCGCGACCGCGCAGGGCACGGTGCTGCGCGAGGCGTTCGCGAGTCGCGATGCCGACGTGATCGCCGTGCGGTTCACTTCCGATCGACCAGGCGCGCTGAGTGCGCTCATCACCATGGCCTCGAAGCAGGACGGCGTCGCGACCACGGCAGATGCGGACGGCCGGCGGCTCAGCTTCTCCGGCACTTTGGCCAACAACCTCACGCACGCGGCTGTCGTTCGCATCGCGGATACCGACGGACAGGTGGTCGCCGCAGAGGGCGGGCTGCGCGTCTCGGGCGCCTCGGCGATCACGCTGCTGCTCGACGCCCGCACCGACTATCGGCTGAGCGCCGCGCACGGCTGGCGAGGCAGCGCTCCACAGCCCGCCATCGAGAAGGCGCTGAACGCAGCATCTTCCCGCTCCTGGAAGAAGCTCCGCGCCGCGCACACCGCGCAGGTCACTGACCTCATGCAGCGTGCGAAGGTCGAGTGGGGTCAGACCGACGACGCCGTGATGGCGATGCCGACCGACCGCCGGCTGCTCCGCTACGGGAAGGGCGAGGCCGACCCGATCCTCGAGCAGACGCTCTACGGCTATGGCCGCTATCTGCTCCTCAGCTCCTCGAAGCCCGGTGGTCTGCCCGCCAACCTGCAGGGACTCTGGAACAACAGCAACCAGCCGGCCTGGGCCAGCGATTACCACACGAACATCAACGTGCAGATGAACTACTGGGGAGCGGAGACCGCCGACCTCCCGGAGTCGCACGAGGCGCTGGCGACCTTCATCCGCGAAGTGGCCGTGCCCAGCAGGGTCGCCACGCGGAACGCCTTCGGCGCCGACGTGCGGGGGTGGACCGCGCGCACCTCGCAGAGCATCTTCGGGGGCAACGCGTGGGAATGGAACACGATCGCGAGCGCCTGGTACGCCCAGCATCTCTACGAGCACTGGGCCTTCACGCAGGACAAGAAGTACCTGCGCGACCTCGCCTATCCACTGATCAAGGAGATCTGCCAGTTCTGGGAGGACCAGCTGAAGGAGCTCCCCGACGGCACGCTGGTCGCGCCGATGGGCTGGTCTCCGGAGCACGGCCCTCGTGAAGACGGCGTCATGCACGATCAGCAGATCATCTGGGACCTCTTCCAGAACTACCTCGAGTGCGCGAAGGCCCTCGGCGCCGACAAGAAGTATCAGAAGACAGTCGCCGACATGCAGGAGCGGCTCGCGCCGAACAAGATCGGCAGTTGGGGCCAGCTTCAGGAATGGCAGACCGACCGTGACGACCCGAACGACATCCACCGGCACACCTCGCACCTGTTCGCCGTGTATCCGGGACGCCAGATCACGCCGGACACCCCAGAACTCTCCGCGGCGGCACTGGTCTCGCTGAAGGCCCGGTGCGGCGAGAAGGAAGGGGTGCCGTTCACCGCGGCCACGGTCTCGGGCGACAGTCGCCGCTCGTGGACCTGGCCGTGGCGCGCAGGCCTCTTCGCGCGCCTGGGCGATGCCGAACGAGCAGGGATCATGGTGCGTGGCCTGCTCACGTACAACATCCTCCAGAACCTCTGGGCGAATCATCCGCCGTTCCAGCTCGACGGCAACTACGGCATCGTCGGCGCGATCGCCGAGATGCTCGTGCAGAGTCATGGCGAGGTCATCCGTCTGCTGCCCGCCGTTCCCGCCGACTGGGCCGTCGCCGGATCGTTCGAGGGCCTGCGTGCTCGCGGCGGTTACCGCGTCGACTGCGAGTGGCGGGATGGGAGAGTCGTCTCCTACGACGTCGTCGCCGACCGGGCGCCGAACATGAGCAACGTGATCGTGGTCGTGAACGGAGAGCGGCGCAAGGTGAAGCCCGGGAACCCGAAGAACGGCAAGCCGATGCGCGACCTCGGCCCGGCGCACTGAGCCCGACGGTGTCGATGACGGTGCCGGCGTCGACCGATGTCGGCACCGTCGTGGGTGGTGCCGACATCCACGGATCCGGAATACCGCTGCGGTGGATCGGCTTGTCCCTATAGTGACTGCCTCCGTCGACCGCGCCTCCATCGGACTCCGGTCGGAGCGAGGGCCCATCCTCGGGGCGCTCATGCTCGCCACCGGCCTCATCGCGATCGACGCGACGATCCTGGCGACGGCGGTGCCCAGCATCGTCCGCGATCTCGGCAGCTACCAGCAGTTCCCTTGGCTGTTCTCGGTGTACCTCCTGGCGCAGGCCGTGAGCGTCCCCATCTACTCCCGGTTCGCCGACACCGTCGGCCGCAAGCCGATCATCCTCCTCGGTATCGCTCTGTTCCTCCTCGGATCGATCCTCTGCGGGTTCGCGTGGAGCATGCCGGCGCTGATCGTGTTCCGTATCATCCAGGGCATCGGCGCCGGTGCCGTCGCGCCGATGTCGATGACCATCGTCGGGGACATCTACACGGTCGCCGAACGCGCCAAGGTGCAGGGCTACGTCGCGAGCGTCTGGGCGATCTCGTCGGTCGTCGGCCCGGCACTCGGGGGCATCTTCGCCCAGCTCGACGCCTGGCGGTGGATCTTCTGGATCAACATCCCGCTCTGTCTGATCGCCGGATGGATGCTGCTGCGCAACTACAAGGAGCAGAAGCAGACCCGGAAGCACAGCATCGACTACGGGGGAGCGGTGCTGCTCACGATCGGGTTGACCGCGCTCATCCTCGGCATGTTGGAGGGCGGGAACGCCTGGGCGTGGCTCTCCGCGCAGAGTGCGCTCTGTTTCGGGGTGGGAGTGATCGCCCTGGTGGCCTTCGGATTCGTCGAGCGCCGGGTGGCCGAGCCCATCGTCGATCTGCGTCTCGCGGCTCGTCCGCTGATCCTGACGACCACGATCGTGTCGCTCGGCATCGGCGCGCTGATGCTCGGCGTCACCAGCTTCGCGCCCGCCTATCTCGAGGGATCCACCGGCATCGCGCCGCTGCTCTCCGGTCTCGCTGTCGCCGCGCTGACCCTCGGTTGGCCGCTCGCCGCCGCGAACGCGGGGCGCCTGTACCTGCGGATCGGCTTCCGCCGCACCACGCTGATCGGCATGAGCATCACCACGGTCGCCGCGATCACCCTGGCCTCCGTGGCGTCGTGGCCCAACCCGTTCGTGATCGCCGGCATCGCGTTCGTGCTCGGGTTCGGGCTCGGGTGGAGCGCGGCACCGACGTTGATCGCTGCGCAGGCCTCGGTCGGGTGGGGCGAGCGCGGGGCGGTGACCGGAATGAATGCGTTCGCGCGCTCAGCCGGAAGCGCCGTGGGCGTCGCCGTGTTCGGCGCGATCTCCAACGCCGTCATCGCACAGGGCGTCGGTCCGGACGATCCAGGCACGATCATCCACGCGTCGGTCTGGGTGTTCGTCGCCGTCGCCGTGACCGCGGTTCTCACTCTTATCGCCGCCGCGTTCATGCCGAAGGACAAGGTCGAGGAGCACTCCGGAGAGTCCGCCCCCTAGCTCGTCCGTGCGGTGGCGTCGAGTGCACGGGAACGAGTCGAGTGCACGGGATCCGCGCGTGAACATCCCGTGCACTCGGCAGCAAGCCGTGCACTCGCCGCGCGCGGCAGGGGCGCGCGGTGCGGGCTCGAGCTCAGCGGGCGAGGCGCTCGGCGATGCCCGTGTAGGTCGCGGGAGTCAGTGCGAGCAGGCGCTGCTTGGCGGCGTCGCCGATCTCGAGGCCCTGCACGAACTCGGCGAGGTCTGCGGCGCCCACCCGGTGACCGCGCGTCAGCTCCTTGAGGAGTGCGTACGGGTCTGTGATCGTGGAGCGTCCGGCGACGACCTCGGCGCGGATGACGGTCTGGATGGCCTCGGCGAGCACTTCCCAGTTCACGTCGAGGTCGGCGAGCAGCACGTCGCGCGAGAGCGAGATGGCGTTCAGGCCGCGGCGCAGGTTGTCGAGCGCGAGCAGCGAGTGCCCGAACGCCACGCCGATGTTGCGCTGCGTGGTGGAGTCGGTGAGGTCGCGCTGCAAGCGGCTGGTGACGAGCGTCTGGCCGAGCGATGCGAGCAGGGCGCCCGAGATCTCGAGGTTCGCCTCGGCGTTCTCGAAGCGGATCGGGTTGATCTTGTGCGGCATCGTCGACGAGCCGGTGGCCCCGGCGACCGGGATCTGCGCGAAGTAGCCCAGCGAGATGTAGGTCCAGATGTCGGTGGCGAGGTTGTGCAGGATGCCGCCGGCGTGACGCACGCGGTCGTAGAGCTCGACCTGCCAGTCGTGCGACTCGATCTGGGTGGTGAGGATGTTGAAGCCGAGGCCCAGGCCCTCGATGTACTCGCGGGCGATCGTCGGCCAGTCGGCGTCGGGGTCTGCGGCCAGGTGCGCAGACCAGGTGCCGGTCGCGCCGGAGAACTTCGCCAGGTAGTCGGATGCCGCGATCTGGCTGCGCACGCGCTCGAGACGCCACGCGAACACGGCGATCTCCTTGCCCATGGTCGACGGGGTGGCGGGCTGACCGTGCGTGCGGGAGAGCATCGCGGCATCGGCGTGCTCGACGGCGAGCTCGCGCAGCTTCGCGATCACGGTGTCGAGACCGGGAAGCCAGACCTCTTCGACAGCACGCTTGACGGTGAGGGCATAGGAGGCGGAGTTGATGTCTTCGCTCGTCGCGGCGAAGTGCGTGAGCTCGGCGATCGAGTCGAGGCCCAGGGTCGAGAGCCGGTCGCGCACGAGGTACTCGATCGCCTTCACGTCGTGCTGGGTGACGGCTTCCTTTTCGGCGAGCCAGTCGATCTCGGCCTGCCCGAAGTCGCGGTAGAGCGCGCGCAGGCGCTCCTTGTCGGCGTCTGACAGCGGGGAGGTCTCGAACAGCGAGCGGTCGGTGAGGGCGATCAGCCACTCGACCTCGACCTCGACGCGTGCCCGGTTCAGGCCCGCCTCGGACAGGAAGTCGGCGAGGCCGGTGACGGCGCCGCGGTAGCGACCGTCGAGGGGGCTCAGGGGCTGCGGCGGGAGCGAGGGCTGGAAAGTCAGGGGAGTTCCTCCTGATCGGGCCCCTCAGATGCGGGGCGTGCGGGGGAGACGAAGAGCGGGTTCGAGCTGTCGGAACAGGCCCCGAGTCGCCGCCTCAATCATACCGAGCACGGAATCGAACATCTCCGCGCCCGCGTAGTAGGGATCGGGCACGTCGTGGGTCGTCGCGTTCGGGTCGAATGCGAGCAAGAGTGTGACCTTGCCTTCTTCGTCTTCGTCGTGCGCCCATTCCCGCAGGATTCGCTCGTGCGTGCGGTCGAGGGCGACGACGAGATCGTTGTCGGCGAAGGCGGCGGCGGTGAACTGCTTGGCGCGGTGCTGGGAGCCGTCGAAGCCGTGGCGGGCGAGTGAATCGATCGTGCGGTGGTCGGCGCGTTCGCCGAGATGCCAGTCTCCGGTTCCGGCGCTGCGCGAGACGATGCGCGAGCCGAGTCCCTGGCGTTCCGCGAGGTCGCGGAAGACGACCTCGGCCATGGGAGAGCGGCAGATGTTCCCCGTACAGACGAAGATCACGCGGAAGGGATCCGGGGATGTCACAGATACATTCTGCCCGGCCTCGGGCATCCTGCACAGCGCGGCTCGGTCCGCGCGATCCTCTGCACACCATGAGCGGGCGTCCGTCTCTCCACCGGTCGTGGGATTCGTGCCGGGCGAGATGCCCGCGATCCCGGATGCTGGGGCCATGTATTCGTTCGCGCAGGACCAGGCCGGCGGTTCCTCACAGCTCTGGGGGAGTTCCCTGGCGCGCCACGAGATCGGCGCTGCCATCTCGACGCTGGAAGAGGCGGGATCGACCCTGGTCGCGCTCGTCGACAGTTCGGACTGGCAGTCCGAGGGGTTTCGCGCGCTGAACGAACTGCTTGCGCGCCTCCGTGACGAAACCGCAGTCGAGATCGGAAACCTCAAGGTTCGCGAGTGGGAGCTGGGAGAGGGGGCGGAGGGATGAACGTGATCTCCGGCAGCGGAGTACCGACGAATGCCGGGGGGTTGGAGATCGACCACGGTGGAGCGATCGCCGTCGACACCGAGCAACTGCGCGATGTCGGCTATCGGATGCGCGCGGTGGCCTCGCAGTATGACGAAGCACGTGAAGCGGTCACCCGCGCGCAGGCTCTCATCGCCTCCTCTCCGGAGCCGCCACCCCGAGTAGATGTCAACGCGTTGCAGCGGAACGGTGCGCGAGTCGGTGCCCTGTGCACAGAAGTCGAGAACGCCTGTACGGGCGCGCTGTTGATGGCGGATGCGTTCGAGGTGGTCGAGTTGCGGGCGCAGGCTGAGGCGCTCGCCCTCACCGATGCCGCGGCAGCCAACGCCGTCCAGGCGCGCGTGGACAGGCTGGTCGCCGACGATGAGCGGATCGGGACCATGGCGGACTGGCTGGTGGCGGGGTGGGAGAGGCGCCGGTTCGAGGGGCTGGGAGATCAGTACGACGCGGCGGGGGCGCTCCCGCCGCTGTTCTTGGGCGGTGCGTTGGTGGGTATCGCTTCCGGGCTCGGAAAGGTCCGCTCCGGCATGGTTCTGAAAGGAGCGGCCGAGGGCGTGAGCGTGACGCCGGTGGCGACATCGAATCCGGGCGCGCCGACGGGCCTCGCCGCCGCGTTCAGAAGGATGCCGGGGGTGAATGCGCAGGTCGCGGTCGAGAAGTACACGATGGTCGGCGGCGCGACCCGCTACGTGGCCTACGTCGAGGGGACCCAGAACTCACTGCCATGGCAGGCAGGCGAGTCGGAGCCGTGGGACATGAAGGCGAACATCGAGCTCTACCAGGGGCGAACATCCGCGTCGTATCAGGCCACCCTCGATGCGCTCGCGGCCGCTGGTGCGGAGCCGGGCGACCAGGTCGATGTGGTCGCCCACTCCCAGGGCGGGATGATCGCCGCCCGCCTCGCGATGGAGAGTGAGTTCGCGGTCTCGACCCTGATGACGGCGGGAAGCCCCACGGAGCCGACCCTCGGCGACGACCAGACCCTGATCCAGCTCCGGCACACCGACGACATCGTGTCGACGCTCGCCGCTGGCGGGTCGATCGACGGAACCGGATCGCCCGACAGTTTCACCGCGTCGCGGGTCGGCGATCCGCGCGACGGGTTGCAAGACCTCACGCTGCAGACCCACGCCCTCGAGACCTACATCGAGACGGCGGAGATGGTGGATGCGTCTGACGATCCTCGCGCCGAGGCCGTCGACGAGTACTGGGAGGAGCTCGGAGAGGCCGTGCAGGTCGAGCGCACGGAGTTCCACGCCGAGCGGACGGGGTGACCCTGATGGTTGGTGTATCAGAGGTGTATGGTCTGTGCATGGCGCGCACGAACATCGATCTCGACGACGATCTCGTCCGCGAGGTCATGCGCAGGTACGACCTCGCCACGAAGAAGGAGGCGGTCGATCTCGCGCTTCGTCGACTGGTCGGGGTTCCTCTGACGAAGGAGTTCCTCCTCGGGCTGAAGGGAACGGGATGGAGTGGCGACTTCGATGCGATGCGCGATGATCCGCAGAATCCGTGGAGTGCGGAGTGATCCTCGTCGACTCATCCGCATGGATCGCCTACCTTCGCGGTGTCGAGTCGCCGGTCGTAGCGCGGTTGGATGCGCTGATCACCGCCGGCGCGGAGATCGCGATCACGGAGCCGGTGATCATGGAGCTGCTGGCCGGAGCCCGGAGGCCTCGTGAACTGGCGAGAGTGGAGGCGCTCGCCAACGGGCTACTCCTCGCTGCCCTCGCCCCGATGACCGACTTCCGGGACGCCGCCGACCTCTATCGTGCCTCGGCGGTCAACGGGCATCCGATCCGGAGCATGATCGACTGCCTGATCGCGGCAGTCGCGATCCGCCGCGGACTGCCGCTCCTGCACAGCGACCGTGACTTCACGTTCCTCGCAGAGATCAGTTCCCTTCGCCTCGACCCAGTGAAGTGAGGCGCCGGCTCAGTCGCGGCGGGAGTTCTTGTTCTGCGGGCGCAGGATGAAGCCGAAGATGCCGTTGATCACCGAGATGATGAGCGCGGCGACCACGCCCCACCAGAAGTCGCCGACCGTCAGGCCCCAGCCGAAGCCGCTCGTGATCCAGGCCGTCAGCCACAGCAGGAAACCGTTGATCAGGAAGCCGATCAGCCCGAACGTGATGATGTAGAGCGGGAAGGCGACGATCTTGACGACCGTGCCGATGATCGTGTTCACGAGCGCGAAGATCGCGGCCACTGCGAGCAGCGTCAACACCAGCTGCAAGGTCTCGCCGGGAGGGAATGCGGTGACGACCACCTGCAGGGCAGGGATCAGTGTCACGACCCACAGGGCGAACGCGTTGACGACGACTCGGATGATGAAGCGCATGGTCCGACCAGTGTCCCACGGACGCCCGCGGGTGTCAGCCTGCGGTGTCTTCCACGATGTGTGCGGCGATGACCCGTGCGATCTGGTTCAGATCCAAACGGCTCTGTGCGACGTCGAGAACGAAGTCGAATGCCTCGTCGTTCGTGAACGTCACCTCGTATCCGTTGAGTCGGATGAAGATGAACGTGAGGTACAGGGAGATCCGCTTGTTCCCGTCGAACAGCGCGTGGTTCTGTGCGACCGAACTGATCAGCGCCGCGGCCTTCTCCGCGAAGGACGGATAGGCATCGACTCCGAACATCCCCGCTGAGGGGCGAGCGAGCGCGGAGAAGAGCAACCCCTCGTCACGGACGTGCAGTCCGAGTTTCGCTATCAGGGCGAGGGCCTGCTCCGGCTCGATGTATTCCGTCGCCATCGCTCAGGCGTCTTCGAGTCGCTTGAGCGTCTCGGCGTAGCGTTCGGTCACCTCGTCGGCTATCGAGAGCACGCGGTCTGTTTTCGACTCGCTGTTCGCGAACCGCGTCGCCGCCTCGATGATCACCGCGTGCTTCGAAGTGTGCCGGGCGCGCGCGATCGCCTCGAGCTGCGCATCGAGTTCTTCCGGGAGTCGCACCGTCATCGCCATACCAGAATGGTACCACCGCCCATCGCGCCTCGATAGGCCGTGTCCGAGCCCGTCGCCGCCCGGTGCTCCCTCGTAGACTCGACCTCGTGACCGAGCCGATCCTGCCCCGCATCCGACCAGCCATCGCCGCCCTCGCGCCGTATCGCCAGGGCAAGCAGGCAGGCCCCGATGCGTTCAAGCTCTCCAGCAACGAGAACCCGTTCGATCCGTTGCCCTCCGTGCTCGAGGCGCTGCAGCGCACGACGCCGATCAACCGCTACCCGGATGCGACGGCCGCCCGCCTGCGCAAGCGGCTGGGGGTTCGCTACGGGGTCGACCCCGACCAGGTGCACGTGGCCTCAGGCAGTGTCTCGATCCTGCACCAGCTGATCCTGGCGACCGCATCCGTGGGCGATGAGGTCATCTACGCCTGGCGCTCCTTCGAGGCGTACCCGAGCCTCCCGCTCGTCGCGGGCGCAACCGGGGTGCAGGTGCCGCTCACGGCCGACTCCCGTCACGACCTCGACGCGATGGCCGACGCCGTCACCGACCGCACCCGCGCGATCATCCTGTGCACCCCGAACAACCCGACCGGTCCGGTCATCACGTCGGCGGAGTTCGCCGCATTCGCCGCGCGGGTGCCCTCCGACATCCTCATCATCCTCGACGAGGCGTACACCGAGTTCGTGACGGCGCCCGACGCGGTCGACGGTCTCGCCGAGCGAGTGTTCGAGCGGCATCCGAACGTCGTCGTGCTGCGCACCTTCTCGAAGGCCTACGGCCTCGCGGGGCTGCGGGTCGGCTACGCGATCGGGCACGAGAAGGTGCTGGATGCCGCGCGCACCACCGGCATCCCGCTCTCGGTCACGTCTGCCGCCGAGAACGCCGCGATCGCGAGCCTCGACGCGGAGCCCGAGCTCCTCGAGCGCGTCGCCGTGATCGTCGATCGACGCACCCGCCTCGTGGAGGGTCTCCGTGCTCAGGGGTGGGACGTTCCGGATTCCCAGTCGAACTTCGTCTGGCTCCCCACGGGTGGGCGCACCGACGAAGTGGCCGCCGCGTTCGTCGCTGCCGACCTGGTCGTCAGGCCCTTCTCCGGCGATGGCATCCGCATCTCCGTCGGGGAGGAAGCCTCGATCCAACGCGTGCTCGAGGTCGCGGCCGCGCTCCGCTGAGTCGCCGTTCTTCGCTGGGGCGCGCGTGATTCTCCGGTTTCCGGGCAGTTACGAGGGCGTCCTAGGTATGCGTGACCGGGCATGCGGGCGCGGGTAGCGTGAGAGCGTGACCACCTCCGAGACACCCCTTGTGAGCGTTCTGGACGAGACCGGACGGTACGCTCCGTCCGCCGCCGCTGAGCGATACCTTCCCCTGATCGAAGCGATCGGCGATGCCGAGCTCGAGCAGTTCTACCGGGACATGGTCGTCATCCGGGCCATCGACACCCAGGCGACGAACCTGCAGCGGCAGGGGCAGCTCGCGCTGTGGCCGCCGAGCCGTGGGCAGGAGGCGGCGCAGGTCGGCTCCGGTCGTGCCGCCCGTGCGCAGGACACGATCTTCCCGTCGTACCGCGAGCACGCCGTGACCCGCATCCGCGGCGTCGATCCGGTCGACATCATCAAGCTGATGCGCGGAGTCTCGCACGGCGGGTGGGACCCCACCGACCCCAAGAACGGCAATACCCGGCTGTATACGCTCGTACTCGGATCCCAGGTGCTGCACGCTGCCGGCTACGGGATGGGCCTCGTCTTCGACGGCCGCACCGGGACCGGTGACGTCGACCGTGACGAAGCCGTCATCACCTACTACGGCGACGGCGCTTCGAGCCAGGGCGACGTGCACGAGGCGATGGTCTTCGCCGCGAGCTACCAGGCGCCGACCGTCTTCTTCCTCCAGAACAACCAGTGGGCGATCTCGGTGCCGGTGTCGACGCAGTCGCGGGTGCCGCTCGTGCAGCGCAGCGCCGGCTACGGCATCCCGAGCGTCCGCGTCGACGGCAACGACGTGCTCGCGAGCTACGCGGTCTCCCGCACCGCTCTCGATGAGGCTCGCAGCGGCAACGGCCCGCAGGCGATCGAGGCCGTCACCTACCGGCTCGGCGCACACACCACCAGCGACGACCCGACGAAGTACCGCGGCAGCGACGAGGAGCAGCTCTGGGCAGGACGCGACCCGATCGTCCGGATGCGGGCGTTCCTCGAAGGGCGCGGAGCCTCGGCTGAGCTCTTCGCCGACGTGGAGGCCGAGGCTGCGGATGCGGCCGAGGACCTGCGCGCTCGCAGCGTCGTGCTCACCTCTCCCAGCGCCGACAAGATCTTCGATCACGTGTACAGCGAGCCGCATCCGTTGATCGACGAGCAGAAGGCCTGGCGCGCGAAGTACGAAGCGTCGTTCGAAGGAGGAGCCCAGTGACTCTCGAGACGATGCCGCTGAGCAAGGCGCTGAACGCGGGCATGCGCAAGGCCATGGAGAACGACCCGAAGGTCCTCCTCATGGGCGAGGACATCGGCAAGCTCGGCGGTGTCTTCCGCGTCACCGAGCACCTGCAGCGCGACTTCGGCGACCGTCGGGTGCTCGACACCCCGCTGGCCGAGTCCGGGATCGTCGGCACGGCGATCGGGATGGCGATGGTCGGGTTCCGCCCGGTCATCGAGGTGCAGTTCGACGGATTCGTGTTCCCGGCGTTCGACCAGATCACCACGCAGCTGGCGAAGCTCACCAACCGGCACGAGGGCGCGATCAGCATGCCGATCGTCATCCGCATCCCGTATGGCGGACACATCGGCGCGGTCGAGCACCACCAGGAGAGTCCGGAGGCGTACTTCGCGCACACTCCCGGCCTGCGCGTGGTCTCGCCGTCGACGCCGAACGACGCGTACTGGATGATCCAGGAGGCGATCGCGTCGAACGACCCCGTGATCTTCATGGAGCCGAAGAGCCGCTACTGGCAGAAGGGCGAGGTCGAGCTCGACGCGTCCGCCGTTCCGCTGCACTCCTCACGCGTCGTGCGCTCCGGCAGCGACGTGACGCTCGTCGGACACGGCGCGATGGTCACCACCCTCCTGCAGGCCGCCGCGCTCGCTGAGGCCGAGGGCACGAGTTGTGAGGTCGTCGACGTCCGCTCGCTGTCGCCGGTCGACTACGAGCCCATCCTCGACTCGGTGCGCAAGACCGGGCGCATGGTCTACGCACAGGAGGCCCAGGGCTTCGGAAGCATCGGCGGTGAGATCGCGGCGACCGTCATGGAGCGTGCGTTCTACGCGCTCGAGGCTCCGGTGCTGCGCGTCTCGGGCTACGACACCCCGTTCCCGCCGGCGAAGCTCGAGGGCACTTACCTCCCGGATGCCGATCGCATCCTCGAGGCCGTCGATCGCTCCCTGGCATACTGACATCCCCGCTCGGCCGAAAGGACTCGTCATGAGCACGCAGAACTTCAACCTCCCCGACGTCGGAGAAGGGTTGACCGAGGCGGAGATCGTCGCGTGGAAGGTCGCCCCCGGCGACACCGTCGCGATCAACGATGTGGTCTGCGAGATCGAGACGGCCAAGTCGCTCGTCGAGCTGCCATCGCCGCACGCCGGTGTGGTGGGCGAGCTGCTCGTCGAGGAGGGCGCGACGGTCGAGGTCGGCACCCCCATTATCACTTTCGTGACGGAGCCAGCAGCCGGTGCCCCGGCGGCTCCGGCTCCCGCTGCTCCCGCCGCGGAAGAGGGCGGCGGCTCGGTGCTGGTCGGCTACGGCACGGGGGGTGGCGCCACGTCGCGTCGCAAGCGTCCGGCCGAGCGTCCGGTCCGTTCCTCGGTCGGCGTGATCGCGAAGCCCCCGATCCGCAAGCTCGCACGCGACCTCGGCGTCGACCTCACGACGGTCGCAGCGACCGGCGCCGACGGCGAAGTCACGAGGGACGACGTCATGAAGCACGCCTCGCAGGCGAGTGTCTTCCGCAACATCGAGACGCCCGAGTGGGGGACCGTGCGTGAGGAGACCGTTCCCGCGCCGCAGCCCGCTCCGGCAGGACTCGCACGAGGACTCACCGCGACCCGGCCCTCTGCCGCCGGCGACGACCGCACCGAGTCGATCCCGGTCAAGGGCGTGCGCAAGGCCACTTCTTCGGCGATGGTGCAGAGCGCGTACTCGGCCCCGCACGTGACAGTGTGGAAGGAGATCGACGCCAGCCGCACGATGGAGCTCGTCAAGCGCCTCAAGGCCTCGCCCGACTACGCCGACATCCGGGTCTCACCGTTGCTGATCATGGCCCGCGCCGTGATCTGGGCTGCGCGCCGCACGCCGATGGTGAACGCTGCCTGGATCGAGACAGAAGCCGGTGCCGAGATCGCCGTGCGCCACTACGTGAACCTCGGGATCGCCGCCGCCACTCCGCGCGGTCTGCTGGTGCCGAACATCAAGGACGCCCAGGACCTCGGCATGAAGGATCTGGCCCGGGCGCTGAACCGCCTGACGCTCACGGCGCGCGAGGGCAAGACCCCGCCGGCCGATCAGCAGGGCGGCACGATCACGATCACGAACATCGGTGTGTTCGGGATGGATGCCGGTACCCCGATCATCAACCCCGGTGAGGCCGGAATCGTGGCGATGGGTACCATCAGTCAGAAGCCGTGGGTCGTCGACGGCGAGGTACGCCCCCGCTGGGTGACCACGGTGGCAGGGTCCTTCGACCACCGCGTGATCGACGGCGACGGCATGAGCCGTTTCATCGCCGATGTCGCTTCCGTGCTCGAGGAGCCCGCACTGCTGGTGGACTGACCCGCGTCACGCGCTCGCGCGGAGGCGCTCCTCGGCGAGCCGCGGCACCGCGTGCTCCCTGGCCGCGCGGCGAGCGGTCGCCACGGCTCCGCGGGAGACGACCTCAGCCCCCAGCGTCGACGCCAGGATCTCCGGCGCCGGCAGGTGCAGCTCCTCGGGAAGGATGCGTCGGGCCGCGGTCAACACGGGCTCGATGCTCTCGGCGACCGCTCCGCACACGATGACGCGCGTCGGGTCGTACATGCTGCCGAGCACGCCGACGATGCGGGCGACGGTGGCCCCGACGCGGGAGGTGACCAGCACGGCATCGGGGTCGCCCGATGCGGCGAGGGTCAGCACGAGCCGCGGGTCGATGCGGTCGGTCTCGGCGAGGCGGCCGACCACGCTGTCCTGCGCGATCTCTCCGGAGTCGAGCGCCGCACGCACCTGATCCTGCACCGAGTAGCGGAGCCCGAACGCCGAACCCACACCCACGATGTGGTCGAACACGACGCCCTCGCCGACGCCGCCGTGCGCACCGTGCAGCACGTGTCCGTCGACCACCACGCCGCCGCCGAACCGCTCGCTCGCGAGCAGGGCCACGTAGTCGCGGCATCCGATCGCCGCTCCCTCTGCACCTTCGGCGATGGCGGCGAGCTGCGCGTCGTTCTTGATCTGGACGACCGGGGCCCAGTCGTGCAGGGCCTCAGCCAGGCCGGGGTTGGTGCGCTCCCAGAAGCCGTCGGGGTGGGGCGGGGAGATGCCGTCGCGGTTCACGGGCGCTGCGACGCCGACGCACAGTGCGAGCACCTGGTCGCGCGTCACCTCGGCCTCGGCGAGCGCATCGCCCAGGCGGGCGAGGATCGTCGCGCGTCGCTCCTCGGCCGACTGCGAGGGCTCGAACTCCACGCGGTGATGCACGAGGGTCCGGTCGAGGGGGTCGGCCACGGTGACGGCGAGGTGGGTGTCTCCCGCGTCCACCCCGATCACGACGCCGAGGTCGGGGGCCAGCGCGAAGCGGCGCGAGGGGCGACCGGAGCGGTAGGTGCCGGCGGCCCGTGCGTTCGGGAGCTCGCGCAGCACGTCTGCGCCGACCAGGGTGTCGATCGCGTCGATCGCGGTCGAGCGGGTCAGGGAGGTGCCGGCCATCGCCTCGGTCGCGGTGAACTCGCCCGCCGTCCAGGCGAAGTCGAGCACTGCTCCGACGCTCGCGCGTCCGGTGCCCAGGTCTGCGGAGACTTCTGTCATTGCGCTTGACCTCCCTGTCTTCCAATGAGAGAGTACCGTTCGACAGAGTAAATTCGCTCACTAGATTTAGTATTCGGATTTACATGACGGAAGGACGACGGTGTCTGAGAGACGAACAAGAGCAACCCGAGCGGTGGCCGCGGCCCTGGGGGTCACCCTGGTCGGCACGGCGCTCGCCGGCTGTGCTCCCGGGTCGGAAGCGGAGACCATCCGCTTCACCTTCAGCAAGCGTGAGGCGATCGAGTTCATGACCGCTCTCGTCGCCGAGTACAACTCCTCGCAGAGCGACGTGAAGGTCGAGATCGACACCTCGGGTGTCGACGTCGTCTCGGCGAGTTTCGTGCGGGGCAATCCGCCCGACATCATGCTCGCCAACTACAACTACGAGATCGCCCGGTTCGTGCAGCGCTGCGCGCTCACCGATCTCGCAGGCACCGACGCCGCCGCGAACATCCGCGACGACCTGCAGCCGCTCATGGATCAGTACGGATCCTGCGAGGGCCGCACGAGCGCCCTGCCGTACTCGGTGATGGCGGCATCCGTCATCTACAACAAGGAGATCTTCCAGGCGCAGGGCCTCGAGGTGCCGCAGACCTGGGACGAGCTGCTCGCCGTGTGCGAGCAGCTGAAAGCCGCCGGCATCGATCCGTTCTACGGCACGTTCAAGGACGACTGGACCGTGGGGCAGGGCTGGTACGACTACACCGCCGGCGGTTCGGTCGACGTGATCGACTTCTTCGACGCGCTCGCGGCCGAAGGTGCGGATGTGGGCCCCGACTCCGAAGTCTCGTTCTCGAAGGACTTCGCCGAGCCGATGGAGCGGATGCTGCAGCTCGCGAACGACTACACGAACGAGGATGCTCCGAGCCGCGGCTACGGCGACGGTAACCTCGCGTTCGGCAAGGGCGAGGCCGCGATGTACCTGCAGGGTCCGTGGGCCTTCAGTGAGATCGCGAAGACCGCGCCCGACCTGCAGCTGGGCACCTTCCCGCTGCCGATGACCGACGACCCTGCCGACCTCGGCGTGCGCGTCAACATGGACCTCGCAGTGATGATCCCCGAGGGCTCGCACCATCAGGAGGCCGCCCGCGACTTCCTCGAGTTCCTCTACGAGCCGCAGAACATCGAGGAGTACAACGCCTCGCAGCTCGGCTTCACCCCGACGAAGGGTGCTCCAGCCCCCGACGACCCCCGCATCGAGGGGATGGTCGAGTACTACGACAACGGGCAGATCTATCAGGGGCCATCGGTGCTCGTACCCAAGACGCTTCCGATCATGAACTACGCCCAGGCGATGGTGCTCGGGGCCTCCCCGACCTCCATCCTGCGCACCATGGACGCGGACTGGGCTCGCATCGCCTTCCGCGCTCCGATCCCCTCGACGAAGGACACCGCATCCGCTTCCGGCGAGACAGAGGAGTCCGCGCCATGAGCACCACCACCCCCACCACGACCGGCGACAGCACGACGCTCATCGTCACCGGCGGCGATCGAAAGCTCCGGCGGCGCACGCGTCGCGTCGAGCCGATCTACTACCTGTTCCTGTTGCCGACGCTGGTGATCTTCACCCTCGCGATCACGGTGCCGGGAGTGATCGGCATCTTCTTCAGCTTCACCGACTCGATCGGCATCGGCGAGTGGAGCTTCAACGGACTGACCAACTACATCGCGCTGTTCAGCGATCCGTCGATCCTGCAGAGCTACCTGTTCACGTTCGGGTTCTCGATCGCCACGGTCATCGTCGTGAACGTGGTCGCGTTCCTGCTCGCGGTCGGGCTCACCTCGCGCATCCGATTCAAGACGGGCCTGCGCACGATCTTCGTGATCCCGATGGTGATCTCGGGCATCATCATCGCCTACGTCTTCAACTTCCTGTTCTCCAATTCGATCCCGGCGGCGGGTGCGGCAGCCGGCATCCCGTGGCTCGAGACGAGCCTGCTGGCCAATCCCGACCTCGCCTGGATCGCGATCGTCATCGTCACCGCCTGGCAGGCCGTGCCCGGCACGCTGCTCATCTACATCGCCGGCCTTCTGTCCGTCCCGGGCGGGGTCTATGAGGCGGCGAGCATCGACGGCGCCAGCAAGACGCAGCAGCTCACCCGCATCACGCTCCCGCTGGTCGCGGGGTACGTGGTGATCAACGTGGTCCTCGGGTTCAAGGGCTTCCTGAACGCCTACGACATCATCGTCGGCCTCACCAACGGCGGCCCCGGCACCTCGACCCGCAGCGTCGCGATGACGATCATCGCGGGCTTCAACGGCGGCGACTACGCCTACCAGATGGCCAACGCGACCATCTTCTTCATCGTCGCCGTGCTCATCTCCCTCCTCCAGCTGTCGCTGACGCGCGGAAGGAACGCACTCTGATGTCGACGCAGACACTCACCACCATCCCCACCTCGGGCAAGAAGCGCCGCGTGCGCATGGAGCGGGTGAACTGGTCGGGCACGATCATTCTGATCCTGTGCGCGGTCACCGTGCTCCTGCCCCTGTACGTCACCCTGTCGATGGCGTTCAAGACCACGGGTCAGGCCGTCGACGGCAACGCGTTCTCGCTGCCGGCTCCGTTCAGCATCGACGGGTTCGTCGAGGCGTGGAACCTCACGAAGTTCCCGGTCGGCGCCGGCATCTCGCTGCTCGTCACCGCGGGCACCGTGGTCGCGACGATCGTGCTGGCGGCCTTCGCCTCCTACGCCATCGTGCGCAACTGGGACCGGCGGCTGTTCCGTTACTCGTTCTTCTACCTGCTCGCGGCGATGTTCATCCCGTTCCCGGTCGTGGCGCTCCCGCAGATCCAGCTGACCGGACGCTTCGGACTCGACAACCCCTTCGGCGTGATCATCCTCGCGACGATGTTCCAGCTGAGCTTCAGCGTGCTGCTGTTCACCGCTTTCCTGCGCTCGATCCCGATCGAGCTGGAGGAGAGCGCGCGCATCGACGGGGCGACGACCTGGCAGACGTTCTGGAAGCTCATCTTCCCGCTGCTCGCCCCGATGAGCGCGACCGTCGGCATCTTCGCGTTCCTCTACGCCTGGAACGACTTCATGATGCCGTCGCTCATCATCGCCGATCCGGCGCTGCAGACGCTGCCCGTGCGGCAGAACCTCTTCCAGAACCAGTTCAGCAACAACTACAACGTCGCGTTCGCCTCGTACCTGATGGCGATGGCGCCCGCGATCCTGGCGTACCTTTTCACGCAACGATTCGTCATGGAAGGCGTCACGCAGGGCGCCGTCAAGGGCTGACACTCACACCGAAGCACCCGACCACCGAAAGAAAGAAGGAGTTCTCCTCTCATGACCGACGCGCTTCTCGCCGAGACCCGCACCGCCGAAGACGCCGCCTGGTGGCGTCAGGCGGCCGTCTATCAGATCTACCCGCGCAGCTTCGCCGATGCGAACGGCGACGGGATCGGCGATATCCCGGGCATCGTCTCGCGGGCCGACTACCTCCACGACCTCGGCATCGACGCGGTCTGGCTCAGCCCGTTCTATCCGTCTGCCCTCGCCGACGGGGGATACGACGTCGCCGACTACCGGGGCGTCGACCCGAGGCTCGGCACCCTCGCCGACTTCGACGACATGGTCGAGGCGCTGCACTCCCGCGACATCCGCGTGATCGTCGACATCGTCCCGAACCACTCCTCCGACCAGCACGAGTGGTTCCAGGAGGCGCTCGCCGCCGGACGCGGTTCGGCTGCGCGCGAGCGCTACATCTTCCGCGAGGGCGCAGGCCCCGACGGCTCCGAGCCGCCGACCGACTGGGACTCCGTGTTCGGCGGCAGCGCTTGGGAGCGTGTGCCGGACGGCCAGTGGTACCTGCACAACTTCGCTGTCGAGCAGCCCGACCTGAACTGGGACCACCCCGAGGTGCGCGCCGACTTCTTGAAGACCCTGCGCTTCTGGTCGGACCGCGGGGTCGACGGGTTCCGCATCGACGTCGCCCACATGCTCACGAAAGACCTCAGCGAGCCGTTGCCGTCGCGTGCCGAGCTCGACGCGATGGACCGTACCTCGGGCACGCATCCGATGGTCGACCGCGACGACGTGCACGAGATCTACGCCGAGTGGCGCGCTGTCTTCAACGAGTACGACCCGCCGCGCACGGCCGTCGCCGAGGCCTGGGTCGAGACTCCGGAGCGCCGTGCGAAGTACGCCTCGGCCGAGGGGCTCGGGCAGGCGTTCAACTTCGACCTGCTGGTCGCCGACTTCGACGCCGCGCAGTTCCGGAGCATCATCGCCGACAACCTCCAGCAGGCGCAGGCGACCGGATCGTCGACCACCTGGGTGCTGTCGAACCACGACGTCACCCGGCACGCCACCCGCTACGGACTCCCGCCGCTGAACGGTCGCCCCGTCAAGCAGGGCACCGAATGGGTCAAGGCCGGCGGTCCTGCCGAGGGCCTCGACCGTGAGGGCGGACTCCGCAGGGCGCACGCTGCGACCCTGCTGCTGCTCGGCCTTCCCGGCAGCACCTACCTCTACCAGGGAGAGGAGCTCGGACTCCACGAGGTGGCACAGATCACACCGGAGCAGCGCCAGGACCCCGGGTTCTTCCGCGGTGCCGACTTCGACGGCCTCGGTCGTGACGGATGCCGTGTGCCGCTGCCGTGGACCGTGGCCGGTTCCTCGCACGGCTTCGGGACTGCGGGTGCGCACCTTCCGCAGCCGGAGTGGTTCGCCCAGTACGCGGTCGACGTCGAGGCGGCCGATCCCGCGTCGACGCTCTCGCTGTACCGGGAGGCTCTGGGCCTGCGGCACCTGCTGCAGACCGGCGAGACTCTGGAATGGATCGAGACCGGACGCGCCGACGTGCTGCGCTTCGCCCGCCCCAACGGCTGGCAGGTGGTGTCGAACTTCGGCACCGAGCCGTTCGACCTCGGGGCCGATGCCGCTGACGCCGTGCTGGCGAGCTCCCCACTCGAGGGCTCTGCGCTTCCCGGCGAGGCGACGGCCTGGATCGCCCCGGCCGAGCTGATCAGGTAGCCACCCCGGAACCCGATTTGATAATGGTTCTCATTAGCGTTTAGAGTGAGGGCATGAAGAAGCCCGTCGTCGCCCTCGCCCTCGCATCCGTCGCCGCCCTCGCGCTGGCCGGATGCTCCACCCCGGCTGCGGGAGAGGGCGACGACGGCACCATCACGGTGGTCGCGAGCACCAACGTCTACGGCGACATCGCCGCGACGATCGGTGGCGACCGCGTCGACGTGCAGTCGATCATCACCTCCGCCTCGCAGGACCCGCACTCCTACGAGGCCAGCGCCCGCGACCGGCTGACCGTGCAGAAGGCCGACCTCGTGATCGAGAACGGCGGCGGCTACGACGCCTTCATCGACACGCTGCTGCAGGACGCGAAGGCTCCGCACGTCGTCACCGCCGTCGAGTACTCCCACGACTTCCCCGGCAACGAGGGACACGACGAAGCCGAGCACGATCACGCGGACGAGTCGGCGACCGATGCCCCCGAAGAGAGCGATGCCCCGGAGGAGGAGGCGCACGACCACGCCGAGGACGAGGCGGGACACGAAGGACACGACCACATCGAGGGCTTCAACGAGCACGTCTGGTTCGATCCGCACACGATGATCCACGTCGTCGAGGCCATCGCCGACGAGCTGACCGAGCTCGACCCCGATGGTGCAAAGGAGTTCGCGGCCAACGCGGCCACCCTCACCGCCGACCTCGAGGGCTTCGAGACGGAGCTTGCGACCCTCAAGACGGAGGCGCCGGACGTGAACGTCTTCATCACCGAGCCGCTGCCCGGCTACCTCGCCGCAGCCGCCGGATTCACCGACGTCACCCCCGAAGGATTCGCCGAGTCGGTCGAGGAGGGCACCGACGTCGCCCCGGCCGTGCTGCTCCAGGCGCTCGACGTGATCGGCAGCGGCCAGGTCACTGCCCTGCTGACCAACGCGCAGACCGGCGGCTCCGAGACGCAGCGCGTCGAGACCGCGGCGAAGGACGCCGGCATCCCCGTCGTCGCCTTCACGGAGCTGCTCGAGGACGGATCGTCGTACTCTGAGTGGATGAGTGACGCGATCCAGAGCCTCGCCGCCGCCGTCAAGTCGTGAGCGGCGCCCCACAGCGCGAGAATCCGGTCCTCGAGATCTCCGACGCGTCGCTGCACCGCGGTGATCGCGAACTCTGGTCGGGCCTTGACCTCACGGTCGAGCCGGGGGAGTTCATCGCGGTGCTCGGCCCCTCCGGGTCGGGCAAGACCACCCTGCTGCGCAGCATCCTCGGTCTGCAGCCGCTGTCTTCGGGCACGATCCGCGTCGCGGGTGAGCCCGTGCACCGCGGCAACTCCCGCATCGGATACATCCCGCAGCAGCGCTCGCTCGCCCCTGACACCAGCATGCGGGCTCGTGACATGGTCGCACTCGGGGTGCAGGGGAGCCGCTTCGGCTTCCCCATCCCGCACCGCGGCGACCGGGCCAAGGTAGACCGGCTGCTCGAGTCGGTCGGCGCCTCGCACTTCGCCGATCGGCGGGTCGGGCTGCTCTCGGGCGGTGAGCAGCAGCGGCTGCGGGTCGGACAGGCCCTCGCCGACGAGCCCGCTCTGCTGCTGTGCGACGAGCCGCTGTCGAACCTCGACCTCGCCAACCAGGTCGGAGTCACCGACATCATCGACCGCCAGCGCCGTGAGCGGGAGGCGGCGGTGCTGTTCGTCACCCACGACATCAACCCGATTCTCGGCAGAGTCGATCGCATCCTCTACATCGCCGGCGGACGGTTCCTCCTCGGCACCCCCGACGAGGTGCTGCAGACGCGCGTGCTCACCGACCTCTACGGCACCCCGGTGTTCGTGCTCCGCGCCGGCGACCGCCTCGTCGTCGTCGGTGTGCCGGATGCCGAGCCCCACCACGACCACGGCGATCACGAGCACGGAGGAGCGGCATGAGCGTCGCGCTGGGCATGGTGCCTCTGGTCGACTGGAGCGACGTCTTCTCCTTCCAGGACTACGGCGAGCTCGTGGCCCTGCTGTCGAACTCGATCATCGCGGGTGCCGTGCTCGGCATCGTCGGCGGGTTGATCGGCGTCTTCGTGATGCAGCGCGACCTGGCTTTCGCGGTGCACGGAGTGAGCGAGCTGTCGTTCGCCGGAGCCGCGGCGGCCCTGCTCTTCGGTGGCAGTGTCGTGGCCGGATCCCTCGGCGGAGCGCTCGTGGCCGCGATCCTGATCGGCATCCTCGGAGCCAAGGCCAGGGACCGCAACTCGATCGTCGGCGTGCTCATGCCGTTCGGCCTCGGCCTCGGCATCCTGTTCCTCTCGCTCTACGACGGTCGCAGCGCCAACCGGTTCAGCCTGCTCACCGGGCAGATCGTCTCGGTCTCGAGCCCGGACCTCGGCTGGCTCATCGGCATCAGCATGGTCGTGCTGATCGGGCTGCTCGTGATGTGGAATCCGTTGCGGTTCGACTCGCTCGACCCGGAATCGGCCGCCGCGCGCGGGGTGCCGACCCGTGCCGTCAGCCTGCTGTTCATGGTGCTGCTGGGCCTGATCGTCGCGGTGAGTGTGCACATCATCGGGGCGCTGCTGGTGATGGCGCTGCTGGTCACGCCCGCAGCCGCCGCGATGCGCGTCACCGCCGGACCCATCGCCGTGCCGCTGCTGGCCGCGCTGTTCGGCTTCGTCTCGGCGGTCGGCGGCATTCTGCTCGCCCTCGCCGGCACGCTGCCCGTGAGCCCGTACATCACGACCCTGTCGTTCACGATCTACGTGGTGTGCTGGATCGTGCAGAAGGCGCGGGCCCGGGTTCGCCGTGTGCGGGCCTGAGATCCACTCCCAGCCCTCCCCAACCCCCGCGGCCTAGACTCTTCGTATGGCTCAGCGGAACACCTGGCAGCGCGAACGCGTGCGCGAAGCACTCGCCGACGCGCGCGGATTCGTGAGCGCGCAGAACCTGCACGCCTCGCTGCGCGACGACAACACCGGCATCGGCCTCGCCACGGTCTACCGTGCGCTGGCCGGGCTCGCAGCCTCCGGCGACGCCGACTCGCTGCAGAGCCCCGAGGGCGAGGCGCTGTACCGCGCCTGCACCACGCAGGGCCACCACCATCACCTCATCTGCCGGTCCTGTGGTCTGACCGTCGAGATCGAGGCGAAAGACGTCGAGCAGTGGGCGCACCGCACTGCGGCCCTTCACGGCTTCACCGAGGCCGCCCACGTGGTCGACATCTTCGGTCTGTGCACCCCGTGCGCGAACAAGCGCGACGCCGAGAGGGCCGCGTCCGCGTGAGCTCCTCGGCAGCAACGGCGACCCGTCACGGCCACTCCCATCGCCCGGCACCCTCGCCGCGATCGGCGTGGATCGGTGCGGGCCTCGGCGCCGCCATCATCGCCGCACTGTTCCTGGTCGACGCCTTCCTGCCGAAGCTGTTCCCCGCCTCGCTGCCCACCCGCGCACAGGACGGGCTCACGCTCGCGCTGAGCGTGCTCATCGAGGCCCTGCCGTTCGTGATCCTCGGCGTGCTGCTCTCGATCGTGGTGCAGGTGTGGCTTCCGGCGGATGTCATCCATCGCTGGCTGCCCAAGCGCGCGTGGGCTCGTCGTGCGGTCTTGTCGTTGCTCGGAATGTTGATCCCGGTGTGCGAGTGCGGCAACGTGCCCTTCGCCCGTGGACTCATGATGCGCGGGCTCGCACCGGCCGAAGCCATGACGTTCCTCATCGCCGCACCGATCGTGAACCCGATCGTGATCCTCACCACGCACGCGGCCTTCGGCTGGGACGGCGGCATCCTGGTCGCCCGCCTCGTCGGCGGCTACCTGATCGCGAACCTGATCGGCTGGATCTACAGCCGCCACCCCGACCCCGACGGCATGCTCACGCAGCGCTTCGTCGACACCTGCGACCGCGTCACCCACGAACCTGGCACGCCCGTGCGACGCAGCCTCACGCAGTTCCTCGTAGAGCTGCGCGCCGTGATGCCCGCGCTCGTGATCGGCTCGGCCCTGGCCGGAGCCGTGCAGGTGCTGATCCCACGGGAGTGGCTGCTGGCGATCGGGTCGAACCCGGTGCTGTCGATCGTGGCGATGATGGCTCTCGCGATGACCGTGGCGATCTGCTCGAACGTCGATGCGTTCTTCGCGCTGTCGTTCGCCTCGACGTTCTCCTCCGGAGCCATCGTCGCGTTCCTGCTGGTCGGTCCGCTCGTCGACATCAAGATGCTCGCGCTGATGCGCACGACGTTCACCACCCGCACTCTCGTCGGCATCGTAGGTATCGTCCTCGCCTCGGCCTTCGCGATCGGGATCGGGGTGAACGTCCTTGTCTGAGAAGATGGCGCTGTCTGAGCAGACAGCCACGCGCGCACGCGCACTCGGCACCCGCTGGCTGGGGGTCGGGCTCGCTGCGGTGATCTCGGTGGTGACCCTCGGCCTCGGTCTCACCGGGCGCCTCAACCTCTACATCAGCCCGGAGTCGGTCTGGTTCGCGTGCACCGCCGCGGTCGTGACCCTGGCCGGAGCCATCTGGTCGTGCACCCTGCCGCTCGGCGAAGAGGGTGACCACGGACATGATCACGGACCGGTCGCTGATGCGGCCGACGACACCGACTCAGACCATGGCACGGCTGCCCCCCGCCGCTCGTTCGCCGGAGTCGCGGCCGTCACTGGTGGCGTGATCGCCTCGGGCATCGTCGTCGCTGCCCTCGTGCTGCCTCCCGCTTCGCTGTCGGTCGAACTCGCGATGTCGCGTGCGGGGGAGCAGAGCGCGTTGTTCGCTGGTGCCGACACGGTCGCCCTCGGAGTGGCCGACACCTCTACTTTCGGCGTCGGAGACTGGGCGAGCGTGTTCGCCGGGTCGACGAACACCGCCGCCTACGACGGAGCCGCCGTGAAGCTCACGGGATTCGTGACCCCTGGTGGTTCGGGCGACGACGACGTGAACCTCACCCGGCTGGTCATCACGCACTGTGTGATCGATGCGCAGACCGCGGTCCTGCCGGTCACCGTGGATCCTGGCGAGTACCCCACCGGCCAGTGGGTGGAGGTCACCGGAACCGTGCGAGCGGATGCCGATGGCAAGCTCCACATCGAACCGACCGACGTCGTCGCGATCGACGAGCCGGGAGACCCGTATGAGTACTGACGACGAGCGCCCCGAGGTACCGGCGGTCCCGCAGACCCGCGCGGAGATGCGTGCAGCGCGGGAAGCAGCCGAGGCCGCAGAGGCCGAGCGGATCGCCCGCGCAGCTGCGCCCGCCGATCAGGGGGCACCGCCCGCAGAACAGCCGGACGCAGACGCGCCGGCCGCTGACGAAGCCGCAGTTCGGGAAGCCGCAGTTCGTGAGGCCGCTGCTCGGGAAGCTGCTGTTCGTGAGGCCGGCGATCGCGAGGTCGCCGAGCAGGAGGCCGCTGCCAGGAAGATGGCCGCCTTCGAGGTCGCGGCACGCGAAGACGTCGAGGCCACCACGCTTCCGCCGGTCCCCGTCGCCCCTGAGCCTGTATTCGTCGGCGCTGCTCCTGTCGCCGAGGCCGAGGCCGAGGCCGAGACCGAGGCCGCCCCGTCCGACGAGGCGTATGCGCCGCCAGCGCCTCGTTTCCGCTCCGAAGAGCAGGCCAGCGGCAAGACCGTGAAGCCCCGCCGTTTCGTGCTCACGCTCGTCGCGGTCCTCGGTGTCCTCGTCGTCGTCGGAACTGGACTGGGCATCGCCAGCCTCCTGCAGGGTCCGCGGATCAGCAATGTGCAGGTGGACGCCAAGCAGGCGATCGAGTCGTCCGGAAGTCGGGCCATCCTGACCGCGAATCAGGCGCTCGCCGACATCGACCCGTCACAGGTCACCGTCGAGCCTGCGGTGCCGTTCACGGTCGACGCCTCCGGTCGAGGGATCGGCGTGCGCTTCACGGTGCCACTCGACGACTCGACCACGTACACGATCCGTGTCGCCGACGTCGTGGGCGCCGGTGGAGGCCCGACGACCACGTTGACGACGAGCTTCGAGACACCGGCGTCCAACATCTTCCTGCTACGGCGTGATGTCGACGGCAAGGACAAGATCTTCCTCACCGACCTCAGCGGCGAGAAGGCTGTTCCGGTCTTCGAGCATGCCAAGATCAACGACTTCCGCGCGACCTCCACACAGCTCGTGGTCTCGGTGGAGGAGGATGACGGCTCTCGACTGCTCGTGATGGACCGCGACGGCAAGAAGCAGCGCGAACTGAAGTTGCCCGGCGACGGCTACGTGGGCGCGATCCAGGTCTCCGAACGCGGCGGCCTGGTCGGCTACAGCTACTCCGACAAGGAGCTGAGCGATACCGAGGGACGCGCGAGCGTGCTCGTCACCCAGTCGCTGAGCGGTGACGACGACCCGCAGATCATCGAGGTCGCCGGCGCTGAAGCGAGCGTCTTCGTCTGGCAGTTCGTGCCCGACAGCGCTGCCGTGCTGTTCATCGACTTCGACGGCGCGCTGTCGCTCGTCGACCGCTCGAGCGATGCGGGCGTCCAGTCGCTCGGTCTCGCGGCGATGATCCAGGGGATCTCCCGCGGCACCTACACGGCGATCATCGAACGCCTCGACGGGTCCGTGGTCGAGCTCAACCTCGCCGACGGGTCGGAAGCGCCGCTCGCTGCATCCGATCCCGACTACGGCAGTGCCACATCGATCACGCCGTTCCCCGGCGGCACACTCCGACACGTCGTCGCCCGCGACGAATCGGGGCTCCCGATCGGTCAGGCGGTCGTCCGCGTCGACGACGACGGCAAAGCCACTCCGCTGGTCGAGGTCAGCTCTGCGGATTCGATTCTGCAGGCGTGCGCATCGCCGAGCGGCCAGTACGCAGCGGTCGTCGTCGCGCCCGACCTGGCGAACAACCCGTACGACGGGATGCTGCTGCCGCTGCCGGAGAAGGTCGAGACGCACCTGATCGACATGGTCTCGGGCGAGGAGATCGTCGCCCTCACCGGCTTCGACGCCTCCTGGTGCCAGACGGCCCCGCGATTCTGAGATGCCCCGCGGTTCCGACGTGCCGCCGCAGGATGCTTTGCGGCGTGCTCTTCGCAGCGACCTGAGCGCATCGGCGGTCGAGGTCGCGCCGCGTCTTCTCGGGGGTGAGCTGCGCACGTTCGTCAGCACCTCGACCGATGCCGCTCCGGTCGAAGTGCGGCTGCGCATCACCGAGGTCGAGGCCTATCACGGGCAGGGCACGGGCGAGTTCGCTGACCCCGGATCGCACGCGCGGATGGGGCGCACGGCCCGCAACGCCACGATGTGGGGTGAGCCAGGGCATCTGTACGTCTACCTGAGTCACGGCATCCATTCCTGCGTCAATGTCGTGTGCGGGCCGGAGGGGCAGGGTGACGGCGTGCTGCTGCGAGCGGGCGAGGTCGTGTGGGGGGCGGATGCCGCGGCTCGGCGCCGTGGGGCGGTTCCGCCCCTCGGTCGTATCGCGCTTCGAGATCTCGCGCGCGGGCCCGGTCGCCTGGGTCAGGCGGTGGGGCTGCGGCATCCGGTGCACGACGGCATCGACGCGGTCGCGAGCGAGGAGCGGCACGGAGCGCGGGCCGAGCTCTGGCTGGGCGAGGAGCGGAACGACGTGGCGAGTGGACCGCGGGTCGGCGTCGCCGGTGTCGCGGGGACGGATGCCTTCCCCTGGCGCTTCTGGATCGAGGCGGATCCGACGGTGTCGCCGTTCCGGTGGGGGAGAGGTGCGGCCGAGGCTGCGCAGGGCCTCACGTCTGAGTCGCCGGGATCGACCGGCCCGTCACCCGTGCTAAACTGACTCTTTGTCTGCGCACACTCCTGTGCGCAGTTCGCGTGCTTCCCCTTCTGCTGCCGAGAGATCGGCGAGGCGGGGTCGCGTGCAGACAAGGGATCTTGGGTGGGGCCGTCCGGCCTCACGGTATAGAAGGAGTCACCATCATGGCAGCAGTGTGCCAGGTGACCGGAGCTGTTCCCGGCTTCGGTCACAACGTCTCGCACTCGCACCGCCGGACGAAGCGCCGCTTCGACCCGAACGTGCAGAAGAAGACCTATTTCGTTCCGTCGCTCGGTCGTAAGATCACGCTCAACGTGTCCGCCAAGGGCATCAAGGTGATCGACGTCCGCGGCATCGAGAACGTCGTCAAAGACCTCCAGGCGAAGGGTGTGAAGCTCTAATGGCCAAGAAGGCTCAGGACGTACGTCCGATCATCAAGCTGCGTTCGACGGCGGGTACGGGTTACACGTACGTGACGAAGAAGAACCGCCGCAACACCCCCGACCGCCTCGTGCTCAGCAAGTACGACCCGGTAATCCGCAAGCACGTCGAATTCCGAGAGGAGCGTTGATCAATGGCTAAGAAGAGCAAGATCGCTCGCAACGAGCAGCGCAAGGTCATCGTGGAGCGTTACGCCGAGCGTCGCGCCGAGCTGAAGAAGACCCTGGTCGACCCGAACGCCACCGACGAGGCCCGCGAGGCCGCACGCGTCGGCCTGCAGAAGCTGCCGCGCAACGCGTCGCCGGCTCGCGTGCGTTCGCGCGACGTCATCGACGGCCGCCCCCGCGGTGTCCTCACGAAGTTCGGCATCTCGCGTGTCCGCTTCCGTGACATGGCACACCGTGGCGAGCTGCCCGGTGTCACCAAGTCCAGCTGGTAAGTCTCAGCAGACAGCCGAAAGGGGCGAGGATCTTCGGATCCTCGCCCCTTTCGCGTACCCCGGCCATCGCCGGCACACCCGTGCACGCAATGGGCGGACTCCTCCCCGATGGGCGGACTCCGGTGGTGGCAGTCGCCTCCCATCGGGTGGAAGTCCGACCGAAGAGTGCCCCTGCACAAGAGGGAGCCGCCCCGATTCAGTGAACAGAGAGCGGCAGCGGAGACGGGCGGGGTCTCCGGGAGGCCGCAGGCTCGAGACATGGCCCTTTGCTGACGCGGGGACCGAGACCATCTTCCGGACGCGGATGGCGTGGCTGAACCTGCCGATAACGCCGCAGGTGTGGATCATCGGGCATCGGGTCGACTTCCTCATCGGCGAACGACTCGTCGTGCAGATCGATGGAGGACACCATGTCGGATCCCAACGCACCAGTGACATCGCTCACGACGCCGAGCTGATGCTCCGCGGGTACCACGTGATCCGCATCGGCTATGACCAGCTCATGAACCAGTGGGCGTCCGTGCAGAGCCGGATCCTGGTCGCGATCGCTCAGCGCCTCCATCTTGCGCGATGAGCCCTGCGTCCACGCGGACCGCGATGGGCGGAGAACTCCCCGTCGGGCGGAACACCTTGCCCGCATGCTCCGCCCATCAGCGAGATCTCCTCCCCATGCGGGTTGGGGTTGTGGAGGGTGAGGGTTGGGGTGTGGGTGAGGGGGTGGGTTGGGGTTGTGGAGGGTGAGGGTTGGGGTGTGGGTGTGGGTGAGGGGGTGGGTTGGGGTTGTGGAGGGGGTGGGTTGGGGTGTGGGTGAGGGTGTGGGTGTGGGTGTGGGTGAGGGGGTGGGGGGTGTGGGCGACGCGCGTCACGCGACGGGGGTGGTGGTGTGCGCGACGGCCCAGCCGAGGGCGTCATCGGCGATCTCTTCCCAGCCGTCCTGGCTGACCAGACGGTGCGTGCGCCCGGAGTACTCCTTGTAGTCCACGACGGCGGGGCTTCCGGTGGAGCGATACTTCTGGGTGATCGCGCGACCGATGGCCGGCGGCACGACGTGGTCGATCTCGCCCGTGATCACATAGAGGGGAGCCCTGTCGGTGCGGGCGTAGTCGACGTGCGTGACGCCGCCCTTCTCGTTGAAAGCGGATGCCACGCCTTCGAAGAACACCCGGTTGTAGGAGTTCACCGCGTACTCCTCCCAGAGCTGGTCGGACTCGGCGCGGCTCAGATCGTTGCCGAACGTGAAGTGGAAGTGGCGCTTCGACAGGGGCTTCGCGCCGTTGCGGCCGAAGGGGTTCGACAGGATCGGGGTGCCGGTCCACAGCGTCGACAGCGGAAGGGTCGTGATGCCTGCGGTCTGTCCCGGTGCCACGCCCACGTAGGCGGCTCCGACGCCGCGGTCTGCGAGCATCTGGGTGATGACGCCGCCGAAGGAGTGGCCCATGATGATCGGCTTGACGGGGAGGGCGCGGATGATGCGCTCGTAGTGGTCGACGATCTGCTTCAGGCCGATGCCCTTGAGCGCAGACGGGTCGCGGCGGATGTCTTCGACAGAGCGGTCGTCGATGCCGGGCCACCCCGGGACGATCACCTCGTGACCTTCGGCGCGGAAGCGCTCGGCCCAGGTGTTCCAGCTCGCCGGCGTCATCCACAGGCCGTGGATGAGGACGATCGGGGTCTTGTCGGTGCTGTTCATGATCTTCTTCTCTCTGGTTCGGCTCCCGCTGCTCGGGAGTGCGTTACGCTGATAGTAGACCGAACGTTCTATCTACCGCAACGTATTCCCGAAAGTCGTGAAGTCGTCGAACGGAAGCCGCGGTTCGGATGCCACGATGAGGAAGGACAATCATGAACACCACGACGAAGCGCCCCAGCCCCGCCCGCACCCGGTTGATCGACGCCGCCACTCGCCTCTTCTACGAGGAGGGCATCCACGCGGTCGGCGTCGACCGTGTGATCGAGGAGGCGGGCGTCACTCGCGCCACGCTCTACAAGCAGTTCGGCGGCAAGGAGAACCTCGTGCTCGCCTACCTCGCGCACGAGGACGAGATGCTGCGCGCGATGTTCGCGGAGGCGGGTGAAGCCGTGACCGAGCCCGATGCCCTGCTCGGCGCGGTGGTTCAGGGCATCGCCGCCGACATCCGCGAGCGGCACACGCGCGGCTGCCCGTTCATCAACGCGGCCGCCGAGTATCCGGACGCCGAAGGTTCCGTGCGCCGTCTCATCGACGAGCACCGGGAGTGGTTCCGCTCCACGCTGGAGAAGGTCGCCGAGACGGCGGGGCTGGAGCGCCCGGAAGAGGTCGCCGCTTCTCTCGTGCTGCTGCGGGATGCGGCTCTCGTCGGGGGCTATCTCGACGGGGAGGAACGCGTTGCGCCGGCATTCGAGCGCACCTCCGGCGCCGTGATCGAGGCCCACCGACCCCGCTGAGCGCCCTCGTTTCTGTGACTGGAGTGACAAAAGTGACGCGACACGCCCAGTAATTGCCCAAAACCCGCGAAATGACGCGGAAATGAGGGTGGTGGTTGGTACATTCGAGGCGGTCGCTAGACCAGGAGCATCCGCTCCGATACCCACAACGATGCGACGGGATCTCGTCGCTGGAGGATGACATGGCTGACAAGTCCATCACCAAGACCGAGCTCGTCGCGAGCATCGCAAGCGCCACGGGCCAGAGCCAGGCCACCGTCTCCGGTGTCCTCGACTCGCTGTTCGCCACGGTCTCCGACGCTGTTGCCAAGGGCAGCAAGGTCTCCATCCCGGGCTGGATCTCCTTCGAGCAGGTCGACACCGCTGCTCGCACGGGCCGCAACCCGCAGACCGGCGCCGAGATCAAGATCCCGGCCGGCAAGCGCGTCAAGGTGACCGCTGGTTCCAAGCTCAAGGCTGCCGTCAAGTAATCAGACCGCACCTCTTCGAAGGCCGCTCCCGTTTCGACGGGGACGGCCTTCGTGCTTTCTCCCCGTCTGACGCGCCTAGGCTGGAGGGGTGAGTTCCCGCAGCGAGACGACGAGTCGGATTTCGACGTATCGAGTCGCCGGAGTCATCATCCTGCTCGCTGCGGCCCTGGTGGCGCTGGTGCTGGCACTCCTCGTCGGCGGAGGCGCCAAGCCGCCGCTCCTGCAGGACCCGGGGCCCTTCGTGCTCTGGGGCACGCCGGTCGCCAAGCTCGTCATGAACGTCTCGGGCGCGGTCATGCTCGGATCTCTCGTCCTCGCACTGTTCGGCCTCCGCGCCGGCGAGCGGTCCTTCGACGCGGCGCTGAACATCGCCTCGGTGGGTGCTGCCGTCTTCACGGTCGCTGCCGGCCTCGCCGGGTTCCTCGCGTTCATGGCGGCCTTCAACCCGAAGCTCAGCATCGAGCGTGAGTTCGGCACGCAGCTCGGCCGCTTCCTGCTGGAGCTGCCGCTGGGTCAGTCCTGGCTCATCACCACCATCTTCGGCGCGATCATCACGGTGCTCGCGTTCGCGTGGCGTTCGTGGACCCCCACGCTCATCACCGCGCTGCTCGCGGCGGCATCATTCCTCCCGCTTGCGACGCAGGGCCACGCCGGCGACCTCGCCGGGCACAACATGGCCGTCAACTCGATCCTGCTGCACACGATCGGCGCCGCTGTCTGGCTCGGCGGTCTGCTGCTTCTCGTGCTCGTGCGCGGGCGGGGCGACGTCGACACCGCACGGCTCGTCGCACGCTATTCGTCGCTCGCGATCGCGGCGTTCGCCGTGGTCGCCTTCTCCGGCATCACGCGCTCGATCGTCGCCGTCGGGAGCTGGGATGCCTTGTGGACCACGCCCTACGGCTGGATCGTGCTCGCCAAGGTCGTGTTGCTGAGCGGCATGGGACTGCTGGGGGCCTGGTACCGCGCCCGCCTCATCCCCAAGCTCTCAGGTCAGCGCGCGGCCGGCTGGTTCTGGCTCCTCGTCCTGTGCGAGGTCGCTCTGATGGGACTCGCCTCCGGTGCCGCCGCCGCGCTCGCGCGCACGCCTCCGCCGACCGGAGAGGTCGCCGCCTTCGCGCAGACCCCCGCGCAGATCCTCACCGGCGCGACGCTGCCGCCGGAGCTGACACTCGAGCGCTGGTTCACCGCCTGGGACTTCGACGTGCTCTGGCTCGTGGCTGCGGGCTTCGGCCTGTTCTTCTACCTCGCCGGTGTGCGACGCCTGCGGCTGCGCGGCGACCGCTGGCCGATCCATCGCACCGTGTTCTGGGTGCTCGGAATGCTGATGCTGGTCTGGGTGACCAGCGGGCCGCTCAACGCGTACCAGGAGTACCTGTTCAGCATCCACATGATGGGCCACATGATGCTGTCGATGGCGATCCCGCTGTTGATGGTCTCCGGCGCCCCGATCACGCTGGCGCTGCGCGCGATCCACAAGCGCGACGACGGCACCCGAGGTGGTCGCGAGTGGATCATGTGGGCCGTGCACTCGCCGTTCGCCCGCGTCGTCACGCATCCGTTCGTCGCTGCGGCGATCTTCATCCTGTCGCTGTGGGCCTTCTACTTCACCGACCTCGTGCGCTGGTCTATGTTCGAGCACCTCGGCCACGAGTGGATGGTCATCCACTTCCTGATCTCGGGCTATCTGTTCGTGATGAGCCTGATCGGCGCCGACCCGGTGCCCTACCGGCTGCCCTACCCCGGTCGTCTGATCACCCTGATCGCCGTCATGGCGATGCACGCGTTCTTCGGCATCGCGATCATGATGCAGGAGGGACTCATGGTCGCCGACTGGTTCGGGGCGATGGGACGAGACTGGGGCGCCTCTCCGATGGAGGACCAGTACATCGGCGGCGGCATCGCCTGGTCGATCGGCGAGATCCCCACCCTGATCCTCGCGATCACGGTCGCGATCCAGTGGAGTCGCAGCGACACGAAGCTCCAGCGCCAGACGGATCGGCACGCCGACCGGACGGGGGATGCCGAGCTCGAGGAGTACAACGCGAAGCTCGCCGCCCTCGCTGAGCGCGATCAACGGCGCGAGCGCGACGGCCGGTGAGGCCGGGGCGCGTCCGCGTCAGTTGACGGGTGGTTCGCCGGGAGACCCGATCCTGATCGAGGCAGAACCGTCCGGCAGGATCGCGATCGTGCCGGCGAGCTGGAACGGCACGTCTTCCGACAGAGGCTGGGTCTTGCCGTCGAACAGGGAGCGGATCTCGACGTCGACGTGTGCGACGGCATCTGTCGTCGGGATCTGCCACTGGCCGCCGTCGGGGGTGACCGTGACCTCGGGCTGCTCCGGGATCGACCACTTCGGCGATGAGGAGAGCCGGTTGGTGACGCGCAGCCCGAAGGGGCAGGCGGTCGGCTGGAGCACCTCCTGTGTCGTGCACTTGGTGAGGAACTCCTCGACGCGCTCCTGCACGACCTCGATGAAGTCGTCTGTGGGCTGCGTCTGCACATCGAGCGGCGTGACGGCGAGAGGCGTGTCGGCGAGCACCCCGTGGCCGGATGCTGTCGAGATCGGTGTCTTGACGGTCACAGCGTAGAGCCCCGGCGTGAAGACGAGCAGGGGCAGCGGCTCGAGGGCGACGGCATCTGCGCCGTCGACCGAGACCTGGCGCCGATCGACTTCGAACCCGTTCACCGCGAACCTGTCGGCACCGCGCACGGTGAGATCCACCACGGCGAGAGGGCTGGTGGTGAAGCGCCAGTTGGGGGTCACTCCGGCCCAGCCGTCCTGCTCGATCAGGAATGTGCTCGTGCCGGGGTGGCCGCTGGCGTGGTAGCTGACGGTGACGGCGGTGCCTCCGTCTGCGGGCTTCTCGGACTCCACCTTCACGTCGGTCAGCGGCGCGAGGGCTGCGCGACGGAGCATCGCCTCGGATGCGGCCGGGTCGATGCCGGCCTTGTCGAGGGTCTCGCGGTCGATCGCGACGCCCGGCACGCGCAGCGCATCGGCGGCTTGACCGTTCGAGAGCAGGTCGAGGTAGCGGACCACGAACGCGGACGGACCGTAGAACTGCTGGTACAGCGTGGCTCCGCCGGCCCCGAGGGCTGCGACGAGCACCAGGCCGATGACGGCGAGCATCGCCAGATCGACCCCCAGGCGCGCACGCCGGGGCGCGCTCGCACGTGCCCGCTCCATGGCGTCAGTCTAGAAGGGCGTCCTGGGGGGACGCCGAGCGTCGGCGGCCGTGTGCGGATGCCGGGCCGTAGCATGGACGAGCGCCCTGTCCGTCCGCTGCCTCTGTGAGAACCGTGTCCCTTCCCGCCCTGTCCGAGGAGCAGCAAGAGCTGTTCCGGCTCATCGAGGACACCGGCGAGCATGTGTTCATCACCGGGCGAGCCGGCACCGGCAAGTCGACGCTGTTGCAGCACTTCGCGTGGCACACGAAGAAGCAGATCGCGATCTGCGCACCGACCGGTGTCGCGGCGCTCAACGTCGAGGGCCAGACGATCCATTCGCTCTTCCGTCTGCCGATCGGTCTGATCGGCGACGCCGACATCGACCAGAACGACGCGACCCGCCGCATCCTGAACGCGATCGAGACGCTCGTGATCGATGAGATCTCGATGGTCAACGCCGATCTGATGGATGCGATCGACCGTTCGCTGCGCCAGGCCAGAGGCCGCAGGGGGGAGCCGTTCGGCGGGGTGCAGGTCATCATGTTCGGCGACCCGTATCAGCTGGCGCCCGTCCCGCCCCGGGGCGACGAAGCACGCTACGTGCAGGACCACTACCGATCGTTCTGGTTCTTCGACGCGAAGGTGTGGGCCGGAGGATCCGGCATCTCGGACCAGGAGGGGCTGTTCCAGGTCGATACCCGCGCCGAGCTGCACGTGCGCGAGCTCGTGCAGATCCACCGGCAGTCCGACGACGGCTTCAAGTCGATGCTCAACGCCGTGCGCTACGGCCGGGTGACCGCCGAGATCGCCGGGGTGCTGAACACTCAGGGTGCGCGCACGCCTCCGGAGCCGGAGCCCGGCGAGGTGCCGATGATCACGCTCGCCACTCGCAACGACATCGTGAACAGCATCAACAGTCGCCACCTGGTCGCGCTGCCGGGTAAGGAGCAGACCGCCCGCGCCGAGGTCAGCGGCGACTTCGGGCGGGGGGAGGCCTCGCTGCCTGCCGAGTCCGAGCTGAAGCTGAAGGTGGGCGCGCAGGTGATGTTCCTGCGCAACGACACGGCGATGTCGGGGGAGCCGCCCCGCTGGGTGAACGGCACCATCGGCACCGTGACACGCATCCTCGGGGGAGCTGTGCGCGTCGACATCGACGGCGAGGAGGTCGACGTCGAGCCTGCCGTGTGGGAACGGTTCCGGTACGCATACGACCAGAACACGAAGAAGCTCTCCCGTGACGTGGTCGCCGAGTTCACCCAGTTCCCGCTGCGGCTGGCCTGGGCGGTCACGATCCACAAGTCGCAGGGAAAGACCTACGAACGCGCGATCATCGACCTCGGTTCGGGTGCCTTCGCGCCGGGTCAGACGTACGTCGCCCTCAGCCGGCTGACCTCACTCGAGGGTCTGTACCTGTCGCGCGCGCTGCGACCCCGCGACATCCGGGTGGACGAAGACGTGCGCCGGTTCATGCGCGACGCGTGGCTCGCGGCGTCGACTCCCGAACTGCCGAAGAGCTGAACCCCCGGCAGTGACAGCCCGCGCTCAGGCGGCGGCGCGGGCGCGGTCGAGGTCTTCGAACAGCTCGGTGTTGAAGCGGTAGGCGAGGAGCACCTCGTCGATCACACGCTCACGCTCGGCGTCGTCCCACGGCGCGGCGTCGAGCTGCTCGCGGTACACGTCCTTGAAGGCGGACGGGTCGGCGATGTCGTCGAACAGGTAGAACCCGATGCCGTTGGTCTCGAAACCGAAACGACGAGCCATCACGCGGCCGATGAAGATGCCGCCGGAGAGATCACCGAGGTAGCGCGTGTAGTGGTGCGCGACGAATCCGCCTGCCCACGTGGCGCCGACCTGGCGGATGCGATCGACGTAGCGCTGCGTCGTCGGCAGCGCCACGATCTGCTCGCGCCACTGCGGGCCGAGCAGGAACTCGAGGTCGGCCTCGAGGGCCGGGAGGCGGGTGAGCTTGTCGGTGATGAAGACTGCAGCCACCGGATCTTGGCGCATCCGCTCGCCGGCGCCCTCGAGAGCCTCGTAGATGAAGTAGTGCTGCGCGACGAGGGAGATGTAGTCCTCGCGCGAACCCTCGCCCTTCAGGAGGTCGGACATGAAGCCGGCGGTCTCGCTGCGGGAGTGCGATCCGGACGAACGCTCGCGCAGGGCGGCGGAGAAGGAGAGGATCTCGGGCATGAAGCAAGTGTAAGGGTTGCCTAACCCCGGAGGGAAGTCGGAGTCGTCAGGCGTGCGGCCGCGGCTCTCAGGCGTGTGGCCGCGGCTCGACGCCGAGGCGGACGCAGGCGGCGTCGTAGAGTGCGACGACCTCGCGGCGCACGGATGGCCGGTCGGAGATCGCTCCACCGGGCCACGGCACGCGCAGCTCGGTGACGGCGCCGCCGCGTGTGACCTGCCAGACTCCACCTTCTCCGTCGAACCCGGTCATCACCGAATCCGTGATCTCGGCATCCGACGGCTCGGCGAAGGCCCTGGCGATGAGGATGTTGTCGTCGGTGTGGTCGCCGTTCATGTGGCGAAGGACGGCGGTGATCACGTCGGCATCGAAGGTGTGGGGCACTCTCACCACCTTACGCGCGGCTCGGATGCCGCTCCGGGGCCGACTTTCAGCATCCGCGCTCTAGACTCGGGAGACACGTCTTCGGGGGTCCTTCCATGCAGCTTCTCTCGTCGCGCCGGTGGCGCGCCGCAACGGCGACGGCGGCCGTGCTCGCTCTTGTCCTCACCGGATGCTCCTCCGAGGAGTCTTTCTCCTACACGCCACCCGCCCAGGCGGAGGGCTCGCTCCCGGATGACACGGTCGCCGCGATGCAGGCCGCGGTCGACAACGCGATCGCCGCGTCCGGGGCCTCCGGCGCCATCGTCGGTGTGTGGGCGCCCTGGAGCGGAAGCTGGGTGGCGAGCATCGGCACGCAAGACCGCGAAGGCGGCGCAGAGCTGTCGACCGACATGTCATTCCGTATCGCGGACGTGACGCGGCTGATGACCTGTGACGTCCTCTACGCTCTCGCCGACAGGGACGTCGTCGAACTCGACGCGAACGTCGCGGACTACGTATCCGGCGTCGCGGACATGCGAGAAGCGGGCATCACCCTCCTCGATCTGTGCAACGGCACGAGCGGCGTCGGCTCCTCCGAGCCGACGGTCAAGTCGGCGTGGCTGAACACGCCGGATCGGGTGTGGGCGCCGTTGGAGCTCGCCGGCTACGGCCTCGCACGCGAGCGGGTGGCACCGCACACGACGTTCCGCGATTCGGATTCCGGGTACCTCCTTCTCGGCCTCGCGCTCGAGCGCGCCTCGGGGATGACGGCATCGGAGCTGATCGCGGAGTATGTCACCGAGCCCCTCGCTCTTTCGAGCACTTCGCTTCCGGGCCCGACGCCGGCCGAGCCCGGCACGGGACCGGTGCTGAACGGTCATTTCCTCAACTCCGTCGAAGGCGGATTCGACTGTGCGGCGCCTGTCGACATCACGAAGCTGTCGTCCAGCTCGGGGTTCACCGATTCCGGCGTCGTGTCGAACATCACCGACCTCGGCCGCTACGCGCAGGCGGAGGCGGCGCAGGCGCTGCGCAAGGACGAGAAGGAGAAGCCGGACCGCTTCGGCACCCCGCTTCCCGCTGCCGACGGCGCCCCCTCTTGGTACCAGGCCACCGGCGGCGGCTACCTCGTCGGCTCGATGATCGGTCAGCACGGCTGGACGCCGGGATACGCCACGGCGGCCTACTCCGACCCGGCGACAGGATTCACCGTGGCTGTCGTGCTCAACGACTCGACGGCGGGTGACGTGTTCTCCCAGCGGCTCTCCTGGGAGCTCGCGGCGATCGCGTCGAAAGCCCCGGCCGCATCAGGACAGACAGCCCCGGAGTTCGGTCTTCCGTTCACGGCAGAGCAGTATCACCAGTCGATCACTGACGCGGCCATCCCGTGCGCTGCTCCCCCCGCTGCGGAGTGAATCCGGTCTGACCGGCAGCCGAGCGAAGGGGCGACGATGGCGATCATCGACAATGCGATCTACGTGGACGGCGTCCGCACCGAGAACCCGGTGACCCTCAGCGAGACGTTCGAGCGCATGCGGGAGCGCGGCGGCATGGGGTGGATCGGCCTCTACCGTCCGAGCGAAGAAGAGATCCGCGAGGTCGCTGACGAGTTCGGCATCCACGCGCTCGTCGTGGAGGACGCTCTCGCAGGCCATCAGCGCGCCAAGCTCGAACGCTACGGCGATGTGCTCTTCATGGTGCTGAGGCCGGCCCGCTATCTCGACGACGTCGAAGAGGTCGAGTTCGGCGAGGTGCATGTGCTCGTCGGTCCCGACTTCGTGGTGACGATCAGACATGCGGAGTCCCCCGACCTCGGTCGGGTGCGTCGGCGGCTGGAGGGGGATCCCGCACTCCTCGCCCATGGGCCCGAGGCGGTGCTGTACGCCATCCTCGACGAGGTCGTCGACGAGTACACGCCCGTCCTCGCAGGTCTCGAGAACGACATCGACGAGATCGAGAGCCAGCTGTTCGAAGAGGACGCCGACGCCACGCAGCGCATCTACGACCTGGGCCGCGAGGTCATCGACTTCCAGCGGGCCACGCAGCCGCTGTCGGGAATGCTGGAGGCCCTGCTGCGGGGCTCGGACAAGTACAAAGTGAGCGACGAGCTGCTGCGGTACCTCCGCGACGTGCTCGATCACACCCTGCGCGTGAGCGATCGGGCGACGACCTTCCGCACCGTGCTCGACAACGCCCTCACGGTCGAGTCGACGATCGTCGCGCGCCGCCAGAACGAAGAGATGCGGCGGATGACCGAACTCAGCATCCGCCAGAACGACGAGGTCAAGAAGATCTCGGGATGGGCGGCGATCCTGTTCGCCCCGACGCTCGTCGGCACCATCTACGGCATGAACTTCGACCACATGCCGGAGCTGCACTGGCTGCTCGGCTATCCCATGGCGGTCGGCATGATGATCGCGCTGGGCTTCGGCCTGTACGCGGCGTTCAAGCGCAAGGGCTGGCTCTAGGACTGTCCGGAATCGTGCGGTCGTCGGCCGTTCGACACCTTGCCTCGGCTGGCCGCGGCGGCGACGATGAGCGGATGAACGCTCACTCCGCCGCCGCCCTGCTCGTCATCGATGCGCAGGAGTCGTTCCGCCAGCGCGTCGACGACTGGGCGAGCACCGCGAATCCTGCGGTACTCGACAACATCGCGCTCCTCGTGGCGCATGCGCGCGAGGTGGGAGACCGGGTGATCTGGATCACGCACTCCGAGCCGGGCACCGGTGGTGTGTTCGACCCGGTCAACGGATTCGTGCGCGTGATCGCCGAACTGGCTCCTCTGGCGTCGGAGCAGGCGCTCACGAAGACGACCATCAACGCCTTCACCTCGACCGACCTCCAGGAACGGCTGCAGCGCGACGGCATCCGTCGACTCGTGGTCTGCGGCATCCGCACCGAGCAGTGCTGCGAGACGACGACGCGAGTCGCTGCCGACCTGGGTTTCGACGTGGAGTTCATCACGGATGCCACCACGACATCGGCGATCCCGGCGGCGGACGGGCTGACCGCCGTGTCGGGGGAGGACATCATGCGCCGCACCGAGAGTATCCTCTCCGCCAGAGGGTTCGCGACGATCTCGAGTACGAGGGAACGCGTCGGCGCGGCGGAAGCACCCGTCTCGCTCTGAGCCCGACCGGCGCGTTAGTCTTCGGTCTCGGGATCGGTCTCGGAGTCGGCCTCGGGCATGCCCGGGCCGGGTCCCGGACGCACCGGCGCTTCCGCAGCGATGTCGATGCGGGTGTTGCCGTCGTGCTCGCTGACCTCGATGCGGGGTGCGGCGTCGGCCTCGGTGGCATCCGGTGCGGCGGTCAGCTGGTCGTGTCGCTTCTCGGCGCTCGTCATCTCGTCATCCGACGTGTGCTCAGGCGTGCTCATGGGTGTCCTCCTGGTTGTCGACGGGTTTGCCGTCGGGATGGGTGTTCTTCTTCGCGGCGTGCTTCCGACCCCACCGCGCCAGCACATACAACGCGCCGCCGACGGCGAGCAGGATCCCGCCGAAGAGCCAGACGGCCGGACGCTGCTGGGTGAGCAGCAGGATGCAGGAGCCGATGCCGAGCACGGGGACGAAGGTCCACACGCGGAAGTGCTCGTTCTCGACGCGGTCTCGGCGCAGCACCAGCACCGACACGTTGACGCTGAGGAAGACGACGAGCAGCAGCAGCACGACCGTCTCGGCGAGGGTCGCCAGATCGCCGACCAGCGTCAGACCCATCGCCACGAGGGTGGTGGTGAGGATCGCGACCCACGGGGTCTTCCGCTTCGGGAGCACGCGGCCGAGGGCTCGGGGCAGCAGGCCCTGCTCGGCCATGCCGTAGGTCAGCCGGCTGACCATGATCATCGTGAGGAGGGCGCCGTTGGCGACGGCGACGAGTGCGATGAGGCTGAACAGCCACGAGGGGATGCTGACACCGGTGGCCTCGACGACCGCGAGCAGCGGACCGCTCGATTCCTGCAGGGCGGCGGGCGGGAGCGCGATCGAGCTCGCCAGGCCCACCAGGACGTAGACCGCACCGGCGGTGAACAGGGCTCCGAAGAGCGCGCGGGGGTAGGTGCGCCGCGGATCCTTGACCTCTTCGATCATGTTCGCCGAGGTCTCGAACCCCACGAAGGAGTAGTAGGCGATGACCGCGCCGGACAACACGGCGACGGCGACGCTCGTCCCCTCCGGCGCTTCGGTGACACGGGAGATGTCACCGCCTCCACCACCGACGAAGATCGCGACCACGGCGACGACGATGACCAGGCCGCTGAGTTCGATCGCGGTCATCACGAGATTCGCACCCATCGACTCGCGGATGCCGCGGGCGTTCAGCAGGCCGACGAGGGCGAGGAAGGCGATCGCGACCGGGATGGTGGGCAGGTCGAGGAAGGTGCCCAGGTAGTCGCCCGCGAACGCGATGGCCAGCCCGGCCGCGCTGGTCACGCCCGCGGCCAGCATGCTGAAGCCCACCAGGAACGAGACCAGCGGACTGTGGAACGCGCGCTCCGCGAAGACGGCGGCCCCTCCGGCGCGTGGATACTTCGTCACGAGCTCTGCGTAGGAGCCGGCGGTGAGCAGGGCGAGCAACAGGGCGAGGAGCAGCGGTGCCCACAGCATCCCGCCGACCTTCGCCGACAGCACACCCATCAGCGCGTAGATGCCGGCACCCAGCACGTCGCCGAGGATGAATGCGAACAGGAGTGGACCGGTGATCGCCCTGCGCAACCGGGTGGAGGTCTCGGCGGCTGGCGCGGTCTCGGTGGTCATCCTCGAAAGGTACGGGTGCGCGGGAGCATGGGCCACGGGGTTGACATCGCCGGGAGCGGTCAGGCGTCGGCCATTGCGATCGCCGCTCGCGCGCAAGTTCAGCGAATTCACAGAAAGTCCGCGCGGCTCCCGATATTCCGGCAGGTGCAGCGATAGCGTCGGTGCCGCACGAGGGGTGCGTCGGCCGGGGTGCGCGGGCAAACGGGTGGCTTCCTCTCTACCGAATCCCCAAGACAAAGGGCTCTCTCATGACTGGTACGGCACGCAAGGCGCTCGCAGAAGCGATCGCCACCTTCCTCTTCGTCCTCGCGATCATCGCGGCGGTGAACAGCGGCAGCCCGCTGACCCCGCTCGCGATCGGCTTCACCCTGATGGTGCTCGTGTTCTCGACGGGTCACATCTCGGGCGCCCACCTCAACCCGGCCGTCTCGGTCGGTGTGTTCCTGCGCGGCGGCCTCAGCGTCGCCGACTTCATCGCCTACCTCATCGCCCAGTTCGTCGGTGGTGCCGTGGCCGCGCTCGTCAGCATGGCCGTATGGCCTGTCGGCGAGGAAGCCATGGTCATCGAGGTCGGCCCGGCCTTCCTCGTCGAGGCGCTCTTCACGCTGATCCTGGTGTGGGTCGTGCTCAACACCGCCACGTCGAAGGACACCGCGGGCAACTCGTTCTACGGTCTCGCGATCGGTGCGACCGTTTTCGTCGGTGCGGCAACGGTCGGCTCGATCTCGGGTGGCGGCTTCAACCCGGCCGTCGCGCTCGGCCTCTCGGTCAGCGGCCACTTCGCGTGGAGCTCGCTGTGGCTCTACATCGTCGCCCCGGTGGTCGGCGCTGTGATCGCGGCGATCCTGTTCCGCGTGCTCAACACGGACGACGCCAAGAAGATCGCTGCCGCGGAGTAACCTTCGCCGCACCCACGAAGCGCCGCATCCTCTCCGGAGGGTGCGGCGCTTCTGCGTTCGCGGGGTGGTGGCGTCAGGGGCGGCTTCCGGAGCCGGATCCGTCTCGGGGCGGGGAGTCGGATGCTGTGGTCAGCACGATCTTCCCGGTCGCATGGCCGGAGATCGACCGCGCGTACGCCTCCCGCACGTCATCGAGCGGGTGCACCGAATCGATCGGCAGCTCGATGCGACCATCCGCGATCAGCTGCGCGATCATCGCGAGTTCGTGCGCGCCCGCGTCGGCGCCACCCACGCCGCGGATCGGATACCGCGCACGGGCGTCGTAGTCGGCGATCGTGTTGATCCGGTCGGCGGGAACGTCGAGAGCGAGTGCCAGGTCGACCGTGCCGTGGCCGACCGTGTCGAGCACGGCCGTGAGCCCCTCGGGCACGGCTGCCCTGAGCCGGTCGGCGAGCAGGTCTCCGTAGAGGAGCGGCTCGATGCCGAGGCGACGCAGCAGGGCGTGGTTGCTCGGGCCCGCCGTGCCGAGCACGCGCGCTCCCCGCAGCACGCAGAGCTGGGCGGTGAGGATGCCGACGCCGCCGGCCGCGCCGCTGACGAGCACGACATCGCCCGCAGCGATCTTCTGCGACTCCACGCTCGCGACCGCCGTGCGGCCGGTGACGTTGAGGGCACCCGCTTCGACGAGGGAGAGTCCGTCCGGAACCCGTACCAGCGCTGTGGGGTCGATCACGAGGTGGTCGGCCTGTGCGTGGTACCGAAGTCCGCCGAAGACGCGGTCGCCGACTCGCCAGCCGTGCACGCCGATCTGCCGGCCGTGCACGCCGCCGCCCAGGCTCTCGATCGTGCCGGAGAAGTCGTAGCCGTTGCCGGAGGGCAGGCTTCGCTCGTAGGGGTCGTGCATCGGCTGTCCGCTGAACAGCTTCCAGTCCACCGGGTTCACGCCCGCTGCGGCGACCCGCACGAGCACTTCGCGGTCGGCCGGCTGCGGGACCGCGCGACGTTCGATCTCGAGCACCTCCGGACCGCCGAATCGGCGGAACACGACGCGTCGAGACGCGGTGTCCGCCGATTCGGGTGTCATGGGGCCAGCCTAGGAGGCGGAGAAGGCGCTGAGGTCAGCCGATGGGGACCGACGCGGTCGGCGTCGGCTCCGTGGCCGGTGGCTGTGCATCCCGCGATCCGGCGGCACGAGCACGCGCCGCAGCCACGACCATCACGACCAGTGCGACGCCGGTGAGGATCGCCCCCATCCAGATCGGCGAGGTGTAGCCGAGACCGGCCGAGATGCCGACTCCGCCCGCCCAGGCGCCGAGCGCGTTGCCGATGTTGAACGCGCCGATGTTGGCACCGGACGCGAGAGTGGGCGCTCCGCCCGCGTACTGCATGACGCGGCTCTGCAGGCCGGGTACCGTGCCGAAGCCGAACCCTCCCATCAGGAACAGCGCGATGATCGTGGCGATCCCCGACTGCGCTGACACGGCGAACAGAGCGAGCACGACCACGAGAGCGGCGATGAAGATGACCAGGGTGCGGTCGATCGCGCGGTCGGCGAGGCGTCCGCCGAGCCAGTTGCCGAGCACGAGGCCGGCCCCGAACAGCACGAGCAGCCACGGCACGGCGGAGGTCGCGAAGCCGCTCACCTCGGTGAGCGTGTATGCGATGTAGGTGAAGGCGCCGAACATGCCACCGAACGCGAGGATCGTGACGACGAGCGAGAACCACACCTGGCCGGAGCGGAACGCGGCGAGTTCGGTGCGGAGGCTGACCTGTGCGGTGGGGCGGGGGAGGCGTGGGACGAGTGCGGCGATGCCGATGAAGGCCAGCACGCCGATGCCGGAGATGGCCCAGAACGTCGATCGCCAGCCCAGCTCCTGACCGAGGAAGGTGCCGAACGGCACTCCGAAGACGTTCGCGGCGGTGAGGCCGGTGAACATGATCGCGATCGCGCCGGCCTTCTTCTCCGGGGCGACGAGGCCCGCAGCGACGACCGAGCCGATGCCGAAGAACGCGCCGTGGCAGAGCGCGGCGATGATGCGGCCGAGCATCGCTGTGCCGTAGTCGTCGGCGAGGGCGGTGAGCACGTTGCCGATGATGAACAGCACGATGAGGCCCAGCAGCACGGGCTTCTTGGGCAGCCGGGTGGCCGCGGCGGTGAGCACGAGCGCGCCGACGACGACGGCCAGCGCATAGCCGGAGATGAGCCAGCCCGCGGCCGACTCGGTGACGCCGAAGTCGTGGGCGACCTCGGGCAGCAGGCCCATGATGACGAACTCGGTGAGTCCGATGCCGAACGCCCCGATGGCGAGGGCGATCAGTCCTAGAGGCATGACGATTCTCCTGGTACATTGGTGGGGATACTTGCAGACGCCGCATATTGCGCGTCGAAGCATAATGATTGCACACGCAAGTATTCAGCGCAAGCAACTATTTCGGAGGATGGCCATGGGTATCGGTGACGACGCGGTCGAGGTGCGCGCGCAGGGGTGGCGAACGCTCGCCGCGCTGCACGGCCTGATCGAGACCGCTCTCGAGCGCAGCCTGGCCGAAGCGGCCTCGCTCTCCGTGGTCGAGTACACCGTGCTCGATGCGCTCGACCGGCAGGACGGCTGGCACATGCGCATGCAGCAGCTCGCCCGTGCCGCAGCTCTCAGCCCCAGCGCCACGACCCGCCTGGTCAACCGTCTGGAAGACCGCGGACTCCTCACCCGCATCCTGTGCGCCGACGATCGCCGCGGCATCTACACCGAGCTCACCCCCGCGGGCCGAGAGCTCTACGAACGTGCGCGGCCGATCCACGATGCCGCCCTCGAGCAGGTTCTCGAAGACGCCGCGGCGCAGCCGGAGCTTGCCCCCGTGGTCGACGCGCTGCATGGCGTGGCGCTGCCGGCGCTCGCCGCAGGCTGATCCTGACGGATGTCCGCTTCCTCGTCGACATCGCGACGCACACTCCTCGTCGGCTACGGCAAGCTCGCTGCTCGCCTCGCGCCGCAGCTCGTCGAACGCGGCGGCGATGTCGTCGCGTTGAGGCGCAGCGACAGCTTCCTGCCCGTGGGCATCACTGCTGTTCGCGGGGATCTCTCGGCGCCGTTGACGACACTGCTTCCCGAGGTCGATGCGATGCTCGTCACGCTCCCGCCCGGTGACTCCCCGTCGGCGTACCGCACGGCTCTGACGCACCTCGCCGCTGCCCTTCCGGCGATCCCCGCCCGCACCGTGTTCGTGTCGTCGACCGGTGTCTTCGACGGGCCGGGCTCCCCGCATCCGATCACCGAGCGCGAAGAACCGGTGCCGACGACCGAGCGCTCGCTGGGGCTTCGAGACGGCGAGCGGGCGGCGATCGAGCTCTTCGACGCGGTGATCGTGCGACCGGCGGGCATCTACGGACCCGGCCGCGAGTTCCTGCTGCGGAAGGTGCGCGAGGGAGCTGCCGTCGAACACGCACGACGCACGAACCGGATCCACGAGACCGACCTGGTGCGCACGCTCGATCTGATGCTGCGGGATGTCTCTCCACCGCGGCTGCTGCACGCCGTCGACGCGGGCCCTGCGCCGCTGGGAGAGGTCGTCCGGTTCATCGCCGGCGAACTCGGCGCGGAGGTGCCTCCGGATTCCGCATCCGGAAACCCCGGCGGGTTCGTGTACGACGGGGCGTTGCTGCGGTCCGTGCTCGGGAGCCTCGACTATCCGACGTACCGCGAGGGGTACGCGGACATGATCGCGGGCAGCGCCGCGGGCTGAGAGGCCGAGGTCTGCGCTGCCGCGTAGCCTGGGGCCATGTCGATCACACCTGCACGCACGGCCGTCGAAGTCGTCGACTGGCGGCGTCGCGTCTTCGCCCTGTATGACGCCGTGCGGATCGCCGACTCCCCTGAGGAGGCCCACGAGCTCTGGCGGATCGAGCGCGATGACCTGATGCTCCGGCATCCGGCCACCCCTTTGCTGCCGGAGGACCGGGCGCTGTTCGAGGGTCTGCCGATCGCGTCATACGATCCTGCCTGGCGGTTCGAGCTGCCGATCCTGCCGGCCGAGCCCGGTGGATTCGAGTTCGCCACCGGAACCGACGGCATCGTGCCCTTCGAGCGGATCGGCAAGGTCGAGATCCCGGATGCCGGTTCGCTCGACGTCTGGCGCCTGAAGTCCTATGGCGGAGGACTCTTCATCCCGGTCCGCGATGCGCTGGCCGGTCGCCCCGGTGGCACCTACGGCGGCGGTCGCTACCTGATCGACACGGTCAAGGGCGCCGACCTCGGCTCCGACTCCGAGCGCGGCACGATCGTGCTCGACTTCAACTTCGCCTACAACCCCTCGTGCGCCTACGATCCGGCGTGGGCGTGTCCGCTCGCGCAGCCCGGGAACGTGCTTCCGGTCGTGGTTCCGGTGGGGGAGATGTACGGGGTCTGATCCGAGCATCCCTCGGCCTTGAGCGGCGCTGCTGGAAGAATCCGAGCATGGAGATCTTCATGGTGGCACTCGGGAGCCTCGGCGCCTGGTTGCTCTTCGCGGGACCGATCTATCAGGCAGCACTGGAGCTCGGCGAACGACGGTTCGTGCGCGCCGGGTTCGAGACGACGGCGAGAGCGGTTCCCCGGCCGAGCCCCGTGAGCCCGTGGTGGTGGTTGCTGCCGCCGGTCGCGTACATCATGCATCGGCGAAGAGATGGCGACTACCAGTCCCGGGTCATGGCGGCGCTGACGTCGGATCAGCGCGTCGAGGTGATCGGCTTCATGAACAAGGCGACCGGCTGGTTCATCGTCGGCACCGGCGCCTCGATGTTCGCGTTGAAGGAGACGTGGGAGCTGACGGAGCTCCTCGGGTGGGGCTTCGCGGCGTTCGTGGCCCTGGCGATCGCCGCCGGTCTGCTGTCGTTGCTGTACACGGTGGTGCGGATGAAGATGACGGCGCGGATGCTGGAGAGCGAGGGCTCTGCGGAGTAGATCCTCGGTCATTTCTCCGCGATGGTGAGATCCAGCCCGTAGAAGACGCGCGGCGCCCCGTCGATCATGACGTCGACGATTCCGGCGACGACCGGGAGTTCGGTGTGCTGGCCGATGGTGTCGAGCTGGAATGCCGTGGTGCCGGAGGCCGGCAGCGGGTGATGCGTCTTCGTCGGCCAGGGGTCGACCCACACCTCCGGGGCGGCGAAGTGCCAGTCTGCGGGGTCGTGATCGGTGTTGAGGAGGTAGCCGTCGGCGCGGCTCCACAACACGGCGGCCTGTCCTGAGGGGGTGTCGAACAGCAGTCCCCTCGAGGTCGTGTCACCGAAGTCGACCCAGCCGAGGAACGAGGCGGCATCGAGGGTCTTCGCCGCATGGGCGTATGCGAGGAGGGAGGGTTTCGCGCTGAGGTCTCTGTTCATGAGCCCGAAGTGGTACTCGACGTTCTGCGGGTCGGCGACCTGCGGATTTCCGAGCACACTGTCGTGGAACTGGTACCAGCAGACGTTTCGGATACCCTCGGCCTTCGCGAGCGCGAGTGTGAGGAACACGTTCTCGGCCGCATGCCGGTAGGTGTCGTTCCACCATCCGTTCGGACGTGTGCACGCATACGCTTCGGTGAGCCAGATCTCCTTCTCGCCATGCACCTCCATCAGGGCTTTCAACTGGGTGAGACCGCCGTAGAAGTTCCAGTAGTTCCCGGTGCTGCCCTCCTCCCAGTCGTCTCCGTCCGGGACGTAGTCGGGGGTGAAGTTGCCGCGGCCAGGGTGATAGGCGAACGCGTCGATGAGGTCCCAGCCCCCGCCGGCGATGAACTTCTCCACCCAGGGCTTGTCCATGCCGGCGAGGCCGTTGTTCATGATCTTGATGGTCGACCCCACTGCGGTGACACGGTCGACGACGGGTCGGAGCGCCACATCGATGTATGCCTGGGCGGCATCACCGGTGTTGAAGGGGCGGTTCAGCTCGTTGCCGACCTCGAAGTACTCCGCTCCTGCGGTGATCGCGGTCGTGACGTTGGCGGCAGCCCAGTCAGCGGCTTCGATGTCGGTGGCGTTCATGTCCGGCTGCAGCTCGATGTTATGGAGCATGCCCCGTGCATCGAAGTCGGACGGCGGGACGCCCGGGCCTCCCGCGTACGAGATTCGTACTCGGCTCACGCCGACGCGCTGCCAGAGATCGAGGACGGCTGATGCGGAGGGGCGCTGCAGCCAGGGGTAGTTCGCCATGCCGAACATGCTCGCCGCGCTTGGATCCAGCGTGCGCGGAGGCAGCGCGGCGAGGGTTGTGCGGGCGAACGCGGCGTCGGCGCCGACGCTCGCGGTCACCTCGGCCAGCGAGATTCCCTGAGCGGGGATGGTGAGTGTGAACGTGTGCTCGGCCGTCGCCGTGGCGGCGACCGGCACGGTCACGGTGCTGGCGGCGAGCTGCGCGCCGTTGAAGTCTCGCACCCACCAGGAGAGCTCGACGTTCTTCGGCGTGCCCGCGCCGTTGGCGACGAGCGCCGTCACGGTCGCGGTCTGACCGCCTTGCCAGATGTTGAACGCCTGATCGGTGCGCAGTTCGATGCCGAGTTCGTCGCCGCGGCCGATCGTCGCCGTCGCGGACGGGCGGGTCTCGCTGAAGAAGAAGTCGGCTTCGCTGAGGTAGCCGCCTGCCGCCAACGCGGTTCCGGGGGAGTGGATCCAGGTGGTGTTGGTCCATGCCTGGCGGGAGCGCTCGAGGAGGAACATGCCGTGCAGCGTGCCCCACGTCGACACGTGGGCGATGCCTGCTGCCTCTTCGAAGGGGATGCCGCCGCGGTCGTCCCGTACCCACTCGGTGACGGCGACGTAGTCGTCGGGAGCAGTGGCGGAGAGGATCGCACGGCTGAAGAGGAATCCGTCCGGCACGAGCGTCGAAGCGCCCTGCACCTCCCATTCGAGGTGGGCATGGTTGGTCGAGAGGGTGACCATCCCGACGACGACCGTGGGGCCCGCTGCGGTGTCGAACGTGTAGTCCATGCGGATCGCCGGGGAGCCGTCGGGGGCGGTGACCAGGCTCGGTGTGCCCCCGGTTGAGACGTGGATGCCGGTGACGCGATCCTTCACTTGGAACCGTGAGCCCTGCGAGCGGATCGTGCCGGCTGCGTCGCGGATCGCGATGCGGCCGCCGACACTCGCCAGCACGCTGATGCCCGTCGCGGAGAGGGTGACGTCGCCGGCGGCAGCGTGGGCTGTCACGGGACTCGCTTCGGCGACGAGGACGACCCCGGCCACGATCGTGGCCTTGAGGAATCCGCGGCGGCTGAGTCCGGGCGTTCGGGGCGCTGCTGATGACTTCATCGTCACTCCTGCTGTCGGGGAGAAGAATCTGCTGATGCGTATGAGCAGATTCGGGTTTTCCCATCCTGAGGAGTGGCTACGTCGCCTGTCAAGAGAATTTGCATAAATTGCAGATACGTATTAGCGTCCTGCAAATACGAATTATCACTGGGTCAGGAGTCAGGATGGCATCGAAGCCACGCAAGGTGACGCAACGCGAGATCGCAGAGATCGCCGGGGTGAGTCAGAGCACCGTTTCGATGGTGCTCAACGAGCGCGACGGGGCGAGCGTGCGTATTCCGGAGGCGACGCGTGAGCGCGTCAAGCAGGCGATCGAGCAGTCCACGTACGTCGCCGATCCCGCTGCCCGCCGGCTCGCCGGGCTCGACAACCAGATCATCGGCATCTTCACCTACGAAGCGGCACTCTCCCCGGAGAGCATGGACTTCTATGGTCCCCTCCTGAACGGCATAGAACGCGCGGCCGAGCGCGCCGGCTGCGATCTTCTGTTCTTCACCAGCTCCCCAGTGGAAGACGGGTCGAGGCGTCTGTTCCACAAGAAGACTCGTCTGCGCCTGGCCGACGGCTGCATCCTGCTGGGCCAGCGGATGGATGGCGACGACCTGGCCCGGCTCGTCGACGAGCAGTTCCCCTTCGTCGCGGTCGGTCGCCGGAACGAGACCGACGCCAAGGTTCCATATGTCGGGCTCGACTACGTCACCTCGACCACCATGCTCATCGAGCGGGCGGTACACCTCGGTCACGAACGCGCTGTCTACGTGCACCACGACCTCACGAGTCCCGCCGCCGACGACCGCATGCGCGCGGTCCGTGCGGCTGATGCAGATGGTCTGCTGCCGTTCCAGTTCGTCCGTGAGGCGGACCTCCCCTCCATCCTCGACGCCCTCGGTTCAGCGACCGTCGTGTTCGCGGAGGACTCCTTCCTCGCCGACGATGTGATTCACGCTCTGTCGAAGGCGGGGCTTCGAGTGCCGGACGACATCTCGGTCGCGTCCCTTGCCGAAGTGCGCGGACACCGGGTCGGCGAACACGCCCTCACCGGCTTCCACGTCCCCCGCGAGCAGGTCGCCGTCGAGGCGCTCGCTCTTCTGCAGGAGCTCGTCTCGAGCTCCGCCGAGGAGGACTGGCCGCGCCTTGACACTCAGCGTCTCCTGAGCGCCGATGTCGAATTCGGTGCCACCCTCGTCGAACGGCACTCGCAGTGACTCTGACGACCGACGTCGCCATCATCGGCGGGGGACTGGGCGGAGTCGCCGCGGCCCTCGCTGTGCTCGAACGCGGTCATCGAGTGGTGCTCACCGAGGAGTACGCCTGGCTCGGGGGGCAGCTCACCTCGCAGGCCGTGCCGCCGGACGAGCACATCTGGGTGGAGCAGTTCGGGGTGACCGCACGCTACCGCTCCCTGCGCGAGGGCATCCGGCGCTACTACCGCGACCACTATCCGCTCTCCGAAGAGGCGCGCGCCGACCGGACGCTGAACCCGGGACGCGGACGCGTGAGTCGGCTGTGCCACGAGCCCCGCGTCGCCGTGTCGGTCATCGACCAGATGCTGGCTCCCTACCGCTCGAACGGGCAGCTGGTCGTGCTCCAGCCGGCGGTCCCCGTCGAGGCTGCGGTCAGCGACGACGTGGTGCGAAGCGTCACCGTCGAGAACCTGCGCTCCGGCGTCCGCACCGTCATCGAGGCCGCGTTCGTGCTGGACGCGACCGAGACGGGGGATCTGCTTCCCCTGACCGGCACGGAGTATGTCGTCGGTGCGGAGGCGCGCTCCGAGACGGGCGAGCCGAGTGCTGCCGAGACAGCCGATCCCCGCAACGTGCAGTCGATCGCATGGTGCTTCATCTTCGATCACGTCGAGGGCGATCACACGATCGACCGCCCGGCCGACTACGACGAGTGGAAGCGGTTCGAACTGCCGTTCTGGGGCGCCCCGATGCTGTCGTTCACCGCCCCGAACCCCCGCACCCTCGAACCGGAGGAGCGCACGCTCGAGGTGAACCCGGAGATCGACCGCTCCGGCGACCCGCGCGTCGACCCGGGCGACCGCGATCTGTGGATGTTCCGTCGCATCGCCGCCCGCCAGACCTTCCGCGACGGCTTCGCTCCCAGTGACATCGTGCTGGCCAACTGGCCCCAGCTCGACTATGTGGGCGGATCGATCATCGACGCCGCGGACCGCATGGAGCACCTGGCAGCGGCCAAGAGTCAGTCCCTGGCGTATTTCTACTGGCTGCAGACCGAGGCGCCGCGCCCTGACGGCGGGTTCGGTTGGCCGGGACTCCGGCTGCGCGGCGATGTCATCGGCACCGATGATGGCTTCGCGCAGGCGCCGTACATCCGCGAGTCCCGCCGCATCCGCGCGCTGCGCACCGTGGTCGAACAGGACATCTCCGTCGCTGTCCGTGGTTCCGGAGGACCGGCGGTGTTCGACGACTCGGTCGGGGTGGGCATGTACCGCATCGACCTGCACCCGTCGACGGGCGGTGACAACTACATCGATGTCGAGTGTGCACCGTTCGAGATTCCGCTCGGGGCGCTCATCCCCGTGCGCACCCGCAATCTGCTTCCCGCGGCGAAGAACATCGGCACCACCCACATCACCAACGGCGCCTACCGCCTGCATCCCGTCGAGTGGAACATCGGCGAATCGGCGGGCGAGCTCGCCGCGTTCTGCCTCGACGAGGGGCACCGACCCCTTGACGTCGCGACGCAGACCGCGCTCACCGCGTTGCTCCAGGCCCGGCTCACCCAGGCCGGCGTGGAGATCCATTGGCCCGAGATCATCGGCTATTAGAGAAGGAAACGACATGAACACAGCAAAGAAGCTGTTCAGCGCCGCAGCGTTGACGGCATCGATCGGCCTCGCGGCAGCGGGCTGCGCCGCCTCGCCGCCGGCGCCCGTCGAAACCGAAGCCGCACCCGGCAGCGTCGACCTGCGGATGAGCGTCTGGACATCGAACGAAGACCAGCTCGCCCTCTTCGACTCGATCGCGGACTCCTTCAAGGAGGAGCATCCGGAGATCGGCTCGATCACCTTCGAGAGCCTTCCCTTCGCCGACTACAACACCACTCTCACCACGCAGATCGCCGGGGGCAACGCGCCCGACCTCGTCTGGATGGGGGATCTGTCGAAAGACCTCATCGCGGCGGACGCACTCGTCCCGCTCACCGACAAGCTCGAGGCGACCGAAGGGTGGGACTACGACGACCTGCTCGAGAGCGTCACGGCCGAGTTCTCTGTGGACGGCGAGCTGTACGCCTACCCGTTCTCGAACTCGCCGTTCGCCCTCTACGTCAACACCGATCTGCTGGCGCAGGCCGGCCAGACGCTCCCCGCGGGAGAGCCGACCTGGGAAGACATCTCGGCGATCGGCGCAGCGGTGAATGCCTCGACCGGCAAGGCAGGATTCGTCATCCGTGACTTCGACTACTCGTCGTGGAACAACCTCGCCACGGTCTGGACCGGTTGGGGAGCATCGGCATGGTCCGACGACGGCACGAAGTGCACCTTCGACAGCCCGGAGATGGTCGACGCCTTCCAGTTCCTCCACGACGCCGCGTTCGTGGACAAGTCGATGCCCGGTCCGGGGACGGCAGCCGACTTCTTCGCCGGCGATGCCGCCTTCACCGTCGCGCAGGTCTCGCGCGCGTCACTGCTGGACGACTCGTTCGCCTACGACGTCATCCCGCTGCCCGCCGGCCCCGCCGGCGAGTACTCGGTGATCGGCCAGGCCGGTGTGGGTGTGCTCTCCTCGAGCACGCACACCCAAGAGGCCACAGACTTCCTGGCATACCTGACCGACCCGCAGAACGCGGCGCTGCTCGCGCAGTACTTCCCGCCGCCCCGCGCCTCTCTGCTCACGGGGGAGAAGCTCGCGGAGAACAACACCAAGCTCACGGCGGACCAGCTCCAGAGCATCGTGGTCGACCAGGTGCCGAACGCCGTCACGCTGCCCAACCACACCAACCCGGCGGAGATCGCGCAGAAGGGCAAAGCGGCCTTCGATGCGATGTGGGTCGCGGATGCCGACGTCGAGGCCGTGCTCGGACAGGTGTGCGAGGCCATCCAACCCGTGCTCGCGAACTGAGATGACGATCACGACCATCGAAACCCGGGAGGCGCCTCCCGGCGCCTCCCGGCCCGCTCCCCCATCGGCCGGCCGCCGGTTCTGGACGACCGCGCGCCGTGACGCTCTGGCCGGCTACCTGTTCGTCGCGCCGCAGATCATCGGGGTCGTGCTGTTCGTCCTTGTTCCCGTGGGACTGGCCGTCTGGTACAGCCTCAACGACTGGAACATCTTCAGCGGACGCCTCGAGTTCGTCGGCGGCGACAACTACGCCGAACTGCTCACCGATCCCCAGCTCCCCGCCGTGCTCCTCGCGACGCTGGTGTTCTCCGGCGGCATCGTGGTGCTGAACATCGCGCTGGGTCTCGGACTCGCGGTGATGCTCAACCGTCGCTTCCGTGGCGTCACCTTCTTCCGGACCCTGTTCTTCTCGCCCGTCGTCGTGTCCGTGGTCGCCTGGACCCTCGTATGGGGCTTCCTGCTGCAGGACAACGGCGGCATCAACGGCGCCCTCTCCGTCATCGGCATCGACGGGCCCAACTGGCTTCAGAGTGGCGATACCGCCATGGTCGCGGTGATCGTCTCGCAAGTCGTCCGCAGCGTCGGGATCAACATGGTCTTGTTCCTCTCCGCGCTCCAGGGAGTGCCGCGCGAGCTGCACGAGGCCGCCCGCATCGATGGCGCGGGCAGCGGTGCCGTCTTCTTCCGCATCACTCTCCCCCTCATCTCGCCGACCGTCCTGCTCACCGCCATCATCACGATCGTCGGAGCGCTGCAGGCCTTCGCGCAGATCGCGGTACTCACAGGCGGCGGCCCGGGTCTGTCGACGACCGTCCTGGTCTATTACGTGTTCCAGCAGGCATTCGAGTTCAACAACATCGGCTACGGCTCGACGCTCGCGCTCATGCTCCTGACGTTCGTGATGCTGCTGACCCTCCTCCAGTGGCAGCTCCGGAAGAAGTGGGTGTTCTATGAAGACTGAGTCCCTCATGTCCCGAGAGCAGCGCCGCGGACGTGGCATCCTGCGACGCGTCATCCTGATCGTCGCGTTGTCGGTGCTGGCGATCCCGTTCGTCGTCCCGACGGTGTGGATGATCGCTTCGTCGCTCAAGCCGCTGAACGAGATCTTCCAGTCGCCGCCCACGATCTTCACCGATTCGCCGACACTCGCCGCATACGCGGAGGCCTTCACGTTCCAGCCCTTCGCCCGGCAGTACTTCAACAGCGTGTACATCGCGGTCGTCGTCACGCTGGTGGCGATGCTCGTGTCGAGTCTCGCCGGATACGCGTTCGCGCGCATCCGCTTCCGCGGCCGCAACATGCTCTTCTTCCTCGTTCTGGTCGGGCTCCTCGTGCCGAGCGAGGTGACCATCGTGCCGCTGTTCCAGATGTTCACGCAGGCAGGTCTGGTCAACACTCACTGGCCGCTCATCCTCGTTACTGCCCTTGCCGCGCCCTGCGTGCTGGCGACGTTCATCATGCGGCAGTTCTTCATCGCCCTTCCCGGCGAGCTCGAGGAGGCCGCGCGTCTGGATGGGCTGGGCAGAGTCGGGATCTGGTGGCGGATCAGCATGCCACTGGCGAAGCCCGCCCTCTCCGCCGTCGCGATCCTCACCTTCCTCGCCTCATGGAACCTGTACCTCGAACCGACCGTCTACCTGACCTCGCCTGAGCTGTTCACCCTGCCGCAAGCACTCACCCGCTACGCCGACGCTTACGGGGGTGAGATGTGGAACACGCAGCTCGCCGCCGCCACGATGACGGTCGTGCCGATGCTGATCGTCTTCGTCATCGCGCAGAAGCAGTTCGTCGAAGGGCTCGCACACTCGGGGCTGAAGGGTTGATGGTCGCATGAGTGAACAGCAGTGGTGGCGAGATGCCGTCGTCTACGAGGTGTATCCGCGCAGCTTCCGCGACGGAGACGGAGACGGGGTCGGCGACCTCGCCGGAGTGCGGGCTGCCCTGCCCTACTTCGTGTCGCTCGGGATCGATGCGCTGTGGTTCACTCCCTGGTACCGGTCGCCGCTCGCCGATGGAGGCTACGACGTCGAGGACTATCGGCAGATCGATCCGACATTCGGGACACTGGAGGAGGCCGAAGCGTTGATCCGCGATGCGCGGGATGTCGGGATCCGCACGATCATCGACCTGGTGCCCAACCACGTCTCCGAGCGGCATCCGTGGTTCATCGAAGCGCTTGCCGCTGCTCCTGGTTCGGACGCGCGGAAGCGGTTCTGGTTCCATCCGGGGCGGGGTGAAGGGGGAGTGGAGCCGCCGACGTCCTGGAAGAACAACTTCGGCGGTGGCACGTGGACGCGGACGACCGATGCAGATGGGCGACCTGGTGAGTGGTACCTCCATCTGTTCTCCTCCGAGCAGCCCGATCTGAACTGGGAGCATCCGGACGTGATCCGGGAGCATGAGGAACTGCTGCGATTCTGGTTCGACCGTGGCGTCGCCGGCATCCGTATCGACTCCGCGGCTCACATCATGAAGGATCCCGAGCTGCCGGAGGACGACGGTTCCCACGCCCCGGGGCAGCATCCGAACCTCGACCGGGATGAGGTGCATCCGATTTACCGTCGCTGGCGAGAGATCGCGGAGAGCTATGCGGCGGAGAGCTATGCGGAGGAGCGCGTGCTCATCGGAGAGGTGTGGATCCCCGACAACGAACGCTTCGCGCGGTATCTCGCGGCCGATGAGATGCACACCGCCTTCAACTTCGACCTGATGACGCGGGCCTGGCAGGCAGGCGAGTATCGCGAGTCGATCACCCAGATGATGGATCTGCACCGTGAGATCGGCGCCCCGTGCACCTGGGTGCTGTCGAACCACGACGTCACGAGGCCGGCCACGAGGTTCGGCCGCACGGATACGGCGTTCTCGTTCGAGACCAAGCAGTGGGGCGTCGACACCGATCTCGAGCTCGGACGTCGCCGGGCGCATGCCGCCGCCCTGCTCGTGGCGGCACTGCCGGGATCGCTCTACGTGTATCAGGGCGACGAGTTGGGGCTTCCGGAGGTCGAGGACCTCCGCACGGAGGAGCTGCAGGACCCGATGTACTTCCGCACGGAGGGAGTGAGCCCCGGACGCGACGGCTGCCGGGTGCCACTGCCCTGGGCGGGCATGCATCGTCCGTTCGGGTTCTCTGCGCAACAGGGGACTTCGACCTGGCTCACGCAGCCCGAGGACTGGTACGCCTACGCGGTAGAGCGGCAGGAGCAGGACATCCACTCGACCCTCTCCCTGTATCGCGCGGCGCTGACGGCGCGGAGGCAGATACCCGGCTTCCGTACCGGCGACTTCGAGTGGATCGACCTGGGAGAGGAGGTCATCGCGTTCCGTCGCGGCCGAGTGATCTCGATCACGAACTTCGGCCCTTCCGCTATCGATCCTCCGGCGGGACTGAATGTCTTTCTGAAGAGCGACACCGCGGCGGGGCGTGGGATCCAGCCCGATACGACGGCCTGGTACTCGGCGTAGACCCGGCGCTCCAGTCCGCCCCGTCGTGGGCTCGGTCCCGCTGGGCGACGCACGCGTCGCCCAGCGGGAGGGGGGTCACTGAGCGGGATCCAGAGTCGCGTCGAAGACGGGGCCGTCGTACTCGGGTTCGTCGACGGGCGACTGCACAGCGTCCTGGAACTCGGTCACGGCCGTGTCGGTCGGCGCATCCTGGTCGCCCGGCGTCGTCGCGGCGAACGCTGCACCGGTGCCTCCGGTGAGGAGGGCGGCGGCGAGCGCGCCTCCGGTGATCCACTTCTTGGTCGAGATGCTGATGGACATTGTCATACTCCTTCTTCCGGCGCTGCCGGGTTCGGTCGGACGGCCGCTTGTGCTGCCGTGAGATCAGTTCACCCACCCCCGTGTTGTCGGAACGTAAGCCTGGGGGACGACTTCGCCCAGAAGCTCTCACGCGAGTGGGCACCGGTGCCGCAGTCGAAGAGCGGCCCGCTCTCCTAACGTTCCCGTTATGTTCCGCCGTGTTAGATGGGGTCGGCGTGTGAGAAGGAGTGGGGAGCACAGATGCGAGTGTTGGTTGTCGAGGACGAGGTCGTCATGGCGGAAGCGGTCCGCATCGCCCTCGAACGCGCGGCGATCGCCGCGGACGTCGTGCACGATGGGGAATCGGCACTCGAGACCCTCGCCGTCAACGACTACGACGCCGTCCTCCTCGACCGCGATCTCCCCGGAATCCACGGCGACGATGTCGCGAAGCAGATCGCGGCATCCGAGATGCCCGTGCGGGTGCTCATGCTGACGGCGGCGCGAGGCCTCGACGACAAGGTGGAGGGGTTCGAGATCGGTGCCGACGACTATCTCTCCAAGCCGTTCGAGGTACCAGAGTTGATCGCGCGACTGCGCGCCCTCGAACGTCGACCAGCCCTCGCGCACCCCCCGGTGCTGAAGCGGGAGGGGATCGAGCTCAATCCCTTCCGCAGAGAGGTCAGCCGCTCGGGAGCGCCCATCCCGCTCACCCGGAAGGAGTTCTCGGTCCTGCACCTGCTCATGCAAGCCGAGGGCGGGGTCATCAGCGCAGAGGAGATCCTCGAGAAGGCCTGGGATGTGAACGCGAATCCCTTCACCAACTCCGTGCGGGTCACGATCTCCATCCTCCGCAAGAAGCTCGGCACCCCCTGGGTGATCCACACGGTCAAGGGCGTCGGATACCGGATCGGCCCCGAGAATGGATGACGGTCTCCGAGAGCCGGATCCGCACGGCCGCAGATCGAAGTCGGCTCGTGCGAGATTCACCCTCGCGAACACGCTGGTTCTGGTTCTCGTCGGAGTGGCGATGTTCGTGGCGACCTATGTCGCCATGCGATATCTCCCGGACTACGACCTGGGCGCAGTGCCCCCTTCGGACGAAGTCCAAACGGCTGTGCCCGAAACCTCGACGGAGCCGCCGGACAGCGGAGGTGCCCAGGAGTCGTTCGTGATCGCGACCGAGGCCGATGTGCTCGACACCTTGGTCATCGTCAGCGGAGGAGCCCTCGTCCTCGCCTGCGCGCTGGGTGCCCTGGCGACCTGGATCCTGACGGGCCGGCTGCTCCGACCGCTTCGGGCTCTGACGGTCGCGTCGGAGCAGATCGCGGATGGATCTCTCGGGCATCGCGTCGCCGAGTCAGGCCCCGACGACGAGTTCCGTGAGCTCGCGGAGGCGTTCAACAACATGCTCGACCGGCTCGAGCGCAGTGCGGTCGCCCAGCGCAGGTTCGCGGCGAACGCCTCCCACGAGCTGCAGACACCGCTGTCGACGACCAAGCTGCTGCTCGATCTGAGCCAGGACGACCCCCTTCAAGTCGATCTCCCCGAGCTCCTGGGACAGCTCTCCGACTCGACGGCGCGCTCCATCCGCATCGTGAACGCTCTGCTCGATCTCTCCGACCTCGACCATCAGCGCCTCGACAAGAGTCCCATCGACCTCGCCGCCCTCGTGGCCGAGGAGGTGGAGACCATCCGACCCGAGGCTGGGGGCAGACAGATCGCCATCGCGGTCGACCTCGCGGACACGACCACGGTCGGAGATCCCACGCTCATCCGGCAACTGGTCAGCAACCTCCTCCGCAATGCGGTCCGCCACAACGTGGTCGGCGGGTCGGTCAGGGTGTTGACGAGGGTGGGGGAATCGCAAGGTCATGCCGTCGTCGAACTTCGCATCTCGAACACCGGTGCGCCGTTGAGTCCGGCGACGCTGGCCACACTCACCGAACCGTTCTATCGCGCGGCGGGTCGCCATGATGCCGCCACCTCGACACCCCGCCGGGAGCAGGGAAAGACTCACGGATTGGGGCTCTCGCTGGTGCAGGGCATCGTGGAGGCGCATGACGGTGACCTCACCCTCACCGCGCTGCAACCGGGCGGCCTTCTCGCTGCTGTCCGCCTGCCTGCAGAGGTCGACTACGAGTCGACGACCTGACGGCTTGGCGAGCGGATGTCAGCGGGTCTCGGAGACGTCCGTACCGGGGCCGTCACCCGACCGTCGGCGCAAACCGTGCCGCTCGTGGAACGAGGATCCTCCGCAGCGGCGAAGAGTCTCGTTCGCGGGTCGTCGACATTGCACCGAGCTCGACCGGGATGCTACTCTCGCCGACGAGGAGTTGAATCGATTCATTCAAATCGATGTGCACACCTCGCAATGCCCGATGAATTGGGTTCCATCAACGACGATCGGAACGTTCCGTGTCATACCCGACTGCTCTGTCAGCGCGCCCTCGGCGCTTGTCCCGTTCGGTTCGAAGCCTGATCGTGGGGGTGGTGACCGTGTCTCTCGCCCTCACCGCCGCCGTCGTGAGCGGTGCGTCCGTTCCCGCCGCCGGTGCGGCACCGGCCGTCACGCTCACGACTCTGCAGGTGGAGAAGAAGACCGAGCCGGTCGGCATCGATGTCGACCGTCCGCGCTTCTCCTGGGTCATCGAGACCGCGGAGCGCGCGGTCGTCCAGGAGTCCTACCGGCTGCGGATCGCGACCTCAGCGGGGGCGCTCGCCGGGGGAGACCTCACGTGGGACAGCGGCGTCGTCTCCTCCGATGCCTCGTCGAGCGTCGAGTACACCGGCCCGGCGCTCGCCTCGGCCACCGAGTACTTCTGGAGAGTCGACGTCGTCACCTCCGCGGGATCGGCGCAGGCCGCCTCCTCGTTCCACACCGGCCTGTACAGCGAGGCCGACTGGCAGGGCAGCTCCTGGATCGGGAACGACCGACCGCAGGAGTCGGGTCCCATCGAGATGACCCTGACGGGGGCGAGCTGGATCCACCCGCAGTACGCGGGCGGTGACACGCCGTCGGGATACTTCCGCAAGACTTTCACGGTCGATCCCGCCAAGACGATCGCCGGCGCACAGCTGGTGATGACCGGCGACCGCGGGTACTCGGTGCTGTTGAACGAGGTGCAGGTGGCGTCCGGTCGCTCGGTCGACGACGCCTGGAAGACCGCATCCCGCGTGACCGTGTCGCCGCAGGCGGGCGAGAACGTCCTGGCCGTGCGCCTCGACAACACCGCGAAGGCCTACGGCGCGTTCGTCGGCAAGCTCACGGTGCTGTACTCCGACGGGACGAAGCAGGACATCGTGACCGATGACAGCTGGCTGGCCACCCGCACGGCGCCGAGCGGCTGGCACCGCAACGACTTCGTCGCCGACGGCTGGGAGACCGCCGCGGCACGCACCCTCTACGGCGGATCGCCCTGGGGCCCGGTCACGATCCCCACCACGACCACCCCCGACACGCGGATGACCTTCGACACCGCGTCCTGGATCCTTCCCGCGATCGGCGAGCCGTCCCCCGGCAACCCGATCCCGGACACGCTGTTCCGTCGGACGATCGAGGTCCCCGCCTCGAAGACCGTCGCGTGGGCGCAGCTCGCCGTGACGGGCGACCAGATCTTCACCGCCTACTGGAACGGCGAAAAGGTCGCGTTCAACACCGGCGCTGACAACGAGTGGCAGCAGGCGCGTGCCGTCGCCCTCACCGCGGCCGCCGGATCGAACGTGCTAGCACTCGCCCTCGACACCCCCGGAAACGCCCAGTACGGGGGAGTGATCGCCCGCGTGCGCATCGGCTACACCGACGGCACCTCGACCGACGTGGTGAGCGACGGGCGCACGAAGGCGCTGGTCTCCTCCGAGAACACGGCCCCGAGTGGCTGGAAGACCGCGGAGTTCGACGACTCCGGATGGCAGGCCGCTCGTGAGCAGGCGCTCTACCGCGGTTGGGTCTACGGCGGCCAGGTCACGATTCCCGAGTTGAACCTCGGAACCGAGAAGCTCACGCTGTCCGGCTCGACGTGGATCTGGACGCCGGAGGCCGCGGCACCCGTCGCGCCCGGCGAGCCGCGCGCCTTCCGTCGCACGCTCGAGTCGCCGGACGGCAAGACCGCGACTCGCGCGGAGATCGTGATCACCGCCGATGACTCCTTCCGTCTCTCGGTGAACGGCGCTCTGCTCGGAGCCACCGAGGGGGCGTCGAACGAGTGGCAGCAGTCGCATCGGTTCTTCGCCGACCTCGACGCCCGCCGGAACACCATCGCGGTGCAGACCACCAACGGCGCGGGATCTCCCGCCGGCCTGGTCGCCGCGATCAGGGTCACCTACTCCGACGGCTCGACCGAGATCGTGCGCACGGACACCGAATGGAAGGCCAGCAAGACCGTCGATGCCGGCTTCGAGGCCCCGGGCTTCGACGACTCCGGGTGGGGTCGGGCTGCCGCCCAGGCGGCATTCGGCAGCGGCCCCTGGGGCGGCGGCGTCCGTGAACCGGCCGCGACGCCGAACCCCGCGCCTCTCCTGCGCAAGGAGTTCGCGGTCGACGGCGACGTGCGCGCGGCGACGCTGTTCGTGGCGGCCGGTGGATACGCGAACGTGTCGCTGAACGGCAAGCCGATCAGTGACGACGTGCTGTCGCCCGGGTTCACCGACTACGACGACACCGTGCAGTACGTCGCCAACGACGTCACCGAGCTCGTGAAGTCGGGCTCCAACGCGATCGGCCTGGAACTCGGCCGCGGCTTCTTCGGCATGACCGGCGGAAACGTCTGGAACTGGCAGCGACCGCCGTGGCACGACGAGCCGGTCGCGCGCCTGCTGCTGCGCCTCGAGCTCGCAGACGGCACCGTGAAGACCGTGGTGACGGATGACAGCTGGACCATCCACGACGGCCCGACGCGGTTCGACGACCTCTACGGCGGCGAGCTGTTCGATGCGAGCAAGGTGCAGACCGGCTTCGACACGGTCGGGTTCGACGACTCGGGCTGGGAGCCCGCGTTCGAGGCGAAGGGCCCGAAGGGTGTCCTGGTGAACCAGCGTCAGCAGCCCATCCGCGTCACCGAGGAGCTTCCGGCGGTCGAGATCACCGAGCCGGTGGCCGACACCTATGTGGTCAAGTTCCCCCGGGTCATCGCCGGATGGGTGCAGTACACGGCTCAGGGGCCGGCGGGCACGACCATCCGCTCCCAGGCCGGAGAGAAGCTGCTGCCGAGCGGCCTGCCGAACTTCTCCAACAACGGCGGCTTCGCCTCCGGTTTCCAGACCGACAGGTTCGTCCTGGCGGGCACCGGTGCCCCGGAGACGTGGGAGCCGCAGTTCTCCTACAAGGGCTTCCAATACATCCAGGTCACCGGGTGGCCGGGCGACCAGCCGCCGCGACTCGAGGACTTCACCGCCAAGGTGGTGCACACCGATGCGCGCGAGTGGGGTTCGTTCGAGAGCTCCGAGCCCATCATGAACCAGGTGCATCGAGCCGTCGTCGACACCCTGAAGAACAACATCCACGGCATCCCGACCGACACCCCGATGTTCGAGAAGAACGGCTGGACCGGTGATGCCGCGGTCGGCGCCGAGATGTTCATGACGAACCTCGACACGCACGAACTGTTCGCGAAGTGGATGCGGGATGTGCACGAGACCCGTGGGGCCGATGGCGCTCCCGAGGTCATCGCCCCCTCCTCGAACAACTGGGGCGACACCGGCAACTGGGGGATCAATCCGCCCTGGCACTCCGCCTACGTCATGATCCCGTGGTGGCTCTACCAGTACGGCAACGACGACCGTGTGCTCGCCGAGCAGTACGACGGCATGAAGGGTTACCTCGACCTGGAGTACGGCCGCTCGACGAACGGTCTCGTCGCGAACCCGCGCCTGGGCGACTGGGTCAGCCCCGAGGCGAGCCCGGCCGGCAGCAACGCTCCGGAGGACACGAGGGTGTCGGCTACGGCGTACCTCTACGCGATGCTCACCTCCATGCAGAAGTCGGCTGCGCTTCTGGGCAAAACCGCCGACGCGGCGATGTTCGCCGAACGCGCCGCGGTCGTGAAGGACACCTTCAACGCCACCTTCCTCGACAGGGACCGCGGTCTCTACCGTGGCAACGGCTCCGACCGCGGATATCGCCAGACGCACAACGTGCTCGCGCTCGCGTTCGGCCTCGCGCCGGACGCGGCGATGGAGCAGCGTGTGGCGGCCAGCATCGCCGACGACGTCGCGGCCAAGGGCGCCCTGAACACCGGCGTGCTCGGGACGAAGTACCTGCTGCCCGTGCTCACGAAGTACGGCTACGAAGACGTCGCCTTCCAGCTCGCCACCTCGACCTCGTACCCCAGCTGGGGGTTCATGGTCGCCAACGGCGGCACCACGATGTGGGAGCACTGGTCGCTCGAGGCCCGCTCGCTGGGTCACTACTTCCTCGGGACCGTCGACGACTGGTTCTACAAGGGCGTCGCGGGCATCGCGGCATCCGAGTCCGAGGGCTACCGGAAGATCGAGATCGCTCCGGCCGTCACAGCGCAGATGGACTGGGCGAAGGCCGAGACGCAGACGCCGTTCGGCCCCGTGAACGTCGACTGGAAGCGTGAGGGCGGCGCACTCCGACTCGACACCCACGTGCCCGTCGGATCCACCGCGACCGTTCGCCTGCCCGCCCCGAACGCATGGGCGGTCAGCGAGAGCGGGTCGTCGCTGGACACGGCGAAGGGCGTGCTCGGCGTCGCGATCGACGGCGACGACGTGGTGGTGACCGTGGCCTCGGGCGACTACTCCTTCACGGTCGATGCGGATGCCGGAGCTGTCGGCGACATCCTCGACCGCCTGGCCGAGTTCGACGCCGAGGTGACCGCTCGTCACTCCGGTGGCGCGCTCGACGACGCCGCCAAGGCGACGCTCCTCGCCGGCAGCGACCGCGTGCGCGACGAGGTGAAGGCTGCGCTGGCTGTGATCGGCGAACCCTCCCGTGCGGCCGAGCGGCTCGCCGGGGCGATCCTCGCCCTGGACGAGCTCGACCGTGCGGTGGCCGCCGTCGCAACCGATGAGGCGACCCGCGCCGCGCTGGCGACGAAGGCAGATGCGGTGCGCACCGCGCTGGGCCTGACCATCTCCGGCCTCCTCGACATCGAGGCTGCACTCACCCCGCCGCCGGGAACGAAGCCCGGGGAGAGTGCAGCGGTGCGGGTTCTCGTAGACAACGGCGGTGACCGCGACATCTCGCGCGTGCGGGCGGCTCTCACCGGTCTCTCCGCGGAGTGGGCGACGGCTCCTGAGCCGACACCGGTCGCCGACGAGATCAAGAGCGGCACCGATGCCGCGGTCGATCTCGCGTTCACCGCGCCGCTCGGCGCGCCCCCGGGGCCCGTCGCGGTCGGGGGCGTGATCGAGTACGGATTCGGCGGCGCGACCGTGCGGCTCGCTGCCGACGCGCAGATCGTGGTCGACACTCCGCTGCAGATCACCTCGGTCACCCTGGACCCTGCGACCGTCCGCCCCGGAGGCGTCACCACGCTGGTCGCGCAGGTGGCCAACGTCGGTGCCCAGCCGACGAGCGGACACCTCGGAGTCGTCGTGCCCGCGGGATGGCAGACGCCCCTCGCCACGGGCGACGTGGTGATCCCCGCGGGGCAGACCGTGTCGCTGTCGGTTCCGGTCGTGGCGCCGCTGGACGCGAAGGCCGGGTCGACCATCGCGACCCTGACCGCCGCGTTCGAGAGAGACGGCGTGCGCTTCGCCGCGCGGGATGCATCCCTCACGGTGCAGCTCGCACCGATCGATGCGCCGGCGCCCGGTTACGATCACATCGATCTCGGAGACGCCACGTCGGAGACCGCACACGGCCTGACCGCGTCGCCGTCTTCCGGGACGAACACCGAGGCCGGTCTCACCCGGCGCTACGCCGGACACCTCGTCGACTTCTCGAAGTTCGAGTTCGACATGGCCGTCGTCCCCGGTGAGCCCTTCGTGATCCGATCCGTCGAGACCTACGACCGAGCCCAGACCAAGAAGTACAAGGTCTATGTCGACGGCGTCGAAGTGCACACGCGTCAGTTCGCGCACACGGGCGGCGTGGGCACCGAGACGTACGAGTTCGTGGTCCCGGCCGAGCGGGCGACCGACGCCTCGGTGCGGGTGAGGTTCGAGACGCAGACCGACCACAGCTTCTACGATCCGTCGATCGCGGATGTGTGGACGGCTCCGGTGCCGAGAGACACGGTGGCGCCGCAGATCGTGTCGCGCACGACGCCGGCATCGCCCGATCCGAGAACCGGATGGTTCACCCGCGCTCCTGTCGGCGTGGAGCTGAAGGCGCAGGATGATCGTCCCGGCACCGTCCGCATCGACTACCGCATCGATGGCGGCGCTTCCGCGGAGTACGACGCTCCGCTCACCCTGGATGGTGAGGGCGAGCACATCGTGGTCGCCACCGCGACAGACGGGGCGGGCAACCACTCGCAACCGCTCGAGGTGGCGGTGCGCATCGACACGAAGGCGCCGACGACGGCGGCCGAGTTCAGCGACGACTTCGACGACGACCACGTCGCGAAGGATCGCGGGGTGATCGAGCTCACGCCGACCGATGCGACCTCGGGCGTCGGTGCCACCAGGTACCGGGTGGACGGCGGGGCCTGGACCGACGGCACGACCGTCGAACTCGCGACCAGGGGAGTGCACACTGTGGAGTTCTTCTCGCTCGATGTCGCCGGCAATGCCGAGACCGTGAAGTCCGTGACCGGTGAGATCGTCATCCCCGACCGCATCCCACCGACGGTGACGCACACCGTGTCGAACCCCGGCACGAACGGGTGGTACCTCGGTGGTGCCGCCGTGACCGTGAGCGCGACCGACTCGGAGAGTGGTGTGGCCTCGGTCGAGTACCGGCTCGCCGGTGGCGGATGGCAGCTCTACGGTGATCCCGTCGTCCTCCCCGAGGGGGAAACGCTCTTCGAGTACCGGGCGACCGATGTGGCCGGCAATGTGAGCGGCATCCTGTCCGAGCGGATCAAGGTCGATGGCACGCGCCCCGGTGTGTGGGCGTGGCTCTCTTCGGCGGGTCGTGTCAGCGCGGTGGGAACCGACTCCGCGTCGGGCATGCAGCGCCTGGAGTACTCGCTCGACGGGAGCACCTGGGGTGACCTGTCCTCCGTGGTCACGGCCACCCCGAAGCCCGAGAGTCTCTCGGTGCGCGCAATCGACCGGGCAGGCAACGCGAGCACGGTGCAGGAGGTCGTGCGCACCGCGCGGCCGCCGGCACTCTCGATCGAACCCGGCTCGTCGATCCTGGTCGAGGGCAGCGGCTTCACGAAGGGAGCGAAGGTGCGGGTGGAATTGCACTCCGATCCGTTGCTTCTGGCGACGGCGACCGCGAACGGGGTGGGCGTGATCTCCGCGCTGGCCTCGGTGCCTGCCGACTTCCCGAGTGGTGCGCACTCGCTCGTGCTCGTCGAGCAGGGCGGAGCAGCGGTCACGCTTCCCACGCAGATCGCCGCGACCGGTTTCGCCGCAGAAATCTGGGTGCCCCTCGGCGCCGGCGCGCTGCTGATCCTCGGAGCCGCGCTCCTCGTGCTCACGCGGCGGCGACGAGTCGTGCAGGTGAAGCGGTAGGCGGTGGTGGTGCCCCGGGTGTGCTCGGGGCACCACCGGCCAGGTGGATCAGAGCGGTCGAGAGGTCGAATCCCGCACGACGAGTTCCGGCTGGAACACCACGCGCTCCCGCTCGGCCTGTCCGCCCGCCTCTCGCAGCATCAGATCGACGGCCGTGTATCCGATGAGCTCGGCGGGCTGGCGGATGGAGGAGAGGGGGACGACCGCCGCGGCCGCGAAGTCGATGTCGTCGTATCCGATGAGCGCGATCTCGTCCGGGACCCGGATGCTGCCCCGCATCATGAGCGCCTGCAGCACTCCCATCGCGAGCAGGTCGTTCGCGGCGAAGACGGCGTCGGGACGGTCTTCGGGTGCACGCGCGCTGAGGGTCTCGCCGGCGGCGCGACCCGCGAGCACGGTCAGCGAGTCGGTCAGGATGACCTCGAGCGAGACCCCGGCCTCGTTCGCCGCCCTGCTGGCGCCCTCGAGCCGGTCGACCACCTGGCGGATACCCATCGGGCCGCCGACGAACGCGATGCGCCGTCGGCCCAGGCTCGCGAGGTGCTGCACGGCGAGGTAGCCGCCACCCACGTCGTCGACCGAGACCGAGGAGAAGCTCTCGTCGGCGACTTCGCGGTCGACGAGCACCACGGTCGTGCCCCTGTCGCGCAGTCGGCGCAGACGCGGCAGATCGTCGGCGAGGGGGGAGATGAGGAGGCCGGCGATGCGCTGCTCTTCGAACAGGTCGATGTAGGCGCGCTCGCGTTCGATCTTCTCGTCGCTGTTGCCGAGCGTGACCGTCATCTTGGCCTCGGCCGCTCGTTCTTCTGCGCCGCGGGCGATGTCGGTGAAGAAGGGGTTGCGCACGTCGAGCACGACGAGGCCGATCGAGCGGCTGTGGCCGGCTCTGAGCTGTCGGGCCGCGTCGTTGCGCACGAAGCCGAGCTTCTCGATGGCCGCGGTGACACGTTCAACGGTGGCGGGGGTGACCTTGTCCGGATGATTCAAGACGTTGGAGACGGTCCCGACGGAGACGGATGCGGCGAGAGCGACATCTCGAACACTGACGACCAAGGCGTTTTCCTTTCCGCGGCATCCGCGAAACCTCTCCCTGAAACGTACCACTGCTCGATCCGTGACTTGACAAGCGGCGAAGGGCGTCGTAATTTACAGATGCTCCACTCTTTAAAACGATTCAATCCGCAGGGATGATCCTGCAGTTTAGGTCCGATCAATGACGATTCCCTCTGGGGTTCCCGCCGCTCCGCCGGCGCTCGAACTCCGCGACATCCGCAAGTCGTTCGGCGCGGTGGTCGCTCTCCGTTCCGGAACGCTGTCGGTCGACGGCGGTTCCATCCACGCCCTGGTCGGCGAGAACGGCGCGGGCAAGTCCACCCTCGTGAAGATCGTCGCCGGTCTCTACCAGCGCGATGACGGGGTGTTCCGGTTCCACGGTGAAGACGTGGACTTCTCCTCGACCGCGCAGTCGAAGAGCGCGGGCGTCGCCGTGATCTACCAGGAACCGACGCTCTTCCCCGATCTGTCCGTCACCGAGAACATCTTCATGGGGCGCCAGCCGACCGGTCGCTTCGGACGGATCGACCGCAAGGCGATGCGGCACGAGGTCGAGCGTCTCTTCACCCGACTGGGCGTGACCATCGATCCCGACCGTCCGGCGGAGGGACTGTCGATCGCCGACCAGCAGGTCATCGAGATCGCGAAGGCCGTCTCCCTCGACGCGAGCCTGCTCGTCATGGACGAACCCACCGCCGCGCTGTCCGGCGTCGAGGTCGAGCGTCTCTTCACGATCGCACGCAGCCTCCGCGACGAGGGCCGCGCGCTCATCTTCATCTCGCACCGCTTCGACGAGGTGTTCGCCCTCTGCGACACGGTCACGGTCATGCGCGACGGCGCCTACATCGCCACCAGTGCGATCGCCGACACCTCGGTCGAGGAGATCGTGCACCAGATGGTCGGCCGCGAAGTGACCGAGCTGTTCCCCAAGCAGGAGACCACGGTCGGCGGTCCTCTGCTCGAGGTCGAGAACCTCACCAGCCCCGGCGTCTTCCACGACATCTCCTTCACCGTGCGATCGGGCGAGATCGTGGGCCTGGCCGGTCTCGTCGGCGCCGGCCGCAGCGAAGTGGCTCGTGCCGTTTTCGGCGTCGACCCCTACCGCGCGGGGACCGTCACGATGCAGGGATCCCGCATCCCCCGCGGTCGTCCCACCGACGCCATGCGCGCCGGCCTCGCGCTCGTCCCCGAAGACCGCCGCAAGCAGGGACTCGTGATCGAATCCGGCGTCGGCGGCAACATCACCCTCTCGATCCGCCGCCAGCTCGCGAAGCTGGGCTTCATCACCACGGGGATCGAGAACCGCGCCGCCCGGGAATGGGCCACCAGGCTCGAGGTCAAGACACACGCCCTCGACACGGTCGCCGCCACGCTCTCCGGAGGCAACCAGCAGAAGGTCGTCCTCGCCAAGTGGCTCGCGACTAAGCCGAAGGTCCTCATCATCGACGAGCCGACCCGCGGAATCGACGTCGGCACCAAGTCCGAGGTGCACCGGCTGCTCTCCGAGCTCGCCGGGCAGGGCATGGGAATCCTCATGATCTCGTCGGAACTGCCGGAGGTGCTCGGCATGGCCGACCGCGTCCTCGTCATGCGCGAGGGGCGGATCACCGCAGAGATCGCCCGCTCGGAGGCCACTTCCGAGAATGTCATGTACGCCGCGACGCACGCATCGGAGCTCTCCTCGTGACCACCGCCATCCCCGTCTCCTCGATGACGAAGAGGCTCGCAGCCCTCGGCAGGGCGCGGGAGTTCGGCATCCTCCTCGCCCTGGCGCTCGTGATCATCGCCGCCACGACGAACAACTCCAACTTCCTGTTCAGCCCCGACGGCTGGCGCGACCTGCTCCTCACGCCGTCGATCCTCGTGCTCGTCGCCGTCGGGCAGGCCGTCGTCCTCATCACCCGCAACGTCGACCTCTCGGTCGGCTCGGTCATGGGGCTCACCGCCTACCTCACCGGCCGCCTGTTCATCGACGTGCCCGGCATCCCGATCGTGATCGTCGTCGTGGCGGCCGTCGTGTTCGGAGCCCTCCTCGGACTCATCAACGGCGCCCTGGTGGCCTTCGCCAAGGTTCCCGCCATGGTGATCACCCTCGGTACGCTCTACGCCTATCGCGGCATCAACGTGCTGTGGACCGGCAGCGACCGGGTGAACGCCTCCGACATGCCGAAGGACTTCCTGGCTCTCGGCACCGGGCAGCTGGTCGGCATCCCGATCCTCACGATCGTGGCCCTCATCGTGCTCGCCGGTGCCGCCTGGTACATGAAGAACACCCGCGCCGGACGCGAGTACTACGCGATCGGCTCCGACCCCGCGGCGGCCGAGCTGTACGGCCTCCGTGTCACGCGCCGTGTGCTGACCGCCTTCGTCGTCTCGGGCGCTCTCGCCGGTCTCGCCGGAGTGTTCTACGCCGCCCGCTACGGCACCATCAACTCGCAGGCCGGAGCCGGATGGGAGCTCGATGCGGTGGGCGCGGCCGTGATCGGCGGCGTCGCGATCACCGGCGGCATCGGCTCGGTGTGGGGTGCGGCGATCGGCGCGGTGCTGTTGCTCACGATCAACCGGGCCCTTCCGATCCTCGGTATCCCCGACTTCTGGCAGCGCGCCGTCGTCGGCCTCCTGATCATCGGCGCGATCGTGCTCGACCGCGTCCTCGCCGTCCGCCAGAAACGACGGCTCATCGAAGCGAGGGACAAGTCATGACCACCGCGACCACGACCGCGACCACCCGGGTCATCCGTGACTTCGACAAGCCGCTCTGGCGCCGGGTGCTCCTCACCAGGGAGATGGCGATCGTCGCCCTGCTCGTCCTGGTCGTCATCGTCTCCGCGAGTACCGTCCGCGGCTTCGGCCAGCCGATCACGCTGACCTACCTGCTCCTCGACATCGCCCCGATCCTCCTGATCGCGCTGCCGATGACGCTCGTGATGATCACCGGCGAGATCGATCTATCGGTCGGCAGCATGGTGGGGCTTTCCAGCGTCGTCACCGGAGCGCTGGTGCAGGGCGGGATCCCCTTCGAGGTCGCCGCCCTCGCGGCCCTGCTCGTCGGTCTGGTCGGCGGGGCGTTCAACGGGTTCCTCGTCACGGTCGTCGGCCTGCCATCGCTCGCCGTCACGATCGGAACGCTCGCGCTGTTCCGCGGGCTCGCCGTCGGCCTGCTCGGCACGGCGGCGGTCACGGAGTTCCCCGAGTTCTGGACCGACCTCGCCAAGGCGAAGCTCGCAGGCACCACGATCCCGGTGGTCATGATCCCCTTCCTGTTTTTGCTGGTGGGCTTCATCCTCCTGCTGCACTACACGCCGTTCGGTCGCGGCGTGTACGCGATCGGTCTCTCGAAGGACGCCGCCAGGTTCTCGGGGGTGCACGTGGAGCGGACGAAGTTCATCCTCTTCGTGCTCTCCGGAGTGGTCGCCGCGTTCGCCGGGGTGTTCTACACGCTCCGCTACGGCAGCGCGCGAGGAGACAACGCCACCGGACTCGAGCTGCAGGTGATCGCGGCGGTCGTCCTCGGCGGAGTCTCGGTGTTCGGCGGACGGGGAAAGATCTACGGGGTCGTCGCCGCCGCGCTGCTCATCGGCTCGCTCGCCAGCTCATTGCGCCTGGTGAACGTGACATCCGACGTGATCAACATCATCACCGGCGCGCTTCTGGTCGCCTCGGTGGTGGCCGCAAGTTTCCTGGCCTGGCTGCAGAAAGCCCGTCGCCGGCCGGGACGTCCATCCACCGGCGCCACACCCACAGCTTCATGACGCCGACGCCGCAGTTGCGGCACCCCCTCACGAAAGGAACAGAACAATGATGTTTGCACGCAAGCGTGTGACCGCGTTCGCCGCCCTCGCTGTGGCCGCAGCGGTCGCCCTGTCCGGATGCGCGAGCACCGGCGGCGACGACGGCGCCGGCGACGGCGGAGACGGCAACCTCGCCATCACCTTCCTGCCCAAGAACCTCGGAAACCCCTACTTCGACACCTCGAGCAAGGGCGGCAAGGCGGCCGTGGAGGAGTTCGGCGGCACCTTCGCCGAGGTCGGACCGGCCGAGGCCACCCCCGACGCACAGGTCAGCTACATCAACACGGCCACGCAGCAGGGCGTCGGAGCGCTCGTCGTCTCGGCGAACGACCCGAAGGCGATCTGCGACGCGCTGAACGAAGCGCGCGACGGCGGCGTGAAGGTCGTCACCTTCGACTCCGACACGAACCCGGAATGCCGCGACGTCTTCATCAACCAGGCGGACTCCGAGGGCATCGCGAAGGTGCAGGTCGACCAGATCGCGGAGCAGATCGGCGGCGCCGGAGAGATCGCGATCCTCTCGGCCTCGGCCAACGCGACCAACCAGAACGCCTGGATCGACCTGATGAAGGAGTACCTCGCCAGCGACTACCCCGACATCACGCTCGTCGAGACCGTCTACGGCGACGACGACGACCAGACCTCCTTCGACAAGACCGCTGCCCTGCTGCAGACCCACCCGAACCTGAAGGGCATCATCTCGCCCTCGACGGTCGGCATCGCCGCAGCCGCCCGCTACCTGTCCACCTCGGACTACAAGGGCAAGGTCGCCCTCTCCGGTCTCGGCACCCCGAACCAGATGCGCGAGTACGTCGAGGACGGCACCGTCACGTCGTTCGCACTGTGGAACCCGGAAGACCTCGGCTACCTCGCGGCCTTCGCGGCGCAGGCGCTCATCGAGGGCGACATCACCGGCAAGAAGGGCGACACCTTCACCGCCGGCGACCTCGGCGAGTACACGGTCGGCGACGACGGTGTCGTGCTGCTCGGTGACCCGTTCGTGTTCAACGCCGACAACATCGGCGAGTTCGACTTCTGATGAACACCGAGCGTCCGGCCGGCACAGTGGGTCGGCCGGGCGCTCGCAGAAAGGCCCTCATGACCCGCGTATGCGTGAAGCTCCAGGTGCGACCGGAGCTTCTGGACGAGTACCGCAAGCGTCACGCGCCCGTGTGGCCCGAGATGCTCGCCGAGATCGCGGCGGCCGGACGCCGCAACTACTCGCTCTTCCTCGCCCCTGACGGTGAGCTCATCGGCTACTACGAGACCGATGATGACGCGGCGGCCCAGGCGTATCTCGCGGCGTCGCCCGTCGCCGCCCGCTGGGAGGCCGAGATGGGCCGCTTCTTCGTCGGTCTCGACGGCCGACCGGACCAGGCCGCCCCCACCCTTCCCGAGGTGTTCCACCTCGAAGACCAGCTCTCCTCCTCCGGTCTCCAGAACGAAAGCAGTGCATCGTGAGCATCCTCACCCCTCTGAACCTCGCCATCCTCGAGCAGCAGAGCATCGAACTCCCCAGCTGGGCCTTCGGCAACTCCGGCACGCGTTTCAAGGTGTTCGGAACCCCGGGCACCCCGCGGGATCCGTGGGAGAAGATCGCCGACGCCGCCCAGGTCAACCGCTACACGGCACTCGCCCCCGCAGTGGCGCTGCACATCCCGTGGGACGTGGTGGACTCGTACTCCGACCTGCGCACGCACGCCGAGGACCACGGGGTGACGCTCGGCACGGTCAACTCCAACACGTTCCAGGACGACGACTACAAGTTCGGCGCCCTCACGCACGAGGATGAGGCCATCCGCCAGAAGGCGATCGACCACCACCTGACCTGCATCGACGTGATGGACGCGACCGGCAGCCGCGACCTAAAGATCTGGCTGGCCGAGGGGTCGAACTACCCCGGTCAAGCCGACATGCGCGGACGTCAGGACCGACTGCAGGACTCCCTGCAGCAGATCTACGACCGCCTCGGCGACGATCAGCGCCTGGTGCTCGAGTACAAGTTCTTCGAGCCGGCGTTCTATCACACCGATGTTCCCGACTGGGGCACCTCCTACGCGCAGGTCAGCGCTCTCGGGGGCAAGGCGATGGTGTGCCTGGACACGGGCCATCACGCGCCCGGCACGAACATCGAGTTCATCGTGATGCAGCTGCTGCGCCTCGGCAGGCTCGGGTCGTTCGACTTCAACTCGCGCTTCTACGCCGATGACGACCTGATCGTGGGGGCGGCCGATCCGTTCCAGCTGTTCCGCATCCTGTTCGAGGTCATCCGCGGCGGGGGTCTGAACAACCCTGACGTGGCGTTCATGCTCGACCAGTGCCACAACGTCGAGGACAAGATCCCCGGCCAGATCCGCTCGGTGCTGAACGTGCAGGAGATGACCGCTCGCGCGCTGCTCGTCGACCGCGACGCGCTCACCGCCGCGCAGAAGTCGGGCGACGTGCTCGCAGCCAACGCCGTCTTCATGGATGCCTTCTACACGGATGTGCGTCCGGCGCTCGCCGAGTGGCGCGAGTCGCGCGGTCTTCCCTCCGACCCGATGGCCGCCTACCTCGCCTCCGGTTACCAGGAGAAGATCGCCGCCGAGCGTGTGGGCGGTGTGCAGGCCGGCTGGGGGGCCTGATCTCGACGCCGTCGGCGATCGGTACGCCGCCCGTGCTCAGGTGCGGGCGGCGTACTGCTGCCGGATGATCGGGTGGTGGTCGACCGCGAAGGACCGCGCGTCGCCGTCGTCCCACGATGGGCGCTCCCCGGTGAGAGCCCAGGCTGCCTGCGCTGCGGCACCCCGGGCGACGGCCTCGTCGATGCCCGGCACCACGATCGGCACGTCGAACACCTGCGCGGCGATCTGCGCGACCGCCGGATTGCGCGCGGCCCCGCCGATGAGCAGGATGCGTGCGGCCGGCACCCCGCACCGCCGGATCGCGTCGAGACCGTCGGCGAGACCGCACAGCAGACCCTCCACTGCGGCACGGGCCAGCGTCTCGCGCCGCGTCGAGGCGAGCGACATGCCGAACAGGGTCGCTGTGGCATCCGGGCGGTTCGGGGTGCGCTCTCCCTCGAAGTAGGGCTGCAGCACCAGGCCGTCCGCTCCGGGCCCAGCCTCCAGCGCCAGGCGGGCGAGTTCGCCGTGATCGACGCCGAGCAGCCCTGCGACGGCGTCGAGCACGCGCGCGGCATTGAGCGTGGCGACGAGGGGCAGGTGGTGGCCGCTGCCGTCGGCGAAGCCCGCGACCACCCCGCTGGGGTCGGCGATGGGGCGTTCGGACACGGCGAAGACCGTGCCGCTCGTGCCGATCGAGATCACCGCGTCGCCGGGTCGGGCGCCGAGTCCGAGAGCACCGCCGGCGTTGTCGCCCAACCCGGCACCGACCACGGCGCCACCGGGTGTGACCCCCATCCGCTCGGCAGGCCCGAGCACGCGAGGGAGGATCGGGACGCGACCGAACGCACGCTCGAGCAGATCCCGGTCGTAGGAGCCGGTGGACGCGCTCCAGTAGGCGGTGCCGCTCGCGTCGGAGCGGTCGGTGGCGAGGGCGTCGAGGTCGGGACCGAAGTCGGCGGCGCCACCGACGGGACCGTACCCACGAAGTCGCCAGGAGAGCCAGTCGTGGGGGAGGGCGACGGCGGCGACCCTGGCCGCGTTCGTCGGCTCCTGATCACGCAACCACCGCAGCTTGGCGCCGGTGAACGACGCCACGGGGACGACCCCGACCCGACGCGCGTACTCCTGGGCGCCGACCTCGGCGACGAGCGCCGCCGCGGCATCCGCACTGCGCACGTCGTTCCACAGGAGCGCGTCGCGGACGACCTGCCCCCGGGCGTCGAGTGCCACGAGTCCGTGTTGCTGCGCGGCGATCGAGATCGCGGCGACGTCGTCCAGCCCGCCGGCGTCGACGATCGCCTGCTGCAGGGCCGACCACCAGGCCTCGGGATCGACCTCGGTGCCGGACGGATGCGACGCCCGTCCCGAACGTACGACCTTCCCGGTCGCGAGATCGTGCACGGTCACCTTGCAGCTCTGCGTGGACGAATCCACGCCGGCGACGTATGTCGACGGCATCCGCTTCTCCCTCATCCGTGAACGACCCGAGCCGCGAAGACGCCGAAGCATCCACGCGGCTCGGGTTCGGCCGTCACTCAGTCTGGCCGGTGAGGCCCTCGTAGGCGATGTTGCCGCTCTTGAGGTTCTTGTTGGTCATGTCGCTGAGGCCCTTCAGGAACGCGTCGCGCTCGGTGACGACGTGGCCGATCGCTTCGTCGACGTTGTCCTTCGTGATCGCGGGCATCAGGTAGATCGGGTTCTCCTTGACGTCCTCCCCGCGCACGATGGCTGCCGCATACGCGACGCCGGCCGAGAGCTCGACCGTGCCGTTCTGCAGCGAGGTGCCGATGAAGTCGCCGTTCTTGACGGCTTCGAGGCCATCGGCGATGCCGTCGATGCCGACGATCGGCACGTCGGTCATGCCCGCTTCCTTGAGGGCCTGCAGGGCGCCGAGGCCCATGTCGTCGTTCTGGGCGATCACGCCGTCGATGTCGTCGCCGAAGGCCGAGATCCAGTTGCTGACCTTGTTGACGGCCTCATCGCGCTTCCAGTTCGCGGTGTCCTTGGCGAGGACCTTCACGTCGGGGTTCTCGGCGAGGACGTTGTCGATGCCCTTGCCGCGGTTGATCTCGCCCGAACCGCCGAGCGGCCCCTGCAGGATGATGACGTTGCCCGTGCCGCCGATGGCATCCATCATCATCTGCGCTTCCTGCTCGCCGGCGGCGACGTCGTCCGGCTGCACCGAGCCGGTGAGGTCTTCGCTGTTCAGCGACGCGTTGACGTCGAAGAAGGGGATGTCGGCGGCCTTCGCTGCGGCGATCTGCGGCTGCAGCGAGTCGGCCTGCACCGGGATGACCACGATGGCGTCGACGCCTGCTGTGACGTACTGGTCGATCTGGCTCGCCTGGGTGTTGACGTCGAGGCCTGCGGAGTTCCACAGGATCTCGATGTTGTTCTCATCGGCGTAGCGCTCGATGCCTTCTTTGCCCTCGGTGACGAACGACGACATGTCGTAGACGCTGACGCCGATGGTGATGCGCTCCTGACCGCTGTCGTCGCCGCCGCCGGCGTTCGCGTTCGGGTCGCCGGCGCCGCACCCGGCGAGCATCAGCGCTGCGACGGAGGTGACGGCGAAAGCCGCGGCGATGCGGCTCTTCTTGGTGAACATGGGATTCCTCTCGTTGGGTGGTGCGATGAAGCAGGGTCTTCGAAGCAGGGTCTTCTTCGGGGATCAGAGGTGAGGGTCAGCGGCTTCGTCGTCGGGTCGCCCACACGTCGACGGCGACCGCCGCCACGATGAGCACGCCCTTGATGACCTTCTGCCAGTAAGCGGGGACGGTCAGGATGTCGAGGCCGTTGTTCAGGGTCTGGATGAGGAGCAGGCCCAGGGCCGTGCCCCAGATGGAGCCGCGTCCACCGAGCAGGCTCGCTCCACCGATGACGACGGCCGCGATCGCGTCGAGCTCGTAGCCGACTCCGAGGTTGGGCGCTCCGAGCGTGACGCGGCTGGCGAGCATGACACCGGAGATTCCGGCCAGCATGCCGGAGATGGCATACACGCTGAAGATGGTGCGACCGACGTTGATGCCGGCGATACCGGCGGCGACGGGGTTGCCGCCGATCGCGTAGACACGCATGCCCCAGGTGGTGCGGCGCATCACGATGGCAAGCCCCAGGATTCCGACGATCATCAGGATGACCGGCAGCGTGAGGCCGCCGAACTGGGCGTTGGCGATGCGGGAGAAGTCGGCCGGCAGCCCCGTGATGGGGGCGCCGTTGCCCGCGACATACGCGATGCCGGACGCGAGCGTCAGCATCCCGAGCGTCGCGATGAAGGGCGGCACCTTGATCACCGACACCACGAAGCCGTTTATCGCACCGGCGATGAAGCCGACGACGACACCGGCGACGATCGCGAGCCAGATCTGATCGGGGAAGGCTTTCGCCGTGAGACTGCCGAACACGGCGGCCGCGGCGATCACGCTGCCGACGGACAGGTCGATCCCCCCGGTGAGGATCACGAGCGTCTGCCCGAGCGCGATGAGCGCGAACGGGGCTGCAGCGACGAGGATCGTCTGCAGGTTGTCGACCGTGCCGAAGCGCGCGCTGCGGTAGAGGAAGAACGCGATGATGAGCACCATCACGATCACCATCGCGTAGCGGATCGCGAGGTCGCCGAACCAGGTCGGGCTGAAGCGCTTCACGCCCGACTCGGGGACGAAGGTCTGCGAGGCGGTTCGGGTGTCGGTCATTGGTCGTCCTTTGCGGAAGGGGCTGTACCGGAAGGCGTGGCGCTCGAAGGCGCGTCGGAGATGTCGAGTCCGCTCGCGAGTCGGAAGATGCGGTCCTGCACGTCGGGTTGCTGGAGGGCGGTGCGATCGAGCTCTGCCACCACGCCGCCGCCCTTGAGCACGAGGGCGCGGTGCGACAGCGCGAGGATCTCGGGCATATCGCTCGAGGCCATCACGACGGCCATGCCGGAAGCTGCGAGGTCGGTGATGATCCGGTAGATCTCGCTGCGGGCACCGATGTCGACGCCGCGGGTCGGCTCATCGAGAAGCAGCACCTTGACCTCGCCGGTGAGCCAGCGCGCGAGCACGACCTTCTGCTGGTTGCCACCCGACAGCGTCTCCATCAGCTGCCCGAGGCCGCGACTGCGCAGGCGCACGGAGCTCATGACCTGGGAGACGGCATCGACGCGACTGCGCCCCTTGAGCCAGCCGGCGACGGAGAACTGGCTCATGCGCGGCAGCGTCGCATTTGCGAGGATGTCCATGCTGAGCACGGCACCCGCGCCCTTGCGGTCTTCGGGGACCAGGGCCATGCCCGCGGTGATCGCGTCGGCGGGGCGACCGCGGCGCACGCGGCTGCCGCCGACCGTGATCTCGCCCGCCGTCGAGGGCCGAACGCCGAACAGCGCCTCGATGAGCTCGGTGCGGCCGGCGCCGACGAGACCGGCGAGTCCGACGATCTCACCGCGACGCACCTGCAGGTCGAACGGCTGCGGAGCCGGGGTGTACTCGAGCCCGCGCACCGAGAGGGCGATGTCGTCGGAGGCCGGCGGGAGATCGGGGAACAGGTCCTCGAGCTCACGCCCGATCATCGCGGTGACGATGTCGTCGTCGCTGAGCTCCGAGAGCGGCTCATCGGCGACCAGGCCGCCGTCGCGGAGCACCACGACCCGGTCGGCGATCGCGCGGATCTCCTCCATCTTGTGCGTGGTGAAGAGGATCGCCACCCCTCGGTCGCGGAGCATCCGCATGTTCTCGATCAGACGGGCGACTTCCCGTTCGGCGATCGCGCTGGTGGGCTCGTCCAGCAGCAGCACCCGGGCACCGGTGCTGGTGGCCTTGACGATCTCGACGATCTGGCGCAGTCCCACCGGCAGCGATCCCATGCGCGCCTTGGGGTCGATGTCGACGCCGAACTCGGCGAGCATCTCCCTGGCCTCCCTCGCCATGCGGCGCCGGTCGACGAAGCCGAACCGGTTACGGAGTTCCCGACCGACGAAGATGTTCTCGTACACCGTGGTGTCGAGGATCGACGCGAGTTCCTGCGGCACGATGGCGATCCCGCGCTGGTGGGCGTCGCGCGCGGACCCCGCGGCCAGCTCCTCGCCTCGGACGAGCACGCTTCCACCATCCGCCTTCATCTGACCGGAGGCGATCTTCATGAGGGTCGACTTTCCGGCACCGTTCTCTCCGGCGAGCGCCGTCACCGTTCCCGGCACGAGGTGCAGTCCCACGCCTTTGAGCACGGGCACCCCGCCGAACGCCTTGCGGATGTCGACACAGGCCAGCATGTCCGGCTGCTCGTGGAGCGCGATGTTCCCCGTCTGCTCGAGGCCGGTCATGATTCCCTCGCGTGCTCGCGGTCGGGGTGCACGATGCTCTTCAGGGTCGACGGACGCGAGGCGGAGTCGAGCGCCTCGCGCACCTCGGCCAGCCCGAAGGCGCCGGTGACCAGTGCATCCAGGTCGACGGCTCCGGAGGCGACGAGGTCGATCGCGGTCGGCCACGTGTTCGCGTAGCGGAAGATGCCGGTGACGATCAGCTCGCGGTTCTGGATCGTGGAGACCGGGAGCGCGATCTCGTCGGCGCCCATGCCGACCAGGACGGCGACGCCGCCGGACTTCAGAGCCGAGATGCCCTGCTTCACGGCGACGGGCGAGCCCGAGGCATCCACGAAGGCGTCATAGCCCGACCCGAGCGGACCCGCAGCCGGGTCGACGGCTTCGGTCGCACCGAACCGGAGGGCGACCTCGCGGCGCTCGGCCATCGGGTCGCTGATCACGATCTCGGTGGCGCCGAATGCCCGCGCGGTCTGTGCGGTGACGATTCCGATGGGACCGGCGCCCGTGATGAGCACCCGGCTGCCCGGGCGCACGCCGGCCTTCTGCACCGCGGCGATGGCGACGGACAGCGGCTCCATGAGCGCTGCGGCGTCGTCGCTGACGGAGTCGGGGACCGCATAGGCGAAGTCGTCCTGGATCGCGACGTACTCCGCGAACGCGCCGTCGATCGGCGGGGTGGCGTAGAACTCGATGCGCGGGCAGAGGTTGTACCGGCCGCTTCGGCAGAACTCGCACACGCGGCAGGGGCGCTGCGGCTCGATCGAGACGCGCTCGCCCAGGCGGGAGTCGTCGACGTCGGCTCCGACAGCGACGATCACACCGCCGGCCTCGTGGCCGAGCACGAGGGGCTCCGCCACGACGAAGTCGCCGATGCGCCCTTCGTGGAAGTAGTGGACGTCGGAGCCGCAGATGCCGACCGCATTGACCCGGACGATCACCTGATCGGCGGAAGGGGTCGGCACGGGGCGGGTCTCGACCGTGAGCTCGCCGGCTCGCACCAATACGCTCGCACGCATGGTCGTCGGCAGTTCAGTGCGCTTCATCGGGCTCCTCGTGGTGCGGCGGTGCAGTCGTGCAGTCGTGATTGCTCGACCGACATTAGCCATGCTCGACGGATGAGACAACCGACCGCTCAGATGAGCGCGAACGGCGAAACCGGGATATGCTGAGCCGACCCGACAGATACGAGACGAAGAGGCGATATGGGACCCGATGAGCTGGTGCGGATCTCGCACGTCGCACGACGGCATTATCTGGACGGGTTGACGAAGATCGAGATCGCCGATGAACTCGGCGTCTCCCGCTTCAAGATCGCCCGGATGCTGGAGGACGCCCTCGAGCAGGGACTGGTGAAGATCACGATCGAGGCCCCGGACTCCCTCGACCTCGATCTGTCGATGCAGCTGCGGGCCCGCTTCGGCCTGACCCGGGCCCTCGCGGTGATCACCCCTGGGACGACCCCCGACCTCATCCAGGACCGACTGGGGCGCGCGGCCGCAGACCTTCTCAGCGAGATCGTCACCGAGGGAGACGTCTTGGGGCTCACGGCCGGCCGCACCCTGACCGCGATGGCCGGGCATCTGCGCACCCTCGCGACGTGCGAGGTGGTGCAGCTCGCCGGCGTCGCCGCCCCCACTCCGGAAAACGGTGTCGAGGTGATTCGCCAGGTGAGCCGCATCTCGGGCGGCCGCTCCCGCGCGATCTTCGCGCCGCTGCTCGTCGAGACCGCAGCGACCGCCTCGGCGCTGCGGCGCGAACCCGGCATCATGGAGACCTTCCGCCGCTTCGATTCAGTGACCAAGGCCGTCGTCGCGATCGGCTCCTGGAGCCCGCCCGACTCCCAGCTCTACGACAACGCCGGGCGCGCGGGCGCGCTCGATGAGCTGCTGGCCGCCGGCGTGAAGGCCGAGATCTGTGCGACGCTCATCGACGAGAACGGTGCGGTCGTGGGGTCGGTGGCCGAGCGGTCACTCGCGGTGTCCACCGAACAGCTGCGGCACATCCCGGAGGTCATCGCGGTCGCGGGTGGTCCATCGAAGACGGGCGCAGTCGCCGCTGCCCTGCGCTCGGGGATCGTCGACTCCCTGGTCACCGACGCGGCCCTCGCCCGGCGCCTGCTCGAGACGTCGCTCTGAGCCGTCGGCGCCGCCCGACCGGTCAGCGGACTGCGGGTTCGTAGCGTCGCACCTGGGTGGAGGCGCGAACGATGCGGCGCAGGTCGCCGAGAGCGCTGCCTGCCGTCCCGTGAGCGCGGGCCTGCACCAGGATGTTGCCCATCGACGTGGCCTCAGACGGCCCGGCCATGACCGAGCGACCCGAGCAGTCGGCGACGGCCTGAGCGAGGATCGGCGACTCGGAGCCACCGCCGACGAGATGGATCACCTGCACGTCGACCCCGGAGAGCGCCGCCGCCTCTTCGACCTGACGCGCGACGAAGGCGCCGAGGCTCTCGAGGATGAGTCGGACGATCGCCGCACGGTCTTCGGGCATCCGCCCACCGGATTCGGCGACGAGCTCGGCGATGCGCGCGCTCATCTGCCCCGGACGCAGCAGGCGCGGGTCTCCGGTGTCGACCAGCACGCCCGGAGTCGGGGCCGCTTCGGCACGCGCCAGCAGCTCCTGACGCGCCGTGGTGCTGCGCGCTCCCCAGCCGTCGAGCCCCCATTCCCTGATGCATTCGTTCACGATCCAGAGTCCTGCGGCGATCCGGAGGAAGCGCACGGTGCCGTCGAGACCGAGCTCATTCGTGAACCCGGCTTCACGGGCGCGATCGCTCGTGACGATGTGGTCGACCTCGACCCCGGTGAGGATCCACGTTCCGCACGAGACGAAGGCGAAGTTCTCGTCACGAGCGGGCACGGCGATCACAGCGCTGGCGGTGTCGTGGGAGGCGACAGTAGTGACGTCGGTGGCGTCACCCTGAGCGAGAATCCCCTCGCGCACACGACCCGTCACCGTGCCGGGCGCCACCGTCTCGGGGAAGATCCGCGACGGAAGTTTCAGCGCATCGATCCGACGCGCGTCCCAGCCGCGACCGTAGGGCAGCGCGAGTCCGGTGCTGGAGACGTTCGTCGCCTCGGCGACCTCTTCTGCGCCGAGCCAGTGGGCCAGCAGATCGGGCATCAGCAGCATCCGGCGCACGGTGTCGAGCCGCCCTGCCTCCTGATCTGCCATCAGCTGGTAGATCGTCATGATCGGGAGCGCGGTGACCCCGGTCTCCCGGAAGGCCTCGGCAGCGGGCAGGATCGCGTCGACGAGGGGGAAGCTGCGATCGGTGCGCGAATCGCGTTGGTGGAAGGGGGCATCCAGCAGACCGTCGTAGGCGAGCAGCCCGTAGTCGCCCGACCAGGCGTCCACTCCGACACTGGCGAAGGCGGGGCCGTCGGCGCGCAGTGATCGCAGTCCGGCGACCGCATCGCGATACAGCCGCTGGGCGTCCCACCGCAGTCCGAGTTCATCCGTGAACGCACGGTTGCGGAACCGGTGCACCCCGTCGATCCGCAGTCTCTCCCCATCGACCGTCGCGCTCACCACACGACCGCTGGACCCGCCGAGGTCGACGGCGGCAGCTCGGAAGGTCGCCGAGCCGAGGGGCAGTTCGGGCATGCCTCTCAGCCTATGGTCCGGCGGGGCCTCACACGCTGGTGTAACCGCCGTCTATGAGGATGCTCTGTCCGACGACGTAGCTCGACCGCTCGCTCGCGAGATACACCAGAAGGTCGCCGAGTTCTTCGGGCTCGCCCATCCGCCCTGCGGGGATGCGCCGCACCCACTCGTCCGCCATCTCGGGGTTCTCGGCCACGAAGTCCCTCGTCATGTCACTGGCGAAGTATCCCGGGGCGATCGCGTTGACCCGGATGCCGTGCGGCCACCACTCGATCGCCGCGCTCTTGGTGAGCATCGAAACCGCGGCCTTCGATGTGTTGTATGCGGCCTGCGTCTGCGGGATGTTCACCGCGAAGGCCGACATCGACGACACGTTGACGACGCTGGCGGGGTTTCCCCGCGCCGCGTCGATGTGTCGCCTCGCGAACTCCAGGCTCGTGACGAAGGTGCCGGTGACGTTGACGTCGAGCACCCGGCGCCAGTCCGCCGGCGTGGTATCGAGAAGGGGCGTGCCCAGCGTGATGCCCGCGCTGTTGACGAGCACGTCTGCGACGCCCAGGCGCTCGGCGACAGTGTCGAAGGCCGCGGCGACGGATGCTTCAGAGGCGACGTCGACGCTGACACCGGCGCAACGACGCCCTGTTGCGGACTGCAGGGTGTCGGCAGCATCGGCGACGGTGTCGAGGCGGTCGAGGAGAGCGACATCGGCGCCGGCAGCGGCCAGGGCCTCGGCCATGGCATAGCCGAGGCCACGCGCGCCGCCCGTGACGACGGCGACGCGGCCGAGAAGAGGTTCAGTGGTGTTTCCGAGCATGAGCAGAGCCTAGCCGCGGCGCTCACTGCGCGACACTGTCCGCTCATATGAGCGCCTTCTGATTGCAGCGCCGGCCGCACGACTCGTCCCGCCGTGCGCACCGGATAGATTCCTCCCATGGCTCTTTCCGGCAATCTCGAGGCGCAACGACGTCGAGACGAACTCGTCGATCTCGCGAACGGACCCCAGGGCGTCATGATCGAGGCTGCGGCCGAGCTCTTCGCCGTCTCGTCGATGACGATCCGTCGCGACCTGCTCGAGCTGGAGGCCGAGGGGCGAGTGCGACGGGTGCGCGGGGGAGCGACGGCAGCGCCGCGTGCACGTCCGTTCGATGCGCGTCGGGCGATCAGGGCGAGCGCGAAGCGGACGATCGCCGAGAAGGCGCTGCGGCTCGTTCCCGATCAGGGCAGCATCGCGCTCGATGCCTCATCGACGGTCAACATGCTCGCCTCGACGATCGGGCCGCGCCGCGGGCTCACGGCATACACGAACTCGTTCGAGTCGTTCCAGGTGCTGCATCCGCTCGATGGGGTGACGGCCGTGATCTCCGGTGGCACCGCCGAACCGACGACGGGCAGCCTCGTCGGCCCGATCGCCCGCCGGAGCATGCGATCGGTGTACTTCGACATCTTCTTCTCCTCGGCTGATGCCCTCGACGGCACCGACGGCACCTCCGAGGTCTCGGTGGAGGAGGCCGAGCTGAAGCAGGCCATGGCCGCGAATGCCGGCACCACGGTGGTGTGCGTCGACTCCAGCAAGCTCGGGCGCCGATCCGTGGCCCGAGCGCTCGAACGCGAGGAGATCTCGGTGCTGATCACCGAGCTCGATCCCGGCGACGAGCGGCTGGATTCCTTCCGGGAGACCGCCGACATCCTCTGACGCCTTTTACTCCTTCCTCCTTGACGTTGGTTCGTGTTATCTTTCACATGAAGTAACAGCACCGATGCACCTGGTCGCGTGCGCCGCCCCAGTCTTGGAGAGTCATGACCAACGCCACCGCCGCCGCCCTCATCGCCCGGTCGAACCGCCTCGGCGCCGACCCGAAGAACACCAACTACGCCGGGGGGAACACCTCCGCCAAAGGCGCCGAGACCGACCCCGTGACCGGCCAGCCCGTCGAGCTGATGTGGGTCAAGGGCTCGGGCGGCGACCTCGGCACCCTCGAGGAGCGCGGCCTCGCCGTGCTGCGCCTCGACCGCATGCGCGCACTCGTCGACGTCTACCCCGGCCTCGACCGCGAAGACGAGATGGTCGCCGCGTTCGACTACTGCCTGCACGGCAAGGGCGGCGCCGCCCCGTCGATCGACACCGCGATGCACGGCCTGGTCGACGCCGCGCACGTCGACCACCTGCACCCCGACTCCGGCATCGCGATCGCCACCGCGGCCGACGGCGAAGCGCTGACCGCGAAGATCTTCGGCGAGAAGGTCGTCTGGGTACCGTGGCGTCGCCCGGGCTTCCAGCTCGGACTCGACATCGCCGAGATCAAGAAGCAGCACCCGCAGGCGATCGGCTGCATCCTCGGCGGACACGGCATCACCGCGTGGGCCGACTCTTCTGAGGAGGTCGAGGCGAACTCCCTCTGGATCATCGACACCGCAGCTGCATACATCGCCGAGCACGGCAAGGCTCAGCCGTTCGGCGGCACCCGCCCGGGCTTCGAGGCGCTCACCCCGACCGAGCGCCGTGAGCGCGCGGCGGCCCTCGCCGGCACCATCCGCGGCATCGCCTCGACCGACAAGCCGATGGTCGGACACTTCACCGACGCCGACGTGGTCCTCGACTTCCTTGCCTCGGAACAGGCGCCGGCGCTCGCCGCCCTCGGCACCAGCTGCCCCGACCACTTCCTGCGCACCAAGGTCAAGCCGCTCATCCTCGACCTGCCGGCCTCGGCATCCGCCGAGGAGCAGATCGCGCGTCTGCACGAGCTTCACGAGCAGTACCGCGCCGACTATCAGGCCTACTACGACGTGCACGCGACGGCCGAGTCGCCCGCGATCCGCGGCGCCGACCCGCTCATCGTGCTGATCCCCGGAGTCGGCATGTTCTCCTACGGCGCGAACAAGCAGACCGCCCGCGTCGCCGGCGAGTTCTACGTGAACGCGATCAACGTGATGCGCGGCGCCGAGGCCCTGTCGACCTATTCGCCGATCTCGGATGCCGAGAAGTTCAACATCGAGTACTGGGCGCTGGAGGAGGCCAAGCTGCAGCGGATGCCCAAGCCGAAGTCGCACCAGGGCCGCATCGCCTTCGTCACCGGCGCCGCATCCGGCATCGGCAAGGCCATCGCCACCCGTCTCGCCGCCGAGGGTGCCTGCGTGGTGGTCGCCGACCTCGACCTCCAGAAGGCCCAGGCCGCAGCCGCTGAGCTCGGCAACACCGATGTCGCGATCGGGATCGCCGCCAACGTGGCCGATGCCGACGCCGTCCAGTCCGCCCTGAACGAAGCGGTGCTCGCGTTCGGCGGCGTCGACCTCGTCGTCAATAACGCCGGGCTCTCGCTGTCGAAGCCCCTGCTGGAGACCACGGAGAAGGACTGGGATCTGCAGCACGATGTGATGGCCAAGGGATCGTTCCTCGTCTCCAAGGCCGCGGCCCGCGTGCTCATCGACCAGAAGCTCGGCGGCGACATCATCTACATCTCGTCGAAGAATTCGGTCTTCGCAGGCCCCAACAACATCGCCTACTCCGCCACCAAGGCAGACCAGGCCCACCAGGTGCGACTGCTCGCGGTCGAGCTCGGCGAGTACGGTATCCGTGTGAACGGCATCAACCCCGACGGCGTGGTCCGCGGCTCCGGCATCTTCGCCTCGGGCTGGGGCGCGAACCGTGCGGCGACTTACGGCGTCGCCGAAGAAGACCTCGGCCAGTACTACGCGAACCGCACGATCCTCAAGCGCGAGGTCGTCCCCGAGAACGTCGCGGACGCCGTCTACGTGCTGACCGGTCCTGAGCTCAGCCGTACCACCGGCCTGCACATCCCGGTCGACTCCGGCGTCGCCGCGGCGTTCCTGCGATGAGCGTGCGCGCGGTCGCGGCCGTCGATCTCGGGGCGACCAGCGGCCGCGTGATGATCGGGCGGATCGGGGAGGGGCGGCTCGAGCTCGAACTCGTGTCGCGCTTCCCGAACGGCCCCGTCGAGCGTCAGGACGGACTGCACTGGGACTTCTCTGCGCTGTACGAGCACGTCGTCGACGGATTGGCGGAGGCGGTGCGGCGAGAGCCGGCGATCGAGAGCATCGGGATTGACTCCTGGGCCGTCGACTACGGCCTGCTCGCAGACGGCGTTCTGCTCGCCGAACCGTTCCACTACCGCGACTCCCGCACGGCGCGGGGCGTCGCCGAGGTGCACGACCTCGTTCCGTTCTCGGAGCTCTACGCCTGCAACGGGCTGCAGTTCCTGCCCTTCAACACGCTGTACCAGTACCGGATCGACGGGCGCATCGCGGATGCCGACACCGCGCTCCTCATTCCCGACCTGATCGCGTTCCTGCTCACCGGGGTCCGCGTCGCCGAGCGCACGAACGCCTCGACGACCGGGTTGCTCGGAGTGGAAGACGGTGAGTGGGACACGGATCTGGCGACGCGGATCGGCATCCCGCCGCGCATCCTGCCGCCGTTGATCGACCCCGGCGCCGTGATCGGGTCGCTCCGCCCCGAGCTGGCGGAGCGGATAGGCAAGGATCTCCCCGTGATCGCGGTCGGTTCGCACGATACCGCCTCCGCGGTGGTCGCCGTGCCCATGACGGCGCCCTCCGCCGCATACATCTCGTGCGGCACATGGGGCCTCGTCGGACTGGAGCTGAGCAGGCCGGTGCTGACGGATGCTGCGCGCGAGGCGAACTTCACGCACGAACTCGGGGTTGACGGTCGCTACCGCTTCCTGCACAACGTCACCGGCTTGTGGCTGCTGAGCGAGAGCGTGCGGGCGTGGGAGGCGGAGGACGGTACGCGCATCGACCTGCCGACGCTGCTCGCCGAGGCATCCGCCGTCTCGGAGGAGGTGCCGCTGTTCGATGCCAACGACCCTTCGCTGGGTGCGCCCGGCGATATGCCCACCCGCATCGCCGCGTTGATCGAGGCGTCTGGAGTGGCCGCTTCGACGAGCCGCGCGGCGTTCGCGCGGAGCATCGTGGAAAGCATCGCCGCGGCCTTCGCCGAGACCGTCCGTACGGCTTCCGCCCTGGCGGGGCGTGAGGTCGATGTGATCCACCTCGTCGGGGGAGGATCACTCAACGCACTGCTCTGCCAGGCCACCGCCGATCGTTCAGGACTCCCCGTGCTGGCCGGACCCGTCGAGGCGACCGCTCTCGGCAATGTGCTCGTGCAGGCGCGTGCCCTGGGCGCGGCTGCTGACGACCTGGAGGGGCTGCGCGCGCTCGTCGCAGCGACCCACGCGGCCCGCCGGTTCGATCCGACGCGCTGACGCGCGGCGACGAGAACGGGCTCGAGCTCACACCACGTGTGTGTTCGGCAGCGAGCTCACCGTCGGTCTGACATACGCGCGGCGTCGGGCGGAGATGTCGGTCGGGCGGGCCCCGCGCGGCACGCTGTGGTCGACGGCGAGCACTTCGAACTCCTGCACCTGAGCCGGTCGCACCGGGGTGAGGTGGATCATGCAGATCAGCTCGCCGCGTTCGGCGGGGATCGACCAGGTGACGTCGGCGGCCGTCGCCGATGACGCGATCTCCGGTGCGCCGGAACGGGGCAGCAGCGGACCTACCTGGGTGATGAGATCGTCGATCGCGGCTCGACGCCAGGCCAGAGGACGGTCGAAGTCGATGTTGTCGGCGAAGACGGCGGCAGCGGCGTCTTCGTCCCAGGAGCGGATCAGCTGGTCTGCGGCAGACATCAGCTCGCGTGTCTCCGGCCACAGCCGCACCACGCGCGCCGGGGTGTCGTCGTAGGAGAGCGCGCGGAACAGGGCATCTTCCGACAAGCCGACCGGGTTGCCGCGGTGGCTGTTGGTGAATACGAGCACTCCTTTCCCTGATCCGGCATGCCACACCATGTTGAGGATGAATCCGGGCAGGCCGCCGCTGTGCGTGACGATCCGCCCGCGGTGGAGGTCTTCGCGCACGAAGAGGCCGAGTGCGTAGCCGCCGGTGACGAACTTCCAGGTGCCATCGGGGCGTGCCTGCAGCGAGGGGATGTCGACCTGATGGATGCGCTGCAGCTCACGCCGCGAGGCCCGGCTGACGACGGTGTCGTCGCTGCCGGGCAGTGTCGAGGCTGCGAGGAACCTGACCCAGATGCTCAGGTCGTTGATCGTCGACTGCATGCCGCCGGCGGCTGCCATCGCGTCGGAGACCTCGGGCGGGAACCCCACCCATTCGCCATCGGTGTTCAGCGAGTAGCCGACGGCTCGGTGGAACCCGCCGGCCGGAGCACGGTTGTCGAACCAGGTGCTGTTCATGCCGAGGGGTCGCAGGATCTCGTCGGTGACCCAGTCCTCCACACGCCGACCGACCGCCTTGCCCACTGCGAGACCGGCCATCGTGAAGCCGATGTTCGAGTACTCGAAGACGGTCCCGGGGTGGTTGCTGTAGTTGAAGCCGGGTCTGATCCGTTCGACGAGCTCCGACTCGGACAGGCCGAGGAACGGGTCGACCCAGGAGTTGTCCTCGGTGAGGCCGCCGCCCATGCTCAGCAGCTGGCGAATGGTCGGCGTGACCGCGGGCTCATCGCCCACGGTGCCGTGCCATTCCGGGTAGAAGTCGGTGATCGGCGCCTCGATGTCGAGGAGCCCCCGGTCGCGCGCGAGCAGCGCGCCGAGCGCGACGAAGCTCTTCGTCATCGAGGCGATGGGGAACACCGTGTCGGCATCTGGCGCGCCGCCATCATCATCGGCGATGCCGAACCCGCGGCTGTGCTCGAGGCCGTCGGGCCCGACGAGTCCGTACACGAGCCCGCGGGACTGGCCTGCCGCCGTGTACTGACCGAAGAAGGCGTCGAGCAGGTCGACGAGAGGGACGGCCAGGGTTTCGCTCGACATGAAGACTCCCTTTTCTGGTGGCTGGCGTGTTCTGGCGACAGGAACGCCGCTTCGCCTCCAGGCTCTCGTGCTCCGCGTGCGAAGTCATGTCGGTGGGCACCGAGTGTCGGTGCCGGATGTGTGCGGGGAGACGAAGAACCGGATTCTGTTCAGCGACTCGGAAGGGCCTGCGACCGCAGCGGTTCGAGTTCGGCCTCGGGGAGTCGCATCGGCTGGCGATTGCGGAAGTGCCCGAGCAGCGTGAAGAGGAGCCCGGCGACGGCCCAGGCGCCGAGCGTCAACCACAGCGACGTGGCATCCGCCTTCGGGAAGTAGCTGAGGTCGCGGATCAGCGTCGCCGAAGCGCCGGGCACGAATGCCTGGCCGATGTCGCCCCATGGCCCGGCGAGGAACTGGTGGGGGAGGGTCGCTGCCGAGACCGGGTTGCCGATGAGCATCGTCAGCACAGCGCCGATGCCGATACCCGGGGTGCTGATCAGAGCGTGCAGGCCGACGATGAGCGATGCGGTCGCGAACATGGCGAGGGCGACGGCGCCCACGTTCAGCAGGAACGGCCCTTGAAGGATGCCGAAGAGGCCCTGGAGCGCCCAGGTGACCGCGAATCCGGCAGCGACGGCATAGACCACGAGGGCTGTGATCCGTCGCCAGCTGCCGACCACGAGCAATGACACGAGGACTCCGCCCAGGATGCCTCCGAGCACGAGCGGGAAGGCCGCGACCGAGAGGCCCGCCCCACTCGGGTCATCATCGGCCAGTGGCACGACGTCTGTCACGGTCACGACGACTTGCGAGCCGTCGCCGCCCGCTGCAGTGACCTGCGCCCCGAGCTGCGCCTGGAGCGCGGCAGCGAGCGCGGTCATCTGAGAGGCCACCGAAGCGTTGGCGGCGGTCGCGGTGAGGACCTCGGGGGCGTCGGAGAGCAGGATCGCGCCGTAGACGTCGCGGGCCTCGATCGCATCGACAGCCTCGTCGCGTCCGTCGACCTCGGTGAAGGTGAACAGGCCGTCTGTCTTGTCGTCGAGCGTGGACTCCAGTGCATCGATCTGAGGCGAGGGGCCGCTCACCGCGATCGGAAGGTCGCGTGGGTCAGAGGTCGCCACCGGCCAGACGAACGCGAGGACGACGAGGGTGACGATGACGGCGCCGATCGCGCCGAGTGCGACGGCCAGCGCCCACTTGGTGCGTCGAATCGGAGCAGATGCTGCGGATGGAACGGTCACGGGTTCTCCTGAGGTGATGAGCGTGGTGAAGCATCGCCATCATACAGAACAATCATTCTGTTTTACCCGCAGGCGTGACAGGATGGAGGCGTGCCGAAAGTGACCGAGGAGTATCGCTCAGCGAAGCGTGGGGAGATCGCTCGCGCTGCGATGTCGTGTCTGCAGCGGCACGGCGTCGCCCGCACGACGATGGCCGACATCATCGCGGAGTCCGGCGCATCGGCAGGATCGATCTACTCGAATTTCGCAGGCAAGGCCGACATCGCCCGCTACGTCGCCGGCGAAGTCGTGGGGGCGAAGATCATCGCGCTCGGGGACCTCGCGGCTCGACGCGGTGAGATCGCCCCTTCGGAGACCCTGGCCTTCGTGCTCTCGGGGATCAGCGAGGATGACACGCCGACGAGCGTCATCGTGCAGCTGTGGGGCGAGGCGACGGTTGATCCCGAGCTCGGTACGGTCGTGCGCGAGACCCTGGAAAGACTCCGCGGTGGGTTCACCGCCGCGGTGCTGCCGTGGGCGCGAGCCGCGACGGACACAGAGGAAGAAGCAGTCGAGCTGGCCGGGCGCAAGGCGACGGTCATGGCGAGTATCGGTCAGGCGTACATCGTCACCCGCGCGCTCACCGGAGCCGACGTCGACCCGCATGTCTTCCTGCAAGGGATCCAGGCCCTGGACGACGCGTAGCCGTCGCTGACACCGCGTAGCCGTCGCTGACGCCACGCTTTCCAGGCGGCCAGCACTCCCGAGCTGAGAGCGCCGTCTACCCGGCGGCCACACGAGCCGTGGACCGGGTGAGCTTCGGGATCAGCGTCGGCGTGCTTTCGCGGTACGTGACGTAGTCGGCCCGATCGCCCCACTTCGTCTCGGCGCGCGCTTCCAGCAGCGGGATGCCGCTGACCCGCGTCAGCAGCAGGATCACGAACGCCGGGGAGAGCAGCGCGACCCACTGCCATCCGACGAGCACCGGAGCGGCGGTGAGGAACACGCCCACCCAGATCACGATCTCGCCGAAGTAGTTCGGGTGGCGTGACCGCGACCACAGCCCGGTGCGGATGAACTCGTCCCGGTTTCGCGGATCTGCGCGGAACGCCGACTTCTGCGCGTCGGCGACGATCTCGATCATCATGCCGAGGCTCCACACGATGATTCCGACGATGGTCAGCCATCCGATGGGAGCTCGGGCTGCGGCATCCGTGCTGATCGCGATCCATGCCGCGGCCGCCGTCAGTGACACCCATGCGCCCTGGATCACCCACACCTGCAGGAAGCGCAGAGGGGAGCCCTTGATGGCGTCGAACCGGCCGTCCGAGCCCGCCTTGTGCACGCGTACGGCCAGAAACGATCCGAGGCGGGCGGCCCACAGCATCACCATCGCCGCGAGGATCCAGCTTCGGGCATCGGGCATGGGCGCCAGCAGGACGAGTGCCGCAGAGATCACGAAGAAGGTGAGGCTGCCGGTGAGATCGAAGAACCGCTCTGTCTTCAAGAGCATCGCCGGAATGAACGCGATCACCTGGATCGCGAAGGCCGCGGCGACGGCCAGGGCGAACAGGGGGATGCCGCCGAGCGTCGCGCTGTTCTGGCTGCCGGCGACCGCGACGAGCGCGCCGACGACGAGCGCGGCGAGGATCGCGATGAGCGAGGAGCGCGAGGACTTGTGGCGCGAGGAATTGGGGCGGGTGGGCGTGGGGGAGGACATGGTGCGCTTTCTGCTTTCTCAGAGGTAGAGGTCTTCGACGGTGACGGCTGCGCGGTCTAGCACGACGCTCCGCTTGAGCTTCATGGTCGGGGTGACGAGACCGCGATCGTCGAGGTCGGCGAAGACCACGCTGAACCGGCGGACCTGCTCGCTGCGTGCCACGAGCGCGTTGGCGGCGTCGACGGCGCGCTGCAGGTGAGTGCGCAGCGTCGGGTCGTTCACCGCACGGATGTCGGACTGTGCAGGAGAAGGGATGCTGATGCCTTCGGCGTCTGCCCACACCCGGGCCTGTTCCGGGTCGAGGACGAGCAGCGCCGAGAGGTACGGCTTTCCCTCGCCGACCATCACCGCATGCGAGACGAGCGGATTCGCTTCGACGGCGCTCTCCCAGCGGGTCGGCACGATCGTCTTGCCGTTCGAGGTCACGATCACGTCTTTGATTCGGCCTTCGAGGATCAGCCTGCCCTGCTCGTCGAGCCGCCCGAGATCGCCGGTGCGGAAGAAGCCGTCGACGAAGGCGCCCTCGTCATGCATCGGATTGCGATAGCCGCCGAAGACCCCGATGCCGCGGGCGAGCACTTCGCCCTCGTCGCTGATGCGGACCGTGAGCCCTGGCAGGGGTGCGCCGACGCTACCCGAGGCGATGCGGCCAGGGAGGTTGCCGGTGAGCGGCGCCGTCGTCTCGGTCAGTCCGTAGCCTTCGATGACGGGAACCCCGATGCCGCGGAAGAAGAGCGAGAGGTCGGTGTCGAGGGCTGCTCCGCCCGACAGGATGTATCCGACCCGCCCGCCCATCACGGTACGCAGGCGCCGGTAGAAGAGGGCGTCGAAGAGGCGGTGGCGCAGGCGGAGGCCGTGGGTGCTCGCGATGCGTCTGCCGGCGTCGATCCGCTCGGCACGGCGGCCCCACGCGATGGCCGTCGAATGGGCCTTCGCCCAGACCGCTGCGAGGCCCTTGTCTGAGGCTTTGGTCGCGGCGGCCGCCTGGATCTTCTGCAGCACCCGTGGCACGACGACCAGGAACGTAGGGCGCAGCGTGTCGAGGGTGGCGACGACCGTCGAGGAGTCGGACAGGTGCGCGATGCGCATGCCGCTGGCGAGGCAGATCAGCTGAAGGCCGCGTGCCAGCACGTGGGCGAGGGGGAGGAAGATGACAGTGTTGCCGTCTTCGTTCACGATCTCGTGGTACGCCGCGGCGATGTTCAACACCTGACCGAGGAAGTTCCGATGGGTGAGGACGACCCCCTTCGGCTCACCGGTGGTGCCCGAGGTGTAGACGATGGTCGCAGGGTCGTCCTGAGTGGCGGTCGTCCTGCGGGCCTCGAGCTCTTCGTCGGTGACGTCGATGCCGCCCGCGACCAGATCGACGAGGGTGCCGGACGGCGCAGTAGCGGGCGTTCCGGCATCCATCGTCCAGGCCCCGAGCGTGGAGCCGTTCGACTGCGTGAGTGCGTCCTGCAGGAGCTGTGCGTGCTCCGCGCTGCCGCCGATGGCCAGCCGCACACCGGCATCCGCGACGATGGCCTTCACCTGCGAGGGGGAAGAAGTGTCGTAGATCGGCACGACGACAGCCCCGGCGAACCAGGCAGCGAGGTCGGCCACAGCCCATTCGTAGCGCGTGGGCGCCATGATCGCGATCGGGTCACCGGCCTGGATCCCCCGGGCGATGAACCCCTTCGCCAGGGCGCGCACTTCGGCTTCGAAAGCACGCGTCGTGATCGGCCTCCACGCGCCGGCCTGCGTGGTCTCGACCTCGAAGGCGACGTGATCCGGGGCCGCGGCGGCGCGCGCAACGAGCAGGTCGGTGACGTTGCCGTAGTCGTCGAGGGCGGCGAGCGGTGGGGTCGACGATTCGATCATCGGAGGCTTCTCTCAGTCGCGCGGGCGGTGCGGAGGGCGCACGAAAACCGCCCATCAGCGCTTGTTCGGAACCGATGGCGATTCGGATGGGAGGGGAAGTTGTGCGACGAAGCGGACCCGCCGACGAGAAAACCCCCGGGGAGTCCGGGGGTTTCGTGGAGGGGCTGACGGGAATCGAACCCGCGCTATCTGCTTGGGAAGCAGAAGTTCTGCCATTGAACTACAGCCCCGTACCTGCATCCGAGGAGCAGGCGAACGCCAGCCTACCTGCCTCACCCCCGATGGCCAAAGCAGGAGCGGCTAAGAGCCGGCACGGCAACTAGGCTGAACCCGTGCTTCTCAGCGACCGCGACATCAAGGCAGAACTCGCATCCGGCCGCATCGGCCTCGAACCGCGCGAAGAGGGGATGATCCAGCCGTCGAGCATCGACGTGCGCCTGGATCGGTACTTCCGTCTCTTCGACAACCACAAGTACCCCTTCATCGATCCGTCGGTCGACCAGCCCGAGCTCACCCGCCTGATCGAGGTCGACCCCGACGAGCCGTTCATCCTGCACCCCGGCGAGTTCGCCTTGGGGGCGACGTTCGAGCAGGTCACACTCCCCGACGATGTCGCCGCGCGCCTCGAGGGCAAGTCGTCGCTCGGACGCCTCGGGCTCATCACCCACTCGACGGCGGGGTTCATCGACCCGGGCTTCACCGGGCACGTGACGCTCGAGCTGGCGAACGTCGCGACCCTGCCCATCAAGCTGTGGCCGGGGATGAAGATCGGACAGCTCTGCTTCTTCCGCCTCAGCTCGCCGGCGGAGAACCCCTATGGCTCCGGCCCTTACGGGAACCGGTACCAGGGGCAGCGCGGACCGACGGCCTCCCGGTCGTTCCAGAACTTCCATCGAACAGACGTCGGCACCACCGATGTCGGAGCAGTCGGAGGCTGAGGTGAGCGATGTCAGCGGCACGTCCCCGCAGGAGCCGGTCGTCCCCGAGGAGACCGTGGTCCCCGACGAGACCGTGATCCCCGACGAGACCGTGATCCCGGATGCGCCGGTGATTCCGCCCGCCGACGTCGTGATCCCGCCTCCTCCGCCCGAGATCCCGATTCCGGAAGGTCTGCTGACTCCGCCGCCGTCGGAGATCCCGCCCGCCGACGCGGTGATCCCGCCGCCTCCTCCCTCGACGCGCCGCGGTTCCGACCGGGTGCGCCCGACCCCTGCCATCCTCGAGGGCGAGCCGCCCGCAGCCGTGGCAGACGACTGGGCGCTGCCGTCGGTCGCGCCCGAGGTGCCGACGTCCGGGGGCTACCGCGTGCTCACCATCGTGATCTTCGCGTTCCTGTTCCTGCTTCTCGTCGCGGCGATCGTCGTCGGCGTGTACCTGCTGAACACCACGACCTTCCCGTTCGCCGGCGCTGAATCCGCCGCGGCAGTGATCGCTTTCGCGCCGACGCTCTGACTGCGCCGCCTGAGGTCAGGCGCCTTTCGTGACCTGTCGACGCCGGAGTGCGGCCGATGCGACGGCGACGAGAGTGCCGATGGCCACGCCGATCACGGTCTCGATCGCACGGTCCTGTAGGAGCATGTCGACGGGCGTGGGTGCGGCGAGGTGCACCATGAGCAGGGCGAGCGGGGTGATGAACACCATCGCGATGCCGTAGTTGCGGCCGACGAACAGCTCGGCGGCGGCCTGCAGCAAAACCACCAGGGCGATGACGGCGAGTGGTGGCAGATCGATCGCGAGGATGCCTGCGGCGACGAGCACGCCGAGCAGAGTTCCGACCAGTCGCTGGATGCCGCGGATCACGCGGGCGTTGAGCTGCGGCCCGCTGACGGCGGCGACCGCACCGACGGCCGCCCAGTACCAGTGCGAATCCATGATCAGCAGGCCCGCGAAGCCGGCGCCCACGATCGCGATGCCCACCGAGACCGCCATCTCCCACGCGATCGGCCCCACGGGCTGCAGGCTCCTCGGCGGCACGTCGTCGGTGCTGCGCGTGAAGATCCCGATGAGCGCGGTGATGGCCAGCCCGAAGATCACGCTCGGACCGCCGACCAGGAGCACGTCGCCGAACGAGGCGGCGGTCGCCGGGATGGTCGCGCACGCACCGACAGCGAAGACCGGGAACAGTGGGCCCGGTGGATGCCAGCGCATCGTGTAGGCGAGCAGGGTGACCGCGGAGGCGATGACCGCGACGACGATGATGCTGATCGCGGCGGGAGCGGAGACGACCGAGAGGGCCGTGCCGACGAGCATCGAGGCGAGGATGACCCCTCCGGCGCTCGCCTGCATCCGGATGCGATCGCGGAACACGTCGTGACGCCCGTAGAGCGCGGCGAAGGCGCCGAAACTCGCATAGATGCTCAGGTCGAGGCGCCCCAGCATCCACAGCACGAGGAGCGGCACCGCCACGCTGATCGCTGCTCGCAGCGCCACCCTGTGATCGCCGCGGTGCGGCTCGACGCGCAGGACGCCGGTCCACACTCTTCCCCGGGAATCCGCCACCGATCCAGCCTACGTCCGACGGCGAATCCTCCGCTGCGGCCGGGGTCAGGCGGTCGATCGGCGCAGGAGCAGCCGGGCTTCGTCCAGGACCCGGTTCAGGACTCGTGTCGCGGCTTCGGTCTCTTGCTCGTCGAGGCCCTTCCAGATCGCGCCGGTGAGATCGGCGATCTCCTGTCCGATCTCCGCGACCAGGGTCGTGCCCTCGGCGGTGAGACCGGAGCCGGCGATGAGTCCGCGATCCCGCAGCGACGCGAGGAGCAGCCCGACATCCGGATCGTGGAGGCGGCCGGCGACGAAGGTGTCGAGGTCGCCGCCTTCGTCGAGCTGCGTGGCGAGTCGCAGCGACACCCACTCGCGTTCCGTGAGGTCACGGCCGGAGAGGACGGTCTGAAGAAGCGCGTTCAGTGCCTTCTCCGTCTGACCGATGAGCTGAGGGCCGAAGGGGATCGCGCTGTCTCCAGCTCGTCGGTCTGGTCGTGATTCGCCCAGCAGCTCGAACAGGCTGGAGAATCCCTGGTCGCCGTGGCCGTCGGAGATCCGCCGATCCATCAGCCGCTTGACCTCCCGCATGCGCAGGGTGTCGATGTCGAGCGATTCGCGATGGCTGATCAGGTCGTCCATCAGCGCCGCCTGCACGCTCAGCGGTCCCAGGTCCGGTCCGTACTCTCCGGTCGACACGGCGGCACCGAAGCTCCTCACCAGCGGCACATAGCCTCCGATCGAACCCGCCACGCGGTCGGCGAAGGCGGCGACGTCGGCGCCTTCGGCCTTCACCAGCGCGAACGTGTGCAGCAGACCGAGGAGGAATTCATACCCGACCGCGACCTGGGAGAGGAACTCGACGGCGGCGAATCCGGGGTCTTCTCCGTAGTACGCGATGGTGCCGAGTCCTTCCAGCACGGCGCGGTGCGCCTCATAGCCGTCGCGGTCGCCGCTGAAGGAGAACAGGACATCGGGCGTGCCGACGCGTGACACGTCTCCCATGATCCCTCCGTCGACGTACTTCGCGCCGTGCGCCGTCGCCCACGCCGCGGTGCGTCGGGCTGCGGCAGGCGAGCCGCTGGTGACGTTCACCACGACCTTGCCGCGCACGTCCGCGTCGATCGTTCCGAGCACGGCATCCACGGCGGCACCGTCGAGCAGGCACACGACGATGAGGGGGCTTGCGGACACTGCGGCCGTCGCGGTAGGAGCGACCTCGGCACCGACCGCGACCAGTGGTGCGGCTCTGCTCGCGGTGCGGTTCCACACCGTCGTGCGGTGGCCGCGCTCGATGAGCGCCGCGGCTATCGCCGTTCCCATCTCCCCGAGGCCGATGACGGTGACGGGAGTGTTCGTGCTGATGTTCGTGTCCATGTTCGTGGCGCCTTTCGATCAGTTGGTGTCGGTGTCGGTGTCGGTGTCGGTGTCGGCGTCCGCGCGTCCGATGCCCCAGCTCGCCCCGCGGGCGATGAAGGTGCCGAGAACCGTGACGCCCGCGAACACGAGCATGAGCAGCCGGGCGGCGTCGACGACGTCGGGCAGGGCGAGGTTTACGAGCACCCCGGCCATGGCCGAGCTGAAGGCGCTCGCGATGATGAAGACGGTGTTGACGGCCGCTGCCGCCTTGGCGCCTTCCTCCTCGCCGGGAGTGCTGCCGAGCGCGGCGACGGTCAGGTGCGGGAACCCCAGGCCGATGCCGGCGCCGGCGAGGAACAGCGTGGCGAACCAGAGTGCGATCACGAGGGTCGAGGGTGCCTCGTGCTGCAGCAGGCCGTAGGCGGCCAGCCCGGAGGCGATGACGAGAGGGCCGATCGTGATGAGCACGCGGCGCGACCGGATGCCGGTGGCGTTGGCCGTGAACACCTGCGTGATCGACCACCCGAGTGACAGGGCCGCGCCGAGCAGCCCGGCGACGAACGGCATCAATCCGCCGATCTCCTGCCCGAAGAGGGGGATGAACGCCTCGGTGCCGATCGCGAACGCCCGGACGGCGACCGTGAGGTACACCCAGCCGAGGGATGATCCGGCGGCGAAGGTGATCCGCGGGAGGACCCCCGTACGGCCCCGACGCTCATGACGCAGGAACCACCCGCCCAGCACGACGCCGACCACGATGGCGATTCCGGTGCCGAGGCCACTGGGGACGACGCCGGCGAGGCCGACCGCGGCGACTCCGCCGGAGAGGAGGACAAGGGATCCCCACGGAACGGACTCGCTGGATCGGCTTCGAGCGGTGCGCGGCAGGGAGCGCACGACGACGATGCCGATCAGGGCGGAGACCACGGCCAGCCCGACGAAGGTCACCCGCCAGGCGTCCAGCTGCGCGAAGATGCCGCCCACCACCGGACCCACGATGTTGCCGACACCCCACATCGCCGAGACCAGTGCGGCTCCGCGCGCCCAGAGGCGCTCGGGAAGGGCGCGCTGGATCAGGGCGTAGCCGAGTCCGGCGAGCAGTCCGCCCCCGAGGCCCTGCACGGCGCGTCCGGCGAGCAGCGCCCACATCCACGGGCTCGCGGCGCACAGCAGGGAGCCGAGCGCGAATAGGCCGAGCGCCAGCAGGTAGGCCTGCACGGCTCCCCGCTGCGTCAGGATCCGGCTCACCATCATCGAGCTGACGACGGAGGCGAGGAGGAAGACCATCATCGTCCAGGCGTAGAACTCCGCTCCACCGATGTCGTCGACGATCGTGGGGAGCAGGCTGGTGGTGAGGTACACGTTGCTCGCCTCGAGGAGCACGCCGCCGGCCAGCACCGAGGCGATCGGGGCGTAGCGACTGCCGAGCAGTTCGCGCCAGCTCCCTGCGGGGTGGATGCGGGGCGGTGTCTGGGTCATCGGGTGCCCTTCGTGGCGTCGGCGCGGGCGGTGATCCACCCGGCGGCGCCGTCCGTCGGCGACCGATCGTCACGCTAATACCTCGAGTAAACTCGAGGTCAAGAGGAGGCGATGATGTCTTTGGAACCCGACGACCTGCTGGCGATCGGCGAGGTCGTCCAGCGCTCCGGCGTGCCCGCGACCGCGCTGCATTTCTACGAGCAGCTCGGTCTCATCGTGTCGACCCGGACCGCGGGCAATCAGCGTCGCTACCGCCGGCACATGCTGCGGCGCATCTCGCTGATCGTCGTCGCGAAGCGTCTCGGCATCCCCCTCACCGACGTGCACGAGGTGTTCCAGAGCCTCCCGGTGGACGAACCGCCTTCGCAACGGGACTGGCAGCGAGTGGCGAAGCTGTGGCGCGCGCAACTCGACCTCCGCCGCACGCAGCTCGAGCACCTGCGACGCGAGCTGACCGGATGCATCGGGTGCGGCTGCCTGTCGCTCAAGGCGTGTCGTCTGCTCAACCCCGAGGACGCGCTCGGCATAGACGGACCAGGGCCGCGCCGCATCTGACGTCGCGCGGATCAGCGCGGTGCGCTCAGCGCTCAGCGCTCGGGCAGCGGTGCGGCCGGGAGAAGGTCTGCACTGCCCGGTGTCGACGACATCACCTCGGTCGCTTCGTCGACGCGCGCCGGACGCACGAGCGCATCGACCGCCTCGAGCCCGCCGGTCGTCAGCGCCACGACCGCGTCGAGTGTCGCATCCGCCGACAGCACCCGCGTGTGTCCCAGCCCCTCGGTGCGCACGAGACGGGAGCGGGCGCCATGGGCTTCGTGCAGACGCAGCGAATCGTGGTCGGGCATCCGCCGGTCACCGCGGTCATGCACGACGAGCAGTGCGGTGTCGGCGGGGAGGGGATGCTGTGCCGCGTCGTATCGGGCGGACACCGCGGCCCGGTCCACCCCCAGTCGCCGGCGGAACCGCTCGGACAGACGCGCGGTCGTCGCGGCGTCGAGGCCGAGGTCCTCGGCGAACTGCGCGAGGAAGGCATCGGGGCCCGCGGCTCCGGCGATGGCGGCGACCGCCGTGGTCGGAACGGTCGAACGAGCCACGTTCAGCGCGGCCAATGCGCCGAACGAGTGTCCGATGATGGCCTCGAACGGCCCGTGCTCCGCCTGCAGCTGCTCGGCGGCGTCGACCCAGTCGCGGATGTCGGTGCTCCGCCCGGACGACGAGCCGTGCGCGGGAGCGTCGAACGCGATCACGCGGACCCCCTCGGCGCGCAGTTCGCGCACGAGGGTGGCGAACTGCGAGGCGCGCCCGCGCCAGCCGTGCAGGAGCAGCACGGTGCGCGGTCCGTTGCCCCATTCGTAGGTGGCGACCTCAAGGCCGCGCACGGTGATCCGTCCGCAGCGCGCGTCGGCGTGGGTCGCGGCATCCGCTTCGCGCACGGGCATCCGCGGTGACGTGGTGAAGAAGAGTCGGTAGGCGATGTCGCCGGCAAGTGTCGGCGAGACCGCGGCGACGGTGCGGGCGCTGCGGGCGAGCAGAACGGGAACGGACGGCATGTGAGCTCCTTCTCCGAAACAATGCGAACGATCATACGTATACTAGGCGAACGATCGTTCGTATACTAGGGAAATGATGGAGAGCGTAGTTCTCGACGGGCGAAGGGCCCGCGGCGATGCCTCGCGCCGCATCGTGCTGCAGAGCGCGACCGACCTCGCGTCGGTCGAGGGGCTCGACGGACTGACCATCGGTCGGCTCGCCGAGGCCTCGGGATCAAGCAAGAGCAGCATCGCCACGCTCTTCCAGAGCAAAGAGGGGCTGCAGCTGGCGACGGTCGCCGCAGCCCGCGAGATCTTCACGGCGCGGATCGTCGAACCTGCCAGGGCGCAGCCGCGAGGGGTGCGCCGCCTGGCCGCGCTCCTGCGCAACTCGCTGACCTACTCGAAGGACCGGGTCTTCACCGGTGGCTGCTTCTTCGCCGCGACCGCGGCCGACGTCGACTCGAAGTCAGGTCCGGTGAGCGATGCGGTGCGGGCCGCGCTGGTCGACTGGTACGGCTACGTCGAAGCCCAGCTGCGTCACGCGGTCGATGCCGGCGAGATCGAGGCCGATCCCGAGGTGCTCGCGTTCGAGCTGGTTGCCCTGAATGAAGAGGCCAACTCGCGCTCGCTGCTGCTGGACGACGCGCGGCCCTACGCGCTCGCCGCCACCGCGATGCGAGCCCGGCTGCGTGCTGCCGGCGCGGGCGAGTCGGCCGTGGCGCTGCTGGATCTCTGACTCTCGAGCCTGGAGAACACGAAACGCCCCACCCGAGTATCGGGTGAGGCGTCTCGCGGGTGTTGCGGGGGTCAGGCGTCGCGACCGCGAGCGAAGCCCGCATCGAAGCCGCGCTCGAACGAGTGCTGAGCGATCCGCTCCGCACGCTGCGGACCATGACCGCGGTGGCCGTGGTCGCCGTGTCCGGGGTGTCCGTGTCCGTGTCCGCGACCGTGACCGCGGTGACCTGCGCCGGGCTCGCCGTGGCGGCATCCGTGCTCGGCGTCTGCGTCAGGGCCGAAGCCGTGTCCGCGGTCGAAACCGTGTTCCCGGCCGTGATCGAAGCCCTGCTCGGGTCCGCCGTCGAAGCCGCGACCGAAGCCGCGTCCGAAGGGGCGCCCGAAGCCGTGGCCGAAGCCGCGACCGTGGCGGGGGCCGCCGAAGCCGTGCCGGCGTCCGCGGGGAAGAGGGGTCTCCTCGTCCCAGCCGAACGCGCGGGCGATCTTCTCGAGCGAGGCGAGCGTCGTTGCCATGTCTTCGGGGGACACGGCGTCGGCGACCTTCGCGCGGATCTCCTCGACGATGGTGCCGAGTCGATCCTTCGCGGCGCGGCCGTCATCGGTGAGCGCCCAGCCGTCGCCCTCGGGGGCGACCCAGCCGCGCTCGACGAGTCGGTGCAGCTTGTGGCCGTTCAGCGGACGGGGCGACGGCGCGGTGCCGTCGACGATGTTGAGGATCCGCCAGTCGCGACGGTTCGCGTGCTCGCCCTCGAAGGCGGTGGCGAACTCGGCCGCCATGAGGCGGTCGGCGGCCTTCAGCCAGTAGCCGAAGGGGCGGGAGGTGTTCTCGGGGTTCTGTGATTCAGAGGTGTTCATGGGAAGTCCTTTTGTCGGGGGTGACGTAGTTGTCAGGTTGCATGTGTATGTCACAGTGCATGTACATGTAGTGTGACATGAAGTCGCAATGCATGTCAAGTCGCATGTAAAATCGATCCGTGACCACCGAACCGAACGACGCCGCCCCGGATTCGGCCCAGCCGGATGCTGCAGGGCCGGATCCCGCCGAAGCCATCGCCCAGGCGCTGTCCCGACTCCGAGGCCGCCGTCCGGGAGAGCGCGGACCCGGCGGTAGAGGTGCCGGCGAACGCGGGCGCGGCCACGGTGGTCCGCACGGCTGGCACGGCGGTCCACACGGTGGCCCGCACGGTGGCCCGCACGGAGGTTCGGACGGCGACGATGTGCACGACCACTTCGACCACCACCGCGGTCACCCGGGGATGCCCCCGTGGATGGCCGACCCCTCCGGCCGCATGGGTGGGCCGGCCCGCATGCGGATGCTGGAGGCGCTGGCCGCGGCATCTGCACCTCTCAGCGTGAGCGATCTCGGTGCGGCGATCGGCGTCGACCAGCCCCGTGCTTCGCGGCTCGTGCAGCAGGGGGTCGAGCGCGGCTATGTGCGCCGAGAGGCCGACCCCGATGACGCTCGTCGCACCCGCATCGCGCTCACCGACGACGGGCGCAAGCTCGCCCGCGGCATGCGCGGGGAGCGGCGTGAGATGCTCTCGACCGCTCTCGCATCCTTCACTGACGACGAGCGCGTGGAGCTCGCCCGCCTGCTGAACAAGCTCGCCGACAACTGGCAGCGCTGAGGCCGTCAGGCATCACCGGTCAGGTCGAGGCGAACCTCACCGACGGCTCGTCGTCGACCGACAGTGACAGAACCACGGTCTCGACCGCTTCGTGCTCTTCGATCCGCTGCTCGAGCTCCCGCAGCCGGCGGGCCACGTCGTGCTCGCGCGCGTCGCCGGAGAGGTCGATCTCGGCCACGATGAACAGCCGGTTCGGACCCACGTACTCGATGTGCAGGTACGTGACGCGCTCGATCTGGTCGAGGCCGAGCAGCGCGGTGCCGACCCGCGCCCGCAGCTCCGGGGCAGCGGATGCTCCCACCAGGAACGCGATGTTCCGTCGGATCAGGATGACCGCGACCACGCCGAGCAGCACACCGACGAGGATCGATCCGATGGCATCCCAGGCGGCGACTCCGGTGATCTGGTGCAGGAAGATCGCACTGCCCGCCAGCACCAGGCCGATGAGCGCGGCGGAGTCCTCGACGAACACGGCACGCAGCGTGGTGTCGCTCGTCTCCAGCACGAAGTCCCAGGTCGACGACCCGCGCTCCTTCGCGAGGCGGCGGGACTTCACCATCGCCTGCGTGAACGACAGGCCCTCGAGCACGAACGAGACGCCCAGCACGACGTAGGCCACCATCGGACTCTCGACGGGGCCGGTGTCGGAAAGCTGCTGGATGCCGTGCATGATCGACACGATCGAGCCGGCCGTGAAGATCCCGAACGCGGCGATCAGCGACCACACGAACGCATTGCGTCCGTAGCCGAGGGGATGCCGGGCATCCTTCGTCTTCGCCCCGCGTCGGTCGGCGATGAGAAGGAACACCTCGTTGCCGGCATCCGCCCACGAGTGCGCCGCCTCGGCGACCATCGACGCCGAGGAGGTGATGATCGCGGCGGCGGTCTTCGCCACCGCGACGAGGATGTTGGCGAGGAAGGCGAGGATCACGGTCACGCGGTCAGGCTACTCCGCCCGCGCGGGTGTCCGCGTCAGCGCGGCGCCTTCACCGGAAGCAGCAGCAGGAAGCCTGCGATCAGGACGATCACGATGCCCAGGATGCCGAACGCCGTCTGAGCCGTCAGCACGATCAGGAGCGTCCAGGCGCCCGAGGCCATCCAGCTCGCAGCACGACCCGTCGTGGCGTACAGGCCGAAGATCTCGCCCTCGCGTCCCGCCGGCGTGACCCTGGCGAGGAAGGAACGGGCAGAGGCCTGTGCGGGCCCGACGAAGGCGCAGAGGATGAGGCCGCCGATCCAGAAGACCACGGTGCCGCCGTCGCGCAGGAAGAAGACGCCGAGACCCGCGACGACCATCGAGCCGAGCGAAAGCAGGATGATGCGCTTGGGGCCGAACCGGTCGTCGAACCGCCCGGCGATGATCGTGGAGACGCCCGCGATGAGGTTGGCTGCGATGCCGAAGATCACGATGTCGAGGAACTGGAAGTGGAAGACCGTCGATCCGATCACGGCGCCGAACGCGAAGACGCCGCCGAGGCCGTCGCGGAACACGGCGCTCGCGAGCAGGAACCAGAACGTCGGCCGCGTCTCGGGGGAGCGGTAGAGGCCGATGACGTCCTTCACCAGCAGGCCGTAAGAGGCGAAGAAGCCGACCTTGCGCTCCGGGCGGCCGAGCGACGGTTCCGGCACGTTGAGGAAGATCGGGATGCTGAACACGATCGCCCAGATCGCGCAGCCGACCGCGATGATGCGGAACGGCAGGCCGCCGTCGGAGGGGAGGCCGAACCAGTCCATCATGTAGAAGACGATCACGATGACGAGCGCGATGATGCCGCCGAGGTAGCCGAAGCCCCAGCCGAGGCCGGAGATGCGGCCCACCGTCTTCGGGTTCGCGATGCCGATGAGCATGGCGTTCGAGTTCACCGCCGCGATCTCGCCGAACACGGAGCCGGCGGAGATCAGCGCGACGCCGAGCCAGAAGAGCGTGGGCGTGGGCTCGACGAACCAGAGACCGAACATGCACAGGATGAGCGCGCCCGTGCCGATGCCGAGCCAGAGCTTCTGCCGACCGGCGGCGTCGGCACGCTGACCGAGGACAGGGGCCAGGAGCAGGATGGCGAAGGCGGCGATGGTGGAGCCGAGGCCGAGGCCCGAGGTGAGATCGGCGATCGCGGCCTCATGCGCCTGGCTCTTCGGGTCGAGGGCGGCGAGTTCTGCGGGGAGGAACGCGTCGGTCGTCAGGTACAGCGCCGTGAAGATGAACGTCAGGATGACGGTGTTGAAGGGCTGCGTCGCCCAGTCCCACAGTGCCCAGGAGTAGACCTGCTTCTTCGGTGCGGGCGTCTCGCCGCGCAGATCCAGGCCGACGACGGCCACGGCGCCGCTGTTCGCGGTCGCCACGGGCTCGGGAACGCCCTGGCGAGGTTCGGGTTCGCTCATGCTGGAAGTCTGGCGGTGCCCGGTGAACGCCCGGTGACGGCGCGCCGCACGGATATACCGGCCTCTCCCGCTTCCGGTCGCACTTGGTGACGCCTGAGCGTCCGGAAGGCGGCACGAACCGCGACCGGAAGCGCCCGCGAGAGGCCGAGCTCAGTCCGTCCGCAGCGGGCGGAGGGTGCGGGCGTAGTCCTCCTTCAGCACTGCGAGGTGCAGCCAGGCCTCGATGCGCGTGACACCCGGCAGCGCCCGCAGGCGCTCGAGGCTCGCATACAGCGCGCCCGCGGAGGGCTCGACCAACGTGGCCACCGCGTCGAACCGGCCGAGCGTCCGCGCGGCGAAGTCCACCCCGCGCCCGCGTCGCAGCTCGTCGATCACGGCCTCGTCGTCGTCGCCGAGCGTCATGCCCACTCCCATCGACAGCTGCCGGTGCGCGAGCCCGCGAGCTTCGACCGCGCTGATCTTGATCACTCCGGCGTCGATCAGTCGCTGCACCCTGGTCGCGACGGCCGAGGGTGAGAGTCGCACCGCGTCGCCCAGTGCGCGGAAGCTCTCGCGGCCGTCGGCCTGGAGGCGCTCGATCAAGGCCTCGTCGATCGTGTCGAGGGTGATGCCGCCGTGATACTCCGAGACGAAGAACCCCTTGATCACGGTCGAGTAGATGATCGTGCTGATGTCGAGCACGCCGTCGATCGCGCGGATCAGGGCGAGCAGATCGTGCAGCTCCGACATCGAGCCCACGCGGACCTCGGTGACCACGTCGTGCGCCCCGCCGACCGCCGACACCAGAACGGTCTCGCTCATGTCGCGCAGGTGCTCTGCGACGTGCTCGACCGTGCCGTCGGTGCGGATCGAGACGTGCGCGAGCACGAGCTGTCCGAGGAAGACCGGATCGACGGCGGCCACGACCCGCACGGTGCGGTCGGCGAGCATGGTGCGCAACCGGGCCGCGACGGCCGCCCTGGACTGCCCGAGCCGCTCGGCGAGCGAGAGGATGCTGGCGCGACCGTCTTCTTGCAGCGCGCGGATGAGTTCGGCGTCGAAATCCATGTTTCCGCTCGATTCGTCAGTTTCCCGCGATCGCACGGTTCGCCGTGCGCATGTTCAGTGTAGGAGGGCGCGCTGCCGTCGGGAAGGCGTGCATTGCGTGGATCTGTGATCAGATCTCCAGTGAATCCCCGTTATCGCTGGAGTTCTGCCCTTGCTGGCAGGGCTGTACCTCCGTAGCATCCTTCGCTATCCGACATCTTCCGCAAAGGAGCGGGCACCCCATGACCTCTACCCCCACCAGTGGCGTCCACAGCCGGGCGCGACGCGCCGGCATCGCCGCCTTCGTCGGTACCACCATCGAGTGGTACGACTTCTACGTCTATGCGACCGCCGCGGCGCTCGTCTTCGGTCCGCTGTTCTTCCCGAGCGGCGACCGGCTCGCCGAGACGGCAGCGGCCTTCGCGACTTTCGCGGTCGCCTTCCTCGTCCGCCCACTCGGCGGCATCATCTTCGGCCACATCGGCGACAAGCTCGGACGCCGGGTGTCGCTCGTCATCACACTGCTGATGATGGGCGCGGCCACGGTGCTCGTCGGCTGCCTGCCGACCTACGAGAACATCGGCATCCTCGCCCCGATCCTCCTGATCCTGCTCCGTGCGGTGCAGGGACTCGCGGTCGGCGGCGAGTGGGGCGGCGCGGTGCTCATGAGCGTCGAGCACGCCCCTGAGAAGTCCAAGACCTTCTACGGCGGCTTCACGCAGCTCGGCAACCCGGCCGGTGCGCTGCTGGCCTCCGGCATCTTCGCGATCATGACCCGCATGGGCGACGACTTCATCATGAACGGCGGATGGCGCATCCCGTTCCTGCTGTCGATCGTGCTGGTCGGCGTCGGCTTCTGGGTGCGTTACCGCGTCGAGGAGTCGCCGGTCTTCGAGGCGAAGATCGAGGGTCGCAAGCAGTCGATGCCGTTGGCCTTCGCGCTGCGTACCAACTGGCGTCCGATCCTGCTCGGCATCGGCATCCTTCCCATCTCGACCGGCGGCTACTACCTGGCCACCACCTTCGCCACGGCGTATGCCACCGGCGACACGGTCGCGATCAGCGAGCAGGTCATCCTCGACGCCATGACGATCGCCTCGTTCGTGGAGTTCGTCGTGACCCTCCCCGTCGCCTGGCTGGGCGACAAGTGGGGGCGCAAGAACGTCATGTACATCGGCTTGGTCACCTCGGTGCTCACGTTCGTGCCGTTCCTGTTGATCCTGCCCGGCCGCATCGAACCGCTCATCTTCCTGTTCGCCTCGCTGGTGCGCATCGCGATGAGTGCGACGTATGCCCCGATCGCCGCCCTGCTCTCGCAGATGTTCCGTCCGCAGGCCCGCTACACCTCGATCGCGCTGTCCTACGGCGTGGGCGCGGCGATCTGGGCCGGGTTCTCGCCCTGGTTCGCGACGCAGCTCATCGCCTGGACCGGCAGTATCTGGTCGGTGATCGCGATGTTCGTCGGGATGGCTGTGATCGCCGGCATCTGCACCCGCCTCGCGCCCCAGCACTCCGACGAGGCCCCCGTCACCGCCTCGTTCACCGCCCGCACCGACACGACCGCGAACAGGCTGCCATGAGAAAGCTCACCCCCTTCGACCGCTCGGCCCAGACGACACCCGTCCTCCTGAGCGCGCACGCGATCCACACGGCGGATGCCGCGGCCAGCACGGCCACGGCGATGCTGACCGACCGCGGGCGGATCCTCGCGATCGGCACCGCAGCCGAGTGCGAGGCGGCGGCCGAGCGGGCAGGTCTGATTCCGGAGCGGATCGACCTCGGTGACGCGGTCGTCGTCCCCGGTTTCGTCGACGCCCACGCGCATCCGCTCATGTTCGGGCAGATGATGAGCTGGGTCGACTGCGGGCCCGAGAAGGCCGGCAGCATCCCCGAGATCGTGGCGCTGCTGAAGGCGGCGGCCGCCGACTTGCCAGAGGGGCGTCCGGTGCGCGGCTATGGCTACGAGCAGCGCAACCTCGCCGAGAAGCGGCACCCCACCCGCTTCGAGCTCGACGAGGTGTCGGCCGACCGCGAGGTGTACCTCATGAACGCGTCGGGCCACGGCGGCGTCGTGAACTCGCACACCCTCGCGGCCGGCGGCGTCGACCGGGACACTCCGAACCCCGAGGGTGGCGAGTTCTTCCGCGACGAGAACGGCGAGCTGACCGGCGAGCTGTCGGATGCCGCGTGCAACATCCTCACCGGCGTGCACGGTGTGAAGATCGGTCACCACGGCCCGAACTTCCACCTCGCCGACGAGCCCGAGGAGCACCTGCGCCAGCTGGACGCCGCGACCCAGCGGTTCCTCGCCGGGGGCGTCACCTCGATCGGCGATGCCCAGGTCACGCGTCGAGAGTTCGACATGTACCTGCGCCTCGCCGAGGCCGGACGCCTCGAGCTGCGCGTGTCGATGTACCTGCTCTCGCACCTGCTCGACGAGGCGCTCGAGATGGGCCTGGTCGGCCAGTTCGGCAACGCGCACCTCAGCTTCGCCGGCATCAAGTTCTATGCCGACGGCACGCTCGGGGGCTGGACCGCGTACTTCCCGGACGGTTACGTGGGCGACCCCTGCCGCACCGGCCAGCTCTACCACGAGCCTGCGGAGTACGCGGGGCTGATCAGCAAGGCTCATGCCGCGGGGCTCCAGACCGCCACGCACGCCCAGTCGCCCACCGCGATCGAGATGGTTGTGTCGGCGATCGAGGCCGCGCTGGCCGAGCATCCGGATGCCGACGCCCGCCACCGCATCGAGCACTGCGGCCTGCCGACGCCCGAGCAGATCGAGCGGATGGCCGCTTCCGGCATCCGTCCGGTCAACCAGACGCAGCACTACTTCAACTGGGGCGAGGGCGTGGAGGAGGCCATCGGCACCCCGGGTGAGCGCTTCAACCCGCTGGGCGAGTTCGAGCGGGCTGGTGTGCCGTTCACGATCTCGTCAGATGCGCCGGTCGCCGAGCCGATCCCGCTCGAAGCCATCCAGACCGCGGTCACCCGCGTCACCCGCCGTGGTCACAAACTCGGGCCCGACGACCTGCGGGTCTCGGCGCTCGCAGCCCTCCGTGCCCACACGATCGAGGGTGCCGTGTCGATCGGACGCGAAGACGACCTGGGTTCGCTCGAAGTCGGCAAGTACGCCGACTTCGCGGTGCTCTCCGGCGACCCGCTGGCTGCTCCCGCCGAGGAGATCTCGGCGATCACTGTGCGCGAGACCTGGGTCGACGGCACGCGCCGCCACCAGGTGTGAGGATGACACGATGAGCAACGACACCACGCCGGCCGAGCAGTATGCCGACACCGCAGGGCGGGCCGTACTGGAGACGATCCGTGCCTATGGTGTGACCGCGATCTTCGGCATCCCCGGCACCCACAACCTCGAGCTCTACCGACCGCTCGCCGACCTCGGCATCCGCGCCGTGACGAACCGTCACGAGCAGGGATCCGGGTACGGCGCCGACGGCTGGGCGCAGCAGACCGGCCTCCCCGGTGTCGTGATCACCACCTCGGGCCCTGGCCTGCAGAACGCCATGAGCGCGATCGGCACGGCGTTCTGCGAGTCGCGGCCGCTCATCGTCCTCTCGCCCGGGGTGCCGCTCGGGGCGGAGTTCGCCGACGTGGGAACGCTGCATGAGACGAAGGATGCGTCGGCCATGGTCGCCGCGATCGCCGAGTGGTCGCGCCGGGTGACCAGTGCTGCCGAAGCGGTCGAGGCCGTGCACGATGCGTTCGACCTCTTCCGCACCGGGCGCCCGCGTCCCGTCCACATCGAGATCCCCCTCGACGTGCTGGAGGCGCCGGCCGACGTCTCCGCCGAGGCGCGGAAGCCGCGTCCGGTCTCCGCGCGGGTCGCCGGTGATCAGGCCGCGCTCGCCGAGGCGGCACGCCTGCTCGCTGCCGCGAAGAACCCGGTGATCGTCGCCGGCGGCGGAGCGGTGGATGCCGCGCACGAGGTCACGACCCTCGCCGAGCGTCTCGGTGCCGCGGTGCTGACGACTCTCAACGGAAAGGGCATCGTCGACGAACGGCATCCGCTCTCGCTCGGTTCGAACCTGCGTCTGGCCGCGGCCCGCGCGGCCGCGGAAGACGCCGATGTGCTGCTCGTGGTCGGCTCGAAGCTCGGCGAGGCCGAGCTCTGGGCGCCGCGACTGGAAGCCCGGGGCTCCGTGATCCGGGTCGACATCTCGCCCGCGCAGCGCGATAAGAACCTCGCGGCGACCGTCGGGATCACGGGTGACGCGGCGGCCGTTCTGGACGCGCTGCTGACCGCCCTCCCCGCCGACGCCCGCCCGGCGCGCGACCTGACCGACGCACGCACCGCGATCGCTGCCGAGATGCGGGAGACCGCACCCGAGACTGTCGCTCTGGCCGAGATCATCGCCGACGCCCTGCCCGAGGATGCGATCGTCGCCGGGGATTCGTCTCAGATCGTCTACATGGCCCTCGGCAGCGTGCTGCAGTCGGCGCATCCGCACTCCCTGCTCTACACCCCGACCTACGCGACCCTCGGCTACGGCCTTCCCGCCGCGATCGGTGCCGCGGTCGCGCAGACCGAGCACCCGGTCGTGACCGTGATCGGCGACGGTGCGCTGATGTTCTGCGTGAACGAGCTGGTGACCGCGGTCGAGCAGCGTCTCGACGTCACGATCGTGTGCGTCGACAACGGCGGCTACGCCGAGATCCGCCAGAACGAGGTCGACCGCGGCATGGTCCCGATCGGCGTCGACCTGGTGCAGCCCGACTGGGCCGCCCTCGCCACGGCTTTCGGGGCGACCGGTCGGCGGGTGGAAAGCCGCGACGACATCGTGTCGAGCATCCGCGCCGCGATCACAGACGGGGGAGTGCAGCTGGTGCACATCCCGCAGCACGCCCTCTGACCTCCACCCACTGACCTCCACCCGCTGACCGCCACCCGCTGAGACCTCCCCTCCCCGACGAACAGGAACGAGCAATGACCGAGAACGTGGGCCCCATCGATGCGTCCGTGAACCCCCGCTACTCCGGCATCGCGACCTTCGCGCGGCTGCCGCGGATCGAAGACGTGCCGCGCGCCGACATCGCCGTCGTCGGCATCCCCTTCGACTCGGGCGTGAGTTACCGGCCGGGCACGCGGTTCGGTCCGTCGCACGTGCGCGAGTCGTCGCGGCTGCTGCGGCCCTACAACCCCGCGCAGGATGTGTCGCCGTTCGCGATCGCGCAGGTGGTGGATGCCGGTGACATCCCGGTCAACCCGTTCGATCTCACCGAGGCCGTGTCCGAAGTCGAGCGGGCGGCACTGGCGCTCGGCGAGCTGGTGCAGCGCATCGTCACGATCGGCGGCGACCACACGGTCGCGCTTCCGCTGCTGCGTGCGGTCGCCGCGAAGCACGGTCCGGTCGCTGTGCTGCACTTCGACGCTCACCTCGACACCTGGGACACCTACTTCGGGGCCCCCATCACGCACGGCACCCCCTTCCGCCGGGCGAGCGAGGAAGGGCTGATCGACCTCACGGCGAGCTGCCACGTCGGCACCCGCGGACCCCTGTACTCGAAGCAGGACCTCGAAGACGACGAGCGCCTGGGCTTCTCGATCGTGTCGAGCGAGTACATCGAGGAGCACGGCGTCGAGGCCGGCATCGCCCGCATCCTGCAGCGCATCGGCGACAAGCCGCTGTACGTCTCGATCGACATCGACGTGCTCGACCCCGCCCACGCGCCCGGCACTGGCACTCCCGAGGCGGGCGGGCTGACGAGCCGCGAGCTGCTGCGGATCCTGCGCGCCCTGAAGTCGCAGAACATCGTCGGGGCGGATGTGGTCGAGGTGTCGCCCGCCTACGACCACGCGCAGATCACGGGCATCGCCGCGAGCCACGTGGTCTACGAGCTCGTGTGCCTGCTGGCGGCGCGCGTCTCCGCCTAGCTCACGCGACCGACCCGTCTGCTCCGGTCGCAGTTCGTGCCGTCCGACGGCCGATCCGGCGGCAGCAACTGCGACCGGAGCGGGCAGGAGCGTGGCGGCAACTGCGACCCGAACTCACGCGGGCGGCCCGGGTCATGCGAATGACGCGGCGAGCAGCTCGGCGAACAGCTCCTCGGCGTCGCACTCGACACGGCGACGGCTGAACCAGTCGCAGATGTTCACGCAGTCGCGGTGCAGCAGATCGAGCCCCTGCGGGTTCGCGATGATGTCGACGATCTGCGGCAGGTCGATCACTCGCACCCGCCCCTCGTGCACGAGCAGGTTGTAGGCGGAGAGGTCGCCGTGGGCGAAGCCGGCTGCCGCGAAGATCCGCATCAGGTCGACCACCTGCGTGTAGTAACCCTGCAGTTCGTCGCGGTCGCCGCGCGCCTGGGCGAGTCGGGGTGCAGCCGTGCCGTCGGCATCGCCGAGGAACTCCATCAGCACCTCGGTGCCGTTCACCTGCACGGGGTAGGGCACCGGCGCCCCGAGCTCCCACATCCGACACAGCGCCTCGAACTCGGCGAACGACCACTGTGCGGCGGCCACCTCGCGGCCGTGGCTCGACTTCTTGGCCAGGGCGCGCGTATCGCGGGTGTTCCGGGTGCTGCGTCCCTCCGTGTAGGTCGACGACCGATGGAAGCTGCGGTGCTCGGCGCTGCGGTAGCGCTTCGCAGCGAGCAGCGTGTGCTGGGCGGGGTCGCCGGGCACCGCGCGTTCGAGCAGGAAGACGTCGGCCTCCTTTCCGGTCTTGAGGATGCCGCGTTCGGTGTCGAGCGCACCGGCGGAGGTCACCACCCACGCCGGCCACGGCTCGGGGCCGCGCTCGGACGGGGTGATCGCGGGCCACGTGGACCAGCGCTGGCCGTCACCGGGGTCGACGTCGGCGAAAGAGAGTTCGGTTTCGAGCGCGTCGAAGGAGGAAGCGTCGAACGAGGACGTGTCGAAGGGCGAGGCGTCGACGGACGAGGTGGGGAAAGACGAGGATGCGTCGAAGGACGCAGCTTCCGAGGAAGCGAAGAGATCAGACAAGATGTGGCTCCGGGAGCAGGAGGCCACACCAGGATCAGGAGCGGGTGGCCTCGAAGGGAAGGTGGTCGGCGGTGAGCGCGACAAAGACGGTGTTCATGTCCTCGGCTCCTTCCGCTCGGGCTTCCCGGGCTCGTCCCGGTGCGTCGTCGAGCCTAGGGCGTGTGCCCGGCGCTTGTCCAGACTCGCGCCCGCTCGCCCGCTCGCAGACCCGCGTCCGCTCGCCCGCTCGAGAGTTCAACCGAGCGACTTCGGCGGCGTGACCCGCACGAGCACGCCGTCAGCTTCGCCGCCCGCGGAGACGACCCACGCCGAGCCGGTCCAGACCGCGTCGTTCACTCCGCACAGGAAGGGCAGCGGATGCTCGGCGCCGTCGATGCTCAGGCGCAGCGCGTCCGTTCGGAAGAACTCGTCGCATGTCGACCGCTTCTCGATCGCCTCTCGAGCCTCGGGAGATCCGCCCACGATCTCGGACGTGGCTCTCGCCCGCGCAGACTCTCCTCCCCACCACAGCGCCGACCCGTCCGGGCGGACGGCCACCTGCGGGAAGTTCGCGGACTGCGCAGTACGTGTGCGCTCGGTCCCGTCGGCGTTCAGCACGACGCGCGCCGATGGGACGGCGAGGTGGATGGCGCCTTCCGCATCGATGTCGAGGCGAACCGGGGGCACATCGGGAAAGGCCTGGGGGGCTTCGCTCAGCTCGATGGGCTCTGCGTGCAGTAACGTCCGGGCGCCGTCCTCCAGATCGATGAGGAGGATCTCGAGCATCAGATAGCCGAGGCGCTCGGGTCGAACGTGGGCGACGATCGCGTCGCCGTCGCGGGTGGCGACGTCGACGTATTGGAAGAGCGGGGAATCGCCGCCCCCGGCTGCGGTGTTCGGCACGTCGTGCATGGTCATCGTCGTGGTGTCGAGAACGGCGATCGCCGGTGCGGTCCCCGCGCGGGCGACGACCAGCTCTTCGGTCGACGACGATGCCATCGCGGTGACCTGCGAGAGGCGGTCGTCGTGCTCTCCGGTGAAGCGGGCGAGTGTCTCGCCGTCTTTCCCCACATGCAGGAAGGACCCGGCGGACTCCGCCCAGAAGCCGCCGGCGCTGTCGGACGCGAGCAGCGTCATGCTGAAGGAGACGTCGGCGAGGGCGTCGGCTCCCGCCCCCACGTCGGTGTTCTGTGCGGTTCCGCCGAGCGGCGCTTCCCCCGGCTGACTGATCACGTGCGTGTCGATCGCAATGGGTTCGAGCATCCAGTCGTCCGGGCCCGGCGGCACGGGCGGCGGCGTGCACCCGGCGAGGAGCGCGGTCGCAGCCGCCAGAGTGAGGAGGGAGGCTCCGGCTCGGCGGGTGAGACGCATGGCCTCAGCCTGGTCGAGCCGACTGGGAGATCCATGAATCGCCTCGGACGAATGGTCGGGTGCCGCGGACGACCGGTCGGGCGACGGCATCCGGATGCTGCGAATGTGGAACCATGACCACGACCGCCCCCGTTCCCACCCTGCCGTCCTCGGCTGCCTCCCGCATCCGCTACGGCGGGTTGATCGTGCTGATGCTGATGGGCTTCCTGCTGGTCACGGCCGAGTTCCTCCCCAACGGCGTGCTCACCGAGATGGCGGACGGGCTCGGTGTCACCCCTGGTCAGGCCGGGCAGACCGTGACCGTGACCGCGCTGGTCGGGCTCGTCGTCGCGCCGACGGTCGGGCTCATCTTCCCTCGCCTCGACAGGCGGTCGCTGCTGGTGTGGATGGCGCTCGCCGCTGCGGTGTCGAACCTCATCGTCGCGATCGCTCCGAACCTGATCATCGTGCTGCTGGCGCGCTTCCTGCTCGGGGCCGCGATCAGCGCGTTCTGGGCGATGTCTATCACGGTCGCCGCGCGGCTCGCGGGCGCCGAGAACCTCGGCCGCGGCGTGATGTTCACCTCCGCCGGCGTCTCTCTGGCGACCGTGGCCGGCGTGCCGTTGGGCGTCATGCTCAGCGAGCTCGTCGACTGGCGGATGGTCTTCGCTCTCGCTGGCGGGCTCATGGTCGTGTTGGCCGTGGTCCTGCGTTTCGCGCTGCCTTCGGTACCGGCCGAGCGGGCGTCGAGCCTGCGACTGCTCGTTGACACACTGCGTCGCCCCGGCATCGGGCTGGGCATGGTCGGGCATGTGCTCGTCGTGCTCGGGCACTTCCTCGCCTACACGTACGTGCGTCTCGCGCTGGAGCGGATCCCCGAGGTCGACGCTTCGACCATCATCGTGCTGCTCGCGCTGTTCGGGGTCGGCGGCCTGCTCGGCAACATCACGATCGGGCTCGTCATCGACCGCACGTTCGCGTTCTTCGCGGTGTTCGCACCGCTCGTGATCGCCGTGTCCGTGATCTCGATGATCCTGTTCTCCGGATCGATCGTGGGCGTGGGCATCGTCGTGCTGGTGTGGGGCTTCTTCTTCTCGTCCTGGCTGATCGTCGCGAACACCTGGGTCGGACACCGCATGCCCGATCGACTCGAAGCCGGCGGCAGCCTCGTTGTCGTCGGGTTCCAGGGCGCCATCACGCTCGCGGCCGGCATCGGCGGCCTGCTCGTCGACACCCTGAACGTCGAGCTCGTCTACGTGATCGGCGCGATATCACTCATCGCCGGCGCGGTGCTCTTCGGCGCATCGAACCGCGTCAGCGGCCGAGTCTGACGCGGGTCCGGCCCAGCCGCGCCGAAGCCGGGGCTGTCGGGCCGGGGCTTGTCAGGCCGGGATCGGGATGCGGTTGGCCATGCGCCAGGAGCTGGGGGTCAAGCCCGTGCGACGACGGAAGGCACGGCTGAATCCCTCGTCCGAGGCGTAGCCCAGCTCGCGGGAGACCGCCGACACGCTACTTCCGGCGTCGAGCATCCGCTTCGCTGCATCCACGCGCACCTCGGTGACGTAGTCGGCGGGGGAGCGGCCGACGACGCTGCGGAACCTCTCGGCGAAGGTCGACCGTGACATGGCGCCGATGGCTGCGAGGCGCTCGACCGTCCAGTCCCGGCCCGGTTCCTCGTGGATGGCGTCGACGACGCGGTCGAGGAACGGGTCGTTCGACAGCGAAGGCCAGCCCGTCGGTGCGCAGCCGTTCGCCGCCCAGGCGCGGATGACCGAGAGCAGCACGGTCGTCGCCATCATGCGGCAGATGATCGGGTCGCCTTGGCGTGCGGGCATCACCGTGTGATCGATCGCACCCATGTTCAGCGCGAGTGCCGCCGCGGCCGGCTCCACGGCGTCGAATCCGGTGACGGTGAGGAAGGGCGGCAGCAGTGCGGGCAGCGGTGACGTCGCATCGGCGAGCTCGATGTCGGCGACCATGAGGCTCGTGTCGTCCTTAGCCTCGAGGATGAACGGCGAACGGCCGAGCGTCAGGAACGCGTCGCCCGCGACGAGCAGGTCGCGGCGGGCCTTGGGGGCGAGGGCGACACTCCGCGAGCCCGTCTCGGCGTCGAGGCGGCAGCCCTCACCGAGCGGCGGGTGCCCCTGCACGCCACCCTCGACGACGTAGACGAGGGTGATCGCGCCGGCGGGAACCGGAAGCATCGCACCGGCCGCGAGAGAGGTGCGCCGACCGATGCCGACGCGGAGGTCGACGGCGCCGAGCACGTTCGAGAGCGCGTCCGCATCCACTGTCACCGCATCCACTGTCACCATGCCTTCGGCAACGTCGCTGCGCGGTCTGCTATTCCGCAGTCGGACTCTTCGACCCATGAAAGGGTTCGTATCGTCCTTGCGGACTCAATCATTAGGTTGATTCGACGGGGGTGACCGCCGGATACGGTGGAAGGACCCCACCCGAGGAGTACCGTGTTCCGCACCCCCGACCGTCTGTTCCGAGTTCTCGCGATCGCGGAGGCGATCACCTGGACGATCCTGATCGCCGCGATCATCGCCCGCGCCGTCGGCGCCCCGGGGGTCGTGGTGACCGTGGGCGGCGGCATCCATGGGTTCGTCTTCCTGTCCTATGCGGCGACCGCGATCCTGGTCGCGCTGAATCAGCGCTGGCACCCCGGTGTCGGTGTTCTCGCCGTCGCCAGCGCCGTCATCCCCTACGCGACGATCCCCACCGAGATCTGGCTGCATCGCACCGGTCGGCTCGAGGGAGACTGGCGCCTCGACGCCACAGACGACCCGCGCGATCGCCGCTGGTACGACCGACTGATGCGGTGGTTCCTGCGCCGCCCGTGGGTTCTCGCCGCACTGCTGGCGGTCGGCATCGTCGCGCTGTACGTCATCCTGCTGCTGGTGGGTCCTCCCGGCGGCAAGTGATCCTGCGCGACATCAGCGCGTGACGTCAGCGCGTGACGTCAGGGTTTGACGTCAGGGTGTGACGACGACTGCGTTCTCCTCGTTGATCGCGGCCATCGTCGCCTCCGCGTCAGCGGCGGTGCAGTCCACGACCACATACAGGCCGACCCCGGTCTGCGTGAATGCGCGCGCTGCCATCAGCCACGTGCGGCTGCCGTCCACGCCGACGACCTGCCGCGTCTCGACGCCGCCGTTGCCGCCTGCGAGGTAACTGAACTCGCCCGTGGTCGCGAGAGGTGTGACCTCTTCGGTCGGGATCTGCAGCAGCACGCCAAGGATCGCGTCGGATGATGCGCTGTCGTCTCCTGCGACCACGGGCACGTCGGTCGTGTGCCCCTGCCAGAACCGCGCAGTGCAGGTGTCGTCGACCGTGCCGTACGTCCATCCGCCGTTGCCGTCGTCCGGCGAGACCATCTTCCATCCTTCGTCGACCACGAGCCCGTCGCCCCATTCGATGTAGGTGTCGCTCGCGAGATCGAGCCCTTCTGCGAAGGTCAGGGTCGAACCCGGCGACTCGTCGATCGGCGTGTCGGTCTCCGCGTTCGTCGAGGGGGTGCCGGAGGGCGAACCCGCGGGGATCTGCGCATACAGGCATCCGCTCAGCGACAACACGGCCAGGGCGGCGATCGCGGCACTGGCCAGGCGTAGGGGAACCGAGGAGGTGCGCGTCATGCCGGTCAGCCTAGCCCCGGCCCGTCGTCGCTTCGATCCCTCTTTGCCTACGGCTCAGTGCGCGGTGGCGATGCCGATCGAGTCGTGCACGATGACCGCCGCGACGCGGGCACCGGCTCCCGCAGCGACGATGAGCTGCTGCGGACCGGGGGCCGCCGCGTCGCCAGCGGCATAGAGCCCGGGGACATCGGTGCGGCCTGAGCGGTCGGTGCGCAGGTGCCCGGCATCGTCCAGGGTAGGGGCGATTCCGTCGAGGAATGACAGCGTGCTCTCCCATTCCGGGCGCACGAAACCGCCGTCGACGGTGACCGTCGTGCCGTCGGCGAGACGGATGGCATCGATGCGGCCGCGGTCGCCCACGAGGTCGACGATCGGATGCCGGCGGACTGCGATCCCGGCGGCGGCGAGCTCCGCCTCCTCGGTGGCGGTCACGACCTCGGCACCGTGCGTGAACACCGTGAGGCTCTCAGTCCAGCGTCCGATGAGCCGTGCGCGATCGGCGAGGTCCGTGGTCTCTCCGATGAGCGCGAGGTTGCGGCCCTGCAGCTCCCAGGCGTCGCAGACGGCGCAGCTGAACACGCTCATGCCGTAGTAGCCGCGCAGGTTCGGGACATCGGGGAGTGTCTCGCGCAGCCCGGTCGCCAGCAGCACCGCCCGTGCGGTCACTGTCGTCTCCGCCTCCCGTCGCCCGATGTCCGCTGCGAACCCGTCGCCGCTCGCGCGGACTGCGAGGACCCGGGTGCGTGAGCGCACCTCGACGTTCGGGTAGGCCGCCAGCTCTTCCCTGGCGAGGCGGCGCAGCTCCTGAGGCGGGATGCCGTCGCGGGTCAGGAACCCGTGCGACCGCAGTGTGGCCGCGTTGCGCGGACGATCGGCATCGATCACGAGCACACGTGCGAGTGCACGGCCGAGGTTGAGGGCTGCCGAGAGGCCTGCAGGGCCTCCGCCCACGATGAGCACGTCGTAGTCCGCACGCTCACTCAGGCCTGTCGCCGGCGATGTCATCCGCATGGTCCTTCCGAGAAAGGGGCGGATCCATGCCGCGGCGTCTGCCGAGGCGACACCGCCGGGCGGCCGGTAAGGCTCGCCTTACTCTCATCCTGCCACTGTTCGACGGATCGCGACCCGCGTCGTGGTCGATGACGGCCACGACGCGGGTCCGATCCCCTCACACGCGTGTCACGGGCTGCTGCAGTTCGGTGACCCAGTCGGACTGGTCTTCGGAGACCGCGCGCACGTAGAGCTCTCGGCAAGGGCCGTCGTGCACCAGGCCGCGGGCGAAGACCTCGGCGTGGATCGCCTGCCAGCTCTCGGAGATGTGTGCCATCGAACCCAGATGGATGCCGCACACGGCGTCCTCGACGGCGGGGAGCTCGATGATCTCGAACCCGTCACGCGCCGGCCCGGCGTATGCGTAGCCGACGATGATCTGCAGGCCGTCGTCGAGCGTCTCGTACTCGGCGATCGGGGTGGTCAGTGAGTGCGTGTCGCCGATGATCTCCGCCACGGCGTCGAATGCGGGGCCGACGACGCCAGCGACCGCCGGCTGGTCGGCCACGACCAGGCGGATGGCGGCGAGGCGGACGGCGGGGAGGGGCTTCTCGATGATCTCGATCTGGGACATGTGCTTCTCTTTCTCGATGAGGTGGAGCCGCCTCTCCACGTCGACGAGTCTCGCTGCGGCGATCCGGTGCTCCTGCTCGACCTCTGCGCGGCGGATCCGCAGCAGCGAGGCGATGCGCTCGGCATCGACTCCGCGGTCGAGGATCGCCGAGATGTCGTCGAGCCCGAACCCGAGCTGGCGCAGGGCGACGATCCGATGCAGTCGTTCCAGCTGCGAGGGGTCGTAGGAGCGGTAGCCGCTGAACTCGTCCACGTGGGCGGGTACGAGCAGGCCCGCGGTGTCCCAATGCCGAAGCATTCGGTGAGTCACCTGGCCGATCTGCGCGAACGCTCCGATGGACAACATGTCTCAGTTCTCCCGTCTGCCACTGTGTCAGAGTCAAGTATCGCGGTGGGGCGGGCCGGATTCTCGGCGTGCTGACGTCGGCGAGCTAACGTCGATGGATGGACGAAGAGGTGCTGGCCGGCGGGAACGCGAGCGGAACCGTGGTGCGCATCGGCGACACGGTGCGCAAGCCATGGTCAGACGCCACCCCGAGTGTCAGCCGTTTCGTGTGTGCTCTGCGCGCCGAGGGGGTGGATGCGCCGGAGCTGCGGGGGCGGGACGACGAGGGGCGGCAGGTCCTCGAGTTCGTGCCGGGGTCCCTGGCGATCGCGGAGCCTCCGCTGACGGCGGCCGATCTGCGACGGGTCGGATCGATGATCCGCGGGATCCACGACGCGAGTGCTCGGTATGTGCCGGAGGCCGGTGCCGTATGGCGCACCGCGATGCCGGCGCCCGGCGCCGAACTCGTTTGCCACAACGACCTCGCGCCCTGGAACCTCGTCATCGGCGACCGTTGGGTCTTCATCGACTGGGACGCCGCCGCCCCGAGCACCCGTCTCTGGGATCTCGCCTACGCGGCACAGGCGTTCACCCTGTCGGACGATGGACGCGATCCGGAGCGCGCGGCGGACGATCTCGCGGCGCTCGCCGACGGATACGGGGCGGACGGCGTCATGCGCCGCGACCTGCCTCGAGCCATGGAAGAGCGGACGGCGGCGATGCTCGCGCTGCTCGAGGGGGCGCGCGCGACCGGCGAGGAGCCGTGGGCGTCGATGCACGCGACCGGCCATGGCGACCACTGGGCGAAGGCGCTGCGATACGTGAGAGAGCACCGTGCGGTCTGGGGTCGGACGCTCGGTGGGACCTGAATTCAGCTCGTCCGCGGGGTGTTGCGTGTGGCATGTCGTTGATGATCCGTGCCGTATCCCGGTATTTCGTTTTCGGCCTCTGATCTGGGCCTTTGAATGTCGGTGGCCCCTGGTTCACTGAAGGTATGACGGCACTGGCAGATGCGACTCTCGAGCAGGTAGGGGCGCTCGGCGCGCTCACCGAGATGCTCGTCGGGGTCGAACGCTCGATCAGCAGCCTCCAGGCCGCGCGCGACGGCATCCTGGCTGTGGGGTCGCGGCTCGCACTCGAGGTGGCCGAGCAGGCAGAGCATCCTGATCACGGCGAGATGTCGGCGCGCACCGTGGCCGCGGAGTTCGCCGCCGCGCTGCGCGTGAGCGACCGGACGGTGCAGCGCCGGATGGCGGATGCGGCGTGGGTCGTGGAGCGCTTCCCGCTGGTCTGGGAAGCGCAGGGCGCCGGTCGTATCAGCGCCGCTCGCGCCCGAGTCGTCTGCGAGGCAGGTGAACACCTCGAAGATGCGGCGAGCCGCGATGCCTACGCGACGCAGATGATCGCTTTCGCCGAGACCGAGTCTCCGGCCCGCGTCGGCCGGATGGCTCGGCGCGTGGCCGAGCGGTTCCAGGCGCGGTCGATCCATGCGCGGCACCTCGACGCTCGGGAGAAGAGAGCCGTGTGGGTGAAAGACGTCGGCGACGGCATGACGCAGCTCGGACTGCTCGGTCCGTCGGCGCTCGTCCACGGTGCCTTCGAGCGGCTGACACAGATCGCCAAGGCGGCGCAGGTGCCCGAATTCCTGCCGGGCCGAGAATCCGTGCAGGAGCAGTCTGGTGCTGGTGGGCATGCCGATGCCCCCGATCAGCGCACGATCGCGCAGCTGCGCACAGACCTCGCTCTCGATCTGCTCCTCACCGGTGCTCCGGCTGGACACGACACATCAGAGGGGCTCCTCGCAGCGATTCGCGGATCAGTGTCGATCACCGTTCCCGTCACGACGCTCATGGGAGACGACACGACGCCGGCCGAACTGAATGGCCGCATCCCGATCGACCCCGCGACCGCCCGCAGGTTCGCCGGTGCGGCGTCCGGATGGGACCGGATCCTCACTCACCCCATCACCGGTGCACTTCTCGCGGTCGACCGTTATCGTCCTGGTTCGGATCTGAAGCGGCACCTGAGCGCCAGAGATCAGCGCTGCCGATTCCCCACCTGCGGGTATGCGTCCATCGGCTGCGACGTCGATCATCATCACGATGCCGCTCTCGGGGGAGCCACCAGCGAATCGAACCTCGGGCACCTGTGTCGACGCCATCACATGCTCAAGCATCACTCGCCGTGGGCGGTCGAATCTCTGGGTGGTGGCGTCTACGCCTGGACGAGCCCGACCGGCAAGATCTACATCGACCGGCCGCCGCCCCAGAACACCGTCACCTTCACCGAAGACCACGCGGCCCCACCGTTCTGAGCCGCAGTGATGCCCTGCGGGTCGCAGTGGCGACGCCGTTCTGAGTCGCAGCGACGCGGTTGCGAGTGCCGCCGCCGCTCGTCACTCGTCGACTGCGATGACGTTCTTCGAGAGCACCTCCTGCGCGACCGGCCCGACCGGTTCCCCCTCGCAGGTGACGATCACCCAGACCGAGTAATCGGCCTGCACGAAGGCGCGCGCAGCCATGAAGTACCCGTACTCGTTCACGGTGTAGCTGAACTGCCGCTGCGCCACGGCGGGGTCCGACTGCTCGTGGGGCAGGAAGATGCCGTCCGAGAGCAGCTCCGGGCCCGGCCAGTCCGCACCCGCCTGATGCTCGAGCACGGCATCCGTCGCCTCGCGATCGTCCATTCCTCCGGCCTCGCCGAGCACACCGCCCCGGAAGGCCGCAGTGCACGTTCCGCTCGCGTTGACGTACGACCAGCGCCCGGGATGATCGGAGGGCACAGCTGTCCAGCCCTTGTCGGCGTACAGTCCGTCGCCCCAGTTGATGTCGGAATCCGCCGTCAGCCCGGCCCCGTCCGCGAAGGTCAAGACGCCAGGTGCGGATTCCGAAGGGGAGGTCGCCTCGAGTGATGGGGTCTTCGCCTCGCGGGGTGCAGGCGGGGCGGAGCATCCGTTCGTCACCGCGAGAACCGCGCCGAGGGCGACGACGGCGGCGATGCGAGACAAGACGATGCGAGACAAGACGATGCGAGACGGGGCGATGCGCGACGGGGCGATGCGCGACGAGGCGATGCGCGACGGGGCGATGCGCGACGAGGCGATGCGAGACGGGGCGATGCGCGACGGGGCGATGCGAGACGGGGCGATGCGAGATAGGGAGAAGCGAGACGAGGCGATGCGAGACGGGGATGGGGTGGGATCGGTGCGTCGAAGGGTCATGGTCGGCGAGCCTAGGCAGGCGATGCGGCCCGCCGGACGCCCTGTGGATAACCCCGAATCACAAAGTTGAGCCAGTTCATATCAAGTTCATTTGACACCTCATCCACCCCCGGTTACACTTGAGTCATCGCGACTCAGGTTTCCCTGATCGCCGCAGATTTCCGAACCAAACGAACTTCCAACAAAGGAGAGAACACATGGCACGTGCTGTCGGTATCGACCTCGGAACCACCAACTCCGTCGTCAGCGTCCTCGAAGGCGGCGAGCCCAAGGTCATCGCCAACGCCGAGGGCTTCCGCACGACCCCCTCGGTCGTGGCCTTCACCAAGGACGGGGAGGTGCTCGTCGGTGAGACCGCGAAGCGCCAGGCCGTCACCAACGTCGACCGGACGATCGCTTCCGTCAAGCGCCACATGGGCACCGACTGGAGCTTCGACGTCGACGGCAAGAAGTGGACGCCGCAGGAGATCTCCGCGCGCATCCTCATGAAGCTCAAGCGCGACGCCGAGGCGTACCTGGGTGACACGGTGACCGACGCGGTCATCACCGTCCCCGCGTACTTCAACGACGCCGAGCGTCAGGCCACCAAGGAGGCCGGTGAGATCGCGGGCCTCAACGTCCTGCGCATCATCAACGAGCCGACCGCTGCGGCCCTCGCCTACGGTCTCGACCGCGGCAAGGAAGACGAGCTCATCCTCGTCTTCGACCTCGGTGGCGGAACGTTCGACGTCTCGCTGCTCGAAGTGGGCAAGGACGACGACTTCTCGACCATCCAGGTGCGCTCGACCGCCGGTGACAACCGCCTCGGTGGCGACGACTGGGACCAGCGCCTCGTCGACTACCTGATCAAGCAGTTCAAGGAGACCACGGGCGTCGACGTCTCGGGTGACAAGATCGCTCTGCAGCGTCTCAAGGAAGCTGCCGAGCAGGCGAAGAAGGAGCTCTCCAGCTCCACCTCGACCAGCATCAACCTGCCGTACCTGTCGCTGACCGAGTCCGGCCCGGTGTCGCTTTCCGAGACCATCACCCGCGCGAAGTTCGAGGACCTCACGAAGGACCTCCTCGACCGCACCAAGAAGCCCTTCGAGGACGTCATCCGCGAAGCCGGCATCAAGGTGTCCGAGATCGACCACATCGTGCTCGTCGGTGGATCGACGCGTATGCCCGCCGTCGCCGAGCTCGTCAAGCGCGAGACCGGCAAGGAAGCGAACAAGGGCGTCAACCCGGATGAGGTCGTCGCCGTCGGTGCCGCTCTCCAGGCCGGTGTCCTCAAGGGCGAGCGCAAGGACGTTCTGCTCATCGACGTCACCCCCCTGAGCCTCGGTATCGAGACCAAGGGCGGCATGATGACCAAGCTCATCGAGCGCAACACGGCCATCCCGACCAAGCGCAGCGAGACCTTCACCACGGCAGACGACAACCAGCCGTCCGTCGCGATCCAGGTCTTCCAGGGCGAGCGTGACTTCACGCGCGACAACAAGCCGCTCGGCACGTTCGAGCTGACGGGTATCGCTCCGGCTCCCCGTGGCATCCCGCAGATCGAGGTCACTTTCGACATCGACGCCAACGGCATCGTGCACGTGTCCGCCAAGGACAAGGGCACCGGCACCGAGAAGTCGATCGTCATCTCCGGCGGCTCTTCGCTGTCGAAGGAAGACATCGAGCGCATGGTGCGCGAGGCCGAGGAGCACGCGGCTGAGGACAAGGCGCGTCGTGAGGCCGCCGAGGTCCGCAACCAGGCCGAGACGCTCGCGTACTCGATCGACAAGCTGATCTCCGAGAACGACGACAAGCTGCCTGAAGACGTGAAGACCGAGGTCAAGGCCGACGTCGACGCGCTCAAGACGGCTCTGGCCGGCGAAGACGACGAGGCCGTGAAGAACGCGTTCGACAAGCTCAACCAGTCGCAGTCGAAGCTCGGCGAGGCCATCTACGCCTCCTCGCAGGCAGATGCCGCGTCCGGCGCTCCGGCTGACGGCGAGGCCCCGGCCGGTGACACTCCCTCCTCTGAGGAAGATGTCATCGACGCCGAGGTCATCGACGACGAGGACGAGAAGAAGTAATCATGACGGACAAGAACTTCGACGACAACGCCGGAGTTCCGGAAGAGGGGTCGGACGCGAACGCGTCCGGCCCCCAGCCGGATTTCGGCAACCCGGATTCCACTGAGGCTGCAGCATCCGAGGGTTCGGACGACGACCTCACGGTCGACGACATCCTCGGAGCGACGCAGACCGGTGAGGCCGCGGCCGAAGACGCCGTGCTCGCCGACCTCGAGTCCACGCTGCTGAACGACCTCAAGCGCCTCCAGGCCGAGTACGCCAACTACCGACGCCGCACCGAAGAGCAGCGTCAGGTCGAGATCGAGCGGGCGAGGGGCGAGGCCGCAAAGGGCCTCATCCCGGTGCTCGACGACCTCGACCGTGCAGCTCAGCACGGCGATCTCGTGGAGGGCACGCCCTTCGCCGTGATCGCCGACAAGGTGCGGGTCGCTGTGGAGCGTCTCGGAGTGGTCGCGTACGGCGAGAAGGGCGAAGACTTCGACCCGCAACGCCACGAGGCCATCTTCCAGCAGCCGACGCCCGGCGCCGAGAAGACCACGATCCTCGAGGTCGTCGAGGTGGGTTACCGCCTCGGTGACGTCGAGCTGCGTCCCGCGAAGGTCGTCGTCGCTGTCCCTGAAGGGTAGGTGATCGATGGCCAGCCAGGATTGGTTCGACAAGGACTTCTACAAGACCCTCGGGGTCTCCAAAGACGTCGGCGATGCGGATCTGAAGAAGACGTATCGCAAGCTCGCGCGCAAGTATCACCCTGACTCCAATCAGGGCGATGCCAAGGCCGAGGCGAAGTTCAAGGAGATCAGCGAGGCCTACTCGGTGCTCTCCGACGCCGAGCAGCGCAAGGAGTACGACGAGATCCGCGCGATGGGGTCGGGCGCTCGCTTCACGGCGGGTGGCGCCGGCGCCGGTGGCTTCGAAGATGTGTTCAGCCGCTACGGCCAGCAGGGCCGAGGGCAGGCCGCGGACTTCGAGGACATCTTCGCGATGTTCAACCAGGGTCAGGGCGCGAGCTTCGGCAACGGTCGCTTCGGGCAGACGAGCGGCGGCTATCGCGGCTTCGGCGGCCCGCAGCGCGGATCGGACGTCACGGCGCGCACCACGATCGACTTCACCACGGCCGTGCAGGGCGAGACCATCTCTCTGCAGGGCGAAGACGGCAAGCCGTTCAAGGTGAAGATCCCCGCCGGTGTCGCTGACGGGCAGAAGATCCGTCTGCGCGGACGCGGTCGCCCCTCGCCTGATGGCGGGGAGAGCGGAGACATCGTGGTGCAGATCGCCGTGCGTCCGCATCCGGTGTTCACGCGTGACGGTCTCAACCTGCGCGTCGTCGTCCCGGTGACATTCACCGAGGCGACGCTCGGCGCGACGATCGAGGTCCCGACTCTCGGTGGCGACGTGGTCAAGCTCCGCGTCGCACCCGGCACTCCCTCCGGGCGCGTGCTGCGTGTCAAGGGAAGAGGAGTCGCGAGCTCGAAGGGCACGGGCGATCTGCTCGCCGAGCTTCAGGTCGCGGTGCCCACGCACCTCGACGAGGCCGCACGCGCGGCACTGGAGAAGTTCCAGGAGCTCGAGCCGACGGAGAACCCGCGGGCCGAGCTGATGGCGAAGGCACGGCGATGACCAGCCGTCGAAGCGGGCACCGGGGCGGAGGCGTTCATGATGAACGCTGACACCCCGGTGTTCGCGATCGCGGCAGCGGCCGAGCTCTCGGGTCTCCACCCGCAAACACTGCGGCAGTACGACCGCATCGGTCTCGTGGTTCCCGGCCGAACCTCGGGCGGTTCCCGCCGTTACTCCCCCCGCAACATCGAGCAGCTGCGCGAAGTCGCCCAGCTATCCTCCGAAGGCGTGAGTCTTCCCGCGATCGCGCGTCTGCTCGATCTCGAAGACGACAACCGGATGCTGCGAGGCCGTATCGCCGTGCTCGAGAGCGCCCTGCGCACCGAGCGTGAGAGTCGACCCGGCGTACGCGTGTTCGCGGCGGGCTCCGCCGGTGTCGTGCCCATGCCCACCGGGCGACGCCTGCGCCGTTCGACCGAGGTCGTGCTCTGGGACCCGCGCGGGAGCGCCTAGATCCTGCACCTGCCGTGGTGTGTATCCTGTCAACAGTTAACAGGAGGTCGCCATGACGCAGTCCGTGAAGCGTGGAGAGTCTCTCGGCGCGCAGGTGGCGCAAGTGCTGCGACACCGCATCGTGAGCGGCGAGCTCGCGCCCGGTGCGCGTATCACCGAAGAAGCGCTCGCCGAGGAGTTCTCGGTCAGCCGAGGGCCGGTGCGCGACGCGCTGACGCAGCTGAGCTTCGAGAAGCTCGTCGAGGTGCAGCGACCGCGGGGGGTCTACATCGTCGGCCTCACACGTGACGACGTCGATCAGCTCTACAGCCTGCGTGGAGCCCTGGAACAGCTCGCACTCTCGCGTGCGATGCGGGTCGACGACGACGCGCGCTGGACCGCGATGGCGGCAGCCGTCGGACGCATGGGCGAGGCGGCGGATGCCGGTGACCACGCGGCCTTCGTGGCGGCCGACCTCGAGTTCCACACGCAGATCTACGCGCTCGCCGATCACCCGCGTCTGGAGGGTGCGTGGAACCAGTACCTCCCGACGTTCACTGCACTGCTCGAGGTCACGATCAACCACGACGAAGACCTGCACGAGTCATCCGGCGACCACGTCAAGCTCATGGACGTGATGCGCAGCGGCACACCCACGCAGGCGGCCAAGGTGCTGACGGAGCACCTGGATGGCGCCCGCGAGCGCATGCTGAGCGAGATCGCCGCTCGCGCCTGAGCGGGAGCATCCGTCTGTCTTGATCCGTTCCTCCGGTCGCACGTCCTGATCCGTTCCGGTCGTACGTCCCGATCGTTCCGGTCGCACGTCCTGATCCGTTCCGGTCGCACGTCTCTGATCGTTCCGGTCGCACGTCTCTGATCGTTCCGGTCGCACGTCTCTGATCGTTCCGGTCGCACTTCCTGCCGTCTGCGCGCTCTTGAGCCGACGGAAACTGCGACCGGAAGGGAAGGGGCGGCACTTCCGAAGTGTTGACTGTTAACAGTCAACACTGGTACGGTCGGGGGGTCGACAACAAGGTCGACCCACGTAGAGGAGCAAAGATGCCCCGCAAGCGCATCACCCGGGCGGCTGCCGCGATCGCCGCCCTCGCAGCCACCGCTCTCATCGTCTCGGCCTGCACCAAGGTCGAAGAGGGCGAGGAAGCCGGATCGGCGTTCCCCGAGAACGACATCCGACTCATCATCCAGGCCAACCCCGGCGGAGGATCCGACCTCTCGTCGCGCGCGCTCGCCACGGAACTCGAGAAGATCCTCGGCATCAGCGTGATCCCGGAGAACATGCCGGGCGCTGCAGGAGCACTCGCCATGGAGTACGTGGGTGCGCAGGACCCCGACGGCTACGTCATCGGATTCGCGCCCGTCGAGATCGCGATGCTCAACACCACGCAGAGTGCGAACGTGCTTCCGGATGACTTCGACCTGCTCGGCCAGATCATGCTGGCCCCCGGCGTGGTCACGGTCGGCGCGAACAGCGGTATCGAGACTCTGGAAGACCTCGTGGCACAGGCGAAGTCGGGTGCCGTCACGGTCGCCAACTCCGGTGCCGGCTCCATCTGGGAAGCGGCGACCATCGGACTCGGCGACGCGACCGACGCCGACTTCACCCCGGTGCCCTACGACGGCGGTGCGACAGCGGTCGCGGCAGCAGCATCCGGTGAGACCGTCGCGGCCGTCTCCGGTCTCGGCGAGGCGCTGGCGCAGGGCGAGGCCGTGCGCATCCTCGCCGTCATGAACGACGTGCGCCACCCCGACGCGGAAGACGTCGAGACGGTCGAAGAGGCCATCGGCGAAGACGTGATCTTCGGAGGCTGGGGCGGGATCTACGCGCCCAAGGGTCTGCCCGACGACGTGAAGTCGACTCTCGAGGCCGCGGTCAAGAAGGCCGTCGACTCCGACAGCTACCAGAAGTTCCAGGCCGATGCCGGGAACCTGGTCGTCTACCGCGACTCCGCCGAGTGGACCACGTTCGTCGACGAGCAGTTCGACCTGTTCAAGGATCTCCTGGGTTGAGAACACTGCGGGGCCGGTGCAGATCGGCCCCGCAGCCGTTCCCCTTCGATGAAAGAAGGAGCATGATGTCCACCCCCGACACCGCTGCGGAACCGGCGGGCCACGACGATCCTGCCGGCGAGTACCAGGGCGCGCCCGCATCGCGCCCGCTCGAGATCGTCTTCGCGGTCGTCGCCCTGGCGTTCACCGCCGGCTACCTCTTCCTCTCCACGCAGATCCCGCTGCGCCGAGAGGCCGCCCCCGGGCAGATCGATGCCCGCTTCTGGCCCCTCGTCATCGGGGTCACCGGAGTCGTCATCGCCATCGCGCTGCTCGCCGTCGCGATCACCCGTCCTGCTCCCACCCGCGAAGACCTCGAGCGCATCCAGCCCGGCGGCTACCTCCGCGTCATCGCCACGCTCGCGATCACCGGCGCCTTCATCGCGCTGTGGTCGCTGGGCTCCGTCATCCTCTTCGGCTACCGCATCGAGGTCTTCCCGATCGCCGCCGCCCTGCTGATGGCCGCCCTCATGCTCCTCTACGGCCACCGCCGCTGGCTGAGCCTCATCATCTACTCCGCCTCCGTCACGGCGTTCGTCTACGTCGTGTTCGGGATGCTCCTGAGGATCCCCCTGTGAACGCGCTCATGGAGGGGCTGAACTCGCTCCTCGACATCTCGATCCTGCTCTACATGCTCGTCGGCCTCGTGCTCGGCTTCATGGTCGGAGCCTTCCCCGGCATCACCGCGACCATGGCCGTCGCGCTCGCCGCCGGCTTCACGATGACCCTCGAGCCCGTGCAGGGCCTCGCCGTGCTGCTGACGATCTACGTCGCGGCGAACTTCGGCGACCGGGTGCCGTCCATCCTCATCAACACCCCGGGGACACCCGCGTCGATCGCGACCACCCTCGACGGGTATCCGATGGCCAAACAGGGCAGGGCAGGACTCGCACTCACCATCTCCGCGATCGTCTCGGCCGTCGGCATCCTGGCCTCGCTCGTGCTGTTCGCGGTCGCCGCCGTGCCGATCGCCAGCTTCGCCCGCGACTACTTCAAGTCGCCGGAGCTGTTCGCCCTGGTGGTCTTCGGCATCGCGATCATGATCGGCATCTCGTCGAAGTCGATGCTCAAGGGCATCCTCGCAGGGCTCTTCGGCCTCATGCTCGGCAGCGTCGGCACGTACGCGGCCACCGCCGATCAGCGCTTCACCTTCGGCGTGCTCGAACTCGTCGAGGGTGTGAACTTCATCGCCGTGATCATCGGACTCTTCGGCATCGCCGAGCTGTTCGATCAGCTGCTGACGTACCGGAAGTCGGCCGTGCGTCCGATCTCGAGCCTCGGACGCTGGTGGCCGAACCGTGCCGAGCTGAAGCAGAGCGGCCGTGCGACCGCGGTCGGCGGCGCCGTCGGACTCGGCGTCGGGCTCATCCCCGCGGCCGGTGGCGACATCGCCGGACTCATCGGATGGGAGCGGGCGCGCAAGGCGTCGAAGCACCCCGAGATGTTCGGCAAGGGATCGATCGAGGGCGTCGCCGCCTCCGACACCGCCTCCAGCGCCACCCTCGGTGGATCGCTCACCACGACGATGGCCCTCGGCATCCCCGGCGACTCGGTCATGGCCGTGATGATCGGCTCGATGATCATCTGGGGCATCACCCCCGGTCCGACGCTCTTCACCAACCGCCCCGACCTGGTCGTCTCGATCGTGGGCATCATGCTGATCGCGACGATCCTGTCCCTCGGTCTGAGTCTCGTGCGCATGAAGGGCATGGTGAAGCTGCTCGACGTGCCGCAGCCGTACCTGTGGAGCGGCATCCTGATCTTCTGCATCATCGGCACGTACGCCACCTCGAACAGCCTCTCGACGGTCGTGACGATGCTCGTGTTCGGTGTCGTGGGTGTGCTGCTCAAGCGCATGCAGGTGCCGGCGGGCCCTGTGGTGCTCGGACTGCTGCTCGGTCCGCTCGCCGAGGAGAACCTCGCCCGCACGCTGGCGATCCTGCCCACGCGCCCGTTCTTCGAGGTCGTCAGCCCCATCGCGCTCGTGCTGCTCGCGCTCGCCGTGCTGTCGATCGTGATGCCGGCGATCCGCGCCGCCCGCAAGCCGCGTGCCGAGCGCGCCTCGCTCGCGGACTCGATCCTGCACGACGAAAGCATCCAGCAGATCGAGAAGGCGCACGACGAACTCGCCGCCCAGCCGGATCTGCTCACCTCCACCGTCCGCAACGTCGACGCCCCGAGGCGTCGTGCCCGTAAGCCCCGCAAGAACTCCGAGGAGACCGAGAAGTGACCCGCTACGACATCCTGACCGCCGTGCCCACCGCGTTCCACCGCGACGGCGCCCTCGACATCGAGGGTTCGCGTGCGATCTTCCGATTCGTCGCCGATTCGGGCAACGAGGGGGCGTTCGTGCTCGGCACGACGGGGGAGTTCCCCGCGGTCGACGCCGACGAGTTCGCGGCCATCGTCGAAGCGGCGCTGGCCGAGCTGCAGCACCGCATGCGCGTGGTCGTGCACGTCGGGCGCCCCAGCACCTTCGAGGCCGTGCGGCTGACCCGCATAGCCCGCGAGCTGGGCGCCGTGGAGTTCGCAGCGCTGACGCCGTACTACCTGCGTGCCACGGACGACTCGATCTTCGAGTACTACCGCGCGGTGTCGGACGCGGTCGGCGACGGGCGGCTCTACGTCTACATCTACCCGGCCCGCAGCGGCAATGCGGTGTCGCCGGAGCTCCTCGTGCGACTCGCCGAGCTGCCCAACGTCGTGGGTGCGAAGATCAGCGAGCTCTCGCTCGACGACATCGCCGCCTACCGTGCCGTCGTGCCCGCCGACTTCGACCTCTACACCGGCGCCGACCGCGACCTGATCGCCGCCGTCGAGGTGGGAGCGCAGGGAGTCGTCTCCGGGGTGTCGTCCGTCACGCCGAAGCCGTTCCGCGCTCTGGCCGACGCCGGGCGGGCGGGGGATGCCGCAGCCATCGTCGCCGCGCAGACCGCGGTCGACGACGTGGTCGCGCTCATCGGTGGTGACATGGCGCGCATGAAGGAGGCGTACCGCGTGCTCGACGTGGTCGACACGCACTGCCGCATGGCGATCGCCGAGCCGAGCGCCGCTGAGCGCACCGCCGTCGCCCAGGTGGTGGCCGCGCACCGGTGACACGTCACCGGTGACACGGTCACAGGAGATGGAAATGTCGTCTTTCTAGCGTGGAAGCAGGGAACGACCCTGCTCCGCGCCTGGCGCGCGGGTGTCCTGCCACGAAGGAAGAACTCCTCATGACGAACACCAAAGCCCCTTCCGCCGCACCCTCGCTGGGACTCCTGGTCCTGCGCGTGGTCGTCGGTGCGATCTTCGCCGCACACGGTGCGCAGAAGATCTTCGAGTTCACGCTCCCCGGTACGATCGGCAGCTTCGCGGGCATGGGGGTTCCGCTCCCGGAGATCGCCGGCCCCGTGGTCGCCTTCATCGAACTCATCGGCGGCATCCTGTTGATGCTCGGCCTCTTCACGCGTCCGGTCGGCATCCTGCTCGCGATCGACATGATCGTCGCGCTCATCGCCGTGCACCTTCCCGCCGGTCTCTGGGTGGGGGAGGGCGGCTACGAGTTCGTCGCCGTCCTCGGTGCGGCAGCCCTCGCCCTCGCCCTCACAGGTGCGGGACGGTTCTCCCTCGACGGGGCGTTCCTGCGAGGACGCGCACCGGCCTGGCTGAGCTGAAGAACCTCAGCAGCACGACGGATGCCGCGGCCCGATGGGTCGCGGCATCCGTCGTCTGTGCGGGGTGTTGCGGAAGGGAAACCCGCAGTCCGCGTCGTTGCGGCCTCTACGCACACCATCGCTTTCGTTTTCGACGACCAAGATATGTGAAAACACAAAAAAGGAAAGACTTTCCCCGAGGTTCCCTGTATTCCTGGTGGCTAATACGCAAATAAACCTAAACTGAGCGCATCCGGCATCTTGCCGAGGACTTTTACAGCGAAGTAAGGGGATTGCAGATGAAGCTCAAGAGGAGCCTGGCGGGAGTGGCCACGGTCATCACCGCACTCGGAGTCACCGCCTGCGCCGGGGGCGCAGCGCCGGACGCGTCGGGGAACGCCTCCAGCGACACCATCACGTTCCGCTCGTGGAGCCCGATCGAGCAGACGACCCGTCAGATGATCGACGCGTTCCAGGCCGAGAACGAGGGATCGAAGATCGATGCGACGATCTTCAACTACCCGGAGTACCTCGTCGACCTGCAGAGCCGCGCCAGCTCGAACACGATGCCCGACGTGCTCGGCCTGCAGCCCGGAGCGCTCACGCAGCAGTACCGCGAGAACCTGATGCCGCTGCAGGATTGCGCCGCCGAGACCTGGGGCGACGACTGGCAGAGCAAGTTCTATCCGATCGGCATCGAGCAGGCGCGGATGGGCAACCCCGAGGGCGACGACAACTTCTACTCGCTCCCGATCCTCACCCAGACCGTCAACCTGTGGGCCAACTCCGAGATCTTCGATGACGCGGGCCTGAGCGTGCCGAAGACCTGGGACGAGCTCGTGCAGACCACGAAGGACCTCAGCGGAGGTGATGCCGCCCCGTTCCTGCTGCCGGCCAAGGACTCCTGGCTGCGCAACGTCGTGTTCCTGCAGATCGCCAACAACGTCTCGCCCGGGACCGTCTACGAGGCCGAAGCCGGCACCGTGCAGTGGACCGACCCGGCGATCGTGAAGGCCTTCGAGTACTGGAGCAAGCTGTTCTCCGACGGCATCGCCCAGGACGGTGCGATCGGCCTCGACGCCTACCCGTCGGCGGTGAACCAGTTCGAGGCGGGTAACGCCGCCATGATCCCGCTCGGCGCCTGGTGGATCCAGCAGTCCGACCCGACCAAGTCCGACATCCCGCCGCTCTCGGAGGGCATGTCCGGCTACGAGCCGTTCCTGTTCCCGACCATTCCCGGAGGAGCTGCGCAGTCGCAGTTCGTCGGCGGCATCGACGTGGCCCTCGGCATCTCGAAGAACACGGCCAACCCCGATCTCGCCTGCAAGGTGCTCACCGACTTCATCGCCGGCTCCGCGGCGCAGAAGCTGGTCAACACGATGAACGACGTGCCCGCCGTCACCGGCCTCGCTCCGGAGAAGTTCACGAGCGAGAAGCAGGAGCAGATCTGGAACCTGTTCGTGGACGAGTGGCTCCCGCAGGTGAAGTACTCGCGCTACTTCGAGTCGCCCAAGCTCGACCAGGCCGTGGCCGATGCGCTCGCCGCCATCGCGACCGGTGATGCCACTCCGCAGGAAGCAGCGGAATCCGTACAGGCTGTCCAGGACACTCTGTAGCTACGGAACCTGTAGCAGCGGAACCTGTAGCAGCGGAACCTGTGGCAGCTGAATTCGTGCAGGGTCCGGGACCTCTTCCCCGGACCCTGCCCCCGAGAGGAGCGCGCATGAAGATCCTGACGAGAGAGCGGCTGGTCGGCCTGGCATTCCTGGCGCCGACCCTCATCCTCTTCGCCGTGTTCGTCGTCTACCCGATCGTCTACAACGTGCAGGCGAGCACGCTCGACTGGGATGGCGTCAACGTCGGCACAGCGGTCGGGGTCGGCAACTATCTGGAGCTGTTCCAGGACCCGACGTTCCTCATCACCTTGCGCAACTCGGCCTTCTGGATCGTGCTGACGATCGTCCCGCAGGGTGTGATCGGCTTCCTCCTCGCCGTCGCCCTGAACCAGGGGCTGCGCGGCAGCACGATCTACCGGGCGATCTTCTTCATCCCCGCGATCCTCTCCCCGGTCGTGGTCGGGATCGTCTGGCAGCGGATCCTCGACCCGTTCAACGGCGTGCTCACCGCCATCGGCAAGGCCACCGGGCTCAGCTTCCTCGGCGGCAACTACCTGGCCGATCCGCAGACGGCGATCTTCGCGGTGATCTTCGTGAACGTGTGGATGTGGACCGGGTTCTCGATGCTCTTCTACCTCGCAGGGCTCCAGCTGATCGACCCCAGCCTCGTGGAGGCGGCGCGCATCGACGGCGCCAGCGGTTTCCAGACCATGGTGCGCATCACGTTCCCGCTGCTGAAGACGACGACCCTGTCCCTCGTGCTCCTGGGCATCATCGGCTCGCTCAAGACCTTCGAGCTCGTCTACGTGCTCACCCAGGGCGGTCCCAACCACGCGTCGGAGATGCTGCCCACCTTCGCGTTCCTGGAGGCGTTCCAGCTGCAGAACGTCGGGTACGCCTCGGCCATCAGCGTCGTCCTGCTCGTGGTCGCCGTCGTGAGCTCGCTCTCGATGGTGCGGGTGTTCGGCGCCGGATTCATCACAGGAGACGAGAAATGACCGCGACGAGCGAGACCCGTACCCTGATCGTCCCGAAGGACACGTCCGGCCGCCATCGCCATGGCGCTCCGGGTCGTCGCGTCGGCTGGCTGCACTTCGTGCTCGTGCCGCTCGCCGTGCTCTGGCTCGTGCCGATCATCATGGTCGTCGGGCTCTCGATGATGCCGCCGAACAACCCCAGCACGCAGTTCTTCGGGTTGTTCCCCGCGGAGTTCAGCGTCAAGAACTACCTCACGATCTGGGACCAGAACCCGATCCTGCTGCATCTGCTCAACAGCCTCCTCATCACGGTGCCATCGGTGCTGCTGGTCTGTCTGCTCGGATCGATGACCGCCTTCGCCCTCGCCCGACTGCGCGTGCCGCTCAAGGCCCTGATCTTCGGGGTGCTGATCCTCGCGCTGATCCTGCCGATGTCGAGCATCGTGGTCGCGACGTTCCGCATCCTGCAGTCGATGCAGCTGTACAACAACCTCCTCGGGCTCGTGCTCGTGTACAGCGCCCTCGGGCTGCCGTTCGCGGTCATCATCATCCGCACCTCGTACCTGGCGATCCCCCTCGAGACCTATGAGGCGGCGCGTCTGGACGGGGCGAACAGCTGGCAGATCTTCTGGCGCATCTACCTGCCGTTGGGAAAGCCCGCTCTCGCCGTCGTCGCGGTGTGGCAGACGATGATGAGCTGGAACGACTTCCTGCTCCCGCTTGTCACGCTCGGCGACAATGCACTCAAGCCGCTCACGCTCGTACCTCTCGCCTATCGCGGGATGTACCTGTCGCAGCCGGGTGCGCTGTTCGCGATCCTGGTACTGATCTCCATCCCGGTCGTGCTGCTGTTCATCTTCATCCAGAAGTACCTGGTGAACGGCCTGTCGGGGGCGATCAAATGAGCGTCATCGGCCTCGACCTCGGGACCAGCGGCGTGCGGGCTGTCGCCTTCGCCGCGGACGGACGGATGGTCGGCGGAGCGTCGGCACCCCTCACCCTGCGGCGGGACGGACGCGGCCGCGCAGAACTCGACGCCGAGGAGATCATCGCCGCCGCCGAGAGCGTGGTGCGCGCAGCAGCCACCGAGGCCGCGCGGCTCGGCGACGCGGTGCAGGCGATCGGCTTCAGTGTGCTCGGCGAGGCCGTCGTGCCCGTCGACGAGTCCGGGGCTCCGCTCGCCCCGGTGGCGGTGAGCATGGACACGCGGGGCATCGAACACGCCGCCGTACTGGGAGCGCGACTCGGAGACGGCCGCTTCACGGCGATCACCGGGCAGCCGCTGCACGGGATGTTCTCGGTGTTCAAGATCATGGCCGGCGATGAGGCCTGGGCGGCCGCCGCGGGATACCGCTGCATCGGAGACCTGGTCGTCGAACGGTGGAGCGGCGTCGCGGCGATCGATCTCGGTCAGGCCGCGCGCACGGGCATCCTCGATGTCGATCGCGGCGAGTGGAGCGAAGAGATCCTCGAAGCGGCAGCAGCCTCCGCACCATGGCTGCGTATCGAAAGGCTTCCGGTCCCGGTGGCTTCCGGCTCGGTGATCGGCGGCATCCACGAACATGCGGCGGCCGTGCTCGGCCTCGCGCCCGGTACGCCCTTGATCGCCGGGACACACGACCAGGCGGCCGCCTTCCTCGGCGCCGGCGGCGAATCGGGGGTGCGCTCCGTGATCGCACTCGGCTCGAGCGACTGCCTCACGGTCGCCACGCGCGAACGCCCGCGTGGACTCGAAGCGACCGGTTTCGCCAGTTACCGACTCGACGACGAGACGTGGATCACGCTCGCAGGAACCGCCGCCGGCGGATGGGCGCTCGAATGGCTGGCCGCGCTCCTCGGCCGCGACGTCGGCGACGTGTTCGGCACGCTCGCCGAAGATCCGCCCGCCCTCATCGTGCTGCCCTACCTCGCCGGCTCCGGCACCCTCGACAACGACTCGTCCGCGCGCGGCACGATCCACGGCCTCACGCTCGACACCACCGCGCCGGAGCTGGCGCGAGCCGTGGTCGAGGCTGCGGGATTCGAGTTCCACAAGATCATCGCGGCACTGGAAGCCCACGGCGTGCGCGTCGACGACATCCAGGTCACCGGGGCAGGGGCTGAGAACGCCGCGGCGCTCGCCGCCCGTGCGGCGGCCGCCGGAGTGCGGATGACGCCTGTCGCGCGTGATGCTTCCGCCCGCGGGGCGGCGATGCTCGCGCTCCGCGGTCTCGGCGGCGATGCCCGGGATCTCCTCGTCACTCCCGACCCCGCGGCCGCGGCCGATCCCGGTGCGTCGTCGGCCGAATGGTACGCCGCCCAGCGCGCGGCCTACGTGTCGCTCTACGACGTGACGCGCGGCATCGCCCCACACCTGACCCTGCCCCGCACCTGACCCCACATCAGAACCCGTCGCCCCAGAACCAGCTACATCAGAAGGAGAAAACGAAATGACCGAGACGACGCTCCAGCTCGACTTCGACATCGATGCCGCGCGCGAGGAGATCCTCGACTACTGCCTGCGCTCGATGCAGTACGGGCTCAACTTCAACACGCAGGGCAACATCAGCATCCGCGTTCCCGGCGTCGAGGACCGCTTCCTCATCACGCCCACCGACCTCGAGTACGACAAGATGAGCGCCGATGACATCGTGCTCGTCAACGGCGACAGTGAGGTGATCGACGGACGTCTCGGGCCGTCGAGCGAGGTCACCGTGCACATGGCCGTGTACCGGCGTCGTCCCGACGTGAACGCGATCGTGCACTCCGAGCCGGTGTTCTCGAACGTCTGGGGTGTGGTGGGCTCCCCGATCCTGGGGACGCTGGTGAACATGGTGATCTACACCAAGGGCGACGTGCCGATCATGCCGTTCGAGCTCAGCAACAACACCGAGTTCGGCGAGCACATGTGCGATGCGATGGGAGACCTCAACGCGGTCGTGTGGGCGAACCACGGCCTGCTCACGGTCGGACCCAACCTGCGCGACGCGTTCAAGACGAGTGTGGCGGTGGAATCCGCGGCCAAGGTGCAGGCTTATGCCGGCGCGCTCACCGACACCCCGATCGTGCTCGACTACGACACTCTCGGCATCACCGAGTCGCTCTGAGGATCGGGGATGACACTGCAGACGCTGCGCACCGCGCTCGCCGCCGCCGAAGAGGGTGGTTACGCCGTCGGCGCCTTCAACGTGTCGAGCATCGACCAGGCGATCGCCGTGCTCGATGCCGCCGAGGCAGAGCGTTCGCCCGTGATCGTGCAGGCGATAGCCGGGATGTCGGCCTACGACGACGAATCGCGCTGGTGGCACCGTCTGCGCGGCCTGGTCGCCGAGTACGAGGGCGTCCCCGCTGTGCTGCATCTGGATCACGGGCGCACCTATGACGACTGCGTGCGGGCGATCGAGCACGGCTTCACCAGCGTGATGATCGACGCGAGCAGGGCGAGCGGTACGGATGAGCCGGCATCCTTCGCCGACAACGTGGCTCTCACACGTCGGGTCGTCGAGGCCGCCGCGCCAACAGGGGTGAGCGTCGAGGGCGAGCTCGGCACGATCGGCGGGGCGGAGGCCGGGATCGCCGGGGTGCTCGAGGAGATCGTGTTCGCCGACCCCGATCAGGCCGTCGATTTCGTGGAGCAGACCGGAGTGGATGCGCTCGCGGTGGCGGTGGGCACGAGCCACGGTTCGGTGAAGTTCACAGATGCTGCCGGCGGGCAGCGGCTGCGGCTCGGTCTCATCTCCGAGATCAAGGGGCGGCTGCCGGACACCTTCCTCGTGCTGCACGGCTCCTCATCGGTGCCGGCCGAGGCGGTCGCGGCGATCAACGCGCACGGCGGGGACGTGCGTCCCTCCTACGGGATCTCGCCCGCGCAGAAGTCGGAGGGCATCGCCGCCGGCATCCGCAAGATCAATCAGGGGACCGACTCCCACCTCGCCTGGAGCGCCGCGTTGCGCACGTTCCTGCAGGACAACCCCGCGGTGGTCGAGCCCAGCGAGCAGCTGCGCCCTGCGATGGGCGGATTCCGTGCGATGGTCACGCAGCGCATGCGCGAGTTCGGGTCCTCGGGTCGCGCCTGAGGTTTCCGGCCTCGTAGATCACGCCCCGCAGGTCACGCCCCGCCGATCCAACGCCGCCGATCCAGCGCTGCCGGTCAGGCGAGCTCGATCGTCAGCCCGGCCTCTCGAAGCGCCTCCAGCTCGGCCGGGGGCGCTTCGATGCCGGTGATCAGCATGTCGACGCGTGCGAGCGGAGCCACCTGGATCACCTGGCTCTTGCCGATCTTCGAGCTGTCGGCGACCACGATGGCCCGTGCCGCCGAGTCGAGGTAGCGCCGTTTCATGGTCACCTCGGGGAGGCTGGAGTTCGTGAACCCGCGCTCCGACACCCCGTTGCAGCCGATGAAGCAGATGTCACTGTGCACGGAACCGATGAACATGTCGCCCATCGGGTCGATGAGCGAGCGCTGCTTGTAGTTCACGGTGCCGCCGGTGACGACGACCGTGATGTGGTGCGGCTCTGCGACCCCGAGTTCGAGCGCGATCGTGAGGGAGTTCGTGAACACCACGACGCCGCGCAGGTCTTCGCGGGCTCGCAGGGCGCGCGCGATCGCGAGAGTCGTCGTCCCGGCGTCGAGCAGGATCGCCATCTCGCTCTCGACCAGCGCTGCCGCGGCATTCCCGATGCGTCGCTTCTCGGTCACGGCGCGGGTGAGCGCACGCTCATAGTCGGGGGAGTGGGCGGTGGACTTGATGCCCGAGATCGCCCCGCCGTGCACCCGCTGGATCACGTTCTCCTCGGCGAGGAGGTCGAGATCGCTGCGCACAGTCACCTCGGACACGCTGAGCGTGCGGCTCAACTCCTGCACACGGGCGAAGCCCTGGCGTTCGATGATCGACACGATCTGCTCGCGCCGCACCGTTGCGGGGACCGTCTGCGACCACTCTGGCATCCCCTCAGCGTACTCGGGGGCCGTGGAGCAGCCGGAGGGCGCTCCCTCGCCGCAGCCCGGAGGCTGGCATCGATTTCACCGAGGGCCGGATCCTCGCTCCCTGCGCGATACTGTTGCACCACCCCGGCGGCGGTTGTCGGGGAGCAGTGGTCGCCGGTGAGCAGGGGTCGGCGGGAGTGGGGGAGCGCATGGCAACGATCTACGATGTCGCCGAGCTCGCGGGGGTCTCGCCCGCGACGGTCTCGCGCGTCTTCAACGGCACGAGCGTGTCGGACGAGAAGGTGGCGGCAGTCCGGGCGGCCGCGGCGACGCTGGACTTCACCCCGAACCGCGCCGCCCGCTCACTGCGTCGACAGAGTTCCGAAGTCATCGCACTCGTGATCCCCGACATCGAGAACCCGTACTTCACCGAGATGGCGCGTGGGGTCGAAGACGTCGCCTCCGAAGCCGGATACTCCGTCGTGCTCTGCAACTCCGATGCGCAGGTGGAGAAGGAGGCGACCTACCTCCGTATCGCGATCGCCGAGAACATGTCGGGTGTGATCATCGCGACCGCCGGCGAGCACTCCGACCTCGACGGCCTCCTCGCCACCGGCCGTCCTGTCGTGGCCGTCGACCGCAGCACGACCTACGACATCGACGGCGTCGTGATGGCCAACCGTGCGGCAGGCACCTCGGCGACGCGGAGTCTGCTCGATGCCGGCCATCGTCGCATCGCCTACATCGGCGGCCCCGAGCACATCGACACCGCCGCCGAACGCGCAGCGGGTTGGCGTTCCGCGCTCGCTGCGGCCCACCCCGACCTCGCACTCGACGGGCTCGAGCGTTTCGCGACATTCCGCGTCGACGGCGGGCGGGCCGCGATGGAAGAGCTGCTCGCTCTCGCCGAACCACCTGACGCCGTGGTGGCCGGCAACAACCTGATCGGGGTCGGCGCCATCCAGGTGCTGACGGAGCACGGCCTCACCCCGCCGGATGTCGGTGTCGCCGTGATCGGCTCGCTGCCGTTCACGACGCTCTCGCCGACCGCCGTGACCGTCGTGCGGTTGCCGGCGCGACACATGGGTGTGACCGCGGCGCGGATGCTGCTCGAGCGGATCAAGGGCGACACGCAGCCGGCGCGCACGGTCGTGCTGCGCAACGAAGTCCAGCCCGCGAGCGCGACGCGGGGCTGATCAGGCGGGCGGGCGGTCTACTGTGAGCGCCAGAACCGCGTCGCGAGATTCGCCACCTCTTTGTCGAGGCTGTCTACCTTGTGCTCGAGGGCATCGATCCGGCCGGTGAGTCGGCCCTCGAGACTCTCCAGCCGCCCGCTCAGATCGCCGCGCAGGCCACCGATCTCGCCGTGCAGCTCGCCCCGCAGTCCACCGATCTCGGCGCGGATCACTCGGCTGAACTGCATCGTCATGAGGGTCATGCCGCCGAGCATCATGGTCGTGAAGACACCGATCAGCGTCCATACCTGCGGGTCGTCCAAGCGCATGCCTCCAGTCTGATTCGGGGTGCCCAGAATGTCACGGTATTCCGGTGCTGTTCGCCCGGTGAGGCGCGCTTCGTGGGCAGATCCTCTCGGGTGAAAGTGGTGCAGGAAGACTCGCGTCTTGCGCCATGAAATCGATTTCGCGTACAGTGTCGTTCAGGCCGCGGACTCCGTCGTCCCGGCACGAGGAGGACTCCATGCGCTGCACCCTCGGGGTGGACATCGGCACGTCCAGCAGCAAGGGCGTGCTGGTCGATGCCGACGGCGGCATCCTGGCGTCGGCGACCAGGGCGCACGACGTCGATCGTCCCCACACGGGCTGGGTCGAGATGGACGCTGCGATCTGGTGGGACGAGTTCGTGGCGATCGCGCGCGAGCTGCTCGCCGGAGTCCCCGACGCCGAGATCGTCGGCGTCGGCGTCAGCGGCATGGGGCCCTGCATTCTTCTCGCGGACGAACGCGACGAACCGGTACGCCCCGCGATCCTGTACGGCGTCGACACCCGCTCGACCGCGCAGATCGAGCGCCTCACCCGCGAACTCGGTGTCGACGAGATCACGCGCGTCGGAGGATCGACCCTGACCTCGCAGGCCGGCGGGCCGAAGATCGTCTGGATCGCCGACGAGGAACCCGAGGCGCGAGAGCGGGCACGACGGCTGTACATGCCGGCGTCGTGGCTCGTGCGCAAGCTCACCGGCGCGTACGTGCTCGACCACCAGTCCGCCAGCCAGGTCTCCCCGCTCTACGACATCGAGGGCGAGCGCTGGCACGAACCGTGGTGGGCGCAGTATGCCGGGGCGATCGAGCAACCTCCACTGCGATGGGCGGGCGAGATCGCCGGCGAGATCACGACCGAGGCGTCGGCGCTCACCGGCATCCCCGCCGGTACCCCCGTGGTCACCGGCACGATCGACGCGTGGACCGAAGCCGTCAGCGTCGGCGCCCACGAGGTCGGCGACCTGATGCTGATGTACGGGACCACGATGTTCATGGTCTTCACGAACGGCGCTGAGGCGCTGCGGACGCCGTCGATGTGGACCACGGCCGGCGCCTTCGCGGGCACCCGCAACCTCGCGGGCGGCCTCTCGACCTCCGGTGCGCTAACCGCGTGGCTCAAGGGACTCACCGGTGCCGACTACCCCGAACTGCTCGCCGATGCCGCAGCGTCGGGTGCCGGAGCCCACGGCCTCCTCGTGCTGCCCTACTTCGCGGGCGAGCGCACACCGATCCAGGACCCGGACGCCCGCGGTGTGATCGCAGGACTCACCCTCGAGCACACCCGCGGTGACCTCTACCGGGCGGCGCTCGAGGCGACCGCGCTCGGCGTGCGACACAACGTCGAGACCATGCGTGCAGCGGGTGCCGACATCAGCCGCATCGTCGCGGTCGGCGGCGGGACCCAGGGGCGGCTGTGGTTGCAGATCGTCTCCGACGTCACCGGCCTCGTGCAGGAGGTGCCGGCGACCACGATCGGCGCGAGCTACGGCGCGGCCTTCCTCGCGGCGACCGCGATCGCCGCCCCTGACGAGGTGCCCACGATCACCGATTGGAATCCCATCTCGGAGCGCATCCAGCCCGACGAGGGGGTTCGACCGCTCTACGACGCACTCTTCGACCGCTACGTGCGGCTGTACGAGGGGACGAGATCCGTCGTCCACGAGCTCGCCGCCGCGCAGCGCGGTACCCCGATGAACACCATGAACTCGACCCCCACGAACCCGACCCCCACGAACCCGACCCCCACGAACCCGACCCCCACCGCCTCGGAGGCATCATGACCACCTACACCCTGCCGACGACGGCATCCCGCCCGACGACCGCCCCGAAGACGGCGTACATCATCACGTCCGGCGACCTGCGCGAGTCGGCGAACGTCGCAGGCTGGCCGACGCAGGTCGAGCTGGAGCACGGCGTCACGGGAGTGCTGAACGCGCTCGGGTGGGAGGTCATCCGTCCGTTCGGCGTCGACCCCGAGACCGGGCACGGCTTCATCTCCAGTCAGCGCATGGGCCTCGAGGTGTTCAAGAGCATCCCCGTCGATGCGCCGCTGGTCGTCGCGATCGCCAACTGGCAGTACTCCCACCACGTGCTCGCCGGCCTCCGTTCGCACGAGGGGCCGATCCTCACCGTCGCGAACTTCGCGGGGGACTGGCCCGGGCTCGTCGGGCTCCTCGGCCTGAACGCGGGGCTGACCAAGATGGACAAGCCCTACGCCACCACCTGGTCGGTCGACTTCACCGACGAGTGGTTCACCGACGGCATCAAGGAGTGGACCGAGACCGGCGCCATCACCCACGACGCCTCGCACGTGCGGGCGCTGCCTGCGCTGCCGGACAGCCCCGAGAAGCAGCTGGGCGAGGCGCTCGCCGCAGAACTGCTCGCAGAGAAGGCCATCATCGGCGTCTTCGACGAGGGCTGCATGGGCATGTACAACGCGATCTTCGACGACGAGCTGCTCAACCAGACGGGCATCTACAAGGAGCGCCTGTCGCAGTCGGCCCTGTACGCCGAGATGCTCGAAGTCACCGAGGGCGAAGCGGATGCCGCCTACGACTGGCTGATCGACGCGGGCATGACCTTCCGGTACGGCGAGGATGCCGTCACCGAGCTCACGCGTGAGCAGGTGCAGTGGCAGTTGAAGATGTACATCGCCGCGCTCCGCATCGCCGACGACTTCGGGCTCGACGCCGTCGGAATCCAGTACCAGCAGGGGCTGAAGGACCTGGTGCCGGCATCCGACCTGGCCGAGGGGATCCTGAACTCCACCGAGCGCCCGCCGGTCACCTCGCGCGACGGCTCTCGCGTCCTGCACGAGGGCCGGGCGTTCCCGCACTTCAACGAGGCGGATGAGGGTGTCGCCGTCGACGCGCTCGTGACCGATCGGGTGTGGCGTGCGATGGGCCTCGTGCCCGACAACACCCTGCACGACGTGCGCTGGGGCCAAGACTTCGACGGAGAGTTCGTCTGGGTCTATGAGATCTCGGGCTCCGTGCCGGCCTCGCATCTGGGCGGGTGGCAGCACGCCGAGGGATGGCGGCAGGGCCACGTGTTCTTCCCCGCGGGCGGCGCGACGATCAACGGCGTCTCGAAGCCCGGAGAGATCGTGCTCTCGCGCGTCTTCATCGCGGAGGGCATCCTGCAGGCCGACATCTTCCGTGCCTCGGTCGTCGAGCTGCCGGCGGAGGAGACCCAGCGCCGCAAGGACGCCACCAACCCGGAGTGGCCGATCGCCCATGTGGTGCTGCACGGAGTCTCGCGCGATCAGTTCATGGCCCGCCACAAGGCCAACCATGCACAGCTGGTCTACGCCCCGGATGCCGAGACGGCCGACAAGGCCCTGATCGCGAAGGCCGCGATGTTCGCCGGAATGGGCATCAAGGTCAACCTGGTGGGAGAGGTGACGGTCTGATCGGCTCGTGAGAGCTACTGCGATCGCCAGAAACGCGTCGCGAGATTCGTCAGCTCCGTGTCGAGGTCGTCGACCTTCGATTCGATGCGCCCGAGTCGGCCGTCGATGCCGTCGATGCGAGCCGAGAGGATGCCTTCGACGCGATCGATGCGAGCGGATAGCGAGCCCTCGACGCGATCGACCTCGACGCGGATGATGCGGCTCAGCTGCGTCGTCATGAGCGTCATGCCGCCGAGCATCACTGCGGCGAACACGCCGATCAGCGTCCATACCTGCGGGTCGTTCAATCGCATGCCTCCAGTGTGAGTCGGAGCGGCCAGGTTGTCACGGTATTCCGGTGGCCCTGAGCCAACAGCCCAGTAGTTGTGGGTAGGGCGCCATCCGAGGCCTCGGTGCAGGAGGAGAATCACCTGCTTCATCGACTTCTTCACCTCCGTCCACTTAAGCGATATAGTCGGCCGCAGGTCGCATCGAAGCGGCCTGATCTCGATATCGATGATGAAGGAGACGATCAGCCATGACTCAGTCGCACATCAGGATTCACCGGTTCCGAAAGGGTCTCGCGGCACTCGCGGGCTTGGCGGTCGCAGTGGTCGGTGCCGCCGCGGCCTCGCCTGCCGTCGCCGAGAGTTCGGCAGTCGACCCGCAGGTGGTGGCATACGTCGAGGTGAACTCGAACGATTTAGCCAACGTCGCCGACTACACTCTGGCTGATTCGGGGAAACCGGCCGTCGACATGGCGATCATCTTCGCCGCCAACATCAACTACGACGGCGAGAAGGCCTATCTGCATTTCAACGACCGCGTCACCGCGACGCTCGACGACGCAGAGAACCAGATCCGCCCCGTGCAGGAACGCGGCACCAAGGTGCTTCTCTCGGTGCTCGGCAACCACCAGGGGGCGGGGTTCGCGAACTTCTCCTCGTACGAAGACGCCGATGCGTTCGCCGCGCAGCTCGCCGACGCGGTGACGACCTACGGGCTCGACGGCATCGACTTCGATGACGAGTACGTGCAGTACGGCGCCAACGGCACTCCGCAGCCCAATGCGGAGTCGTTCGGGTGGTTGGCCACGGCGCTCCGCGACCGCCTCGGCCCTGACAAGATCATCAGCCTGTACGCGATCGGCGAGACGTACACCGTGACCGACTTCAGCCAGTTCGACGTCGCCGGGGTGATCGACTACGCCTGGAACCCGTACTACCCGACGTACAACGCGCCGACGATTCCGGGCTTCGGCGACAAGAGCCGACTCGGAGCAGCGGCGGTCGACCTCGCGAACGTGAGCGCGTCGACGGCCACGGACTTCGCCCAGCGCACAGTGGCTGACGGCTACGGCGTGTACGTGGCGTACAACCTCACCGGCACGGATCAGTCGCAGCTCCTCTCCGGAATCACTCAGGAGCTCAAGGGGGAGGCGACGGAGTACCAGGCAGCACCGTGACCGGGCGAAACCCCTGATCAGCCCAGTGGGTTGATCAGTCCAGGTCGAACACTTCGACCTGACGGATCGTGACCTCGGCCTCCGCACGCACGCGGATCGCCGAGGTCACGATCCGCGTGGTCAGGGTGAACGGCGTCGTGCGGTCGGGAAGCAGCTCTTCCTGATGCGTCGTCGTCACCGGAGTCCAGTTCGCGTCCGTTCCCAGAACCTCCCAGCGCAGGGCTGTCGAGAGCGACGAACCCGTCATGGTCACGCTCAGATCGCTGATGCCGCGAGCTTCGGGGAACCGCCACCCGACCCATTCCCCCTGGTGCAGGACGGTGCCGGCATGCCCCGCCGCTCCGTCGTCGAAAACCCGGTCGGGGTGGGCGACCGCAGCGGAGAAGATGAGGTCACCCCCGGTCGAGGTCAGGTCTGCGTGCCAGGGCTCGATCGCACCGCGCGCTGAGGTGTCGTGGGCCTCGCTCGTGAGGGGCGCACCCGTCTCGAGCGAGGAAGCCGGATCGACACCGAACACCAGATCGAGCACGGCGTCGCCGACCAGCGCATCGATCGGCAGGTCAGCCGAGGGCAGAAGCGCCCCGTCGAGTCGTGCCTCCTGCAGCACATGAGCCGATGGCACTGTTCGCCGGGATCGGATGCGCAGCGTCGAGCCGTCGCCGCGATCCACGCGGATGTCGTCGAAGAGCGGCGAACCGATCCGCAGTCGACCCGAGGCGAGCTCCAGCGGGTACAGTCCGAGCGCGGCCCACAGCCACCACGCGCTCATCTCGCCGTTGTCCTCGTCGCCGGGGAATCCCTGGCCGATGTGGGCTCCGGCGAACAGCCGCCCGGCGAGGTCGTGCACGATCCCCGCCGTCTGCCACGGGCGATCGGTGAACGCGTACATGAAGGGGATGTGGTGCGCGGGCTGGTTCGAGATCGCGCACATCCCGGAACGGAGCGCCCTCGCCTCGCGCTGCTCATGGATGACGGTGCCGTACGCGCCGCCGAACCGCTCGTCGGCGGTCTCCGGCTCCGCGAACAGGGCGTCGAGGTGTCGTCCGAGGCCGACGGGGCCCCCGAAGAGGTCGGCGAGCCCCGTACCGTCGTGCACCGCGCCGACCGACATGCCCCAGGCGTTCGTCTCGACGTTGTCTCCGCCCCACGACCGCGGATCGAATCCGGTTGCGAAGGTGCCGAGATCGTCCCGGCCCCGGAAGAACCCCGTGTCGTCGTCGAACAGCGTGCGATACGACCGTGCTCGATTCGCGAAGTACCTGGCGAAGGATCGATAGCGTGCGGGATCGGATTCGGCTGCGGGCGTCGATGCGGATTCGGCCGCGAGCTGCGCGGCGAAGCGACCGAGTGCGGCATCGCTCACCGCGTTCTCGATGCTCCAGCTCATGCCCTCCGGCACGTCTGAGGAGATGTACCCGGTGAATCGGCCCCTCGCGAGGCCCTTGCGGCCGCGGCGCGCATCGGGCCCTGGCTCGCAGGCGTTCCGCCATCCGCTCTCGAACGCGGTGACGTGGTCGAATCCCACGCCCCAACGCGCAGCATCGGCGAAGATCTGGTCGCTCGAGGTGCCGACCATGCTGTCGACGTACCCCGGGGCGCTCCACCTCGCCATCCAGCCCCCGCGGCGATACTGCTCGAGCTGCCCGTCGAGGAGCCGCCCGGCGAGGGCGGGGTCGAGCAGCGCGAGCGCCGGCCACTCGGTGCGATACGTGTCCCAGTAGCCGTTGTTCACGACGAGTTCGCCATCGGCAGCTGGTGTGCCCTCACCGGGGGGACGTCGCGCGGCGAACACGTCGGCGAATCGCCAGAGGGGCGCCGCTGCCGTCCCGACGTTCTCGGCGGCGCTGTTGGGGTAGAGGTGCATGCGGTGCAGCGCGGCCGTGATCCGGGATCGATGCTCCTCATCGGCGAGTGCGCGATAGGGGACCTCCGCCGCGGGCAGGGCGGGGATCGACACCCGTCCCAGCAGCCGATTCCAGGATGCGGCGGCGTCGTCGCGCAGCTCTTCGTAGGAGATCGACGGGGGTGCCTCGGTCTCCAGGGCGTGCCTTGCCTGCTCCACCGACAGGAAGGAGATGCCGATCCGCACCTCGAGCGATCCGCGTCCGGCGACGTAGCCCGCGACCTCGCCGCGTCCGTCGTCATCGAGCGAGCCGTGCGCGAGAGTCTGTTCGACTCCCGGCACGTCGTCCCCGGCAGGCAGAATGGTGCCCGCGAAGAAGCAGCGAGGAGCGTTGCCCCAATCCTCGGGGCCCTCCGGGATCCATCCCTCGAAGCCTCCGGCCTCGGTCCAGACGAGACTCCCCTCATCGGTGAGCTGGTCGATGACGAAGCCGACCGAAGCGTCGGGATCCGCGCTGCGCACGCGGAACGCGGCACCATGCGCAGTCGCCGTCATCTCGACCTCCAGGCCGTCGCCGAGCTCGGCTGCATACTCGTGCGGACGCGCCCGTTCGGAGCCGGGAGTGATCCAGCGCCGGCGACCTGCGCGCCGCGAAGTGGGTGTGCTCAGGAACGGCATCAGCTGCAGCACCGAGCGATCGCCGATCCAGGGGCTGGGCTGGTGGGAGAACTGGAGGGCTTCGAGCCGTCGCCCCTGCGGATCGTCGTGCACGAAGGGGCGGTAGGGCCAGCGCGAGTCTTCCGCATCGGTCGCGGGTGTCACGAACGTGAATCCGTGCGGCACGGCGACGGCCGGGATGGTGTTGCCGCGAGAGAACCGTGGCCCTGAGTGCGAGCCGCGGCGGGTGTCGACACGTTCGACGGGCGGGAGGTCGAGGGCGGTGCACCGCTCCTCGACCACGAGCTGCACGAAGCCGGTGCACCGCGGAGGAAGGTCCGCAGCGGCGGAGAGCGATGCGGTGCCGAGGAGCGATGCGGTGCCGAGCACGATCTCGACCGTGCCGCTGCGGTGCGCGAAGGGCGCGAGCGAGACGGTGTCGGCGTTCCACTGCTCGGGCATGCTCCAGCGGGCGTCGAACTGCGCCTGCGCCGTGACCGGGAAGTCGCAGCGGTCGCGCACGGCGGAGACATCGCTCAACCGCGAGCCATCCGCGAAGCGCACGTCGACCGTCACGGCGAGGGCCGCATGCGGTGCCAGGGTCGCGGCCGGTCCGTCGGCATAGAACGCCCAGTGCAGCACGGTGTCGGGGGAGATCTCGAGATCGGCGAGCCCCGGCACGTCGATCCGCTGCTCGCCGGCGGAGGGGTCGAACGCGAAGGCGTACACCGCGCCGGGCAGCACGCCCGCTCGGGGACGGGACGACGGAGGATCGGCCGGCCCGTCCGCCGGCGTGAGATGTACGGCGCTCACCCCTTGATCGCGCCCTCCTGCACGCCCTTGAAGAAGAACCGCTGCGTGAAGGAGAACATGATGACGATCGGCACGAGGGCGATCATGGTGCCCGCCGCGATCAGACGAGGGTCGACGGAGAAGCTGCTGTTGAGGTAGGCCATTCCCACCGTGAGCGTGTACTTCGACGGGTCGGACAACACGATGAGCGGCCACAGGTAGTCGTCCCAGGCGCCGATGAACGCGAAGATCGCGACCACCGAGACCATGCCGCGGATGTTCGGCCAGACGATGTGGCGGATGCGCTGCCAGGTCGTCGCACCGTCGACGGTCGCGGCATCCAGTACGTCCTTCGGGATCATGCGGCACGCGGTGGCGATCAGCAGCACGTTCATCGCACTGATCGCGCCGGGGAGGAAGACGCCCCAGAGAGTGTCGGCCAGCCCCAGAGCGCGGATCGTGAGGAAGTTGCTCGTCACCGTGACCTCCCCGGGGAAGAGCAGCGTCGAGAGGAGGATCGCCATCACGATCCACTTGCCGCGGAACCTCATGCAGCCCAGTGCGTAGCCGGCGAAGGTGGCCAGCACGACGTTGCTGATGACCGTGCCGACGGATACGAGCAACGAGTGCCAGGCGTAGAGGTACACCGGCACGACGTCGGCGACCCTGCTGTAGTTCTGCAGCGTCGGCTCCCTCGGGATGAGCTCGGGCGGGAAGGAGTAGATGTTCTCCTGGGCTCCCTTGAACGACGTCGACAGCTGCCAGATGAACGGGCCGATGACGATGACGAGGACGAAGAGGAGGAGGGCGTATCGACCGATCAGCCCGCCCAGGGTCGGCTTGCTGAAATCACCGGAACCGCGGTGGCGGAAGATGCGTTCGCGCGCCGGGCGCGCGGGGGCGGCATCGGCGGCGCGACCTTCGTCCTCGGTGCGGGGTGGCGTGAGAACGCTCATGCGGTGACCTTCGCCTTCTTCTCGCGATTCATGACGGCGATCGCGACGAGCGGGATGAGGGTGAGCAGGAACAGCGCCACGCTGATGGCGGACGCGTATCCGATGTTCCCGTTGAGGCCGGACCCCACCTGGCGGATCAGCATCACGAGCGACATGTCGTATCCGCCCGGTCCGCCCGTGCTCTTGGAGAGCACGTCGAGCTCGGCGAACACCCTCATGGCGGACACGGCTATGAGCACCGAGATGAGGAGCATCGCGCCGCGCACCGAGGGGATCGTCACGGAGAGGAAGCGGCGGAACGAGCCGGCGCCGTCGAGCATCGCGGCCTCGTGCAGCTCCTTGCCGACGTTCCCGAGCGCCGCGAGATACACGACCATGTAGTAGCCGAGCCCCTTCCAGACCGTGAGCAGGATGGCACAGCCGAGCAGCAGCCAGCGGTCGACGAGGAACGCCATCGGCTTGTCGATCAGCCCGAGGAACTCGAGCGTCTGATTGATGATGCCTCGGCTGTCGAACAGCCACGTCCAGATGAGGGCGACAACGACCACCGAGGCGATCACGGGGAAGTAGAACGTGGTGCGGAAGAACGAGATGCCCGGCAGCTTCTTCTGAACGAGCAGTGCCAGCAGCAGCGGGAGGATCGTGAGCAACGGCACGCACACGACCACGTAGATGAGGCAGGTCGTCAGGGCGTTCCAGAACATCTCGTCGCCGAACATGCGCTCGTAGTTCGCCCCACCCACGAACTCAGGCGTCCGCAGCGGCTTGGCGTCGGTGAAGCTGAGGAAGACCGTGTTCAGGAACGGCCAGAGCGCGAACACCAGCACCCAGGCGACGGCGGGCCCGAGGAGCAGCCAGGGGGTGAACCACCTGTGGGATCTCATCGTCTTCCGGCCGGCCCGGATGCCGGTGTTCGCGCGCATGGCTTACTTGTCCACGCGGTTGGCGTTGGCGTACTCGACGATCTTGTCGAGCTGGGCCTTCGAATCCGCTTCGCCGTTGACCGCGAGAGCGATCTGCTGGGTCATGTAGGTGGCCATGTCGGAGGTCCACTGGAAGGGCAGCGCCTTGGCGTCCTTCATCGCGCCGAAGACCGTGTCGATCGCGGAGAGCTGCTTCTGGTCGGTGACCGTGGAGGCGATGCTGTCGACGACCTCGTCGCCGCCGTCGATCGTGCCGGGCGCGGTGCCGACGGCGAGGGACGAGAAGGCCACCTGGTTCTCCTGGTTCGTCGCGAACTCCGCGAACGCCAGCGCGGCCTCCTTGTTGTCGGAGTCGGCCGAGACGTTGAGTCCCTGCACGTAGAGAGGCGCGATACCGAGCCGCGACGTCGCGACCGTGTTCTCCAGGAGTGCGGGGGCATCCTTCTGCAGGTCGGTCGTGAAGCCGGTGCCACCGGTCGTGAAGGCGACCTTCTCCTGGATGTACGCTTCCGCGTTTCCGCCGTAGTCGCCGGTCAGGGCCTCGGCGGGCATCGCACCCGCCGCGTACGCGTCGGCGTACTTGTCGATGATCGCGGCGGCTTCGTCGGTGTTGAAGTCGAATTCGCCCTTGTCGTTGATGACCTCCATGCCGGCGGCCGTGAACGTGTCGAGGGCCGGGATCGAGGAGAGGAGCTGCACCTTGCCGCCGGACTCCGTGGCCACGTCCTCGGCGAGGGTGAGCAGCTCGTCGACCGTGGTCGGGAGGTTCGCCTCGGTGACGCCGAAGGGGGCGAGCTGGGCGAGGTTCCACCACGATGCGTCGCTGGAGAGGTACCACGGCAGGCCGTAGGTGCCCTCCAGGCCCGGGTACTCGCTGTAGGCCTCCCAAGCGCCCGTGTTGTAGGCGGACTTCAGCTCGGGGTCGGCCGTGTCCAGGTCGACCAGCTTGCCTGCGGCGACCAGCGGGTAGGCGATGTCGGGCGGCAGGTTCAGCACGTCCGGGAGGGTGTCGGCGTTCGCCTGGCTCAGGATCTTCTCCTGGTAGCCGTCTCCGGGCTGGTCGAGCCACTCGACCTTGACGTCGGGGTGCTCCTTCTCGAACGCGTCGATGAGGTCTTCGAAGTACGGGGTGAACTTCTCGTTCTTGAGCGACCACGTCTGGAACTGGATCGTGCCGCTGAGTTCGCCCGACGTGTCGATGGGGCCGGAAGCGCCGGAGGATCCCCCGCCTCCCGTGCAACTCGTCAGCGCCAGAACGCCGATGCTGAATGCTGCCAGAGCGACAATGCGTGTGGGAACTTTCATCGTGCTTCTTCCTCGAGGCGGGCGAATCCGCGTGATGTCCGGATCAGAGGACTACAACGCTTTAGCAGATGAAACCATTCGATTCCGTCCCTGTCAAGACGCCCGGCCGCTGGCATACTGCCTTCATGCACGCAGGAGTGCGTCGTCTGTTGCTCAAGCGTTATAGTGGTGCAGATCCGCCCTCGCCGGAGGGCACGTCCGAAAGGTCTGACACATGACGCAGCGCGGCGCCCTCGATGCTCCTCTGAGGTTCGGGGCGAACTACACGCCGTCGAAGAACTGGATGCACTCCTGGCTCGACTTCACCCCCGACGACGTGCGCCGCGACTTCGCGGCTCTCGCGGAACTCGGCCTCGACCACGTCAGAGTGTTCCCGCTGTGGACCGTGCTGCAGCCGAACCGCACGCTCATCCGCGAGAAGGCGATCGAAGACGTCCGCGCCGTCGTCGACATCGCCGGCGAGTTCGGCATGGACGCCAGCATCGACGTGGTCCAGGGGCACCTGTCGAGCTTCGACTTCGTTCCCTCGTGGCTCTACACCTGGCACGACAAGAACATGTTCACCGACCCCCGGGCGCTCGAGGGGCAGGTCGCACTCGTCGACCGGCTCGGGCGGGTTCTGGGGGAGGCGCCGAACTTCCTCGGCCTCACGCTCGGCAACGAGACGAACCAGTTTTCCGCGCACACGCATCCCTCGCCGTGGCCGGTCACGCAGGACGAGGCCGGCGGCTGGATCTCGGCCCTGCTGGCGGCGGCGGAGGCGGCGGCCCCCGGGCTCCCGCACGTCCACAGTGAGTACGACGCGGTCTGGTACATGGACGGCCACGGCTTCACGCCGGCCCACGCATCGCGACTCGGCGCCATGACCACGATCCACTCCTGGATCTTCAACGGCACCGCCCAGCGCTACGGCGGCCGCTCCGTGGCCTCCGATCGTCACGCCGAGTACCTGATCGAGCTCTCCCGCGCCTTCGCGACCGACCCCGACCGCGTGGTGTGGCTGCAGGAGGTCGGCGCCCCGTCGAACTGCCTCACCGACGACGAGATGCCGGGCTTCCTCGAGGCGACCGTGCGCTCGGCTGTGCGCACCGAGAACCTCTGGGGCATCACCTGGTGGTGCTCGCACGATGTGAGCCGCGACCTCGGCGACTTCCCCGAACTGGAGTACACCCTCGGGTTGATCGGTCAGGACGGCGCGGCCAAGCCCATAGGTCGGCGTCTGGCCGAGCTCATCCCCGAACTGCGACAGCGCACGGCGCCTCCGGCGAGGGACACGGCGATCGTGGTGGATGTCGACGAGCGCGAGGTGCCGGTGAGCCGGGCCGCGCTGAGCCCGGGCGGTGCGGTGTTCCAGGCCTGGGTCGACGCCTGCGCCGCCGGCCTCGATCCCACCCTCGTCACGTCGCGCGACGCGCTCGACCCTGTCGCGCTCGACGCGCGCGGCATCCGTCGTCTCATCCGTCCTGACGTGTCGGCCGATGTCGTCGACCCCTACGGCTCGGTCAACACCGTCGTCCAGGGCTGACGGGCGACTCGCCGATCGCGCCGACGCACACGCAGCCGGGTGGCGAGAACCGATCAGACCGTGCGCGCGGGCGGTGCAGTGCTCTCGCGAGCGGTGAGCACGGGGGTCGGCCCCTCGACGCTCGGCAGGTTCGCTCCCGCCTCGATCTGCTGCAGGAGGAGAGTGGCGGCCCGTTCGCCGAGCTCGAAGGTGTCGCGCGTCATCGCCGTGATCGACGGGTTGATGAGACCTGCGATGACGGAGTCGTCGAACGACGCGAGCGAGACGTCGCGAGGCACGGCGCGTCCCATCTCCTGGGCGACGCGGAGCCCTGCGACCGCCATCACATCGTTGTCGTAGACGATCGCCGTCGGATGTTGCCTGCCCGACAGCAGCGCCCGGGTGACGGCGGAGGCGCGCGCCGGCGAGAAGTCGGTCGTGATGACCTCGCCCTCGAGCCCGTCGGCGGTCATCCGCTCGAGCACCTCGGCGCGCAGCCGCGTGTGCTCGAGTTCGGCGGGGCCGGCGACGTAAGCGATGCGGGCGTGGCCGAGGGCTGTGAGGTAGGAGAACAGGGTGTCGGCGACCGTGTCGTCGCCGATCCAGACGCTGGGCACCGATCCTTCCGGGGATGGTTCGGAGCCGATCATGACCGCCCGTGCGTCGAGAGCTTCGATGCGCCCGACGCGGGGGTCGTCGTCGCGGGGGTCGATGAAGATGAAGCCGTCGACCTGGTTGGAGGAGCGCCATTGCCGGTGCACCTCCATCTCCTCCGCGATGTCGGCGACCAGACGCAGCTGCAGGCTCACCTTGCTCTCCGACAGGCGGGATTCGATCCCGGCGATGAGGTCGGTGAAGAAGGCCTCGGAGCCGAGGGACCGGGCGGGTCGGGCGAGTGCGAAACCGACCGTGTTGGCGCGCGCGCCCACCAGCGCACGCGCTGCCGAACTCGGCTGCCAGCCGTTCTCGTCGACGATCGCGAGGATGCGCTGTCTCGTCTCGTCGCTCACGCCGGGGCGGCCGTTCAACGCGAAGGAGACCGCGCCGGGGGAGACCCCCGCCATGCGTGCGATATCGGCGATCGTGACACGTTTCGCCGGGCTCATAGTCACTCACCCTACTTGATCGGTTTAGCCTCGGGAAAAGATGTGCAAGCGTGCTCTAGACTCTTCCACTAGATCGCTTTAGTACAACAGATAGCATCGTCGCAGCGCACCACCTGCAGACCCTGAACCAGCACTCACTGTCGAGCCGGAGACCCACCCATGCATGACGACACGTCGCTCACCGAGGTGGGCACTCGCCTGCATCCGGTCAGCGGCGAGGAGATCGCCCGATGGCTGGCGATCCCGCTGCCGACGACCCTCGCGCTCGGGGCCGGCGTCTGGCGCCCGTCATCTGTGCAGGTCATCGCCGAGGAGCCCGAATACGCGCGCGAGGCGGAACGGCTGTCGGGTGAGCTCGCAGCCCTCGGCATCTCGAGCGGCGGGGCCGCAGTCGTTCGGCTGCGGCGCGGCGACAGCGACCGCGACCGTGACGACGACAGGGAGTCATTCGAGATCGACGTCGACACCGACATCGATGTGCGGGCGGGCAGTGCCGCCGGAGTGTTCCGGGCGACGCGACAGCTGCTGCACAACCTGCGCGCGCAGGGCCGCGTGCCGAAGGGCCGGGTGTCATCGGGCCCCACGGTGGCGGAACGGGGCTTCCACCTCGACGCCGCCCGCCGCTACTTTCCTGCCTCGTGGATCCTCGAACTGCTGCACGCGCTCGCCGACGTCGGGATCACGACATTCCAATGGCACGTCTCCGACGACGAGGGGTTCCGGATCGGGTCGACAGCTTTCCCTGAGATCGTCTCCTCCGAGCACGTCACCCGCGCGGAGGCGGTGGCCGTGGCGGATGCAGCCGCCGATCTGCACATCGACCTCGTGCCCTCGCTCGACATGCCGGGACACCTCCGCCACGCGCTCTCCGCGCACCCGGCGTATCGGCTGCCGGCAGAGGGCGGACCATCCACCGACCACGCGCTCGACATCACCAGTGCCGAGGCCTGCGAGTTCGCGCTGGCGCTGATCGACGATGTCGCGGCCGTGTTCCCGCGCAGCACGAACTGGCACCTCGGCGGAGACGAGTTCGTCGACTTCGCCCGCATCGACGAGTACCCCGTGCTCGCAGAGGTGGCACGAGAGCGGTACGGGCCGTCCGGCACGGGCTTCGACCTGCTGACGGGTTTCGTGAACGAGATCGCAGCGCACCTCCGCGCGAAGGGGCTCGCCCCTCGGGTCTGGAACGACGGGATGCTCCGCAGCGAAGCGGTCGTCCTCGATCAGGACATCGTGCTCACGTGGTGGACGAACTGGCATGCGCAGATGCGGCCGCTCGCTGCTGCCATCGAAGCGGGGAATCCGCTCGTCAACTTCCACGATGCGCTGTTCTACTACGTTCTCGGCGAGAAGGCGGGCTACGTGTATCCGACGAGTGAGCGCATCTGGGAGGCCGACTGGCACCCCGGGCTGTTCCCCTCGCTTCCGGGCGGTTTACGGCAGGAAATCGTGCCGCCCTATCCGGTGCGGCTCCTCGGAGCGTCGTTCTCGGTCTGGTCCGACGATGCCGCAGCGCAGACACCGGTCGAGGTCGCAGACGGCATTCGCCGACCGCTTCGCGCCATGGCCGAGCGTGCCTGGAACGGAGGGAGTTCGCTCTCGCACGACGACTTCTGCACGATCGACGCGGCGATCGGTGTTGCGACCGCAGCGTCTCGATCGGCCGGGTAGCGTCGAGCCCGTCGCTGCAGAGCCATCATCATCACGACCGCCATAACCAGCACCGCCATCATCATCATCACGACCGCCACCACCCACCTTCGAGCCCGGAGACCCACCAATGCATGACGACACCTCGCTCACCGTCGGCCGCGTCAAGCGCGTGCTCGAGGAGCGCATCCGCCCGGCGATCCACTCGGCCTCCGTGCCGCTGGACGTCGAGATCCACGAGCTGCCCGGCGAGCCGATCGCTCCTGCGGAAGGGCTTGCGCTCGACTACGAAGCCGGGACCGTCGGCGCACCCTGGGGCCCGGCGTGGGGCACCACCTGGTTCAAGCTCACCGGACGCGTGCCGGCGGAGTGGGTGGGGCGCCGGGTCGAGGCCCTCATCGACCTCGGCTTCGACGTGAACATGACGGGCTTCCAGTGCGAGGCTCTGGCCTATCGCAAGGGCGGTGCGGATGCCGACCCGATCCCGGTGAAGAGCATCAACCCGCGCAACCAGTGGGTGCCCATCACCGAAACCGCCGCGGGTGACGAACCCGTCGAGCTGTACCTCGAAGCAGCCTCGAACCCGGTGCTGCTCGACTACCACCCCTTCCTGCCGACGCAGGAGGGCGACATCCTCACCTCCTCGAAGGAGCGGCTCTACCGTGCCCGCCGGATGGACCTGGCCGTGTTCGAGCAGGAGGTCTTCGACCTGTCGCTCGACCTCGAGGTGCTGTTCGAGCTGCAGGCCGAGCTGCCGGCGACGTCGCCGCGCCGCATGCGCATCCTGCAGGCGATGGACGACGCCCTCGACGTGCTCGATCTGCAGCGCATCGTGGCGACGGCTCCGGACGCCCGTGCTCGCCTCGCAGACGTGCTGGCCGCTCCCGCCGAGGCCAGCGCACACCGCATCTCGGCCGTCGGCCACGCGCACATCGACTCGGCATGGCTGTGGCCCGTGCGCGAGACGATCCGCAAGGTCGCGCGCACCACCTCGTCGATGACGACGCTCATCGACGAGCAGCCCGAGTTCCAATACGGCATGTCCAGCGCGCAGCAGTACGCCTGGATCAAGGAGCACCGCCCCGAGGTGTGGGAGCGGGTCAAGGCCGCGGTCGCCGCCGGGCGCTTCCTGCCGCTGGGTGGCATGTGGGTCGAGTCCGACACCGTGATGCCGACGGGTGAGTCGCTCGTGCGGCAGTTCTCGCACGGGCAGCGGTTCTTCGAGCGCGAGTTCGGCATCCGCTCGAAGGGCGTGTGGCTGCCGGACAGCTTCGGGTACTCGCCTGCCCTGCCGCAGCTGATGCGCCGCGCCGGGTTCGAGTGGTTCTTCACGCAGAAGATCTCCTGGAACCAGCAGAACGTCTTCCCGCACCACTCCTTCCTCTGGGAGGGCATCGACGGCTCGCAGGTGTTCACGCACTTCCCGTCGATGGACACCTACAACTCGCAGCTGAGCGGCATGGAGGTCGCGAAGGCCTCTCGCCAGTTCAAGGAGAACCGGCTCAGCTCGCGGTCGATCGCTCCGGTCGGCTGGGGTGACGGCGGTGGCGGCACGACCCGTGAGATGACGGGCAAGGCCGAGCGCCTGCGCGACCTCGAGGGCAGCGCGCAGGTCGTGTGGGAGCATCCCGATGTCTTCTTCGACGCCGCGAAGGCCGAGCTGCCGCACCCGGCGGTCTGGGTCGGCGAGCTGTACCTCGAGCTGCACCGCGGCACGCTCACCAGTCAGCACGCCACCAAGGCGCTGCACCGCTGGGCCGAGCACGCACTGATCGAGGCCGAGCTGTGGGCCGCCACCGATGCCGTGCGCACCGGTGCCGCCTACCCGCAGGCCGAGTTCGACAGGCTCTGGCAGGCCGTGCTGCTGCACGAGTTCCACGACATCCTGCCGGGCACCTCGATCGCCTGGGTGCACCGCGAGGCCGTCTCCGTGCTGACCGATGTGCTGTCGGACGCGGAGGACATCTCGGTGGCTGCCCGTCGCTCGCTGGCCGGAGAAGGCGACCGCGAGCTGCGGTTCGAGCCGACCTCGGTCGGTCGCGTCGGGGAGGGCGGTCGTGCCCTCGGAGCGGCGTTCGTCCCCGAGCCCACCGCCGCTGCGGTCTCGCTCACGGAGGAGGCCGGCGGCTGGCGGCTGGAGAACGAGCTCGTCTCGGTGCTGGTCTCCGCCGAGGGCCTGATCGTCTCGGCCGTCGACAAGGCCACCGGGCGCGAGGCTGTGGCTGCGGGCAAGGCCGCGAACCTGTTCCAGCTGCACCAGGACTTCCCGAACATGTGGGATGCGTGGGACATCGATCGGTACTACCGCAACAGCGTCGAGGACCTCACCGCGGTCTCATCCATCGAGGCGTCCCTGGTCGGCGGTGTCGCGAAGATCGCGGTCGTGCGTCCGTTCTCGGAGTCGACCATCTCGCAGACGATCGTCCTCGCACCGGATTCCCGGACCGTGCTGCTGCGCAACGAGGTCGACTGGCACGAGACCGAGAAGCTGCTCAAGCTCGCCTTCCCGCTCGACATCCAGGCCGCGCACACCGACGCCGAGACGCAGTTCGGCTATCAGTCGAGGGTGACGCACACGAACACCAGCTGGGAGGCGGCGAAGTTCGAGACCTCGATGCACCGCTTCGTGCTGGTGCGCGAGCAGGACTTCGGCGTAGCTCTCGTGAACGACTCGATCTACGGCTACGACACCTCGCGCGAGGTGTCGGACGACGCGGTCGCGACGACCGTGCGGCTCTCGCTGCTGCGGGCGCCGCGGTTCCCCGACCCGGACACCGATCACGGCCACCACGAGATCGAGGTCGGCTTCGTGATCGGAGCGGACGCCGCGATCGCCACGGCCGAGGGCATCCGGATCAACACCCTTCCGACCGTCGTGCACGGTGGGCGCGAGGTCGAACCGCTGGTGTCGGTGCAGGGCGATGGCATCGTGGTGTCGGCGGTCAAGCTCGCCGACGACGGCTCCGGCGACGTGATCGTGCGCGTGTACGAGGCGCTCGGGCGACGTGCGGTCGGTGAGTTGTCGGTCGGCTTCGAGCACCGCGAGGTGCGCGAGGTGAGTCTGATCGAAGACGACATCGACGAGGCGCGGACCGGCGGTGCGCTTGAGCTGCGGCCGTTCGAGGTGCGCACGCTCCGCGTCGTGCGCTGAGTCGGAGGTGCGGGATCAGGCCAAGGCGCGCGTAAGTGCCTGATCTCTCGTGTGTGCCTGATCTCTCGTGTCAGGACGCATACGCGGGCCTGTTGTGGCAGGACGACAGCGGGTGGACGATTGCGGGATGGTGAGCATCGATGACGTGCGTGGGATCGCCCTCGCCTTCCCCGGCGCGGTGGAGGCGGTCAGCGGCCACACCGGGGCGGCGGCCTGGCGACTGAAGAGCGGCCAGTTCGCGTGGCTCCGGGGTCCGAGCGCGACGGACCTGCGCCAGCTCGCCGAACTCGGACGGGAGTGGCCGGAGGGCACCGTGCTCGCGGTGCGCGTCGCCGACCTCGGCGAGAAGGAGGCGCTGCTGGCGGCCGAGCCCGAGGCGCTGTTCTCGATCCCGCACTTCGACGGCTACCCGGGGTTGCTGGTGCGTCTGGATGTCGTCGATCGCGAGCGGCTCGTCGAGATCATCACGGACGCCTGGCTGGTGCGGGCGCCCGCCACGGTGGCGAAGCAGTGGCTGGGGGAGCGCGGGCTGGAGTGAGCGCCGCGTCGATCCGCCGGGCCGTCGAGAGTTCAGCCTGCCGCGCTCAGGAAGGGCCGGGCTGCGTCGAGAAGAGCCCGGGGCTCGTCGGCCCAGAGCCGGATGCGCGTGACCTGGTGCTCACCACCACGGGGCGCGATTCCGGGCAGGCGGATGAGGACGGGCTGCTCCAACTCGATGTCGATGTTCGTCTCGTCCTGCATCCTCTCGGCGTACTCCACCCCCTCGTCGGAGGCTGTGACCCGGGGTTGCTTGGGCTGGTCGATCCGTCTCGAGATCGCGATGGACGCGATCTGCTCCCAGGGGATGAAGGCGTCGATCTCCAGCCCGCTCCGCACGTGGATACCATCTGGGGCTACTGCATGAGGTCTGAGGAGCATCGCGCAGAGCAGTCCCACCATCCATGTCAGCCCCCAGATCCCGAGGATCAGGAGCGGGATGCGAACAGCAGGCCAGGGGTGCACGATCAGGTCGAGGATGGGGATCTCGACGGCTGACAGCACGATGAAGACGATGAGGACCGTCAGGATGGGGCGGTGGTAGCCGATGCCGGTTCCTCCGGCCGGAACGGCGGGGCGGCGGGCGATCGCGCGGCCGATGCTCGAGTAGACGCGGACCTCGGCGTGCAGGGCTCGGCGGAGGATGCTGAGGATGCGGGCTGCGCGCGATGGCGTCGGCGGTGAGGGCGACGTCGGCCGGCTCGTGGCCGGCTCCGTGGTCATCGCGAACCTTTCGCCTGCTCGACGAGCGCCTCGAGGTGCGCTGCGATCGCGCTGATGCCCCTGTCGACCGCGGCACGATCTTCCGGAGCGACGGCTTCGATGAGGGTCGCGTTGAGTTCGGAGTGCTCTTTCTGCATCCGCGCCATCGTCGCTGTTGCGGAGGGGGTCAACTCGACGAGGACAGCCCGTCGGTCGGAAGGGTGGGGTGTGCGGCGCACGTGACCGGATGCTTCGAGGGCATCGACGAGGCCAGTGATGTTTCGCGGAGTGACGGCGCACAGGTGGGCGAGCGTCTGCTGAGTCGATGGCCCTGCGTGCTGCAGGACCCACAGCAGGTGCACGCGTGCCGTGGTGAGCCCGGTGCCGTCGAACGCGCGCGCCATGTCCTGCTGGAAGAGGTCGCCGATCTGGAGGAGGCGGTCGAGGAGCAACGGGTTCATGATTATGAGGCTACTACATAGTTACCTATATTCACTAAATTGCCACAGGACCAGTAGGGTCCTGACCCGGTGGCGGGGAGAGGGCGATCAGGCCGGATCGAGCCGCAGCACGTCGGGGGCTTCCCCGCCGGTGAGGTCGTCGGCGATGCGGAGACCGCGTGCCAGGTCGTCGAGGGCGCCGATCAGCGTGCCGAACCGCTCTTTGTCACTGCACACGGCGGTCAGGGTCACCAGATGCGTGCCGGTGTCCCAGGTGTACGTCGCGAACGGCGGCGAGGCCGGAGACGGCGGCATCGGCACCAGCAGCTTCTCGCCCACGCCGAGGCGGGTGGGGAACGACTCGGTGTCGTCGTAGTCCATCGGCATCGAGGCCCGTGCGATGCGCACGTCCGGTGTCAAGACCTGCGCGGTCGCCATCGCCACGACCAGCTCCGGCTCGGCCTTCCAGGTCCACACCAGCACGCGACCGTCCGCCCGTTTCATCAGCATCGGCGCCGCCTGGCTCATCGCCCACGCGCCGAACTTCGACCCCGGCCGCTCTGTCGCGCCCACCGCTGCGTTCACCTGGCCCAGCAGCATCCGGATGGCCACCTTGCGATGCCGGCGGCCCTTCCACCCGAGCGAGTCCGTCACGGGAATCCACAGCTGGGGATCGGCGTCGGCAGTCAGTCGCATGGCTCCACGGTAACGGCTGCGCCTGAGCGATGCCCGGTACGCCTCGGCCGTGTGATCAGGGCCCTCCGGTAGAGTGGCCAGCGCCCGACCAGGGCTCTCCTTGGCCGCCACATCGTAAGGCAGCATGTCTGTGACCTCCTCCGACGATCCGATCGATCCGTCGAGCGGCCCCGCCGCCGAATCCGCCCCTCGCCCGTTGAAGATCGTGATCGGCTGCGACACGTTCGCCCCCGACATCAACGGCGCCGCCCGTTTCGCCGAGCGCCTCGCCGCAGGCCTCGTGCAGCGCGGGCACGAGGTGCACGTCGTCGCACCCAACCAGGCCTACCGTCGCGCTCAGCCGCACACCGAGGTCATCGAGGGCGAGCCGATGACGCTGCACCGCCTGCCGTCGGTGCGTTGGCCCCCGCATGACTGGCTGCGATTCATCTGGCCGTGGCGTTCGAAGCCCTATGCCCGCAAGGTCATCGACCAGGTGCAGCCGGATGTCGTGCACATCCAGTCCCACATCCTGATCGGCCGCGGACTGGCGCGGATCGCCCACGAACGCGGCATCCCGGTCATCGCGACCAATCACGTCATGGCCGAGAACATCCTCGACCACACCACCATGCCGAAGTTCATCGACGATCTCATCCTGAAGTTCGCGTGGGCCGATGCCAAGAAGACCTTCGACCTGACGCGCGCGATCACCACGCCGACCCGTCGGGCGGCCGACTTCCTCGAGAAGACCGTCGAGGTGAAGGGGGTCATCCCCGTCAGCTGCGGCATCGATCGCACGCAGTACGCCCCCGTGATCGCCCCGCGCGAGAAGAACCGCATCATCTTCGTCGGCCGTCTCACCGCCGAGAAGCAGGTCGAGGTCATCCTCAAGGCGATGACGAAGCTCGACCCTGCGCTGGAGACCACGTTCGACATCGTCGGCGGTGGCGACCAGCGCAAGCAGCTCGAGAACCTCACGGTGCAGCTCGGGCTCGCCGATCGGGTCACATTCCACGGTCGCACGAGCGACGAGGAGCTGCGCGCCCTGCTGTCGCGCGCGAGCCTGTTCGTGATCGCCTCGATCGCAGAGCTGCAGTCCATCGCGACCATGGAGGCGATGGCCTCGGCCCTGCCGATCGTCGCCGCTGATGCCGTCGCCCTCCCGCACCTCGTGCACGACGGTGAGAACGGCTACCTGTTCGAGCCGGGCAACGTCGACGAGCTCGCTGCGCGCCTGACCGATGTGCTCACCGCGGAACCCGCGGAATACGAGCGGATGCAGCAGGCCTCGCTCGACGGTGTCGCGATCCACGACATCAACCGCACCCTCGACACCTTCGAGGCGCTGTACCGCGACGAGCAGCTGCCCGAGTAGCGAGCAGCCGGACATGCACATCGTCTTCTTCGGCGATCAGCACCTCGACTCCCTCGGAGGAGCGCAGGTGTCGATGCGGCTCCAGCGGGAGTTCCTCGAACGCGCAGGGCACACGGTGACGGTCGTCGCCCCGAAGATGCACGGGTCGCGCGACTCGTCCGGCACCCACGGTGGGGCGTACATCGACCTTCCATCGATGCCCATCACGGTCGACCGCGAGTACTCGATGAGCTGGCCCGGCCGCGCGAGTGACCGCTTCCTCGACAAGGCCATGACCCGTCGCCCGCCCGTCGACCTGGTTCATGTGCAGGCCGACTTCTGGGGTGCCTTCATCGGACATCGCTATGCCGAGCGCCACGGCATCCCGGTCGTGCACACGATGCACAACCGCGTCGACGTCGGAATCGCCGCCGTGACACCGCTGCATCGACCAGTGCTCGCGGCGCTGAACACCTGGCGGGGCATCGCGATGCGCGGTGTAGCCACGAGCAGCGGTGTAGCCACGAGCAGCGGTGTAGCCACGAGCAGCGGTGCAGGCCCGGTGCGGGGTAGCGACGGCTGGGCGTTCCTACGTGGCCTCGCCATCGGAGCATCCGCTGTCACCGCTCCGTCGACGCATTTCGCCCGGCGCCTCGAGCAGCACGACGTGTTCGCGCACGTCGACGTCATCTGGAACGGGATCGACGACGACCTGCGTGCGCAGACTCTCGCAGCGCGGCCGATGCAGCGCGAGCCCGGGCGCCCGCGCTTCGTCTGGCTCGGGCGGATGAGTCCCGAGAAGCGGCTGCTGCCCTTCCTCGAGGCGTTCATCGCTTCGGGCGTCGACGCCGAGTTGGAGATCATCGGCGGTGGCGCACAGCGTTCGGCCGCCGAGAAGATCGTCCGCGGGCACGACGGCGTGCGTTTCGCCGGGCGCCTGACCTACCCGCAGACGCTGGCCCGGATCGCCGCGGCCGATGCGCTCGTGCAGACATCGATCGGGTTCGAGACGCAGGGGATGACTCCGTTCGAGGCGGCCACCCTCGGGACGCCGTCTGTGATCTGCGACCCCGACATCGCGACAGAGCTCGGCGGTGGACTCTGGGCCGTGCCGGAGGCGGATTCTCCGGAGGTCGGTGCTGTGGCATCCGGCCGTGAGCTCGAAGCGCGACGCACCGCCGCGCTTGCCGAGACGCTGCGGCAGGCCGCATCCGACATCGCAGGAGGCACGGCTCCGACCCCGCTTCCGGAGGTCGCCGAGGCGTTCCGGCAGTCGTCGCGCACGGCGGCGATGGTCGAGGTCTATGAGCGGGTGCTGGCCGAACGCTGACGCTCGCGTCTTCAGAGGTACTGGTTCTTCAGAGGTACTGGTTCTTCAGAAGTACTGGTTCTTCAGAGGTACTGGTACAGGCCGATCGTGAGGGCGGTGGACGCGAGTCCGATGATGCCGGTTCCGGCGACTCCGATGGCTATTCCGGTGAGCAGCCGCGACGTGGAACGGCGCACCGCGATCAGCGCCAGCACCATCGCGACGACGTAGGTGAAGAAGCTGAGGATGCCGATCCCGTTGTCGACGGCGAGCATGAAATTGAACCCTCCATCGCCGCCGTACACGAACGGTCGAGCGACGGAGCTGAGCAGGTTGACCGCGAGAGTGGCCGCCGCGATCACGAGCGCCGCGACCCCGAGCGGATTGCCGGTGCGGGTCGGATCCTGCGGTGCGACCTGGTGATGCTGGGTGGCCGAGTACTGCGGTACGGGCTGGTACTGCTGGGTGGCCTGGTACTGCTGGGTGGCCTGGTACTGCGGGGTGGCCGGGTACTGAGGGGCAGCCGGGTACTGCGGGACTGCGGGCAGATGCACCGCGGGGGGAGCGGGCGGCGATGCAGGGGGCTGCTGCGCGGATGGCGGGTGGGGAGGCTGCTGAGGCTCGCTCATGACGACGAGCGTAGCCCCGGCCGCTGTGTCGCGGGGATCAGTGGTAGATGTGCCCGGACTCGGCCTGCTGGCCGATGTCGCGACCGGCGACGCGGTTCCAGTCGGTCGGGGTGCGGCGGTAGCCGTCGCGGCGCAGTTCGATGACGGTGGCGACCATCGCCCACGCGGCCAGGAGGATGAGTGCGATGAGGAGTATCATGGCAGAAACGCTACGTTCGATGTCGAACCGCCACGAGTGGCAGAATAGACTATGAACGTATGAAAACTGCCAATCAGGAGCATGCATGAAGACGGTCGCCTGTGTCATCCAGGACGGGTTCGCACCCTTCGAGTTCGGCGTCGCCTGCGAGGCCTTCGGTCTCGACCGGTCGGACGACGGTGTGCCGAACTTCGACTTCCGCATCGTGGCACCCCGTGCGGGGGTCGTGAAGTCGAAGATGGGCTTCTCCGTCAACGTCGAGAACGACCTGGCTTTCGCGTATGAAGCCGACCTGGTGGTGTTCTGCCCCCTTCCTCGCGAGAGCTGGGGCGACATCGATCCGCTCCTGCTCGACCTCGCAAGGCAAGCGGTCGCCCGCAACGCCTGGGTCATGAGCGTCTGCAGCGGATCGTTCATCCTTGCCGCCGCAGGCGTCCTCGACGGCCGTCGGGCGACCACGCATTGGATGTACTCGCACGTCATGGCCTCGATGTACCCGCAGATCGACATCGACCCCGACGTGCTGTTCGTGCAGGACGGCAAGATCATCACGAGCGCGGGCACGGCCGCCGGGATCGACGCGTGCCTGCACCTGCTCCGGCAGGAGGTCGGCGCCGAGCTCACCAACCGCATCGCCCGCCGGATGGTCGTTCCTCCGCAGCGCGACGGTGGCCAGGCGCAGTTCATCGACCGCCCGATCCCCGTGGTGCCCACCGACTCGCTCGCCGCGGTCGCCGACTGGGCGGTCGAGCATCTGCGCGACGATCTCGGTGTCGATCAGCTCGCAGCCAGGGCGCTGATGTCGCCGCGCACCTTCGCCCGCCGCTTCAAGGCCGAATACGGCGCGACGCCCGCATCCTGGCTCGCGCGTCAGCGCATCATCCATGCGCAGCGCATGCTCGAGCGCACCGACCTCCCGCTCGAGCACATCGCCGATGAGTGCGGTTTCGGTTCGGCGGCCGTGCTCCGGCAGAACTTCGCCAGAGTGCTCGGCATCACGCCGACGGCCTACCGCGCGCGGTTCTCCTGCGCGGAGGAGTCGGCGGTGCCGGCGGCCTGAGCCGGAATCCCGCTCGCCTCCTATCGCATTGCGGAATCCGTCTTCCATCAAGGGTGGACGTGTGCAATTCCGGGTGTTACAGTCGGTCCCAGCTCGGGCCTCAACAGGGGCCTTCGGGCGGACAAAGCACACCTAGCGGTTCGACGTATATCTCGTGGAACGGCCCGATCCGGGTCTGACCCGATAAGCCGTATCACTGCGACGACAGCAAGGAAGCTTTTCGTCATGAACCGTATCGCCGTGCCCGGAAACGGGCCGCAGCCGACTCCCGCCGAGTATCTCGCCCGTGCGGTCGCCCTCGCGACCGACAACGTGCGCAACGCCGGAGGGCCGTTCGGAGCCATCGTCGTCACCGCAGACGGCCAGGTCTTCGAGGGGGTGAACCGGGTGACCGCGGATCTCGACCCCTCGGCTCACGCCGAGGTCACCGCCATCCGGAACGCGTGTCAGGGCCTCGGAACCTTCGACCTCCGCGGCGCCGTGCTCTACAGCAGCTGCGAACCGTGCCCGATGTGTCTCGCGACGTCGCTGTGGGCCCGGATCGATCGCGTCTACTTCGCCGCCGACCGCGACGATGCCGCGGACGCCGGCTTCGATGACGCGGTGTTCTATCGCTACTTCGAGGGTGACGCGGAGGACCGCGCGATCATGCCGGTCGCCCAGGAGGTGCTGCCGCCGACGCAGCGCATCGCCCCCTTCACCGAGTGGAGCACTACGGCCACTCGCGTCGACTACTGACCGACCGAACGACTGGAGCCGAAGATGTCTTCATATGTGTCGCCGCCCGAGGAATCCGAAGGTGGAGCAGAACGACCGGCGGTTCATCCGCCGCTGAAAACCGGCGCGACGACCACCGTCGACGCCGAGCCAAAGAACGCGTTCGACCGCTTCTTCGAGATCACGCAGCGCGGATCCACCGTCGGGCGCGAGATCCGCGGCGGCATCGTCACGTTCGTGACCATGGCGTACATCGTGATCCTCAACCCGCTGATCCTGGGCGGCGTCGACGATGTCGCCGGCAACGCCCTCGACGGCGCGCAGATCGGCGCAGCCACAGGCCTCACCGCCGGCGTCATGACGATCATGTTCGGCCTCGTCGCCCGCTTGCCGTTCGCCCTCGCCGCGGGGCTCGGGATCAACTCGTTCCTCGCCGTCTCCGTCGTCGGCCAGGTCACCTGGCCGGAGGCGATGGGGCTGGTGGTCATCAACGGCGTGCTCATCGTGCTCTTCGGCGCCACCGGCATCCGGACCGCGATCTTCAACGCGGTGCCGCAGGCGCTCAAGGCGGCCATCACCGTCGGGATCGGACTCTTCATCGCGTTCATCGGATTCGTCGACTCCGGCTTCGTCAACCGCACCCCCGGCGGCCCGCCCGTGCAACTCGGCGACGGCGGCTCGATCACCTCGGTGCCGACACTGATCTTCCTGTTCGGACTGCTCGTGATCGGGGTGCTGGTCGCACGCAAGGTGCCGGGTGGAATCCTGATCGGCATCGTCGCGGCGACCGTCGTCGCGATCGTGGCGCAGTCGTTCCTCAAGCTCGGCCCGAGCTTCGAGGATCCGAACGGCTGGCACATGACCATCCCCGAGATCCCCGCTTCCTTCGTGACGATCCCCGACTTCGGTCTGATCGGTCAGTTCGACCTCTTCGGCTCGTTCGGCCGCATCGGCGCCCTGGCCGCCACGATGCTGGTGTTCACGCTGGTCTTCTCGAACTTCTTCGACGCGATGGGCACGATGACCGGCCTCGCCAAGAACGCCGGGCTCGCCTACAAGGACGGCACGTTCCCGCGACTGCGCTCCGCCTTTGTGGTCGAGGGGTTCGGTGCCGTCGCCGGCGGCATGACCTCGACGTCGTCGAACACCGTCTACGTCGACAGCGCATCCGGGATCGGAGAGGGTGCCCGCACCGGCCTGTCGTCCGTCGTCGTCGGCGTCCTGTTCCTGCTGTCGATGTTCTTCACGCCGCTCACGCTCGTGGTGCCGATCGAGGTCGGGTCCGCCGCGCTCGTGATCGTGGGAGCGATGATGATGGGGCAGATCAAGGAGATCAAGTTCACGAACTTCGCGGTCGCCCTGCCTGCGTTCCTCACGATCGTCACGATGCCGCTCACCTACTCGATCGCCAACGGCATCGGTGTGGGCTTCATCGCCTGGACCCTGGTGAACGCCCTCTCGGGCCGTGCCCGCAAGGTGCACTGGCTGATGTGGATCGTCGCCGTCGGCTTCATGCTCTACTTCGTCCGCGGGCCGATCGAGGTTCTGCTCGCCGGGTGATCCCGGAGGCAGAGAAACGCCCACCACGGCACCACCCATCACGCATAGACTCACCTCACTCGGAGATCACTGTGAATGACATCGTCGTCAACGTCAACGGTCAGCGTCGTCCGCTTGCGGGCACCGCCGCCCATACGACCGCGCTCGACTGGCTGCGCGATTCCGGCCTCTCCGGCAGCAAGGAGGGCTGCGCCGAGGGGGAATGCGGTGCGTGCGCGATGCTGCTCGCGACGCCGACTCCCGGCGGCGGTACCGCCTGGACGCCGGTGAACGCCTGCCTCGTCCCGGTCTATGCGCTGAACGGGCAGGAGATCGTCACGGCGGAGGGTCTCGGCAGCCCTGATTCCCTCCACCCGGTGCAGGAGAAGCTGGCCGAGGCCGGAGGGTCGCAGTGCGGATACTGCACCCCCGGGTTCGCCTGCAGCATGGCGGGGGAGTACTACCGCGAGGACCGGACGGCCCCGGCGGCGACGACGGATCTCGACGGCGACTGCCCGGTGCACGACGGAGCGCATGAAGGTGAGCACGGGCCGAACGGCTTCGACCTGCATGCCCTCAGCGGCAACCTCTGCCGTTGCACGGGGTATCGGCCGATCCGCGACGCCGCCTATATGCTGGGCGAGCCGGAGCAGAGCGACCCGCTGCAGCAGCGCCTGGCGGAGCCGGCGCCGGCGGCGGCGCCGATGGATGTGGAGGTCGAGGGGGCGCGCTTCCTGCGGCCCACCTCACTCGAGGAGACGCTGCGCATCGTTCGGGATGAGCCCGAAGCCCTGCTCGTCGCCGGCTCCACCGACTGGGGTGTCGAGGTGAACATCCGCGGACGCCGTGCCCCGTTCGTCGTCGCGATCGAGCAGCTGGACGAGCTCCGCACCCTCAGCATCACCGACGACGAGATCGAGATCGGCGCCGCGCTCTCCCTGTCCGAGGTCGAGAAGCGTCTCGACGGCGCGGTGCCGCTCCTCGCGCAGCTGTTCCCGCAGTTCGCGTCGCGACTGATCCGCAACCGCGGCACTCTCGGCGGCAACCTCGGAACAGGCTCGCCCATCGGCGACACCCCGCCCGCGCTTCTGGCGCTCGGCGCCACGCTCGTGCTCGTCTCGGCGCCGGCGACCGGATCCGGGATCATCGAACGCGAAGTCGAGCTGTCCGAGTACTTCACCGGCTACCGGCAGAGCGTGCGTCGGCCCGACGAGCTCATCCGCGCCATCCGCATCCCGCGGCCGTTGGCCGCGGTCACCGCCTTCCACAAGATCGCCAAGCGCCGCTTCGACGACATCTCCAGCGTCGCGATCGCGTTCGCCCTCGACATCGACGGCGGCATCGTGACCGCCGCGAAGATCGGACTCGGTGGAGTCGCAGCCACCCCGCTGCGCGCCCGCGCGACCGAGGCGGCCCTGATCGGGCAGCCGTGGAATCTTGCCACGGTGCGCGCGGCCTCCGAGATCCTGGGCTCCGAGGGGACCCCGATGTCCGACCACCGCGCGAGCGCCGACTACCGCGCGCTCATGCTCAACACCGCGCTGCTCAAGCTGTACAGCGCGACAGTCATCGAGTCGAAAGAGGTGTCGGCATGAGTGCTCTCGCCGATCGTCCGGAAGGCGCTGTCGTCGGCACCCGTGCTGCACACGAGAGCGCCGCCCTGCACGTCACGGGCGCCGCCATGTACACCGACGACGTCGCCGTGCGCACCGCCGGCGTGCTCACCGCCTGGCCGGTGCAGTCCACCAACGCTCATGCGAAGGTGACCGTCGACGTCACCGGTGCGTACGAGGTGCCCGGAGTCGTCCGGGTGCTCACCGCCGAAGACGTACCGGGTGTCAACGACGCCGGCATCAAGCACGATGAGCCGCTGTTCCCCAGCGAATCCCGGTTCTACGGCCACGCCCTCGTCTGGGTGCTCGGCGAGACGCAGGAGGCTGCGCGTCTCGGCGCCGAGCGGGTGAAGGTCGAGTACGAACCGCTGCCGTCGCTGATCACCGTGCGCGACGCCATCGATGCGGACTCGTACCAGGGCATCGCGCGTACGGTCGAGCGCGGCGACGCGGCATCCGCCCTGGCATCCGCCGCGCACGTCTTCGAGGGCGTCACCGAGTTCGGCGGCCAGGAGCACTTCTACCTGGAGACGCACGCCTCGTTCGCCGTCCGCGACACCGAGGGCGGCTACTTCGTACAGTGCTCGACGCAGCATCCGTCGGAGACGCAGGAGATCGTCGCGCACGTTCTCGGCATCAGCTCGAACGAGGTCACGGTCCAGTGCCTGCGAATGGGAGGTGGCTTCGGCGGCAAGGAGATGCAGCCGCACGGGTTCGCCGCGATCGCGGCACTCGGCGCCAAGCTGACCGGGCGTCCGGTGCGGCTGCGGCTGAACCGGACGCAGGACATCACGATCACCGGCAAGAGGCATCCGTTCCACATCTCCTGGAAGGTCGGCTTCGACGCGGACGGGATGCTGCAGGGGCTCGCAGCCGTGCTCACCTGCGACGGGGGCTGGAGCCTCGACCTGTCCGAGCCGGTGCTGGGTCGGGCGCTCTGCCATATCGACAACGCGTACTGGATCCCGAACATGCACGCACACGGTCGGATCGCGAAGACGAACAAGGCGTCGAACACGGCGTATCGCGGGTTCGGCGGACCGCAGGGGGTGTTCCTCATCGAGGACATCCTCGGACGGGTCGCCCCGGCGCTCGGCATCGATCCGATCGAGCTGCGGCAGCGGAACTTCTACCGTCCGGGGCAGAGCACCCCATACGGCCAGCTCGTCAAGGACGCCGATCGGATGGGTGCCATCTGGGGGCAGCTGCGTGAGGAGGCGGACGTCGACGGGCGCCGGGTCGAGATCGATGCGTTCAACGCGCGCAGTCCACACCTCAAGCGCGCGCTCGCGATGACGCCCATCAAGTTCGGGATCTCGTTCAACTTCGCAGCCTTCAACCAGGCCGGCGCCCTCGTGCACGTGTACAAGGACGGCTCCGTGCTGATCAACCACGGCGGCACCGAGATGGGGCAGGGCCTGCACACCAAGATGATGCAGGTCGCCGCGACCGCACTCGGCCTCGAACTGCACCAGGTGCGTCTGGCGCCCACCCGCACCGACAAGGTGCCGAACACCTCGGCCACCGCGGCCTCGTCCGGCAGCGACCTCAACGGCGGCGCCGTGAAGAACGCCTGCGAGCAGATCCGGGAGCGGATGGCTGCGGTCGCCGGGCGACTGCTCGGGGTGGACGAGCGCGACGTGCGCTTCTCCGGCGGGTTCGTGACGGGCCTGGGCAACAGGGAAGGCCGGCTCACGTTCGCCGAGGTCGCGAACGCCGCCTACCTCCAGCGGGTGCAGCTCTTCGCCGCGGGGTACTACCGCACCGAAGGCTTGCACTGGAACCCCGACATCATGCAGGGCTCGCCCTTCAAGTACTTCTCCTACGGCAGCGCTGCGACCGAGGTCGAAGTCGACGAGTTCACCGGCGCCTACACGGTGCGCCGCGTCGACATCATCCACGACGTCGGCGACTCGCTTTCACCCATGCTCGACATCGGGCAGATCGAGGGCGCCTATGTCCAGGGCGTCGGCTGGCTGACCCTGGAGGAGCTGCGCTGGGATGAGAGCGACGGTCCGCACCGCGGCCGACTGCAGACCCAGTCGGCGTCGACGTACAAGCTGCCGAGCTTCTCGGAGATGCCCGCAGAGTTCTCGGTGCGACTCTTCGAGAACGCCCGCGAAGACGGCGCCGTGTACGGCTCGAAGGCGGTCGGCGAGCCGCCGTTCATGCTCGCCTTCAGTGCGCGCGAGGCGATCCGTCAGGCCGTCGGCGAATTCGGGCCGTCAGGTCACATGGTCGAGCTCGCCTCCCCGGCGACGCCGGAGGCCGTGTTCTGGGCGGTACGTGCCGCGCAGCAGGCGGCGGATGCCGAGGCGGCGACGGAGCCGGCGCTCGTCGTCGCCGGTTGAGCCGGAGCCGACGAGGAAAGACATGGACTGGCTCGATGCGCTGCAGGAGCTGCGTGCGGCGCGCGTGCCGGCGGTGATCGTCACGCTCGCACTGGTCCGGGGCCACGCACCGCGCAACGGGGGCGCGAAGATGGTGGTGTCTCCGGGAGAGGTGTTCGGCACCGTCGGTGGCGGCAACCTCGAGGCCACGGCCGTCGATCGCGCGCGGGCGATGCTCGGGGCGGGAGCCGGTGAGCCGGAGGTTCTGACGCTGACCCTGAGCGACAAGGCGGTCACGGAGTATGGCGTGCAGTGCTGTGGAGGAGAGGTCACGATGATGCTCGAGCCGATTCGAGTGACGCCCAGCATCGCGGTCTTCGGCATCGGGCACGTAGGGCTGGAGCTCGCCCGGATCCTGGCCCGTCACGAGGTCGACCTGCACCTGATCGACTCGCGGCGCGAGATGCTGGCGGCGGAGCGGATCGGTGTGCCCGGTGAGACCGGGGTGTTCGCCGACGCGGTCGCCCGAGTGCACCTCACGCAGGCGCCGGTGCCGGAATCCGCGCTCGCCGGTCTCCCCGCCGGTACCCACGTGCTCGTGATGACCCACGACCACGTCGAAGACCTCGCCGTCGTCGACATGTCGCTGCGCATGGCATCCGGTCGGGAGGGCCTGGCCTCGATCGGCCTCATCGGCTCGGCCTCGAAGTGGGCGCGCTTCCGCAAGAAGCTGGGCGAGCTGGGCCACACGGAGAACGACCTCGCCAGAGTGACGACCCCGATCGGCATCCCGGAAGTCGCGGGAAAGCAACCGGCCGCGATCGCGGTCAGCGTCGCCGCCCGCCTCCTGCAGCTGATCGACGAGGCGGCGACGGTCGAGGTCGCACGAGACTGACGGGTGCCTGGACGGCGTCCGGGGCGCGTCGGCGGCGAGAGGTCAGTCGGTCCAGTGCGCCGGAGTCGGAAGGGCGCGATAGTCGAGGTCGACCTGATCCGGGGTGACGGATGCCGTGCAGTACAGGAGCGACTGTGTCGGGAAACCGTGCGGGCGATTGTCGCGGATGATCGCGCGGTCGTCTTCGGGGGAGAGGCGTGCCGATTCCGCGAGCAGTGCGATCCAGTCGCCCGCCCAGTCCGAGCTCTCCGACGTGGGCCCGAGCGCGCGGAACTCCGGCAGCCACGTGGCGATCCGTGCCGTGCCCTCATCGTCGAGGTCGTCGTGCGCGATCATGTGTGTCCCCGCCTCGATCGGCGTCTCCACGAGCTGCTGACCGTCCCAGCTGAGGACGCGAGCGCCATCGGGCCCGACCTCGACGAGGTTGAACCCATGCATCGGCACGGCTCCCTGCGGGGATCTTCCGCTCACGGACTCGAGCGCGAGTGAGCCTCGGGAGACAGCTCGGTCGTCGGGGAGGTCGAGGACATCAGCCCGGTTCAGGAGAACGGCGAGTCGTCGCGTAGACGGATTCACCGCCAGCCAGGCCCCGCCGGCGCGGCGATCGCGGACCCCGCGGACCCCCGGATAGGTCTCGGGCCACCATTCGCCGAGGGCATCCCACTCCCGCTGCGGGTCTTCATCACGGACGGCGAGCAGCCGGACCGTTTCGGCATCTGCCACATCCATCACGACCGTGCACACCCGATCAGTCTAGAAGTTGGCAGAATCGACAGTGTGAACATCGTCGTCGGAGTATCGGGCGGCATCGCCGCGTACAAGACGGTGCACCTCGTGCGCCTGCTCATCAAGGGCGGGCACGATGTGACCGTGGTGCCCACTGCGGATGCTCTGCGCTTCGTGGGTCTGCCGACCTGGGAGGCGATAAGCCGGAACCCGGTCACGACGAGTGTGCATGACGACGTGGCGAAGGTGAGGCATGTCGCGCTCGGTCAGGGCGCCGACCTCGTGGTGGTCGCCCCTGCCACCGCGAACACCATCGCGAAGATGGCCGCGGGTCTCGCGGACGATCTGCTGGGGACGACGCTCCTCGCGACCGAGGCCCCGGTGCTGATCGCTCCGGCGATGCATGCGGAGATGTGGCGGCACCCGGCGACACAGGCGAACATCGCCACCTTGCGCGATCGGGGGGTGCGCATCGTCGGCCCGACTGACGGCGAGCTCGCAGGAGGCGACAGCGGGCCGGGACGGATGGAGGAGCCGGAGAGCATCGCGGCGGCGGTGTTCGCGGCGCTCGCGCCGCGCGATCTGCTCGGCGTGCACGTCGCGATCTCGGCAGGCGGAACACGGGAGCCGATCGACCCGGTGCGCTTCCTAGGCAACCGCTCCAGCGGGAGACAGGGCGTCGCGCTCGCCGCGGAGGCTGCGGCTCGGGGGGCTGAAGTCGTCCTGGTGGCGGCGAACATCTCGGGCGAGGTCCTCGCAGAGGCGCGGCATCCCGCGATCCGCATCGTCCAGGTCGGAAGTGCCGCCGAGCTCGGGGCGGCGATGGCGGATGCGGCGGAATCGGCCGATGTGGTGATGATGGCCGCCGCGGTCGCCGACTATCGACCAGGCGAGGTGTCCGATCGCAAGCTCACCAAGGAGGCCGGAGGGCTGGCCCGCATCGAGCTCGTGCAGAATGACGACATCGTCGCCGGCCTGGTCCAGGCCCGCGCGGAGGGGCAACTCGTCATCGCCTTCGCGGCCGAGACCCCGGCGACGGTGGGAGACGAGGCTGAACTGGTCGAGCGGGCTCGGCGCAAGCAGGCCCGTAAGGGCGTGGATCTGCTGGTCGTGAACGAGGTCGGCTGGGACCGTGGCTTCGAGCGCGCTGAGAACGCCGTCCTCGTCCTCGGCGTGGGGGGCGCGGTCGTCGCGACGGCCTCCGGCTCGAAGCGCGAGGTCGCATCCGCTGTCTGGGATGCCGTGACCGCCGCGCGCTGATCTCTGGCGCCACCCGCCACCGCAGAGCTAAGATTTCGAACTGTAGAAGCAAACTTTCGCAGAACGGAAAACGCGGTGATGGACACTCTGACAACCCCTCGCACGACCGGGAACGCTCCCGGGATCGCCCCTGAGCTCGCACGCTCTTGGCTCCTGGTCGCGGCGACCCGATCGGAGACCTTCGACGAAGCCCTCCGGTCTCCGGCTGATGCGGTGGTGCTCGATATCGAGGACGCCGTCGATGCCAGTCGCAAGGACGAGGCGCGTGAAGACGTGGCGCGTTGGTTGCGCGAGGGCGGTAGCGCCTGGGTGCGCATCAACGATGTGACCAGCGACCACTGGGCGTCTGATCTCGAGGCGCTCCGCTCGGCACCCGGACTGCGTGGAGTGGTGCTCGCGAAGACCGAGTCAGGCAACCAGGTCACCGACACCTTCCACCGCCTCGGCGGCGGAGTGCCCGTCGTCGCGCTCGTCGAATCGGCTCTCGGCATCGAGAACGCCACGGAGATCGCGCGCGCCGAGGGGGCGTTCCGATTGGCGTTCGGCAGCGGCGACTTCCGACGCGACACCGGAATGTCGGCCGACCGGGAGGCGATGGCGTACCCCCGTGCCCGCCTCGTGATCGCCAGTCGCTGCGGAGACCTGCCGGGCCCGATCGACGGGCCGACCGTCGGCACCAGTCATCCCCTTCTCCGGGAGCAGTCGGCGATCACCGTGTCGATGGGGATGACGGGCAAGCTCTGCCTCGCGCCGGATCAGACATCGGTCGTGAACGAGGTGATCAGTCCGACGCGCACCGACGTCGAGTGGGCGCGCTCGTTCCTGCAGGACTTCGATGCGCGCGGTCGTGTCGTGCGCGACGGCAGCGACCTGCCGCGCCTCGGCCGCGCCCGCAAGATCATGAAGCTCGCGCAGGCCTTCGACGCGCACCTCGCCGTGCGCTGAAGCGCGCTCGGCGACATCGCGACCCCACCCCTGAAGCAACTCACCACCCCTGAAGCAACTCACTGAACGGAGAACGAGATGACCACCCTCGCGATCGGCGACACCGCCCCCGCTTTCACTCTGCAAGACGCGGATGGCAACGCCACCGCCCTCGCCGACCATCGTGGTCGGAACGTCGTCGTGTACTTCTACCCGAAGGCGGCGACGCCCGGCTGCACCACAGAGGCGTGCGACTTCCGAGACAGCCTCTCCTCGCTCGCGGCGGCGGGCTACGCGGTCATCGGCATCTCGCCGGACGCCGTCGAAGAGATCCGCGCATTCGCCGACGCGGAGGGCCTCACGTTCCCGCTCCTGGCCGACTCCGAGGCGGCTGTGGCGAAGGCGTGGGGCGCGTGGGGGGAGAAGACGATCGGCGACCGGACGTTCGACGGCGTCATCCGCTCGACGTTCGTGCTGGACGGCGAGGGAGTGGTGCAGCGTGCCGAGTACGGCGTGGACGCCGAAGGGCACGTGGCTCGCCTCCGGGCGGAACTGGATGTCTGAGAACCCTTGACAAGGCGGTAGCCTCGACACACAATAGTTGCACATGCTGAAATAACAGTTCCGGCATACGGAAACAGTTCTCTTGTTTGAGAAGTTCCGTATCACCCTACGCGCCGGATGCCAGCATGTTCTTGAGGATCGAAGATGTTGCTCGAGGAGTTCAACTCCCGCACCCGCGACGCGGCAATCGGCGTCGCGAAGCCTGCACTGGACATTCCCCGTTGGTACGACGCGCTCGTGGCCGGCCGGCCGTACGCCTCTGTCGAGGCGCTGACGTCCGCCGCCATGACCGTCGCCGCACCACTCACCGAAGAAGAGCTCGACGCCGCCCTGGCGCACCACCCCCGCATCGGCGAACGAGCGCAGGGCGACAGCGCGGAGGCTGCGCACGCCCGCAGCGAGCAGGCCGGGGTCGACGCCTCGGCGGCCGAAGCGCTCGCCGAGGGCAACCGTGCCTACGAGGAGAAGTTCGACCGGGTCTTCCTCGTCCGCGCGGCCGGTCGTTCGGCCGAAGACATCCTCGCCCTGCTCCGGCAGCGCCTCGCCCACACCCCTGCGCAGGAGCTGGTCGTCATCGACCAGCAACTGCGCGAGATCGCCGCCCTGCGCCTCGCCGGCGCCATCGAGACTGAAGGAGCACGCGCATGAGCGTCTCTCACGTGACCACCCACATCCTTGACACATCGATCGGGCGTCCAGCGCCCGGCGTCGCCGTCGCACTCGAAGCCCGCGACGGCGATGGATGGGTCGGGATCGGTACGGGCTTCACCGATGCTGACGGACGGGTGAAAGAACTGGGCCCCGATCGGCTGGAGAGCGGCGCATACCGCCTCCGGTTCGACACCGGGACCTACTTCGCCGGCATCGACACGGACACCTTCTTCCCGGAGGTGGTGCTGACCTTCCTGGTCGACGCCGAGCAAGAGCACTATCACGTGCCTCTGCTGCTCAGTCCGTTCGCATATTCCACTTACCGAGGAAGCTGAGTAGTGAAATGACCGACATCATTCTGGGCAAGAACCAGTACGGCAAGGCCGAGGTTCGCGTCGTCCGCGTCACCCGCGACACCGCCCGCCACGAGATCGAGGATCTCAACGTCACCTCGCAGTTGCGCGGCGACTTCGCCAGTGCGCACTTCGACGGCAACAACGAGAACGTCGTGGCGACCGACACGCAGAAGAACACGGTGTACGCCTTCGCCAAAGACGGCGTCGGCAGCCCGGAGGAGTTCCTGCTCCGCCTCGGACGCCACTTCACCGGCGAGTTCGACTGGGTGACCGGTGGTCGCTGGGAGGCCGAGCAGTACACCTGGGAGCGCATCCCCGTCGCGGGCGAAGGACATGACCACTCGTTCGTGCGCGGCGGCACCGAGACCCGCACGGCGCTCGTGCAGATCGACGGCGACGAGACGACCGTCATCGCCGGGCTGAAAGACCTCAAGGTGCTCAAGTCCACCGAGAGCGGGTTCGTCGGCTACCCGAAAGACAAGTACACGACCCTGCAGGAGACGACCGATCGCATCCTCGCCACGTCCGTCACCGCGAAATGGCGCTACGGGCGCAACGACATCGACTTCAACGAGGTCTATGCCGACGTCCGCCGGATCCTGCTCGAGGCCTTCACCGCGAACTACTCCTACGCGCTGCAGAACACCCTGCACGACATGGCCGCAGCCGTGCTCGACGCGCACCCCGAGATCGAGGAGGTGCGCTTCTCGACCCCGAACAGCCACCACTTCGTCGTCGACCTCTCACCTTTCGGGCTGGAGAACCCCAACGAGGTGTTCTACGCGGCCGATCGTCCGTACGGCCTGATCGAGGCGTCGTTCCTGCGTGAGGGAGCGGATGCCGATCACCGCGGCTGGGACGGCGTCGCCGGCTTCTGCTGACCCGCGGTTCCGACCGCCGCGACACAAGACAGCGATCAACGGATCGCGCTGAGTGTGTCGGCTTCCTGCCGACGCATTGGGGGTGGGCCCGGCTCCCGACGCACCGGGCCCACCTGACCCCTGTTCGAGGCTGCCCTCGACCCATCAACCACATCCGAAAGCACGCCCCACTGCGGGTCACGGACGAGGAGGTCCATCGATGTTCGCCGTACGCAAGCCCCGAAAGAACCAGGCGGAGACGAGCCGCCCGGAAGACGAGCGCCTGGGCGCGGGGACCGCATTCACCTTCGGTCTCCAGCACGTCCTGACGATGTACGGCGGCATCATCGCCCCGCCGCTGATCATCGGCGCCGCCGCCGGGCTGAACTCGACCGAGGTGGGCGTGCTCATCGCCGCCTGCCTCTTCATGGGCGGCCTCGCCACCCTGTTGCAGACCCTCGGATTGCCGTTCTTCGGCTCCCAGCTGCCGCTCGTGCAGGGCGTCTCCTTCGCGGGGGTCGCCACCATGCTCGCGATCGTCAATCAGGGCGGCGGACTGTCCGCCGTGTTCGGGGCCGTCATCGTCGCCTCGCTGATCGGCCTCGTGATCGCCCCGTTCTTCGCGCAGATCGTGCGCTTCTTCCCACCGGTCGTGACGGGAACCGTGATCACGATGATCGGACTGTCACTCGTTCCCGTGGCTGCGCGATGGATCACCGGTCCGAATCCCGAGGCCGCCGACTACGCGGACCCGGTGTTCGTCGGTATCGCCGGCTTCACGCTGTTCGTGATCATGCTGCTCAGCAAACTCGGCAACGCGACCATCTCGCGCCTGTCGATCCTGCTCGCGATGGTGATCGGCACGGTCTTCGCCGCCCTGATAGGCAGGGCCGACTTCTCGAAGGTGTTCGAGGGCCCCGTCTTCGCCTTCCCCTCGCCGTTCGCGTTCGGGGTGCCGACCTTCGACCTCGCCGCGATCCTGTCGATGACGATCGTGGTGCTGGTGATCCTGACCGAGACCACGGCCGACATCATCGCGGTAGCCGAGATCACCGGATCGAAGGTCGACCGCAAGCGCATCGCCGCCGGCCTCCGGGCCGACATGGTCTCCAGCGCCATCTCCCCGATCTTCAACTCGTTCACCCAGAGCGCCTTCGCCCAGAACGTGGGGCTGGTCGCCGTCACGAAGATCAAGAGCCGCTACGCGGTCGCCGCCGGCGGGGTGATCCTCATCATCCTCGGCCTGCTGCCCGTGCTCGGCCGCGTGGTCGCCGCTGTGCCGACCGCCGTGCTCGGCGGCGCAGGACTCGTGCTGTTCGGCACCGTGACCGCCTCCGGCATCCGCACCCTCTCGAAGGTCAAGTACGACGGCAACATGAACCTCATCATCGTCGCGGCTTCACTGTCGTTCGGCGTGCTGCCCGAGGTGAACCACGACATCTACATGAACTTCCCGACGTGGTTCCAGGTCATCTTCGGCTCCGGCATCAGCTCGGCGGCGATCATGGCGATCGTGCTGAACCTCGTGTTCAACCACTTCTCCAAGGGGACGCCGGAGGACCCGTCGGTGTTCGCGGCGAGCCCCGTGCGCGCCGTGAAGACCGATGTGATCCGCACGCTCCGCAAGGAGCGGGTCAGCCTCGACCCCCGAAAGGCATTCCGGCGGCCGCGACCGTGAGGGTCGCGACGTTCGCCTCGGGCGGCAGCTGGGCCATGAAGAGCACCGCGCGCGCGGCATCCGCCACATCGAAGGTGGGTTCCGTGCGCCGGGTGCTGTCGGCCTGCAGAGCGCCGTCGCCCACGCCGAGGCGGTCCATGATCTCGGTCCTGGCGTTGCCGATGTCGATCTGTCCGGCGGAGATGCCGTGAGGGCGGCCATCCAGATCGAGGGACTTCGTCAGGCCGGTGATCGCGTGCTTGCTCACCGTGTAGGCCACCGAGAGCGGCCGCGGCACGTGCGCCGAGATGGAGCCGTTGTTGATGATGCGACCGCCCGAGGGCTGCTGCGCGATCATCACGCGCATCGCGGCGCCCGCGCACAGCAGCGCGCCGGTCACGTTCACATCCAGGGTCGCCTGCCAGTCGGTGGGAGAGATCTCGGCTGCGGATGCCGTGGGCCCGAAGGCGCCGGCGTTGTTGAACAGCACGTCCACCCGGCCCCACTCGGCGACCACCGTGTCGAAGAGCGCGTCGACCTGGTCGGCGCTCGTGACGTCGGCCGGCACGACCAGTGCGTGCGGGTGCGCTCCCGCCGTCTCGTGGAGGGGGTCTTCTCGGCGGCCGACGAGCGCGACCCGGAAGCCTGCCTCGAGCAGGGCCCGCGCGGTCGCGCGACCGATTCCCGAACCTGCGCCCGTCACGATGGCGATGCGTGCGTCCACGTCTGACCTCCTGTTGCCCGATCTCACCCCATCTAACAAGAAAGGCCGAACCGTGACCGACAATCGCGCCTCCGCCACCGAAGTCGACCTCGACCCCGAGGAGACCGCAGAGTGGCTCGAATCCCTGGATGCCCTGATCGCAGAACGCGGCAGTGACCGGGGTGAACGCATCGTCCGCACGCTCGTGGATCGTGCGGGTCTCAGCTCCGAACCCATCGCGACGACCGCCTACGTCAACACGATCGCTGCAGCCGACGAGCCCGCCTACCCCGGCGACGAGGAGCTCGAACGGCGAGGCCGCGCCTGGATGCGCTGGAACGCCGCCGTCATGGTGCATCGCGCGCAGCGTCCGGGCATCGGCGTCGGCGGGCACATCTCCACCTACGCGGGAGCGGCCACGCTCTACGAGGTCGGATTCCACCACTTCTTCCGCGGCAAGGACCACCCGGGCGGCGGCGACCAGGTGTACTTCCAGGGTCACGCATCGCCCGGCATGTACTCGCGCGCGTTCCTGGAGGGACGGCTCTCGGAGGAGGACCTCGACGGGTTCCGGCAGGAGAAGTCCCGTGAGGGCCACGGGCTGCCCTCATATCCGCATCCGCGCCTGATGCCGGGCTTCTGGGAGTTCCCGACCGTGTCGATGGGCATCGGGCCGATGAATGCGATCTACCAGGCGCAGTCGAACCGCTACCTGCAGGGCCGCGGACTCAAGGACACCTCTGAGCAGCACGTCTGGGCGTTCCTGGGCGACGGCGAGATGGACGAACCGGAGTCGCGGGGCCTGCTGCAGCTCGCGGCCAACGACGGGCTCGACAACCTGACCTTCGTCGTGAACTGCAACCTGCAGCGCCTCGACGGCCCCGTGCGCGGGAACGGGAAGATCATCCAGGAGCTCGAGGGCTTCTTCCGCGGCGCGGGCTGGAACGTCATCAAGGTGATCTGGGGGCGCGAGTGGGACGACCTGCTCGAACGCGATGATGACGGCGCACTCGTCGACATCATGAACACCACGCTGGACGGCGACTACCAGACCTACAAGGCCGAGTCGGGCGGGTTCATCCGTGAGAACTTCTTCGGCCGCGATCCACGCACGCGTGCACTGGTCGACGGGCACACCGATGAGCAGATCTGGGGCCTCAAGCGCGGCGGCCACGACTTCCGCAAGGTCTACGCGGCCTACCAGCAGTCCCTCGCGCACAACGGCAAGCCCACGGTCATCCTCGTGAAGACCGTGAAGGGCTACGGCCTGGGGCCGCGCTTCGAGGCGCGCAACGCCACGCACCAGATGAAGAAGCTCACGCTGCAGGACCTCAAGGACTTCCGCGACCACCTGCGGGTGCCGATCACGGATGCGCAGCTCGAGGCTGACCCCTACCAGCCGCCGTACTACCACCCGGGGGAGGATGCGCCCGAGATCGCGTACCTGCTGGAGCGTCGTCGTGCGCTCGGCGGCTTCGTGCCGGAGCGGCGCACCTCGCATGGGCCCATCGTGCTGCCGGACCCGCGGGCCTACGAGGTCGCGGCGCGCGGCTCCGGCAAGCAGCAGGCCGCGACGACCATGGCTTTCGTGCGCGTGCTCAAGGACCTCATGCGCGACCCCGATTTCGGGAAGCGCATCGTGCCGATCATCCCCGACGAGGCGCGCACCTTCGGGATGGACGCCTTCTTCCCGACGGCGAAGATCTACAACCCGAAGGGCCAGCAGTACCTCTCGGTCGACCGGGACATCGTGCTGTCGTACAAAGAGGCGACGTCAGGGCAGATCGTGCACGTCGGCATCAACGAGGCGGGCTCGATCGCCGCGTTCACGGCGGCGGGCACGGCGTACGCCACCCATGGCGTTCCGCTCATCCCGGTGTACGTGTTCTATTCGATGTTCGGCTTCCAGCGCACCGGTGACTCGCTGTGGGCGGCGGCCGACCAGATGACCAGGGGCTTCCTGATCTCGGCCACCGCCGGGCGGACCACGCTGACCGGAGAGGGGCTGCAGCACGCCGATGGGCACTCGCCGCTGCTCGCCGCCACCAACCCCGCGGTCGTCACCTACGACCCCGCTTTCGGCTACGAGATCGGCCACATCGTGCGCGCCGGAATCGAGCGGATGTACGGCGAGGACTCCGAGGATCGCAACCGCATCTACAACCTCATGGTCTACAACGAGCCAATCGTGCAGCCGGCGGAGCCCGAGGGGGTGGACGTGCCCGGCATCCTCGGCGGCATCCACCGGATCTTGGCTGTCGACGCCCCGCGCGCGCACCTGCTCGCCTCGGGCATCGGGGTGACCTGGGCGCAGGAGGCGCAGCGCCTCCTGTCCGACGACTGGGGAATCGCGTCCGACGTCTGGTCGGTCACGTCGTGGACGGAGCTGCGCCGCGACGCGGTGGCCGCGGAGGAGCACGCATTCCTGCATCCGGAGGAGCCGCAGCGGACGCCGTTCCTCGTGCAGCAGCTCGCCGAGGCCCACGGCCCGATCGTGGCGGTCAGCGACTACGCGAAGGACCTCCCAGATCAGGTGCGGCAGTTCGTGGACAACGACTGGGCGACGCTCGGTGCCGACGGCTTCGGGTTCTCCGACACGAGGGCCGCGGCGCGACGCTTCTTCAAGATCGACGGCCCCTCTGTCGTGGTGCGCACCCTGCAGCTGCTCGCGGCACGGGGAGAGGTGGATGCCACCGTCCCCGTGCAGGCGGCCGCGCGCTATCGACTGCTCGACGTGAACGCGGGCACCAGCGGGTCCGACGCCGAGTAAGGGAAGGACCCCGGTCGGCGAGTGCTCTCGTCGGCCGGGGTTCGGATGCGACTGTCAGTCGTTGAGCTCGGCGACGATCGCCTCTGCGGCCTTGCGCAGGAGCGGGACTGCGCGCTCGCCGAAGGCCTCGTCCACGCGCGAGACCGGTCCGGAGACCGAGACCGCGGTGGGGGTCGGCGCGTTCGGCACGGCCATCGAGAAGCACCGCACGCCGATCTCCTGCTCCTGATCGTCGACGGCGTAGCCGCGTTCGCGGATCAGGGCGAGTTCGGAGAGCAGGGCATCGATGGTGCCGATGCTGTGCTCGGTGGGAGTGGGCATCCCGGCGCGCGCCACGATCCCGCGCACGGTCTCGTCCGGCAGCTGCGAGAGGATCGCCTTGCCGACGCCGGTGTCGTGCAGGTGTGCGCGGCGGCCGACCTCGGTGAACATGCGCATCGAGTGCAGCGAGGGCACCTGAGCGACGTAGACGACCATGTCGCCGTCGAGCACCGCCATGTTGGCACTCTCGCCGAGCGCGTCGACGAGCCCCTTGAGCTGGGGGCGGGCGAGCGCACCGAACTGCCGCGATGCCCCTTCGCCGATGCGGATCAACCGGGGGCCGAGCGCGTAGCGACGGTTGGGCAGCTGGCGTGCGTAGCCGAGTGTCACGAGGGTGCGCAGCAGGCGGTGGATGGTCGGGAGCGGAAGGTCGGTGGAGGCGGCGAGCTCGCTCAACGTCACGTCGCCGCCCGCGTCTGTCACCAACTCCAGGAGCTCGAAGACCCGCTCCACCGATTGCACGCCGGATCCGGCACTCTTCGGTGTCTTGTTCTCAGCCATTGCATCTCCCATGCTCGCGGTTCATTCCATCATGCGAGAGGTCCATGTCGAAACACCCCGCCGAAGCCTGTTGCCCACTTGCATCAAACTTCCATAAAGTAGACAATAGAATCCACGATACGAAAAAGTGGAAGATTTGAGAACGCACATGGTGTGCGCCGCGGATGCGCGGAGGTGCACCTCGATGAGGAGAAGACATGGCGAATCCCGGACCGGGCAACTCGATCACCCTGCGGATCGACGCACCGTCGAAATTCAGCGTCACCAGCGAGCTCGCTGCCGCAGCGGCCGGAGCAGGCGCCGCGGTCACCGCGCTCGACGTGGCGGAGTCGCATCACTCGACGATCGTCGTCGACCTGACCTGCGACACGACGGGGGAGGAGCACGCCGACGAGGTGCGCTCGGCCATTGAAGCCCTGGACGGGGTCAACGTGCGCGTCAGCAGCGACCGCACCTTCCTGATGCACCTCGGCGGCAAGCTCGAGGTCGTGCCCCGCGTGCGACTGCGCAACCGCGACGACCTCTCGCGGGCCTACACCCCGGGCGTCGCCCGCGTCTGCATGGCGATCGCTGCGGACAAGTCCAAGGCGCGTCAGCTCACCGTCAAGCGCAACACGATCGCGGTCGTCACAGACGGCACCGCGGTGCTCGGCCTCGGCGACATCGGGCCGGAGGCGGCGCTGCCCGTCATGGAGGGCAAGGCCGCCCTCTTCAAGCAGTTCGCCGATGTCGACGCGTGGCCCGTGTGCCTCGACACCAAGGACACCGAGGAGATCATCCGCATCGTCAAGGCGATCGCCCCCGTCTACGGCGGCATCAACCTCGAGGACATCGCCGCACCGCGCTGCTTCGAGATCGAGGCGCGCCTGCGCGAGGAGCTCGACATCCCCGTGTTCCACGACGACCAGCACGGCACCGCGATCGTCACCCTCGCCGCGCTGCGCAACGCGCTCAAGGTCGTGGGCAAGAAGATCGAAGACGTGCGCATCGTCGTCTCCGGAGTCGGCGCGGCCGGCAACGCGATCGTGCAGCTGCTTGTCGCCGAGGGGGCCCGCGACATCGTGGCCTGCGGACGCGACGGCGCCATCCACCGCGGCACCGACTACATCGACGCGCACCGCACCGAGATCGCCGCGACCACCAACCCCCGCGACTTCCGCGGCACGCTCAAGGAGGCGATGGTCGACGCCGACGTGTTCATCGGCGTCAGCGCCCCGCATGTGCTGGACGAGGCTGACATCGCCGCCATGGCAGACGAGGCGATCGTCTTCGCGATGGCGAACCCGACACCGGAGGTCGACCCGATCGTCGCGTCGAAGCACGCCGCGGTCGTTGCCACCGGTCGCAGCGACTTCCCCAACCAGATCAACAACGTGCTCGCCTTCCCCGGCTTCTTCCGGGGGCTCCTCGACGCCGGTGTCTCTGACATCACGCCGCCTATGCTGGTCGCAGCTGCCGAGGCCATCGCGTCCCGCGTGAGCGACGACGAGCTCAATGCGAGCTTCATCATCCCGAGCGTGTTCGATCCTCTGGTGGCCGGCGCGGTCGCCGAGGCGATCGTCCGCGTCGCCGGATCCACCGCCTCGAGCAAGGAGTGACCGTCGTGTCCGCCATCGTCACCACCCCGTCCATGATCGCCCGCGTCGCCGAGATCCTCACGCCGGAGGCACTCGACTTCCTCACCAAGCTGCACGAGCGCTTCGCGGCGACCCGCGACGAGCTGCTGGCCGCTCGGGTCGAGGATCGCGCCGCAGCCGCCGCGGGAGGCGGGCTCGACTTCCTGGCCGAGACCGCCGACATCCGCGAAGGCGACTGGCAGGTCGCCGAGGCACCAGAGGCGCTGCGCGACCGCCGGGTCGAGATCACCGGCCCCGCGACCCCGGCCAAGATGGCCATCAACGCCCTGAACTCGGGCGCGAAGGTCTGGCTCGCCGACCTCGAAGACGCATCGACCCCGCACTGGTTCAACGTGGTCGACGCGCAGGTCAACCTCCGCGACGCCGCGCGGGGAACCCTCTCGCACACCTCTCCCGAGGGCAAGGAGTACCGACTGCGCACGGATGCTCCGCTCGCCGTCGTCGTGGTCCGCCCGCGCGGCTGGCACATGGCCGAGCGCCACATCGAGATCGATGGATCCGCCGCGGTCGGCGCTCTGGTCGACTTCGGGCTGCATTTCTTCCACAACGCGAAGGTGCTGGCCGCGAGCGGTCAGGGCCCGTTCTACTACCTGCCGAAGATGGAGTCTCATCTGGAGGCGCGGCTGTGGAACGACGTGTTCACCTTCGCCGAGCAGGAGATCGGGATCCCGCACGGAACGGTCCGCGCGACCATGCTCATCGAGACCATTCCCGCGGCCTTCCAGATGGAGGAGATGCTCTACGAGCTGCGCGAGCACGCATCCGGTCTGAACGCGGGGCGCTGGGACTACCTCTTCAGCATCATCAAGTACTTCCGTGACGCAGGGGAGCGCTTCGTGCTCCCCGATCGGGCGAGCATCGTGATGACCGCCCCGTTCATGCGCGCCTACACCGAGCTGCTCGTGAGCACCTGTCACCGTCGAGGTGCCTTCGCGATGGGCGGTATGGCCGCCTTCATCCCGAATCGTCGCGACCCCGAGGTCACTGAAGCCGCGATCGCGAAGGTGCGCGCCGACAAGACCCGCGAGGCGAACGACGGCTTCGACGGGTCGTGGGTCGCGCACCCCGACCTGGTGCCGATCTGCCGTGAGGTGTTCGACGCGGTGCTCGGCGACAAGCCGAACCAGCTCGACCGCCTGCGCGACGACGTGCAGGTCACCGCGCAGCAGCTGCTCGACATCGCGTCGGCAGAGGGCGACGCGACAGAGGCCGGCCTGCGGGCGAACCTCTACGTCGCAGTGGCCTACACAGCGGTCTGGCTGTCGGGCAACGGCGCGGTCGCGATCCACAACCTGATGGAGGATGCGGCGACCGCCGAGATCTCGCGCTCGCAGGTGTGGCAGCAGGTGCGCAACCACACCGTCCTCGCCGACACCGGCAACACCGTCACACCCGAGCTCGTCGAGACGCTGCTCGGCGAAGAGGTCGAGCGTCTGCGCGGCGAGGTCGACCCTGCGGCCTTCGCCGCACACTACGCGCCGGCTTCCCGCCTGGTGCGGCAGCTGTGCCTCGACGACGAGTACGTCGACTTCCTCACCACGCCCGCGTACGAGCTGGTGGACTGATGGCGGCTCTCTCGGAACAGGATCTCGCCGACATCGACGCCCGGCTCGCCGGGACCGACACGCTGCTCGCGACCGAGTACCCGGGTGATGACGGCACACGTCAGCCGGTGCACACGCTGTACGTGCCGGCTGATCGCTTCACGCCCGAGCTGCCGACGGCGTTCGGCGCGCAGGCGGCTGCGGCCGTGGCCGCGTTCGGCGGTACCGCGGCGCTCGCAGGCGCCGTGGGGCTCGGGCACCTCGCCAGCGAGCTCGCGCCGCTCGTCGACGCGAAGCTCGTCTCCGAGCCCATCGAAGACCTCCGCCTCGACTTCGAAGACGGCTACGGCGCACGCCCGGATGCGGAGGAGGATGCGGATGCGGTGCTCGCCGCCGAGCGTGTGGCCGCGGCCGTCGCCGCAGGGGTCGCCCCGCCCTTCATCGGCATCCGCTTCAAATGCTTCGAGGCGCCGACACGGCGCCGTGGCATCCGCACGCTCGATCTGTTCCTGAGCGCGCTCGCAGCGCAGGGGCCGTTGCCCGACGGGCTGGTGCTCACGCTGCCGAAGGTCACCACGGTCGATCAGGTCGAGGCGATGGTCTCGCTGTGCGAGCGCTTCGAGGCTGCGCTCGGACTGCCCGAGGGCCGGCTGCGCTTCGAGGTGCAGATGGAGACCCCGCAGCTGATCATCGCCGCCGACGGATCGGTGCCGGTCGCAACCCTGCTGCATCGCGCGAACGGTCGCGTGTCGGCGCTGCACTACGGCACCTACGACTACAGCGCCTCGCTGCAGATCGCCGCGGCATACCAGTCGATGGAGCATCCGGCCGCCGACTACGCCAAGCAGGTCTGCCAGGTCGCGGTCGCCGAGACCGGCGTGCGGCTGTCGGACGGATCGACGAACGTGATCCCCGTGGGCGAGCCGGAGCACGTGCTCGCCGCGTGGCAGCTGCATGCCCGCCTGGTGCGCCGATCACTGGAGCGCGGGTACTACCAGGGGTGGGACCTCGCGGCCGAGCAACTGCCCACCCGGTATTTCGCGACCTACGCGTTCTACCGCGAGGGGTTCGCCGCTGCGGCGCGACGCCTCGACAACTACCTGCACGGCGGCGACGCATCGATCATGGACGAGCCGGCGACGGCCCGTGCACTCGCGCGCTTCGTCGTGCGCGGTCTCGAATGCGGTGCCGTCACCGTCGACGAAGTGCGCGACGCCACGCACGCAGAACCGGCGGAGCTCACCCGCCTCGCCCACCCGAAACTCATCGCCGAGGAGGCCTGATGTCCTACTACACGCCGGCCGGCGGCCTGCCGCCGCAGTCCGACCTGCTCACCGATCGCGCGGTCGTCAAGCTCGCGTACACGTTCATCCCGAAGGGGGTGCTGCGTGACATCGTCACCAGCAGCCTCCCGGGATTCACCAACAGCCGTGCGTGGATCATCGCCCGGCCGACCCCGAGCTCGGCGACGACCTTCTCGCAGCTGATCGTCGAGATCGCCCCCGGCGGCGGCGCCGCGAAGCCCGAGCCGGAGTCGGGCGTCGAGGGCGTGGTGTTCGTCACCACGGGCCGCCTCACGCTCACGCTCGACGGCGAACGGCACGTGCTCGAAGAGGGCGGCTACGCCTTCCTCGCGCCGGGTGCCTCGTGGTCGCTCGCGAACGAGGGCGAGGAGCTCACCAGCTTCCACTGGATCCGCAAGGCCTACGAGTGGCTCGACGGCGTCGACGCTCCGGCATCCTTCGTCACGAGCGACAAGGACGTGGCTCCGGTCTCGATGCCCGACACGGACGACGTGTGGGCGACCACGCGCTTCTCGGATGCCTCCGACATGGCGCACGACATGCAGGTGAACATCGTCACCTTCCAGCCCGGCGGATCGATCCCCTTCGCCGAGACGCACGTCATGGAGCACGGCCTGTTCGTGCTGCAGGGCAAGGGCGTGTATCGCCTGAACGACGACTGGGTCGAGGTCGAGGCCGGTGACTACATGCTGCTGCGCGCCTTCTGCCCGCAGGCTTGCTACGCCGGCGGCCCCGACCCCTTCCGCTACCTGCTGTACAAGGACATGAACCGGCAGATCCGGCTCACCTGACGCCGAGCTCCTCAGCGGAGACCGTCAGCCGAGACTCTCAGCCGAGACCGTCATTGACGCGACGGCACGTATCGGCGTACTCTTTTCATTAACAGGAATCTTTCTTCCACAATCCGAAATCAAGGATGATCATGAGCTACACCGTCAACGCCTCGATCCTGCTGACCGAGCTGCCTGTTCTCGAGCGCCCGGCCGCGGCCAAGGCCGCCGGCTTCGACGCCGTCGAGTTCTGGTGGCCGTTCGCGACCGCCGTCCCGGCGCAGTCCGAGATCGACGACTTCGTCGCAGCTATCCAGGGCGCGGGCGTGCAGCTCACCGGCTTGAACTTCTTCGCGGGGGACATGCCGGGCGGCGACCGCGGCCTGGTGTCGTGGATCGGCCGCGAAGACGAGTTCCGCGCGAACGTCGACGTGGTCGTCGGCATCGGCGAGCGCCTCGGTACTCGCGCGTTCAATGCGCTCTACGGCAACCGCATCGACGGTGCCGACGCCCAGGCGCAGGACGACCTGGCCGTGCAGAACCTGGCCTTCGCCGGTGCAGCCGTGGCGAAGTTCGGCGGCATCGTGCTCCTCGAGCCCGTCTCCGGCATGGACGCGTACCCGCTGAAGACCGCGGCCGATGCTCTCGCCATCATCCGACGCGTCAAGGACGAGCACGGCGTCGACAACGTGCGCCTGCTCGCCGACTTCTACCACCTGGCCGTGAACGGCGACGACGTCGCGGCGGTCGTCGCCGGGCACGCGGCGGAATTCGGCCACATCCAGATCGCCGACGCCCCGGGGCGCGGCGAACCGGGCACCGGCGATCTTCCGCTTGCGGAATGGATCGCCGCGGCTCAGGCAGGCGGCTATGCCGGCCCCATCGGCCTCGAGTACAAGGCCACCCAGAGCGACCCGTTCGCCTGGATCACCCACTGACATCCGCACGCGAAGGAGCGACGACATGACCAGCATCGCCATCATCGGCCTCGGCATCATGGGACTTCCCATGGCGAAGAACCTCGTCAAGGCCGGTCACGACGTGACCGGATTCAACCGCAGCCAGGAGCCGATCGACAAGCTCGTCGAAGCCGGCGGCACGGGGGCTGCCAGCATCGCGGATGCCGTGAAAGATGCCGACGTCATCATCACCATGGTCCCGGATTCGCCCGACGTCGAAGGTGTCGTGCGCGGTGAGGAGGGTGTCTTCGCCCACGCCAAGGCCGGAGCGCTCTGGATCGACAACTCCTCCATCCGGCCGGATGTCGCGAAGACGCTTGCCGAAGAAGCTGTCGCCGCAGGATTCGGTGCGGTCGACGCCCCGGTCTCCGGCGGGGAGCAGGGCGCCATCGACGGCGCGCTGTCGATCATGGTCGGCGGGTCTCCCGAGCACTTCGCCGCTGCCGAGCCCGTCCTGAACGCGATCGGCAAGACCATCGTGCACGTCGGGCCCGCCGGTGCCGGCCAGACCGTCAAGGCCGCCAACCAGCTCATCGTCGCGGTCAACATCCAGGCGCTGGCCGAGGCCGTGACGTTCCTCGAGGCGTTCGGCGTCGACACCGACGCCGCGCTCACCGTGCTCGGCGGAGGTCTCGCCGGGTCGAAGGTCCTCGACCAGAAGGGGCAGAAGATGCTGAACCGCGACTTCGCCCCCGGATTCCGTCTCGCCCTCCACAACAAGGATCTCGGCATCGTCACCGCAGCCGCGCGCTCCGTCGGGGTCACCGTCCCCCTCGGCGCGGCCGTCGCCCAGCTCGTGAACGCCCTCGTCGCCCGCGGCGACGGCGGACTCGACCACTCCGGGCTCTTCAAGCTCACAGCTGAGCTCTCCGGTCGCGACTGAGCGACCCCCGCACACTTTCAAGGAGACATCATGACCCGTATGCGCGCAGTCGACGCGATCGTCCAGATCCTGGTGAAGGAGGGCGCCACCGAGGCGTTCGGCCTTCCCGGCGCCGCCATCAACCCCCTGTACGCTGCGATGCGCGAGCACGGCGGCGTGCGTCACACCCTCGCCCGCCACGTCGAAGGCGCCTCGCACATGGCCGACGGCTACAGCCGTACCGGCGACGGCCGCATCGGCGTCTGCATCGGCACCTCGGGCCCGGCCGGCACCGACATGATCACCGGCCTCTACGCTGCGATCGCCGACTCCATCCCGATCCTCTGCATCACCGGGCAGGCTCCGGTCGCGAAGCTCGACAAGGAGGACTTCCAGGCCGTCGACATCGCCTCGATCGCGAAGCCGGTCACGAAGTTCACCAAAACCGTGCTCGAGGCCGCGCAGGTGCCGGGCGTCTTCCAGTCGGCGTTCCAGATCATGCGCTCGGGTCGTCCTGGCCCCGTGCTGATCGACCTCCCGTTCGATGTGCAGATGGGTGAGATCGAGTTCGACATCGACACCTACGAGCCGCTCCCCGTGGCCAAGCCCGCCGCGACCCGTGCCCAAGCCGACAAGGTGCTCGACCTGCTCACGGCGTCAGCGCACCCGGTGATCGTCGCCGGTGGTGGCGTGGTCAACTCCGGCGCCTCCGACAAGCTCGTGGAGCTGGCTGAGACGCTGGGCGTGCCCGTGGTCCCGACCCTGATGGGCTGGGGCGCGATCGCCGACGACCACCCGCTGGCCGCAGGCCTCGTCGGCATCCAGACCTCGCAGCGCTACGGCAACGCGACCTTCCTCGAGTCCGACTTCGTGCTCGGCATCGGCAACCGCTGGGCCAACCGTCACACCGGCGGCCTCGACACCTACCGCAACGGCCGCACCTTCGTGCACGTCGACATCGAGCCGACGCAGATCGGCCGTGTCTTCGCACCCGACTACGGTGTGGTCTCCGACGCGGGTGCTTTCATCGATGCGCTCCTCGAAGCCGCGCGTGACCGCGTCGCCACGCTCCCCGACTACCTCGGGTGGGCAGAGGAGTGCCGTGCACGCAAGACGACACTCCTGCGCAAGACCAACTTCGACAACGTGCCGATGAAGCCGCACCGCGTCTACCAGGAGATGCTGGCGTCGTTCGGTCGCGACACCACCTACGTGACGACGATCGGCCTCTCGCAGATCGCCGGCGCGCAACTGCTGCATGTCTACGGCGCCCGCCAGTGGATCAACGCCGGCCAGGCCGGCCCGCTCGGCTGGACGCTTCCAGCCGCCCTCGGCGTCGTGCGCGGCAAGCCGGGGCAGCAGGTGGTCGCATTCAGCGGCGACTACGACTTCCAGTTCATGATCGAGGAGCTCGCGGTGGGCGCGCAGCACAAGCTGCCGTACATCCACGTCGTGGTGAACAACAGCTACCTCGGGCTGATCCGTCAGTCGCAGCGCGCGTTCGAGATGGACTACGAGGTCTCGCTGGCCTTCGACAACATCAACACCCCGCAGGACTCGACGAGCATCGCGACGGGCTACGGTGTCGACCACGTCAAGGTGGCCGAGGGGCTGGGTTGCAAGGCGATCCGGGTGGAGCGTCCGGAAGACCTCGCTGCGGGTTTCGCCGAGGCCGAGCGTCTGAAGAACGAGTTCCAGGTGCCGGTGGTCGTGGAGGTCATCCTCGAGCGCGTCACGAACATCGCGATGGGTGCCGACCTCGACACCATGAACGAGTTCGAGGATCTGGCCCTCACGGCCGCCGACGCGCCGCAGGCCGTCTCCGCGCTGCTGGACTGAGACGGGTGACGGGTCGTTCATGCGCATCCTGATCGCCTCGGACAAGTTCAAGGGCTCCGCGACCGGAGCCGAGGTGGCGGCGTCGCTCGGTGACGGCATCCGGAGCGTGATCCCGGATGCCGTCGTCGAGGCGGTTCCCGTCGCCGATGGCGGTGAGGGCACTGTCGATGCGGCCGTCGCGAGCGGATTCGAGCCCGTGACCGTCGAGGTCACCGGCCCCGTCGGTGATCCCGTCTCCGCCCGGTTCGCCGTGCGGGGTGCCGAGGCCATCATCGAGATGGCCGCGGCCAGCGGGCTCGACCTCCTCCCGAACGGGCAGAAGGCGCCACTGACCGCGACCAGCCGTGGGGCGGGGGAGCTGATCTCGGCCGCGCTCGATCGCGGCTGCACGAGGATCGTGCTCGGCGTCGGTGGCAGCGCCAACACCGATGGAGGAGCTGGCATGCTGCAGGCGCTCGGCGTCTCGCTGCAGACGTCCCACGGTTCGGTGGCGGCGGGTGGTGCCGCGCTGATCGATCTGGTGTCGGCCGATGTGTCGGGCCTCGACCCGCGCCTGGCCACAGCGTCGATCGTGCTGGCGAGCGACGTCGACAATCCTCTCCTGGGAGACCGGGGGGCCGCTGCGGTGTTCGCACCGCAGAAGGGGGCGAGCGCCGACGATGTCGCCGCCCTCGAGGCGGCCCTCACCCGCTTCGCCGAGGTGCTCGAGGTGCAGCCCGGTGTGCGCCGGTCGGCGGATTCGCCCGGCGCGGGAGCCGCGGGAGGTGTCGGTTACGCCGCTCTCGCGGTGCTCGGCGCCTCGCGCGAACCCGGCATCGATGTGGTGCAGCGCCTCACCGGTCTCGTCGACCGCCTGGTCGGTGCGGACCTCGTGATCACCGGCGAGGGCAGTCTCGACGACCAGAGCCTGGGCGGCAAGACGCCACTGGGGGTGGCTGCCGCGGCGCGCGCGGCCGGGGTGCCGGTGGTGGCCGTGTGCGGACGAACGACGCTCTCGGAAGCGCAGGCGCAGGATGCCGGCTTCCGCGATGTCTACGCGCTCAGCGCGCTCGAACCCGATCCGGCGTCGAGCATCGCGAACGCGAAGGCCCTGCTCGTCGAGATCGGGGTGCAGCTCGCCCACGATCTCACCCGCCCGCGCACCTCGGCCCATTGACAGGCTGGGCGCAGTGTGATGAAATTTCTGTAGTTGAAAACTAGATTCCACAATACGGAATCACCTACCCGAACATCTTCTTACCTGACAGAGCTGTCAAGGAAGGGCATCGATGTCCACCGAAGAGTACGTCCACGTTCCGAGTCGGGCATCCGAAGGCCTCGACGAAGCACCCTCGATCACCATCGCCGTGCAGGCCGGCATCAGCCCCCGCCTGTACAACAGCGATCTCGCCCCGACGACCCGTGAGGGCCGGCACTGGGGCGCGTACAGCATCTTCGCCCTGTGGGCCAACGATGTGCACAGCCTCGGCAACTACGCGTTCGCGATCGGTCTGTTCGCCCTCGGGCTCAGCGGCGGTGCGATCCTGGGCGCTCTCGCCTTCGGCGCACTGTTCCTGTTCCTCCTGCTCACGCTCTCCGGCTTCATGGGGGAGAAGACGGGCGTCCCGTTCCCCGTCATGAGTCGCATCGCCTTCGGCGTGCACGGCGCGCAGATCCCCGGACTCCTGCGCGGCATCGTCGCCATCGCCTGGTTCGGCGTGCAGACGTTCCTCGCGGCCCAGGTGCTGCAGGTCGTCATCATCGCGATCGCGCCTGGCGCAGCATCCCTCCAGGCCGGATCCTTTCTCGGCCTCTCCGCCCTCGGCTGGATCACGTTCCTGGTGCTCTGGGTCGTGCAGGTCGTCATCGTCAGCTACGGCATGGAGATGATCCGCAAGTACGAGGCGTTCGCCGGACCCGTCATCCTCGGCACCTTCGTGGTGCTCGCCGTGTGGGTGCTCGTGCAGAGCGGCTTCCAGATCAACTGGGCACCGCAGGGCACTGCTGAGGGTGGAGAGCTCTGGCTGAAGATGCTCGGCGCCGCCTCCCTCTGGGTCGCGATCTACGGCACGTTCGTGCTGAACTTCTGCGACTTCACCCGTGGAGCGAAGTCGCGCAAGGCGATCGTCCGCGGCAACTTCTGGGGCATCCCGATCAACATGCTGTTCTTCGGGGTCATCGTCGTGGTCCTCGCGGGCGGCACGTTCGAGATCGCCGGGCAGGTCATCTCCTCCCCGGCCGACGTCGTCGCGGCCATCCCGAACACCTTCCTGCTGGTGCTGGCCTCGCTCGCCCTGATCGCCCTGACCGTCGCGGTGAACCTGATGGCCAACTTCGTCGCCCCGACCTACGCGTTCACGAACCTGCTGCCGCGGCACCTGAACTTCCGCAAGGCGGCGATCCTGTCGGCAGTGATCGGCCTCGTCATCACGCCGTGGAACCTCTACAACTCACCGATCGTCATCAACGTGTTCCTCGGCGGTCTCGGTGCCCTGCTCGGTCCGCTCTTCGGCATCATCATGGTCGACTACTGGATCATCAAGAAGCAGCAGATCAACGTGCCGGCGCTCTACTCGACCTCCCCGGTCTCGGAGTACGCGTACTCCCGCGGCTTCAATCCGCGCGCGATCATCGCCCTGGTGGTGTCCGGGGGCATCTCGTTGCTGTTCACCTTCCTGCCACTGTTCGAATCGGTACGCGACTTCTCCTGGTTCTTCGCGGCTGGTCTCGCGGCGATCGTCTACGGCGTGATCGCCGACCGGCGAGGACCGTTCCACGACGTCGAGGCCGGCGACATCGCCGTGACCCCCGCCCACTGAGAGGAAGACACCCCGACATGCGCATCCTCGTCGCGAACGTGAACACCACCGAGACGATGACCGAGGGCATCGCCGAAGCCGCCCGCGCGGTCGCCTCGCCCGGCACCGAGATCGTCGGGCTCACCCCCGACTTCGGCGCCGAGTCGTGCGAGGGCAACTTCGAGAGCTACCTCGCCGCGATCGCCGTGATGGACAAGGTCATCCGGTACGAGGGCGAGTACGACGCCGTGATCCAGGCCGGGTACGGCGAGCACGGACGCGAAGGGCTGCAGGAGCTGCTCACCGTACCGGTCGTCGACATCACCGAGGCCGCAGCATCCACCGCCATGTATCTCGGACGCTCGTACTCCGTCGTCACCACCCTCGACCGAACCGTGCCGCTGATCGAGGACCGTCTGATCCTCGCCGGCCTCCACGACCGATGTGCTTCGGTGCGCTCCTCCGGTCTCGGTGTGCTCGAACTCGAGTCCGACCCGGAGCGCGCGATCGAGGCGATCGCCGCCGAAGCGCAGCGCGCCGTCGAGGTCGACCGCGCCGAGGTCATCGTGCTCGGGTGCGGCGGCATGGCGGAGCTCAAGGACCGCGTCGTCGAGTTGTGCGGTGTCCCGGTGGTCGACGGCGTCCAGGCCGCCGTCGCCGTAGCGGAAGGGCTCGTGCGGCTCGGTCTTCGCACCTCGAAGGTGCGTACCTATGCGCCGCCGCGTCCGAAGCGGATCACCGGATTCGGACCCACCGCGCGCTGAGGCGCGCATCATCGATACAGAGACACCGCCGGCATGGTCGGCGGCAGAAGGGAAGCGACATGTCGCAGGAGACCGGACACGAGGACGCAGGAGCAGTATCGCTCGACCCGACGGGCGAGCACTACGACCTGGTGATCCGTGGTGAGCGCGTGCTGACGTCGGCGGGGATCCGCCCGCGCGAGGTCGGTGTCCGAGGCGGTGTCATCGTCGCGATGCAGCCGTTGGGCAACAACCTCGACGGCACGGAGATCATCGAGCTGGCCGACGACGAGACGCTGATCCCCGGGCTCGTCGACACGCACGTGCACGTCAACGAGCCGGGGCGCACGGAATGGGAGGGCTTCGCCTCCGCCACCCGTGCCGCGGCCGCCGGAGGCGTGACCACGATCGTCGACATGCCGCTGAACAGCATCCCCCCGACCGTGAACGTCGAGGCGCTGAACATCAAGCGCGAGGCCGCGCAGGGGCAGACCCATGTGGACGTGGGCTTCTGGGGCGGCGCGGTGCCAGGCAACACGGCCGACCTGCGGCCGCTGCACGATGCGGGGGTCTTCGGGTTCAAGAGCTTCCTGCTGCACTCCGGCGTCGATGAGTTCCCGCCGCTGAACGCCGACGAGCTCGAAGAGAACATGCGCGAGCTGAAGAACTTCGATTCCGTGATGATCGTGCACGCCGAGGACTCTCGCGCCATCGACCGGGCACCACAGCCCGAAGGTGACGACTACAGCAAGTTCCTCGCCTCCCGCCCCCGCGGTGCCGAGAACCTGGCGATCGCCGAGGTCATCGAGCGCGCCAGGTGGACCGGCGGACGCGCACACATCCTGCACCTCTCGTCGTCTGACGCCCTTCCGATGCTGCGCTCGGCGAAGAACGACGGGCTCAAGCTCACGGTCGAGACCTGCCCGCACTACCTGACGCTCACGGCGGAGGAGATCCCGCACGGCGCCACGCAGTTCAAGTGCTGCCCACCCATCCGCGAGGCCGGCAACCGCGAGCAGCTGTGGGAGGGGCTCGAGGACGGCACGATCGACTTCATCGTGTCGGACCACTCTCCGTCGACGCTCGACCTCAAGGACCTCGAGAACGGCGACTTCGCGGTGGCGTGGGGCGGGGTCGCCTCGCTGCAGCTCGGACTGTCGCTGATCTGGACCGAGGCCCGTCAGCGCGGCCTCGCGCTCGAGACCGTCGTGGCGTGGATGAGCGAGAAGCCGGCGCAGTTCGCCGGGCTCACCGGGAAGGGGCGTATAGCTCCGGGCTACGACGCCGACTTCTCGGTGTTCGCCGCCGACGATGCCTACGTGGTCGACGTCGCCAAGCTGCATCACAAGAACCCGCTCACGCCCTACCACGGCAAGGCGCTCGCGGGCGTGGTGCGCACGACCTGGCTGCACGGTGAGGTGATCGACTTCGAGACCCCGCGCGGCCGTCTGCTGCGTCGGGGCATGACCGACTGACGCATCTCCTGCCGCGGGCCTACGCTGGTCTGGTCGGCCTTCTTTTGGTAAACTTGAGTCATAACCACTCAACTTTCATCTCACGCCCTTCGCTGAGGGCGTGAGAGAGACCAGAAGGAGCATCTCCAAGGAGGAGCGCATGACCAACCCGCAGACCGGTTCCCAGAATCAAGACCAGCAGTCCGCCCTCGAGCAGTTCGGCATCAACCTCACCGATCGTGCGCGCCAGGGCAAGCTCGACCCCGTGATCGGACGCGACAGCGAGATCCGGCGCGTCAGCCAGGTGCTCACCCGCCGCACGAAGAACAACCCCGTGCTGATCGGTGAGCCCGGCGTCGGCAAGACCGCGGTCGTCGAGGGCCTCGCCCAGCGCATCGTCGCGGGTGACGTCGCCGAATCCCTGAAGGGTAAGGAGCTGGTCACGCTCGACATCTCCGCCCTCGTGGCCGGCGCCATGTATCGCGGGCAGTTCGAAGAGCGGCTGAAGCAGGTGCTCAAGGAGATCACCGAGTCCGACGGGCAGGTCATCACCTTCATCGACGAGCTGCATGTGCTGATGGGCGCGGGCGGCGGCGAAGGTTCGGTCGCGGCATCCAACATGCTCAAGCCCATGCTGGCCCGCGGTGAACTGCGGCTGATCGGTGCGACCACCCTCAACGAATACCGCGAGTTCATCGAGAAGGATGCTGCTCTCGAGCGCCGCTTCCAGCAGGTCTATGTCGGCGAGCCCACGGTCGAGGACACGATCGCGATCCTCCGCGGACTCAAGGGGCGCTATGAGGCCCACCACGGTGTCACGATCTCGGACAGCGCCCTCGTCGCAGCTGCCGCACTGTCGGATCGGTACCTCCCCTCCCGTCAGTTGCCGGACAAGGCCATCGACCTGGTCGACGAGTCGATGTCCCGGCTCAAGATGGAGATCGATTCCTCACCGGTGGAGATCGACCAGCTCAAGCGCCAGGTCGACCGGATGAAGCTCGAAGAGCTCGCGCTCAAGCGCGAGAAGGATGCCGCGTCGAAGGAGCGCCTCGGCGCTCTGCGCGAGCAGCTCGTCGGCATGGAGCGCCAGCTCGCCGAACTCGAGGCGCGCTGGGCGCGTGAGCGTCAGGGACTGAACCGGGTCGGCGACCTGAAGAAGCAGCTCGACGACGCCATCACTCAGCGCGACCTCGCCATGCGCAACGCCGACTACACGAAGGCCTCGAAGCTGGAGTACGAGACCATCAAGCGCCTGGAGCGCGACATCGCCGAGGCTGAGGAGGCGGAGGCCGCGACGCGCGACGAACCCCGCATGGTCAACGAGCAGGTCACCGACGAAGACATCGCCGCCGTGATCGCCGCGTGGACCGGCATCCCCGTCGGGCGGCTGCTGCAGGGCGAGAGCGAGAAGCTGCTGCACCTGGAGAACGAGCTCGGCAAGCGCCTGATCGGGCAGAAGGATGCCGTGAAGGCCGTGTCGGATGCCGTCCGACGCTCACGGGCCGGCATCAGCGACCCCGGTCGTCCGACCGGTTCGTTCCTGTTCCTCGGGCCGACGGGTGTCGGCAAGACCGAGCTCGCCAAGGCGCTCGCGGAGTTCCTGTTCGACGATGAGCACGCCATGGTGCGCATCGACATGTCGGAGTACGGCGAGAAGCACTCGGTGTCCCGACTCGTCGGGGCCCCTCCCGGGTACGTCGGCTACGAGCAGGGCGGTCAGCTGACCGAGGCCGTGCGGCGTCGCCCGTACAGCGTCATCCTGCTCGACGAGGTCGAGAAGGCGCACCCCGAGGTGTTCGACGTGCTGCTGCAGGTGCTCGACGACGGTCGTCTGACCGACGGACAGGGGCGCACGGTCGACTTCACGAACGTGATCCTCATCCTCACGTCGAACCTGGGCTCGCCGATCCTCATCGACCCGCTGCTCGCACCCGATGAGAAGCGCGACCAGGTCATGGCTCTCGTGCGCCAGGCGTTCCGCCCGGAGTTCCTGAACCGACTCGATGACATCGTGATGTTCTCGGCCCTGAGTGAAGACGACCTCGCGCAGATCGTCGAGCTCTCGATCGACCAGCTTCACAAGCGTCTGAAGGATCGCCGGCTCACGCTCGCGGTCACCCCTGACGCCCGGTCGTGGCTGGCCGCGCGCGGCTACGACCCGATGTTCGGTGCCCGTCCGCTGCGTCGCCTCATCCAGAGCGAGGTACAGAACAAGCTGGCCACCGCGCTGCTCTCGGGTGGCGTGCACGACGGCGACTCCGTCCGCGTCGACATGGCCGCCGACGGCACGGGCCTCGTCCTCACCTCGGCGACGCCGGAACCCGAGGTCGACGATGACGACGTGATCGAAGCCGAGCTTCTCGACTGAGTCGCAGATCAGCAGATCAGCAGAACAGCAGATCAGCAGAAACGCGAAGGGATGCTTCCGAGATGCGGAAGCATCCCTTCGTCATGTGAAATTAATCGTTGACGACACTCCGTCCCGATGGTAGACCTGGGTACACCCCGATGGCGGGGATCCTGGATCAGCAGACAGGAAAACACTGAGCTGGCCCCCTGTGGGGTCGGCCCTCGACTCCACTCGTATGGACAGGAGTCTCGTCATGTCGCAGCGCACCGCCAGGGTGTGGGTGAAGAACCCCCTCGGGATCTACACGGGAACGGACGCGGATGCCGCGGGCGGTCTCGTGATCGCCGGTGATCGCATCGCGGAGCTGATCCCTGCCGGCGGCGCTCCCGCCGAGCCCGTCGACGAGGTCGTCGACGCTTCGCGGCACGTCGTCATCCCGGGCCTGATCAACACGCACCACCACTTCTACCAGACGCTCACCCGCGCCTGGACGCCGGTCGTCAGCGCTGAGCTCTTCCCCTGGCTCAAGGGCCTGTATGGCGTGTGGGCCGGCCTCACGCCGCGCGATCTCGAACTCGCGACGACGGCGGCACTCGCCGAACTCCTGCTGTCGGGCTGCACCACTGCCGCGGACCACCACTACCTCTTCCCGGAGGGCCTCGAAGACGGCATCGACGTGCAGGTCGACGTCGTGCGCCGGCTCGGCATGCGCGCCACGCTCACGCGCGGTTCCATGTCGCTCGGAGAGGAAGACGGTGGACTCCCGCCGCAGCGCACCGTGCAGGATCCGGAGGTGATCCTCGCCGACAGCGAGCGACTCATCAGCACGTATCACGAGCGCGGCGACGGTGCCTTCGTGCAGATCGGCCTCGCGCCGTGCTCACCGTTCTCGGTGACCACCGGCATGATGCGCGACACCGCGGCTCTCGCCGAACAGCTGGATGTGCGCCTGCACACCCACCTCGCGGAGACCCTGGACGAAGAGGACTTCTGCCGCGAGATGTTCGGTCTGCGCACGGTCGACTACCTCGAGAGCGTCGGCTGGCTGTCGGACCGCACCTGGCTCGCGCACGGCATCCACTTCGACGATGCCGAGATCGTGCGTCTGGGGGCTGCGGGCACCTCAGTCTCGCACTGCGCGACCTCGAACATGCGCCTCGCCTCGGGCATCGCGCGCACGCTCGAACTCGAGGCGGCCGGAGCGCCGGTCGGCCTCGGAGTCGACGGGTCGGCCTCGAACGACGGCTCGAACATGATCCAGGAAGTGCGCCAGGCGCTCTACCTGCAGCGGCTGCGCTACGGTGCCGCCGCCGTCACGCCCGAGCGGGCACTGAGCTGGGCCACCGCAGGCTCGGCACGCGCGCTCGGACGCGGCGACATCGGTGTGCTCGCACCCGGCAAGCAGGCCGACCTCGCGATGTTCACCCTCAACGAGTTGCGGTTCTCCGGAAGCCACGATCCGGTCGCCGCCCTTCTCCTGTGCGGCGCCGAGCGCGCCGACAAGGTGATGGTCGGCGGTCGGTGGCGTGTGCTCGATGGCCAGATCGTCGGACTCGACGTCGCTCAACTCATCGCCCACCACAGCGAGGCCGCACGGAAGCTCCTCGCCAGACACTCCTGAACGCAATCCACCCTGAACGCAATCCACGCCCCAGACGGCGAACCCACCCATAACGACGAAGAGGTCGAAATGAACAAGAACAAGAGTGCAGCACGCCCCGAAGACGAGCGCCTGCCGCTCGGGGTCACCATCGCCTACGGGATCCAGCACGTGCTCACGATGTACGGCGGCATCATCGCGCCACCGCTCATCATCGGCTCCATGGCCGGACTCAACGGCTCCGAGATCGGCGTCCTCATCACGGCCTGCCTGTTCATGGGCGGGCTCGCCACGATCCTGCAGACCGTCGGCATCCCCTTCTTCGGGTCGCAGCTCCCGCTCGTGCAGGGCGTCTCCTTCGCCGGAGTGGCGACCATGGGGGCCATCGTGACCAGCGGGGGCGGGCTGCCGGCCATCTTCGGCTCCGTGATCGTCGCGTCCGTGATCGGTCTGCTGATCGCGCCCGTGTTCGCGACGATCATCCGGTTCTTCCCTCCCGTTGTCACGGGAGCGGTGATCACCACGATCGGTCTGACACTGCTGCCCGTCGCCGCCGGCTGGGCGATGGGCGGGAACAGCAGCGCGCCGGACTACGGTGCTCCGGAGAACCTGCTGCTCGCCGGCATCACCTTCCTGATCGTGCTGGCACTCAGCAAGGTCGGCATCGGTGTGATCTCGCGGCTGTCGATCCTGCTGGCGATCGTTGTGGGCACCGTCATCGCCGCGCTCCTCGGGAGGGTCGACTTCAGCGCGGTGGGCGAGGGGCCGATCTTCGCGCTGCCCAGCCCCTTCGCGTTCGGGATGCCGACGTTCGAGATCGCCGCCATCATCTCGATGTTCATCGTGATCCTGGTGACGCTCACCGAGACGACCGCCGACATCCTCGCGGTCGGCGAGATCGTGGGCACGAAGGTCGACTCGAAGCGTATCGCCGCGGGGCTCAGGGCTGACATGCTCTCCAGCGCCGTCTCGCCCGTGTTCGGCTCGTTCACGCAGTCGGCCTTCGCGCAGAACGTGGGTCTGGTCGCTATCACCGGCGTGAAGAGCCGGTTCGTCGTAACTGCCGGTGGTGTGGTGCTGGTCGTTCTGGGACTGCTTCCGGTGCTCGGCCGTGTGGTCGCCGCCGTGCCCGCACCGGTACTCGGCGGTGCCGGGATCGTGCTGTTCGGCAGCGTCGCCGCGAGCGGTATCCGCACGCTCGCCAAGGTCGACTATCGCGGCAACATGAACCTGATCATCGTGGCCTCGGCGATCGGAATCGGCATGCTCCCGATCGCCGCCCCCACCATCTACGACCAGATGCCGGCCTGGTTCACGACGATCTTCCACTCGGGGATCAGCTCTGCCGCGGTCACCGCGATCCTGCTCAACCTGCTGTTCAACCACCTCGGGAAGAAGCCCGGAAAGGATGCCTCTGTGTTCGCCGCGGCACCGACCCGGAACATCCCGGTGGCCTACCTCGATGCGTTCGAAGACGGCGACTCGATCGTCGACGGCAAGATCGTCGACAAGCACGGCAACGAGGTGAAGGCGGAGCACTCCTGACGCTGAGCGCGCGGGGGAGGTCGGCCATACGAGGATCAGCGCTGGGTGGGGCGAGCTGCAGAAGCTGCGGCGAGGGCCGTGCCGGTGAGTGATCGCTCGTCATGCACGATCTCCGCCGGCGTGCCAGTGAAGATGAGGCGGCCTCCCTCCGACCCGGCGCCGGGGCCGATGTCGACGATGTGATCGGCGCGGGCGACCACCCGCAGGTTGTGCTCGACGACGACCAGGGTCGTGCCCTCGTCGAGCAGATCGTCGAAGAGACGGTTGATGGTGTCGACATCGTCGGGGTGAAGGCCCGAGGTCGGCTCGTCGAGGACGATGAGGTCTGCCCGGTCGCGCTGCGGGTCGCTGAGGTGTCGGGCCAGCAGCAGCCGCTGTTTCTCGCCGCCGGAGAGGGTGTCGAGCGAGCGTCCGACCGGGATGTAGCTCAGGCCGGTGCGCTGCACCCAGTCGAGGGCCGACACGACATCGGCATGCGTGGCGAAGAGCGCGCTGACCTCGGCGGGAGTGGAGGCCAGCACATCGGCGATCGATGCGCCGTCGACCTGCACCCCGAGCGCGGTCGGGTTGAAGCGCAGTCCGCCACAGGCGTCGCACGGGAGGGAGACGTCGTCGAGGAACGCGAGCTCGGTCGTGATGTGTCCCCGTCCGCGGCAGGTGGGGCAGGCCCCGCGGGAGTTGAAGCTGAACCACGATGCGTCGAGGCCGGATGCTGCGGCGAACACCTCACGTACGGTGTCGGCGATGCGCAGGATGCTCAGCGTCGTCGACCGGGCGCCGCCGCGCAGCGGATCCTGCCCGACGACGGTGAACTCCGGGTGCTGGCGTGGCAGCTCAGCCGTCGCGAAGGAGCTCTTGCCCGAACCGGCGACTCCCGTGACGGCGGTGAGCACACCGAGCGGGATGTCGACGTCGAAACCGCGGAGGTTGTGCGATCGCGCATTCTTCACCGTGACGCTCCCGCTGGCCGGTCGCACCGATGTGGCGAGCCGCAGCGGCTCGGCGAGCAGTCGTCCGGTGAGGGTGTCGCTGTGGCGAAGTGCTGCCGGTGCTCCTTCGAACTGCACGATCCCGCCGGCGGAACCCGCCCCGGGTCCGAGGTCGACGACGTGGTCTGCGACGGCGATCACCTGCGGGTGGTGCTCGACGACGAGGATCGTGTTGCCTGCATCGCGCAGCCGCTGCAGCAGGGCCACGAGCCGCTGGATGTCGGCGGGGTGCAATCCGGTGCTGGGCTCGTCGAAGACATAGGTGACGTCGGTGAGGGCGCTGCCGAGGTGGCGCACGATCTTGACGCGCTGGGCCTCGCCGCCGGACAGGCTGGCCGACTCGCGGTCGAGCGTGAGGTAGCCGAGGCCGACCGAGAGCAGGGCATCGAGCACGTGACGGATGCCCCCGACCGCCGGTGCCACTCGAGGGTCGTCGAACTCGTCGAGCAGCGCGTGCAGCTCGGCCACCGGCATGTGCATCCAGTCCACGATCGAGCGTCCGTCGATGAGGCTCGCCCGTGCGGCCGCGTTCACCCGCGCGCCGTGGCAGTCCGGGCACGTGTGGTGGGTGACCAGTCGGTCGAGCTCTTCGCGCACCGAGGCCGACATCTTCACCGGGCGCTGCTTGAGGAAGACGTCGCGCATCCGCGTGATCACCCCGTCGAAGCGGGCGCTCTGCGGGAACCGCGGATCGGGGTCGTCGAGCTTGAGCTTGTCGGCGTAGAGGAACTGCTCCATCTCCTCGGCCGTGTAGTCCTTGAGCGGCTTCTCGCGGTCGAACAGCCCGCAGTACGCGAAGCGCTTCCACCGGTACACACCCGGACGGAACAGGCTGAACCGCACCGGTCCCTCGTCGATGTTCTTCTCGGGATCGATCAGCGCGTCGATGTCGATGTCGTACACCGTGCCGAGCCCCTCGCAGGTCGGACACATGCCGGATGGATCGTTGAACGAGTAGGCGGGGGAGTAACCGGCCGAGGGTTCGCCGACGCGCGAGAACACGAGGCGCACGAGGGAGGCCAGGTCGGTCGCGGTCGCCACGGTCGAGCGCGCGTTGCCCGTGAACCGGCGCTGGTCGATGAGCACCGTGAAGGTCAGGCCGTCCATCGCCTGCACGTCGGGCGCCGGCATCTGCGGCAGTCGCGCGCGGATGAAGGTCGAGTAGGAGTCGTTGACGAGCCGCTGCGCCTCGGCGGCGATCGTGTCGAGCACGAGGGAGGATTTGCCGGAGCCGGAGACGCCGGTGAAGACGGTCAGCAGCTTCTTGGGAACGTCGACGGAGACGTCGCGGAGGTTGTTCGTCCGCGCACCCGTGATGCGGAGAAGGTCCATCCGCACACGCTAACGGGGCCCCCGGACAATCCGGAGGCCCCGTTCGGAGAGAGCGTGGGTCAGGCGCTGAGGATGACCGTCTCAGCGATCGGACGACGCACGCGCGGGGCGACCTCGCGCTCCTGCAGCACCTCGGGCAGGGCCTCGATGTCGCCGAACTCGCCGACGGCGAAGACCGTGAAGGGCACGAAGCGCGGCTCGAGGTCGGCGAACTCGCGGACCACCTCGGGGTCGAAGCCGCTCATCTGGTGCACGAGCAGGCCGTCGTGGTGGGCCTGGACGGAGAAGTGCGCGACGGCCTGACCGAGGTCGTAGAGCGCGTGCGTGATCGGGGTGCCGGAGGCGTCGGTGGTCTCGGCGACCGCGACGACGAGTACGGCCGCATTGCCGGCCCACGCCTGGTTGAAGCCCATCAGCGCGTCGACGACCTGCGCGTGCAGCGCGGTGCCGCGACGGGCGACGATGAAGCGCCAGGGCTGGGAGTTGCTGGCGGAGGGGCTCCAGCGCGCGGCCTCGAGGGCGGTGGCGAGCTTGGCCTCGTCGATCGAGTTCTGCGCGTCGAAGGCGCGGGGGCTCCAGCGGCCGGCGAGGACGTCGAGGACGGGGTGCTCGGTCGGTGCGGTGCGGTCGATCACGGGAGTGCTCACAGAAGTGCCTTTCGGAAGGAGTGGATCGGACTCCTTCGTCCGGGTACAGGGGAACAAACAGATGCATGTGCATGCATATTCCCGGATGGCCGGATGTCTCGCCAGCGAGCAGATTCTGATCGCCCCCACGAACAGCGTCACGCCGAGGGCGAGGATGATCGCGAGCACCCCGGCCGACGGCGTGTGCGCGACGTCGAGCCAGACGATGGCGTAGGTCGCGACGGCCGCGACCGGGAATGTGAAGGACCAGAATCCCAGGGTGAAGGGGAGGCGGCGGTAACGGGGGAGGGCGGCGAGCTGCGCGATGACGAGGATCGCCGCGACGCCAGCGAAGGCGAACGATGACGGCGAGGCGACCTGATCGGTCAGGGCGAAAAGTGCGAGGCCTCCGACCGCAGGCGGGGCCATGAGCACGGCGAGGGTCGGGGCGAGCGCGGCCGGCAGTGGCGGACGACTGACCATGCGCACGATCAGCAGGGTGGTCATGATCACCCAGAACAGGCATCCGACGCCGAAGGCCGCCCAGCCGAGCCCGTGCAGACCGAGCGCGTCAGCGGTACTCGCGGTGATGAATCCGCCGGCGACCGTCGGCAGGATGTAGCCGCCGTGGAGGGTGCCGAGCTCGATCCGCCCGGTCATCCAGGTGCTCACGAGCCAGCCGGAGTACCCGGCCGTGGCGATCATCGACGCGATCGCGATGGTCGCCCCGACGGCGGGGAGCCAGGATGCGACATCGGCGCCGATGAGCATCCCGACCAGTGGCACGATGACGGCGAGCGGCCCTTGGACGGGATCGCGCAACTGATCCCGCAGCGGCTTCCCGCTGCGGCCTCCTCTGACCGCGTGAGCGGCGAGCAGCCAGACCGTCGCCACGGCCGAGAGGGCCCAGAAGACCTGGGCGAGCTGGGGCGGGATGGCGGCGACGGCGGTCATCGCAGACCAGGTCGAGGCGACTCCGGTGATGCCCAGAGCGATCGCGAAGGTGTTCAGGGGGACCCGGTCGATGCTGCCGGGGCAGTTCTGCATGGCATCGCTCCTCGTGGTAACACTTCACATGTTACGGCAGGGGAGTGCGGCCGGGTTCAGACCGGGAGGTTGTGCGATGCGGCGTCGGCGAGTGCGCTGCGCACCGCGCGGATCGACGGGGCGTCGGCCGACACCCGCCGCGCGGAGGAGAAGATCTCGCGCCGCGGCTCATGGGGGAGCGGCGCCAGGTCGACGGTCGGGGTGTCGCCCGCCCACACGAGCTCCGGCAGCAGCCCGACGGCGAGCCCGGCGTGGATCAGTCGCACGTGGGCGGTGAGGTCGGCGATCTCGAAGCGCACGTCGGGTTCGAACCCCGCGGTGCGGCAGAGCTGCTCGGCCCAGGCGCGAGATGCGGTGCCGGCGGGTTCGAGCACCCACGGCTCTTCGCGGGTCGACCACAGCTCCGCGAGGGCATCCGCATGCCTGGGGGCTCCGGGGCGTCGGGCGAGGGCGATCGCGTCGTGCGCGAGCACCACCCGGTCGAGGTCGGCGTGGATCGGGCGCGTGCGGCCGGGGTACTGCTCGGCGAGGATCAGGTCGAAGTCGCGGCTGGACACCCCGACCAGTCCGGTCTCCGGGTCGCACTCGGTGACCTCGACCCGCAGAGCCGGATGTCGGTCTTTGAGGGCTTCGAGCCCCCGGGGGAGGAGCGAGTGCGCCGTCGACTGGAACACCGCGATGCGCACGGTGCCCGTCACCTCGGTGAGCGATTCGGCGACCGCGACCTCGGCGTGCTCGAGCTGATCGAGGATGCCGATGGCCTCGGCGACCAGCACGTTTCCCTGCGGTGTGAGCTGCACCCCGCGCCCCACTCGACGCAGCAGCGGCACGCCCACGTCGCGCTCCAGAGCGCTCAGCTGCTGCGACACCGAGGCCTTGCTGTAGGACAGGGCATCGGCCACGGCCGACAGCGTTCCACGGCGCGAGAGCTCCACGAGCATCCGCAGTCGGTTCACGTCCAGCACGGCGGCATCCTTCGTTCAGCTTGAGTGAACAGAATCCACGCAAATCGGTTGATAGACGGAGCCTACCGAGCGGCAGGACAATGAACCAGCCCGCACACGAAACCCCGGTGTGCGCTCTCTTGGAAGGTCCCACCGATGCCTGTCGCCGCCGACACCACCACCCCCCGCACCGAAGACGTCGCCGCCCTGGTGCAGCGCTGGCTCGTCGAGAGCGAGACGCACCCCGTCGAGCCTGCCGCCCAGCGCCTGTCCGAGGTGCTCAAGGACCCGAACGGACTCGCGTTCACGGTCGGCTTCGTCGACGGCGTGATGCGTCCGGAAGACCTGCGCGTCGCCGGCCGCAAGCTCGCCGAGCTGAGCGACATCACCCCGGCGCTGCTGCCCGGCTACCTGCGCGCCGCGATCAAGACAGGCGGCTTCTGGGCGCCGAAGCTCCCCGGTGTCGTCGTGCCGATCTCGCGCCGCGTGCTGCGCGCGATGGTCGGACACCTCGTGCTGGACGCCACACCTTCCAAGCTCGGCCCCGCGATCGCGAAGCTGCGCAAGAGTGGCAACCGCCTGAACCTCAACCTTCTCGGCGAGGCCGTGCTCGGCGAGCGCGAAGCAGGACACCGTCTGCAGGGCACCCGAGACTTCCTCGCCCGCGACGACGTCGACTACGTGTCGATCAAGGTCTCCAGCGTCGTCAGCCAGCTGTCGATGTGGTCGTTCGATGAGGCCGTGGCCGATGTCGTCGAGAAGCTCACCCCGCTCTACGAGCTTGCCGCCAAGGCCGAAGCCAAGGGCAAGGCCAAGTTCATCAACCTCGACATGGAGGAGTACCGCGACCTCGACCTGACGATCGCGGCCTTCACGAGCATCCTCGACCAGCCGGGGCTGGAGAACCTCGAAGCCGGCATCGTGCTGCAGGCCTACCTGCCCGACGCCCTCGGCGCCATGCAGCATCTGCAGGAGTGGGCGGCCGCCCGCCGCGCGAAGGGCGGAGCGCCGATCAAGGTGCGCGTCGTCAAGGGCGCGAACCTGGCGATGGAAGAGGTCGACGCCGCGATCCACGGCTGGCCGCTCGCCACCTACGGCACCAAGCAGGACGCCGACACCAACTACAAGCGGGTGCTCGACTGGGCGATGACGCCGGAGCGACTGGATGCCGTGCGCATCGGCGTCGCGGGCCACAACCTGTTCGACATCGCCTACACCTGGCTGCTCGCCGAGGCGCGCGGGGTGGCCGACCCCACGGGCGCCGACCCCCTCGTCGAGTACGAGATGCTGCTGGGCATGGCGACCGGCCAGGCCGAGGCAGTCCGCAAGGACGTCGGCCGTCTGCTGCTGTACACACCGGTCGTGAACCCGGCCGAGTTCGACGTGGCGATCGCGTACCTCGTGCGCCGCCTCGAAGAGAACGCCAGCCCGGAGAACTTCATGTCGGCGGTGTTCGAGCTCGCCTCGAACCCGACGCTCCTCACCCGGGAGCGGGAGCGCTTCGAGCGCTCGCTCGCCGCGCTCGCGACCGATGAGCCGCAATACGTCCCGGCGGCCCACCGCGTGCAGGACCGTACCGCTGCAGTGCCGGCCGGCACGACCACGGGCTTCGAGAACCAGGCCGACACCGACCCGGCCATCGCCGCGAACCGCGCGTGGGGTCGCGAGATCCTCGGCCGCTCGGTCGGATCGACGCTCGGCCTCGACAGCATCGCGCTGGCCAAGGTCGAGACGGATGCCGAACTCGACGGCATCTTCACCGCAGCGACCGCCGCGGCCGAGAAGTGGGCGGCGCTGCCGGCCGCCGACCGCGCCGCCGTGCTGCACCGAGCCGGAGACGAGCTCGCCGCACGTCGTGGTCAGCTCATCGAGATCATGGCCCACGAGGCGGGCAAGACCATCGCCGAGGCCGACCCCGAGATCAGCGAGGCCATCGACTTCGCGCACTACTACGCCGAGCGCGCGAAGGACCTCGAGACCGTCTCGGGTGCCGAGTTCGTGCCGTCGAAGGTCACCGTGGTCACTCCGCCGTGGAACTTCCCGGTCGCCATCCCCGCCGGCGGTGTGCTCGCGGGCCTGGCCTCGGGCTCCGCGGTGATCATCAAGCCCGCCAAGCTCACGCAGCGCTGCGGCGCCGTGATGATCGAGGCGCTGTGGGCCGCCGGTGTGCCGCGCGACCTGCTCGCGCTCGTCGACCTCGCGTCGCGCGACCTCGGCACGCGTCTGGTCGCCGGTCCCGCGGTGGACCGCGTGATCCTCACGGGTGCGTACGAGACGGCACAGCTGTTCCGCTCGTTCCGCTCCGACCTGCCGCTGCTCGCCGAGACCAGCGGCAAGAACGCGATCATCGTGACCCCCTCCGCGGACCTCGACCTCGCCGCCGCCGATGTGGCCCGCAGCGCGTTCGGGCACGCGGGGCAGAAGTGCTCCGCGGCGTCGCTCGCCATCCTCGTCGGGTCGGTCGCCGACTCGAAGCGGTTCGAGCGTCAGCTGGTGGATGCCGTGACCTCGATGCGCATCGGTCTGCCCGACGACCCTGCCACCCAGATGGGTCCGATCATCGAGCCCGCGAACGGCAAGCTGCTCACCGCGCTCACGAAGCTGGAGAAGGGCGAGCGCTGGCTGGTGAAGCCGCGCAAGCTCGACGAGGACGGGAAGCAATGGACGCCGGGCGTGAAGACCGGTGTGCGCGAGGGCTCGTACTTCCACCTGACCGAGTTCTTCGGCCCGGTGCTCGGCATCATGCACGCCAAGGACCTCGATGAGGCCCTGCGCCTGCAGAACGCGGTCGACTACGGCCTCACCGCCGGCATCCACTCGCTCGACTCCGACGAGGTCGCCACCTGGCTCGACCGCGTCGAGGCCGGCAACCTGTACGTGAACCGCGGCATCACGGGCGCGATCGTGCAGCGTCAGCCGTTCGGCGGCTGGAAGCGTTCGGCCGTCGGAGCGGGCGCCAAGGCCGGAGGCCCGAACTACCTCTTCGGTCTCGGTGAGTGGACGCCGTCGGACCTTCCGGTCGCCGCTCCCGACGCGGCCGTCGTACCCGCGGTCGGTGCACTGCTGGATGCTGCCGCAGCCGAAGTCGACGCGGCCGAGTCTGACTGGCTGCACCGCGCCGCCGCATCCGACGAGCGCGCCTGGGTCGACGAGTTCGGCGCGGTGAGCGACAAGTCCGGACTCGGGGTCGAGCGCAACCTCTTCCGCTACCGCCCGGTCGCGGTCGACGTGCGCATCGCAGACGAAGCCCCGCTGGTGGACGGCATCCGTGTGCTCGCCGCCGCCCTGCGCAGCGGCAGCCCGTTCACGGTGTCGGCTCCGGCCCTGCCCTCGCGCGTCGAGAAGGCGCTGCGGGCGCACGGCGTGACGGTGAAGCACGAGTCGGACGCCGCGTGGACCAAGCGCTACGCCAAGGCGGCGAACTCCTGGCACCGCGTGCGTCTGGTCGGTGGCGACGCCGCGGCTCTGCACGAGGCGCTCGACGGAAGCCCCGATGTCGCGGTCTGGTCGCACGCCGTGACCGGTGCCGGCCGGGTCGAGATGCTGCCGTTCCTGCACGAGCAGGCCGTGTCGATCACGAACCACCGCTTCGGCAACCCGACCACCCTCGCCGACGGCGTGATCTGACCCGAGGCTCTTCGCCGACAGGAGAGAAGCCCCCTGCCCCGCGCGATGCGGAGCAGGGGGCTTTCTCGATGCGCGGTGTCAGCCGCGCAGCGCCTCGGAGAGCTTGACCCGCGAGCCCATGCGCAGCAGCGAGTTCTCGTAGATCTTCGCGCCGATGACGATCGCCGCCACACAGCTCAGGAGCAGGATCACGAGGCTGAGCAGCGGCTCCCACCACTGCGCCTCGCCGACGAACAGGCGCATCGGCATGCCGACCGGAGCCGAGAACGGCACGTACGACATGATCGTCAGCACCAGCGGGTTGTCGTTGAAGACGATGACCAAGATGTACGGGGCCATGATCAGCATCGTGATCGGGGTGGTCGTCGAACCGATGTCCTCCTGACGCGACACCATCGACGCCGCGGCCGCGAACATCGCCGCCAGCAGGATGAACCCGAACAGGAAGAACACCGCGAACCAGATGATCGGTGCCCCGAGCGTCGTGAGCACCTCGCGTTGACCCGTGACGATCAGCCCGATCGTGGCCACCGCCGCGAGAGCCAGGATCTGGCCCATCGCCAGCACCGTGTTGCCGATGACCTTGCCGGCGAGCAGTGTGCGCGCCGGGATCGCCGACAGCAGCACCTCGACCACACGGGTCTGCTTCTCCTCCACGACGCTCTGCGCGATCGTGCCGCCGAAAGTCGCCGCGGCCATCATGAAGACCAGCCCGAACGCGATCGCGATGAAGTACCGCAGTGCCGGGTTGGTGGTCACCGGCTCCAGGATGACCACCTCGGGCGACACCGAGAGCGCAGCGGTGAGCGAGCTGGGAGCATCCTGCAGCGCGATGATCGTGTAACCCGACGGCCCGTCGCCCTCCAGTACCGCGGCGTCGACCTTGTCGTCGCGCACGAGCTTCTCGGCGGCGGCCTGGTCGGCCACCTCGGTGACCTCGACGCCGGGGATGGCCGAGACGGCGGCAGCGGTCTGCGCGGTCGCGGCGACCGGCATCGTGTCGGTGTTCTTGCTCGCGAAGCCACCGAGGATGATGCCGGCGAGGGCGAGCACCAGCAGGATGCCGGTGGAGATCAGGAAGGCCTTGCTGCGCAGCTTCGAGCCGATCTCGCGCTCGGCGACGAGCCAGATGCCGTTCGAACTGCGAACGGGGGCGGGGGTGCTCACTGGATGACCTCCTTGAAGATCTGGGCGAGGGACGGATGCTTGGGGGCGAAGCTGGCGACATCGCCACGCTGCACCGCGGACTGCAGCACTCGCTGCGCCGTCTCAGGGCCGTCTGCATCGAACAGGGCGTAGCCGCCCTCGAAGTCGACGACCGTCACCCCGGGTTCGGTGCGCAGCCAGCCGGCGTCTCCGGCCGAGACGAGCTCGTAGCGGTCGCGGGCGTGCTCGGCACGCAGCTTCTCCCGCGAGCCCGAGGCGCGGATCGTGCCGCCGGCGAGGATGACGAGGTCGTCACACAGGCGCTCGACCACATCGAGCTGGTGGGAGGAGAACAGGATCGATGCGCCCTTCGCGGCGCTGGACTGCAGAACGCCGGCGACAACGTCGACCGCGAGCGGGTCGAGTCCGGAGAACGGCTCGTCGAGGATGAGCACCTCGGGGTCGTGCACGAGCGAGGCGGCGATCTGCGCGCGCTGCTGGTTGCCGAGCGAGAGCGACTCGATCGTGTCGTTCAGCCGTTCGCCGAGACCGAGCTCGGTGAGCAGGGAGGTCGCGCGCTCCGTGGCCTCCGGTTTGCCGAAGCCGTGCAGGCGGGCGAGGTAGACGATCTGCTCGAGCACCTTCATCTTCGGGTAGAGGCCGCGCTCCTCGGGCATGTAGCCGAAGCGGCGGCGGTCCTCGGCGGTGAGCGGAGCACCATCGAGGTTCACCTGGCCGCCGTCCGAGGACAGCAGTCCGAGGACGATGCGCATCGTGGTGGTCTTGCCGGCGCCGTTGCCGCCGACGAAGCCCGTGAGCCGCCCGGGGGCGACCGTGAAGGACACGTCGTCGAGCACGCGCCGAGAGCCGTAGCTCTTGGTGATGCCGGAGAGTTCGAGCATTCCTGTGGTCATGCCCCTCACGTTACGGAGCGCCGGTATGCCAGGACATCCCCCGCACGGCGGACCAGCCGGGATCAACCGTCAGGCGGATGGCGGGGTCAGCGGCGTCCGGCGTGCAGCACGGTGCGCACCACGAGGCCGGCGACGAGCGCCCAGAACGCGGCGCTGACGCCGAGCACGGCGATCCCGGATGCGGCCACCAGGAAGGTCACGACCGCGGGGATGCGTTCGCCCGGGTCGTCGATCGCCTGCTGCACCGACGAGCCGAACGCCGCGAACAGGGCGAGACCGGCGACGGCCGGAATGACGGCGGCAGGCGCGAGCACCACGAGGGCGACGAACGCGGCCGAGAATGCGCCCAGTACGAGGTACGACACCCCGGTCGAGACTCCGGCCACCCACCGTCGCTTCGGGTCGGGGTCGGCATCGGGGGATGCTGCGAGAGCGGCGCTGATCGCGGCGAGGTTGATCGCGTGCCCGCCGGCCGTCGCTCCGAGCGCGGTGCCGACGCCGGTGACGAGCATCGCCGGACGCCAGGGCACCTCGTAACCGAAGCTGCGCATGATCGCGATGCCCGGTACGTTCTGCGAGGCCATGGTCACGATGAACAGCGGCAGGGCGAGACCCACCAGCGCGCCGACAGTGAACGTCGGCGTCGTGAACTCGAGGCGCGGGAGCAGGACGGCGGGGTCGAACGGCACGGCGGTGCCGATCAGCGAGACGGCCACCACGACTGCTGCGGCGATGAACGCGAACGGCACCGCCCAGCGCGGCGCGAAACGCGCGAACACCAGCCAGGTCAGCACGACCGGCACCACGCCCCACGGGTTTGCGACGATGCCGGTGATCGGTGCCAGGCACAGCGGCAGCAGGACGCCGGCGAGCATCGCCTGCGCTATCGAGGGAGGGATGCGGGCGATCAGGGAGCCGAGGGCCGGCCACAGGGCGGTGAGCAGGATCAGTGCGGCCGTGACCAGGAACGCGCCGACCGCCGCCGGCCAGCCGCCCTCCACGGTGCCGGTCGCCACGAGGAGAGCGGCGCCGGGAGTGGACCACGCCACGGTGATCGGCATCCGGTACCGCCAGGCGAGCACAACGCAGGCGAGGCCCATAGTGAGGCTCACCGCGAGCAGGCCGCTGGCCGCCTGCGCCGTGTTCGCCCCGACCGCGTCGAGCCCGGTCAGCACGACCGCGAACGAGCTCGTGAACCCGACGAGTGCGGTCACCACCCCGGCCAGGATCGGGCGGGACAGGGGCGCGGCTTCGGGCATGGCTCCGAGGTTAGCGCGGGGCGGCGGTGGGGTGCGGGATCAGGCGAGCCCCATGCGGTGTGCGAGCACGACCGCCTGCACGCGATCGCGTGCGCCGAGCTTCTGCAGGATGCGCGACACGTGCGTCTTCACCGTGGCCTCGCCGATGAACAACGCCCGCGCGATCTCGGAGTTGCTCCTGGCGTCGGCGAGCAGCGTCAGCACCTCGGCCTCGCGGTCGGTGAGCGGCTCGGCGAGCGCGACCTTCGGGAGCACGCGGTTCGTCGTCGGCGCCACCTCGGGTGCTGCATGCGGAGCGGGTGTCGCGGCGAACCGTGCCAGCACTCGACGAGTCACCTCGGGGGCCAGCATCCCGTCGCCCGCGGCCAGGGCGCGGACGGCCGCGATCAGATCCTCAGCGCCGGCGTTCTTGAGCAGGAATCCGCTGGCACCGGCATCCAGCGCCTCATACAGGTAATCGTCACGGTCGAAGGTCGTGACGATCGCGATGGCCGCGCCGACGGCCGGGTCTGCGACGATGCGCCTGGTCGCTTCGATGCCGTCCATGTCCGGCATCTGCACGTCCATCGTGATCACGTCGGGACGGAGCGCGGAAGCCTGCGTCACGGCTTCCGCGCCCGACGACGCCTCTCCGACCACGGTGATGTCGGGTTGGGTGTCGAGGATAATGCGGAAGCCGGCACGCAGCAGCGCATGGTCGTCGACGAGCAGCACGCGGATCTGGTCGCTCATCGGGCCACCCTCGATCCTGTCGCCGCGGCCAGCGGAACCCGCGCGCGCACGCGCAGGCCGCCGAATGGTCGTGAGGTCACCTCGAGGGTGCCTCCGGATGCGGCGGCGCGCTCCCGCATCCCCAGTTGGCCGAGCCCCGGACGGAGGTGGGCGACCGGGCGTCCGGTGTTCACGATCTCGACCTCGACCCCGCCGTCGTCGTAGCGCACGCGGACGTCGGCGGTGGCGTCGGGGCCCGCGTGGCGGCGGGCATTCGTCAGCGACTCCTGCGCGATGCGGTACAGGTTCACGGCGACGAGGGACGGCACCGGCACCGGCACCCCGATCACCGCGTAGTCGGTCGGCAGCCCGGCCTCGGTCGACGCCTCCACGAGCTCGGCGATGTCATCGAGCTCGAGGGTGGATGCGGCATCCGTCGTCTCTCCGCCGGGTGTGCGCAGGGTCTCCAGCAGTTGGCGCAGCTCGTGGATCGCGTCGCGCGCAGAACCCTCGATCCCGGTGAGGATGCGCGCCGACTCCGCGGGATCGCGCTCGAGCACGAGACGTGCGGCTCCCGCCTGCACCCCCATGACCGAGACGTGATGGGCGACGACGTCGTGCAGCTCACGGGCGATGCGTACGCGGTCGAGGGCGACGGCCTGGGCAGCGGTGACCTCGCGCTCGCGCTCGAGCTCGGCGGTGCGCTGTTCGAGCACCGCGAGCTGCGCGGCTGCCGCCCATGAGCGTTCGCCGAAGTAGTACGCCCCGCCGAAGTAGAGCACGTTCAGCAGCAGCTGGATGAGCATGAAGGCCACGTACGGCGACATGGCCCCGGCGATGACATCCGCCTTGTCGGCCTCGCGGATCGCGTCGCGGTACATCGTGATCAGCAGCCACACGAACATGCTCACGATGATCCCGACGCGCACGATCATCGCGCGACGGCGGTTGTTCATCCAGGCGCCTGCCGTGTAGATGGCGATGAACATCGCGATGTTGCCGACGTAGATCTCCGGGATGCGGATCGTCACCGCCGTGAAGTACGCGGCGACCACGATGATCGCGACCGTGCCGGGCCAGCGGCGCCGGACCGCCAGGGGTGCGGTCACGACGACCGCGTACACGAGTGCGGTCCACAGCGGCGCCTGTTCCTTCCCCCACACCTCAGCGATCGAGGAGAGCCCGGCGCTCAGCACGGCCCCCACGAACATGACGGCGGCGAGCGCGATGTCGCTGCGTCGTTCGCGCTCGGTCGGCGTGCGGATGAACGGGGCTGCGGGCATCCCTCCACCGTAGGTCGAGGGCCGTCGACACCGCATCCCCCGTGCGGGGGATCGGGTTTCACTTGCTATTGACAAGCGTGGTTGTTTTTTGCAAGCTTGTCTCGAAAGAGCTCACCGACCGATGGGCTCGCATCTCCGGAGGAGTCATCATGACCAAGGTGTTCGTCAACCTGCCCACCAACGACCTCGAGCGCGCCAAAGCGTTCTACACGGCGCTCGGCTGCGAGATCAGCCCGCAGTTCACCGATGAGAACGCCGCGTGCGTCGTGTGGAGTGAGGACATCTACTTCATGGTGCTCAAGCGCGAGTTCTTCGCCACGTTCACCGACAAGCCGATCGCCGACCCGAACGAGGTCGCTCAGGTGTCCGTCGCCTTCAGCCAGGACTCCCGCGAAGAGGTCGACGCGATCCTCGCCAAGGGTCTGGCCGCCGGCGGTGCAGAGCCGAAGCCCGCACAGGACTACGGCTTCATGTACTCGCGCGACCTCGACGACCCGGACGGCAACTCGCTCGGCTTCCTCTACATGACCCCCGAGGCCGTCGAGAACGGCCCGGACCACGTGGCCGATACCGCCACGTCGGCCTGACATGGCGGCGCGCAGCTACGGCCAATACTGCGGTGTGACGACGGCCGTCGAGCTGATCGGGGAACGGTGGGCGCTGCTCATCGTCCGTGATCTGCTCGTCGGGCCGCGTCGGTACACCGACCTCAAGCAGGGCCTGCCGCGCATTCCGACCAACATCCTGTCCACGCGTCTGAAAGATCTCCAGGAGGGTGGGGTCGTCAGGCGGGTGCCGCTGTTGAACTGCGGCCTCGTCTATGAGCTCACTCCCTACGGCCGCTCCTTCGAGCCGATCATGCTCGCACTCGGCCGCTGGGGGTTCCAGGCGATGGGAGACCCGGAGGAGGGTGACGTCGTCACCCCCGACTCGCTCACGATGGCACTGCGCACGGCGTTCGTGGCGGATGCGGCGGCGGACGCCGAGTACGAGCTGCACGTCGGCGACGTCGCCCTCCGAGCCTCCGTCCGTGACGGCGAACTCCTCGTCGCGCAGCTCGCCCCTCCGGCCCCGCCCGTCGGCGGGCGTCTCCCCGAAGGTGAACCGGACGCGGTGATCGTCGCCGGTCCCGGCATCCGCCGGCTGATCGGTGGTGACATCACACCCGCGGAGGCACTGGCGCAGGACATCGTCGCCGTCGTCAGAGGCGAGGAGTCGTGGTTGGACTCGTTCGCCGCCACCTTCCACATCGCACGGCTGAAAGTAGGGAGTATGACATGAACGACCACACATCCGGTCGCATCCTGATCGACCTCTTCACCTCGCTCGACGGCGTCGCCCAAGGCCCGGGCGGCACCGACGAAGACACCTCCGGCGGGTTCCGCTTCAGCGGCTGGCAGGCCGGATACCCCTCATCCGGCGTCGGCCCCGAGATCGAGAAAGGCATGCGCGGGCTCGATGCGCTGCTGCTCGGGCGGCGCACCTACGACATCTTCGCGTCGTACTGGCCGCATCACACCGAGGGAGAGTCCGGCGACATCGGCACGCTCTTCAACCGGGTTCCGAAGTACGTGGCGACGCGGGATGCCGATCTCGCGCTCGATTGGGACGGCAGTACCCGCGTCGGCGCCGACCTGGCGGCGGAGATCGCCACGATGCGGGCGGCGCACCGCGAGGTGCACGTGATCGGCAGCATCGACTTCGTCCACACGCTGCTCACCGAGGGGCTCTTCGATGAGCTGAACCTGTGGGTGTATCCGCTGCTGCTCGGCGTCGGGAAGAAGGTCTTCGACGACAACGCCCTTCCGTCGGTGCTGCGGTTGCTCGAGCCGCCCCTCACAGACGAGGCGGGCGTGACGCTGCTGCGCTACGGGCGCACGGATCGGGTGCCGGAGGTCGGCACGTTCGGGTGATCACAGACAGGTAACGCCGGCGCCCCGAGTGTTCCCTCGCCGCGTCTCCTGGGGATATCGTCGGCCTCACGGTGCCGAGGGCTACACCCGGCCGGGGCCACGAGGGCAGGGCCGCCCTCGCGATCCGAATCCCATCGCGAGGGGAAACTGTGATGACATCACGTCGTACTGTCCGCCGGGTGCGGCTGGGGGGCTTGATTGCGAGCGTCCTCACCACGGTGCTGATCATGGGGGGTGCGGCCGCTTCTGCCCCGGCCGACGTCATCGCCACGACGACGATCACCGGAAGCGTCACGCGCGAGGACAGCGGGCTCCCGGTCGAAGGCGTCGGTGTCGACATCTCCGATGCCGATGGTGGGCACGCCTACAAAGGGATCACGGACGCGAACGGAGGCTACGCCGTCGACGACCTGCCCCCGGGCGAGTACGTCGTTCATTTCGCGCCGGGTCCCACCGCCGCCGACCTCGTCTCGGAGTTCTGGGACGATGCTGCCGACCGGGGCAGCGCCCGACGGATCGTCGCCGTGGGCGGGACGATCGCCGGCATCGATGCGTCTCTCCGCGTCGGCGAGAAGGCGGAGGCCATCGATGCGGCACCCGCTGCGGCGACGGCGATCACCGGCACGGTGCGCGCGGAGGGCGTTCCCACCTCGGGGCTGATCGTCGAGGCGTACTCCGAGGGCCAGGTGGCGGGCGCGGCCACCACCGCTGCGGACGGTACGTATCAACTGGTCATCCCCGCGGGCGTCTACACCGTGCGAGCTTCGGGCTCGGCTTCCGACCTCATCTTCGCCCCCCAGTACTACCCGGCTGCGACGACTCCGGGAGTCGCCGCTCCGGTCGAGCTCACCGCGGAATCCGACCGCGCCGGTGTGGATTTCGACCTGATGCGTGGAGGCAACATCCAGGGGACGGTGCAGAGTGACGGTGGAGCGCTTCCCGCGGGCGGAGCGCAGGTCACCGCCTACCTGTTGGGCGGTTCCGGCTGGTATCCGATCGCGACGACGGCATCGGCGGGTGCTTACATCTTCGGCGGGCTCGATCCCTCGGCGCCTCAGAGCGGGGGCCCGCTTCCCGCCGGTGCCTACCGCATCGGAGTCGAAGCCGAGGGATTCTGCACTCAGTTCGTCGGGGGTGCGCACACGCTGGACGGCGCGACGACCTTCGACCTCGGAGCAGGCGGGAATCTGACGGGCCTCGACGTCACGCTGGCTGCGGAGTGCGGGACCACGAGGGTCCCGACGATGACGCTCTCGTCCGCACGCGTGCGCGCCGGTGACCCGATCGGGATCTCCGGCATCAACTTTCCCCCCGGGACGCTGCTCGAGTTCGAGTTGCAGCCGGAGCCGCTGCGGTTGGGTACTCTGACCACGGACGCCGACGGCAGTTTCGCGGGAACATTCCGTATTCCGATCGACGCTGTCGTGGGCGAGCACTACATCCTCGCCCGGATCGGAACGTCGAAGTTCGCCAGCCCACCCCTGCTCATCACCGCGGCGGCCGATCCCGCAGACGGCGGTGCGGCAACGCCCGGTGGAGGGCTGGCCGCCTCAGGCGTGGAAGCCCCGATCTCCATCGCGACGACGGCCCTCGGTCTCGTGGGGGCCGGGGTGCTGCTCATCCTGACACCACGGCGACGGCGCAGGATCTGACGCTTCGGCCGGGTGCAAATACGATCCGACTGTGGGGCGACGAAGGCATGCGCGGCAGGAGGAGCGTGTTGCGGTCTTCAACAGCGTGTTCGCGGCCAACTGGGCGCGTGTCCAGCATCATGTCGAGTGCAGCCCTGAACATCGATGGCACGTGGAAACATGGCTTCAGCGCTTTGACTCGAGATCTCAACGGCCAGGTTCTGGCACAGGCTCGCGATGACGACCAGTCGTGCAATAGCGCCTCAGGCGAGCAGGCGCTCGACGACCCGGGCCACACCGTCGTCGTCGTTCGAGGTGGCCGTCTCGTCGGCGGCATCTTGCACCACCGGTTCGGCGGCGGCCATCGCGACGCCGTGCCCTGCCCAGCGGAGCATCTCGACGTCGTTGAGCGCATCGCCGAAAGCCACGACGTCGGCGCGGTCGATGCCGAGGTGGTCGCAGAGGCGGGCGAGACCGGTGGCCTTGGTGACGCCTTCTGCCATGACCTCGACGAAGGGTGCGCCGGAGAGCGTCGCCTCGAAGCCGGTGAGCCCGAGCGAGCGCACCACGTCGAACAGCGCGTCGGGTGCGAGCTCGGGGTGTCGGATCACGAACTTCAGGCTGGGAGCGGCGAGCACCTGCTCCAGCGGCACGCCGCCCATGGTCGCAGGGTCGCGTTTGTGGTCGGCGAGAGCGGCGATCGCGGCGTAGCCGTCTTGCGCAACGAACGTCTCGCCGGCGTCGCGCACGCTTGCGAACAGCAGGCCGGGGATGCTCGCGCGCAGAGCCTCGGCGAGCGAGCGGATCGTGTCAGCGGGAAGCTCTTCGGCGAACAGCATCCGCCCGTCGTCGAGGCGCACCGCGTAGGCGCCGTTGCTGCACAGTGCCCAGCCGTCGAACCCGGCGTCGGCCGCGATCGCTCGCAGCCCGATCGGCTGGCGGGCCGTGACCGGTATGACGTGGATGCCGCGCGCGCGGGCTGCGTCGAGAGCTGCACGCGTGCGCGGTGTGACGGCAGACGACGAGTCGAGAAGAGTGCCGTCGAGATCAGTGGCGATCAGCCGCACACTCACGAGATCGGCATTCAGGAGAAGATCATCGGCATGTCGTCGTCGTCCTCGGCGCCGCCGAAATCGAGATCGACGACTACCGGGACGTGATCGCTGGGCTGCTCGCCCTTGCGCTCGTCGCGGTGGATGGACGCACCCTTCACAGCCTCGGCCAACGTGCGCGAACCCAAGACGAAGTCGATGCGCACGCCTTCGTTGCGGGGGAACTTCAGGCGCTGGTAGTCCCAGTAGGTGAAGCCCTCGGGGATGAGCGGACGCACCACGTCGGTGACCCCGGCGTCTTGGAACGCGAAGAACGCGTCGCGCTCCTGCGGCGAGACGTGGGTCGACCGGCCGATCACGATGTCGGGGTCGCCGTTGTCGACGTCGAACGGGATGATGTTGAAGTCGCCCACCAGGGCGATAGGGAGGTCGGGGTTCGCCGACAGCTCGGCGGCGGTCGACTTCTTCAGCTGCTCCAGCCAGTGCAGCTTGTATGCGTAGTGCGGGTCTTCCAGCGAACGGCCGTTGGGCACGTACAGGCTCCACACCCGAACCCCGTCGACCATCACACCGAGCGCGCGGGCCTCGAGCGGCGCATCCGGCCCCTCGTGTCCCTTGGCGAAGCCCGGCATCCCGTCGAACGACGTGCGCACATCGGTGATCGGCAGACGGCTCGCGATCGCGACGCCGTTCCACTGATTCAGCCCGTGCACCTCGACGTGGTACCCGGCTTCTTCGAACGGGCCGTAGGGGAACTGCTCCGGCTTGCACTTGATCTCCTGCATCGCCAGCACGTCGATGTCTTCGCGCACGGCGAATTCGACGGTGCGGGTGACGCGGGTGCGGATGGAGTTGACGTTCCAGGTGGCCAAGCGCATGCGTCAAGCCTAGGCCTTGCCTCCTACACTGGATGCCGTGACCGCACTCGACGCAGACCGCCAGACACTCCTCGACCTCATCAAGGATGAGGCGGTGTTCCACGGCGACTTCACCCTCTCCAGTGGCAAGCAGGCGACGTACTACGTCGACATGCGCAAGCTCACGCTGGACCACCGTGCCGCTCCCGCGATCGGCCGCATCATGCTCGACCTGATCGGCGACCTCGATGTCGTGGCGGTCGGCGGACTCACGCTCGGTGCAGACCCGATCGCGAACTCGGTGCTGCACGCCTCAGTCGCAACCGGCACCCCGCTCGACGCGTTCGTCGTGCGCAAGGAGCCGAAAGACCACGGTCGCGGCCGACAGATCGAAGGGGCGGACGTCAAGGGCAAGCGCGTCGTCGTGCTCGAAGACACCTCGACCACCGGACAGTCGGCGCTCAAGGCCGTCGAGGCTTTGCGCAAGGAAGGCGCCGAGATCGTCGCCGTCGCTGTGATCGTCGATCGCAAGACCGGGGCGCAGGCCGCGATCGAAGCCGAGGGTCTCGAATGGCGCGCCGCCTTCGACCTCGACGACCTCGGACTCGACCCCCAGTGACCCGGTACGCGCTCGCCGTCGATGTCGGCGGCACGAAGATGGAGGCCGCGCTCGTCGCGGAGGACGGCCTGCTCGTAGAGGGCAGCCGGAGTCGGCAGGCGACCGGTCGCGAAGCCACGCTCGAGTCGCTGAACGCCTCGGTCGTCGCGATCGTCGAGCATGCGCTCGCGGCTCTGCCCGCCGACGCCGAGTTCGTCGGAGCGGGAGTAGGCAGCGCCGGCCCGATCGACCGCACAGCCGGTGCGATCATGCCGGTGAACATGCCGCTTGCGCGCGGTTTCGGTCTCGAAGAGGCCGTTCGCGCCGCAGCAACCACGGTGCTCGGGAGCGACGTGCCCACCGTGCTCGGCCACGACGGGGGTGCGCTTGCACTCGCCGAGTCGTGGCGTGGGGCCACTCAGGGTGCCGGCGCCTCGCTGTCGATCGTCGTCTCGACCGGAGTCGGTGGTGGTTTCGTCGCGAGCGGTGCCTACATCCCCGGCGCGACCGGCAACGCGGGCCACCTCGGCCAGGTGCGCCGCGAAGGTGGTCTGACACTAGAGGAGATCGCGTCGGGGCCGGCGAGCGCCGCCTGGGCGCAGCAGCAGGGCTGGACCGGAGCCACCGGTGAGGACCTCGCGCGGGATGCGGCAGCAGGTGACACCGTCGCGCGGGCGGCGATCGAGCGCTCGGCTCGTGCAGTCGGGGAGGCGTTGGCTGATGCCGCGACCCTCGTCGACCTCGATGTCGTCGCGATCGGTGGCGGCTTCTCGCGGGTGTCTCCGGACTACATCGACCTCGTGCAGCAGGCGCTCACCGCGAGTGCGGTGCACGAATACTCCCGTCGCACGCGCGTCGTGCGTTCGGGGCTCGGCGACGAGGGACCTCTCATCGGCGCAGCTGCTCTCGTGCTGCGGTAGGTCGACCGGAAGCCTGCTCAGCGGCTCGCGGTGAGCAGGTGCCGTGGTGGTCCTTCGAGTCGGGCGACCGAGATCTTCAGGTCGGTGACGTCGGCGGCGACGGCGTCGATGCGGGAGCTGAGCTTTTCTTCGACGGCGTCGATGCGATCGTCGATTCTGCGCACCATCCACGCGCCTGCGGCGAAAAGGCTGGTGCCGAGGGTGAGTACGATGCCGATCGCGCTGATGACGATCGTGAGGGTCTCGGTGGTCACCGTCTCAACTCCTTCCCGCGGTGAGCAGGCGTCGCGGTGGGCCTTCGAGTCGGGCGACGGAGATCTTCAGGTCGGTGACGTCTGCGGCGACCGCGTCGATGCGGGTGCTGAGCTTTTCGTCGACGGCATCGATGCGGGAGCTGAGCTTCTCGTCGACGGCATCGATGCGTCGGACCATCCACGCGGCGCCGACGAACATGCTCGTGCCGAGCGTCACCACGACACCGACCGCGCTGATGATGATCGCGAGAACTTCCGTGGACACGTGTGCTCTCTCCTTGCTCGGATGGGTGTGTCGACGACGTTACGCCGCCTGCGCCGGTGTGTGCGCCGGTATTCCAGCATCTGTGAAGAGGCCGCTGGTGTCGCGAGGTGTGGAGGAAGTGTCAGCTCGCCGCGGGTGTCTGCGGGGGCGTACGCGACGCGACCAGCATCAGCACCGGCACGAGCGCGCACAGCCCTGCCGAGACGAAGAATGTCGTGCTCGATGCGGGGTCGCGGCTGATCACCAGGATCAGCGTGGGCACGAAGGTGCCGCCGACCGCACCACATGCGACGAGCGCACCTGTCACGGCGGCGCTGCGTGCCGGATCGAGTCGGTCGAGCGCGAGCCCGAGGATGAGGCCATAGCTCGGTGCGAGCAGCACGACCACCGCCGCCAGCGCGACGAGTGCCCCCGCGGGCGCATGCTCCACCAGCAGCCCCGCGACGACCATCAGGACGGCGGCGGCGCTCGTGGCGGAGACGAGGATCACGATCGGCGACACGGAGAGACGGCGCAGTCCCGCCGCGCCGAAGCGTCCGATCGCCATGAGCGTCCAGAACGCCGAGGTCCCCAATGCGGCGAGACCCGGATCGACCGCGAGGATCCGCTCCGGGATCACGGCCGACCACCCGGAGAGCACGGTCTCGACACCGACATACAGGGGGAGTGCGACGGCGAACGGCAGGAGCACGAGCAATCCGCGCATGTCGCGGCGCGCGGGAGTCTCGGTGCGGGTGACAGGGGATGCCGACCCGGCGAGCATCGCGATCGTGAGAAGCGGCACGGCTGCCAGGAGGCCGAGCACCGGTCGCGCCCCGGAACCCGCCGCGACCAGCAGCGGGGTGACCGCCGCGCACACGGCGACCGTGCCGAGCAGGGCGCTGAGCAGCCCCGTCGCGCTACTCGTGGCCAGAGATTTCGCGGCCACGGCGCCTGAGGCCTCGACCAGCCCGAACCCGAGACCGGCGACGGCGGCCGCGGTGATGAACACGGCAGGGGTGCCGGCCAGCGCCACCGTGACGATGGCGGCTGCCTGGAGCGCGCTGCCGATCATCAGCGCGGTCTGAGGCGGGCGGCGCATCAGCAGCGGGCCGGAGACCAGCACGCCGACGAGGAGCCCCGCGAACAGGGCAGGCACGGCCGTGCTGAGATCGGAACCGATCGCCCGTTCCGCCGAAGGCAGGATCGCGGGGACGAACGCCGCTGTGACGCCGAGGCCCGCGAACGCGGTGAAGAGTCCCGCCCGCGCGCGCCCTGCGTCTTTCGTCACGCCCGCACGCGGTGCACCGCGGCGAAGGTGTCGCGCAGCGCTTCCATCGAGCGGTCGTAGTTCGACTGGGCGACGCCGATGAAGATGCAGTCGACCACCATGAGCTGGGCGATCCGGCTGCCGAGAGCTCCGGAGCGGAAGCCGGTCTCGCGGGCGGCCGTCGTGAGCACGATGTCGGCCTGGTCGGCCAGCGGGGCGCCGGCGTGGTTCGTGATCGCGATGGTGGTCGCTCCGGCCCGGCGGGCGAGCAGCAGGAACTCGATCGTGTCGGTGGTCGCACCGGTGTGCGACACCGCGATCGCGACGTTGCCGGGGCCGAGTGTCGCAGCCGACGTCCATGCGGAGTGGGGGTCTGACCACTCCAGGGCCGTGCGCCCGATGCGGGTCAGCTTGCGCTGCAGGTCGAGTCCGACGATCGAGCTCGCGCCGACGCCGAAGATGTCGACCCTGGTGGAGGAGGTGATCGCATCGACCGAAGCCCGCAGTGATTCGGTGTCGAGCACCTTCGCGGTGTCGGCGAGGGAGAGCGTCTCGGCGAGCGAGACCTTCGCGACGATGTCGGCCAGGGTGTCGTTGCGGTCGATGTCGCCGGAGACCGCGGGAAGGGCTGCGGTATCGAACGTCTCGCGCTCGACGTCGCGCAGCACGTGGTTTCGGAGTTCGCGCACATGCTCGTAGCCGAGTCGCTTGCAGAAGCGCACGACCGAGGTGGTCGAGGTGTCGCAGCGCTGGGCGAGCTCGGCGATCGAGAGTCCCGCCGTTCCCGCCGGGTCTGCGAGGAACAGGTCGGCGATGCGCTGCTCGCTCGGACGCAGCTCGGGGCGGATCGCGCGCATGCGGACGAGCACGGGGTGCGCGCCGGCTTCATCGCGGGCGGCTTCATGGGGCATGGGGTCTCCGATCACTGTTCATAACAGTAGAGGAACTTCTGTTACATAAGTAGTGACGTTCGTGTACTTTTGGTACCAACCAAGACCGACGACGTTCACGGGGCGGCAGGCAACAGCGCCTGACCCGACGCCACGGCGACGCGTCACACTCAGGAGGATCCAGCAATGAGCACAGCACGCTGGGCGTCACTCGGCGCTCTCACCGCGACGGGCCTCGCCGTCGCCCTCGTCATCACCGGGTGTTCCGCACCCGCATCCGCCCCCAAGCCCTCGGAAGGCGCGGCGGGCGGCGACCTCGTCGTCGGCGTCACGAGCGACCCCGACACCCTCTTCCCGTGGAAGGCGACGCAGTTCCAGGCCGTCAACATCCTCCAGAACCTGTACGGCACGCTGACCGAGTTCGACGAGGACCTCAATGTGGTCCCCGGTCTCGCCGAGTCGTGGGACGTCTCGGAAGACGGCCTCACCGTCACGTTCAACCTCCGTGAGGGCGTCACGTTCGCCGACGGCAGCACGTTCGGCTCCGAAGACGTGAAGTACTCGCTCGACGCCATCGCGGCCGAGGCCACCGCTGCCGTCGCGCGCACCTCGCTCGCCTCCGTCACCGCGGTCGAGGCGACCGACGAGAAGACCGTCACGCTCACGTTGAGCGCTCCCGACGCCGCGCTTCCCGCCAACCTCGCCGTGATCAACATGGCGATGCTCTCCTCGGATGACACCGAAGAGGGACTGAACACCACCCCGAACGGCACCGGTCCCTTCATCCTCGACGACCGCAAGGCCAGCCAGTCGATCACGCTCGCCAAGAACGTCGACTACTGGGGCGACACCGCGCTGCTCGACACGGTCGAGTTCCGTGTGATCCCCGACGAGTCCTCGATCGTCTCGGCGATGCAGTCCGGCAACGTGCAGCTGGCCGTGTTCGACGACCCGCTGGTCGCGCAGACCGCGGAGGGCGCGAACGTCGAGGTCGCGACCACCCCGCAGCTGAGCTACCACGCGCTGCAGCTGAACGCCACGCGTGGCGACCTCGCTGATGTCAACGTGCGCCTCGCCGTCCAGTGCGCGATCGACCGCCAGGAGGTGCTCGACACCGCAGCCCTCGGCGAGGGCGAGGTCACCGGACCCATCACCTCTCCCGCGTACAAGTCCGACCCCGAATCGCGTCCGTGCCCCGAGCGCGACCTCGACAAGGCCGCCGAGTACCTGAAGAAGGCGGGCAAGGAAGACGGCGTCACCATCAAGACGATCGTCTCCCAGGGCGAGTACGCCACGTCGGTGAACGAAGCGCAGAACCTCAAGGCCCAGCTGGCCGACGCGAAGATCACGCTCGACCTCGAGGTGCTCGAGTCCGGCGCGTACGTGGACCGCTGGATCGCGGCCGACTTCGACGCCGCCGTCGCGCTCAACGGCGGTCGTCCCGACCCCGACGGCATGTACGGTCGCTACTTCACCAGCACCGGAAACCTGAACAAGGTCGCCGGCTACTCCTCGCCCGAGCTCGACGCGCTGTTCGCCGAGGGCCGCCAGACGGCCGACCCCGACAAGCGCAAGGACATCTATGCGCAGGTCTCCGACAACCTCGAGGACAACGCCGCGTGGATCTGGCTGTTCACGAGCTACACCTACACGGCGACCGCGTCGACCGTCGACGGCTTCGTGCCGATGGTCAACGGCTCGCTGCAGTACCTGCGGACCACCTCCATCAAGTAGCGGATCGAGGGGGCGCGGCCCGGCCGCGCCCCCTCCTTCCCCGACGACAGGCACCCACTCACGCGCATGTTCAGACAGCTCCTCCGCAACAGTGTGCTGCGACGCATCCTCGCAGCCCTCGGCACGCTTCTCGGCGTCGCCATCTTCGTCTTCCTGATGCTGCGCGCCATCCCCGGCGACCAGATCAGCTCAGGCCTCGGCACCGAGGCGGCAGCCCTCACGCCGTCGCAGCGTGCCGCCCTCGAGTCGTACTACGGCCTCGACCAGCCGCTCTTCGTTCAGTTCTTCTCGTGGCTGGGCAACATCTTCACGGGCAACCTCGGGTTCTCCTCGCGCGCACAGACGAGCGTCCTCGACCTCACCGCCGCAGCCCTGCCCGTGACGTTCGAGCTCGCGATCTTCTCGATCGTGATCGCTCTCGCCATCGGCATCCCGCTCGGCATGCTCTCCGCGTCGAAGCCCGACTCGGTCCGCGACGGCTTCGGCCAGGTGGTCGGCCTCGCGGGGCTCTCGATCCCCGCGTTCCTGCTCGGCACCGCGCTCCTCGCGATCCTCGCCTCGTCGTTCGGCTTCAACCCGAACGGTCAGGCCTACGCCACTCTGTTCGAGGATCCGCTGCTGAACCTCCAGCAGATGCTGCTGCCCTCGATCGTGCTCGGCTTCGGCATCGCCGCGCCCATCATGCGCACCACCCGCACTGCCGTGCTCGAGATCCGCTCCAACGACTTCATCCGCACCGCGAAGGCGAAGGGTGTTCCGCCGCGTCGCCTGCAGATCCGCCACGTGCTCCGCAACGCGCTCGTCCCGATCGTGACCATGACCGGACTGCAGTTCGGCTATCTCCTCGGGGGCGCCGTGGTGGTCGAGCAGATCTTCTCGCTCCCGGGCATCGGACGACAGGTTCTGCTCGGCATCCAGCAGAAGGAGTACGCACTCGTGCAGAGCACCGTGCTCGTGATCGCGCTCGCCTTCGTCATCGTCAACCTGCTCACCGACCTGCTGTACCGGGTCATCGATCCTCGGGTGCGTGCCGCATGACCGACATCTCTCAGACCCCGGCCCTCGCCCCCGGCGGCGGGCGCACCATGGAGCGCGTGCGTCTCCTGCTGCGCAGCCGCAGCGGGCTCACCGGCCTCATCATCGTCGTGCTGCTCGCGGTGCTCAGCCTCGTCTCGGCCTTCGGGCTGCTGCCGTTCGATCCGCTCGCGCAGGACCCGCCCTCCCGTCTGCAGCCGCCGTCGGCCGTGCACTGGTTCGGCACCGATCAGTTCGGTCGCGACGTGTTCTCCCGCGTCGCCGCGGGTGTCGCGAACTCCGCGCTCATCTCCGTCGTCGCTGTCGCCTTCGCCACCGTGGTGGGCACCGTGTGCGGACTCATCGCCGGCTTCTACCGCGGCTTCTCCGACGGTGCGATCACGGCGGTCACGAACGTGCTGTTCGCCTTCCCCCCGCTGCTGCTCGCCCTGTCGCTCGCGTCGGTGTTCGAGCGCAACTGGTTCACCATCGCCGTGGCCATCGCGATCGTCTACGTGCCGATCTTCATCCGCGTCACGCGCGGCCCCGTGCTGTCGCTGCGTGAGGTCGAATATGTCAAGGCGGCCAAGAGCACCGGTCAGAGCCGCATGGCGACGATGTTCCGCCACGTGCTGCCGAACATCACGTCCATCATCATCGTGCAGGTCACGCTCTCGCTGTCGTGGGCCGTGCTCACCGAGGCGTCGCTGAGCTTCCTCGGACTCGGCACCCCGCCGCCCGCGCCCTCGCTCGGCTCGATGATCTTCGAGGCGCGCACCCTCGTCACGATCGCCCCGTGGACCATGATCGCGCCCGGTGTGATCGTGGTGCTGCTCGTGGTCGGGCTGAACCTGCTCGGCGATGGCCTGCGCGACAGTCTCGACCCCCGGAACAGAGGAAAGCGATGACCATGGAGGACCTCGGCAGACTCGCCACGGAGGCCAGCGATCCCCGGTATGCGGAGCTCGACCTGATGAGCGTCGCCGAACTCGCACAGACGATGAACGAGGCGGATGCCACGGTGCCGGCGGCCGTGCAGCGCGCACTCGGGCAGATCGTCCCCGCGATCGAGGCCACGGCCGCGCGCATGGCGGAGGGCGGACGCCTGGTCTACGTCGGCGCAGGAACACCGGGCCGCATCGGCGTGCTCGACGCCTCGGAGTGCCCGCCCACGTTCAGCACCCCGCCGGAGCTGGTCTTCGCGATCATGGCCGGTGGTCCCGGTGCGATCGTGAACCCGGTCGAGGGGGCTGAGGACGACGCGGAGGCGGGTGCCGCAGCCATCGATGAGGCCGGCATCGGACCACTCGACACCGTGATCGGCATCGCATCGAGCGGACGCACGCCCTACGTGATCGCGGCGGTGCGCCGGGCGCGCGAGCTCGGAGCCCTCAGCATCGGCCTCTCGTGCAACGTCGGGACCGCGCTGAGCGCGGCCGCGGAGCACGGCATCGAGGTCGAGGTCGGTCCCGAGGTGCTCTCCGGTTCGACCAGGCTCAAGTCGGGCACCGCGCAGAAGCTCGTGCTGAACATGTTCTCGACCATCTCGATGGTGCGAAACGGCAAGGCCTACGGCAACCTGATGGTGGATGTGAAGGCCACCAACCACAAGCTGCGTGAGCGGGCGATCCGGATGGTGCAGACCATCGCGGATGTCGACCGCGACGTGGCGGTGGCCGCCCTGGAGACGGCCGCTTACGACGTGAAGCTCGCGTCGATCATGATCCGCCGTGGCGAGGACCTCGCCGCGGCCACCGCACGACTGGGCGCGGCCGATGGTCGGCTGCGCACCGCACTGGAGGAGAACTGATGCGCGTCCTCGGATTGATCTCCGGCACCTCGCACGACGGGATCGATGCCGCCGTCGTCGACTTCACGACCAGCGGCGGGTTCACCGCGCACGGCGTGGATCTGCACGGCACGGTGCTCGCGGCGACGAGCGTGCCGTACGCCCCCGAGCTGCGGGCGCGGCTGATCGCTGCCCTGCCGCCCGCGCAGACGACGCTTGCCGAGGTGGCGGAGCTCGACACCCTGATCGGACAGGCGTTCGCCGAGGTCGCGGCCGACATCGCGGCAGAGGTCGGCGGCGTCGACGCGGTCTGCTCGCACGGACAGACCGTGTACCACTGGGTCGACGGCGCGCACGCGCTGGGCACCCTGCAGATCGGGCAGCCCGCCTGGATCGCCGAGAAGGTCGGAGCCCCCGTGGTGTCCGACATCCGCATCCGCGACATCACGGTCGGCGGCCATGGCGCCCCGCTGGTGTCGTTCCTCGACGAGCTGCTGCTGCGTTCGCGCGCCGGGGTCTCCGCGGCCCTGAACCTCGGCGGCATCTCGAACATGACGGTGGTGCGGCAGGGCGGCCTGGTCGCCTACGACATCGGACCCGCGAACGCGCTGGTCGACGCGGTCATCGTGGAGAACGGCCTCAACCCGCTCGGCTACGACGACGACGCCGCGATCGCCCGCACCGGACAGGTCGACGAGGCGCTGCTGGCAGCCCTGCTCGAGGACCCGTACTACGCCCTCACACCGCCCAAGAGTACCGGCAAGGAGCACTTCCACCTCGGCTATGTGCACGAGCACCTGGCCGCGCAGGGTCGCGAGATCGTGGTCGCCGATGTCGTGCGCACCCTCACCGAGCTCACGGTCCGCACTGTGGCGCGCGACGTCGAAGCCGCAGGCATCGGGTTCCTCGCCGTGTCGGGCGGGGGATGCCGCAACCCGCTGATCCTCGATGGTCTGCGCGCCGCACTGCCCGCGACCGAGGTCGTGCTGGCTGACGAGCTGGGCGCCGCGGCCGACAGCAAGGAGGCGATCCTCCTCGCCCTCATCGGCTGGTCGACGATGCACGGCGTTCCCGCGATCGTCCCCGGCGGTACGGGTGCCCGCGAGCCGCGTATCCTCGGCACCATCACCCCGGGTGTCGGTCCGCTGCAGATGCCGGAGCCCGTCGCCTCCATCGACTCCCTCGTGCTCGCGGAGGCCGCGGCATCGTGAGCCTCCAGGTGCGCCCCGCCACCCCGGACGACCTGTCCGGGGTGCTCGAGGTGTTCCTCGCCTGCTGGCGGGAGAGTTACCGGGGCGTCCTCCCCGATGCGGCGATCGACGCGATGACCGATGAGCGCGCCGAGGTGCTGTGGCGACGGGTGCTCGCGGATCCGCTGGGCATCGTGCTCGTCGCGGAGAGCGACGGCGGGATCGTCGGGATCACGCGCTATGCAGCGACCCCCGGCGACGATGGCCGGATCGACGGCGCCGTGCACTCCCTGTACGTCTCGCCTCGCGCCCATGGCGGCGGGATCGGCAGGGCGCTGCTGGCGCAGGCGACCGCAGAGCTGCAGGATGCCGGGGCCGAGGCCGCGACGCTCTGGGTGTTCGCGGCGAATGCGCCGTCGATCGGGTTCTACGAGGCGAAGGGCTGGCACCCCGACGGAGCCACCCGCACGCAGCCGGAATTCGGCGAGCCCGAGCAGCGCATGCGCAAGGAGTGGTCATGAGCGGGGCCGAGATCTGCGGGGAGCGGAGATGACTGCCGTGGAGCGCATCCGCGTGCTCCGGGTGCCGTCGCCCCTGGTTCGGCCGTTCATCACGGCCGTGCGCCGCACCGACCACCTCGATGTGGTTCTCGTCGAGGTCACCGACGCCGACGGGCGCCGTGGCTACGGTGAGGCCGCCACGAGCTGGCGTGTCACGGGGGAGAGCCCGCAGAGCGTGGCTGCCGCCGTGGCGGGCCCGCTTGCCGAGGCCGTGCTCGGGCGCGACGCCTGTGACCCCGGTATCGCCGCCGACATCGCGCGCTCCGTGTGGGGAAATGCCGCCGCGCGCAGCGCGGTCGAGTGCGCCGTCGCCGACCTCGCCGCGCAGCAGCGGGGAGTCGCACTCGCCCAGACACTCACGGCCCAGACGCTCACGGCCCTGACCGCGCCCTCGCGCATCCGCACCGATATGACCCTGTCGGCGGGGGAGCCTGCCGTGCTCGCGTCCCTTGCCGCCGAACACGTCACCGCGGGCTTCGGATACCTCAAGATCAAGGTCTCCGCCGCGCACGACACCGTCGCGGGGCTCCAGGCAGTTCGTGCCGCGGTCGGCCCCGACATCACGCTGCGGATCGATGCCAACCAGGCCTGGGACGCCGAGACCGCGATCCGCGTGATCCGCGCCGCCGAAGGCGCCGGACTCGCACTCGAACTCGTCGAGCAGCCTGTCGCCGCTCACGACCTCGACGCGCTCGCACAGGTCACCTCCGCCGTGGACACCCCGATCATGGCCGACGAGTCGGTGCGTACGGCCCACGACGTGCGGATGATCGCCGACCGCGGCGCAGCAGCCCTCGTGAACATCAAGCTCGCCAAGACGGGTGGCCTCACCGAGGCCTTCGCCGCCGCGGATGCCGCACGAGCAGCGGGCCTGGGCGTCGTGATCGGCTGCATGATGGAGTCGCACGTCGGGGTGAGCGCCGCAGCCCACCTTGCGGCGGCCGTCGCCCCCGATGCCGTGCACGACCTGGATGCGGCATTCTGGCTGCGCAGCTCCCCGGTGACCGGTGGCGTGGTGCTCTCCGGAGACACGTTGGACCTCGGCGCAGCCAACGGGCTGGGGATCAGCGGGCTCGCGGCCGACGCGCAGCCCGAGGTCCTCGTCGACCTCTCCCGTCGCGCGGAGGTGCCCGTATGAGTGCCGCCGAAGCCGTCGCGGCCGTCCTCGCCGGTGCGTCCGCTCCACGGGGAGCCGTCGCGGGCGTCGTCACCGATGCCGGGCGCGACATCGCCGCCGGTGGCCTGGCTGACCTCGCCGGAACGCCGATGAACATCGAGACCGCGTTCGACATCGCCTCGGTGTCGAAGGTCGCGGCGACCACGACCGCGATCCTGCGACTGGTCAGCCGCGGCGACCTGCGCTTCGACGACCCGGTCGACCGCTTCGTTTCCGGCACCGCCTGCGCTCCGGGAACGACCGTGCGGCACTTGCTGCAGCACCGCGCAGGCCTCTGGGAGTGGCAGCCGCTCTACCTCGACCGCACGCGCGCGGATGCCGTTGCTGCCGCGGATGCCCTCCCGCTGCGGTACGGCCTCGACGAGGGACGGCACTACTCCGACTTGGGCTTCCTGCTCCTCGGCCGCATCATCTCGGCCGTCACCGGGCTTCCCCTTGACGAAGCGGTGCGCGAGCTCGTGACCAGGCCGCTCGGCCTCGACCGAACCGGCTACGGCCCGATCGGCGCACCCGTCGCGTCCTCCGCCTTGGGCGACGTCGCCGAACGCCGGATGGTCGCCACCGGCGAGCCCTATCCGATTCTCACCACCACCCGTCACTTCGCCTGGCGGGAAGACGAGATCACCGGCGCCGCCAACGACGGCAACTGCTTCCATGCACTCCGTGGCGTCTCCGGCCACGCCGGACTCTTCAGTACCGCCGACGATCTGCTTACCCTCGGTGCCGCGCTCGCGGCCCCCGAACAGCATCCCGAGCTGTGGCATCCGGACACCGTGGCGGAGCTGTTCCGCGACGGGCGCGATGCAGGCCAGGCGTTGGGCTGGCGCAGTGACACGGTCGCCGTCGCCGGTCGACAGACCCGGATGCTGTGGCACCCCGGTTACACGGGCTGCGCGCTCGGCATCGTGCCGGGCACCCCCACCACCGCCGGTACAGCCGCAGTGCTGCTGACGAACCGCCTCTTCGCCCCCGATCCGGCATCGACCGAAGCACTGTGGCGCACGGCACTCCCCGCACTCCTGGACGACAACGTCCACAGGCTCCGTGACAACGATCCCGACGACAACGATCCCGACGACAACGAAGGAACGAGAACATCATGAGCACCACCGAGCCCGTGCTGAGCATCAGCGGCCTCGCCGTCGCCTTCCGGACCGGTTCCGAGCTGGTCACCGCGATCAGCGACGTCAACATCGACATCGCCGCCGGTGAGACCGTCGCGATCGTGGGGGAGTCGGGGTCGGGCAAGTCGACCACCGCGGCCGCGGTCAACCGCCTGCTTCCGGAGAACGGCGTGATCACGGCCGGCAGCATCCGTTTCGACGGTCGTGAGCTGACCGACCTGCCCGAGAACGCGATGATCTCGCTGCGCGGTGCGGGCATCGGCCTCGTGCCACAGGACCCGATGTCGAACCTCAACCCGATGATGCGCGTGGGCGAGCAGATCGGCGAGGCGTTGGAGGTGCACGGCCACACGCATGGCGACGCCACCAAGGCGCGGGTCGTCGAGCTGCTCGAGATGGTGGGCATCGCGGATGCCGCGCAGCGGTCGAGCCAGTACCCGCACGAGTTCTCCGGCGGCATGCGCCAGCGTGTGCTCATCGCGATGGGCCTCGCCTGCAAGCCGCGCCTGTTGATCGCCGACGAGCCCACCTCCGCCCTCGATGTGACCGTGCAGCGGCGCATCCTCGACCAGCTCGACACGCTCACCGACGACCTCGGCACCGCGGTCTTCCTGATCACGCACGACCTGGCCCTCGCCGCCGAGCGCGCCGACCGGATCGTCGTGATGTTCCGCGGCCAGGTGGTGGAGGAGGGCACATCGGCCCAGGTGCTCGGCGACCCGCAGCACGAGTACACCAAGCAGTTGCTTGCCGCGGCGCCGAGCCTCGCCTCGCGTCGGGATGCCCTGCCGCAGCGCGAAGCCGCCACCGGAACGCCCTTCGTCGAGATCAGGGACCTTCGCAAGGAGTTCGCCCTCCGTGCGCCCAAGGCAGGGGAGCCGCAGACGTTCACGGCGGTCGACGGGGTGAGCTTCGAGATCCGCCGCGGCACCACCGTGTCGATCGTCGGCGAGTCGGGTTCGGGCAAGTCGACCACGGCGAACATGGTGCTCGGCCTCGAAGACGCCACCTCCGGGTCGATCCTGTTCGACGGGCTCGATCTGACCACGCTCCGCCGCAAGGAGCTGTTCGCGCTGCGTCGCCGCGTGCAGCCGGTGTTCCAGAACCCCTACGCCTCGCTCGACCCGCGCTATACGGTCGAGCAGTCGATCGCCGAGCCGCTGCGTGTGCACCGCATCGGCACGACCGCCTCGCGTCACGCGCGCGTGCTCGAGCTGTTGGAGCAGGTCGCGCTGCCGGCGGCGATGGCCGAGCGGCTGCCGCATGAGCTCTCCGGTGGGCAGCGGCAGCGCGTGGCGATCGCCCGCGCCCTGGCGCTCGAGCCCGAGCTCGTGGTGCTCGACGAAGCGGTGTCGGCGCTCGACGTGCTGGTGCAGGCGCAGATCCTCGACCTGCTCGCCGACCTGCAGCGCCGCCTCGGCCTGAGCTATCTGTTCATCAGCCACGACCTCGCCGTCGTGCGGATGATCTCCGACGAGGTGCACGTCATGCAGCGCGGCGTCGTGGTGGAGAGCGGTACCCCGGAGCGCATCTTCGACGCTCCGCAGCATCCGTACACGCGCGAACTGCTCGCCGCGATCCCCGGGGCTTCGCTGGCATCCTGAGGTCGCCGCCTGACCGATCCCACGACGGCGGCCGCAGGCTCAGCGCTTGCGGTCGTCGTCGTCCCAGGGGCCTTCCCACCAGCCGGCGCGATGATCCTCATCCGGGCCGCGCCGACGCCGGGAGCGCACGAACTGCACGATGAAGACGGTCAGCGAGCTCAGCAGGATCACGAACACGACGAGGAACAGCAGGTCGCTCTGGTTCATGGTCGTTTCCCCTCCGCCGCATCCGCGACGATCTTCGCGATGCGGGCAGACCTCGTCTCGGGTCGCTTGGCCATGGCGATGGCCGTCAGTGCGACCTTCTTGACCGACTTCGGGAACCCGTCCCAGTTCGCACGCGCGGCGGGGACGGCGTCGAGCGCGGCAGTGAACTCGTCCGGTTCGATCCCCGCCTCCGGGCCGTCGAGCACGGTCCAGGAGCCGTTCGCCTTCGCGACCTCGAGCACGCGGATGCCGGCGGGGGCGAGTTGCCCTTCGGCTTCGAGCTCCGCGATGCGGGCCTTGTTCGTGGCCGCCCAGCCGCTGCCGGGGCGACGAGGGGAGAACCACTGCCCGTTGGCGCGGTCGTCCGTCCCGTCGTCGAAGACGCGCACCGGGCCGTCGATCCATCCGAAGCAGAGGGCCTGCCGTACGGCGTCCTCGTAGCCGACGCCGTCGGACGATCCGCGCACGCTGAGCAGCCAGACTCCCGCGGCCCGTTCGTGGTTCTCCTCGAGCCACGAACGCCAGGCTGCGGCATCCGCTGCCCTGAGTCGTTCGCCGTCGTCGAGAACACCCACGGTGCTACTTCTTCGTCTTGACCGTCGTGATCGTCTCGGTGATCCGCGGCAGCAGGTCGGCAACGGACTGCACGATCTCGTCGGGGCGGAACGGGTACTTCTCGATCTCGGCCTGGTCGCTGATGCCGGTGAGCACCAGCACGGTGTGCAGGCCCGCCTCGATGCCGGCGACGACGTCGGTGTCCATGCGGTCGCCGATCATGCCGGTGCGCTTCGAGTGCGCGCCGATCTTGTTCAGCGCCGAACGGAACATCATCGGGTTCGGCTTACCGACGACGTACGGCTCCTTGCCGGTGGCCTTGGTGATGAGGGCGGCGATCGCGCCGGTGGCCGGCAGCGGTCCGTCGGTGCTCGGGCCCGTGGCGTCCGGGTTCGTGACGATGAAGCGCGCGCCGCCGATGATGAGGCGGATCGCCTTCGTGATCGCCTCGAACGAGTAGTTGCGCGTCTCGCCGACGACCACGAAGTCGGGGTTCGTCTCGGTCATGATGAAGCCGGCATCGTGCAGGGCGGTGAGGATGCCGGCCTCGCCGATCACGAACGCCGAACCGCCGGGGAGCTGCTGCTTCAGAAAGTCGGCTGTCGCGAGAGCCGAGGTCCAGATGCGCTCCTCGGGAACGTGCAGTCCGCTGATGCGCAGGCGAGCGGAGAGGTCGCGCGCCGTGAAGATCGAGTTGTTGGTGAGTACCAGGTACGGGATGCCCGCGCTCTCCCATCCGGCGAGCAGTTCGGATGCTCCGGGGATGGCGTCGTTCTCATGGACGAGCACGCCGTCCATGTCGGTGAGCCAGCATTCGATGTCGTCACGTTGTGCCATGTGCACAGCCTAGAGGCCGCAGGCGACGCGCACCTGACCGTGTTGCGGAGGGAGCTAGGGCGCGGGTGTCTCGGTCGGTGCAGGGGTGTCGCGGACGAACTGCGGGTCGCCAGGGGTGATCCCGAAGAACAGCGGATCGGTCGGGGACTCGACATCGGTGGGGAGGTACCCCTCGCCGAGTCGCTCGCCGTGGAAGAGCAGTTCGCTGAGCTCATCGCGATCGCCGGGCCAGCACGCGGTTTCTGCGGCGATCCTGACCCGCCCGTCCTGTCGGATCTCGACGAGCAGAAGCGAGAAGTCGCCTTCGTCGCGCACCGTGAGCTGGATGAGTTGTCCCTCTTGGCCATCCTCACCGAGCACGCGCCGCTGGGGCGTCATATCGTTGTCCGTGAGAAACTCTTCGACCGTGTCGGCGTAGGCCTCGCGTTGGGCGCCGTCTAGTTCGATGCTGCGGTTCAGATCGAACCGGTACTGGTCGTCACCGTCGCATTCGACCGGCTGCATGCCGTAGACACCGAGCTGGCCGATCTTCCAGTCCTCGTCGGCCAGTGTCGTCTGCAACTCGTTCACGAACCCGCGATAGCGGAGATAGTTCTCCTCGGCCTCGTTGAACAGGGCCTGTCCCTGGGGGGCGGGTCCGCTCACCGTGCATCCGGTCATGATGATCACTCCCATCACTGCGAGCACTGCACTCGCACGTCGTCTGCTTCTCGAGGTCGCTCTCACGTGATCACCGATCGTCCGTCGTCAACGGCTCACCATAGTTGATGATGTTGGCGATGTTCGCGAAGGATTCGCTGCCGTCCTGCAGGTAGCCGCCGTCGTTCACGACCGCGCCGATCGGCAGGTTCGCCTCCGAATGCGTGCCGTGCCCAGGTGTGTCCTCGACGTGGGTGCCATCGGGGAGGGTGCCGCCATCGCTCTGGAACGTGGTGACGCCCTCCAGGCTGTCCGGATCGATCGAATGGTCCGAGAAGGTGCGTCCGGCCAGCGAGACCCAATCGTTCGGACCCCTGGTCGTGAAGAGTGCGGTGCCTGAGAAGTCCAGCCCCTGGTCCGGATGCCCGCCGAGGGCCCGATCGGTGAGGCCGGCGGAGCCGAGGGAGATCAGGTTATCGACGCCGAGATCGTCGCTCGTGCTGCCTACTGCCAGGAATGCCGTGGTCGTGCCGTAGGAGTGGGCGATCACCGTCGTCGTCGCGCCTGAGGGGGCTGCGAGATCGAGCCCGCGCAGCGCGCTCGTGAGCAGTTCGGCGCCGACTCTTGCCTGTCCGGAGCTGCCCACCGTGGCGAAGTTGGGAGTGTCGTAGCCGAACCACGCGATCGTCGCTGATCTGCCGTTGGTGACCTCGTTGAGGTCTCTCGCGCTCTGCGACCAGTCGCGGATCTGACCGGCCTCGCTCATCATGCCTCCGATCAGCACGTTGAGGTTCTCGACACCGTTCAGCGGGTCCGTGGGGTTCTCAGGATCGAAGAAGTAGTCGTCGACGTAGAGGACAGCAGCCGTGGGCTGATTCTTGTCCCAGAGATTGAGCGCGATGGGGAGGCCGTCCCGCTCGCGGTACTCCGCGAGCAGCCGGTCGATCGTGGTGTCCAACGGCTCGCCCCACTCCGACTCGCCGGTCTTCTCCAGGGTCTTCACGTTCGCCGCGATCCGGTACTCATGCGGTACGCCCTCGAGGTTCCCGATGAACCCGGGATACGCCTCGAGGTAGTGCTCCTTCTGCGCATCGGTGAGGGAGTTCCAGATCGCCGCTACCTCGGCGGGTGAGTCGGCGTCGGACAGAGAGGCGAGGGTAGCGGCGTCCGCTGCGGACACGTAGTTCTCGTCGACGCTCGCGAGAGCCGCGACGGCGCGGGCATAGGCGTCGTCCCATGACTCGAACGCACGCTCCCACGCCGCCCATGCGTCTTCGAGGTCGGATGCCGCGACGGCGTTGCCGGTCTGCGCGGTCTGCACGGCTTCGCGAAAGCGCTCGTCGCGAGCATGCAGGGTCCGGGGTGGCGTGGTCACGTCTTGGCCGGAGCTCCACGCATCGTGGTCATCGCTACGCTCCCAGGTGCTCAGTTCGCCCTGAGCATCCGCGAGGCTGGCGTCGGCCGTGGCGACAGCGGTCTGAGCCTCGGTGACCGACTCCATCAGCTGATTCGCGCGCCCCCCGTGCTCCTCTGCACCCTGACCGTAGGCGAGGAGGATGCCCTTGATGCGACGGATGCGGGCGGCCGGAGACTCGAATGCGGCAGCGACATCGCCCGCCATGACCTTCGCCTGTTCGAGCGCCTGCCCTCGTCCTTCGAGGTTGTCGGTCACGTTGCGCAGCACGAGCTGCATCGACGAGACCTCGTCGGCCGCATCTTCGAGGTGCCCGTGGAGGCTGTTCATCTGCCCCTCGTCGTACTCGATGCGCTCGAACGGATAGCCCTTTGGCGAGGTGGTCACAGCGGGAGATCTTCCCAACCGGCGCCGAGGCGCAGGTCGAGGTCCGCGGTCTGCGTCTCCAGTGTCAGCAGTCGGCCGGCGATCTTCTGCACGTCGTCCTGACCGATCTGCACCAGCGCATGAGTTTCCCCGATGGCGCCCTCCAGCATCTCCCTCAGCGACGTGCGGCCGACCGGTGCCTGCACGCCGGTGTCAGCGGCGTGGGCAGTGCTCATCTTCGCTTCGAGTTCACGTGCCGAGACCTCGAGCTCCGTGCGCTGCGTCGACAGTACCAACTGCGTGATGCTGAAATCCTGTGACATGAACCAACCCCCCGGTTTGGATTCAACCCTAGGAGATCGGCACCCGAAGAACAGACACGGGCGGCCGCTTCATATCGCGTCAGGCGGTGAGCCAGATCGCGTCCGCGGCGTGCGCGACCTCGGCCTCGGTGCCGCCGATCGAGAAGCCGCCTGCGGTCACCTCGACCTCGACGCCCACGGCGATCCCTGCGGCTTCGACGGCGCGGAGCACCTCCGGGTCCTGGTCGCTCACCCGCAGCACCCGACCGACATGCCCGGCAGGTGCATCGGCGAGCAGCACGAACGGCACGCGCTCGATGTGACCTTCGGCATCGGGGATCGCGTCGCCGTGCGGGTCGAAGCGCGGGCGTCCGAGGCGTGCGTCTATGCCCTCCAGCAGCCGGTCGCTGATGGTGTGCTCGAGCACCTCGGCCTCGTCGTGCACCTCGTCCCAGCCGTAGTCGAACTCCTGCACCAACCAGGTCTCGACCAAGCGGTGCCGGCGCACCATGGCGAGAGCGCGGACGGTGCCGGCATCCGTCAGCCGCACCGCACCGTAGGGCACGTGCGAGACGAGGCCGGCGGCGGCGAGCTTCTTCACCATCTCGGTGACAGACGACGGGGCGATGCCGAGCTTCGCGGCGAGCACCGAGGGAGTGATCGGTGCGTCCTGCCACTCGGTGTGCGCGTAGACGGTCTTCAGGTAGTCGTCGGCTGCAGGGGATGCCACCGGTCCAGCCTACGTGGTGCGCTCGCGCGCCCACGAGGTGAGTCCGTGGATGAGCGCTCGTACCCCGATCTCGAACGTGCGGCGGGCAGGGTCCGTGCTGAGGCGCGAACGGGCGGTCTCGGCCTCGGCGAAGGTCGGGAACTGCGGGGCGAGCTCTCCAGGGGCCATGTTGTCCGCGGGAGCGAGGGCGTCGAGGGCGGAGCCGATGATGAACGACTCCAGAGCCACAATGGCGTCGACGATCGTGTCGGTCGGCCAGCCGTCGTCGCTGAGCAGGCGGGCTATCTGCTCGTAGTCGGCGAACGAGCCCTCGTCGGCGTCGATCGGCGACGTCGCGAGGATGACCATGGCTTCTGGTGCGGCGATCGCGGCGTCGCGGTAGCTGTGCGCCCACGTGAGGAGTGCGTCTTCGACGGACATCTCGTGCAGCACGGGGGAGACGAGCGCGCGGCTGACCTGCCCGCGCATCGCCCGGATCACCGCGTCGCGGTTCGCGAAGTGGTGATAGAGCGCCGAGGTGCGAACGCCCAGCGATTCCGCGAGTGCGGTCATCGTGAACTGGCGCGGGGTGCGCTGCGCGCTGAGCGTGAAGGCGGCCTTCAGAATGCGCTCTTCGGTGAGCACCTGCGTCGACGGTCGGCCGACGCTGCGCGGAGATTTCGTCATCGTGCTCGATTCTGCTCAGGCGTCTGGTATTTTATTGAAACTCTTTCAATACCGAACGAGTCAATACCGACGAAGGTACAGCCCATGACCGGTTTCGACGCCGACACCATTGTCACCGGCGCGCACGTGGTGACGATGGACCCGCGCCGCCCGCACGCCACCGCCTTCGCAGTGCGCGAGGGCCGCTTCCTCGCCGTGGGCGACGACTCGCTGGTCCGCGAGCTGCGCGGACCCCGCACGGTCGTGCACGATCTCAGCGGTGCCGCCGTGACGCCAGGGCTCATCGATGCACACCTGCACCCGATCCAGGGGATCGAGCTGACGGCCGGGATCGACCTGGGCGGGCTCACCACGGGAACAGCGCTCCTCGCAGCGCTTCGTACCGAAGCCGATCGCGCGCTCGCCGAAGATGCCGATCCGTGGGTGCGCGGCTGGAACCTCGACTACGACGTGTTCCACGACCTGCCGATGACGGCGGCCGCGATCGAGGATGCGGTGCGCGGGCTCCCGGCGCTGCTGATCGTGTTCGACGGCCACACCGCCCTCGCCAGCCGCGCCGGCCTTGCGCGCGCAGGCATCACCGGAACGCGCGAGTTCGAAGACTCGTCGTGCGTGGTCGTCGATGCCGATGGCCGCCCGACCGGGGAGCTGCGCGAGCTCGGCGCCTACGAGCCCGTACGGCTGAGCGCCCCTGCGTTCACGCGCGACCAGACCCTCGCCGTCGGGCATGAGCTGCTGCGCGGACTGCGTGACTCCGGCCTGACCGGCGGCACGATCATGGACGGCGGCTTCGCCACGCTCGAACTGCTCGATTCCCTGGATCAGGGGCCAGGGCTCCCGGTCCGCATCGTCTCGGCCATCGACCACGAGCCCGGGTTCGGCGATGAGCGGACGGCCGCGAACCTCGCGATGCGCGACCGGCGCGGCGACCGGTGGCGCGGTGGAGTGGTCAAGCTCTATGCCGACGGCGTGGTCGAGACCGGAACCGCCTGGCTGCACGAGCCCGACTCCGCCGGTGAGGGCCTGGAGCCGTTCTGGAAGGATGCCGCGGCGTACGGCCGCACCGTGCGGCGATACGCCGAAGCCGGGTTCCAGGTCGCGACGCACGCGATCGGTGATCGGGCCGTCGGGGAAGTCGTCGACGCCTATCTCGCGGCCGGAGTGCGCAGTGCCTCAGGGGCGCCGCATCGTATCGAGCACCTCGAGACGACCACCGACCGTGATGTCGCGCGCATCGCCGCGGCCGGGATCACCGCCTCGATGCAGCCCCTGCACATGCAGTGGCGCAAGGCCGACGGCTCGGACGACTGGTCGCACCGGCTCGGGCCCGTGCGCGCCGCCCGTGCCTGGCGTGTGCGCGACTACTGGGAGGCCGGAGCGCCCCTCGCCCTCGGATCCGACTGGCCCATCGCGCAGAACGACGCCCGCATCGGCCTCGCGTGGTCGATGCTGCGCCGCCGCCCGGGCGACCCCGACGCCCCCGTGTTCGAGCCCGACCAGGTGCTCACCCCCTACCAGGCGCTGCACGGCTACACCGTGGGCGCCGCCCGAGCCCAGGGTGATGCCGACCTCGGTCGCATCGCTCCCGGGTTCCGGGCCGACTACGCCGTGTGGGCGGAGAACCCGCTGCACGTCTCTCCTGACGACCTCCCCGACCTGCCCGTACAGGCGACGGTCGTCGGCGGGTCCGAGCCCTGACCCCCGGCTCGCCCGCACCCCTCCTTCACACTCGCTCCCTTCACACTGAGGTGACCTCCATGCCTGAATTCGGCGCTCTCGCGCTCCTGCCCATCGTGGTGATCCTGATCGTCGCGGTCGCCACCAGGCGAACCCTCTTCGCCCTGTTCTGCGGCACCGTCGCCGGAGCACTGCTCCTCGGTGGCTGGGGCGGCTTCGACGTCTGGGTCGAGTACACCGGCAAGGCGCTGTCCAACGAGACCGCGCAGTGGCTCCTGCTGATCGTCGCGCTGTTCGGCATCCTGATGATGCTGTTCGAGAAGTCGGGGATCGTCACCGACTTCGCGAACTGGGCCGAACGGTTCGTGACCTCGCGTCGCAAATCGATGGTGTTGACCTTCCTGCTGTCGGTCGTGCTGTTCGTCGACGACTACCTGAACGTGCTCACCACCGGCACCTCGATGAAGCAGGTCACCGACCGCTACCGCGTGCCACGTACGCAGCTCGGCGCGATCATGAAGATGACGGCCGCGCCGATCGCCGTGTTGATTCCCGTCTCGACCTGGGCTCTCTTCTTCTCCGGGCTGTTCGAGGCGCAGGGCGTCACGGTCGGCGGCACCGGCTTCGGCGCCTACCTGCAGGCGATCCCGTTCATCTTCTTCGGCTGGGCGGCCCTGGCGGTCGCGCTCCTGATGAGCATCGGCTGGCTGCCGAAGCTGGGTGTGATCAAGCGTGATGCGATCCGCGCGGAGCGTGACGGCGACGTGTTCCCCCTCGGCACGACCGACGACGAGCGACGAGCTGAGGGTGTGGCGCTCCTCGCCGAGCTGAAGGCCGACGACCCTGACGGTTCCACCGCCCAGCGGGTCGCCACAGCCCTCGCGACCTCGACCGAGACCGACCGCAAACCGCAGCCGTGGGGCTTCCTGATCGCCATGGCCGTGCTCGTCGGCGTCACGATCGCCACGAACGCCAACGTCGTGGCCGGTACCGCTGCGTCGCTCGCCGTGACGATCGTGATCGTGCTCGTGCAGCGTCGGCTCAGCATCCGCGGGGTGCTCGACGCCGCGCTCGAGGGCATCGAGAGCATGCTCTTCGTGATGATCCTCACCGTCCTCGCCTTCATGGTGCAGGAGATGAACATCGCCCTCCAGCTCGCGGAGTTCGTGATCCAGGTCACCGAGCCCGTGCTCACCCCGGCATTGCTCCCGGCGATCGTGTTCGCCGTGTGCGGCATCTACGCGTACGCGACAGGCTCGTTCTGGGACCTCGCCGCGGTGATCACCCCGGTCGTCCTCCCGCTGGCGCTCGCTCTCGGGGCCGACCCGATCCTCGCGGGTGCCGCGGTGTTCTCGGGCGCCGCGCTCGGCAGCACCACCTGCCTGTACGGCGACGGCATCATCCTCGCGTCGAGATCGATCGGCATCAAGCCGATCAACCTGATGCTCGCGATCCTGCCCTATGCGGGCATCGCTGCCGGCGTGTCGTTCGTGCTCTACCTGGTGACGGGATTCGTCACCGCGTAGGCCGGATCCGTTCCGCGATGCGGGGTCAGCCCAGGGTGGTGAGGATGATGAACGCGGCCTGACCTGCGAAGAACAGGACGAGGAATCCGAGGAGGGCGGCGGCCAGCGAGAGCCGGCCGTCGAACCCTTCGATCTCAGTCATCCCGATCTTGCGTGCTCGGAACGCCAGGACGAGGGTGGCGACGCCGAGTGCGAGCTGCACCCAGGGGCTCGCGAGGCCGATGACGTTCGGGAACGCGATCAGCAGGCCGCCGATCACGCCCGTCGCGAAACCGATCCAGGTGAGGATGCGGATGTTGCGGCGGGCGTTCTCAGCAGACATGCATCGAGCCTATCCGGGCTCAGGCTCCCGTCAGCACCAGCCAGAGCAGGGCGCCGTTGAGCGCGATCAACAGCACGGAGGCGAGGATTCCCGCCGCTGTCGTCCACCGTCGGTTGACCCAGGCGCCGAGCGTCCGCCGCTGCGCGGTGAGCACGACCAGGGGAATCAGCGCGAACGGGATGCCGAACGAGAGCACGACCTGGCTGAGGACCAGGGCGAGCGTCGGGTCGAAGCCGATGCCCAGGATCACCAGTGCGGGGATCAGCGTGACCAGTCGGCGCAGGAGCAGCGGGATGCGCACGTGCAGCAGGCCGTGCATGATCTCCGCGCCGGCGTAGGCGCCCACCGAGGTCGAAGCCAGGCCCGAGGCGAGCAGCCCCACGGCGAAGAAGGTCGCCACGACCGGTCCGAGCCCGGCGGCGAGCGCGGCGTGCGCGCCCTCCAGAGAGTCGGTGCCCTCGACGCCGGCGAGGTTCGCGGCAGCGAGAAGCAGGATGCACAGGTTGACGGATCCGGCGATCACCATGGCGATCGAGACATCCCAGCGGGTGGCCGTGAGCAGACGACGGATACGCGAGGTCTCGGTGCGCACGGCCTCGTCGCCGGCGTGAGCGGTCGTGGCGCCGAAGCGGTCACGGGCGAGAGAGGAGTGCGCGTAGATCGCGTGCGGCATGATCGTCGCGCCGAGGATCGACGCGGCCAGCAGGACCGAGCCGGTGTCTTCGAAACGAGGAACCATTCCGCCGATGACCCCTGCCGGGTCCGGCGGTGCGACGAACACGCCCGCGACGAATCCGATGGTGATGATCGCCATCAGCCCGATGATCACGAACTCGAACGGACGGGCGCCGCGGCGGCTCTGCACCGTGAGCAGGATCATCGAGACGGCGCCGGTGATCACGCCTCCCAGCAACAGCGGCACGTCGAACAGCAGGTTCAGGGCTACCGCGCCGCCGATGACCTCGGCCAGGTCGGTGGCCATCGCGACGAGCTCGGCCTGCAGCCAGTAGGCGCGGCGGGCCCAGGGCCGCTTCAGTCGTGCGCCCAGCACCTCGGGGAGGCTCTGCCCGGTGACGACGCCCAGCTTCGCGGAGAGGTACTGGATCAGCCACGCCATCACGTTGCCGGCGAGCACGACCCACACCAGCAGATATCCGTACTGCGCCCCCGCGGTCATGTTGCTGGCGACGTTGCCGGGGTCGAGGTAGGCGACGCCCGCGACGAGTGCGGGACCGAGCAACCACAGGCTGCGCGGGGCGCGGGCGGGGGGAGCGGCGGCAGTCGTCATCGGGAGCGAGGAATTTTTAGGCACACCGAAACCGTAGCGTATTTTTCGGTCTACCTAAATATCCTTTCGAATCGCGTGAATTGCCGCATATGTGGCCGGGATGGGGCCGGTTGCGCGATTCGAACCGGGGTGGCACGGCGATAGCCTGGCGGGATGGATGACGCCGCGCCGCAGAGCACGAACCCCGACGCTCCGGCGGAGCCGGTGAACACGGGTTCGATCGCCCAGCCCGGGTACGGGGTCGGTCCCTGGCCCGGTAGCGAGGAGGAATGGCCGGCCGGTGAGCAGTACGACCCGGAGCTCCTCGCAGCGGGCGACACCCGCAACGTGATCGACCGCTACCGCTACTGGAGGATGGAGGCGATCGTCGCCGACCTCGATACGCAGCGGCATCCGTTCCACGTCGCGATCGAGAACTGGCAGCACGACATGAACATCGGGTCGATCGTGCGCAGCGCCAACGCGTTCCTCGCCGACACCGTGCACATCATCGGTCGCCGGCGCTGGAACAAGCGCGGGGCCATGGTCACCGACCGCTACCAGCACGTCGTGCACCACGAAGACGTCGAGACGTTCGCCGCGTGGGCCGCGGCCGAAGGGCTTCCGATCATCGCGGTCGACAACGTCGACGGCGCAGTGCCCGTCGACAAGGCCGACCTGCCGCAGCGCTGCGTGCTGCTGTTCGGCCAGGAGGGGCCGGGGCTCTCCGCCGAGGCGCTCGCCGCCGCTTCCGCCCATATCGAGATCACGCAGTACGGCTCGACGCGCTCGATCAACGCCAGCGCCGCGGCTGCCGTGATCATGTACGAGTGGTGCCGGAGATACGCGGCCTGAGTTCGCGTCCAGACCCTCTCGACACGCGGTGGCCGCGGGCGTAGCGTGAGTGCCGATCGAGGAGGCCGACATGGCAGGCGTCACACCCATCCGTCCGTATCTCTGGTTCGTCGACAGCGCGCAGGAGGCGATGGACTACTACGTCTCGGTGTTCCCGAACTCGTCGATCGACAGCGTCACCTTCTATCCGGACGAGAATCTCAGCGAGCACTTCGAGGGGATGTCGGGGAAGGTGATCAACGGCGAGTTCACTCTGAACGGCACACCGTTCGGCTGCATCGACGGCGGACCGCCCTTCACCTTCAACGAGGCGATCTCCTTCGTGATCGAGTGCGCCGACCAGACGGAGATCGACCACTACTGGCAGGCGCTGTCGGCCGTGCCGGAGTCCGAGGCGTGCGGCTGGTGCAAGGACCGGTTCGGCGTCAGCTGGCAGGTGATCCCCGCCGGCCTCGACTTGCTGCAGCAGCGACCCGAGCAGATCCAGGCCCTGATGCACATGAAGAAGATCGTGATCGCGGAGCTCGAGAGCGCCTGAACTGGGCGCGGTGCGATCGGTCGGCGCCGGTCAGCCGCGGTCGATGCCGAACAGGTGGTGATAGATGGCGTTGACGTCGCGATCGAGGTGATCGATGCGCCCGTGCAGAGCGCGGATCTCCGTGCGCACGCCGGCGAACTCGCTGCCCGTCTCGGTGCGTACGCTCGCGAACTCGTTCCGGAACTCGGTGCGCACGCTCGCGAACTCGTTCCGCATTTCCGTTCGCACACCATCGAACCCGTTCTGCATCGTGCGCAGGAACATCGTCGAGATCAGCGTGATGGTGCCGAACATGCCCGCGGCGAAGACGCCGATCAGTGTCCACACCTGTGGTTCCGTCATCCCCAACATCCCTTCAGTGTCCCCCGATCATCGTCGAGGGCGCCAGGGGTCGGCGACGTAGTATTCCGCGGAATCCAGGGGAGGTGGAGAACTCGTTCTCGACGGTGCCTGTGGAGGAGCTGCCTGTCGAGGGAGGGCAGCGATGTCAGACCGTGGCAGCGAGCCAGCGCCCGGACCGCACACGCCACCCCAGGGTGCCGAGTCGTGCGAGCAGATAGACGCCGAAGAAGGCGACCGCGAGCCAGACGAGCCCTGCAGTGCCGTCGACCCCCGTCGCGGCGATGATCCACAGGGCGGGCAGGAACGGCACCAGGTTGAGGCCGCCTGCGATCGCGAGGTAGCGGGCGTCGTTCGCGCCCATGAGCACCCCGTCGAGCACGAAGACGACGCCGGCGATCGGCTGGGCGACCGCGAGCACGAGCAGCGCCGGCTGCACGAGCGCCGCGATCTCGGGGTCGCCGGTGAAGACCATGCCCAGCACGCCGGACGACGCGGCGATCAGACCCCCGACGACCACGCCGAACCAGGCTCCCCACGCGACGGTGCGCGCCAGCACGCGGTGCACCTGCTGCTCGTCGCCGGCCCCGAGTTCCTTGCCGATGAGCGCCTGGGCCGCGATCGCGAGCGCGTCGAGGGCGAAGGCGGCCGCGGAGAAGATCGTGAACACGATCTGCCACCCGGCCAACTCCTCGGTGCCGATGCCCGTCGCGATCCCCACCGTCGCGAGCAGTGCGACGCGCAGACTCACGGTGCGCAGGAACAGCCACCCGCCCGAGGTGGCGGTGCTGCGGATCCCGGCGCGCTGCGCGCGCAGCGAGGCGCTGTGGCGGTTGGCGAGGCGACGCACGACCAGAGCGTAGGCGGCGACCATGCCCCACTGTGCGGTCACGGTACCGGCGGCGGAGCCGGCGATGCCCCATCCGAGTCCGTAGATGAACAGCCAGTTGAGCAGGGCATTGGCGCCGAAGCCGAGTCCTGCGATCCACAGCGGCGTCATCGTGTCCTGCATGCCGCGCAGCAGCCCGGTCGCGGCGAACACGATGAGCATCGCCGGCAGGCCCCACATCGAGATGACGAGGTACTCGTTCGCCTGGGCGGCGACGGCATCGCTCGCGCCGAACAACGACACCAGCCACGGGGAGGAGACGGCTCCGACCACGGCGAGCACGGCACCGAGCCCGAGTGCGAGCCACATTCCGTTGACGCCGACCGAGACGGCTTCGCCCGGTTGCCCTGCGCCGAAGCGGCGGGCGACCGCTGGGGTGGTCGAGTAGGCGAGGAAGACCATCAGCCCGACGATCGTCTGCAGCACCGCGCCCGCGATGCCGAGCCCGGCGAGCGGCGTCGTGCCGAGATGACCGACGAGCGCGGCATCCACGATCAGGAACGCAGGTTCGGCGATCAGTGCGCCGAGCGCGGGGACGGCGAGGCGCAGGATCTCTCGATTGAGTGAGGGGCGCGCGCTCATCCTCCGAGCCTATGACCTGGCGCCGACCTCGCCGGCCCGTCTCGACGCCGCCGTAGGGTGGAGGGAACTCGGATGCCAAGGAGGTGCATCATGACGGATCCCCGCGACGCGGCCGCGCGGTATCTCGCGAGCAAGCAGAACAGCGAGAACAGCGAGAGCGGCGAGAACCCCGACGGCGATGAGGAGTCGGGTACGCCGCCAGGGATCGCCGCTGCTGTCGATCGTGCCGCGTTCATCGAGACCGCCATCCAGGTGGCGATCCGCCGGGGCGATTTCGACGACCTGCCAGGTGCCGGCAAGCCCATCGAGGGACTCGGCACCCATCACGATCCGGACTGGTGGATCCGCCGCAAGATCGAGACCGAGAACCTGACCGGTCTCGGACCGCCTGCCATTCTGCTGCGCACCGAGGACCGGGAGCTGAACGATCAGCTCGACCTGCTCGGCCGCGAGTCCGATGTGCGCGATGTCCTCGAAGACTTCAACAGGCGGGTGCGCGAGGCTCGGCGCCAGCTTCAGGGCGGCCCACCCGTCGTCACGTCTCCCCGTGACGTCGACGACGAGGTGGCTGCCTGGGCCGAGCGTCGAGCCGCGCGGCCCAAGCCCGCCCCAGTCGAGCAGCCGCGACGCCGGCGCTTGCGCGCACGGCGCCGCGGCTGACGCGGTTCCAGCCGGGCCCCCACCCGACGGAAACCGTGTCCCCTCCGGCGGGCTCAGCCCGCCGGCCGCTTCAGGCCTCCCACAGGCCCGAAGTCGTCTGTCGTCCGCGCCCGGCGCGCGCGCAGCCATCCATCCACCCCGAACCGCCCGGAGGCGGGAAGGAGGAGTACGACGGCTGAGAGCACGACCATCGCCGGGTACTGGGCGATCAGCTGATCCGCGCTCCAATAGAGCATCAGCGTCCCGATCGACAGGAAGGCGGTGATCCTGGTCAGGAGTCCCGCGACCAGCAGCAGCCCGAGAGCGACCTCGAGAGCGGGCATCACCACACCGAACAGCTCGGGTGCCATCCCCATGAACGACCCGAGCGGCTCGAAGAACCACGGCACCCGAGGGTTCCCCTCCGTGCTCTGCGCCACCAGCTCGATGTCGGCCGCCCCGAATCCGGCCCGGTACTTCAGAATGCCCTCGATCAGCCAGAGCACTCCGACCGCCACCCTGGCCCCGCCGCCGAGCAGCGAGAGGGGCAGGGGGCCTGCGGGTCGCGATCCGGTCATGAGAGCTCTGCTGCTCCGAACACGGCCTTCGCCTTGTCGCAGTGGATCACGACGTGGGTGTACTTCGACGTGTCGACGCCGTCGAGGGTGAAGGTCTGGGTTGCGGTGTCGAACGAGACGGCATCGACGAGCATGCCCGCCGTCACCGCAGCCTCATCCGTGCCGTTCGTGAGGTAGACGTGCAGGTCGGGGCCCTCGTCGGAGGAGAACCCGGACAGGGCGATCTCGTCGTCGGTCACGGTGACGGTGCCGGAGACCTTCTTCTCGTTCAGGCCCATGAACTCACCGGTCTTCTCGGCCATGGTCGTCGTGGCGCCCTCGTCAGCGCTCTGCGACGCCGACGAGGAGGGCTTGGTGTCCTCGGTCGCGGCGGGCGAGCTGCACGCCGACAGGGCGAGGGCGAGGGTGAGGGCCGCGGTGGCGGCGAGAGCGATCTTGCGCATGAGGTTCTCCTGTTCACTGTGTGTGCGTCTGTGTTCCCGGAGCGACGGATGCCGCGGCGGATCGCACTTCGAAGAACGCTACGAAGACACGGGCGGCGGTGGGGAAGACCTTTCAGGAACGTAAGGAACCCGGCCGTGGCGCGGATCGCGCGACTAGTGTCGACCCCATGCAGGAGGCAACCGAAGTCGTCGTGGTCGAAGACGACCCCACCGTCAGGGAAGCAGTGGGGGCCTATCTTCGGGCCAACGGCTACGCGGTGTCGAGCTTCGGCGACGGGGTGTCGGCGCGGACGGCGCTGCGGGACAGCATCCCCGATGTGGTGATCGTCGACCGGATGCTGCCTGGCATCAGCGGCGACGAGCTGTGCCGTGACCTGCGCTCGTATTCCGACGTTCCGATCATGATGCTCACCGCCCTCGGTCAGGTGGAGGACCGCATCGACGGCTTCGAGTTCGGCGTCGACGACTACCTCGCGAAGCCCTTCTCGCTGCGAGAGCTTCTGATGCGCGTGGGGGCACTGGTACGCCGCTCGCAGGTCGTCCAGGCCGCGGTGGGCGAGGTGCGAGCAGGGGTCTTCACGATCGATCCGCTCCGCCGTCGAGTGTGGGTCCGTGGCGACGAGATCATCCTCACCGGTCGCGAGTACGACCTGCTCTTCTTCCTCGTGCGCAACGAGGGGCGTCCGCTCGGACGCGAGGAGATCCTCCGCGAAGCCTGGGGGTGGAGCTTCGGTGAGGCATCGACGGTCACGGTGCATGTGCGCCGGCTGCGGGAGAAGATCGAGGAAGACCCGCGCGATCCGATCCACCTGCGCACCGAGTGGGGTGTCGGGTACCGCTTCTCCACAGAGGGGGACCGCTCATGATCATGCTCGGCGGCGGCGACATCCTGCTGATCGTGCTGACCTGTCTGGTCGCCGCCGTCTGCGTGGCCGCGCTCGTGCTCGGTCTGCTGCGCATGCTCCGACGACGCTCGATCCGGGTACAGCTGATGCTCGTCGCCAGTGCGGGGATCATCACGATGGCGGCCTCGGTCGTCGCGATCGCGGTCGAGATGTACATCTCCACGCACGACCTGACCGTACTCCTCGTCGTGATCGGGGTATCGCTCGTCCTCGGTCTGGCCACGGCCTGGGCGGTGGCCAGGGCCATGCGCTCGTCGTTCGAGCGCTTCTCCGCCTCGCTCGGGCAGGTCGGACGCGGAGACGTGATCGTCGCAGAACACGTCGGCTCCCGCGAGTTGAACGACCTCTCGGTGCAGCTGGCCGATGTGTCGGCGAAGGTGGATGCCGCGAACGCTGAGCTGGAGCGCCTCGACTCGGCGCGACGACGGTTCTTCGCTTGGATCTCGCATGATCTGCGGACTCCGCTCACCGCGGTGCGTGCGCTCGCCGAGTCGATCGAAGAGGGTGCGGCCGATGCTCCGGAGCGGTTCGCCGGCCAGGTGCGAGTGCAGGTCGAGACGATGAGTCGCATGGTCGACGACCTGTTCGAGCTGTCCAAGCTGACCTCGGGGGCCGTCCAGTTGCGGACGCAGCAGGTGGAGCTGCTCGATGTGGTGTCGGATGCCGTCGCCGACGTCGCGGCCGCGGCGGCGAGCCATGAGGTGCGCATCGTCGAGCGGGGGGTCGCCGGACATGTGCTCTGGGCGGACCCGCACCACCTCGGACGGATCATCGTGAATCTGCTGACCAACGCGATCAGGCACGCCCCGCGCGGCACCGAGATCGTCGTCTCGGCCACGGAGCTCGACCGGCACCGGCTCGTGCTGGGCATCCTCGATCACGGCGCCGGTGTCGCCGTGGAAGATCTCGACCGCATGTTCGACGTCGGTTGGCGCGAGGACACCGCCCGCACGGCGACCGTCGAGCGGGACACTGTGGCATCAGGGGCCGGGCTCGGTCTGTCCATCGCCCGCGGTCTCGCGCGCGCCCATGGGGGCGAGGTGTTCGCCGAGCGCACGGACGAGGGCTTCCGCATGAATGTGATGCTCCCGTTCGGCGCGGTTCCCGCCCCGGTTCCCGCCCCGGTGTGACGGCGCTTGTGGACACGATGGGGGAGGCGGGTCATAGGCTGGGGCGCATGACTGACGTTCTTCCCGTTGGCCTCGCCCTTGACGAGTTCAGCTCCGACATCCGCCCCCAGGACGACCTGTATCGCCACGTGAACGGTGCCTGGCTCGCCCGCACCGAGATCCCGGGCGACAAGGCGCGGTGGGGCTCGTTCCACCTGCTCGCCGAGCAGGCCGAGAAAGACGTCCGCGCGATCATCGAAGAGTCGCAGGATGCAGCTGAGGGCACGCTCGCCGGCAAGATCGGCGACCTGTTCGCGAGTTTCATGGACACCGAGCGCATCGACGCCGCAGGTGTCGCCCCGCTGGCCGACACCCTCGCCGAGATCGACGCGATCGACGGCGTACCGGCGTTCCTGCGCACCGTGGGCGCCTACGACCGCGACGGTCGCGCATCCGTGATCGGCCTCTACGTCGACGGAGACCCCGGAGACCCGGAGCGCTACGTTCCGGTGCTCGTGCAGGCCGGCCTGTCGCTGCCGGACGAGAGCTACTTCCGCCTCGACACGTTCGCCGAGACCAGGGCGGCGTACCGTGCGCACCTCGAGCGGCTGCTGGGCCTCGCCGGCGTCGCGGATGCTGCGGCGGAGGCCGACCGTGCGATCGCGCTCGAGACCGACCTCGCGGGCCACCACTGGGACAACGTGCGCAGCCGCGACGCCGTCGCCACCTACAACCTCAAGACCTGGGACGAGCTGCAGGCGCTCGCCGGCGTCGACCTGGCTCCGTGGCGCGAAGCCGTCTCACCGTCGAACCCCGCGGCTTTCGACGAGGTCGTCGTCTCGCAGCCCAGCTTCTTCGAGGGGCTCGGATCGCTGCTGACTCCCGAGCGTCTGGACGACTGGAAGGCGTGGCTGCGGGCCAAGGTCGTGCATGCCGCGGCACCGTACCTGACCGACGACCTCGTGCAGGAGAACTTCTCGTTCTACGGCACAGAGCTCACCGGCGTCCCCACGATGCGTGAGCGCTGGAAGCGCGGCGTCTCGCTCACCGAGGGCGCGCTCGGCGAGGCGATCGGCAAGGTCTACGTCGAGCGGCACTACCCGCCGACGGCGAAGGCCGCGATGGACGAGCTGGTCGCAAACCTCATCGAGGCGTACCGGCAGAGCATCACCGAGCTCGAGTGGATGACCGCCGAGACCCGCGAGCGCGCTCTCGCGAAGCTCGACTCCTTCACGCCGAAGATCGGGCACCCCGAGGTGTGGCGCGACTACTCGAGCCTCGAGATCGATCGGGCCGATCTGTTCGGCAACGTACGTCGCGCGTCGATCTTCGAGCACGACCGCAACGTCGACAAGGTCGGCAAGCCCATCGACCGCACCGAGTGGCACATGCCCCCGCAGATGGTCAACGCCTATTACAACCCGTCGATGAACGAGATCGTGTTCCCCGCAGCGATCCTGCAGTACCCGTTCTTCGATGCCGCACGCGATGCAGCCGCGAACTACGGCGGCATCGGCGCGGTCATCGGCCACGAGATCGGCCACGGCTTCGACGACCAGGGCAGTCGCTACGACGGCGACGGTCGGCTGCAGGACTGGTGGACCGATGCCGACCGTTCGGCGTTCGAGGAGCGCACGAAGGCGCTCATCGCGCAGTACGACGCGCTGGTCCCCGAGGGGCTCGACGCCGAGCATCACGTCAACGGCGCCCTCACGATCGGTGAGAACATCGGAGACCTCGGCGGGCTCGGCATCGCGCTGAAGGCCTATGAGCTCTCGCTCGACGGTGCCGAGGCGCCGGTCATCGACGGATACACGGGTGTGCAGCGGCTGCTGCTGTCGTGGGCGCAGGTGTGGCAGCAGAAGAGCCGCGACGCCGAGACGCTGCGTCTGCTGACGATCGACCCGCACTCGCCGAACGAGTTCCGCTGCAACCAGATCGTGCGCAACATCGACGCCTTCTACGAGGCGTTCGGTGTGAGCGAGACCGACGCCCTCTGGCTGCCTGCGGCGTCGCGAGTGACCATCTGGTGACCAATCGTCTGACTCTGTGAAGCATCCCCCGGCGGTGGGGTTACGATAGCCCTGCCGCTGGGGAGCGTCTCCCCTCGGTATCCCGCACATCCACCCCCCTAAGGATCAGCGTGGGCGCTCTCGAGCCTGGTGAAGGCTTCCGTAACTCCTCGGCCACCGAGTCTCTCAGCGGTGCCCAGGAGGCCCCCGACACGGGTCGTCGCTCGAACCGGACCAGTCGCCGACTTCCACGACGTGCTGCCGCAGGGCGCCGTTCATTCACGGCCACGCTGCGTTCGCTGGAGGCTCTGGTCGATTCCGGTGCGCAGGTCTCGGTGCACGTCGTCGACCTCGACAACCACGTGCATGTGCTGGCCGGCGACGACCACGTCACGATGCCGGTCGCCGGCCTCGGCGTGGTGCCGCTGCTGATCGAGGTCGCCGCCGGCTTCCAGAACGGCACCCTCGATCCATTAGAGATCATCGAGCGCGAGAGCGTCGAGGCCGTGGAGACCTCGGGGCTCTGGCGGCACCTGCACGCCCCGGCGCTTCCGTTGGAAGACCTCGCCGTGCTGGCCGCGACCGCGGGCGACCCCATCGCGGTGAACGCCCTGTTGCAGAAGGTCGGCCACGACCGGGTGCGTGAGCGCATCGAGTCGCTCGGACTGCGCCGCACGGCACTGCTCGACCGCTTCCGCGACCGCCGTGGACCCGACGACGCCCCACAGGTCGCTGTGGGCTCCGCGCGCGAGCTCGCCGGACTCTTCTCCGCCCTGGTGAACTCGCAGGTGGTCGATGCCGCCGTCAGCGCGCAGGTGTCGGAGTGGTTGAGCCTGAATCAGGACCTGAGCCTGGTCGCGGCATCCACTGGCCTTGACCCGTTCGCCCACGATCACGACGCGCACGGCCTGCTCTTCGTGAACAAGACCGGTCGCGACCGCGGTGTGCGTGCCGAGGCCGGTGTGCTGGCGGGGCCACGCGCCGGTGTCGCCTACTCGCTCATCGTCTGCTTCGACGACCTCTCGATCACGCATCGTCTGCGTGCGCACGATGCCTTCCGCGTGCTCGGCGTCGAGCTCATGGAGTACACGCACTGACGAGTGGCCGGTCGAGTGGCCGGTCGAGTGGCCGGCCGATCGGCCGACCGGCGGGGCTCAGGGGAGCATACGTCGCAGCAGCGCGGTCAGAGCGCCGCGATCACCCGGGGGCAGCAGCGCGGTGAGCGGCGTCAGCGTCTCGCGGAGGGCGATGCTGAGCGCATCGGCGATGTCCCGTCCCTGATCGGTGAGTACGACATCGACAGCGCGCGCATCCTGTTCGTTCGGTACGCGTGCGAGCAGCTCTTTGCGCTCGGCTCGTGCGACCAGCCCGGTCATCGTGGACTTCTCCAGCCCCAGGTACTCGGCGAGGTCACTCATGCGCAGTCGTCGATCTCGCAGGATCGCGAGGACGCGCAGTTGCGTCAGTGACAGGCCGGCGTCGGCGGCGAGCCCGGTGAGTGCGCCCATGGTCATGAACGCCGTCTGCCCGAGGGCATCTATGAGGTCGTCGTCGTCGGAGATGTCGCGGGCCATGATCCGAGCATAGTTGACGATGTTCGTATTACGAACTAGATTCATTCGTAATACGAACCAAAGGAGATCATCATGTACGCAGCTGTCGTCAACTCGTTCGGCGCCGCACCCATGTGGCAGCCGTTTCCGGAGCCGGAACCACGCAGCGGCGAGGTCGTCGTCGATGTCCTCGCGGTGGGGGTGCACCCGAGGGTCAGATCGCAGGCCGACGGCTCGCACTACACGAGCGAAGGCTCCCTTCCGCTCATTCCGGGAGTGGACGGCGTCGGCCGTTTCCCCGACGGCACCACGCGCTACTTCGCGGTGGCCAGCGACACCCGTGGATCGATGGCTGAGCGCGTGGCCGTCGATCCGCGAGCCAGCGTGATCCTCCCGGAGGGCGCCGACCCCGCCGCGATCGCCGCTGCAGCGAACCCCGTCATGTCGTCGTGGGTCGCGCTGCGTCATCGCATCTCGTTCCCGCGTGACGCTCGCGTGCTGATCCTCGGCGCGACGGGTGCGGCGGGAACGGCGGCCGTCCAGGTCGCGAAGCACCTGGGGGCCGCGCAGGTCATCGCGAGCGGTCGCAACGTCGCTCGGCTTGCAGGGCTGCCGGGCCTCGGCGCCGACGAGATCGTGCCGCTGGGCGACATCGATGCGCTCGGACGTGCCGCCGCCGACGTCGATGTCGTCCTCGACTACGTGTGGGGTGACCCGGCCGTCGACGCGATGCGTGCGGTGGTGACAGCCAGGGAGAAGAAGGGTTCCAGGCTCGACTGGATCGCCATCGGCTCCTCTGCCGGTCAGGAGGCGCAGATCCCTTCGGCAGCGCTCCGGTCGTCCGGTCTCACGATCGTCGGCAGCGGCCAAGGCTCGGTCGGCCGCTCGGCTTTCGTCGCGGAGCTTCCCGAGATCGTCAAGGTGATCGCGGAGGGGACGATCGTGAGTGCATCGACGGCCGTGCCCGCGTCCGAGGTCGAGGCAGCGTGGAACGCCACCGGCGGGTCCGGGGACAGCCGACTGGTGCTCACGTTCTGACTGAGTAGGATCATCGGATGCCACGACCTGACTGGACCCCGCACCGTCGCGATGACGGTGAGCTGCTCGGCTGGATCCATCCTGTGGGCGACGACTGGGTCGCCGTCGACGTGCTCGGGCGGCCGGCATCCGCTCCCACCGAATGGCTCGACGCCGAGGCCGCACTCGAGGAGCACGGCATCGCCTGGCTCGCCGATCCGTGGATGCTCGAGGGGCAGAGTGAGGATGACCGCCCGCTGCGGGTGCGCATCCTCGAGGTGACCCCGGACGAGGAAGGCGTGCCCGGCCGAATCGTCGTGAAGATCGACGACTTCGGCGACATGAGCCGTCCGGCGACCGCGCAGTTCATCGTGGAGTGGCCGATCCCGGACAGGCTGCGTCCGCCGCGCGCCGACGATCCGGACCCGCGCACGATCTCCCGCTGACGCCGTGCGGAACTGCGCGTTCAGCCGGGCAATGACGGATGCTGCTCGGTGGAGCGCTGCTTCGGGATGAACAGTGACAGCACCACCGCGATGACGCCAGCCGCGATCGCAAGCCAGAAGCACACCTCGAAAGCGGTCCTGGTGGGCACTGCCACGCCGTTGATGTCGATGCTCATCGCGGCGAGGACGCCGCCCATCACGGCCGAGGCGCTGGATGTGCCGACCGAGCGGAACAGCGCGTTCAGTCCGTTCGACGCGCCGGTCTCGTTCGCGGGGACCGAGCGCATGATGATCATCGGCATCGCGGCGAACGTGAACCCGATGCCCACGCCGATCAGCAGGTTCGCGACGAGGACGTGCCACACCTCGCTCGACCACAGCAGGACGAACACGTAGGCGAGCACGATCGCGGTGGCGCCGACCGTGAACAGTGGGCGCGGACCCACGGTGCGCTCCAGCCAGCCGGAGAGCGGTGAGATCACCATCATCACGAGGCCTGCAGGCATGATCACGAGCGATGCGGCGACCATGTCGAGGCCGAAGCCCCCGCCGATCGACGGAGCCTCGAGCATCTGCGGGAACGTCACGTTCGAGGCGAACAGCGCGAAGCCCATGCCGATCGCGGCGATGTTCGTGAAGAGCACGGCGGGGCGTGCGGCGACGCGCAGATCGAGCAGCGGGTCCTTCGTGCGCAGCTGGTACCAGCCCCATACCAGCAGCACCATGAGTCCGCCGATGATGCAGGTGAGCGTCAGCGGCGATGTCCACCCCCACTGCGCACCCCGCGAGACGAAGAGGAGGAGACCGGTGAGGCCGATCGCGAGTCCGATCGCACCCAGCACGTCGAGCCGGCCGGGGGAACGCAGGACATCCTCGGGGATCACAGCCAGCACGAGGACGAGGCCGACCACACCGAGCGCGGCGGCGAGCCAGAAGAGCATGTGCCAGTCGGCGTTCTGGGCGAGCAGGGCGGCAACCGGCATCCCGATCGCCCCGCCGACGCCCATCGTGGCGCTCATGAGGGCGACCGCTGTGCCCAGCCGCTCGGGCGGCAGCACGTCGCGCATGATGGCGATGCCGAGGGGAACGACCCCTGTGACGGCGCCCTGCAGTGCGCGGCCGATGATCACGCCGATGATCGAGCCCGAGACCGCGGCGATCACGGAGCCGAGGATCAGGATGGCCAACAGCGCGATCACGACGCGGCGCTTGCCGTACATGTCGCCGAGGCGGCCCGAGATCGGGGTGGCGACCGCGGCGACGAGCAGCGTGATCGTGACGACCCAGGTGGTGTCTTCGCGAGAGGCGTTCAGCAGCTGTGGAAGCTCGGCCTGCAGCGGCACGACCAGCGTGAACATGAAGGAGGAGCAGAGCCCCGCGAAGGCGAGGACGGCGACGATCGCCCACTTCGGCGGGGTTCGGGAGAGGCGCTTCCTGGCTCTGTCATCACTCGCACCCACCGGCTCAGGCTATCGGCCATCGAGAGGTGCGGGGTCGATCGGTGCTGACCGGGATGGCGTGGGAACCGCATCCCGATTCCTCGAACGGGCCGAGGAGGGGCAGACTGGGTGCGTGCGAACCATCCGTGATCTCGACACCGTTGAACTCATCCTCGACGCGCAGGGCCTGCTCGACTCCATCAGGGGTCCGCAGCGCGTGGTGGATGCCGGCACCCTGCGCGCCCTGCAGCAGTCGGGCAACTACGTCGTCGGCTTCTTCGACGGCGAGGGCGACGAGGAGCGCATGGTCGGTGCATCCATCGCCTTCTTCGGCGAGCCCGCCCGGCGTGCGATGCACTCGCACATCACGGCACTGCTGCCCGAGTACCGCGGGCGTGGCTGGGGGCGCGAGCTCAAGGAGCACCAGCGTCAGTGGGCGTTCTCCCGCGATGTCGGTCGCATCACCTGGACATTCGATCCGCTCGTCGCGCGCAACGCGCACTTCTTCTTCACCGTGCTGGGCGCGCGAGCGACCGGCTATTCGATCAACCGCTACGGCATCTTCGGCGGCGGTGACGCGGGTGATGAGAGCGATCGGCTCGATGTCGAATGGGCGCTCGCCGACATCGCCAAGCCCCCGGCCGACGACACGGTCGTCGAGACGCTGGAGATCCCGGCCGACATCGAGTCGCTGCGCGTCGCCGACCCGGCAGCGGCCCACGAGTGGCGCACCCGTCTGCGCGCGCAGATGGAGGGCCTGCTCGGCAGTGGCCTGAAGATCGCCGGGTACGACAACGCACGCGGCTACCTCTTCACGGCCTGATCCCGCGGTGGAGTGGGCTCAGCGCACCCCGCGCATGAGCTTCAGCACGGGCTTCACGCTCAGCAGCAGTCCGAGGCCGACCACGATGGCGATGCCGCCGAGGATCGAGAAGTACGGCACCTCGTCGTCGGGGTTGTAGAACTGCACGAGCCAGCCCGAGATCGCCGTCCCGAGCGCGATCGACAGGAAGAACAGCGCGACCATCTGCGTGTGGAATGCAGCCGGGGCGAGCTTCGTCGCCACCGAGAGGCCGACGGGGGAGATGAGAAGTTCCGCGACGGTGAAAACGAACAGGATGCCGACGATCGCGAGCAGCGGCGTGGAGTTCTCCCCGCCGCCGGCGAACGGGAGGAAGAGCAGGAATGCGGCTCCCATGATGATCGCGCCGAGGGCGAACTTCGTCGGCGTCGAGGGCTGACGCTTTCCCAGTCGGGTCCAGATCGCGGCGAAGACGCCGGACAGGATGATGATGAACACCGGATTGATCGACTGCACCCACGACACCGGCATCTCCCAGCCGAACAGGTTCCGGTCCAGGCGCTTGTCGGAGTAGACCGTGAGCACCGTGAACTGCTGCTGGTACAGCGACCAGAAGGCGACACTGGTGACGAACAGCGGCAGGAAGCCCCACACACGCGAGCGCTCGGTGGCGTCGATGCGCCGGCTCGAGAGGATCACCGCGAAGTAGGCGACCGCCGCGATGATCGTGCCGTAGATGACCAGGGTCGCGAGGTTGTCGGCCTTGATCACTCCCGTGAGCACCAGTACGGCGATCAGCACGATCGCGGCCGCCGCGATGATCCCGACCAGCGGGTAGCGCGAACGGGGGAGCGGATTCGGCACCTCGCGTACCGAGGCGGGCAGTGAGCGGCGGCCGAACGAGTACTGCACGAGTCCGAGAGTCATGCCGATGGCGGCGAGTCCGAAGCCGTAGTGGAAGCCGAGCGATGACTGCAGGATGCCGGTGAGGATCGGCCCCATGAAAGCGCCGAGGTTGATCCCGAGGTAGAACAGCGAGAAGCCGGCATCCCTTCGCGGGTCGTCAGCGCTGTACAGGCTGCCGACGACCGAGGTCGCATTCGCCTTGAGCCCGCCGGAGCCCAGGGCCACGAGCACCAGGCCGACTCCCACCCCGACGGCGCCGGGCAGGAACGCGAGCGCCAGGTGGCCCGCCACGATCACCATCGCGCTGACGAAGAGCACCCGCTCGGAGCCGAACAGCCGGTCCGCGAGCCACGCGCCGAGGATCGTCGACAGGTAGACCGAGCCGCCGTACGCGCCCACGATGCCGCCCGCGACCGCCTCCGGGATGCCGAGGCCACCCTGCGAGACCGAGTAGTACAGGTAGATGAGCAGGATGCCCTGCATGCCGTAGAAGCTGAAGCGCTCCCACATCTCCACGCCGAAGATGTGCACCAGGGCCCACGGCTGACCGAAGAAGCGGGTGTCGTCGTCGCGGGTCCGCGGTGTTCGCGCTGCAGTGCTCATGCCAGGACGGTACTCCGGCGCAGCCGCTGAGGCCAGGGAGCGCGCGGGAACCCCGGATAGAATGGCATGCCCGTGATCACGGGTGTCACCACGCATCCGACCATTGGAGCCACCATGGCCGAACAGTCCCGCCTCGCCAAGGTCATCGCCCTCGCCCGCCACCGCGGGTTCGTGTTCCAATCGGGTGAGATCTACGGCGGTTCGCGATCGGCCTGGGACTATGGTCCCCTCGGCACGGAGCTCAAGGAGAACATCCGCCGCCAGTGGTGGCAGACGTTCGTGCGCGGCCGTGGAGACATGGTGGGCCTGGACTCCAGCATCATCCTGCCCAAGCGCGTGTGGGAGGCTTCCGGACACGTCGAGACGTTCACCGACCCGCTCGTCGAATGCCTGCAGTGTCACCGTCGCTTCCGTGCCGACAACCTCATCGAGGACTTCGAGGCGCGCAAGGGACGCAAGGCCGAGAACGGCCTCGCCGACATCCCGTGCCCGAACTGCGGCACCAAGGGCCAGTACACCGAGCCCAAGGCCTTCTCCGGTCTGGTGAAGACCTACCTCGGTGTCGTCGACAACGAGTCGGCCCTGTACTTCCTGCGCCCCGAGACCGCTCAGGGCATCTTCGTGAACTTCTCGAACGTGCTCACCGCGAGCCGCAAGAAGCCTCCGTTCGGCATCGGCCAGGTGGGCAAGGCGTTCCGCAACGAGATCACCCCCGGCAACTTCATCTTCCGCACGCGCGAGTTCGAGCAGATGGAGATCGAGTTCTTCACCCCGCCCGCAGAGGCGCAGGAGTGGTTCGACCACTGGGTCAAGGCTTGCTGGAACTGGTTCATCGATCTCGGCATCGACCCGGAGAACATGCGTCAGTTCGACGTGCCGGAAGACGACCGCGCGCACTACTCGGCCGGCACGATCGACGTCGAGTACCGATTCGGCTTCGTCGGCAAGGAGTGGGGCGAGCTCATGGGCGTCGCCAACCGCACCGACTACGACCTCTCCAGCCACAGCGAGGCGTCCGGCCAGAGCCTGACGTACTTCGACCAGGCCACGGGCGAGCGCTACACCCCGTACGTGATCGAGCCGTCGTTCGGCCTCACACGCGCCATGATGGCGTTCCTCGTCGACGCGTACGTCGAGGAGCAGGTGCCCAACGCCAAGGGCGGCACCGACGTGCGCACGGTGCTCAAGCTCGACCCGCGCCTCGCCCCGGTCAAGGCCGCCGTGCTGCCGCTGTCGCGCAACGAGAAGCTGTCGCCGCTCGCCCGCGAGGTCGCCGACACGCTCCGGGCATCCTGGGCCGTCGACTTCGACGACGCCGGCGCGATCGGCCGCCGCTACCGCCGTCAGGACGAGATCGGAACCCCGTTCTGCATCACGGTCGACTTCGACTCGCTTGACGACCGTGCCGTCACCGTGCGCGACCGCGACACCATGGCGCAGGAGCGGGTCGGGCTCGACGACCTGCACGCGTACCTCGCGGAACGCCTGCGCGGCGCCTGACCACGTAGCAAGAGACCCCGCCGGCCCATGAAGGCCGGCGGGGTCTCTTGCATGTGGGAGCCGATGGCTGGTAGCGTCTCGGCCCGTGGGTACTCTGAACCGATAGATCGGGACGCCGCGTCGAGTCTCTCCGCGGCGGGTCCTGAGCGAGCGCGCCGGTGATCGGCGTGCTCGAGGTTCATGTCAGACGCGCATCAGACGATGTGCCGTCCCGTGACGCGCAGCCGCGTCGCGGAGAGGAGACCTCATGTTCCCTGCATTCCCCACCCCCGCTCTTGCTCCATCGGCTCACCGGACCTGCGAACTCCGTGCCGTGTCGGTGCGCTTCGCCGACCGGCTCGTGCTCGATCAGATCGACCTCGTAGTCGGTGGTCGGGATCGCCTGGCGATCGTCGGCGACAACGGTGCCGGCAAGTCGACGCTGCTCGAGGTGCTCGCCGGCGTGCGCACTCCGAACGCCGGGCAGGCGCAGATCGCTATCCCCGGCGGCGTCGCATTCGCTGCGCAGGCACCGCGTGTCCACGCGGGCGCGACGATGACGGATGCCCTGGACGCGTTCCTCGCCGACCTCAGGACGCTCGAACGGAAGATCCAGACCGGATATGAGCGGTTGGCGGATGTCGAGTTCCCATCGGAGGCGGAGGGTCTCGCCCGGCTGATCGAAGAGTTCGAGTCCCGTGACGGGTACGGCGTCGACCGGCGAGTGGACTCAGCGCTCGACCAACTGGGGCTCGGCGCGCTCGATCGGGATCGTCCGTTCGACTCGCTCTCCGGTGGTGAGCGGGCGCGCGTCGCGCTCGCGGCCGCGCTCTCAGCCCAGGCGGAGCTGCTGCTGCTGGATGAACCGACGAACGACCTCGACGAGGGCGCACTCGCCTGGCTGGAGACCCGCATCCGGGCCCACCGCGGCGCTCTCGTCGTGGTCACCCACGATCGCGCGTTCCTCGACCGGTTCGCACGCGACATCGTTCATGTGGAGGGCGGTGCCCTGCGGCGCTACGGCGACGGTTACCGCGGATATCTGGTTGCCAGGGCCGTCGAACGACAGCGGATGTCGGAACGCCACGAGGCCTGGAAGGCGGAGATCGCGAGAAATGAGGCCCTCGCCGCGACAAACGCGTTCCGTCTCGACGCGATCCCGCGCAAGCTCGAACTCGACGGATTCGGACATGGTGCCTTCCGCGCGCGGAGCCGCGACCACGGGGCGAGGGGCCGCATCAGGATGGCGAAGGAGCGTCTGACCCGGCTACGGGCCGGGCCGTGTCCACCCGCTCCCGAGCCCCTGCGTCTTGCGGCCGATCTCGACGCGGATGCCGCAGTCGTCGAGGGGGTGCTCATCGCACTCGACGATGTCCGGGCAGCGGAGCCGTCGCTGCGAATCGACTCCCTGTCCCTGTCGGCGGGCGAGCGATGGCTTGTGACAGGGCCGAACGGTGCGGGCAAGACGACACTGCTGCGGCTTCTTGCGAGGGAGCGGATGGCGGAGTCCGGTACGGTCGCGCTGCGCGAGGGGACACGGGTCTCCTGGCTGCGTCAGGAGGTGTCGACGCCGCGTCAGGGCACGGTCGCCGAGGAGTTCTCCCGCTCGTCGGGAGTCCACCCCTATGACGCCGCGGAGGCCTTGCTGCGCTTCGGCCTGTTCGCCGAGGATGACCTCGAACGGGAGGTGCGCTCGCTGTCGGTCGGTCAGCGTCGGCGACTGGACCTCGCCGTCGTGCTCGCCGACCCCGGGGACGTGCTGCTGCTCGATGAGCCGACGAACCAACTGGCCCCCGAGCTCGTCGAACAGTTGGAGGCGGCGATCGATGGACACCCTGGCGCGGTCGTCACGGTCACCCACGACCGGCACTGGATCGACGGCGCCCGGCGGCGCGGTGCGAAGGAGATCCGTGTCGACCACGGAACCGCCGACGTGAGGGCATGAGGCTATGCGCGCGTCCTCGATCCGGCCACGGCACGCGCATACCGCTCGGAGAGCAGCTGCAGGCGGGGGAGCAGCTCGGGCGGGCTCTCGACCGTGAAGTCCATCATCAGCATTCCGATGTAGGCGGCGACGGTGTCGAGGCTGTCTGCGCCGGTGACGAGGATGCAGTGCTCGTCGTCGACCGGTTCGACCACGCCGACCGCAGCGTGGATCCGGTCGAGCACGGCCGCAGCCGGAGCATCGATGCGCAGCCTGGCGTGCACGATCCACCCGCTCACCGCGATGGTCCGCATCGCGAAGGCCGTGTAGTCGCCGCCGGGGAGCGGCTGCGGGTCGAAGCGGCGATGGGTCGGCATCCGCAGCTCCATCCAGTCGACCCGGTACGTGCCCCACTCCGCGGTCTGCGGGTCGCGCGCCACCAGGTACCAGCGACGCACCCAGGTGAGCAGTCGATACGGCTCGACCAGCACGGGCGCGCCCTCGTAGTCGAAGCGCAGCCACTCCTCGTTGCGGATCGCACTCGCGATGGCCTGCAGTGATGCGGCGTCGACCTCTGGGTCGGGGGCGTCGGTGTCGTTGTTCTCCGGCGCCCGGTCGACGCTCGATCGGAGCGCGTCGACCGTGGGGCGCAAGTGCGACGGCAGCACCTGTTCGAGCTTGGCGAGTGCTCTGGCCCCCGACTCCGCGATTCCCGCGATGCCGGCCGCGGCGCGGAGCCCGACCGTGACCGCCACGGCTTCCTCATCGTCGAGCAGCAGTGGCGGGAGCCTGCCACCGGCGCCGAGACGATATCCACCGACGGAGCCTCTCGTGGCGTCGACCGGGTAGCCGAGGTCGCGCAGTCGCTCGACGTCGTGCCGCACTGTGCGGGATGAGACGCCGAGCCTCGAGGCGAGCTCTGTTCCGGAGCGCTCAGGACCGGTCTGCAGCAGTGCCAGCAGCGCGAGCAGTCGAGCGGTCGGATCTGCCATCGGAACTCCTCGAAAGCCATGCATCCATTAGGAACGAATCCAACCTAATGCCCTCATACCTTCGAGATATGGAAAACACGACGCTCACCTTCAACCCCTTCACCGTCTCGGTCTCCGCCGCCGAGGTCGCCGATCTTCAGGATCGCCTCGCCCGCACCCGCCTTCCGCAGCCGTCGCCGACGGATGACTGGGATGCCGGCACTCCCAACTCCTACCTGCGCGAAGCCGTCGCCGCCTGGCGCGACTTCGACTGGGCCGCCGCCCAGGAGCGGATCAACGCCGTCCCGCACTTCACCACCGAGGTCGACGGCCAGACGATCCACTTCATCCACGTGCGCTCCGCTCACGAGGGCGCGACGCCGCTGCTGCTCGCCCACACCTATCCCGGCTCCTCCGTCGACTACCTCGACGTGATCGACCGGCTCGTCGACCCGGTGGCCCACGGCGGGCGTGCAGAAGACGCGTTCGACGTCGTGATCCCGGATGCGCCGGGTTACGGCTTCTCGCAGCCCCTCGCCTCACCGGGCTGGACGGTCGGGAAGGTCGCCGAGGCCTACGACCGGCTGATGCGCGGACTCGGCTACGACGGCTACGGCATCCACGGCTCGGACAACGGCGCCATGGTCGCGCGCGAGCTCGGACTGCTGAACCCGGAGGGCTTCCTCGGGCTCCACGTGCTGCAGCTGTTCTCCTTCCCCTCGGGCGACCCTGCCGAGTTCGAGAAGCTCGAACCCGCGGACTACGCCGGCCTCGAGCACATGCAGTGGTTCCAGTCGGTCGGCGGGTACAACACGATGAACGCCTCGCGTCCGCAGACCGTGTCCGTCGGGATCAGCGACTCCCCGGTCGGGCTGCTGGCGTACAGCGAACTGTTCAACTCGTTCGGCAACGGCACGTCTCTGGTGCCGTTGGAGAAGATCCTGCTCGAGGTCAGCGTGAACTGGTTCGCGAACGCGGCATCCGGCATGAGCCGCAGCTACCTGGAGAACGCCAGGGCCGACGCCGCGGCCGAAGGTGCCGAGGGCGCGGAGCCGCGCATCAACGCCGCTCGCACCGGGGTCGCGGTCTTCGCGGACGACTTCCAGACGATCCGGGTCTTCGCCGAGCGCGACAACTCGAACATCGTGCACTGGAGCCGCTTCGACGAGGGCGGGCACTTCGCCGCTCTGGAGCGGCCCGACCTGCTCGCCGAAGATATCCGCGCATTCTTCGCCACGCAGTCCTGACGCTTCGCCCTGGCTCCTTCATCCAGACCCACCCGTGCGACCGTCGCGCGGGTGGGTCTAGCATGTCGGCATGTTCGAGTCGTGGAGCGAGTTCAACGTCGCGATGGCGGGGGCGACAGCCGCGCTCGCCGGACTCGTGATCGTCGCCGCGAGTGTGAACATCGCCGAGATCGTCAAGTCGCGCACGCTGACCGCGCGGCTCCTCGCCGGGATCGCCGCCCTGCTCCTGGCCCTTGCGGTGTCGGCGCTGGGACTGATCCCCGGCATCGACGGCCCCTGGTTCGGCGTCGCGGCCGTCGCCGCGACGTTGCTGGCCGCGGTGTTCCAGGTGCACGCTACGCGACTCATCGCGACCGACCCGAGCCCCGAGGACCGTGCCCGACCGCTCAAGTACCTGGTCGGCTTCCTGCCGATCTTCGCCTATCTCGCCGCGGGTGTGCTGGTGTGGATCGGGCATCCGGCCGGGCTCTACCTCGCGGCTGCGGGCTGCTTGCTCGCGATCGTCTCGGCCGTGGTGGTGTCGTGGGTCGCGCTCGTCGAGGTCTTGCGCTGAGCGGGTGCTCGCGGAGACGGGACTCGCGCGTCAGCCCGTGACGGTGAGCTGCACCTCGGGGGTGCCGCCCGCCTCGACCCAGGCCAGCGAGCGCTCGAGGATGCCTCGCAGCACGTCGAGGTCGATCTGCTCCAGGTCCTTGATGTACAGACAGCCGACGCCGGTGGTGTGCGGGCCGAGCTTCGCCAGGGCCTCGGTGTGCTCGGCCACGCCGTCGAACAGGTAGATCGTGGTCGCGGCCTTGCGCGGAGCGAAGCCGAGCAGTCCACTGTCACCTTCCGTGCCGGTGGGGTAGCGGTAGTGGCATGAGCCGAACCCGATGATCGTGCCCCACGTCTGCGGCTCGCGCCCGGTGATCTCCTGCATGAGCGCGGTCAGCGTCTCGGCATCCCGTCGGCGGACCGCGGGGGAGGAGCGGGCGATGAGCCCCGCGACGTCATCACCCGTCGGCTTCATTTCGCTTCTTTCGCCGCGGCCTTCATCGCCTTCTTGTGCTCGCGCACCTTCGCGAGCGAGTCGGGCGAGACGATGTCGGCGACGCTGCGATACGAGCCGTCGTCACCGTACGGAGCGGATGCTTCGCGCCAGCCCTCTCCCGTGAAGCCGTACTGCTTGCCGAGGAGCGCGAGGAAGATCTTCGCCTTCTGTTCGCCGAACCCGGGGAGGGCCTTCAGCCGCTTCAGCACCTCGGGGCCTGAGGGGGCGCCCTGGGTCCACAGGGCTGCGGCGTCGCCGTCCCAGTCGTCGACGAGGGTCTGGCACAGCGTCTGCACGCGCGTCGCCATGGACCCTGGGAACCGATGCACGGCGGGCGTCTGCTTGAACGCCTCGAGGAACTCGTCCGGTGCCATGTGCGCGATCGTCGCGGCGTCGGCCGCTCCGGTGCGCTGCTCGATCTTGAGCGGACCGGCGAACGCGGTCTCCATCGGCACCTGCTGGTCGAGCAGCATGCCCACCAGGAGCGCCAGCGGGTTGTCGGTCAGCAGCTCGTCGGCGGCGGTGTCTCCGGTGATGTGAAGGGCCATGCCTCCAGTGTGCCACCGCAGACGTCAGGCGGTGGCTGCGTCCTCGCCGGCAGAGGCGTCGGCCTCGGGTGCGATGCCGTAGAGGGTGGCCAGTGCCGCGGTGAACTCGTCGGCGCGGCCGGCCGCGGCGAGCTCGTGAGCGCGCACGGTCGGGGTGTGCAGCAGCACGCCGGAGAGGTGACGCAGAGCCTGCTCGACCTTGCCGTCTTCGTCGCCCCGCGCGCGGGCGCGATCGATCTCGCGCTCGAGCAGCTCGAAGATGTGCGAGCGGAGGGCGACCACTGACGGGGTCACGCTCTGGCGCGCACCCACCACGTGGAAGGTCTCCGCGGCCTCGCGGACCACGCTGCGTGCGGCGTCCGTCGCTTGCAGCTCCTCGAGCGGTGCGTGCAGGCGGATCGTCTCGAGGTCGAGCAGCGCGACCCCTTCGAGTGCAGCGACCGCCGGGTCGACGTTGCGCGGCATGCCGAGGTCGACCACGAGCTGGCTGTGTGCACCGACGGGGCATCCGGCGGCTGCGAGGCCGGTCGGCAGCTGCAGGTGCTCGGGGCCGAGCACGGGCTCCGTCGCAGTGGTGCAGGTGATGAGCAGACTCGACCGTGCGGCGGTGCGGGCGTACTCGTCGGCGGGGACCGGACGGATGCCGTGCTTCGCGGCGAAGACTTCGGCGCGACCCGAGGGCGAGTACACGGAGATGTTCACGGCGCCGCGCTCTCGGAGCGTGGCGAGGGTGACCGCGGCGTAGGCGCCGGTGCCGACCAGCAGCACGCGCTCGGCCGACCAGTCGGCGATGCGGCTGTCGGCCAGCTCGAGCGCGAGGCGCACGAGCGAGCGGCCGGCACGACCGAGGGCGGTGACGTTCTTGACCTTGCGCTGAGCCTGGCTGGCGCGCTGGAACAGACGCTCGAGCTCTGGCGAGGTGGTGCCGTCCTTGCGGGCGGACTTGAGGGCGCGGCGCACTTGCCCTGCGATCTCGCCCTCGCCGGAGACGACGGATTCGAGGCCGGAGGCGACGGAGAAGAGGTGCTCGGCCACGCGGCGACCCGAGTGCACGGTGTAGGCGCCGTCGAGGTCGGCGGCTGCGATGCCCGTCGCGGACTCGACCGCTTCGATCACGGCTTCGACGCCGATGGCACCGGCGGCGGTGACCGGTTCGTCCATTTCCACGTACGCCTCGAACCGGTTGCACGTCGCCAGGACGACCGCACCCTGCACGCACGGCGTCATGCCCACGATGGTGGGAGCGACGTCGTCGGGGGTGCGGCTCAGGCGTTCGAGCAATTCGAAGGAGGCGGTCTTGTGACTCGCCGTCACACACAGCAGCACAGATCGAGTGTACCGGAGGCTCCGGCGGTGAGGATTCGAACGGCCGAATTCGGCGGCTCCATAAGAGGCGGATGGGAGGATGGACTCATGGCCCTCTCCGACGCTCCGCTCCTGCGCGCCCTCGCCGGCGACCGCCCGGCCCACGCCCCGGTGTGGTTCATGCGACAGGCCGGCAGGTCGCTTCCTGAGTACCGTGACCTGCGCGTCGGGACGCGGATGCTCGACGCCTGCCTCACCCCCGCCCTCGCCGCCGAGATCACCCTGCAGCCGGTGCGCCGCCACGGGGTCGACGCGGCCGTGTTCTTCAGCGACATCGTCATCCCGCTGCGCCTGGCCGGCGTCGAGGTGGAGATCGAGCCCGGTCGCGGCCCGGTGTTCGCGAACCCGGTGCGCACGGCGGCCGACGTCGAGCGCATCACCGCCATCGACCCGGATGACCTCGACGGCACGGCCATCGCCGAGGCCGTTCGGCTCGTCACGGCAGAGCTCGGCGACACCCCGCTGATCGGTTTCGCGGGTGCACCCTTCACGCTCGCGGCCTACCTCGTCGAGGGCGGCCCCTCCAAGGAGCACTTGCGGGCACGGGCCATGATGCACTCCGACCCGGATTCGTGGAACCGTCTCGCGGGCTGGCTCGCCAAGGTCTCGCGCCGATTCCTGGAGACGCAGCGCGACGCCGGAGCATCCGTCGTCCAGCTCTTCGACAGCTGGGCCGGATCCCTCAGCACCGCCGATTACCGCACCTTCGTGGCCCCGCATTCACATGCGGCGCTTTCGGGTATCGGCCTCCCGACCATCCACTTCGGTGTCGGGACCGGCCCGTTCCTCGCCGACATGCGTCTCGACGGGGTGGCCGACGGCGTGGGGGTCGACTGGCGGCAGCCGCTCGACGAAGCCGCCGCGATCCTCGGACCGGATGTCACGGTGCAGGGCAACATCGACCCGGCGCTGCTGTCGGCCCCGTGGCCGGTGCTGGAGGCGCACGTGCGCGACGTGATCGAGCGTGGCCGTGCGGCGCGCGCGCACATCCTGAATCTCGGCCACGGCGTACCGCCGGAGACCGACCCCGACCAGCTCACCCGCATCGTCGAACTGGCGCACACGGTCTGACGTTCAGGCGCCCCGCGTCCGCCGCAGTCGCCGCATGACCCGCAGATCGTCGAGGGTGAAGCGGCCGACCGGGAGCGCATCGCGGATGCTCTGGTCGTCGAACGGGCGCGAGGGGCGGATGCCGATCGGAGCCTCGGGGGCGAACGGCGCCGCCTCGCTCACACCCTCGGCGAGCATCCGTGCCTGAGCCTTCGCGACGAGCGGCACGACCATCGTCCACTCGGTCAGTTGGGCGAGCACTCGGACCATCCACGTCGGCACGGGGATGAATGCCGGACGACGCCCGGCGACACGAGCGATGCGGCGGATGGCCTCGCCGAGCGTGACCTCGTCCGCGCCCATGACCGCGATCGTCGGATCCGGGATGCGGCCTTCGAGTGCGGCGATGAGCACATCGACCGCATCGCGAACCGGGACAGGACGCGCCGTGCGCTCGCGATAACCGACGGTCCAGAAGAGCGGCAGGGTTCGCACGGCTTTGGTCACGTGGTCGACCATGTGACCGCCGGGGCCGTAGATCATGCCGGACTTGAGGATCGTGTGCGCGATGCCGGAGCCGCGGACGATCTCCTCCGCCTCCCACTTCGACTCGTGATAGCCGGACCCGCAGTCGGGGCGTGCCCGGAGGAAGCTGACCAGCACGATGTGCTGCACCCCTGCGCGGCGGGCGGCCTCCACCACAGCCTTCGTGCCGTCCACGTGCACCCGGCGGAAGGTCTGGTCGCCGATCTCGCGGTTGATGCCCGCACAGTGGGCGACGGCGTCGCAGCCCTCGAATGCTGCGGTCAGCGCGTCGACGTCTGTGATCTCGACGCCGCTGCGACGGGAGATCACGACCGCGTCGTCGAGACGCTGGGCGAGATTTCTTCCGACGAATCCCGTGCCGCCCGTGATCGCAACCTTCATGGTGCATCTCCTTCGCTCATTAGCTATGCGGCTAAATGCTATCTAGCAAAGGTGCTATATTGCAACCATGGCAGACAGCGCGACCGACATCTTCGCAGCGCTCGCGCATCCGACGCGGCGCCAGATTCTCCAGGACCTCAAAGACGGTGAGCTCGCGGCCGGTGAGATCGCCGCTCGCTTCTCCGCGAGCGGGCCGACCATCTCCCGCCACCTGAGCGTGCTCCGACAGGCGGGCCTCATCAGTGAGCGCCGCGATGCCAACCGCATCCTCTACTCCCTCGTCGGCGAGCGGCTCGCGCTCTCGGTCGGCGACTTCCTCTCCACGGTGTGCCCGGAGCAGATCGTGCTGCGAGAGGTGCGCAAGCGCGGCCGCGGTGAGGCCGCCCCTGTCGAGGCTGCCCCTGTCGAGGTTGCCCCCGTCGAGGCCTGAGCGCCCCCGGTGGGAGAATTGAGGGCATGACCCCTGAGCCCTCTTCCGCCGAGCCGTCCGACCTCGCCGCTCGCGCGGCGGAAAAGCACGTCGTCGTCATCGGCGGCGGCATCGGAGGACTCGTCGCGGCTCGGGAGTGCGCGAAGGTCGGCATGCGGGTCACCCTCCTCGAGGCCGCGGACGACGTGGGCGGCGCGATCCGAAAGGTCGAGCTCGACGGCGTGACCGTCGATGCCGGGGCCGAGAGCTATGCGACCAGGGGCGGCCTCGTGCGCGCACTCGTCGAGGAGCTCGGTCTGGCCGACCGCATCGTGACCCCGCAGGCAGGAGGCGCCTGGCTCGCCGGCATCCCCGGTGTGGGGGCGGCGCCCCTGCCGGTAGGCGGCATTCTCGGTATCCCCGCGAACCCGTTCCAGGACGATGTCCGTCGCATCATCGGCTGGTCCGGCGTGTGGCGCGCGTACCTCGACCGCGTGCGTCCGCCGCTCACGATCGGACACCAGCTCAGCCTCGGCAAACTCGTCGGATCGCGCATGGGAGCGAAGGTGCGGGATCGCCTCGTCGCGCCCGTGACGACCGGCGTATACTCGGCGTCTCCCGACGATGTCGACATCGATGTCGCTGCCCCGGGACTCAACAGCGCTCTCACCAGGGTCGGATCCCTCTCCGGCGCCGTCCAGGCGCTGCGCGATGACGCCGCCGCCAAGTCCACGGGGTCTTCGGCTCCCGGGTCATCGACCGCGGCGAAGGCGCCGGGGGCGGCGGTCGAGGGCCTTTCCGGCGGAATGAGCGTGCTCGTCGATGCGCTCGCCGCCGACCTGACCAGCCTCGGGGCAGAGGTGCGGACGGGTGTGCGGGTGCGCAGCGTCCGGAAGTCGGCGACGACCTGGTCGGTCGAGACCGAGGTCGCGCCCGCCGGTGGCACTCTCGCGAGCGCCGACGATGCGGATGCGCTCGCCGCAGAGCTGCACGCCGCCGAGATCGCTGCAGTGGAGCCGGTGATCGAAGACATCACCGCCGACGCCGTCATCATCGCGACGCCCGAGTCCACCGCGCGGGATCTCCTCGCCACGGCCGTTCCCGCGCTGACGAGGACCGAGGCCGCGTCGTCGCCCGAGATCGAGATCGTCACGCTCCTCCTCGATGCGCCTGAACTGGAGGTCGCCCCGCGCGGCACCGGTGTGCTCACGGTTCCGGGGAGCCACACGGCCAAGGCGCTCACGCACTCGAGCGCGAAATGGAGCTGGGTGCGTGATGCCGCCGGCGCTCGGCAGGTGGTGCGGGTGTCGTTCGGCGCCCAGGGAGAGCCTGCGGCCACGGCGGAGCTGAGCGATGAGGCCGCCGCAGATCTGGCCCGGCGCGAAGCTGCTGCCCTGCTCGGAGTCGCCATCGCACCGGAAGCGGTGATCGCATCGCATCGCGGCCGTTTCGTCCAGTCGCAGCCCGCCTCGATCATCGGCTCCGGAGAGCGCCGCGCTGCTGCGCGTGCGGCGGTCACGGCGGTCCCGGGTGTGGCTGCGGTCGGCGCCTGGCTCGCCGGAACCGGCCTTGCCCAGGTGATCCCGGATGCGCGGGACGAGGCCGATCGCCTGCGACGCGCCCTGTTGTGGGAGTGAGAGCGCGCTCCGTGTCAACCCTCTGACCCATAGATGCCGAAATCGGCATACGGGGTTACGCTGGGTACCTGGCCGCGGGGTGTGAGAGCCTGTGGTCGATCCCAACCGGGCGAATCTGGCCGGACTACCGGAACAAGGTGAGGAGACCCCATGAAGGGGAAGATCGGACTCGTCGTCGGACTCGGCGTGGGCTACGTCCTCGGCACCCGTGCCGGACGTGAGCGCTACGAGCAGATCAAGACGCAGTGGCTGAAGGTGTGGCACCTCGATCCCGTGCAGGAGCAGGTCTCCAAGGTCAAGGGCTTCGTCGGCGATAAAGCCGCGGCCGTGCCCGGAGCGCTCTGGACCGGTGTCGTGAAGGTCGCGAAGTCGGTCAGCGGCAACGGCACGCCCGGTCAGCGGCTCGACTCCGCCATCGCCACCGGCAAGGAAGCGGCGGAAGACCTCGCCGAGGCGACGGAGGAAGCGGTCGAGGCGGCGAAGGCCACCGCGAAGTCGACCACGCCTGCGACCAAGCCCGCGGCGAAGACCGCCGCCAAGAAGCCTGCCGCGAAGAAGCCTGCGGCTGCCAAGCCCGCAGCCAAGAAGTCCGGCGCCTGAGATGCCCCGCGGATACCGAGATCGTGCCGACGACAGTCTGCTGACCCTCCTGGGGGACCTGCCCGAACTCGTCACGAATCTGGTCAAGGCTGAGATCGATGCCGCGAAGGCGTGGATCTCGCGCACCTCGAAGGATGCCGGCATCGGTTCCGTGTGGTTCCTCGTCGCGCTGTTCTTCCTGTTCTGGGCGGTGCCGGTGATCCTCGTGTTCGCGATCGCCGGGCTCTCCTCCTGGTGGCCCGTGTGGCTCTCGGCGATCGCGGTGTTCGGCATCCTGATCCTGGCCGTGCTGCTGTTCGCGCTTCTCGGGATCCTCAAGTTCCGCAAGGTGCTCGCGCGCCAGAACCCGGCGCAGGCCGTAGCCGAAGACATCCGACTCGTGAAGGAGGCCGGCGATGACGAATTCTGAGTCGCTGCCGCGCACCGCCGTTCCCGGCGGAATCGTCGACCCGGTCACCTCGGCCCGCGCCGAGTTGAAGGCTGCCCTGGCGGCCATCGAGGTCAAAGGCAACATCCCGCGCCGCGTCGAGAAGGCGTCGACGCGTGCGGTGGCGAAGGCCCGGGTCTTCGCCGATCGCAATCCGATCGGTGCGATCGCTGCTGCGGTCGGTATCGCTGCGGTCGTGGGAGGCGTGGTCTGGGGGATCGCGCGCGTGATCTCGCGCTGAGGCGCAGCATTCCAGGATGCCGCAAACAGCCCCTCGGGTGATTAGCGGCTCCTGCGCAAACGAGGCAGACTGGGGAGCATGATGTCCGAAGAGCGCGATGAGAACCCGTCCGGCTTCACCCTCTGGGCTGTCTGGCGACGAAACCCCGACGTCCCCGTGACGGAGACCGACGCCACGGAACTCGAGACGATCGTCTCCTACATCGAGGACTCGGGCGTCACCGTCCGCGGCTTCTACGACGTCTCCGGCCTCAAGGCCGACGCCGATCTCATGGTCTGGCTGCACGGCGAGACTGCCGAGGAGCTGCAGAAGGCCCTTCGTCGCCTTCGTCGCACCGAGCTGCTGCGTTCCCTCCTCCCGGTGTGGAACGTGATGGGCGTGCACCGTGACGCGGAGTTCAATCGCGCGCACGTCCCCGGATTCCTCCGAGGTGTCGAGCCCAAGGACTGGCTGTGCCTGTACCCGTTCGTCCGCACCCCGGAGTGGTACCTCGCGCCCGAAGACGAGCGCCGCAAGATGCTCGCCGACCACGGACGCAAGGGTGCCGCGTTCACGGGCGTGATCGCGAACACCGTCGCGTCCTTCGCGCTCGGCGACTACGAGTGGCTGCTGCCGCTCGAGGCCGATGAGCTCACCGACCTCGTCGACCTGATGCGCGACCTCCGTTACACGGACGCACGTCTGTTCGTGAAGGAGGAGGTGCCGTTCTACACGGGGCGCAGACTCCGGTTCGACGAGATCGCGGACGTTCTCCAGTAAACGCCATGAGCACCCCCATCCGTCTGGGTACCCGTCGCAGCGCGCTCGCGCAGGCGCAGTCGGGTCATGTCGCCACGGCCCTCGAGAAGCTCTCGGGGCGCCAGGTCGAGCTCGTCCCGATCACCAGTGAGGGCGACACCAATCGTGCTTCGCTCTCCGAGATCGGCGGCCAGGGCATCTTCGCCACGCGACTTCGCGAGGCACTGTTCGCGGGGGAGTGCGACTTCCTCGTGCACTCCTTGAAAGATCTGCCGACGGCCATCCCGGACGGTCTCGTGATCGCGGCGACTCCGAAGCGGGAGGATCCGCGTGACGTGGTGCTCACTCGCGACGGCGTCCCGCTGCACGAGCTGCGTTCAGGCAGCACCGTCGGCACCGGCTCGCCGCGCCGCATCGCACAGGTGCACCGACGTGCGCCAGGCGCCGAGGTGGTCGACATCCGCGGCAACGTCGACTCACGACTCTCACGGGTCGCATCCGGTGAGCTGGATGCCGTGATCCTCGCGGCTGCCGGTCTCTCCAGGCTCGGAGCGAAGTCGCCACTGCGGCGCGAAGAGCTCGGCCTCGCCGAATGGCCGACCGCGCCAGGGCAGGGTTCGCTCGCCGTCGAGACCCGTGCGGATGCTCCCGAAGAACTGCTCATCGCCCTCGCCGGGCTGGACGATGCGGAGACCCGTCTGGCCATCACGGTCGAGCGCGCGATCCTCCAAGGATTGGACGCCGGATGCCAGGCGCCGATGGCGGCGCACGCAGTGGTGGAGGGCTCCTCCATCCGTGTCAGAACCGTCGTCTACGCCGTTGACGGCAGCCGCCGGATCGGGCTCGACGTCACCGAGCCGCTGAACGGGGAGTATATTCGTCGGAACGGCAGTGGCAATGGAGCGGATGCTGCCGATGGTGCAGACCCGATGCACGCAGCGCGCGAGCTCGGGTTCACTGTTGCCCGTCGGCTGCTCGATCAAGGGGCAGCCGGCCTCGTATCCCGAGAGCAATCCTCATGACCACTTCCGAAATCAAGCATGACCGACCGCTGGACGGCTGGCGCATTCTCGTGCCCCGTGGCGGGCCTTGGGGCGACAGCGTCGCCGCGAGTCTGCGGGCGCTGGGTGCTGTGCCCGTCGTCGCACCGCTCATCAACTTCGCCCCGACGACCGACCAGGCGACGCTCGACACCGCGCTCGCGCAGCTGGCAGCGGGTGAGTTCGACTGGTTGACGGTCACGAGCGCGACCACCGTCGATGTGCTCTTCGCCCACCGGGCGGTCGTTCCGCGGGAGACCAGGATCGCCGCCGTAGGCGAGACGACCGCCGCGGCTCTGCAGGCGGTCGGCTATGAGGTCACGCTGGTGCCGGAGCAGGACAATTCCGCCGAGGGGATGGCGCAGCAGCTTATCGCCCTCGAGAAGGAGCCCCGTCGCATCCTCGCCCTTCGCAGTGAGATCGCGAAACCCGTGCTCAGCCGGCTGCTCTCCGAGGCGGGACATGATGTGCACGGCGTCGTCGCCTATCGCACCGTCGGTGTGCCGGTGACCGAGCGCATCCGACGCGACGTCGAGAACGGCCGGATCAACGCGATCCTCATCACCAGCGGCTCGGTCGCCGAGCAGGTGCGTGAGCAGTTCCCGGAGATCCCCGATGAGACGCTGCTCGCGGCGATCGGACCACGGACCGCGAACGATGCCCAGCGCGCCGGACTTCCGGTGTCGGTGGTCGCCGATCGTCAGACCATCGACGCCCTGATCGATGCCGTCTCGCACTTCACCCTCCCGCACGCGGCCGACGAGTTCGCGCCGTGAGCTTCCCCGATGTCCGGCTGAGGCGACTGCGTCAGTCCCGGGCCGTTCGCGATCTCGTGCGTGAGACGTCGCTGCAGCCGCGTCAACTCGTGCTGCCCCTCTTCGTGCGCGAAGGCATCGACCAGGCCGTGCAGATCGGGTCGATGCCCGGCGTCGCCCAGCATTCGCTCGACTCGCTGCGTGCGGCAGCGGTCGAGGCCGCGGAGACCGGTGTCGGTGGCGTGATGCTGTTCGGCGTGCCGGCAGTGCGCGACGCCGTGGGGTCGGGTGCCGATGATCCGCGCGGCATCCTGAACGTGGCGACAGAGGCGCTGGCCGCCGAGGTCGGCGACGCGCTCGTGGTGCAGACCGATCTGTGTCTGGATGAGTTCACCGATCACGGTCACTGCGGTGTGCTCGCAGCCGACGGCTCAGTCGACAACGACGCCACGCTCGAGCGGTACACGTCCATGGCGCTCGCCCAGGCTCGTGCCGGCTCGCAGATGCTGGGGTTGTCCGGGATGATGGACGGCCAGGTCGCAGTCATCCGCAAGGCGCTCGACGCCGAGGGCTTCACCGACACACTACTGCTCGCCTACGCGGCGAAGTACGCGAGTGCCTTCTACGGACCGTTCCGCGAGGCCGTCGACTCTCAGCTCAAGGGTGACCGCCGCACGTATCAGCTCGACCCCGGCAACCGGCGCGAGGGTGTGCGTGAGGCTGTCGTCGATGAGGCCGAGGGCGCCGACATCGTGATGGTGAAGCCGGCGATGGCGTTCCTGGACGTGCTGCGCGAGGTGCGCGACACCGTGAGTATTCCGGTGTGGGCATATCAGGTCTCCGGCGAGTACGCGATGATCGAGGCCGCCGGTGCGAACGGGTGGATCGACCGTCGCGCGGCCATCCTCGAATCCCTTCTCTCCATCCGCCGTGCGGGTGCCGACGCGGTGCTCACCTACTGGGCCACCGAAGCGGCCGGCTGGCTGCGCGACTGACTTCTCCGAGGAGCTCTCCTTCATGACCGACCGCAATGACGACCTGTTCTCCGCTGCCCGCGCGGTGATCCCCGGTGGAGTGAACTCTCCGGTGCGCGCTTACGGTTCGGTCGGTGGGACGCCGCGGTTCCTCGCGTCGGCGAAGGGCGCGACGGTGACGGATGCCGCAGGTCGCGAGTACGTCGACCTGGTGGCTTCGTGGGGTCCTGCTCTCCTCGGACATGCGCACCCGGAGATCGTCGCCGCGGTGCAGGAAGCTGCGTCGCGCGGTCTGTCGTTCGGCGCTCCGACCGAGGGTGAGGTCGAGCTCGCGTCGCTGATCGCCAACCGCGTGCGGTTCGGCGAGATCCGGCCCATCGAACGTGTGCGCCTGGTGTCGACCGGGACCGAGGCGACGATGACGGCGATCCGCCTCGCGCGGGGCGCGACCGGTCGCGACCTGCTCGTGAAGTTCGCCGGGCACTACCACGGTCATTCCGACGGACTGCTCGCCGAGGCGGGCTCGGGTGTCGCCACGCTGGCGCTCCCCGGTTCTGCGGGGGTCCCGGCCCCGATCGCGGCCCAGACGCTCGTGATCGGCTACAACGACCCGGAGGCTCTCGCCGCGGTGTTCGCCGAGCACGGTGAGAGCATCGCCGCCGTCATCGTCGAAGCCTCGGCCGCGAACATGGGCGTCGTCGCTCCGCTCCCCGGCTTCAACCGCCTGATCGCCGAGACGGCGCACGCGCACGGCGCCCTGATGATCCTCGACGAGGTGCTCACCGGATTCCGCGTGCACCCGGCGGGCTTCTGGGGTCTGCAGGCTGCGGCAGGCGAGGACTACCTTCCGGACATCTTCACCTTCGGCAAGGTCGTCGGCGGCGGGATGCCGTTGGCCGCGCTCGGTGGTCGCGCCGACGTCATGGATCTGCTCGCTCCGCTCGGGCCGGTCTACCAGGCAGGCACGCTCTCCGGGAACCCGCTCTCGGTCGCTGCAGGTCTTGCGACGTTGCGGCTCGCGACGCCGGAGGTGTACGCGACGGTGGACGCGGCGTCCGCACGCGTGTCGAGCGCTCTCGATGCCGCACTCACGGCGGCGGGGGTCACCCACGCGGTCGCGCGAGCAGGCAACCTGTTCAGCGCGTCGTTCCGCGCCTCGGCACCCAGGAACTACGCCGAAGCGCAGGCGCAGGAGTCGTTCCGCTACGCTCCGTTCTTCCACTCGCTGCGCGAGCAGGGCGTGGCTCTCCCGCCGAGCGTGTTCGAGGCATGGTTCCTCACCGCCGCACACGGCGAGGAGGAGCTGCAGCACATCGAGGCCGCGCTTCCCGTGGCTGCTGCCGCAGCCGCTACCGCTACCGCCTAATCAGCTGCCCTGGTGACCAGGCTGTCGTCGCGCCAGGGAGCGTGCAGTTCTGCTCTTCGTCCCTTCGGAAGACGCGTGCTCAGACGAACATGACGCGACGCGGTGACGCATCGGTGTAGATCCGACCGAGCGGGCTGATCCACTCGATATCTCCACCGGTGAGTTGTCGCGCATGCCACCGGTGCTTTTCGTCGACGTCAGGATGCTTGAGGGCATGATGCCCTACGCAGAAGTGGCTGAGGTTGTCGATCGACGTCTTCCCGCCCCTGGCATGGTCGTGATTGTGGTCGACCTGGCAGCGGTGGACGGGTGTGCGGCACCCGGGGAATCGACAGTGCTGGTCGCGGGCCTGGAGATGCCGGCGCATCGCCGCCGTCGGAGTGTAGGCAGACGTGGCGGTCACCATCCCCGCGTGGTCGAGGAAGAGTCGCGCCCACCCGCCGTTGCACCCGGCGAGATCGCGAGCGATGTCGGGGTGAAGCGGGCCGATGCCGTCGAGTTCGGCCGCCCGGTCGTCGGCTCCGATCAGAGTGCCGGCGGCGACCGTGACCTGAATGCGGGCCTGGATGTTCTCCAGCCCGGTACCGCTCGCCGCGGACGGGTCGCTGGTGAGGAGCAGGTCGCTCAGCAGATCGGCGCGAACCGCATCGATGCCGCGTTCGTCGGCCGCGATGTGCTCCGCGCTGTGCGACGGATCGGTGGTGAAGGTGTCGCCCTCGCTGAAGATGACGTGCGCGTCGAGCCAGGAGTCGTCGAGACGGTGGGTGCCGAGCGCATAGTGATTGAGAGCAGGAGCATCGCGGAGGGTGTCATCCGCCGCCAGATCTTGCAGGAAGATCGGGTTGGTGCCCGAGTCGAGCTCATCCGGAGAGAGCATCGGCGCTGCGCTTCCGTGAGGATCACAGTCGGTATGAAGACCACGGTCGGTGAGTGTCTTGACGACGTGCTGCGCGAGTCGGGTCAGGCGATCGAGGATCGCATGGGCGAGGTGTTCGGGGAGCACGATCTGAAGCATCGCGAGTCCGTCGTCGAGAGAACGCACCGTGACCGACCGTTCGCCGCGGGCGCGCCGGTGCCTCTCGAGCATCGTCTCGCCGGCGAGAGACGAAGCGATCTGCCGTACTGCCGCTCGTGTGCGAGCGGGCGAGTCGTGCTCAGCCACGACCAGGGCGGCTGCGTCGTAGAGCGCGAGGGTCTCCGCGACGGCACGACCGTCGCGGACAGCTTGGCGAACCACCATCCCCGCTCGCACGATCTCTCGGACATGAGCGCCGCTGATCGCACCGTCGCGGAAAGCCTGCTGCACGACAGGATGCTCTGCTTCGAGGAACAGGGCATCTGCGAACGCGTACTCGACGCTGCCCTTCGACATGCGACCGGCCGCGGAGTACTCGGCGATCATCGATCGACGGATCGACTCACGATGCTGCGGCTGCTCGCGCACATCGTCGTCGAGCACCCGAATGCGGTCGGCGAGGAGAGCTGAAGCCTCGGCTTCGAGCGCTGCGATCAGGCGACGCTTCTCGACCCACGCATCGAGCAGCGCCGCGCAGTGCTCGATGTCGTTCGCGATGGCGGCCATGGATCGAGTATAGTACATATATTCGAATGTGGAATGGGGAATCTTGATGACTGGTGCCAACCGACAAGGGATCGTTGTGTTCCTGTGAACAACTTCCAGACAACTGGCAGGGCGGCGCTGGCAGACTGGGTGACATGGTGACGTTGTTGCTGGACCAGACGCAACTGGAGGTCGTGCTCTCGCCGATCGAACGTGCCGCCACCTTCCACCGCGACAACCTCCGGATCTCGCGCGACACCATCGCGAAGGTGCAGCTGACGGAAGACGCCTGGACCTGGCTCCGCGGAGTCCCGAACCCCGGGACGCACATCCCCGGTGTTCTCGCCGCCGGCAGCTGGAAGGCCGCGGGCAGCCTCGACTTCGTGCTGATCCGCCGCCGTCGCCCGAGCGTCGTGATCGACCTCGAAGGCGACGAGCAGTACCGCCGGCTGATCCTCACCACGCGACATGGGCTGGCCCTCACGCAGGCGCTGCGACTCGACGTCTCGACCGAGCCGGCGAGCGTCGAGGAGATCGTCGCGACCTCGCCGGTGCCCACATCGAAGGGCAGCCGCCGACCCGTCATCCGCCCCCGGCCTGCCTGACTCGCCACGGAGCGAGATCCATTCGCCGGCACGACGCCCCGGAACGACGAACGCCCTCCGTGACCCGTAGGTCCGGAGGGCGTTCTCGTCAGCAGGATCTTTAGCTGTGGTGGTTCTCGCCGTCGGAGTGGTTCTCACCGTCGGGGTGGTTCTCACCGTCGGGGTGGTTCTCACCGTCGGGGTGGTTCTCGCCGTCGGTCTCGTCGACGTGCTCGTCGCGGTTCTCGGCGTCGGTCTCATCAGCCGCGACGGATCCCTCCGAGCTGTCCTCTTCCGAGCTGTCCTCTTCCGAGCTGTCCTCTTCCGAGGTGTTCTCGTCTGAGTTGTTCTCTTCTGAGGTGTTCACTTCGGAACCGAGCTCGTCAGAGTTCTGCTCTTCTGAGGCGTGCTCTTCTGAGGTGTTCACGTCTGAGTTGTTCTCTTCGGAGGTGTTCACTTCGGAACTGTGCTCGTCGGAGCTCTGCTCTTCGGAACTGTGCTCGTCGGAGACTGCCTCCGCTGATTCGGCCAGCGGAACGGTGTCGATGACGCCGGTGGACGCGACGGTCCAGTGTGCGCCCTCCTCAGTGGAGCCGTCTTCCGAGGCCTGGTCTTCCGCGCTCAGCGGGTAGTCCTTCGGCTCGTCCTCGTAGTACGCGCGTGCAGCTGCAGCGAGCATGGAGCTGACGGCAGCCGACCGCGGGTCGTTCTCGGATGCTTCCTCAGCATCGGGAACCGCATCCTCAGCGTCGGGAACCGCATCCTCAGTGTCTGAGGCGCCGGTGCCGTTGAGATCGGCGAAGACCTCGACACCGGCGTGGTCGTCGTCACCGGCATGGTCTTCGACACCGGCATGGTCGTCGTCGCTGGGCGTCGTGGCCTCGCCAGCTGCGGCGGGTGCTGCGGAACCGAACAGGATCTCGTCGAACGACCGAGCCGGCGTCTCTTCGGCTGGGGCTTCGTCCGTCTGGGCGTCGCGCTCCTGCTCGCCTTCGGCGTGAGCTTCGTCGACCGGTGCAGCGTCTGAGTCGGATGCGTCCGCGTCGGTCGAGTCAGCCTCGGCCGACGCTTCTTCGTCAGTGCCGTCTTCAGTGCCGTGTTCAGTGCCGTCTTCGGTGGCGTCTGCCGCGGGAGCTTCGTCTGCGGGCGCTTCTTCGTCGACGATCACGTCCTCAACGATCACGTCCTCGATGATCACGTCCTCGACGACGACTTCCTCAGCGGCGGCCTCGCCACCGGTAACGCTCGCGGCGAGGTCATCAGCCACGGCCTCATCCGCCGGAGCGGCAGCAGCCTCAGCTGCCCATGCGGCAGCAGCGGCGACCGGGATGGCGACCACGGACTCGACCGGGGCCGAGGCGGGCTCGGACGCAGAGGCGGGTTCGGTGGGCGTGACCTCGGCGGGAGCCGGCGCGGCGAGCTGCGGCGCGACAGGCTCGGTCGACGGCGCGAGTCTGCCGCCGCGCATCAGGTCGATGAAGACGTCTTCAAGCGTCGGCCCACGCTGCACGAGGGTGCTCAGGGCGATACCGGCGTCGGCTGCGACTGCTCCGACCGTGCCGGCGTCTCCGCCGCGGACGGTCAGGCCGGAACGCAGCACCTCGATGTCGAATCCGGCCGCGGACAAGGCCGCGGTGAGTGCACCGCGATCGGCGGCGTCGACGATCACCGAGCCACCGCCCTTCGGGTCGGCGAGTGTCTCGATGCCGCTGGCCAGCACGAGCTGCCCCTTCGACAGGACGAGCACGTTGTCGGCGACCTGTTCGACCTCGCTGAGCACGTGCGACGACACGAGAACCGTGCGTCCTTCGTCGGCGAGGCGGCGCATCAGGAGCCGCATCCAGCGGATTCCTTCGGGGTCGAGCCCGTTGGCCGGCTCGTCGAAGACGAGAGCACCGGGGTCGCCGAGGAGTGCATGGGCGACGCTCAGCCGCTGGCGCATGCCGAGCGAGAAGCCACCGATCCGTGAGTCGCCTTCGCCATCGAGTCCGACCAGGGAGAGTACTTCGCCCACTCGCGCCAGCGGGATGCCGTTCGCCTTGGCGGCGATGGTGAGCTGGCGTTCGGCAGTGCGGCGAGGACGGTAGACCGTCTCCTCGAGCACGGCGCCGATCGTGCGCAGCGGCTGGCGGAGCTCGGCGTAGGCCGTGCCTCCGATCGTCGCGGTGCCGGATGTGGCGCGCACCTGACCGAGCAGGATGCGCAGCGTCGTGGTCTTGCCGGCTCCGTTCGGGCCGAGGAAGGCGGTGACGGCTCCCGGCTCGACGCGCGCCGAGAAGTCCGAGACAGCGGTCACCTCATTGAAGTGCTTCGTCACGTGCGTGAACTCGAGCACCTGTCCTTCAGGCATCCGTGACCTCTCGTCGCATTTGAACAGTTCCTCCCTATCCTGCCGGAAAAGCCTGTCGGATCCCGCATTTCGCGCGGAATACCGCCCTTTGTCGAAAGGGGTAGCCTGGCCAGCGTGACCGATTCTCGCGCTGCATCCCGCGTCCTCGTCCGCACCGAAGGGGCCCTGGGGCGGCTCACTCTCAACCGCCCGGAGGCGATCAACGCGCTCGACGTCGACATGATCGAGAGCCTCACCGAGACGTTGAACGCCTGGCGCGACGACACCGACGTGCAGATCGTGCTGCTCGACGGGGCCGGCGAGCGGGGCATGTGCGCGGGCGGCGACGTGCGCGCACTGCATGCCCAGATCGTCGCGGGGCAGGCCGATCAGACTGCTGAGTTCTTCCGAGCCGAGTACGCGTTGAACGCGATGATCGCGGAGTATCCCAAGCCGGTCGTCGCCTTCGCCGATGGCATCACCATGGGTGGCGGAATCGGGCTGGCCGGTCATGCGGCGATCCGTATCGTCACCGAACGTTCGAAGCTCGCGATGCCGGAGACCCGCATCGGGTTCACGCCCGATGTCGGTGGCACCTGGCTGCTCGGCCGCGCCCCGGGGCGCTTCGGCGAATACTACGGACTGACCGGGGCGACCATGAGCGGCGCGGATGCCGTGTACCTGGGGTTCGCCGACCACTTCGTGCCGTCCGACCGCCTCGAAGCGCTGAGCGAGGCCCTCGCCTTCCGTGCCGACCCGACCGGGCCGAGCGAGATCGTGCTGCTCTTCGATGAGACCCCCGAGCCCACGCAGCTGCCGGCATCGCGGGAATGGATCGACGAGGCGTTCTCCGCTCCTACCGTGACCGAGATCGTCGAGCGGTTGCACGCGCAGGGGACCACGGAGGCCGCGGCCACCGCGGATCTTCTGGAAGGGCTCGCACCCACCGGGCTCACCGTCACACTCGATGCCGTCCGAGAGGCGCGCGAGCTGCCAGGGCTCCGCGCCGCGTTGGAGGGTGAATACCGCCGGGTGCTGTGGTTCGTGAACGAGCATCCCGACCTCGTCGAGGGCATCCGGGCGCAGCTGGTCGACAAGGACCGCAACCCGAAGTGGGACCCGCCGACCCTGGCGGAGCTCGCTCCGGATGCTGGTGCCCCCGCGCGCACCTACGTTCCGCAGCCGTCGCTGTTCTGAGCTCGGAGCGGCGTGTGGGCGAAGTCACCGCTTTGTAAGGAGTATCCGGGGGCTGCGGTAGGCGGGCTTGCGTAGCGTCTGGGGCATGACGTCTTTCACAGTGAATCTCCTCAAAGCGCAGCCGGACACCTACAGCGCGCTCGACGCCTTCTCGGACTCCGTCGACGAGGCCTGCGCGGCCAACGGCATCGATGACAGGTTGAAGGAACTGACGACCGTGTACACGTCGCAGTTGAACGGATGCGCGTACTGCAACCGCGCACACGCGGAAGACGCGATCGCTGCCGGTGTGGAGCCCGACACGCTCCTGCAACTCGCCACCTGGCGGGAGAGCGGCGTGTTCAGCGAACGTGAGCGGGTCGCCCTCGAGATCGCGGAGGCGTTCGTGCACATCCCCTCCGGAGCGATCTCCGATGATCTCGGCCGTCGTGCGCTGGCCGTCTTCACCGAGAAGGAGTTCGCGGCGCTCTCGTGGCTGTGTGTGGCCTACAACGCGATCAATCGCGCCATTGTCGTGAGCGGGCTCCGGGTGGCCCCGCGATCGGCCTGATCGATCGGCATCGTCTTCTCGTTCTCGCTCTAGTTCTAGTTCTGGGCATCGGCCGCCGCCTCGGGGTTCGAGCGTCGCTGCCAGATCGTCCGGAGCACATCGATGACGTCATCCGGATCGGCGTCGGCGGTCCCGGCCTCATCGACGAGCTCACGGATGCGCCGCATCACGGATGCGGGGAGCACGCCGGCCGACTCGGCGACTCTCGTGCCTGCGGCCGTGCGCGAGACCACGAGGCCTTCTGCCTCGAGCATCTTGTAGGCGCGGGCGGCGGTGCCCGGAGCCACTCCGAGATCGCTCGCCGTCTGGCGGACGGTCGGCAGCCGCTCACCCGCGCCGAGCTGCCCGGAGACGATGAGTCCGCGCAGCTGGCGGTAGATGCCCAGCGCCGGGTTCGCCTCGTCGGCGGGCGACAGCTTCGGATTCGGGCTCATCGTGCGGCCTCCTCGTCCACAACGCTCTCGACCGGAGCATCCGTTCGCGGGACGTACCCCAGTTGCGCCGTCACGATGAGCAGCAGCACGAATGCCGTGATCTCCAGCGCGGGAGCCAGCCAGCCGCCGACGGCGGCGATCTCGCCGTATCTCCAGAAGGCCTCGTACGAGTCGCTGCCGCCGTCGCCATCGATGCTGAGCCCGCTGATCGAACCGGCCTCGGCGATGAACCGCCACGCCCCCGCGAGGGCGAGCAGGGCGCTGGACGCCACGATCCGCGTGACCCCCGTCGCGATGTCGTGACGTTCGCGCTGCTCGGCGACGACCGTTTCGGGGCGGAGGAACGGGCGCGCCGCGTTGGCATGCAGCGCGGCCACGGCCACCGCGATGAGGGCGGCGGTGCAGATCAGGACGGGGATGCCGTAGGCCCACCCGTAGAACCAGGGACGGATCGGGTCGATCGACTCGTTAGGAATGCTGATCTCGAGGTAGACGTAGGGGCCGTCCCCGATGCGTGAAGAGGCCATGCCCGCGGCGACCGAGGTGGCGATGAGGGCGAGCAGTGCGGAGGTCGCGATCACGGAGCCGATGCGCGGGCTGAAAGTGAGCCAGGTGCGGCGTGAGGAGAGGACCGGGCGCTCAGGTCGGGTGCTGCCTCGTGCGGAGATGAGCGCCAGAAGGACTCCGATGCCGATGGATGCCGTGAACACGGGCGTCGCGTACCGCCACCAGGACACGACGCCGTTGAGGTTCAGGGCGTAGCCGGTGATCAGGTTCTCGGCGAGGAAGACGGCGATGACCGCGATCGCCGCGACGCCGAGCGTCCGATGCTCGGGTGCGTGGCGGGTGGCGACCGCGCCGGACAACGTCGAGGGAAGCCGCACGCTGCTCTCCTGACGCGCGCGCCAGCGGGGAGAGGCGACGATGCCGACGGCGATGATCGCCGCGAGGAACAGTGATACCCACGGCATCGAGAGGATGGCCCCCAGCAACTGTGCGGGATCATTCAACCAGGGGCCGAGCACGGTCGGGGAGGCGATGGTCACAGGCATGTGGCGTCCGTTCTTCTTTGTGTCACATGTCTAACACAAATTGTATCAGCGAGTAAATACAAGATATTCCTGAGATTCCCTCCCTCTGTTGTTCACCCGCGTGCAGAAACCGCTGATCGGGGCGGGAAGAGGTTCGCTGTCAGCGAAGGTCCGCCGTGAGGGGGATCCGAATGTCCGCAGTTCGTGGCACTCTGTCTTGTGGCCGATTGTCGGTCGGCATCCGTCTGCCGAGAAATCCGCCGTTCCATCCTTCCTAGAAAGTCCGCCTGTGCTGGGAAAAATCCTCGTCCGCTATCTCTCTCGATACCGGTGGCTGCTGCTGGCCGTGCTGGTCTTCCAGCTCGCCAGTGTCGCCGCGACCCTCTACCTCCCGCGCCTGAACGCCGACATCATCGACAAGGGCGTCGCCCAGGGTGACACCGGATACATCTGGCGCACCGGTCTGTTCATGCTCGCCGTGTCGCTGGGCCAGATCATCGCCTCGATCACGGCGACCTTCTTCGCGGCGCGCGCCGCGATGGGTGCCGGCCGTGACATCCGCGCCGACGTCTTCGGCAAGGTGAGCGGGTTCTCCGAGCGCGAGGTCTCGCAGTTCGGCGCCGGCTCGCTCATCACGCGCAACACGAACGACGTGCAGCAGGTGCAGATGCTCGCCATGATGGGCGCCACCATGCTCGTCACCGCGCCGCTGCTCGCGATCGGCGGCATCATCTTCGCCGTGCAGACCAACGTCGGCCTCAGCTGGCTCATCGCCGTCTCGGTGCCGCTGCTGCTGATCCTCGCCGCGCTCGTGATCGGGCGCATGGTGCCGCTGTTCCGCAGCTACCAGGGCAAGCTCGACAACGTCAACCGCATCATGCGCGAGCAGCTCACGGGCGTCCGCGTCGTGCGCGCGTTCGTGCGTGAGCGCATCGAAGAAGAGCGTTTCCGCGGAGCCAACACCGACATCATGGACGTCGGCCGCAAGGTCGGCTCGCTGTTCGTGCTGCTGTTCCCGCTGTTCATGCTCATCCTCAACGTCACGGTCGTCTCCGTCATCTGGTTCGGCGGCATCGAGGTCAACAACGGCACGGTGCAGGTCGGCACGCTGTTCGCCTTCATGCAGTACATCGGCCAGATCATGGGCGGCGTCATCATGGCGAGCTTCATGGCGATGATGATCCCTCGTGCTGCCGTGTCGGCCGAGCGCATCGGCGAGGTGCTCGACTCCGAGTCCACGCTGCTGCGCCCGGAGAACGGCGTCACCGAGTTCCCGGTCCCCGGATCCGTGGCGCTCGACGACGTCGAGTTCACCTACCCGGGTGCCGACTCTCCGGTGCTCACCGGCATCAGCTTCGCCGCAGAGCCTGGTGAGACCGTCGCCATCGTCGGATCGACCGGCTCGGGCAAGACGACGCTCGTCTCGCTCATCCCGCGTCTGTTCGACGTCTCCGGTGGTTCCGTCCATGTCGGCGGCACCGATGTGCGCGAGGCCGACGTCGAGTCGCTGTGGGACAGCATCGGCCTGGTGCCGCAGCGTCCGTTCCTCTTCACCGGCACCGTCGCGTCGAACCTGCGCTACGGCCGTGAAGAGGCCACAGACGAAGAGCTCTGGCACGCGCTCGACATCGCGCAGGGTCGCGACTTCGTCGAGGAGATGCCCGACGGCCTCGAGTCCCGTATCGCCCAGGGCGGCACGAACGTCTCCGGCGGTCAGCGTCAGCGTCTCGCCATCGCGCGTGCGATCGTGCATCAGCCGCAGATCCTCGTCTTCGACGACTCGTTCTCCGCCCTCGACCTGACCACCGACGCCCGGTTGCGTCAGGCGCTGTGGCGGGAGCTCCCGCACGTCACGAAGATCGTGGTCGCCCAGCGCGTCTCGTCGATCACCGATGCCGACCGCATCGTCGTGCTCGAAGGCGGAACCATGGTCGGTGTCGGCACTCACGAGGAGCTGCTCGAGACGAGCGACACCTACCGAGAGATCGTCGAATCGCAGCTGGGGGTGGACGCATGAGCGAGCAGAACAACGAACAGGGCAAGGTCAAGCGCGGCCGCGGCCGCGGCAAGGCAGCAGTGGCCGAGGTCGAGCTGAGCGCCGAGGAGAAGTACGAGGCCGAGCTCGCTGAGCAGGCGCGTCAGAACTCCGGAGACTGGGACAGCGTCGCACCGGGCAAGGCCGACAACTTCGGCCCCAGCTTCGCGCGCATGATCGGGCTGCTGAAGCCGTCGGCCATCTGGTTCGTCTTCGTGTCGATCCTGGGTGCGATCGGTGTGGTCCTGACGGTCGCGGCGCCCAAGGTGCTCGCGGAGGCGACCAACCTCGTCTACAAGGGCTTCATCTCCATCCAGCTCGGACAGCCGACCGATGGCTTCCCCGGCTTCCCCGCCGGCACGTCGCAAGACGTCGTCGTCGAGGCGCTGCGAGCCGGAGGGCAAGACGACTTCGCGAATCAGGTCGGAGCGCTGGGCGACTTCACGGTCGGCCAGGGCATCGACTTCGACGCGCTGCGGCTGGTCATCGCCGCGGTGCTCGCGATCTACGTCGCGGCTGCCTTCCTCACCTGGATCCAGGGCTACGTCATCAACGTGATCATGGTGCGCACCATGTGGCGACTGCGTGAGTCGGTCGAGGCGAAGATCAACCGCCTGCCGCTGGCGTACTTCGACAAGGTGCAGCGCGGTGAGCTGATCTCGCGCGTCACGAACGACATCGACAACATCACGCAGACGATGCAGCAGTCGCTCTCCGGTGCTCTCACCTCGGTGCTCACCGTGATCGGCGTGCTCGTGATGATGTTCTCGATCTCGTGGCAGCTGGCCCTCGTGGCTCTCGTCACGCTGCCCCTCATGGGCATCATCTTCGGCATCATCGGACCGCGTTCGCAGAAGGCCTTCGGCACCCAGTGGCGCAAGGTCGGTCGGCTGAACGCCCGCGTCGAGGAGGCATTCTCCGGTCACGCGCTGGTGAAGGTCTTCGGACGCGAGAAGGACGCGCTGGACAAGTTCCAGGTCGAGAACGAAGAACTGTTCCAGGCGAGCTTCAAGGCCCAGTTCCTGTCCGGCGTCATCATGCCGGCCATGATGTTCGTCGGCAACCTCAGCTACGTGGGCATCGCGGTGCTCGGTGGTCTGATGGTCGCGAACGGTCAGCTCCGTCTCGGTGACGTGCAGGCGTTCATCCAGTACTCGCAGCAGTTCACGCAGCCGCTGTCCGAGCTGGGGGGCATGGCTGCCGTGGTGCAGTCCGGCACGGCATCGGCCGAGCGGGTCTTCCAGCTGCTCGACGCGGATGAGCAGGAGGCGGACGACGCCGATGCTCCCGAGCTCACGGAGGGCAAGGGCGTCATCGAGTTCGAGAACGTCGCGTTCTCCTACACGCCGGAGCGTCCGCTCATCCGGGATCTGTCGTTCCGGGTCGAGCCGGGGCAGACCGTCGCGATCGTCGGTCCGACCGGTGCGGGCAAGACGACGCTGGTCAACCTGATCATGCGCTTCTACGAGCTCAGCGGCGGACGGATCATGCTCGACGGTCAGGACATCGCCGAGGTGACGCGCGACGAACTGCGCTCTCGCACCGGCATGGTGCTGCAGGACCCGTGGCTGTTCGCAGGCAGCATCCGCGAGAACATCCGCTACGGCCGCTCCACCGCGACCGACGAAGAGGTTCTCGCCGCTGCCAAGGCGACCTATGTCGACCGCTTCGTGCACGCCCTCCCCGAGGGTTACGACACGGTGCTCGACGAGGATGCCGCGAACGTGTCGGCGGGTGAGCGTCAGCTCATCACCATCGCGCGGGCGTTCGTCGCTCAGCCTTCGATCCTCATCCTCGATGAGGCGACATCGGCTGTCGACACCCGCACCGAGCTGCTGCTGCAGCACGCGATGGCCGCGCTCCGTGAAGGACGCACGTCGTTCGTGATCGCGCACCGTCTGTCGACCATCCGCGACGCCGACCTCATCCTCGTGATGGAGCACGGCGACATCGTCGAGAAGGGCACGCACGACGAGCTCATCACCGCGCAGGGCGCCTACTGGCGTCTGTACCAGTCGCAGTTCGAGCAGGCGGCGACAGACATCGACGCCGAAGATGCGCTCACCGGAACGACGCCGGTCGTCGTCACGGGCGACGCGAGCAACGCCGACGGCACGGCGGCCGAAGCTGCGGCAGCCGTGGCGGGCGCGTCGGTCGGCGCTCAGGTGCCCGGTGCCGAGACCGCGGCAGCGCAGGCCGTGCTGGAAGACGGTGCGGACGGCTCCGGCCACCGTTCCTGATCCCGCGTATCGCAGGACGACGCCCCATTCCGCTCACGCGGGGTGGGGCGTCGTGCTGTGTCCGGTCAGCGGCTGGAAGGCGCCGTGTCGGGAGCGAGATCGGGCGCCGCAGCGCCGTGCTCGCCGGTGCCCAGCGCGGTGCGTCAGGAGCGTTCGGCGGTGATGCCGAGCAATTCCAGCGGGTGGGTCAGACGCCACCAGGGGCTCGGCCCCTCGACGTCTTCCGCCAGAACCAGCGGGATCGTCGCGGTGTTGAGCGGACCGGCAGCGGTGAGCGTGCCGACGGTGCCGTCCTGCGCGCGCTCGTCACCGAGGTCGAACGCCGCGGTCGCCGTGGCGGTGGCGCCGTTCCACAGCACCACATCGGCATCGGCCTCGGTGATGATGTCGACTTCGTCGCCCCAGAGCGTCGTGACCTGGCCGACGACCGTACTCTTGGCGACCGCCGGATCCTGAGCCTCCAACGCCGCTTCCGTCTCAGCGAACAGGGAACGAGTGAGGGCGAGCCGCTGCTCGTTGTCGTCTTGGTTCAGGGCCGCGGCGAAGAGATGCACGGTCGTGTCCCCGACGGTCACATCCTTCGCGGTGAGCAGGTTCCAGCCGACGAGGGTGCCGGTCTTGATGCCGACGACGCCCGGGTCGGCGAGCATCCCGTTCGTGTTGACCACGGTGCCGGCGCCCGGAAGATCGACGGACTTGGTGCCGACGATCTCTGCGAACACCGGATTCTGCATCGCCCGCTCGCCGAGCGCGACCAGGGCCTCGGGAGTGGAGACGTTGCGCTCGTCGAAGCCCGAGGGGGTCACCACAGTGATTCCGGTGAGACCACGCTCGCGCAGCCAGACTTCTGCGGCCGTCGCGAACTCCCTCTCTGAGCCCCAGATCTCGGAAGCCAGGCGGTCGATGTAGTTGTTGGCCGAGCCCAGGAGCGTGCCCTGCAGCAGCTGGTACTCCGTCAGCACCCCGCCGATCGGCACATCGAGAGCGGACTGGTCGCTGCGCCGATAGTCCCAGTACTTCACGCTGTCGGCGCGGGTGAACGAGAACTCGGGACCCTGCTCGCCGAGCGCGAGCGGCATCCGGTCGAGCACCATCAGAGCGCTCACGACCTTCGTGATGCTCGCGATGCTCACGGGGTCGGGGACCGATGCGGCGGTGCTCAGCCCGGCGATGCCGACGGCTCCCGCGCCCTGTGCCGGCCAGGTGACGGTGGCTGCGGGAGCGGGGGCGGTCGTGATCTCAACGGACTGTACCGTCGGCGGCACCTCGTGGAGTGGCCAGAGCAGCGTCGTGCCGGTGTAGACGGCGACGAGGCCGACGAGCGTGCCGAGCGGCACGAGGACACCAGGGCGGGCGATCGCGGGACGAAGGCGTGCCCCGCGCATCAGCCCCGGCGCCTTCTCGCTCTCGGAGGTCTCGTCGAGAGTCGCGGTGCCGGTGTGCGTGGCGACCGTTGCAGTATCGACCCACGTCAGAGCGGTGGCAGTGGTCGAGTCATCCGCCCATCGGGGTGAGGCCGGATCCAGGAGGGCGCTCGCTTCGTCAGGGTCGTCCTGGACGATGCGCTCTTTCGGGATGAACGGTGGCTTGGTCAGAGCGGGCGTCACCGGCTCGGGGGCGATCACCGGTTCCGGCGCGATCACGGACTCCGGCGCGAGCGCGCGCGTCGACGTCTGCTCGGCCGTCAGCACCGAACCGCCTGTCGCAGCATCGACAGGTCCGGAGGGGGCGGCGGTCGCCGGGCCGTCGTCGCTGACGACGCCCGTCGCCTCGTCGGCGGGGTCTGTTGCGGTCACTCGTTTACGGTACCCAATCCCGGGCGAGTTCCGCGGCGCATGGCCTTGTCGCCGTGCGGGTGTCGCCGGCGGTAAGATCATCAGCACAACCACGGGAGTCCGGCGAGCCGGGCTGAGAGGGAGCGAATCGCGCTTCGACCGTCGAACCTGATCTGGGTAATGCCAGCGCAGGGAGGAGTTCAGATGAGTACGCCTACGTCCACATCCGCGCAGCAGGCATCCGCCGCCGCGACGGGCATCCACCGCACATCGATCTGGCGCTGGCGCGTCGTCGACATCGTCGTCGCCGCGGTTCTCGGCGTCGCGATCGGTCTCGTGTTCTGGGGCTGGAACACGATCGGTTACGCCTGGTTCGGCGCGGCCGACGCTCTGACGCCCGGCCTCGGCGGCATCGCCGTGGGCATCTGGCTGCTCGGCGGCGTGGTCGGTGGCCTCGTGATCCGCAAGCCGGGTGCCGCGCTGGTCGTCGAGCTGGTCGCCGCGATCGTGTCGATGCTGATCGGCAACGTGTGGGGCATCTCGACCGTGTTGTCGGGCATCGTGCAGGGCCTCGGCGCGGAGATCATCTTCGCCCTGTTCTTCTACCGTCGTTTCGGGATCGCGGTCGCCGCGCTGGCCGGAGTCGGAGCCGCGGTCGCCGCATGGGTGTTCGAGCTGTTCTACGGCAGCTCGCCCAACATCCTGAAGTCGGTCGAGTTCAACACGATCTACCTGGTCAGCGTGATCGTCTCCGGCGCGATCCTGGCGGGCGTGGTCGGCTGGCTGCTCGTGCGCGCCCTCGCCGTCACCGGTGCACTCAACCGCTTCGCCGTCGGGCGAGAGCACGTGCGCGAGGTCTGAGCGTGACCTTCGCCTCCCCGGCCCGCGTGCAGGCTGCGGGCTGGGGCTGGCGGTACGCCGGTCGAAAGCGCCCCGCCGTCGCTGACGTCTCGTTCACGATCGAACCCGGTGAGCGTGTGCTGCTGCTCGGTGCGTCCGGCGCGGGGAAGTCGACGCTGCTCGCCGGTCTCGCCGGTGTGCTGGGCGACGACGATGAGGGTGAGCGGACGGGGTCGCTGCGCATCGACGGTGCGGCTCCCGAATCGCGGCACGGTCAGGTGGGACTCGTCCTGCAGGATCCGGATGCCGGCATCGTCCTGTCGAAGGTGGGCGACGATGTCGCCTTCGGCTGCGAGAACCTGGGTGTCGCGGCATCCGAGATCCCCCGCCGCGTCGCCGAGGCCCTCGACGCCGTCGGGCTCGATGTTCCGCTGCAGCGCCCCACGAAGGCGCTCTCGGGCGGACAGAAGCAGCGACTGGTGCTGGCCGGCGTCCTCGCGATGCGCCCGGGACTGCTGCTGCTCGATGAGCCCACGGCCAACCTCGACCCCGAGGGCGTCGGGGAGGTGCGGGCGAGTGTCGAACGTGCGGTCACCTCCACCGGTGCGACGCTGATCGTCGTCGAGCACCGCACGCCGATCTGGGTCGATCTGATGACCCGGGTGATCGTGCTCGCAGCCGACGGCGGGCTGTTGGCCGACGGCGCGCCGGATCAGGTGTTCGCCGCCCACGGCGACGTGCTCGCCGACGCCGGAGTGTGGGTGCCCGACCGCGACATCGACCTTCCCGTGCTGGAGCAGGTGTCGGCGCCCGACGCGCTCACCGCCTCTGGTCTCGCGATCGCCAGGGAGCCGGGCGTCGTGGTGCAGGCGGGACTCGACCTGCGGGTGCCTCGGGCGAACGCGACCGTGATCACGGGGCCGAACGGGGCAGGCAAGTCGACGCTCGCGCTGACCCTCGCCGGGCTCATCCCGGAACAGTCAGGTGAGGTGCGGTCTGCGCCTGAGCTCGCCGGGCGCAAGGGCACGCGTCCCATCCGCTGGACCTCGCGCGAACTGCTCACCCGTATCGGCATGGTGTTCCAGGAGCCGGAGCATCAGTTCCTCGCCCAGACGCTGCGCGACGAGCTCGCCGTCGGCCCTCGGGCGCTCGGCTGGGACCGTGTGAAGACGGATGCCGTCGTCGACGAGCTGCTCGAGCGCCTCGGCCTCGCCCCTCTCGCACTCGCCAACCCGTTCACGCTCTCCGGAGGGCAGAAGCGGCGGCTATCGGTCGCGACCGTGCTGGCGGGAGCGCCCGAGGTGATCGTGCTCGACGAACCGACGTTCGGGCAGGACCGTCGCGGGTGGATCTCGCTCGTCGCCCTGCTGCAGGAGGAGATCGCGCGAGGCCGGTCGATCATCGCGGTCACGCACGACGACGCCGTGATCCGGCACCTGGGTGGTCATCGCATCGAGCTGGGCATCGAACTGGGGGCAGCATCGTGACGGCGGTCGAGACCGAGCGGCGGGTGTGGCTCGACGGCGTGAACCCGGTGACGAAGCTGGTGCTCGCAGTGCTGCTGTCGGTGCCGCTGTTCGCGTCCATCGACGTCACGAGCGCGCTCGCCGCGATCGTTCTGCAGCTGCTCTGCCTGCCGTTGACCGGGCTGCGTCTGTCGACGGTGCTCAAGCGGCTGCTGCCGATCGCGATCTTCGCACCGATCGCCGGCGTGAGCATGCTGCTCTATGCCGAGCCGGCCGGACACATCTACTGGACGTTCGGCTTCGCGACCATCAGTGACGACTCCATCACGCTCGCGATTGCGGTGAGCCTGCGCGTGATCGCGCTCGGCCTGCCCACGATCCTGCTCTTCGGTGGCACCGACCCGACCGAGCTCGCCGATGCGCTGGCCCAGGTCGCGAAGCTCCCGAGCCGCTTCGTGCTCGGCATCCTCGCCGGCACGCGGATGCTGGGCCTGTTCCTCGATGACTGGCGCACCATGAGCCTGGCCCGTCGTGCACGGGGCGTGGGAGACCGGGGTGTGCTGCGGAGATTCTTCTCGATGGCCTTCGTGCTGCTCGTGTTCGCGGTGCGGCGCGGCTCGAAGCTGGCACTCGCGATGGAAGCGCGCGGCTTCGGATCCGGCATCACCCGCACCTGGTCGCGTCCGTCGCGGCTGCATCCGCGGGATGCGGTGGCGCTGATCGGTGGCATCGCGATCATGGCGCTCGCGCTCGCCGCCGCGGTTCTTCTCGGCACGTTCCGCTTCGTCTGGAGCTAGCTCGCGCTAGCCCGGGTTCGGCTGGAAGTAGTGGTCCCGGTGCAGTGCGCACCGCTCGTTGAACAGCGCAGTGCACCGCGGGCAGGCCGTCACCGCGAAGTACTCCGCGATCGTGAGCTCGTACCCGCACGCACCGCAGAGGATCGCCTGCGTATCGTGCTGATCCGGCGCCCACTGCGCGGCCGGATGCCCCGCCGACTCCTCATGGCAGAGGTGGCACGGGTAGTGGTCGCCGCAGCACGCGAACCGGATCGCGATGATGTCGGTCGGGCCCCGGTAGTGCGCGCACCGGGTCATGTCGTCGACGACGGCGCCGAACACCGGGGGTCGATCGGGAGACGGGGGAGAGATGCTCACGTCTCGTTCCAGAGTCTCCGGTAGTACTCGAGTCGTTCGCGGTCGGGTTCGACGCCGTAGGCCTCGATGAGCGTGTCCTCCCACCCGGTGCCGAAGTTCCACAGAGTGCTCATCGACGCCACCGAGATGTCGGCCCAGCGGTCGGCGACTCCGAGGGCGGCGAGGTCGACGAAAGCGGCAGGGCGCCCATCGGCGTCGAGAAGCGTGTTCGGCATGCACGCGTCGCCGTGGCACACCACCAGCCGGTCGATCGGCGGTGCCTGGTGCAGCTCTTCCGGCACGACCGTGCCGCGGTCGGCGGCGTTGGCGATCCGCCACTGAGTGCTCCACTCCCACGGGCACTCGGCCACCGGCAGCGCGTCGTGCAGTGCTCGAAGGCCCGCCCCGACCGCCCGTACCGCGGTCTCCGGCTGCTCGGCCCAGCGAGGGTCGACGGCACTGCTCGCATCGATCGCGACCGTGACGAGCCACTCGTGCGTGTCGTCCTGACCCTGATCGAGCACCTCCGGGACGGGGAGCCACGTTCGTGCCCACCGCATGCGCTCGGCTTCGTCGCGCATGTTCGCCTCGTCGTCGAGCGGGCCCCACTTTATGTACCGACCGTCGTCGGTGCGGAACGTCAGTCCGCCGATCCCGTTGAGCCAGACCGGTACGAGTGTGGCACTGCCGGCGAGTTCGCGAACCCGCGTCGGCACGTCGAGGGAGGCGGAGGGGATGCTCATCCGTCCATCCTGCCCGACGGGACCGCCGTGAAGCTCGTCATCGGCTCTCGTCGCGCAGGGTGCGCAGATACGCGTTGTAGGCGTCGAGCTCGCTCGTGCCGTGGGCATCCGCATAGCGATCGGCGGCGGCGGCGCGGGCCGTGTCGTCACGGAACCAGCGATGCATGACGTAGACGAGCATCAGCAGGGTCGGGGCTTCGCCGTATGACCATGCCAGCCCACCGGCCAGCTGCTGGTCTTCGAGCGGATCCATCCCGAGTGCCAGAGTCGGTGCAACGAAGTAGTCGACGAGCATGGTGGTCGCCATCATCAGGAAGACACCGAAGAACGCGTGCAGGGCGGCTTCCGCGAAGACGTCGAGGGCCCGCCCGCCGTGGCCGAGGCGCACCGGAAGCGGGTCGGAGCTCAGCACGGGGATCGCGAAGAGGATGCCCACGACGAGGAACCCGACCTCCAGGGCGAGGTGGCCTCCGGGTGCTGCGAGCACCCGATCAGCGAGACCGGCCAGGTACAGCCCGTAGAACGCGATCAGATACACCGGCAGTGCGATCCACGGACTCAGCAGCCACCGGGCGATCCGGCTGCGGAGACCGGCGTGGGCGGCACGCAGGACGACGGCACCGGCCCCGCGGTGCGGCACTGCGCGCAGGAGGAGCGTTCCCGGTGAGCCGAGCACCAGCAGCGGCGGGATCGCGATCATGAGGGTGAGCTGCTGGAACATGAACACCGACATCAGCGCATAGCCGTACACCTCGACCCCGAGGCCCGTGGTGGCCGCGAGTGCGAGACACCCCAGGAGGAAGACGACGGTTCGCCAGACGGGCCATCGACGGTGCTGCCGCCACAACCGGATCGCCCCGGTCAGATAGGCGACCGCCAGTACTGCCGCGACCAGGGGCAGGAGGGGGAACGGTCCCGCGGCCGGAGTGAAGAAGACCGGTGTGAGGAAGTCCGAGAAGGTCGGCGGCGCATCGGGCATCCAGTCGTTCATCCGGTCGCGTCCTCCCGCGAGCCGTCGGGCCGGTCGATGGTCCGCGCAGTCCGCGCCGCCGCCCGCTGGTCGATCCAGAGCCCGACGACGAGGATGACGCCCCCGATCGCGAGCGCGACATCGGCGAGGTTCCCGATGAACCAGTTCCCGTAGGCGAGGAAGTCGGTGACGTGACCGCGACCGAACCCGGGAGGTGCGAGCAGACGGTCCAGCACGTTCCCGATGGCGCCTCCGAGGATGAATCCGAGCCACCAGGCCCGCCCCTTCGTGCGGGCGCGGGTCGCGGCGACGAACAGTGCCACCACCGCACCCACCCCCACCACGGTCAGCAACCAGGTCGCCCCTGACCCGAGCGACAGGATCGCGCCGGGGTTGAAGGCGAGTTGCAGGCCGAGCGCGTCGCCCAGGAGGGGTATCCGCTCCGTCCGGCGGAGTCCTGCGATCGCGGCGGCCTTGCTCGCCTGGTCGATGAGCACGATGATGCCGGCGACGACGAAGGCGATCCCATACCGGGGATTGTTCTCACGCGACATCGGAATCCCCTTCCCCGGCAGCGGCCTCCGCTCGGTCGCGCCGACGCCGCGCGCGTCCTGAGAAGAGAACGCCGAGCGCTCCGGCAGCGAGGAGGAAACCGATCCCGAAGAGGAAGGCGACGCCGAGGAAGCCGAGATCGGTGCGCTGCACCCCCTGTTCGCCGTTCTGCTGCACGTGGGTGGTGCCGGAGGTGGAAGTCGGGGTCGGAGTGGAAGCAGGGGTCGGAGTGGAAGTCGGGGTCGGAGCGGGAGCGGGCGTCGTTATGCGGCTCAGAGTTGAACTCGCTGAGCGAAGATCCGTTCTGGGGGCGTCGACGGCACCGCGCTGCTCGCCGGCGGCTGCCGACTCCGCACCGATGAACATGATCAGGGCACTGAGAACCGCCACAGCGATCGTCGTGCGGACCGGATGCCGAGAGGTGGTGCCGACCGGCCGGCTCACCGTCCCGGCCTGTCGGGAGCGAGCGGTTCGCCGTCGTTCGATGTGCGTTTCATGGGGTCTCCTTCGAGGTGGTGAGCACGGGCGTGGCGTCGGATGCCGTCACGCAGGGGTCACGTGATTCCCGGTGGGAGCGGGCGCGATCCGGATGCCGGGGCGTGCGCACTCGACGCAGGAAGCCGAGGAGCCGCGCGATGCCGGCGGAAGGCGTCGTCCTGATGACGGCGCGTTGACGATCAGGTTCGGGAGAGACCGAGCTGGATCAGCGAGATCGCGGTCACGCGGGGGTGCACGGGAGAAGCCGGAGCTGAGGGCCGCGCGTGCGGCTTCTCCCGGAGGGTCGAGAGCTGTCCGGGGCGCCGGAGCACGCGGGACAGCAGGAGCATCGCGGCGAGGCCGCACAGCACCCCGAGAATGCAGAGTGCGGCACCGGCGAGGGCGCTCATCCCGGTGGCCGGAAGGGCGGCCGGTGTCTGGTCCTGGTCCACCGCGGCAGCGTTCTCCACCGCGGCAGCGTTCTCCACCGCGGCAGCGTTGCCCGCGGCGACGGCGTCGTCGAACGCTTCGATGGACGCGGCGGCGAGTGAGGGAGCCGCTCCGTTCTCCCCGGCATCGCTGTGGGCGGTCACCGTGAGGGCGAAGAGGAGCAGGAGTGCCAGGCTCGCAGTGGTAATGAGGCGCATTATCACCGGCCGGTCGACAGACGCCGTGGATCGGTGGATCCCGGGCGAGCGGCGCATTCTCCGGATCCTACTCCCACGACTTATCCCGTTCCTTCGAGCGGGAGACGGGAACTAGGCTCGGTCTCGACGCAGTCGCTCAGAGTCGTGGTGGAACCAGGAACCACGTAGGCTGATACTGCGTTCCATCAATGCATGTCGCGCGACGACGTTCGAAGGAGAACATCAGATGCAGATCAGCGGACAGGGTGCACTCATCACCGGTGGGGCCTCGGGCCTCGGACTCGCCACAGCGCGCCGCCTCGTCGCCGCCGGCGCCCACGTCACGATCATCGACCTCGCATCGTCGAAGGGCGCTGAGGTCGCCGACGAGCTCGGCGGACTGTTCGTCGCCGCCGACGTCACGAGCGCCGACGAGGTGCAGGCCGCCGTCGCCGCCGCGCAGTCGGCCGCCCCTCTGCGCGTCGTCGTGAACTGCGCGGGCATCGCACCACCCGCGAAGGTGCTCGACCGCGAGGGCAATCCGGCCGTGCTCTCCGACTTCGAGCGCGTGATCCGCATCAACCTCGTCGGTACGTTCAACGTCATCTCGCAGGCTTCTGCCGTGATCGCCAAGAACGAGCCCCATGACGAAGAGCGCGGCGTCATCGTCAACACCGCGAGCGTCGCCGCATTCGACGGCCAGATCGGCCAGCCCGCGTACTCCGCGTCCAAGGGCGGCGTGCACGCCATGACCCTCCCGGTGGCGCGCGAGCTCGCCCGCTACGGCATCCGGGTCTGCACGATCGCTCCCGGCATCATGGAGACCCCGATGCTGATGGGCCTCCCGCAGGCCGCGCAGGATTCCCTGGGGCAGCAGGTTCCGTTCCCGTCGCGCCTCGGTCGTCCCGATGAGTACGCCGCCCTCGTGCAGCAGATCGTCGAGAACGGCTACCTCAACGGCGAGACCATCCGCCTCGACGGTGCGATCCGCATGGCCCCGAGATAACCCGCCGTTCCGGCTGAGAACCAAGGAGAACCCATGTCTCTTGCAGGCAAGACCATCCTGATGTCGGGCGGCAGCCGTGGCATCGGCCTCGCGATCGCGCTGCGGGCAGCAGCCGACGGTGCGAACATCGCGATGCTCGCGAAGACCGACACCCCGCATCCGAAGCTCGAGGGCACGATCCACACCGCCGCCGAGCAGATCCGCGCTGCCGGCGGGAACGCGCTGCCGATCGTGGGCGATGTGCGCGACGACGATGACATCACCGAAGCGGTCATGAAGACGCAGGGCGAGTTCGGCGGGATCGACATCGTGATCAACAACGCCAGCGTCATCGATCTCTCGCGCTCTCTCGACCTGAACGCCAAGAAGTACGACCTGATGCAGGACGTGAACGTGCGCGGCACGTTCATGCTCTCTCGCGCGGCCGTGCCCATCCTGAAGGATGCCGAGAACCCGCACATCCTCTCGCTCTCGCCGCCGCTCAACCCGACGCCGAAGTGGCTCGGCGCGCACACCGGATACACGCTCGCGAAGTTCGGCATGACGATGGCGACCCTGGGCCTTGCGGCGGAGTTCGCGCGCGACGGGATCGCGGCCAATACGCTCTGGCCGCGCACCACGATCGCGACCGCGGCGGTGCAGAACCTCCTCGGTGGAGACAAGGTCATGGCGGCGAGCCGCACGCCCGACATCTACGCGGACGCCGCGTATGCCGTGCTCCTCAAGCCCGCAGCGTCATACACGGGCCAGACGCTCATCGTCGAGGACGTGCTCGAAGCCGACGGCGTGACCGACTTCTCCGGCTACGCCGCGATCCCGGGCACCCCCGACAGCGCGCTCTTCCCCGACATCTTCCTCGACTGAGGGTGTCGGCCAGGGCGAAGGCTGGTCAGATGAGCAGGTAGACCGCGCCGACGATCGTGAGAACGATCACGATGCGGTCGAACACGCGCTGATTCATGCGTCGGGCGACCTGGAGTCCGGCGAGCGCGCCGACCACCACGAGCGGGGCGAGCACGGCATCCATCAGCAGCACGGGAGTCTGGAACAACCCGAGGCCTGCGAGTAACGGCACCTTGATCACGTTGATGATGGCGAAGAACCACGCGGACGTGCCGAGGAAGACCTGCACCGGGGTGCGGGTGGCCAGGAAGTACATCGACATGACCGGACCGCCGGCGTTCGCGACCATGGTGGTGAACCCGCCGAGCGTGCCGTAGGCGCCCGCGAGCAGGAGTCCACCGGAGGGCGGAGCCACGGTATCCGCCCTGCTCTGCCGCCACCGTCGCCAGAGCGTCACGGCGATCATCAGCAGCAGGATCACGCCGATCGCGCGACGGACCACTCCGTCGCCGGCGAGCGCCAGGAAGGCGAACCCGACCAGGAGGCCGGCGATGACAGCGGGGGCGAGCCGCAGCAACGTCGGCCAATGGGCGTGACGGCGGTAGGCGAACAGCGCGAACAGATCGCCGACCATCAGGAGCAGCAGGGTGGCCGCCGTCGAGGTGCGTGCCGGCAGGACCGCCGCGAACAGCGCGATCGCCAGGATGCTGCCGCCGGGCAGTGCCGTCTTCGAGATGCCGATCGTCACCGCGGCCACGGCGAGGGCCGCCCATGCCCAGGGCTCGAGGACGATCACCGTTCGAGCTCGGCGACGATCGCGTCGTAACCGCGGCTCGCGGCGAGGTCGACCGGGAGCACGCCGTCGCCGTCGGGGATGTCGATGCTCGCTCCGCCGTCGATGAGTGCGCGCACCACATCGACATACACGTCCGAGCCGTCGCCGAGCACGATCGCCTCGTGCAGTGCCGTCCAGTTCAGGTCGTTCACGTGGTCGGGATCGACTCCGGCCTCGAGCAGGATCTCGACGGTGGCGAGAAGCCCGCGTTCGGATGCCGGGATCAGAGCCGTGCCGCCGAAGCGGTTCGTGCTGGTCAGATCCGCGCCGTTCTCGAGCGTGAGGATGAGAATCTCATCGTGCCCGCGAGCGCCCGCGTACAGGTACGCGGAGTCCTGGATGTCGTCCTTCGCGTTCACGTCAGCGCCGGCCGCGACGAGAGTCCGCGCCGCATCGACGTGATTCGCCTTGGTCGCAGCGACCAGCGCGGTCATGCCCTCGGATCCTCGCGCCTCGATCTCTGCGCCGGCGTCGAGCGCCGCCTGCACGGCAGCGGCATCTCCGTTCGCAGCCGCGGCGAGCAGATCACGAGTGGCGACGGTCATGGTGGCCTCCTGAGTCGGCGGGTGCGGATCCAGAGTCGACGGATCCGGCCCGGCCGTGCATCCCGCCGCGGTCAGCAGCGTGATCGCGATCGCGCCGATGGCCAGCATCCGTCGTGCACCCATGCATCCGGTATACCAAATGATGCGAGGGTGTAGGGCGGTCAGACCCGCGTGGCGGCGAGCGCGGCGGCGAACCGTGCGGCGCGCTGCTCGATGTCCGCCCAGTCGGATGCCTTGATCGATGCGCCGTTCGCGAGGTCTCCGCCGGCGCCGACCGCCACCGCACCGGCCGCGAACCAGGCGGCCAGGTTGTCGGGGCTCACGCCGCCCGTCGGCATCAGAGGCGCATCGGGGAACGGTCCGCGAAGCGCGCCGAGGTATGACGGCCCGCCGAGGGATGCTGGGAAGATCTTCACGACGTCGACGCCGAGCTCGAGCGCGCCCATGACCTCGGTCGGGGTCATCGCGCCGGTCATCACGACGCGGCCGGTGTCGAGCATGGTGCGGGTGAGGTGGGGGAGGGTGCCGGGGCTGACGAGGAATTCGGCTCCCGCATCGGCTGCCTGCGCCGCCTGTGCTGCCGTCGTCACGGTGCCGGCTCCGATGTAGGCGGCATCGCCGTGGCGGGCGATGAGTTCGCGGATCACGGCCGGTGCGTCGGGAGTGGAGAAGGTCACTTCGATCCCGGTGACGCCGCCGCGGATGATCGCCTCCGAGGCCTCGAGCGCCAGTTCAGGGGAGGGGGCGCGGAGGACGGCGAGGATGCCGGTGGTGCGGGCGCGGTCGAGACGGTCGGGCATGGGGCTCCTTCATCGGGCGGGCTCGTCCATTCTTCCGGGCGCAGCCTGTAATGACAAGTTGGTCAGGATACGTGGCTGTGCGGCCAGGCCTCGATCAGGTCCTTCGACTCCTTGAGCCCGAGTCCGGTGTGCTCACGGAGCGCCTTGATCGCGGCGATCTTGGCGCCGCCGGCGACCAGCCTGTCGATGTCGGACGCCGCCGACGCAGGCAGCTGGGCGCGGACCGATGACGGGGTCGCCGCCGTCGGGGTGATCGAGGAGTGCGTGGCTGTGGTGTTCGACACAGCCGCGAGGTGCGGGGCCGTGGTGCTGACAGACCAGTGGTCGATGCGGTCCTTCGCCTCTTTGAGACCTGTGCCGGAGTGGTCGCGGTACAGCTTGATGGCATGGATCTTCTGCCCGGCTGCGACGAGCCGGTCGATCTCGGCGATCACGGTCGGCGTGAGGCCCGAAACGGCGGCCGACGCCGACGACGCCGGGGTCGTGCGCGCGGTCGTGGGCGACGGGGTGAACACCTGCGGCTCCGGCAGCTTCGGGCGCATGCCGCGGAGCGCGACGGCGAGGATCGCGACGACCACGATGAGGCCGACGACGATCCCGATGATCCACAGCACGGCATCCATGGGCTCAGTCTAGAGAGGTCGCGTCCCGCGCCCCAGGGCGTTCCCATCCGTCACCGCGTACCCTGGAGGGTATGACCGAGACTCCCCGCACGCGCGAGACGCGCCCCGCAGCATCCGCGTCCGCTCCGCAGGGTCGGCCCGCCCAGGGCAAGGTCCGCGAGACCAAGAAGCCACAGGTGCGCCCTGCGACCGAGGGCTGGACCCAGCAGAAGGATGCCGAGGGGCGTCCGCTCCTGCAGTTCGCGAGCCCCAAGCGCGGCAAGCCGCCCGTGCACCTGGCCGACCTCACCCCGGCCGAGCGTGTCGAGAAGGTGAAGGAGCTCGGGCTTCCCGGCTTCCGCGCGAAGCAGCTGTCGACGCACTACTTCCGCCACTACACGTCAGACCCCGAGCACATGACCGACCTCCCGGCCGACACCCGGGAGCAGCTCGTCGCCGGGATGCTGCCGCCGCTGCTCACCGAGGTCCGCCGCCTCGAGACCGACAAGGGCGACACGATCAAGTTCCTGTGGCGCCTGCATGACGGCGCGCTGGTCGAGTCGGTCCTCATGCGCTACCCCGGCCGCATCACGCTGTGCGTGTCGAGCCAGGCCGGTTGCGGCATGAACTGCCCGTTCTGCGCGACCGGACAGGCGGGGCTGACCCGCAACATGTCGACCGCCGAGATCATCGAGCAGATCGTGCGCGCCAATCGGCTGATCGCCGAGGGCGGCCTCGGCGGCAAGAAGGCCGACGACCACAGCATGGAGCGCGTCTCGAACATCGTCTTCATGGGGATGGGTGAGCCGCTCGCCAACTACAAGCGCGTCATGGATGCGGTGCGCTCGATGGTCGCCCCGCAGCCCGACGGCCTCGGCATGAGCGCCCGTGGCATCACCGTGTCGACGGTCGGCCTGGTGCCCGCGATCAAGAAGCTGGCCGACGAGGGCATCCCCGTCACCTTCGCGCTGTCGCTGCACGCACCGGACGACCACCTGCGCGACGAGCTCATCCCGGTGAACTCGCGGTGGAAGGTCGACGAGGCACTCGACGCCGCCCGCTACTACTACGAGAAGACCGGTCGCCGTGTCTCGATCGAGTACGCGCTGATCAAGGACATGAACGACCACGGCTGGCGTGCCGACCTGCTGGCCGACAAGCTCAACGAGCGCGGTCGCGGTTGGGTGCACGTGAACCCGATCCCGCTGAACCCCACGCCCGGCTCGATCTGGACCGCATCCGAGAAAGACGTCACGAACGAGTTCGTGCGTCGCCTCAACGACGCCGGCATCCCGACGACCCTCCGCGACACCCGCGGCAAGGAGATCGACGGCGCCTGCGGTCAGCTCGTCGCCACCACCGAAGACGAGGCTGCCTCCGCCGCGATGGCCTGAGGCGCAGACGCGATGGTCTGAGACCCACCCGTCCGGCGTCCGTCTGCGGCGCCGAGGCGTTCGGCGCGGTCGAGCCATCGCGTGATGGTGGCGCTGCTCGCGTCCTTCACGCCGAGCATGCGATGCGTGCGCACCGAACGGATCCCGCAGAAGCGCATCGTCCCTCGGGCGACGTGGGTCTGCGCGGGGAGCCCCGTGAACGGCACGAAGTACCAGGGCGTGTCCGCGAGCAGGAGCAGGCGGCCGTTGCGCGCAGGCAGCAGCCCCTCGACGAGGCCGAGCTTCGTGTAGCGGTACTCCTGCTGCGGCAGCAGAGCGCGGTCGAAGAAGCCCTTGAGCAGGGCGGGGACCGACCCCCACCACAGCGGCGTCGCGATGACGACCGTGTCGGCGCTCTGCAGCGCGAGCTTCGCCTCGACGAGGTCGGGCTCCAGTGTCATGCGCTCTCGGTAGCCGAAGCGCAGGTTGGGGTCGAAGTCGAGGTCACGCAGCGCGAGCACGCGGGCGTCGCCGTGTCCTGCGGCATAGCGCTGGGCGAGCGCGGCGGTCAGGGAGCGGGCGTCGGGGTGGCCGTCGATCACGAGAGCAGTCATGGCGTTGTTCCTATCTGGACAGTGTCAAGCTGGTGGACACTGTCAAGATAGGAGATGATGTTGCTCATGTCAAGTTCGAAGGATGGCTATCACCACGGCGATCTCGCCCGTGCCCTGGAAGATGCCGCCATGCAGCTGCTGGAGCGGATGCCCGCGGCGGAGATCAGCCTGCGCGAGGTCGCACGGGCTGCCAACGTCAGCCACAACGCCCCGTACCACCACTTCTCCGACCGGCTCGGACTCCTCAAGGCGATCGCCGAGCGCAGCATGGCCGACCTCCTCGATCAGGTCCGCGCCGCTGCCGAGAAGGCATCGACCCCGCGGGCAGCACTCACCGACGGCGGCTCGGCGTACATCCGCTTCGCCGTCGAGCACCCGCACGCGTTCGATGCCGTCTACGACCCGACGGTCTGCGTCCCCGGATCACCGACAGCGACGATGGCACCCCTGATCGATGGGCTCGAGGTCGTGCTCGCCGAGGGGGCGGCCGCGGTGGGCCTTGACCGCCCGACCGATGTGGTGGCGCTCTGGGGACTGATCCACGGCCTCGGCACGCTCGCCGCAGCCGGCCACTTCACACTCGACGACGGCCTTTCCGCCTACGCCGCAGCACTCGATCGGCTGCTCCCGGGAGACTGAATTCTCCTGGATCTGCGGGAACCTGTGAGTCGCTCAAAGGACTCTTCCACGCGATGCACAGGCGAAGTTTCGTAGATTGTCGGGATGCCCTATTCCGCCCACAGGCCGGGTCGCTACGACTCGCAGGGTCGGATCATCCTCGACAGCGAACCCGACGCCGTCACGGATGACCTCGACTTTCTGCGCGAGTACGAGCCCTCCGGCACCGACGACGCCACCCGAGAGGCGCCCGTCACAGCCCCCGCCGAGGCGACCCCGATCGCCGATGCGATCGCGGATGACCCCGCCCCCGTGAAGCCTCCGCGTCAGCCGCGCGTCCGCAAGCCCCGTAAGAAGCGCGAACCGCGCACTCGCGGCTCGCGCGCACGGACCCTGGCGATCCTCGGAGGAGCGGAAGGCGAGATCCTCGACCGCGTCCCCGGCGAGACCCCGCGCTTCGTGCAGATGTTCTTCGTGCTCGCCGGCACCGCGCTCGTCTCGGCGATCTCGATGCTGTTCGCCCTCACCACCGGTGTGCAGGCGGCCATCTGGCTGGCCGTGCCGCTGGCGCTCGTGTGGGCGCTCATCATCTTCAACCTCGACCGCTTCCTCACCTCCACCATGAGCTCGACGAGGAACGTGTGGCGCCTCATCGGCCTCGCGATCCCGCGTGTGATCATGGCCGCGATCATCGGCTTCGTCGTCGCCGAGCCGCTGGTCCTGCAGATCTTCCACAACGACATCGCCCGCGAAGTCGCCTCCACCAACATCTCCCAGTCGCAGTCCGATCAGGAGGCCCTGGAGACGGGGCCGGAGAAGATCGCGCTGGACGCGGCGACCGCCAAGGTCGCAGCGCTCGAGAACCAGGCGGCGACAGGCATCGTGGCCGGCACCGATTCCTCATCGGCGACCGAGTCGGCAGCCCAGGCCACGGTCGACGACGTGACGGCGAAGATGACCGCCCAGCAGGCAGTGATCGACCAGGCGCGCGTGCTCTACCAGTGCGAGCTCACCGGTGAGGGTGCCGGCACTGTCCCCGGCTGCACCGGCGTCAACGGCCAGGGAGCCAGTTCGGACGCCGCGAAGGCACAGCTCGCCGAGGCCCAGCAGACCTACGACGCGCTCGCCGCGCAGCTGCGCACGGCGAACGAGGAGCTCGCCGCCGCCGGCACTGCCGCCAAGGAGAACACCTCGTCCTCCGAGACGCAGAACCGCGAGCAGGCGAACTCGCAGTTGCCGACCGCCCGTGACTCCTACGACCAGGCGCTCGCCGCGTACAACGCACGAGCGGATGCCGTGGCGCAGGGCAATGCGGGAGCTGTCGGACTGCTCAGCCAGATCAGCGGACTGAACCGGCTGAGCGAGAAGGAGCCGTCGATCCTGTGGGCGCACATCCTGATCGCCGCGCTGTTCTTCATGATCGAGCTGCTGCCGGTGCTGGTGAAGGTGCTCACGAGCTACGGCGATCCGAGCCTGTACGAGAAGGCCGCCGCGATCCGCAAGCAGGTCGCGCTGGACAGGGTGACGGCCGAGGGCTTCCGCGACCGCGCGGACATCGTCGTCTCGACGCCGTCGACCCCATCGCCGACAACGTCGGCTGCGGCGACTCCGGCTGCCACGACGTCGGCTGCCACGACGTCGGCTGCCACGACTCCGGCTGCGGCGTCTTCCGCTCAGGCGACCTGACGCTGCGGCTTTCCTTCCGGTCGCAGTTGCTGCCGTCCGCTCACGCGATGAGCGGCAGGAACTGCGACCGGAAGCAGCAGGTCTGCGATCACGGAGTCGGGACGATGCGGGGCCGCCAGAGTCAGCGAGCGGATCAGGGCGACCGTCGACGGTGAGCGCGACCATGCGGATCCGGTGAGGGCCGCCTCGATCAGGGCCAGCGGCTGCTGCAGTGCCGGATCGTGCTGACGCGCGTCGTCACTGAGCCACTCGACGAGCTCGTCTATGGTCCAATTTGGATCAATTGGCTCAAGTTCGGAGGCGAGGGTGGTCAATGGCGTGTCCATTGGTCCAGAATCAGGTCTCATGAGCGCGGATGACAGGGCCAATGAGCGGCCACTGGACCACGGATCGGCCACAGATGGCGCTCCGTCCCTCGTGCGCGGCGGCGAGGTGTCATCGGATGCGCTCTCGGCGCGACTCGGTCGCTGGACGCATGGCGACGGCACGCTCGCCACTCGGCTCGCGCGGGGCATCGAAGCGCTGATCGGGAGCGGCGAGCTGCGTTCGGGCGACCGCCTGCCGGCCGAGCGGGCGCTCGCCGCTGCAGGCTCGGTGTCGCGCGGAACGGTCGTCGCCGCCTACGCGGACCTCGCCGAACGTGGTCTGGTGGATCGGCGGCAGGGGAGTGGCACGCGTATCGCCGGTGCCGTGGCGACCTCCGTGCCGGCCCAGCGGCCGGGACGAGGCGAAGCACTGTTCTCCGCCCTGCCCAATGCGATCGATCTGCTGCGCACCGTGCCGCAGATCTCCGAACTCGGGGTGCAACTCATCCGCGATCACAAACCGCGGCTCGACCTCGCCCTGCTGCCCGAGACCGATCCCGCAGGCCTCCCCGCACTGCGGACCCTCATCGCCGACATGTACACCGCGGAGGGGACGCCGACCACGCCCGAGCAGATCCTCGTCACGCATGGCGCGCAGCAGGCGATCAGTCTCGTGGTCAACGCGCTCGTGGGCCCCGGTGACATCGTGCTCGCCGAAGAGATCACCTGGCCGGGAGTCACCGATTCGGTCGGCCTGCGCGGCGGCACCGTGCACGGCATCCCGATGGGCGACGACGGCCTCGATGTCGTTGCGCTCGAGCAGGCACTCGCGCGGCTGCGACCCGTGCTCGTCGCACTCAACCCGCACCACCAGAACCCGACGGGGTCGCGCCTGCCCGCCGCCGCGCGTCATCGCATCGCAGAGCTCGCAGCGCAGTACGGCGTGCCCGTGATCGAGGACCGCGTGCTCGCCGGCATCTCGTTCGACGGGGTGGTGCCGCCCACGCTCGCGGCCGAGCGCGCCGATGCCCCCGTCATCGTGGTCGAGTCGGTGTCGAAGTGGGTGTGGGCGGGGCTGCGGATCGGCTGGCTGCGCGCCGACCCGGTGCTCGTGCGACGTCTGCGCGGTGCGCGGCAGCTCGCCGACCAGTCCACGAGTGTGCCGGGGCAGCTGCTCGCCCTCGACCTGATCGCCCGCGCCGACGACCTCCGAAGGGCCAACAGCCGCATCCACCAGGAGCGACTGAGGCTGCTGCAGAGTCTGATGGCCGAACACCTGCCCGAGTGGACCGTCGACCCTCCCCGCGGCGGGCTGTCGCTGTGGGTCGCGCTGCCGGCGGGGTCTGCGGCCGCGCTCGCCCGCGTCGCCGCCGCCCACGGTGTCTCGATCGCCGGGAGCGCGGCCTTCGCCGTCGCTACCTCGCCCGACGACCACATCCGCATCCCCTTCACCGCGCCCGACGATGTGCTCACCGAAGGCATCCGCCGGCTCGGTGCGGCCTGGCGTGAGTATCGGGAGACTCTCGGGATGCGTTCCTAGGATGACCCGCATGACACGGAAGCAGCGTCGGACCCTGTGGATCTCGATCGCCGGCGTGCTCGCCGTCACGGCCTATGCGGCGTTGGCGGCGGTGCAGATCCTCGTGTGGACGCCTCTTGCGGCAGCGCCAGGGCTCACACTCGAACAGATCAGGGTCGAGCTGAGCGGTGCAGGTGAGTCGGTGAACGAGGTCGCGACGATCGTGATCCTCAGTGTGGGAGTCGTGCTCGCGCTCGCTGTCGCCATAGTCGCGATGATGACGCGTGCCGCTCCCCTCGTTCCGACCATGAGCTTCCTGGGCATCCTGATGCTCGGAGGGCCTGGCTTCTTCATCGCGTCCTTCGGCCCTGGCATGGCGCTGGCGGACACGTTCATGATCTCGGCGGGCATCACCCTGCCCGGGGTGGTGCCGTTCTACGCGGTCAGCGCGCTCGCGGCGACGCTCCTCGTGATCGGCGGGGCCATCGTCGTGCTCCGTTCGCGTTCTGCGCCCGCACTGGCCTGACGCCGTCCGTCGCATCCGGCCCCGTCATAGTGGCCAGCCAGTAGCGTTGATCCATGGTCAACTATCGCTATCTCGGCAACAGCGGTCTCAAGGTCTCGGAGATCACCTACGGCAACTGGGTCACCCACGCCTCGCAGGTCGGCGACGACGCCGCCGTCAAGACCGTGCATGCCGCACTGGATGCCGGAATCACCACGTTCGACACCGCGGACACCTACGCCAACACCGCGGCTGAGGTCGTGCTCGGCAAGGCGCTGGAGGGTCAGCGCCGTGAGGGGCTGGAGATCTTCACGAAGGTCTACTTCCCGACCGGTCCGAAGGGTCCGAACGACACCGGCCTGAGCCGCAAGCACATCTTCGAGTCGATCAACGGCTCGCTCACCCGCCTCGGCACCGACTACGTCGACCTGTACCAGGCGCACCGCTTCGACTACGAGACCCCGCTGGAGGAGACGTTCCAGGCGTTCGCCGACGTCGTCCGTCAGGGCAAGGCGCTCTACATCGGCGTCTCGGAGTGGACGGCCGAGCAGCTGCGCGACGGCCACGCCCTCGCCAAGCAGCTCGGTATCCAGCTCATCTCGAACCAGCCGCAGTACTCGATGCTGTGGCGCGTGATCGAGGGCAAGGTCGTTCCGGCGTCCGAAGAGCTCGGCATCTCGCAGATCGTCTGGTCGCCGATGGCGCAGGGCGTGCTCAGCGGCAAGTACCTGCCCGGTCAGCCGGTGCCCGAGGGCTCGCGTGCGACCGACCCGCACAGCGGCGCCGACTTCATCAAGAGCTTCCTGCAGGACGACATCCTCACCGCCGTCCAGCGCCTGAAGCCCATCGCCGAGCAGGCCGGGCTGTCGATGCCGCAGCTCGCGATCGCGTGGGTTCTGCAGAACCCGAACGTGGCGGCGGCCCTGGTCGGGGCCTCCCGTCCGGAGCAGCTCGCCGAGACCGTCAAGGCCTCTGGAGTGAAGCTCGACGCCGACACCCTCGCCGCGATCGACACGGCCCTGGGCGACACGGTCAACCGTGACGCCGAGGCGACGTACTCGACCTCACCGAAGTCCCGTCTGGTCTGACGCATCTCACGAAGAAGGCCGCCGCTCCTCGGAACGGCGGCCTTCTCGCTGCGCGGTGCGACCGTCTTACTCCTTGACGGCGCCGGCGGTCAGGCCCTGCACGATCCAGCGGCTCGCGAGTGCGAACATCGCCATGGTCGGCAGGATCGTCAGGACGGCCGCGGCGCTCATCGAACCCCAGTCGATGTTGAACGTCGAGATGAAGCCGTTCAGCGCCGAGGGCACGGTGCGGTTCGCATCGGTGTTCATGAGCACGACCGACAGGAACAGCTCGTTCCAGCAGTTCACGAAGTTGAAGATGAACGCTGCGATGATGCCGGGGGTCATGACCGGCACGAGCACCCGGAACAGGGCGCCGAGGCGTGAGCATCCGTCGATCATCGCCGCCTCTTCGAGCGCATCCGGCACGTTCTCGAAGAAGCCGCGGAGCATGACCGTCGAGAACGGGATGCAGATCGCGATGTAGACGAGGATGAGTCCTGGCTTGGTGTCGACCAGGCCCAGGTCGGTCATCATCGAGTAGAGCGGGCCCAACGCGATGAACGCCGGAATCATCTGCGTGAGCAGGAACGCGATCAGGACCGCGCCCTTGCCGCGGAACTCGAACCGGGCGAGCACGTAGGCGCTCAGCAGGGCGATGAGCGTCGCCACCGCCCCGCCGACAACGGCGACCAGGGCGGAGTTGCCGAGGAAGACACCGAACGAGCTCTTCTGGAACAGGCTGATGTAATTCTCGAGCGACGGCTCGCTCGGCCAGTACTCGATCGGGAAGCGGTTGATCGTGCCCGGCGACTTGATCGACGTGAGCGCGATCCAATACAGCGGGAACAGCGTGATCACGAGCCAGAGCCCGAGACTCACGACGCGGACGACGCCGCCGATCGTGACGCGGGGCTTCGGACGCGGTGCGGATGCCGGATCCGGCACGGTGATGCGCCGGGTCTCGGTGATCGAGGACCCCGTCCGGGAGGTGTCTGTCATGGTCATCGCTGCACTCTCCGCATCGCCATCAGGTAGAACGCGCAGAACACGAACAGGACGGCCATCACGATGAGGCCGATCGCGCTCGCGAAGCCGTAGTTGCCCTGCTGGGTGTAGTTGATCATCCAGGTCGTGATGATGTGCGTCTGGTTGGCGGGGCCGCCGTTGGTCATCGCGTAGATGATGTCGGGGAAGTTGAAGATCCAGATCACGCGCAGCAGGATCGTCAGCAGCAGCGTCATCGAGATGTACGGGATGATGATCGAGAACAGCTGCCGGAACTTGCCCGCGCCGTCGAGGCTCGCAGCCTCCAGCATCTCGTCGGGCACCGACTGCAGGGCTGCGAGGATCATGATCGCGAAGAACGTCACGCCGTACCAGACGTTCGCGACGATCACCGCGAACATCGCGAGCTTCGGATCGGCCAGCCAGGGAAGCGGTGCGTCGATCAGCCCCGCCTTCATGAGCAGGTCGTTGACCACGCCGAACTCGGCGTTGAACATCCAACGGAACAGCATGCCGATCAGGAAGCCCGACACCGCCCACGGGAAGAACACGAGCGCCTGGTAGAGCCCGCGGAAGCGGAACTTCTTGCGCAGGGCCAGCGCGATCAGGAACCCGATCACGAGCTGCGGCACGAGCGAGCCGACGACCCACAGCACCGAGTTCCACGCCACGGTCGGGAAGGCCGGATCGCGGAACACGGCGAGGAAGTTGTCGAAGCCCACGAACGGCGTCGAGGTGAGGTCCCACAGATTCCAGTCGTGGAAGGCCATGCGCGCGCCCTGCAGCATCGGCCAGTAGGTGAACCAGCAGACGAAGACGATCGCCGGCGCGAGGAAGGCCAGCAGCGTCCATGCCTGGCGGCCACGGAACGGGCGGCGTCGAGGGGATGCCGGGGAGGCCCCGACGGCTGCCTGCTTCGAAGCAGTGCCGACGGAGCCTCCCTCAAGAGCGGTGCGGGCCACAGGTCAGCCCTTTTCCGCGGCGTACTTCTCGGTCCAGAACGCATCCCACGAGGCCAGCAGGTCGCTGGTCGACATGTTGCCCAGCAGCACGTTCTGCACGTCCTGGTCGGACTTCTGGATCCACTCGGTCCACCAGCTGACCCCGCGCGGCTGGCGCACGTTGACGTAGGTCTCCGGGTCATCCGTCATCGTGACGTAGCTCGTCCAGGGGCCGGAGGCGTAGAACTCGTCGTCTGCGGCGGCGGAGATGATCGGCACCAGGCTGTTGGCCTGCGCGAACTCGGTGGCGGGCTCGGCCGATGAGAGGAATTCGACCAGCTTGACGGCCGCCTCCTTGCTCTCGCTGGCCTCTGCGACGCCCCAGCCGGCGACGGCGAGCGGCTGCGCAGCCTTGCCCGACGGGCCGACGAGCAGCGGAGCGGTGTCCCACTGGTCTTCCGTCAGCGAGGAGTCCTGCACTGTCGCGATGACCTCGGGGTCCTGCAGCAGGAATGCGGTGGTGCCGTTCGTGAAGCCGGCGACCATCTCGGGGTAGCCCCACGAGACGGCCGAGGGCGGGGAGGCCTCCGTGAACAGGTCGAAGTAGTCGTCGACGGCATCCTGCGCCTCGGGGGCGGCGAAGATCGTCGAGCCGTCTTCCATGAGGAACGCGTCGTCGACGTCGAGTCCGTCGATCGTGTACGCCTCGATGGCCGCGACCACGTTGCTGTTGGCGTTCTGGCCACCGCGGAAGGCGTAGCCGTAGATGTTGTTCGACGGGTCCTGGATCTTGCTCGCCTGCTCCAGAAGGTCTTTCCAGCTGTGCGGCGGACCGTCGAAGCCGGCGTCCTTCACGAGGTCCGTGCGGTAGAACAGCGACAGCCCGTAGAAGCCGTAGGGCACGAAGTAGCTCTTGCCGTCGGCGGCGACCGAGGCGGACTGGGCGTTGTCGGTCAGAGCATCCCAGCCGTCCCACTTCTCGAGGTCGGGGGCGAGGTCGTACAGCCAGCCGTTGTTGGCGAAGGGGCCGACCGTGATGTCACGGACTTCCAGCACGTCGACGCCCTTGCCGGACTGCAGCATCTGCTGGATCTTCGCATCTGCCTGCTCGGTGGGCGGTGAGACGAGGTTGACCGTGATCTTCGGGTTCGCCTTCTCGAAGTCGTCGAGCAGCCCGCGCAGGAGCTCGGTGCGCGCAGGGTTGGTCAGGCTCTCGACCATCTGCAAGGTGACGGTGCCGTCGGCGGACGGGCCGGAGCTTGCGGAACAGCCGGTGAGAGCGAGGACGGCGACGGTGCCGAATCCCGCTGCGGTCGTCAAGATCTTGTTCTTCACGATGTGCCTCTCGGTGGGGTGGGGGTGGGTGTTGCGGTCGGGTGGGGGGACGGATGCGGTCAGGGAAGGATGAGGGAGTCGGCGCGGCGGATGCCGGCACGGCTCAGGATCTGCGGGATGCAGCGCTCGACGAAGGCCTCGTAGTCGGCGGCCTCGTTGTAGAGGTGGGCGGAGAGTCGGAAGTAGCCGATGCCGCGGAAGCTCGTGAAGGCCGTCTCGACGCCGACCTCGTCGAGCAGGTCCATGCGCAGGGCATCGGCCTCTTCGCGCGTCGCACCGAGTCCGAGCGGAAGACGCACGAGTCGCATCGACGGCACGGGTGAGGGGAGTGGGGTCAGGGGGTCCTCGTCGCCGTACGGGCGCAGTGCTTCGGCGATCAGCTCGGCGCCGGCATCGGCGATCTCCGCCATCGCCGTGCGCGCTGCCGCCCAGCCGAACTCTTCCTCGATGAAGTCGATGGCGGTCGGGGTGGCCAGGTACGTGGTGGCGTCGATCGTGCCCTGGGTGTCGAAGCGGGTCGGATACGTCTCGCGCGCTGCCCAGGAGTCGATGAGCGGCCAGAGTTCGTCGCGGTCCTGGGCGGATGTGACCAGCAGGGCGGATCCTCGCGGCGCGCAGGGCCACTTGTGCAGGTTGCCGAACCACCAGTCGCCACCCGCGACCGCGGCCGCATCCGGAATCAAGCCCGGGGCATGGGCGCCGTCGACGAGCGTGCGCACGCCCCGTTCGGCCGCCGCGTCGGCGATGCGTCGAGTGGGCAGCAGCCGGGCGGTCGGGGAGGTGATCTGGTCGATCACGAGCAGGCGGGTGCGGGGTGTGAGCTCATCGACGAAGAGCTGCACGATCTCGTCGTCGGAGGCGAGCAGGGGCAGGGCGACGGTGCGCACGCGGGCGCCGAAGCGGCTGGCGAGGCGCTCGGCTCCCATGGTGATGGCGCCGTAGCCCTGATCGGTCACCAGGATCTCGTCGCCGGTTTCCAGCTGCAGGGCGTTGTAGACGACCGTCGCGGCCGCAGACGCATTGGGCACGAACACACTGTCCTGCGCGCGGGCACCGACGAACGGGGCGGTGCGCTCGCGGGCCTCCTGCACGCGTTCGGCGATGCGCGGGAACCACTCGACCGGGCTGAGGTCCGCGCGACGGCGCAGGGCGTCCTGATGCTCGACGACGACGGACGGGACGGCGCCGAAGGATCCGTGGTTGAGGTGGATCACTGCCGGGTCGAGGGGCCAGGCGTCGCGCGCTCGCATGCCGGAGTTCAGCGTGAGCGGTGCGGGGAACAGCGGTGCGGACATCGATCCTCATCGGTGAGTGGGGCGAGTTGTTGCACAACTTTGCCACATGCCCACGAAATACGCCACGAAAACCTAATCTTGAAACATAGTTGTCATACGAGTTCCCTGTGGGGGGAGTTCCGACAGACTTCACGAGGGGTGGCGGAGTGTCAGAGAGGATGACGATGAGCGCACTCGACACGGCGCTGCACGGGTTGCGGGCGCTGATCGCCGACGGCACGTTGCGGCCCGGCGACCGGCTGCCGAGCGAAGGCGAGCTCTGTGAACGGCTCGGCGTCTCCCGCGGTTCCCTCCGTGAGGCGATCCGGATGCTCGCTGCCCTCGGTGTGCTCGATACGCGCCATGGCTCGGGCAGCTACGTCAGCGAGCTTCGTGCGGCCGACCTGATCGGCAGCCTCTCGCTCACGGTCGGCCTGCTGCCGATGGCCGGAGTGCTCGAACTCACCGAGCTCCGCCGGGTGCTGGAACCGCACGCCGCTGCGCTCGCCGCCGCACGCATCGACGAGCAGACCGTGGAGTCACTGGACCGCGTGCTCGACGAGATCGAATCGACCACCGACTTCGAGCTGCAGTCGCGGCTCGACCACGAGTTCCACATGGCGATATCCGGCGTCGCGGGGAACGAGGCGCTGACCAGTCTGATCGACGTGCTGCGATCGCGCTCGCGGGCCTATCGCATCTCCGACCCCGAAGATGCAGCAGAGCTCAAGGTGCACTCGGATGCCGGGCACCGCGCGATCCTGCGCGGACTCGCCGCCGCCGACCCCGTCGCCGCGAGCGCTGCGGCCTCCGCACACGTGGCGTACACGGAGTACTGGGTGCGGAAGTACTCGGGGCTCGAGGACTGAGCGCCCGCGGGACCGGTTAACGTCGCGGGCCGGTCAGTAAAGCGTGATGTCGACCTGGATCTCGGTTGCGATGCGTTCGAGGTCGGCGCGCAGGGCGTCGAGATCGACGGAGGCGGGGACCTTCGCGGTGACCGACGCTTCGAACAGGCGGCCGCCTGCCATCGCGGCATCCCTGGTCTCGGTCGCCAGCTCTTCGATGCTCAGGGCATGCGCACTCAGCACGCCGGAGACCTCGCGCACGATGCCGGGGCGGTCGTTGCCGAGCACCTGGATCTCGAGCAGCTGATCGTCGTCGGCGGCGGCGTCCGGGGTCCCGGTGAGCACGGCGAGCGTGAGGAGTCCCTGGCCCTGGAGGCCGCGCAGGGCGCTTTCGAGTTCTGCCGCCTGCTCGGTCGGGACCGAGACCTCGATCACGCCCGCGAACGTGCCGGCGAGCTCAGCCAGCGAGCTGTTCTCCCAGTTGCCGCCGTGCGCATCCACGACATCGGCGACGGCGGCCACGAGGCCAGGACGGTCTGCACCCGCGACGGTGAGGATCAGAGTAGTCATGCGGCCAGCGTAGCCCGCAGCACTCACTCCACCCAGACGCCCGTCTCCAGGAAACTCTCGAGCCGTGCCCGGTGCGGGGCGAGGTCCCAGCCTTGGGCTGCGACCCACTCGTCGGAGTAGTAGGTGCCGGCGTAGCGGACGCCGCTGTCGCAGATCAGGGTCACGACGCTGCCGGTCTCGCCCGCGGCCCGCATCCGGGCGATGAGTTGGAACGCGCCGTAGAGGTTCGTGCCGGTCGAGCCGCCGGCCCAGTGCAGGGTGCGCTCGCGCAGCAGGCGGATCGCGGCGATCGAGCCGGCATCCGGAATCTGGATCATCTCGTCGATCACGGTGGGCACGAACGAGGCCTCCACCCGCGGGCGACCGATGCCCTCGATGCGGCTCGGACGCCCGGCCGGCGCATCCACAGTCCCGGCCCAGCCGTCGTAGAACGCCGAACCTTCGGGGTCGACGACCGCGACCTTCGTGTCGTGCATCCGGTACTTCACATACCGTCCGAAGGTCGCGCTCGTGCCACCGGTGCCGGCACCCGTGACGATCCAGGTGGGGATCGGATGCCGCTCCTGGGAGAGCTGGCTGAACACGCTCTCGGCGATGTTGTTGTTGCCTCGCCAGTCGGTCGCGCGCTCGGCGAACGTGAACTGATCGAGGTAGTGGCCGGTGCAGTCCGACGCGAGGCGCTGCGCCTCCGGCGACATGTCTTCGGCGCGGTCGACGAAGTGGCAGGTGCCGCCGTAGAACTCGATGAGGTCGATCTTCTCCTGCACGGTCGAACGGGGCACGACCGTGATGAACGGCAGCCCGAGCATGCGGGCGAAGTACGCCTCGGAGACGGCAGTCGACCCACTCGACGACTCCACGAGCGTGGTGTCTTCGCGGATGCGCCCGTTGACCAGGCCGTAGAGGATGAGCGAGCGCGCGAGGCGGTGCTTGAGAGAGCCCGTCGGGTGCACGGACTCGTCTTTGAGGTACAGGTCGATGCCCCACTCGGGAGGCAGCGGGAAGAGGTGCAGGTGCGTATCGGCGCTGCGGTTGGCATCGGCTTCCAGCAGGGCGATCGCGGTGCTGGTCCAGTCGCTCATGCCCTCGAGACTACCTGTCGCTCAGCCGGGCGCTCTGGCCGATCACGCGGCGGCGGGATGCTCCGGGCCGAGGTGGGTGGCGGTCGGCTCGCCCGCCGCATCGCCCTTGAGCTCGATGAGGATCGTGTGGGTCGGCGTCGTGCCGGTGTTCTCGCCGGAGTGGCGCTGCGCGGGCAACCAGACGGCCTGCCCCGCGGTGAGGACGGTGTCGAAGGTGCGCTCGCCCAGGCTGAGGCGGCGGGAGAAGTCGCTGAGGGTGACCAGGATGCTGTTCGGATGGTCGTGCGGCGTCGTCTCGTCGCCGGGCTGGTCGGTGTAGTCGAGTACGCGGACGTGCTCGTTCTCCCAGAGCGTGCGGTAGTGATCGGGGTTCGTGAGGGTGGGATCGTCGGTGATCATGCGGTGACGGTACACCCGGCGCGCTAGCGCCGACAGGGTCTCCTCAGCCGACCGTCCCGGCGCGGGACGCCCCACCTTCGCCGTCGACGTGCAGGAGCGAGGCCTGCGACTGCTCCTGCTGCAGCTGGAACTCGAAGCGCGAGCGGTCGCCGCGGTGATACGCGATGAAGTACTCGATCGGTGTGGTGTCGGCACTGCGGCTGATGCTGCGCAGCCGCAGCAGGGCCGACCCGGCGCTGACGCCCAAGTGCTGCGCCTGCTCGTGCGTGGCCACGGTCGCCTCCGCCGAGCGCACACCGTGCGTCGCGACGATGCCGTTGTCGGCGAGCAGCCGGTACAGCGAGCCCTCGGTCAGGTCGGCGCCGAGCGTGACGGAACCGACCGCATCGGGCATCCAGGTCGTCGACAGCGACCACGGCTCGCCGTCGACGTGGCGCAGTCGTTCCAGGACGACCACGGGCGAGCCGACGGGCACCTCGAGAGCGAGCGCGACCTCCTCATCGGCCGTCGTCTGCTCGTGCCGCAGCACGTCGCTGTGCACGTGCCCACCACGGCGCTCGACGTCGTCGTAGAGACCGACGAGCGTGTGCACGAGACTCTCGCTCGTGCGGGGGCGGGATACGAACGTTCCCTTGCCCTTCACGCGCTCGACCAGCCCCTCGTGCTCGAGCTGGGCGAGCGCCTGACGCACGACGGTCCGGGAGATGCCATACCGCTCGCACAGCCGGTGTTCGCCTGGCAGCGGGTCGCCGGGCTGCAGGCCGTCGCGGGCGATGCCGTCGATGATCAGCTGGCGCAGCTGGTCGTACATGGGTGCGGCGGAGTGACGGTCGATCGCGTCGTCGACGATGGTCATCAGTACGCCACCCCCGCGTGCAGGATCACGTTCGCGTAGGGGGTGAACTCGCCGGAGCGCACGAACGCGCGGGCGCCCTGGCTGAGCTTCTTGAACTCGACGTGCGGGATGAGCTCGATCTCGAACCCCATGCCGGCGAACCGTTCCCGCAGCGCCACCAGCACCTCCGGACTCTTCTCGGCGACCTCGGCCGAGACCGTCGCCCCCTCGACCACCAGTTCGGCGAGCACGGTATCGAGCACGTCGAGGAAGGCCGGAGCCCCGGGGCGATACGCCAGGTCGATGCGCTCCGAGCCCTGAGGGATCGGGAGGCCGGCGTCGGTGACGACGAGCAGGTCGGTGTGCCCGGTCTCGCTGATCACCCGGGAGAGCGCCGGGTTGATCGTGGTGGCTGTCTTGCGCATGTTTCTCCTCGGTTCTCCGGATGCTCAGATCGCAGGTTCAGCTCGCGACGGGTGCTGCCGCGCGCTCAGCCAGGAACGCGTCGACCTCGGCGCGATGCGGCAGGCTCGGCGACGCGCCCTGCTTCGTGACGGTCAGCGCGCCGGCCGCGGTGGCCAGACGCACGGCATCCGCCAGAGTGCTGCCGTTCGCGAGGGCCGCGCCGAGATAGCCGGCATAGGCGTCGCCCGCGGCGGTCGTGTCGATCGCCTCGACGGGGAACGGCGGGATCACGGATGCGCCCTCGGCCGTGACGACACACGACCCCTGGCCCGCGAGCGTGATCACGGCGGCGCCGACGCCCTGGTTGAGGAACCAGCGTCCGGCGAGTTCGGCCGACGCGGCATCCGTCACCTCGATGCCGCTGATCAGCGTCGCCTCGGTCTCGTTCGGGGTGACGATGTCGATGCTCCGCCAGATCGCGGCGTCGAGCTCGGCGGCCGGTGCCGGGTCGAGGATGACGGTCATGCCGTGCTCACGTCCGCGCGCGGTGATGTGAGCGGTGAGTGCGGACGGCGTCTCGAGCTGAGTGAGAAGGACGGAGGTCGTGGGGGCGAGGGCCGCGAGTGCTTCGTCGATCTGCGCGGCGCTCAGGGCGGCGTTGGCCAGCGGCACCATCACGATGTCGTTCTGCGCCGACGCGTCGACGCGGATGTGCGCGACGCCGGTGGGACCGGGGACCGTTCGCAGATGCGTGAGATCGACACCGGCCGCGGTCAGCCCGTCGACGACCAGGTCGTGGAAGAGGTCGTCGCCCACGCAGCCGACGAAGCTCGTTCGCGCGCCGGAGCGTCCGGCTGCGACGGCCTGGTTCGCGCCCTTGCCGCCCAGCATGAGGGTGAACTCGTCGCCGAGGATCGTCTCGCCCCTGGCCGGGAGTCGCCGGGAGAAGGTGGTGACGTCGGCGGTCACGCTGCCGACGATGACGACGCCGGAACGGTCTTCGGGGTGTGCGGTGGTCATCTCACTCCTGATCTTCTTCGACGGCAGGCATAGCCGACGCTTTGACAGACCGCGGTGGCTGTCATTACATTAGCCGAAACGCCACCTGTAACGACAGGTTGTCCGCGAGGAGACCCCGATGAACCCGATCGCGCCACGCCTGTACGTCGACAGCGCCGATGTCGACCGCGTCTCCCGGCTGCTCGCCGCCGGCGTCGTGCACGGCGTCACCACGAACCCGACCATCCTCGAACGCGGTGGTCGCACCGCCGCGGAGATCCCCGAGCTCTACGCCCGGTGGGAGTCGGAGGGGGCGCGAGAGATCTTCTTCCAGACCTGGGGCGGCGACACCGACTCGTTCCTCCGCAACGCCGATGGCATCCGCGCACTGGGCGATCGGGTGGCGGTGAAGGTGCCAGCGACGGCCGCGGGTTTCGCCGCGGCATCCGCCCTCGTGCGCGATGGGGCGACCGTGCTCGTCACGGCCGTGTACTCAGTGGCGCAGGCACTCGCGTGCGCATCGATCGGTGCACAGTACATCGCCCCCTACCTCGGCCGGATGCGCGATGCAGGCATCGACGGCGACGCCGTGATCGCCCGGATGCAGGAGGTGTGCGCGGGGAGCGCCTCGAACGTGCTCGCCGCATCGCTCCGATCGGCAGACGACATCACGGGACTGCGCCTGGCCGGGGTGCCCTACTTCACCGCCGCGCCCGACGTGCTCGACCAGGTGCTCTTCCACGAGGTCAGCGACAGCTCGGCGGCCGAGTTCGACGCCGCGATGGTGCGCCTCGGGGCATGAGCGGGGCATGAGCGGGGCCTGAGCGGGGCCTGGGCGCCGGTGTGAGGGCCGGATTTAGGGCGGGGCCAGGTCTGAGGCGGGCTCCGATCGCGGGGTGGGTTCAGGTCGCCGTGGCCTGGCGCAGCCAGCGCTCGACGCCGGCGATGTGCGCGGTGGCGAGCGAGGTCGCGAGTCCGGCATCGCGCTGCGCGACGGCTTCGGCGATGGCCCGGTGCTCCGACAGGGTGCGCTCGACGGCTCCGCTCTCGGTGAGGCCACGCCACGCTCGGGCGCGCACCGTCTGGCTGCTCAAGTGCTCGATCAGGCTCGCGAGGTAGGCGTTGCCCGACATCGCCGCGATCTCCCGGTGGAAGCGGATGTCGTGGTCGACCAGCTCGTCGATGCTGACCGAGGCGTCGACGCGATCGACCTCGTCCTGCAGCTCGGAGAGCTGTTCGTCGGTGCCGAGCGTTGCCGCAAGGCCCGTGGCCTGCGACTCCAGCATCCGCCGCACGGCGAAGATCTCGAGCATCGAGTCGTCGTCGTGCATGTCGACGACGAACGAGATGGCCTCCAACAGCAGGTGCGGCTCCAGGCTCGTCACGTAGGTGCCGTCGCCCCGGCGCACGTCGAGGACTCGGATGACCTCGAGAGCCTTGACGGCTTCGCGCATGGAGCTCCGGGAGAGGCCGAGTCGTTCGGACAGCTCCTTCTCGGGGGGAAGCCGATCACCGGGGGCGAGCTCGCCCGCCACGATCATCGCCTTGATCTTCTCGATCGCCTCGTCGGTGACTGCCATGGCGTCATCCTAGCGATTGATCGGATGTCTGCGGCAGGATAGGGCCATGCGCGTTCTCGATTCACATCTGCACCTCTGGGATCCGGAGGTTCTGACGTACACCTGGCTCGAAGGCCCGATGGCGTACCGCTTCGCAGACCTCGAGCTCGAGCACGCCCGCCTGCAGCAGGCCGAGCCGGAGACGTGCGTGTTCGTGCAGGCCGAGACCGTCGAAGACGACTTCCTCGACGAGGTGCGCTGGGTTGCAGGGTTGGCGCCGGCGCTGGGGGTCGTGGGCATCGTCGCCGGCATCCGTCTCGATCGGGGAACCGACACCGTCGCCCACCTGGAAGGTCTCGCGGCTGAGCCCCTCGTCGTCGGCGTGCGACACAACCTGCAGGGCGAGCCCGACGGACTCGCCGTCTCGGCGGCGTTCGTGACCGGTGCACGGGAGGTCGCGGCCCGTGGCCTGACCTTCGACGCGTGCGTGCGGGCCGACCAGCTCCCGGAGATCGCCCGTTTCGCCGGAGCGATCCCTGAGCTGCAGATCGTGCTCGACCACCTCGGCAAGCCCGCCGTCGGCACCGCTGCGGCTCCGCTCGCTCCCTCGGCGGAGTGGGCGCGTGACCTCGCCGAGATCGCCCGCCATCCGCACGCCTCCTGCAAGCTCTCGGGGCTGCCGGGTGAGGCCGGAGGGGATTGGAGTGCCGAGCAGCTCGAGCCGTTCCTCGACGTGGCCGCGGATGCCTTCGGCGTCGAGCGGCTGATGTGGGGGAGCGACTGGCCCGTCTCAGCGATCGGTCCGGCCGAGCCCGGCGACCCGCACGCGCCGGAGGATGGCTCTGCGACCTACCAGCCGACCGCACGATCGCGCTGGGCTGATGCCGTGATCGCCTGGGCGGAGTCGCGAGGCCACGACCTCGACGTGCTCCTGTGGCACAACGCCGAGCAGTTCTACGGCACCGACAAGCCGCGGCAGGTGTCACCTGCTGAGGTTCCGCGCGCCGGCATCCGGGGGTGGCTCCGCGGCCATCGCGGCTGAGCGTCGTCCCGGCTGAGCGTCGGTCTCGGCTGAGCGTCGGTCTCTGTGGTTCCGGTCTCTGTGCATCCGGTCGCAGTTGTTGCTGTGGGGCGTCGGTCTCTGTGCTTCCGGTCGCAGTTGTTGCTGTGGGGCGTCGGTCTCTGTGGTTCCGGTCGCAGTTGCTGCTGTCCGGGGGTCACTCTCTGTGGTTCCGGTCGCAGTTGTTGCCGCGGAGCCGCCTCCGAGGCGGCGCCAACTGCGACCGGAACGCGCGGGGGTGTGGGCCGGGCGGCGTCAACTGCGACCGGAAGCGATGCCGGGCGAGCTGACGAGAGCACGTCGGATTCGCAGGATCAGGTCGTCCGGGCGCGCGATGAGGACGCTGGTGACCTCGATCACTGTCCAGCCTGCGGCCCGAAGCGCCTCGATCCGCTCGACATCTGCGGCGTAGCGCTGGGCGTGCCGGATCCCCTGATACTCGATCGCGACCTTCCGGGCCGGATACGCGAGGTCTACGCAGGCGAGGAACCGGCCGTCGTCATCAAAGACATCGACGTTGAGCTCCGGTTCAGGCAGGCCTGCCCACACGATGTGACACCGCAGCGTGGATTCGCGCGCAGACCAGGAGTCCTCGCGGATGAGTTCGATCGCCTGTCGAAGACGGCTGGCGCCGACGCGGCGTCCGAGTTCGACCGCGCTGCGTAGACGTTCCACCGTCGAATAGGAGGCCTTGCCTGGATCCGGTCGTCCGTATCCGACCCGCCAGACGCGACAGAAGTAGTCACCGAGGGCGACGAGGTCGAGCAGGCTCCAGGTTCCGAGACCGGCGAACGTCAGCTCCGGGCTGGCGACCGTCAGTCCAGATGGGTGGAGAAGACGGGCAGCGGGTGCGCGAAGTCGATGAGCTCGTACTCCGTCCGCGCGGACAAGAGGCCCAGAACCGAGGGTGGTGACGTGCACCGGGAGTGTGCGCCCGTCGGCGGGCTGTCCGTCAGTGAGGGCCAGAGGTATGGGACCGCCCCAGATCGCGACGGCGCTCTCGTGGCTGAGGAACTGACCCGAGCGCAGCCGAGGGCCGTACTCGTGCGCGCGGATGCGTCTCTCGACCTGTTGCCGCTCGAAGGAATCGAGTTCGTCGCGAACGGTAGCAGTTCGCGCCAGCCGCCGAACGCCACGGAACGGAGTCTCGAGGTCGCCCCTCCGCAGGCGGCCGGCGTTGATTCCAGCATCCAGCGCCTGTCGCACGGAGAACGACGCACCGAGATGTGCGGGAAGTGGGCGAGACGGAGTCATCGCGCCACGATCGCAGGATTGCACGGTCGCTGCTGCGGCTTTCCACAGGTGGTTCGGGTGCCGTGCTTCCGGTCGCAGTTGCTGCCGTCCGGGGTCGGTCTCGACGCTTCCGGTCGCAGTTGCTGCTTTCCACAGGTGGCTCGAGTGTCGTGCTTCCGGTCGCAGTTGCTGCCGTGGAGCGGGCTCCGAGACGGCGTCAAGTGCGACCGGAACGTGCGGGGGCGGCGCCAACTGCGACCGGAAGCCGGAAGCGCGACCGGAACCCGGAACCCGGAAGCCGGACCCCGGAACCCGGACCCCGGAACCCGGACCCCGGAACCCGGAACCCGGAACCCGGAACCCGGAACCCGGAACCCGGAAGGGTGCTACTCCGCGCGCAGGCGCAGCTGGGCCATGCCGCCGTCGACCTCGATGAAGGTTCCGGTGGTCGAGCCTGCTGCGGGGCTCACGAGGTATGCGACCGCGGCGGCGACCTCGTCGGGGCTGACCAGGCGTCCGTGCGGCTGGCGCGCTTCGAGGGCCGCGCGCTCGGCGGCGGGGTCGGCAGCCGAGTCGAGCAGTCGGCCCACCCACGGGGTGTCGGCGGTGCCGGGGTTGACCGCGTTCACACGGATGCCCTCGCGCAGGTGGTCGGCGGCCATCGCACGGGTGAGGGCCGCGACGGCACCCTTCGACGCGCTGTAGAGAGCGCGCTGCGGCAGTCCCGTCGTCGAGGCGATGGACGCCGTGTTGCACACCGCGGCCGACGGAGACTCCCGCAGCCAGGGGAGGGCTGCCGAGGTGACGCGGGCGATGCCGGTGACGTTGACCGAGAGCACGCGGGCCCACTCGTCGTCGTCGTTCGCCGTGATGTCGCCCTGCGCACCGATCCCGGCGTTGTTGACGACGATGTCGATGCGTCCGAACTTCTCGGCGACGGCGGCCACCGCGGCGTCGACGCTCGCGCGGTCGGAGACATCGGCCGTGAAGGCGGCGAAGGCGGGGTCGGCCGCGGCGGTGTCGCGGTCGAGGACGGCGATGGTCGCCCCGTCGGCGTGCAGGCGCTGTGCGATCGCCGCGCCGATTCCGGATGCTCCGCCGGTGACGATCGCCACCAGTCCGTCCAGTCCGTTCAATGCGCTCACTTCTGGGCCTCCCATGCCACGAATTCCTGCCGCTGACGGCCGAGGCCGTCGATCTCGATCTCGACCACGTCGCCGGCGGCGAGGTAGGGGTACTTCCCCGACAGGGCGACGCCCTGCGGGGTGCCGGTGAGGATCAGGTCGCCCGGCTCGAGCGTCACGTACTGCGACAGGTGATGCACGATGTGCTCAACCGTGAAGATCATGTCGCTCGTGTTCGAGTCCTGCCGCGGCTCACCGTTCACGAAACTGCGAAGGCCGAGCGCCTGGTGGTCGACCTCGTCAGGGGTGACCAGCCACGGGCCGGTCGGGTTGAAGCCGGGGGCGATCTTGCCCTTCGACCACTGTCCTCCCGACACCTCGATCTGGAACGCCCGCTCGGAGACGTCGTTCGCGGCGACGAAGCCGGCGACGTGCGCGAGCGACTCCTCGGGGGAGTCGAGGTACGAGGCGCGGGTGCCGATCACGATGCCGAGCTCGACCTCCCAATCGGTCTTCTCGCTGCCGCGGGGGATCGTCACGGAGTCGTTCGGGCCGACGACCGTGTTCGGCGTCTTGAGGAAGAGGATCGGGATGGTCGGCGGCTCCGAGCCCGACTCGGCGGCGTGGGCCGCATAGTTCATGCCGATGCAGATCACGGCGCTCGGGCGGGCGATCGGGGCGCCGATGCGCATCGATGCGGCATCCGCGAGCTCCGGAAGCTCTCCGGCTTCGCGGGCGGCTGCCACGCGGGCGACGAAGTCGCTCTCGAGGAAATCGCCGTTCACATCGGATGTTACGGAGCGGAGGTCGAGGTGTCGGTCGCCCTCCACGAGGACGGGGATCTCATTCCCGGGGGTGCCGAGCCGCGCGAACTTCATGTTTCTCCTGATCGGTCGGGAGGCCGCGACGACGCGGCCGGTCTCGTTGACAGTATAGACATCGGATGTTTACACTCCAAGAGATCCGCACGGAGAAATCACCCGTGCATGGAGAGGAATCCCGTGAGCCGTATCGTCGCCCTCGACACCACCGACATCCGCTTCCCCACGTCCCTGAGCCTGGACGGTTCGGATGCGATGAACCCCGACCCCGACTACTCGGCCGCGTACGTCATCGTGCGCACGGATGCCACTGACGACATCGAGGGCCACGCCTTCGTCTTCACGATCGGCCGCGGCAACGACGTGCAGGTCGCGGCGATCGACGCGCTCGCCGGTCACCTGGTCGGGCGCGAGATCGAGCCGCTGCTCGACGACATGGGCGGCACGTTCCGCGACATCATCGGCGACTCGCAGCTGCGGTGGCTGGGGCCTGAGAAGGGCGTCATGCACATGGCCATCGGCGCGGTCATCAACGCGCTGTGGGACATCAAGGCCAAGCGCGCGGGGCTCCCGCTCTGGCAGCTGCTGGCCCGGATGACGCCTGCGGAACTCGTCGACCTCGTCGACTTCCGCTACCTCACCAACGCGCTCACCCGCGAGGATGCCCTCGAGATCCTGCGGGCGGCCGAACCCGGTCGCGCGGAGCGGGAGCAGCAGCTGCTCGCGACCGGATACCCGGGTTACACGACGAGCCCCGGCTGGCTCGGCTACTCCGACGAGAAGCTCGAGCGCCTGGCCCGCGAGGCCATGGCCGACGGCTTCACGCAGATCAAGCTCAAGGTCGGCGCCGACCTCGACGACGACATCCGACGCTTCCGCAAGGCCCGCGAGGTGTGCGGCCCCGACTTCCCGATCGCGATCGACGCCAACCAGCGCTGGGAGGTGTCGGAGGCGATCGAGTGGGTGAACGCGCTCGCCGAGTTCCACCCCGCCTGGATCGAGGAGCCCACCAGCCCCGACGACGTGCTCGGCCACGCCGAGATCGCCCGTGGTGTCGCCCCCATCCGTGTCGCGACCGGCGAGCACGCCCAGAACCGCGTCATCTTCAAGCAGCTGCTGCAGGCCGAGGCGATCTCGGTCATGCAGATCGATGCCGTGCGCGTCGCCGGAGTGAACGAGAACATCGCGAACCTGCTGCTCGCCGCCAAGTTCGACGTGCCGGTGTGCCCGCACGCGGGCGGCGTCGGCCTGTGCGAGGCCGTGCAGCACCTGTCGATGTTCGACTTCGTCGCGGTCACCGGTACCCGCGAGGGCCGCATGATCGAGTTCGTCGACCACCTGCACGAGCACTTCGTCGTGCCCACCGACATCCAGGGCGGCTCTTACATGGCGCCGACCGCGCCGGGAAGCGGCATGGAGATGAAGGCCGACAGCATCGCGACCTACACCTGGACGGGTGCGCATGTCGGCGCCTGATCTGAGCGGAGTGCCTGACCGCCTGGCGGTTCCCACGCTGGGCTACGGTGCCGCGAACGTCGGCAACCTGTTCCGCCCGCTGTCCGACGACGAGGCCTGGGCCGTGCTGGATGCGGCGTGGGAGAGCGGCATCCGCTTCTACGACACCGCGCCGCACTACGGCCTCGGGCTCTCGGAGCGTCGGCTCGGGGCCTTCCTGCAGACCAAGCCGCGGGGCGACTACGTGCTCTCGACCAAGGCCGGGCGCCTGCTGCGGCCGAACCCCGAGCGCACCGGCGGCCTCGACACCGCGAACGACTTCCACGTGCCGGACGACCTGCAGCGCGTGTGGGACTTCTCGGCGGAGGGCATCCGCACCAGCGTCGAGGAGTCCCGCGAACGCCTTGGCATCGAGCACATCGACCTGCTCTACCTGCACGACCCCGAGCGGCACGACCTCGACCTCGCGCTCGCCGAAGCCCTTCCGGCCATGGAGCAGCTGCGCGCCGACGGCGAGGTGACCGCGATCGGCATCGGCTCGATGGTGTCGGATGCTCTCGCCGCTGCCGTGCGCTCGGCCGACCTCGACCTGATCATGGTGGCCGGCCGCTACACGCTGCTCGAACAGCCCGCCGCGGTCGACGTGCTCCCCGCGTGCCGCGAGACCGGGACCGGGATCGTCGCCGCTTCGGTGTTCAACTCCGGGCTGCTCGCGTCGAGCGAGCCGCGTCGCGACGGGCGCTATGAGTACGGGCAGCTTCCGGACGAGCTCTGGGACCGACTCCTCCGCATCGCCGCCGTGTGCGCCGACCACGGTGTGCCGCTGCCCGCTGCGGCGATCCGGTTCCCGCTGCAGTCCGACGTCGTGCGCTCGGTCGTGGTGGGTGGCAGTCGTCCGGCGCAGTTGCAGCAGAACGCGGAGTACGCCGCGCTCGAGATCCCGACGGCGCTGTGGGAGAACCTCGCCGCGGAAGGGCTCATCCCCGCGACCTGAACCGGTGGTTCCTCCGCTCAGCGACCGACGGTCGATTCCCGCACGATGAGCTCGGCGGGGAACGGCGTCGTCGCGGGTGGTGGAGCCGTCGGGTCGGCGAGCTGCTGCAGGAGGGCGGCGCCTGCGGCTCGGCCGATCTCGTAGCCGGGCTGCCGCACGCTCGTGAGCGGCACGACTCCCTGGTGCGCGTGGGCGACGTCGTCGAAGCCCACGAGTGCTATCTCCTCCGGCACCCGGACGCCGTGGCGCAGCAGCTGCGTGAGCACCCCGAGTGCGACCAGATCGTTCGCGGCGAACACCGCGTCAGGGCGCTCGGACGCCGGCATCGCGATGATCTGCGCGCCGGCATGCAGGCCGTCTTCGGTCGCCAGGTGCGGGACGTCGATGACCGACACGGTCGCGTCGGTGCCTGCCACTGCTTCCCGGAGCCCGGCCAGGCGGTCGTTCGACTGACTCACCGCCGGGCTGCCGAGGAACAGGATGCGCCGCCGGCCGAGTTCCACGAGATGCTCTCCGGCGAGTCGCCCGCCGCCGCGATCGTCGAAGAGGACGGAGGCGACCTTCGACGAAGCGCGGATCGGGCCCACGACGACCGAGCGGATGCCGCGGTCGGCGAGCGCTTCCAGACGCGGGACCACATCGCCGAGCGGGTAGATGACGATGCCCTGCACCCGGTGCGCCTCGAACATGTCGAGGTTGCGCCGCTCCTGCGCGTCGTCACGGTTGCTGTTGCTGAAGAAGAGCGACCAACCGCCCTCGCGTGCCACATCTTCGACCCCGCGCGAGAGCTCGTGGAAGTAGGGCAGCCACGCGTCGAGAAGGATGAGTGCGAGGGCCTTGCTCGACCCTGCGCGCAGCTGCCGTGCCGACTCGTTGGGCACGAAGCCGAGCTGCTCGATCGCCGCCCGCACCCGTTCGCGGCTCGCAGCTCCGAGCACATGCGGGTGGTTGAGGTAGTTCGACACGGTGGAAGAGGAGACCCCGGCGAGGGCGGCGACGTCTTTGACGCTCGCTGGCATGGTGCTCCTTCATCGTCGCCGCGTCGATCGGGGTTCCGGACCGCGTCGGCGGCCTCAGGATATCGGACGAGTTGCAACGTGCCAAGAAAGTTCTTGACAGGGCTTGCCCGCTCGACGTAGCGTGACTCGCACACCGGACTTGCAACGTGCCAAGTCTGAACGGCGACGGTGCCGCACACCCGCTGTGAGAGGTCTCATGAACATCGGCTGCCACGGGCTCGTCTGGACGGGGAACTTCGATGCCGACGGCATCCGTCTGGCGGTGCAGAAGACGAAGGAAGCGGGTTTCGACCTCATCGAGTTCCCGCTGATGGATCCGTTCTCGTTCGACGTCGCCGTCGCGAAAGACGCGCTGGAGGAGTACGACCTCGCCGTCAGCGCATCGCTCGGACTCTCGGAGGCGACGGATGTGACCAGCTCCGACCCCGCGATCGTCGCGGCGGGTGAAGCACTCCTGATCAAGGCCGTCGACGTGCTCGCAGACCTCGGCGGACAGCACTTCTGCGGGGTGATCTACAGCGCCATGAAGAAGTACATGGAGCCCGTGACCGCCGAGGGGCTCGCGAGCAGCAAGGCCGCGATCGCCCGCGTCGCCGACCATGCGGCCGAGCGCGGAGTGTCGGTCTCGCTCGAGGTCGTGAACCGCTACGAGACGAACGTGCTGAACACCGCGCGTCAGGCCCTGGCATATGTCGCCGAGGTCGATCGGCCGAACCTCGGGATCCACATCGACACGTACCACATGAACATCGAGGAGTCGGATATGTTCGCGCCCGTCCTCGACGCCGCCCCCGCGCTGCGCTACGTGCACATCGGCGAGAGTCACCGTGGCTACCTCGGTACCGGCACCGTCGACTTCGACACGTTCTTCAAGGCCCTCGCGCGCATCGGCTACGACGGACCGATCGTGTTCGAGTCGTTCTCGTCTGCGGTGGTCGCTCCTGACCTCAGTCGGATGCTCGGCATCTGGCGGAACCTCTGGAACGACAACGTCGAGCTCGGCGCCCACGCCAACGCGTACATCCGCGACAAGCTCGTGGCGGTCGAGTCGATCCGGTTCCACTGAGACCGATCCGGGGCGGATCCGGGGCGGATCCGGGGCGGATCCGGGGCGGATCGGGGGCGGATCGGGGGTGGAAGATCAAGATGTCATTACAGGTCTTCCCATTCCCGTCGACCTTAGATACATTTAGATACAACTTGCGCTTCCCGTAGCGTAGGACGCAGAATTGATCCGATGTTTGCGACGGAATGATCCGTCGACATCGAAGCAGAACCTTCAAGGAAGCAGGTGAGCGCATGAGTGGACCCATCCTCCGGGTCGAGGGGATCAGCAAAGGATTCCCCGGCGTGCAGGCGCTGAAAGACGTGCACCTCGAGGTGCACGCCGGCGAGGTGCTCGTGCTCGTGGGCGAGAACGGCGCCGGCAAGTCCACGCTGATGAAGATCCTCTCCGGGATCTACACCAAGGACGAGGGCACGATCACGTTCGAGGGCCGCGAGGTCGAACTCACCGGGCCCCTCCAGGCACAGGAGCTCGGAATCACGATCATCCATCAGGAGCTCAACCTGATGCCCGATCTCACAGTCGCGCAGAACATCTACGTGGGGCGCGAACCCACCACGGGCCCGTTCCTGTCGGAGCGCAAGTTGAACGCGCAGACCGCCGAGCTGCTCAAGCGCCTCGACATCAACCTGAACCCGCGACAGCTCGTCGGCGAGCTCACGGTGGCCGAGCAGCAGATGGTCGAGATCGCCAAGGCCCTGTCGTTCAACGCCAAGGTCCTCATCATGGACGAGCCGACCTCCGCGCTCACCGACACCGAGGTCGAGACGCTGTTCGTCCTGATCGAGCAGCTCAAGACGCGGGGCACCGGGATCGTCTACATCTCGCACCGCATGGACGAGCTGCGCCGTCTGGCCGACCGCGTGACCGTTCTACGAGACGGCACATACATCGGATCACTCGACAAAGCCGACATCACCATCCCGACGATCATCGAGATGATGGTCGGGCGCGCGATCGACGAGGGAACCCGGCCGAAGGCCCGCGAGCACGCGAACGACCCCGTGGTGCTCGAGGTGGAGGGGCTGTCGACGAAGAACCTCCTGAAAGACGTCTCGTTCCAGCTGCACAAGGGTGAGATCCTCGGTTTCGCCGGGCTCATGGGTGCAGGGCGCACCGAGACCGCGCGTGCGGTGATCGGTGCGGACCACCGCGACGGCGGCACGATCGCCATCGGCGGACGCCAGGTGCGCATCTCCCAGCCGGCGGATGCCGTGCACCACGGTCTCGGTTACCTCTCGGAAGACCGCAAGCTCCTCGGCCTCATGCTCGAGCAGGATGTGACGTTCAACACCGTGCTCGCCTCTCTCGGCTCCTACGCCAACGGGATCGGCTGGATGGGCGACAGCAAGGCGAAGAACCGCACCAAGGAATACGTGCAGCAGCTGCGCGTGAAGACGCCATCGGTCAACCAGGTCGTCAAGCTCCTCTCCGGAGGGAACCAGCAGAAGGTCGTCATCGCCCGGTGGCTGATGCGCGACTGCGACATCCTCATCTTCGACGAACCGACCAGAGGGATCGACGTCGGCGCGAAGGAAGAGATCTACCGCCTGATGCAGCAGCTCGCTGACGCAGGCAAATCCATCATCGTCATCTCATCCGAGCTCCCGGAGATCCTCCGTGTGGCGAACCGCATCGCGGTCTTCGCCAACGGCCGCATCACCGGGACGCTCCGCAACGAGGAAGCAAGCCAGGAGAAGATCATGCAACTCGCAGCCCACGGGGAGGAAGACTGATGAGCGCTCCACAGCAGCCCGGATCGTCGACGACGACGATCATCCAGACCGCGGTGAACGAGAACACCGATAAGAGAGACGTCGGCGCGTTCCTGAAGCGCCAGCTCCAGCAGTCGCTGGCGTTCGGCACACTCATCGTGCTCGTCATCTTCTTCTCGATCGCCAGCCCGAACTTCTTCACCTTCAGCAACATCGCCACGGTGCTGCTGTCGACCGCCGTCATCGGCATCCTCGCCCTCGGCACGACCTTCGTCATCATCACCGGCGGCATCGACCTGTCGATCGGCACCGGCATGGCGCTGTGTGCCGTGATGACGGGTGTGTTCGTGACGAATATGGGACTCCCGGTCTGGGTCGGCGTGATCGGCGGTGTGTTGACCGGTGTGCTGATGGGGCTCGTGAACGGCGTCAACATCACGTTCCTCCGCCTGCCCCCGTTCATCGCCACCCTCGCGATGATGATGATCGCCGGTGGCCTCGCGCTGGTCATCTCCAACGTCTCGCCGATCTACTTCTCCACCTCGGCGCCCGACTTCAAGAAGATCGCCCTCGGCGTGATCATCCCCGGCATCCCCAACGCCGTGCTCATCACCGCCGTTGTCGCGATCATCGCCTGGCTGGTGCTGTCGAAGACCCTGCTCGGACGGTACACGTTCGCGATCGGCTCGAACGAAGAGGCCACACGCCTCTCGGGCGTCAACACCCGTCGTTGGACGATCCTCATCTACATGTTCGCCGGCGCCTTCACCGGTATCGCGGGCATCGTGATCGCCTCCCGTCTCGACTCGGCGCAGCCGCAGATCGGCACCGGATACGAGCTGCAGGCGATCGCCGCCGTCATCATCGGTGGCACCTCGCTGCTGGGCGGACGCGGATCCATCCTCGGCACCGTCATCGGCGCGCTGATCATGAGCGTGCTCGTGAACGGCCTGCGCATCATGTCGATCCAGTCCGAGTGGCAGAACATCGTCGTCGGCATCGTCGTGCTGCTCGCGGTCTTCCTCGACTCGCTCCGCAACCGACAGCGCACCTGAGATCTGGACGGCGGCGAAACCCGTGCCCGTCGTCGTCCTCCGGCCCCGGCCGAATCCCGCGGAGCGATCCGCACAGGCACCTGGAATGCACACAGCGCCGGCTCGTCCGGCATCCACACAGAACAAACCGATTCGTACCCAAACAATGGAGTTTTCATGAAATTCGGGAAGAAGACCGCATTCGCGGCCCTCGTGGCCGCATCCGCACTGGTGTTCGCCGGCTGTGCCGGCGGTGGCGGCGACGTGATCGACGAAGGCTCGAGCAGCGGCGGAAGCAGCGACGGCGAGATGTACATCGCGCTCGTCTCGAAGGGCTTCCAGCACCAGTTCTGGCAGGCCGTCAAGAAGGGCGCAGAGGACAAGGCCGAAGAGCTCGGCGTCAAGATCACGTTCGAAGGTCCCGCGGCCGAGACCGAGATCGCCGCTCAGCTCGAGATGCTGACCGCCGCGATCGACAAGAACCCGGATGCCATCGCCTACGCCGCCCTCGACCCCGAGGCGTGCGTCGCCCCGCTCGAGCAGGCCAAGGCGAAGGACATCCCCGTCGTCTACTTCGACGCTCCCTGCAACGGTGACGTCGGGCTCAGCCTGTCGGCCACCGACAGCAAGGTCGCCGGTGCACTCGCGGCCGAGCACATGGCCGAGCTGATCGGCGGCGAGGGCCAGGTCGCGATCGTCGGCCACTCGCAGATCAACTCGACCGGTGTCGAGCGTCGCGACGGCTTCGTCGACAAGATCAAGGCGGACTACCCCGACATCGAGATCGTCGACATCCAGTACGGTGACGGCGACCACCTCAAGTCGGCTGACATCGCCAAGACCCTGATCGCCGCTCACCCCGACCTCAAGGGCATCTACGGCACCAACGAAGGCTCGGCCATCGGCGTCGTGAACGCCGTGAACGAGCTGGGCCTCGAGAAGGGCAAGATCACGATCGTCGGATTCGACTCCGGCGCAGCGCAGATCAACGCCATCAAGGACGGCACCATGGCCGGCGCCATCACGCAGGACCCGATCGGCATCGGCGCACAGGTCGTGCAGGCCGCGTACGACGCCGCGAACGGTGAGTCGGTCGAGAAGTTCTACGACACCGGTTCGTACTGGTACGACAAGACCAACATCGACGACCCGAAGATCGCGGCAGTCCTCTACGAGTGACACCGCTTTCATGAAGAAGCCCCTCACCTTCGGGTGGGGGGCTTCTTCGTGTCCCGGGGGCGTGTGCCGGATGTCGGGAGGAATTCCGGATGCGGGGGTGGACGCCGGCGATTCGTCCGACATGCGTGCACGCTCCCGACAGGTGAACGAGTCGGACTGGCGATGCCCGCTCGCGGGACCACCGTGCAACGTAGTGCAGGTCGCCGGTCAGAGGCGGCGGAGGAAGGTGAGCTGCGATGACGGTTCGACGATGAGCTCCTGCAGCGCCGCGTTGAAGGGGATGCCTGCGGGGGCATCGATGTGCGCCTGGAAGGCCGCATCGTCGCGATAGACCTCGTAGACGAAGAAGCGGTCGGGGTCGTCGACGAGCCGGGTCGCATCGAAGACGACGTTGCCCTCCTCGGCGCGCACGACCTCGGCGAAGTCGCGCAACAGGGCCGCCACACGGTCGCCCGTTCCAGGCTGGGCGGTGAAGGTGGCGTGCAGGATGGTCGGCTCGGACACGGTGTCTCCTCGGGGGTGTCGGGAGTGGAGGCGGATGCTCATGGTCATGCTCGTGCGCAGGGTCTGAAGATCAGGGCGTGAGGGTCAGCAGGCGGGCCGGGGTGGTCACGAGCATCCGGTGCACGGCCTCGTCGCCGACAGCCGCGCGCAGGCGGGGGAGGTAGCGGTCGCCGAGGTAGGCGAGTCCGGGCAAGCCGCCGTACGCGATGTATCGCGTGCGCCGGGCCACGTCGCCGCCGAGCACGATCTGGTCACCGGCGCCGCGCTCCACCACCGCGACCGTCAGGGCGAGCAGCTCGGCGTCGGAGCGGGTGCGCGGACGAGCGAAGCCGTCGTAGCCGAGGTGGGCTCCGCGTTCGGCGAGCGACACGTGCAGCCCGGCATCGGGGTCGCGGTCGGCGTGTGCGAGCACGACCCGGTCGGCGGGCACACCCTCGGCACCGAGCAGGTCGAGCACCTCGTGGGCAGCCGTGCCGAACTCCAGATGCACCATGACCGGAGTGCCTGTCGCACGGTGCGCCTCGGCCACGGCGATCAGGGTGGTGCGCTCGAACGGACTGATGCGCCAGTAGTCGGCGCCGCCCTTGAGGAGACCTGCCCGCACGGGGCTGCGATCGGGCGCTGCGGCGAGAGACACATCCGGCGTCTCGAAGATCTCCCCGTCGTCGGCGGGCATGCCGCGCGTGATGTCGGCGATGAAGAGGGCAGCCAGACGATCGGCGGTCCACACCTGCATCGGGTGATCCACACCGTAGTGAGCCTCACGGTGTCGGCCGGTCGTCGCGACGATGTGCATCCCGGTTGTCGCGCTGATGCGGGCCAGGGCTGCGGGGTCGCGCGCGAGGCCGAACGGGGTGGCATCCACCATCGCCTCGAACCCGCTCGCCTGCAGCAGGGCCGCCTCTTCGCCCGAGGCCTTCTCGTCGTCGAGCTCATCGCCCGGCAGCAACGGCGACACCTGGAACAGGTGCTCGTGATAATCGACCCGCCCGAGCAGCGCCGGGTCGATGTCACCGAGCACCGTGCGGACGAGGGCGGGCATCAGCGCACCGACTCCGCGGCCTCGGCGAGTCGCTCGACGACCTCGGGGGTGAGGTCGAGCTCGAACACGTCGGCCACGACCTGCGACCAGCCGTGGATGAAGTAGCGCCAGCCGTCGACCACGTGCAGCCCGCGTGCGGATGCCTGCGCTTCGGCCTGGTGGAGGAACTCGAGCGAGCCGCGGTAGTTGAACTCCCACGCGTACGCGCCCTCGGGGAACACCACCGCGTCGGTCAGCGGCGAGCCGGGGCGGTCCTTGCCGAGCCCGGTCGCGTTGGTGATCACGGAACCCACGGGGGCGGCGGCCACGAGGGCATCGGCCTCTGCGGGGGAGGCGGTCACGACGTACTCGATCAGCCCCTCGCGCGTGCCGTGCTGGCGATGAACCTCGCGCAGGTGGTCGAGCTTGTCCTGCGTGCGGGCGGTGACCGTGATCTTCGCCGGGGCGTCTTCGCGTTCGGCCAGTGCCCAGCTCAGGGCGGTGCCCGAGCCTCCGGCGCCGAGGATCACGACCGCAGCCCCCGTGCGGGCGAAGTGATCGGCGGGAAGGAAGTCGTTCAGCGCGAGGTCGACCGTGATCGGGTCCTTCGCGCGCCCCGACAGGACGCGGCCGCGCTTGGAGATGCTGGAGATCTCGGAGCACGACACCGCGAACGGGTCGAGCTCGTCGAACAGGTCGGAGGCCGCGGCGTACACGTTCATCTTGTGCGTGGTCACGAGGGCCCCGCGGTGGTGCGGGTCGTCGCGAATCTGCTCGACCATCGCGCGGTACTGCGCGGGATCGGCATCCATCGGCAGGTCGTGGCCGACCAGGGTGCGGGTCGGGAGCCCGAGGATGTCGGCCCAGAGCGGGAAGACCTTCATGATCGACGACGACGCGGTGGTCACCCCGACGAAGCCCATGTAGTCGGCGGACGCAGGAGCGGGGGCGGTGACGACGACGTCGGCGGTGGTGGTCATCGGGTCTCCTCGGGGACAGGGACGGGGACGGCAACAGCGGCGGGGACGGGGACGGCAACAGGGTGGGCGGGCTCGACGCCTGCCAGGATCGCGATCACGTCGGCGAGCGAGAGGGAGCCCATGTTGTCGACGGCCTGCGTGGTCTGCGCGCCCAGGTGCGGGGTGACGATCACGCGGTCGGCGAGCTCGGGTGCGAGCAGCGGGCTGTCGTGCGCGGCCGTGTCGCCGTCGAGGGTGTCTGCCGCATAGCCGGCGAGGATGCCGTCGTGCAGCGCCTGTGCCACGGCGGCCTCGTCGATCAGGTCGCCGCGGGCGGTGTTGACCAGCACAGTGCCCGGTCGCATGCCCGCGAGGCGCTCGGCGTCGACCAGTCGCTGGCCACCGGGGGCGTGCAGCGTGATGACGTCGGCATGACGGAACAGGTCGTCGAGCGAGACGGGCTCCGCGCCGCGAGCGCGTACGACCTCGTCGGGCAGGAACGGGTCGGCCGCGAGCACGCGCGGACCGAAGCCGCTCAGCCGTGCGGCGACCCCCTGGCCGATCCGCCCGAAGCCGACGATGCCGATCGTTGCGGCACCGAGCTCCCGACCGCGACGCACGCCCCAGTCGCCGGCTCGCACGCGGCGGTCCCCGTCGGGCACGAAGCGGAGCGCGGCGAGCATGAGCCCGACCGCATGGTCGGCCACCGCGTCGGCGTTGGCGCCGGGGGTGTTGGTCACCGGGATGCCGCGATCGCGCGCCGCCGCCAGGTCGACCGACTCGGTGCCGACGCCATACCGGGCGACGACCTTGAGCTTCGGAGCCGCGGCGAAATGTGCATCCGTGACCGCACCGGTGCCGGCGATCCAGGCGTCGGCACCGTGCAGCAGCGACCGCAGCTCGTCGAGGTCGTGGTGTGCCGGTCCGCGCAGGATGCGATGCCCGGCCTGCGCCGCACGCTCGACCAGGTCGAGGTCGCCGTCCGAGAACGAGCGGCTGGTGACGAGGATGACGCCCATCAGCGCGGCCGTCCGGCGAACCACGGCGCGAGGGCCGTGTACGCGTCGGCGAAGCGGGCGTGCCGCTCGGCGTAGACGGCGTGACGCGCGGCATCCGGGGTGAACTCGGCGGTGACCTCACTCAGGGCGCGGGCGGCCGAGAAGTCGGTGAGCCCGAGCCCGACCGCGGCGGTGACCGCGGCGCCGAGGCTGTTCGCCTCTTCGACGATCGTCCGTCGACGCACGGGCACACCCCACACGTCGGCGAGCACCGAGAGGTAGACGTCGCTCTGGGCTCCGCCGCCGACCGCGTCGATGCGGTCGATCGAGGCGCCGGCTTCGCGGAACGCCTGGATGCAGCTGAGCAGGTTGAACGCGGTGCCCTCGAGCACGGCCCGCACGAGGTGCGCCCTGCCGTGGTGGCGGGCGAGGCCGACGAACGCGCCACGGGCATCCGGATCCCACATGGGGGAGCGCTCGCCGAGGAGGTAGGGGAGGAAGTAGAGGTCGTCGGTGTCGACGTCGGCGGATGCCTCGGCCGTCAGCCGCGCGGTCTCGGGATGCGCGGGGTCGAGGGAGAGGGCCTCGGCGATCCACTGCACCGAGGCACCGCCGGCCTGCATGGTGGCGGTGGGCACGAACGAACCGGGCACGACGTTGTCGAACGTGAAGGTGCGCATCGCGGGGTCGTGCAGCGGGGCGTCGGCGGCGAACGAGATCCACGACGAGGTGCCGAGGCACACGTAGGGGCCGTCCTCCGGCGCGACGACACCCGAGCCGACGGCGGCCATCGGACCGTCGCCGCCGCCCATCACCACGCTGACGCTCGCGGGCAGGCCGAGGGCCATGGCTGCGGCATCCGTCAGTGTGCCGGCGATCTGCGTGGATTCCAGGATCTCGGGGAACAGTGCGGGGTCGAGTCGTGCAGCCTGCAGCACCTCGTCCGACCAGGTACCGGTCGCCTGGTCGTAGGCATTGGTGCCCGAGGCATCCGAGCGGTCGGTCGCGAGGCGTCCGGTGAGGCGCAGCACGATGAAGTCCTTCGCGACGCACACCCGACGCACGCGCGCCCAGGTGTCGGGCTCGTTGTCGCGCACCCACATGATCTTCTCGACCGAATATGTCGGGTTGAGGCGGTGGCCGAGGATGCCGTAGGCGCGCTCGGCTCCGATCGCGGCCTCGAGCTCGCGCTGCTGCGCGCCGGCCCTCGTGTCGGCCCAGATGATCGCCGGGCGCGCGGGTTCGCCGTCGGCATCGAGCAGCACGGCGCCCATCATCTGTCCGCTCACCACGAGCCCTGCGACATCGGCCGGGGCTGTGTCGGTGCGGGCGATCAGGTCGCGGGTCGCCGTGACGACCGCGTCCCACCAGTCAGCGGGGTTCTGCTCGGCGACCCCGCCGGCGGCGAAGTGCGCGGGGTACGGCACGGTGACCGAGGCGACGATCCGGCCGTCGTCGTGGTGGAGCGACGCCTTGTTGCCGGTCGTGCCCAGGTCGTGCGCGATGATCATGGCCGGAGCCTATTCCGCGTAGGGACGCAGGTCGACGCCGGAGGCTGCGCGATAGGCACGCGAGCCCATTCCGTGCTCCAGCACCCAGCCGTAGTCGTGCCCTGCTCCTCCCGGATACACCGCGAGGAAGGCGTAGGGCTCGTCGCCGGTGTTGACCGAGCGGTGCGCCCAGCCCGGGGGGATGTAGCCGATGGTGCCGGGCAGCATGTCGAGCCACTCGGTGCGCTCGCCGTCGAACATCAGCAGTCCGCCCTGACCCTTCAACGCCAGGTAGATCTCGCCCTGGTGGTTCGGGTGCTGGTGTCCCTTGGTCATCCAGAGCTCGCCGGCTGTGTCGCCGGGCATGATCGTGGTGATCGACTGCGGCAGCTCCCGGTCGATCTCGGGCACGGGGGAGCTCACGACCGTGTAGACCACGGGGTTCTCGCCGGCGGATGTTGCGGCCCAGGCCTCGGCATCGAGGAAGAGCCCCTCGAGGTCGGACATCCGCCGGGTGAGGGTCGGTCCTTCGGGCGAGAGCGTGAGCTTCTCGGCGTCGAAGGCGATCGCCATCGGAGAGATCGGCGGGGTGTGGAACTCGGGCATCGGTGCTCCTCGTAAAGGATGCTGCGGCGCTGCGCAACCTGTAATGACAGGTTCACTGTACCTGTTATGACAGGTGGCGTCCAGAGCAGGTTGCGCCCGCGCGCGATCTGCCGCGCGCATCTGCGCGCGGTGCGCGGGTCGGCGGTGGCCCTCCGGTCACAGTTGGCGCCGCCTACTGCCGCTCCGGTCGCAGTTGGTGCCGCCTGCTGCCGCTCCGGTCGCAGTTGGTGCCGCCTGATCGCGAAGAATCCGGCAGGAAGTGCGACCGGAGCGTGGAGTGACAGCCGGACCGCAGGGGGCAGGGGCAGGGGGCAGGGGCAGGGGGTTGGCGGTCGGCGGTGGTCCTCCGGTCGCAGTTGGTGCTGCCTGCCGCCGCTCCGGTCGCAGTTGGTGCCGCCTGATCGCGAAGAATCCGGCAGGAACTGCGACCGGAGCGGAGCGGGTCGAGGTGGGCCAGCCGGAGCGTGGGGGCCGGATGGAGCGGGTCGGGGCGGATGGAGCGCGGGCCTGGCCGGAGTGCGGGCCTGGCCGGAGTGCGGGGCCGGCCGGAGTGCGGCGGCCGGAGCGCGGGGGTGAAGCGCGAGGCCGCGTCCGCGCCGGGTCAGGCTTCGGCGAGCCGGGCGCGGTAGGCGGCGACGGCGTTGCGGTTCGCGCACGTGGTCGAGCAGTACCGTTTCGAGCGGTTGCGGGACAGGTCGAGCGCGATCGCCTGGCAGGTGTCGTCTTCGCAGACGGTGAGGCGCGAGCCCTCGTCGGAGCGGATGACATCGATCATGGCCATCGCGGTCTCGATCAGCACGCGCTCCGCGAGGGGGTGGTCGTCGGCCACGGCGTGCAGGTGCCAGTCGGTGCCGTCGTGGCGGCGCAATGCGGGGGTGAGGCGTGATTCCGCGAGGGCGTCGTTGACGTGGGCGGCCATCTCGTCGCGGGGTGCCAGCAGCATCGCGCGCAGACGGGGGCGCAGGCTGCGCAGTGAGGCGACCTCCTTCGCGTCGCGGTCGAGTCGCCCGGTGTAGGGGAACTCCTCGAGGAACGCGGCCTCGTCGGCGATGTCGGTCAGCGTGTCCGGATGCTCCGCGGAGTTCACGAGCCAGACGGCGGAGCGCAGGGCATCCTCCGTGTCATCGGTGAAGATCATGTTGACATCTTACAGCGCGCGCGAGTAGCGTCATCGATCATGAGCAAGGTGAGCAGTGACACGGTGGTCGCGTCCGCACGTGACGTGCGCCTCGGGCTGCCGCTCGCGATCGCCGCAGCCTTCGCCTTCGGCATGTCCGGCGGCTGGGCGCGCGGGCTCATCGATGCCGGATGGACTCCTGGCGCCGCAGTCACCGCACGCATCTGGGTCGCAGCCCTCGTGCTGCTCATCCCCACGATCCTGTCGCTGCGTGGACGCTGGGGGCTGCTACGTCGCAACGCCGGCATGATCCTCGCCTACGGACTGCTCGCGGTCACGGCGACGCAGCTCTTCTACTTCCAGGCCGTCGCGGTCATGGATGTGGGGCTGGCTCTGCTCATCGAGTACACCGCCCCGGTCGCGGTGCTGCTGTGGCTCTGGCTGCGGCGAGGGGAGCGCCCGACGCGCCGGAGCATCATCGGTGCGGCCATCGCCTTCGTCGGCTTGGTGCTCATGCTCGACATCCTCACCGGGGCCGATGTGAACGTGGCCGGCATCCTGTGGGCGCTCGGAGCCATGGTGGGAGCGGCGACGTACTTCGTGCTCTCCGCCAAGGCCGACACGGGGCTGCCGCCCATCGCGCTCGCCGGCAGCGGTCTGCTGCTCGGGGCACTCGGGCTCACCGCAGCCGGGGCGATCGGCGTGCTGCCGATCACCTGGACGACCGACGACATCGCGTACCGGTTCGGCAGCGTGCCCTGGTTCGTCCCGGTGCTGGCGATGGGTGTCGTCGCGACTGCGCTCGCCTATCTGCTCGGCATCGCCTCGACGCGGATGCTGGGTTCGCGCCTCGCGTCGTTCGTCGCCCTCGCCGAGGTGGTCGCTGCTCTGCTGTTCGGATGGCTGCTGCTCGGGCAGTTGACCGACCTGCTGCAGGCTCTCGGCGGCGTGCTCGTGCTCGTCGGCGTCGTGGTCGTCAAGCTGGGTGAGCCCTCCGCCCCGGAGTTCATCGAGCCGGTGCCGGCGGGAGAGAATGTATACGAGAAGCGCTCTTCGGAAGAGATCTGAACCCGTCTAGCCGCTTTATGTATACACTGAGGGCATGACCCTGGTTGTCGAACGCACCACCGCGAGCGATCGCGCGTATGCGGCCCTGCTCGACGACATCCAGTCCGGCGCTCTTGCGGCCGGCTTCGTGCTCGGCGAGGTCGAACAGGCCGAACGCCTCGGCGTGAGTCGCACCCCGATGCGCGAAGCGCTGCGACGGCTCATCGCGGATGGCCTCGTCGTGCAGCAGTCGCCGCGGGTCACGGTGGTCGCTGACCTCGACGCCGACGACATCCGCTCTCTCTTCGAGATCCGCCGCGCACTCGAGGAGAGCTCGGCCCGCCTCGCCGCCGCCAGGGGAGACGCTGCCCTGTTCGCCGCCCTCGCCGACGAATTCGCGCACGTCGACCTCGCTGCGGTCGAAGGCCGCGACGCCTACTACGCGCTGATCGCCCGCTTCGACGCCGCCCTCGACGCCGCTGTCGCCAACGACTACATCGCCTCGGCGCTGCGCACCGTGCGCACGCACCTCGTGCGGGTGCGCCGGATGGCCCGCGACAAGCCCACCCGCCTCGCGGCCTCCGCCGCCGAGCACCGCACCATCGCCGAAGCGCTCGCCGCCCGCGACGGCGACCTCGCCGCCCACGCCACGCACGTGCACCTGCACAACGCGCTCGCCGGCATCCTCGACTCCCTCGACTCCAGCAACAGTGTCGACTCTCGCAACAGTGAAGGATAAGAAATGACTGTCACCCACCACGTCCGTGTGCACCCAAGCTCCGAGAACCTCGCCAGGGAAGACCAGCTCGCCTGGAAGATCGCCGAGGTCGCCGCCGACCAGGTCGAGGTCGAGCAGGACGTCGTCGACATGATCATCAACCGCATCATCGACAACGCGTCGGTGGCGGCGGCCTCCCTCACCCGCGCGCCGATCAACGCGGCCCGTGCGCAGGCGTTCAGCCACCCCGTCTCGACCGGCGGCGTCGGCGCGAACCTCTTCGGGGCGGCGCTCGACCACCGCACCAGCCCCGAATGGGCGGCCTGGGCGAACGGCGTGGCCGTGCGCGAGCTCGACTACCACGACACGTTCCTGGCCGCGGAGTACTCGCACCCCGGCGACAATATCCCGCCGATCCTCGCGGTCGCGCAGCACGTCGGCAAGGACGGCCGCGCGCTCGTGCGCGGCATCGCCACCGGCTACGAGATCCAGATGGACCTGGTGCGCGCGATCTGCCTGCACAAGCACAAGATCGACCACGTCGCCCACCTCGGCCCGTCGGCCGCCGCCGGCATCGGCACCCTGCTCGGCCTCGATGTCGAGACCATCTACCAGGCCGTCGGCCAGGGCCTTCACACCACGACCGCCACGCGTCAGAGCCGCAAGGGCGAGATCTCGACCTGGAAGGCGCATGCCCCCGCCTTCGCCGGCAAGATGGCCGTCGAGGCGGTCGACCGGGCCATGCGCGGCCAGACCAGCCCCGCGCCGATCTACGAAGGCGAAGACGGCGTGATCGCCTGGATGCTCGACGGCAAGGATGCCTCCTACGACGTGCCGTTGCCCGCCGCGGGTGAGCCCAAGCGCGCGATCCTCGACTCGTACACGAAGGAGCACTCGGCCGAGTACCAGGCCCAGGCGCTGATCGACCTCGCCCGCAAGCTCGGAACCTCGAACCCGGCGCTGCGCGACCCCGCGAACATCGAGTCGATCGTCATCCACACCAGCCACCACACCCACAACGTGATCGGCTCCGGCGCGAACGACCCGCAGAAGTACGACCCGACCGCATCGCGCGAGACGCTCGACCACTCGGTGCCCTACATCTTCGCGGTCGCGCTGCAGGATGGCGGCTGGCACCACGTCGACTCCTACGCCCCCGAGCGTGCGGGCCGTGCCGACACCGTCGCGCTGTGGCACAAGATCACCACGGCCGAGGATGCCGAGTGGACGCGCCGCTACCACTCCGAAGACCCGGACGAGAAGGCGTTCGGCGGTCGCGTCGAGATCCGCCTGACCGATGGCTCCACCGTGGTCGACGAGATCGCCGTGGCCGATGCGCACCCGCTCGGAGCTCGTCCGTTCGCCCGCGAGAACTACATCGCGAAGTTCCGTGTGCTGGCAGAGCCCGTGCTCGAGCCGGCCGAGATCGAGCGGTTCCTCGCCCTCGTGCAGCGCCTGCCCGAGCTGACCGCGGCCGAGGTCGGCGAGCTGTCGATCGTCGCGAAGCCCGGCCTGCTCGAGGCAGCGCCGTCTCCTGCGGGACTCTTCTGATGCTGTACTCCACCGTCACGCCCGCCGAGAAGCGCCGGCTGTTCCGCGAGCGCCTCGCGAGCGGCGAGCTGCTGCGCTTCCCCGGCGCGTTCAACCCCCTGAGCGCCCGCCTGATCGAGCAGAAGGGCTTCGACGGGGTCTACATCTCCGGCGCCGTGCTCGCAGCCGACCTGGGCCTGCCCGACATCGGCCTCACCACGCTCACCGAGGTCGCCGGACGCGCGAAGCAGATCGCCCGCATGACCGACCTCCCTGCGATCGTCGACGCCGACACCGGCTTCGGCGAGCCGATGAACGTCGCCCGCACGATCCAGGAGCTCGAAGACGCGGGCCTCGCCGGCACGCACATCGAGGACCAGATCAACCCGAAGCGCTGCGGACACCTCGACGGCAAGGCCGTGGTCGACGAGAACACCGCGATCAAGCGCATCCGTGCCGCCGCCGACGCCCGTCGCGACGAGAACTTCCTCATCATGGCGCGTACCGACATCCGGGCCGTCGAGGGGTTGGACGCCGCGATCGACCGCGCCAAGGCGCTGGTGGATGCCGGTGCCGACGCGGTGTTCCCCGAGGCCATGCGTACGCTCGCCGAGTTCGAAGCCATGGCCGAGGCGCTCGACGTGCCGATCCTGGCGAACATGACCGAGTTCGGCAAGAGCGAGCTGTTCTCGGTCGACCAGCTTCGCGACGCCGGGGTGAACCTGGTGATCTGGCCGGTGTCGCTGCTGCGCATCTCGATGGGGGCGGCGGGCCGTGCGCTCGATACGCTGAACGACGAGGGGCACCTGACCTCGAAGCTCGGCGAGATGCAGCACCGCGCCGATCTCTACGATCTGATCGACTACGAGTCGTACAACCACTTCGACTCGGGCGTCTTCAACTTCACCATCACGAAGGAGTGACCATGACCGAGCCGGACATCAAGAAGGGCCTCGCTGGCGTCGTCGTCGACACGACCGCGATCTCGAAGGTCAACCCCGAGACGAACAGCCTGCTGTATCGCGGCTACCCCGTGCAGGAGCTGGCCGACACGCAGCCGTTCGAGGCCGTCGCCTACCTGCTGTGGAACGGCGAACTGCCCACTCCGGAAGAGCTCGCGGCATTCCGGCTGGAGGAGCGGAAGCATCGCGCGCTCGCCGATAACGTCAAGACCGCGATCGATCTGGTACCGCTCGACGCGCACCCGATGGACGAGGTGCGCACCGCGGTCAGCCTGATCGGCGCCTCCGACCCCGGTGCCGGCGGCTCGGTGCTCGACGCGGGCGGCAGTCCGGAGCAGAACCTCGAGCGCAGCATCCGCCTGTTCGCCGCCCTCCCGGCGATCGTCGCCTACGGTCAGCGTCGTCGTCGCGGCCAGGAGATCATCGCACCCCGTGACGACCTCGACTACTCCGCGAACTTCCTCTGGATGACGTTCGGAGAAGAGGCGGACGACGTCGTGGTGGATGCCTTCAACCGCTCGATGATCCTCTACGCCGAGCACTCCTTCAACGCCTCGACGTTCACCGCGCGCGTGATCACCTCGACCCTGAGTGACATCTACTCGGCAGTGGTCGGTGCGATCGGCGCGCTCAAGGGTCCGCTGCACGGTGGCGCCAACGAGGCGGTGCTGCATATCTTCGACGACATCGGCACGGCCGGCAACGTCGTGCCCTGGCTGGATGCGGCTCTCGCCGAGAAGCGGAAGATCATGGGCTTCGGGCACCGCGTCTACAAGAAGGGCGACTCCCGCGTGCCGACCATGAAGGCCGCGCTCGACACCCTCGTGGAGCATTACGACCGCCCCGATGTGGCCGCTCTCTACGACGCGCTCGAGTCGGAGTTCGTCGCGCGCAAGGGCATCTACCCGAACCTCGACTACCCCTCGGGTCCGGCCTACAACCTGATCGGGTTCGACACCCTCACGTTTACGCCGCTCTTCGTGGCGGCACGGGTGACGGGCTGGACCGCGCACGTGATCGAGCAGGCCGGATCGAACGCGCTCATCCGTCCGCTGTCCTTCTACGACGGCCCCGACGAGCGGCACGTCACCGACTGACCCGACCGACGAAAGGCCCTGATGCGTCGACCGCATCGGGGCCTTTCGTCGTGCTTAGCGCGGCGGGATCCCCGCGGTCAAGGCGGTGCACCGAATTCCTCCTCGGAGTAAGACAGATGCCGGGGAGTTTCCGCCCCGCGCACGAAGGAGGGTCCATGTCCGCATCCGACGCCACCGTCAAAGAGGTCAAATCGCTCGTTCCTGCGCGCATGGACCGGCTGCCGTGGTCGCGATTCCACTGGCTGATCGTCGTCGGGCTCGGCTTCTCGTGGATCCTCGACGGCCTCGAAGTGCAGATCGTCGCCGCGAACGGGTATGCCGCCACCCTCGGTATGGGACCGGCCGAGGTCGGGCTGGCCGGCACGTGCTACCTGCTCGGCCAGGTGTTCGGAGCACTCTTCTTCGGACGCCTCACCGATCGCCTCGGACGCAAGAAGCTCTTCCTCGTCTCGCTCGCGGTCTACCTGGTCGGATCCGCCGTCGCCGGTCTCGCCTTCGCGCCCTGGTTCTTCTACATCTGGCGGTTCGTCGCCGGTGCCGGCATCGGCGGCGAGTACGCGGCGATCAACTCGGCGATCGACGAGATCATCCCGGCGCGTTACCGCGGACGTGTCGACATCGCGATCAACGGCACCTACTGGGGTGGCGCGGCGCTCGGTGCGGTGGCGAACGTGTTCTTCCTGAACACCGACATCCTGCCGGAGGACATCGGGTGGCGGCTCAGCTTCTTCCTCGGCCCCATACTCGGGCTGCTGCTCATCTACATGCGCCGGCACATCCCGGAGAGCCCGCGCTGGCAGATGACCCACGGCCGCGAGGAGGCCGCAGAGCGCAACGTCGACGAGATCGAGGAGCGCATCCGCAAGGAGGGCAAGACGATCCCGCCTGTGGACGAGAGCAAGGCGATCACGGTCAAGGAATACGGCCGCGTGCCGTTCCTCGTCATCGCGAAGGTGCTGTTCCGCAAGTACCCGCGGCGCACCCTGGTGGGCATCACGATGATGGTGACGCAGTCGTTCCTCTACAACGCGATCTTCTTCACGTACGCGCTGGTGCTGGAGAACTTCTACGACACCCCGCCGGCTTCGGCGTCGCAGTACTTCATCGTGTTCGCGGTGGGCAATCTCGCCGGTGCGCTCATCCTCGGGCACTTCTTCGACACCTGGGGCCGCCGACGGATGTTGTTCGGCACGTACATGCTCGCCGGCCTCATCCTTCTCGTGAGCGCCTTCCTGTTCAACGCCGGAGTGCTGAACGCGGCGACGCACACGGCATTCTGGTGTGCCTCGTTCTTCTTCGCTTCCGCCGGCGCCTCCGCGGCCTATCTGACCGTGAGCGAGATCTTCCCGTTGGAGCTGCGCAGCCAGGTCATCTCCTACATCTTCTCCATCGGGCAGCTGGTCGGTGCGATCGCACCGGTCCTCTACGGCGCCCTGATCGGTCAGAGCGCCGAAAGCGGCGACCGCGGCCCGCTGTTCTGGGGCTACGTGCTCGGTGCGGCGATCATGATGTTCGGCGGCATCGTCTGCGGAGTGTTCGGGGTGAGCGCTGCGGGGAAGTCGCTGGAGGACATCGCGGATCCGCTCTCGCTCGTGGAGTCAGCGGACAAGGGGAAGACGAGTGGGGCGTAGCCCCGAGACGGAGCGGAACCGGCGCCGCGGTGATCGCGGCGCCGGTCTCGCTCAGGCGAGTGCGGCGACGAGCGCCCGAGCGGCGGATGCCGACGACTGCGGGTTCTGGCCGGTGATGAGCAGCCCGTCGACCACGGTGTGGTCGCTCCACGGGGAGGCGATGTCGAGCTCGGCGCCCCGCGCCCGCAGCTCGCTCTCGAGCAGGAACGGGGCACGGTCGGCGAGGCCGCCGATGCGCTCCTCCTCGTCGGTGAACCCGGTGATGCGGCGTCCGGCCACGACCGATTCTCCGGCCGCGGTGCGGGCGGGGAGCAGAGCTGCGAGCCCGTGGCAGACGGCGGCGAGCGGGCGGCCGGTGGCGAGCGTCGCCGTGATCAGTGCGGCGGAGTCTTCGTCGACCGCCAGATCCTGCATGGGGCCGTGGCCACCGGGGTAGTAGACCGCGTCATACGTTGCGGGGTCGACGTCGGCCAGAACCAGCGGGGCGGTGAGCCCGTCGATCGCGGCGATCGACTCGGCGTCGCCCTCGGCGAGGCTGGACGCATCGGCTACCGGTGCGACGCCACCCGGGGTCGCGAACGACACCGTGTGGCCGGCCTCGCTGAGCAGTCGGTAGGGGGTCAGCAGTTCTTCCGCCCAGTAGCCGGTCGGGTGCGCGGTGCCATCGGCGAGGGTCCAGGTGCGGGCGCCGGTGACGACGAAGAGAACAGAGGACATGCGTGCTCCAGAAGGTCTGACGGCAGACGCCGTGCGGATGCGATACCGAGGACAACGACTGATGTTCGCATCCGATTCCGATAGATTCGCGATATGAACGATCGGAATTCCGATGGACTGCGCGATCTCGCCCTGTGGCGGACCTTCCTCGCCGCGCATCGCTCCGGGTCGGTGTCGGCGGCGGCGCGGATGTTGGGCATCGCCCAGTCCTCCGTGACGACGCAGCTGCAGGCGCTGGAGCGGAGCATGGGGGAGCCGCTCTTCATCCGCCATGCGCGCGGGATCGTCCCCACTCCCCGCGCAGACGATCTGGCCGCGCGCGTGGCCGGGCCGCTCGACGCGCTCGCCCTCGTCGTCGGAAGCCCGTCGCCGGCCACCGCTCCGCCGGTGCGCATCGGCGGAGCGGGTGAGTTCGTCGAGCGCGTGGTGATGCCGGCGCTGGCGCCGATGATCGCGGAGGGGCGGCGGATCACCGTCACCACGGGGTTGGCGGATGAGCTGCTCGAACAGCTCGGTGCCGGAAGCCTCGATCTCGTGCTCTCGGCCATCCGCCCGAAGGGGCGCGCGCTTCCTGCTGCGGCCCTCGTCGACGAGGAGTTCGCGCTGGTCGCCGCGCCGTCGCTCGGGGTCAGCGCTTCCGCTGAACTCGTGCCGAGCGCCCTCGAGGGCATCCCGCTCCTCGCGTACGCGCACGACGTGCCGATCCTGCGGCGGTACTGGCGGCATGTGTTCGGCCTCCGTCTCGAGCGCGAACCCGCCCTGATCGTGCCCGACCTCCGAGCCCTCGCCGCGGCAGCCGTCGCCGGAGCGGGGATCACGGTGCTGCCGACCTACCTGATCGCCGAGGAGCTCGCCGACGGGCGGCTGGCCGTGCTGCGCGAGACCGACGACCCGCCGATCAACACCCTCTACCTGGTGCGCCGCCCCGGTCCGCTCACCGATGTCGTCGCCGAGATCGAGCGGGCGCTTCGGCTGGCCGTCGCCTGATCCCGCATGATCGGGTGAGACGGGCGTCAGCGCGTGAGCCAGCTCCGCAGTGACCGGGTGACGAACGGGAGCACCCAGTACGCCATGATCGGCGTGAGCACGAGGGTGGTGACGAGTACCCGCAGCCAGATCGGCAGCTCGTTCCACCCCGGCACGGGGCTCATCGCGTAGGTGAAAGCGAGATTCACGGGGAAGAAGCCCAGCCAGATCGAGGTCGCCTGCTTCCACCGCGGCGGGGCCGGAGCGACCGTGACGGTCTCGGTGGTGCCGTCGGAGGAGGGCAGCGTGATCGTGCCGGTGGTCGGCTCGTCGAACCAGCCCTCGATCCCGGTGCGGCGCTTGGAGCGCTCGCTGCGCACGAAGCCCTCGCCCATCGACAGCCACCACGCCCGCTCGGCCGACTGCTCCCACGCGGTGAGCGAATCCTCGCTCGCGAAGCGGTAGAGCATGTGCCACACCTGCGAGTCCTCGCCGGCGCGCACCCAGCCGGAGCCGAGGAAGCCCGGATACTTCGTCGCGAGGTTCACCCCCGTCTGCACCCAGGCGGTCGCCTCGACGATGCGCTCGGGGTCGACTTCGCGGCGGATGGACACGGTGAGGGGTTCGGACATGGTGCGGTCCTCGGGGGAACGGGCGTCCGGGGTCGGGACGCCGAAGCGGATGCGCCAGGGGTGGCGGCGCACCCTCGATTCTAATTCGGATGCGGCAGGTTCCCGGCCGCTCCCCGCCCCGCTCCCCGCCCCACTCGCCGCCCCACGAGGAGGACCCCCGCCGACCCGATTCGGCGGGGGTCTCGCGGCGTGGGAGCCGCGACGGGAGCGAGAGCGCTCACCGTGCGCGCGGTAGACGTGACACCCGATCCGGTCTGAGTCTCTGTCCGCGCACTTGCAGTTGTACTCGGCCGAGATGACGGGGCGGTGAACGCGATGCGAACAACCTCGATCCGAGCGAGGCGCCGAGTGGATCGATATACAAGGATGTCCTAGTAAATGTCCGGCCCTCCGAGTAAACTCTCCAATGTGCCAATGACGGCACGAAGGGATGTCACACAATGACTCGTACTATCCCGCACTTCGTGGGCGGATCGCTTCTCACTCCCGACTCCGGTCGCTTCGCCGACGTGTTCGACCCGAGCACGGGCGCGGTGCAGGCGCGTGTTCCTCTGGCTTCGGCCGACGAGGTGCGCCGCGTGATCGCGAACGCCGAAGAGGCCCAGGTCGCCTGGGGTGCGACCAACCCGCAGAAACGCGCTCGCGTGCTGCTGCGCTTCCTCGACCTGGTGCAGCGCGAGATGACCTCGCTGGCCGAGCTGCTCGCGAGCGAGCACGGCAAGACGGTCGATGATGCGAAGGGCGACATCCAGCGCGGCCTCGAGGTCATCGAGTTCGCAGCCGGCGCCCCGCACCTGCTCAAGGGCGAGTACTCCACCGGTGCCGGAACCGGGATCGACGTCTACTCGATGCGGCAGCCGCTCGGGGTCGTCGCCGCGATCACCCCGTTCAACTTCCCCGCCATGATCCCGCTGTGGAAGGCGGGTCCTGCGCTCGCCGCCGGCAATGCGGTCGTGCTCAAGCCCAGCGAGCGCGACCCCTCGGTGCCGGTGCGCATCGCCGAGCTCTTCCTCGAAGCCGGCCTCCCCGCCGGTGTCCTCAACGTCGTGCACGGCGACAAGGAAGCGGTCGACACCCTGCTCACCGACGACCGCATCCGCGCCGTCGGCTTCGTCGGCTCGACGCCGATCGCCGAATACATCTATGCGACGGCCGCAGCCCACGGCAAGCGTGCGCAGTGCTTCGGCGGTGCGAAGAACCACATGATCGTGATGCCCGACGCCGACCTCGACCAGACCGTCGACGCGCTGATCGGCTCGGGCTACGGCTCGGCGGGCGAGCGCTGCATGGCCATCTCGGTCGCTGTCCCCGTGGGGCAGGAGGCGGCTGATGCGCTCGCGGCCAAGCTCACTGAACGAGTCGCGCAGCTGCGGATCGGCCCCTCTCTCGCGGCCGACGTCGACTACGGGCCCCTGGTCACGCGGGCGGCCGTGGAACGGGTAGAGGGCTACATCCAGCAGGGTGTCGACGAGGGGGCGACGCTCCTCGCCGACGGCCGCGGCTTCACGGTCGAAGGACACGAAGAGGGTTTCTACCTCGGACCGACCCTGTTCGACCATGTCACCACCGACATGGCGATCTACCGCGAGGAGATCTTCGGCCCGGTGCTGGTGATCGCCCGCGCCGCAGACTACGAGGAGGCGCTGCGCATGGCCTCCGAGCACGAATACGGCAACGGTGTCGCGATCTTCACTCGTGACGGCGACGCCGCCCGCGACTTCGCGGCCCGCGTCGAGGTCGGGATGGTCGGGGTGAACGTGCCGATCCCCGTGCCGATCGCGTATTACACGTTCGGCGGCTGGAAGCGCAGCGGCTTCGGCGACCTCAACCAGCACGGGACCGACGCCTTCCGCTTCTACACGAAGACCAAGACGGTGACGAGCCGCTGGCCCGCGGCCGGCATCCGCGACGGTGCCAGCTTCGTCATCCCCACCATGCACTAGTCCCGGCACACTCCCACAAGGAATCACGATGACCATGACCACCGCCACCACCACCGCCGAGGAGCGCGAGGCGATCCTCGATGCCGTCCGCGAGTTCGCCGAGAGCGAGCTCGCACCTTTCGCCGCGGAGCGCGACGAGAAGCATCTGTTCCCGCGGGAATCGCTGAACCGGGGCGGTGAGCTCGGCCTCGGCGGCATCTATGTGCGCGAGGAGTTCGGCGGCACCGGCCTCAGCCGCATCGACACGGTGGCGATCTTCGAGGAGCTCGCGAAGGCCGACCCCGCCGTCGCCGCCTACATCTCCATCCACAACATGGTCGTCTGGATGATCGACACCTACGGTGACGACACCCAGCGCGGACGATGGCTGCCGAAGCTCACCGCCATGTCGGAGTTCGGGGGCTACTGCCTCACCGAGCCCGGCGCAGGATCGGACGCCGCGAACATCGCGACCAGTGCGGTCCGCGACGGCGACGACTACGTGCTCACCGGGGTGAAGCAGTTCATCTCCGGTGCGGGCGAGGCCGCCGTCTATGTCGTGATGGCGCGCACGGGGGAGCCGGGTGCCCGCGGGATCAGCGCCTTCCTGGTGCCGGGAGACGCTGAGGGGCTGAGCTTCGGAGCCCTCGAGAAGAAGATGGGTTGGCATGCCCAGCCGACGCGACAGGTGATCTTCGACGGCCTCCGGGTTCCGGCATCCGCGATGCTCGGCGACGAAGGGCGAGGCTTCGCGATCGCGATGTCGGCGCTCAACGGCGGACGCCTCAACATCGCCGCATGCTCGCTCGGCGGCGCGGAGTGGGCCCTCGACCGCGCGGTGCAGTACGTGCATGAGCGTGTGGCCTTCGGTGAACCTCTCGCCGAGAAGCAGTCGATCCTGTTCGCGATCGCCGACATGCGCACGCAGCTGCACGCGGCTCGCCTGATGGTGCGCGACGGGGCGCAAGCGGTCGACGACCACGCGCCGGACGCCACGATGCGCTGCGCCATGGCCAAGCGCTTCGCGACCGACGCCGGCTTCGACGTCGCGAACCGCGCGCTGCAGCTGCACGGCGGCTACGGCTATCTGCAGGACTACGGCATCGAGAAGGTCGTCCGCGATCTGCGGGTGCACCAGATCCTGGAAGGGACGAATGAGATCATGCGACTGATCGTCGGACGAGAGATGCTGCGACCAGCGGGCTCGGCGTCCCTCCAGCGCAGCGGCGGCGACCAGATGCGGAGCGCATCATGACCACCTCGTCTGCGAAGGCGGTGGTCGCGTTCCTCGGCCTCGGACACATGGGGCTGCCGATGGCGAAGAACCTCGTCGCGGCGGGGCACGAGGTGCATGGCTTCGACCTCGTGCCCGCGGCGATCGAGGCGGCGCAGGCGGCCGGCATCCCGGTGGCGGCGAGCGGAGCGGAAGCCGTGGCTCGAGCGGATGTCGTCATCACGATGTTCCCCGCGGGGAAGCACGTGATCGAGGCGTATCGCACCGAACTGCTGGCGGCCGCCAAGCCCGACACGCTCTTCATCGAGTCGTCGACCATCGCCGTCGACGAAGCTCGGGCCGCGCACGCGCTCGCGCTCGCCGCCGGGCACCGCAACGTCGACGCGCCGGTGTCGGGCGGCGTCGTGGGGGCCGAGAACGGCACGCTCGCGTTCATGGTCGGCGGGTCGGAGGACGACTTCGCTGCGGCGCTTCCGTTGCTGGAAGTCATGGGCACGCGCATCGTGCACTGCGGCGGTCCCGGCCTCGGTCAGGCGGCGAAGGTGTGCAACAACATGGTGCTCGCGGTCTCGCAGATCGCGGTGGCCGAGGCATTCGTGCTGGGGGAGCGGCTCGGACTCGAGCACCAGGCGCTGTTCGACGTGGTGTCACAGGCATCCGGTCAGTGCTGGTCGATCACGACCAACTGCCCCGTCCCGGGCCCGGTGCCCACGAGCCCGGCCAACCGCGACTATCAGCCGGGTTTCGCCGGGGCCCTGATGGCCAAGGACCTCGGTCTCGCGCTGCAGGCGATCGAGCAGACCTCGACGGATGCGCGCATGGGCCGGCTCGCGCAGGAGCTCTACGCCGCGTTCGCCGCCGGCGATGGTGCGACGCGCGACTTCTCCGGGATCATCACCGACATCCGCGACGACCGGGTCTGACGGCCGGTTTCGAATCGCGCAAATGGCCCGATCCGGGGCGAACATGCGGCCATTTGCGCGATTCGACGGCCAGGGTGAATGCTGAAGAACACCACGACGGAGAGGGCGACATGACCGAGTACGAGACGATCCTGGTCGAGCAGCGCGGACGGGTGGGGCGGATCACCCTGAACCGCCCGGAAGCGCTGAACGCGTTGAACAGCCGGCTTGCGGAAGAGGTCACCGCCGCCGCGCTCGCCTTCGATGCGGATGAGGGCGTCGGCGCGATCGTGGTGACCGGGTCTGAGAAGGCCTTCGCCGCCGGTGCCGACATCAAGGAGATGGAGGGCATGTCCGCGGCGCAGATGCTCGAGACCGACCATTTCGGCGTCTGGCACGAGTTCGCCGCGGTGCGGACCCCCGTGATCGCGGCAGTCGCAGGCTTCGCCCTGGGCGGCGGATGCGAGCTGGCGATGATGTGCGACATCATCCTGGCCGCAGACAACGCCAAGTTCGGTCAACCCGAGATCAACCTCGGCGTCATCCCCGGCATGGGCGGCACGCAGCGTCTGATCCGCGCGGTCGGCTACTACAAGGCGGCAGAGCTGGTGCTCTCCGGGCGGTTCATGGGCGCGGAGGAGGCGGAGCGCTCCGGCCTCGTGTCACGCGTCGTGCCGGCATCCGACCTCCTCGCCGAGGCGACGAAGCTCGCCGACACCATCGCCTCGAAGTCGCTGCCGTCGGTCTACGCCGCGAAGGCCGCGCTGGATGCCGCGATGGAGACGACCCTGGCTGAGGGGCTCGCGCACGAGAAGCAGGCTTTCGCCGCGCTGTTCGACACCGCGGATCAGAAGGAGGGCATGTCGGCCTTCCGGGAGAAGCGGGCGCCCGACTTCCAGAACCGCTGAGCGCCCGCAGAGATGACGCGATGAGTGCCGGAACCGAGGAGCCGTCAGCCGCCGAGAGAATCGACGATCTTGGCGATCCGGCGCTCGCGCGTGGCCTCCTGCTTGGCCTCGGTCACGCTCCGCGCGTGCTCTTTGCGCACGGTGTACGACAGGGCGTCGAAGGCGGTGCGCAGCGCGGGGTCGGCGTCAAGCGCTGCGGCGAGCTCGGCCGGAACGTCGACCGTGCGCTCGGCGGAATCCACCCGGATCACGGCGTCGATCTCCTGATCGATCTCGAGTCCGAGGTCGCCGCGCACGGCCTTGCTGAAGCCGATCATGTTCTCGCTGCCCATCCGCGCCAGGCGCAGGCGTGCGGTGCGTCCGCCGATGGTCACGGCCACCGGGAAGGCCTTTCCGGCACCGAGAGATGCGACCTGCTCATCGCTGAGGAGGATCGCCGCAGCGGGACCGCGGCCGGTGAGGACGGTGTGCAGACGCAGTTCGCTCATGCCGAAAGCGTACGCCCGGGACCCTCGAACTCGGCGGCGAGAATCGCGTTGCGCTCTGCGATCAGCCGGCGCATGTATGCGCGCATGAACATCGCGTCGACGAGCCGCCCGAGCGGACCGAACGGTGAGCGGAAGGTCACGGTGTCGCGCATCAGGGTGCCGTCCGGATGCTCCTCGAACCGGTGCTCGTGCAGCAAGGCGCCGAACGGGCCGGAGATCTGTCGGTCCGAGAACCCGTGGGGTGGATCGATGTCGAACACGATCGAGCGCAGACGGAACGGGATGCCGAAGTGGCGTGCCCGCCAGGTCGCGGTGCTGCCTTCGGTGAAGACGCCGCCGGCCGGTGCCTCGACCATCGACTCGCCGTATCGGGCCATGCTCTTCACATGGAGCGCGGGGTCGAGCGACGCGGCGAACACTTCGGCGGGAGTCGCGCCGATGATCGTCTCGAGCGCGAACCGGGCCATGTCAGAGGGCTTCGGGCTGCGGGCGCGGATCGGCGAAGTCGCCCGCGTCCTTGCGAAGCCGGGCCACGATCGCGACGAGCTCGGCGGCGTCGTCACGGCTCATGCCCGGCTCGGCGAAGACGTCGGCGTTGAGGGCCTTGGTGGCGCGCTCGACCAGTTCCCGGCCGGACTCCGTCAGGACGAGGAGGGCTGCGCGTCCGTCGTGCGGGTGCGGCTCACGCGCGATCAGGCCGTCGCGGACCAGTCGTTCCGCCGTGCTCGTGACCGTGGTCGGATGCACCTGCAGGCGGGCGACCACGCTCGACAGCGGGAGGCTGCCCGCACGGCTGAAGGCCAGCAGGCGCAGCACCTCGAACCTGGCGAAGCTGAGCGAGAACGGTTTGAGGGCGGCATCGACGCGCGCCAGCAGCAGCTGCTGGGCCCGCATGACCGAGGTGACGACCGCCATGCCGTCCGCGGCATCCGTCCATCCGTGCGCGAGCCACTGGCGCTTCGCCTCGGCGAGCGGATCGATGGGCAGCGGTCGGGGTCGGGTCACGTCTCTACGGTAGCGGCGGGAGGCTGCGCCCCGGCGACGGCGCGCGACGTAGGCGAAGTCGGCGCGGGTGGGCCTCAGTCGCAAGTGAGCTGGAACTCAGTATCGCGGTCTAGAATTGCAGCAGTCGTGAGGAGCAATCGATGAAGATCTTCGTCCTGGTCAAAGAGGTGCCGGACACCTATGGCGATCGCAAGCTGAATCTCGAGACGGGGCTCGCCGACCGTGCGGCCGGCGATGTCGTCCTCGATGAGATCACGGAGCGGGCTCTCGAGGTCGCGCTCAGCTATGCCGACAAGAATGACGGCACCGAGGTGGTGGCCGTCGCAATGGCGCCCGGAGGCTCGACGGCTTCCGTGCGCAGAGCGCTCGCGATCGGTGCGGGCTCGGCCGTGCACATCGCCGACGAGCAGCTCGCCGGCGCCGACCTCGGTCTCACCGCAGAGGTGCTCGCCGCGGCAATCCGCCGTGGCGCCCCCGATCTCGTGATCACCGGCAACCTGTCGACAGACGGATCCGGTGGTGTCCTTCCCGCGATGCTCGCCGAGCACCTCGGCTTCGCTCAGGCGACGGCGCTCACATCGGTCGAGATCACCGCCGACGGCATCTCCGGAATCCGGGGTGCGGATGCCGGAAGCCAGCCGGTGTCAGCGCCGCTCCCGGCCGTGATCTCGATCACCGAGGCGCTCCCCGACGCACGCTTCCCCAACTTCAAGGGCATCATGGCCGCGAAGAAGAAGCCGCTCGAGGTGCTCTCGCTCGCCGACCTCGACGTCTCGGCAGACCCGTCCGCCGCTCCGCGGACCATCATGACGACCGTGTCGGAGAAGCCCCCGCGGGCTGCCGGCGTGAAGATCACCGATGAGGGCGACGCGGCCGACAAGCTCGTCGACTACCTTGTGCAGAACAGGCTGGTGTGAGATGACTTCCTCCGAGAACCCGATCCTCGTCCTCATCGATGTCGACCCGTCCGGCTACGTCGCGACCAGCACTGCTGCGCTCATCGGGGCGGCCTCGACGATCGGCTCGCCCGTCGCGCTGATCGTCGGAGGCAGCCCGGCCGCGGTGGATCAGGCCGCTGCGGCGGGAGCCTCCGTCGTGCTGACCGCCGAGGGCGACCCAGCCGCGCTCACCGTGCCGATCGTGGATGCTCTGCAGGCCGCGGCCGCACAGCTGCGCCCCGACGCCGTGCTCATCTCGAACTCGATCTCCGGTCGCGACGTCGCGGGACGCTTCGCCGTGCGCACGAAGAGTGCGCTCTCCGTCGACGCCGTGGGTGTCTCCCGCGATGACGAGGGCATCGTCGCCCACCACTCCGTCTACGGTGGGGCATTCCTCGTCGACTCGGCTCCCACCTTCGGCACTCCGGTGATCACGGTGCGCCAGGGCGCGGTGGATGCGCGCGCTGAGGCCGTTCCTTCCCACTCGGTCGAGGTGCTCGATGTCACACCGTCCGGGGCTGTCGCAGCGACCGCCGGTCCGGTCGAGGCGGTGGAGGTCGCATCCTCCCGTCCAGAACTGCGCGGAGCAGCGCGCGTCGTCTCCGGCGGTCGTGGTCTCGCGTCGAAGGAGAAGTTCGTTCTCGTCGAGGAGCTCGCAGATGCTCTCGGCGCGGCCGTCGGCGCCTCCAGAGCTGCCGTCGATGCGGGGTACATCCCGCAGTCTCACCAGGTCGGACAGACCGGGGTGTCGGTGTCGCCGCAGCTGTATGTCGCACTCGGCATATCCGGTGCGATCCAGCACCGTGCGGGCATGCAGACGTCGAAGAACATCGTCGCGATCAACAAAGACCCCGAGGCGCCGATCTTCGACGTCGCGGACTTCGGCATCGTCGGCGACGTGTTCGCGGTGGTGCCGCAGGTGATCGCGGCCCTCGAGGCGCGGAAGAAGTAGTCATGGCGACGCGGATGCTGCGACGCGGTCTGCCGCGTACACCTGGCGGGGAGCCCTGGCCCCCCGCGGATGCGGTGGCTGTGGAGGAGACGGCTGCGGATGTGACGGCCGTCGGTGTGGCGGTCGGGGATGCTGTCGCGACCCAGGCGCCGATCGAGCGCGCGGTGACTCCGGGCCTCGCCGCGGCCGTCGATCCTGTCGTGTCGACCGATGCCGTGGATCCGGCGCCGGTGATTTCCACCGCGCCGACTGCCGGCGCCGCTCCCGTGGCGACCACCGGAGCATCGAAGGTCCGTCGCGGCCTGCCGCGCGTGCCGGGCGGAGAGCCCTGGCCCCCGTCGCAGACCGCGTCCCCCACCGCTGCGGCAGTTCCCGCTGCGCACGCCGCGGTGCCCGTATCGAACGTCGCGGCAGTCGCTCCCGGATCGTCGGCGCCGGCTGTCGCATCGCCCGCTCCGACGCCCGCCGTCGTTGCACCCGCCGTGGTTGCACCCGCCGCGCAGACCGCCGCTGCCGACGGCATCCGTCGCGGCCTGCCCCGCGTCGTCGGGGGTGAGCCCTGGCCGCCCGCAGGCACCGTTGCGCTCGCGACCGTCGCGGCCCCTGTCGATTCCGTGGCGCCCGATTCCGTGGCGCCCGAGTCCGTCGCTCCCGAGAGCAACGCTGCCGCCGCGGCGGACGCCACCGATGTGGCCGTCGTCGAATCCGCACCCGCCATCGCCGACGTCTCCGTTCCGCTGCCGTGGACGCGCACGGTGTGGAACGGGCGCGCGCCACGTCACATCGCCGAGGCGCCGGCGCCGGCATCCGGTCGCCCTCGCCCGACGTGGCCGCAGGCCATCGCCGTCCTCTTCGGGGCCGCAGCGCTCGGGGTGATCGCTGGAGCCGCCATCGCCTTCGTGCGCACGCTGCTGAGCTTCCCGTTCGTGCAGGACTTCCTCGCGGCTTTCCCCGGGGAGTACGAGCCGGCCATCGCCGTCGAGCCCGGCTTCTCCCCGTGGATCGGCTGGCAGCACTTCTTCAACATGTTCCTGATGGTGCTGATCATCCGCTCGGGGCTCCAGGTGCGCACCGAGAAGCGACCCACAGTCTTCTGGACACCCCGTGGCGACGCGAAGGGCAAGATCAGTCTGAACCTCTGGTTCCACCAGTCGCTCGACATCCTCTGGCTCGTGAACGGCGTGATCTTCGTGGTGCTGCTGTTCGTCACCGGGCACTGGGTGCGCATCGTGCCGACGAGCTGGGAGGTGTTCCCGAACGCACTTTCGGCGGCCCTGCAGTACGTGTCGTTCGACTGGCCGCACGAGAACGGCTGGAACAACTACAACAGCCTGCAGCAGCTCGCCTACTTCGCGACCGTGTTCATCGCTGCACCTCTGGCGGCGATCACCGGGTTCCGCATGTCGGGGCTCTGGCCGAAGAAGGCCGAGAAGCTGTCGAAGGCGTACCCGGTGGAGTGGGCCAGGGCGCTGCACTTCCCGATCATGCTCTACTTCGTGGCGTTCATCATCGCGCACGTCGCCCTCGTGATGCTCACCGGATTCCTGCGCAACCTGAACCACATGTTCGCGTCGCAGGATGCGGTCACCTGGACCGGGTTCTGGGTCTTCATCCTCTCGCTCGTGGTGATCGCGATCGCCTGGGTGGCCGCCCGGCCTCTCGTGCTCGCACCCATCGCGAAGGCGTTCGGCAAGGTCTCGGGCCGCTGACCCGACGGCGTTCGACGACACAGCGTCACCCGCACGACGGAAGGAAGATCATGGCCGAGGCGTACATCATCGACGCGGTCCGTTCCCCGGTGGGACGGCGCGGGGGATCGCTCTCCGGCATCCATCCCGCTGATCTCGGGGCGCACAGCCTGCGGGCGCTGGTCGACCGGGTCGGTGTCGATCCTGATGCCGTCGACGATGTCATCCTCGGCGCCATCGACGCGATCGGCGGGCAGGCAGGGAACGTGGCGCGCACCGCCGCCCTGGTCGCCGGATTCCCCGAGCATGTGCCCGGTGTCACGATCGATCGTCAGTGCGGGTCGAGCCAGCAGGCCGTGCACTTCGCGGCGCAGGCCGTGATGAGTGGCGTGAACGACCTCGTGGTCGCCGGCGGTCTGCAGAACATGTCGCAGGTGCCGCTGACCGCGGCCGCGATCGTCGGGGAGCAGTACGGCTTCACGACGCCGTATGCGGAGTCGCCCGGATGGCGCGAGAGGTATGGCGACCAGGAGATCTCGCAGTTCGCCGGCGCGGAGCTGATCGCCGAGAAGTGGGACATCTCCCGCGAAGAGATGGAGCAGTTCGCCCTGGAGAGCCATCGGCGCGCGGCGCTCGCGCAGGATGAGGGTCGGTTCGAGAACGAGATCGCCCCGCTGAACGGTCTCGACCACGACGAAGGTGTGCGCCGGGACACCACTCTGGAGCGGATGGCCGGCCTCGCGCCGCTGCGGGAGGGCGGACGGATCACCGCCGCCGTGTCGTCGCAGATCAGCGATGCCTCCAGCGCGGTGCTCATCGCGAGCGAGCGAGCGGTGCGCGAACACGGGCTCACGCCACGCGCACGCATCCATCAGATGACGGTGCGCGGTGCCAGCCCCGTACTCATGCTCACCGCGCCCATCCCGGCGACGAGGCTCGCCCTGGAGCGCGCGGGTCTGAGCGTCGCCGACATCGACCTGTTCGAGGTGAACGAGGCCTTCGCCCCCGTGGTGCTCGCCTGGATGCGCGAGCTCGACGCCCCACACGAGAAGGTCAACGTCAACGGCGGAGCCATCGCGCTCGGTCATCCCATCGGGGCGACCGGCACGAGGCTCATGACCACGATGCTGAACGAGCTCGAGCACACCGGCGGTCGCTATGGCCTGCAGGCGATGTGCGAGGGCGGCGGCGTCGCGAACGTGACGATCCTCGAACGCCTCTGACCCCGGAGCCGTGCGCGAGAACAGACGCAAAGAGCGGGCCGTCTCCGATCGGAGACGGCCCGCTCTTGTGTACGCGGTGGATCAGGGGCGGACGAAGCGCACTTCGGTCAGCGTCTCGCCCAGGAACGGCTCGGTGTGCGACGCTCCGTCGAGGCGGAATCCGTTGCGCGTGTAGAAGCGGTGCGCGCGGGGGTTGTCCTCGGCCACCCAGAGGTAGAGCGGCTCATCCTTCTCGACGGCGGCGTCGAACAGCTTCTGGCCGATGCCGGTGGAGTGCCACGCGTCGAGCAGGTAGATGAAGTAGAGCTCGCGGAACGCGGGAGCATCCTTGTCGCGGGCAGGGCCGGAGCCGACGAAGCCGACGATCTCACCGTCGACGAGCGCGGCGTTCATCTTGAACTCGGGGCCCTGTGAGGCCCAGTGCGTCCACAACTCGGCCATGCGGCGGGGCGAGACCTTCTCCAGCGCAGCCGTGCTGATCAGGTGGTCGTAGGTCTCGTGCCAGCACTGCGCGTGCACGCGACCGAGGGCTTCCGCATCCACATCACGGACCGGACGGACGATGACTTCAGACTGGGCTTCGGCGCTCATGTTCGTGACTCTACGCGCGGCGTCGGCGAAGAGGAAATCGAGTGGGACCCCGACGAGACGTGACGTCGTCGCATGGAGGGTTCGCACAACGAAGTTCGCAGATCATGCACGCCTGGCTACGATAAGTCCTCGTGAACGTGATCTGGCGGACCCTCCTCGTGATCCTCGGCGCTCGCCGTCGCGTGCGACGGGGGAAAAGCCTCGACCCCACCGCCGTCGGCACGATCCGCCTCACCACTCTCCCGACCGACATCGACATCCTGCGCCACATGAACAACGGCCGCTACCTGTCGCTGTTCGACCTCGGGCGCTGGGATCAGCTCATCCGCACCGGGCTGTTCGACGCGATGAAGGACCGCGGCTGGTACGCGGTGGTCTCCAGCGAGACGGTCACCTTCCGCAAGTCGCTGCAGCTGTGGCAGCGGTTCGAGGTGCAGTCGCGTTTCATCGGACATGACGACAAGGCGCTCTTCATGGAGCACCGCGCCGTGGTCGACGGCGAGGTGTACGCCCGGGCGATCGTGCGGGCTCGGATGCTGCGCCGCACCGGAGGCACCGTCAGCAACGAAGAGCTGTTCGCCGCGGTGGGCAAGCCCGAGGGTGTGCCGGAGATCGACGCGTGGGTGCACGACTGGGCCGCGGCATCCGCCCTCCCGCCCGTGCGGGTGAAGGCCCCGAGCGTCTGGGGCTGATGACGCCGGCGCCCGCACGAGCAGCGATATATTGACCGTGTGCTGGCGATCCTGACGACCACCGGGCGGGTGCTGTGGAGACACTGGCCCGCGCTGATGGCGTGGTATCTGGCCGGCGTCCTCATGCACTACGTCATCACCGAGATCGCGGGCTTCATCGGTGCGTCCTCGGCCACGGTCGGCTTCCTCGTCCTTCCTGTCGCGATCCTCGCGCGCCTGGTGAGTCTGGTGGCGATGTTCCTGGTGCTGCGCGACGGTCTGCGCAACCTGCAGGAGGTCGCACCTCTTCCGGAGACGGCCGTGGATCGCCGTCGCACCTTCCTCTCGGCGCTGCTCGCCGGCATCCTCCCCTTCTTCGCGGTCTATTGGGCGCAGGGGCTGCTGGGCGAGGACATCCGGGCGTACTCGTTGCGCGCTCTCGAGGTGCGCAACGGCATCATCTGGACGGCGGCTGTCAACGGCGAGGATCCGGTGAGCTCAGTCGACACCGTGCTCAACCTGCCGATCAACGTGTGGACCGTCTCGATCATCGTGCTCGCGTTCGCCGGCCGTTGGGCCTGGTCGAAGTGGTCGGCGAAGCTCGCGAAGTGGCTCTCGCCGGTCGCGGTCTACTTCGAGGTCGTCTGGGTCTTCTTCTCGGTGATGGTGCTCGGCGACATCTTCGACACGATCAAGGGGTGGGTCGACAGCCGCGCCGCCATGGCCTTCCTCGAGACGGTCAGAGAGCAGATCCTCGATGCCGTCGCCCCGCTGCGCTGGCTATGGGAGGCGATCGGCTGGTTGCTCTCCGAGGCGGGGCCTGTCCTCCTCGCTCCGCTCGCCTGGCTGACCATCGCCGGGGTGGTCTTCGGCCAGGCGATCGTCGCCGAGAAGCTGCGCGTCGAAAGCGAGCTGATCGCCCGCGTACGTGAGCACGCGGCCGTCATCCCCAATCCGCTCGTACGACGGCTCAAAGACCTGGGGGAAGAGCTCGGCGCGCGCTTCCGCCCGATCGGCCGGGCGCTGCTGCTGATGTGGCGCGCCGGTCCGCTGCTCGTCGGCTCGTATGCCCTGCTCTACGTTCTCGTGAAGGCGCTCGAGTCGTACCTCTCCTTCGGCATCACCCGACTCATCGGGCCCCAGGAGTACGTGTTCTGGGCGGTGGCGACGCCGCTGGTGTCGCTGGTGCCTCTGCTGCTCATGGAGCCGCTGCGGATCGCGGTGATCAGCGGGGCGTACGACGCGACCCTCGGGCGGCTGCGTCGGCGGCAGCAGGACCGCACCGATACGACAGGTCTTTCGCCGCAGGAGTCGGAGATGCGCGCCGTGGCCGATGCCGCGGGTCTTCGCCCTCCTCGGTGGACGCCGTCGCCGCGGCGATGGTCGACGCGCCGGTCAGGGACGGCGTCGAAGGTCAGGGTTCGAATTCGAATCTCACGAAGGATCCGCCGGCCTCGTAGGGGCGCACGTCGACCCAGAACGGTCCCTCGACATCGTCCGGCACCACGAACGGGACGATCAGCTCATAGGCGCCCGCCTGCTCGCTGAGGCAGGTCTCGGGTTCGTCTGCGCTCCAGTCCAGCCCGACCTCCGCACGCACGGGACTCCACTCCCGCCCCGTCGACTGCTCCACGAGCATCGGCGCCTCGCACCCGATCCCCTCGGAGCCGGCATCCACCGGCACCGCGACCGCGATCAGGCGCGTGTGCTCCGGCACGTCGAGCCCCGAGACATCCTCGATCTCGCCGCCGCGCACCGGACCCCAGGCCGCGCCGGCGAGATCAGTCGTCTCCCCCTCCGGCACAACCACTGGCGTGACCGCGCGAGCGCCGAATCCGAAGTACTGGTACCACTCCTGCCAGCCGACCGCGACGGCGGTCGCCGGCAGGAGCAGGGCGAGCGCGACCAGGGCCAGAGTGTTGCGCCGCCACCAGGAAGGCCGTTTCGGCCGTGCATCCGCAGCCTCCCGCTTTTCCTTAGGTGCGGGCGGTGGGGGCGGGAGGGGAATCGTCATCGGGCCCAGCCGTTCTCGTCCAGGAGCACCTCGGTCTCGACGGGCAGCGCGGCCAGGTCGATCGACAGATCGATCACGCCGTCGCGCCGCACTTCGAAGCCGCCCGCTCCGGGCACGCCCAGACGGAGTGTGGCCCTGTCGCCCACGACGTCTTCGGGGAGCTCGAAGGCGAGGCTCCCGGCACGGGAAACGCCGGTGACCAGGCGCTGATCCACGAAGGTGGTGCCGCGATCCGTCGCTGTGAATGTCCGGTCGCCGATCGTGAGTTCAGCGAGCCTGAGGGTGCTCAGATCCTGTGTGACCCCGCTCGCGGCCTCGAGATCGACGACGAGCCAGGTGCCCTCGGCAGACCATCCCGCCACATCTGCGACTCGGTTCGCGAGGTGTACGTCGGTCGCCGTCGCGACGAGGTTGCGCGTGGAGGCCTGCTCGCCGATCTGCGCGACCGTGGGGAACGGCGCGTCCGGAGCGTCGTCGGGAAGCGTCGCCTTCGAGACACCCCACGCGCAGACGAGCAGCGCGGCGGTGGCGAGCCAGATGAGGGCGTGCTTCTTCACGGGAGTATCACCTCATCGATCGTCGCCATGAGGGTGGCCCCGACGGTGACATCCACCCAGTAATCGCCGCGCATCACGCTCTGCCCGACGTAGTGGTCCGAATCGGGGAGGGTGAGAGTGATCTCATCGCCGTCGTGGAAGTCGTCCGGCCCGACGGTCCAGGTGAGCAGCAGGCGGGCGGGGACATCGGGCTGCAACCGGGGTGCGCGCTCGCCGTCGTCGGCACGGAGGACGTCGCCCTTCTTGTCGAGCCCTTCGATGCGGATGCCGTCGACGACCGGGGATAGCGGGGGGTTCGCTGTCGACGGTCGCGGCTTGTCGAACGTGTTGGTGACGTCGACCGTGACGACCAGGATTCGCTCGCCCTTCTCTTCGTCCGGATAGACCAGGGCGTGGCCGCTTTCAGCGCTCAGCTCGTCGCGCAACTCGACTCCGACGACTGTCATCTCCAGATCGGAGCCTGCGAAGGTCTCGCCGACCTTGACGACAGGGGTCGGGTCGACGGCGGCGGCCTCGAGCCCGCCGAACACGGCCGTGGTCGCCAGGATCACGGCTCCGGCGCCGGTGAGGAGCCAGGAGGTCGGGATGAGATCGATGCTGCGCCGCGCCCAGCCGAGCACCTTCGCGCGCGCCCCGGCGTTCGCGGCGATGACAGCCCGGTCAGGCACCTGGGCCGGAGGCTCCGGCGGCTTCGTGGTCACGGCAACAGCATAGAACCGGGTGAAGGCCCGAGCGTCTGGGGCTGAGCAGTTCTCGACGCCGATCCCCGCACGACCTAGGGTGAGGGTGCGCGCCACGCGCACACGGTGGTGCGAAGGGATACGACGGTGACCGGGACAGCAGCGACGCGGGATCGCCCGCAGCGGGAGTGGATGCCCGTGACGATCGCCATCCCGATGTTCCTCTCCGCGCTCCTCGCGCTCGTCTGGCTCGGTGCAGGCGCCCTGCTGATCTGGCTCCTGGCGACGCTCCCCACCCCGGCGAACGCGACATCGACGATCCTCTGGGGCGGACTGGTCGTGTTCGGCATGCTGGTGAACGTCGCCGTGCTCGTCGGGCTCGCGCGGCGCATCTCGTGGATGCGCTGGGTCGCGGTCGGCCAGGGGCTCGCGATGACCGCGCTGTTCATCGCGACGCCCATCGGGCTCTGGGTCGGCCCCATCGGCATCGGGCAGGGGCTGCTGCTTTTTGTGCCGTCGGCGCGCCGATGGTTCCTCGAAGCGAAGGACCGGCACCCGGCGCTCTGAGCGCGGAGTGCTCCTCCGCTTTCCGTAAGAACCCCGCTTCTTTCCCCGTCACAGAGCAGAAGGAGGGGTGCTTCGGGAACGCTCCTCAGTACTCTGAGCGGGAAGTCAGGGGCGCAGACGCCCCGGTGATCCCGTCGACGCAGACGGGCGGAGGAGGATGCAGTGGCAGTCATCGGCATCGTGCGGGAGCCTGCGGGCGAAGCACGGGTCTCGGCCACCCCGGCGACGATCGCGTCGCTCGGGAAGCTGGGCCACACGGTCAGGGTCGAACGGGGAGCGGGCGGAGCAGCGTCGTACCCCGACCGGGAGTATGAGGCGGCAGGTGCAGCACTCGTCGATCGTGCCGAGGCGTGGGGGAGCGAAGTCGTCCTCGCGATCACGGCCCCCGGGGCGGAGGAGATCGCCCTCCTCTCCGACGACGCCACCCTCATCGCGCTGCTCTCGCCGGCACTGCGCCCCGACCTCGTCGAGTCGCTCGCGCAACGCGGCATCACGGCGGTCGCCCTCGATGCGGTGCCGCGCATCTCGCGCGCGCAGTCGATGGACGTGCTCAGCTCGATGGCGAACATCGCAGGCTACCGCGCGGTCGTCGAGGCTGCGCATGAGTTCGGCCGCTTCTTCACGGGCCAGGTGACGGCCGCGGGCAAGGTGCCGCCGGCGAAGGTGCTGGTCGCGGGTGCCGGAGTCGCAGGTCTCGCCGCCATCGGGGCCGCATCGAGTCTCGGAGCGATCGTGCGAGCGACAGACCCGCGCCCCGAGGTCGCCGACCAGGTCACCTCGATCGGCGGCTCGTACCTTCCGGTCGACGTCGAGGTCGCAGCCTCCACCGACGGCTACGCCAAGGCGACGAGCGCGGACTACGACCGCAGGGCCGCCGAGATCTACACCGAGCAGGCCGCCGACGTCGACATCATCATCACGACCGCGCTCATCCCCGGCCGGGCGGCCCCTCGCCTGATCACGGCAACCGATGTCGCGCAGATGAAGCCGGGCAGCGTGATCGTCGACATGGCCGCGGGGCAGGGCGGCAACGTCGAGGGCTCGGTCGCCGGCGAACGCGTCGTCACCGACAACGGGGTCATCATCCTCGGATACACCGACCTGGCCTCGCGCCTGGCCGCCCAGGCATCGCAGCTCTACGGCACGAACCTCGCCAACCTCGTGGCGCTTTTGACCCCCGCGAAGGACGGGCAACTGGTGATCGACTTCGACGACGTGGTGCAGCGCTCGGTCACGGTCGTCCGCGACGGCGAGGTCACCTGGCCGCCGCCCGCCGTGCAGGTCGCAGCCGCCCCCGCGGCGAAGGCTGCAGCGCCGCCGGTCGAGATCGCACCGCCGAAGAAGATGTCCACCGCGCGCAAGGTCACGCTGATCGTGGTGGGGATCGCCGCGCTGTTCGCCGTGAACGCGTTCGCCCCCGCTCCGCTCCCGCAGCACTTCACGGTGCTCGTGTTGTCGGTCGTGATCGGGTTCTACGTGATCGGCAAGGTGCACCACGCGCTGCACACCCCGCTCATGTCGGTGACCAATGCCATCTCCGGCGTCATCGTGGTCGGGGCGATGCTGCAGATCACCTCGCCGCTGCCGGTCGTGCAGGTGCTCGCCGCGATCGCTGTGCTGCTCGCCTCCATCAACATCTTCGGAGGCTTCGCGGTGACCCGTCGGATGCTCGCGATGTTCACACTCGGGACATCGGCGAAGGGCGGCCAGAAGTGACCGTCGACGCGCTCGCCGGGGCGGCCTACATCGTCGCCGCCCTGCTGTTCATCCTCAGCCTCGCCGGGCTCAGCCGTCACGAGTCCGCCCGATCCGGCGTGGTCTACGGCATCGCAGGCATGACCATCGCGCTGGTCGCGACCGTCGCCCTCACCGTGGCGGATGCGTGGAGCACCGGGGCGTTCCTCGGCCTGGGTCTGCTGGTGGCCGCCGTGCTGATCGGTGCGGCCATCGGGCTCTGGCGAGCGCGGGTCGTGGAGATGACCGGGATGCCCGAGCTCATCGCGCTCCTGCACAGCTTCGTCGGCCTCGCCGCGGTGCTCGTCGGCTGGAACGGCTACCTCGCGCACCCGGAGATCGCCCCTCAGCTCGTCGGCATCCACAACGCGGAGGTGTTCATCGGGATCTTCATCGGCGGTGTCACCTTCACCGGGTCGATCGTCGCGTACCTCAAGCTCTCGGCGAAGATGTCGTCGAAGCCGCTCATGCTCCCGGGCAAGAACGGGCTCAACATCGGGGCGCTGGTCGCGTTCGTCGCCCTGACCGTGTGGTTCGTGAACGACCAGCAGCTGTGGCTCCTGATCGCGGTCACCGTGCTCGCGTTCGCACTGGGCTGGCACCTGGTCGCCTCGATCGGCGGCGGAGACATGCCGGTGGTCGTCTCGATGCTCAACAGCTATTCGGGTTGGGCGGCGGCCGCGGCGGGCTTCCTCCTGAACAACGACCTGCTCATCGTCACCGGTGCGCTGGTGGGATCGTCGGGTGCGTACCTCTCGTACGTGATGTGCAAGGCCATGAACCGCTCGTTCCTCTCCGTCATCGCAGGCGGATTCGGGATCGCGGCGCCGTCCGCGGATGACACCGAGTACGGCGAACACCGCGAGATCACCGCCGAGGGTGCGGCTGAGATGCTCGTCGCGGCCGGCACCGTCGTGATCACGCCCGGCTACGGCATGGCGGTCGCGCAGGCGCAGTATCCGGTGGCCGACCTGGTCCGACGACTCCGCGAGCGGGGTGTGGACGTGCGCTTCGGCATCCATCCGGTCGCGGGGCGCCTTCCCGGCCACATGAACGTGCTGCTGGCCGAGGCCAAGGTGCCGTACGACATCGTCCTGAGCATGGACGAGATCAACGACGACCTCGCCTCGACCGCGGTCGTGCTCGTGATCGGCGCGAACGACACCGTGAACCCGGCCGCCGCCGAAGACCCGGGAAGTCCGATCGCCGGGATGCCGGTGCTCAAGGTGTGGGAGGCCGAGAACGTCATCGTGTTCAAGCGCTCGATGGCCACGGGCTACGCGGGCGTGCAGAACCCGCTGTTCTTCCGCGACAACACGTCGATGCTCTTCGGCGACGCGAAGCAGCGGGTGGAGGACATCATCGCCGCACTGTAGCCCGCCCCTCCCCATGCTCACCCTGTTCCGGTCGCACTTCCTGTCGCTCCGCACGCCGGAAAGCGACGGGAAATGCGACCGGAACAGGGTGAGCACGGGCGGCGCGGCGCGGAATCCGGCGCATCCAGACCTAGGGTGAAAGTCATGGCAGACCTCCCGCCGGATGCCGTGGCATCCGCACCCCTCGCAGACCGTGCCGTCGAGCTCGCTCGGCGGTGGGCGATCGAGGCCGCGGCGATCGAACCCGACCCCGCGGCCGCGCGTCTGGCCGGAGTGCTGCAGGACGCGAACGGACTGCCGTTCACGCTCGGCTTCGTCGACGGCGTGATGCGCCCGGAGAGCCTGACCGCTGCGGCATCGCAGCTGCACCGGATCGCGCCGATCGTGCCCGAGTTCCTGCCCTGGTACCTGCGCTCGGCCGTCCGTCTCGGCGGCGGTGTCGCGCAGATCCTGCCATCGCCCGTGGTGCCGATCGCCCGCAGGGTGCTCCGCGACATGGTCGGGCATCTCGTGGTCGACGCACGTCCCGCGAAGCTCGGGGCGGCGATCGAGCGGATCAGGGCGAACGGCTCCCGACTCAACCTCAACCTGCTCGGTGAGGCCGTGCTGGGCGAGGCGGAGGCGCGGCGGCGGCTCGACGGCATCCACGCGCTCATCCAGCGCCCGGATGTCGACTACGTCTCGGTGAAGGTCTCGGCGATCATCAGTCACCTCTCCATGTGGGCTTTCGACGAGGTCGTCGACGAGGTGGTCGCTCGGCTCCTGCCGCTCTACGTCACGGCAGCGGCAGACGGCACCTTCCTCAACCTCGACATGGAGGAGTACCGCGACCTCGACCTCACGATCGCGGTCTTCACGCGCATCCTGGAGGACCCGCGCCTGGCCGGACTCGAAGCGGGCATCGTGCTGCAGGCCTACCTGCCCGATGCGCTGCCCGCCCTGCAGGAGCTCACCGCCTGGGCGCAGGACCGCGTCGCGCACGGCGGCGCCCGCATCAAGGTGCGACTCGTCAAGGGTGCGAACCTCGCGATGGAGCACGTCGAGGCGCGGATGCACGGTTGGACCCCCGCGACCTACGACACCAAGCTCGACACCGACGCGAACTACCTGCGCTGCCTGGACTGGGCGCTGCAGCCCGAGCACACCGCCGCCGTGAAGCTCGGCGTCGCCGGACACAACCTGTTCGGCATCGCCTACGCGTGGCTTCGGGCGGGTGAGCGGGGCGTGCGCGAGGCGGTCGAGTTCGAGATGCTTCTCGGCATGGCGCAGGGGCAGGTGCAGGCCGTCTCGCGCGAGGTCGGCCCGGTGCTGCTGTACGTGCCGGTCGTGGAGCCCGCAGAGTTCGATGTCGCGATCAGTTACCTGGTGCGCCGGCTCGAGGAGAACGCCTCGCCCGACAACTTCCTCTCCGCCGCGTTCCGGCTCGGCGAGGACGAGTCGCTGTTCGTGCGGGAGCAGGATCGCTTCCTCGACGCGCTCGACCGGGCGGGGGACGCGACTCTTCGCAGCGGTCCGCGCCGCACACAGGACCGCCAGGCGCCGGTGCACGAGTCGGTGCGGACGGCGCCGGCCGCCCCCGCACCGGAGACCGACCTCACCAAAGCGGTGCTCGGGATCTCGCGTGGTTCCGACGACGAGGGCGGCCGCGAGGCGTTCCTCGAGACGGCCGTGTACTCCGCTCGCGAGATGGGGCAGGATGCCGGTGGTGCTCCCGGCTTCTCGAACACGGCCGACAGTGACCCGGCACTGCCCGCGAACCGCGACTGGGCGCGCGAGGTGCGCGAGCGCATCCCCACCTCCGAGCTCGGGGTCGCCACGATCGCCGTCGCACGGGTGTCGGATGCGGAAGACCTCGAACGGATCGTGCAGGGCGTGCGCCGTGCGGCGCCGTCGTGGGGCGCACGCCCTGCCGCCGAGCGTGCCGAGGTGCTGCTGCGTGCCGCCGCCGCGCTCGAGTCGCGCCGGGGAGACCTCATCGAGGTGGCGGCCTCCGAGACGGGCAAGGTCTTCGCCGAAGCCGACGTCGAGGTGAGCGAGGCGGTCGACTTCGCCCGCTACTACGCTGCCAAGGCGCGCGAGCTCGACGCCATCGCGGGCGCCGTGTTCGTCCCGGCATCCGTCACCGTCGTCACTCCGCCCTGGAACTTCCCTCTCGCCATCCCCGCCGGGGGAGTGCTCGCCGCGCTCGCCGCAGGCTCCGGCGTCGTGTTCAAGCCCGCCCCGCAGGCCCGCCGCTGCGCCGCCGTGATCGCCGAGACCCTGTGGCAGGCGGGCGTGCCGCGCGACCTGCTCGCCCTCGTCGACATCGAGGAGGGCGAGCTCGGTCGCGCGCTCATCACGCACGACGCCGTCGACCGCGTGATCCTCACCGGTGCGTGGGACACGGCAGCGCTGTTCCGCTCCTGGCGCCCCGACCTGCCGCTGCTCGCCGAGACCAGCGGTAAGAACGCGATCATCATCACCCCCTCGGCCGATCTCGATCTCGCGGTCGCCGACCTCGTCAAGAGCGCCTTCGGACACGCCGGGCAGAAGTGTTCGGCGGCCTCGCTCGCGATCCTCGTCGGGCCCGTCGGTCGCTCGGCCCGGTTCGCTCGACAGCTCGCCGACGCCGTGCGCTCGCTGCACGTCGGACAGCCCACCGATCCGCTGGCCGAGGTGGGCCCGGTGATCGAGCCGCCGCAGGGCAAGCTCGCGTGGGCGCTGAGCGAGCTCGAGGGCGACGAGCAGTGGCTGATCGAGCCCACGCTCGCCGCAGACGACGACGGCGGCAACCGGCTGTGGCGCCCCGGCGTGCGCGTCGGAGTGCAGCCGGGATCACGCTTCCACACCGAGGAGTTCTTCGGCCCGGTGCTCGGCGTGATGCACGCCCCGACCCTCGCGCGTGCCGTCGAGATGCAGAACGCCGTCGCCTATGGGCTCACCGCCGGGCTCCACACGCAGGACCCGGAGGAGCTGTCGTACTGGCTCGACCGGGTGCGGGCGGGCAACCTGTACGTGAACCGCGGCATCACCGGCGCGATCGTGCAGCGGCAGCCGTTCGGCGGGTGGAAGCGCTCCTCGGTCGGCCCCGGTGCCAAGGCCGGTGGCCCGAACTACCTGATCGGACTGGGATCCTGGCGCTCGCAGCCGGGTGGCCCGGCATCCAGCACCCTGCATCTGCGGGGACTCGATTCCCGCATCACGGCCCTCATCGAGTCGGCGCAGTCGTCGCTCGAGTACGAGAGGTTCGAGTGGCTGCGCCGTTCCGCGTTGTCGGATGCTCTGGCCTGGGACCGGGAGTTCGGACAGGTGCGCGACGTCTCGCGCCTCGGCGTCGAGCGCAACCTCTTCCGCTATCGGCCGGTGCCGGTCGAGGTCCGTGCGACCGACGATGCCGCGCTGCAGGATCTGTTGCGCGTGGTGATCGCCGGAGTGCGTTCGGGGGCGAAGTTCGTGATCTCGACCCCGGTCGGACTGCCCGGTGACGTGCGCCGCGCGCTCGGCGACCTCGACGCCCAGGTGTTCCTCGAGAGCGACGAGGAGTGGCTGCAGCGGATGCTTCGACAGGATGATGCCCCCGAGGGTGTCGCGCTGCCGGTGAGTGACCGGGTGCGTCTGGTCGGCGGTCGTGCCGCCGTGGCCGCGCTGCACACCTCTCTGGCGACGGCATCCGGTGGCGATCCGGACCTCGCGGTGTACGACGGCGAGGTGACGGCCGCTGCCCGCATCGAGCTGCTGCCCTTCGTGCACGAGCAGTCGATCTCGATCACCGCGCATCGCTACGGCAACCCCGACTCCTGGAGCAGCGGCGTGATCTGACGCGCACCCCCTCGTTCCGGTCGCACTTCCTGCCGCCCGCTCCCGTTCCGGTCGCACTTCCTGCCGCCACCCCTCGTTCCGGTCGCACTTCCTGCCGCACGATTCGCGTTGGTGCGGCAGGAACTGCGACCGGAGCCCGTCGATGTGTAAAGAATGTTTGACATAGGGCGGATGCTCGACGTACGCTGAGCGTGTCAAGAATCTTTTACATCGGAGGCGTCATGGTCTACGAAGAACGCAATGCATGGGCGGGGCTCATCGTGAGCCCGATCGTGATGGTCGTCTACGTCGTGCTGGTGCTCCAACAGGCCGCGGGAGGGCCGCTCACCGACGTCGACTGGTTCCCGCTGATGCTGTGGGTGATCGGCGGCGGCATCGTCGCGACCATCATCCTCAGTGTCGGGTGGGGAATCATCGCCGGGATGGAGGACCCCGACGGGGTCGGCCGCTCCGACATCCGCGACCGCGACATCAGCCGGATGGGTGGTCGTGTCGAGCAGGGCTTCGTCGTGATCGCGGGCCTCGGGGTGATCGCGCTCTGCGCGGTGGGAGCTGACGTGTTCTGGATCGCGAACACGATGTTCGCGGGCTTCGCTGTTTCGGCGCTCGTCGGCGGCATCGCGCGAGTGATCGCCTACCGGCGGGGACTCGTCTGATGGTCAAGCCCACCCTCGTCTCGAACACGATCCGCGCGCATCGCGAACAGGCCGGACTCACTCAGGCCGAACTCGCCCGCACGGTCGGCGTGACACGGCAGACGCTCATCGCGATCGAGCAGCAGAAGTACTCGCCGACGCTCGAACTGGCGTTCCAGATCGCCCGCGCGTTCGGTGTGGGTCTCGACGAGCTCTTCGAGTACCCCGACACGTCAGGAGCATCATCATGAGCCGGTCGATGAAGGCGTGGCGCCGGGAGACCTACGGGCCGGCCGATGGTGTGACCCTAGAACGCATTCCGATCCCGGCGCCCGGCCGCGGCGAAGTGCTGCTGCGGGTGCATGCCACGGCCTTGAACGCGGGTGATGTGCGCCTCCTGCTCGGTGATCCGCTGCTCGTGCGACCGGTGTTCGGGCTGACCCGTCCGAAGCATCCGGTGCGCGGCATGGAGGTCGCCGGCACCGTGGTCGCCGTGGGGCCGGACGTCGTCGGCGCCGAGATCGGTGAAGACGTCGTCGGCGAGCTCGTCGGTGGAGGAGGCCTCGCCGAGTACGTGTGCGTTCCTGCAGCGCGGCTCGTGCGGATCCCCACCGACATCGCCCCGGAGGCCGCCGCGTGTCTGCCGGTCGCCGGTGGTACCGCATGGCAGGCCCTCGACCTCGCCGGGGTGGGGCTCGCGCACGGAAGCCACGCAGCGGGGGGAGCACCGCGAGTGCTGATCATCGGTGCATCCGGAGGAGTCGGCACGTTCGCGGTGCAACTCGCGACTCTCCGCGGCGCCGAGGTGTGGGCGACCTGCCGAGACCGAAACGCGCCGCTGGTCGAGCAGCTCGGCGCCGTGCGCACGTTCGACCACAGGGAGTCGCCGTTGAGCGCGTTGCCGGACGGCCGCTTCGACGCGATCATCGACATCGCCGGAGGAATGCCGCTGCGCGAGCTGAAACGCCTCGTCGTCCCCGGTGGAACGGTCGTGCTGGTCACGGGCGACGGCGGTCACGTGCTGGGTCCCATCCCGCGGATGCTGCGTGCGGTGTTCCTGTCGATCGGCTCGCGGAGCATCCGTCCCCTCGCTGCGACGCCCCGCCCCGAGGTTCTGGCCAAGCTCCTCGAACTCGTCGCGGATGGCCGCGTGGTCCCGGTGATCGAGCGTGAGTACCCGTTCGCCGAGGCATCCGCCGCCCTCGCCCAACTCGAGGCCGGCCACACGGTCGGCAAGCTCGTCGTCACCGGCTCGGCGGCCTGATCGCGTCGTTCCTCTCGTTCCGGTCGCAGTTCCTGCCGCCCCTGTGGGAAAAAGGCGGCAGCAACTGCGACCGGAGCATTCGGGAGCGGCGGAACATCCGGGACGGGCGGGGCCGGCAGGAGGGGCGGGACCGGCGGGAGGGCGGGACGGGCGGGACCGGCGGGAGGGGAGGGGCAGGAACGGGCGGCGCTCTGGCGGCGTACAGGGGACGGATGACACAATGGATCCCGGCGTGCCCGAGTCGCATCTTCCCCGACGCCCGCTCTGAACGAGCGAAAGGTCGAAGGACCGCCGGGCCCCTGGACAGCGTCCGCCGCGCCCGTCCTATGAGGAGAGCACCCATGTCGACGACTGAAGCCGCCGTCTCCACCGCACCCGCCCGCACCGCGCATCACCGCCACTACCTGATGTGCAAGCCGGAGCACTTCACGGTCAACTACTCCATCAACCCGTGGATGGAGCCGACCAAGCCCACCGACACCGCGAATGCGGTCGCGCAGTGGCAGAAGCTCTACGACCTCTACATCGAACTCGGCCACGAGGTCGAGCTCATCGAGCCGCTCGCCGGCTACCCCGACATGGTCTACACGGCCAACGGCGGATTCCTCATCGACGGCCGTGCCTACGTGCCCGAGTTCCGCTTCGTGCAGCGCCAGGGCGAGTCTCCTGCCTTCGCCGACTGGTTCCGCGCCGCCGGCTACGACACCGTGATGCCGAAGGAGGTCAACGAGGGCGAGGGCGACTTCCTGCTCGTCGGCGACGTGATCCTCGCGGGCACCGGCTTCCGCTCCACGGGCGACAGCCACCGCGAGGTGGGCGAGATCTTCGGCCGTGAGGTCGTGTCGCTGAACCTGGTCGACCCGCGTTTCTACCACCTCGACACCGCCATCGCCGTGCTCGACCCGGTGCAGGGCACGGAGAACGGCGGCCCGGAGCGCGCGAACATCGCATACCTCCCCGGTGCCTTCGACGACGCCAGCCGCGCTGTGCTCGAGGAGCGCTTCCCCGACGCGATCCTGGTCTCGGACGAAGACGGTTCGGTGTTCGGCCTGAACTCGGCGAGCGACGGCTACAACGTGGTCATCTCGCCGCGCGCGAAGGGCTTCGAGAAGCAGCTGCGCGAGCGCGGCTACAACCCGATCATGATCGACCTCTCCGAGCTGCTGCTCGGCGGCGGCGGCATCAAGTGCTGCACGCTCGAGCTGCGGGGTGCCGAGTGACCGCGGTCGACGCCACCGCGGGCGCGGAGGCCGTGACGGAGGCGGGCACCGAGCCCCACGTCGCCCACAACTACCACCCGCTGCCGGTGAACATCGCCCGCGGCGAGGGTGCGTGGGTCACGGATGTCGAGGGCAAGCGGTACCTCGACCTGCTCGCGGCGTACTCGGCCGTGAACTTCGGGCACCGGCATCCGGCCCTCGTGGCCGCGGTCACCGAGCAGCTCGGCCGGGTCACGCTCGTCAGCCGTGCGTTCCAGAGCGACCGGCTCGAGCCGTTCGCTGCAGCGCTCGCAGAGCTCGCCGGCAAAGATCTCGTGCTCCCGATGAACACCGGGGCCGAGGCCGTCGAGACCGGCATCAAGGTCGCCCGCGCGTGGGGATACCGGGTCAAGGGGGTCGCTCCGGGCAAGGCGCGCATCATCGTCGCGGCCGGCAACTTCCACGGGCGCACGACCACGATCGTCAGCTTCAGCGACGACGAGCAGGCGCGTGACGACTTCGGGCCCTACACGCCCGGCTTCGACGTCGTGCCGTACGGAGACGCGGATGCCATCGCGGCTGCCATCACGCCCGACACCGCAGCCGTGCTGGTCGAGCCGATCCAGGGCGAGGCGGGAGTGGTGATTCCTCCGGAGGGGTACCTGCGCCGCATCCGCGAGATCTGCGACGAGAAGAACGTGCTGTTCATCGCCGACGAGATCCAGGCCGGCCTCGGCCGTGTCGGCGAGACGTTCGCGTGCGACCGCGAGGGCGTCGTGCCCGACCTCTACCTGCTCGGCAAGGCGCTCGGCGGCGGAATCCTTCCGGTCTCGGCCGTGGTCGGCAACACCGACGTGCTGGGCGTCATCCGTCCCGGCGAGCACGGCTCGACCTTCGGCGGCAACCCGCTCGCCGCTGCCGTGGGGCTGCGCGTGGTCGAGATGCTGCAGTCCGGCGAGTTCCAGGAGCGGGCGCGGGCGCTCGGCGCACACCTGGAGAAGGCCCTGCAGCCGCTGATCGGCAACGGTGTCACGGCCGTCCGCATCGCCGGTCTCTGGGCCGGTGTCGACATCGACCCCGCCAAGGGCACCGGGCGTCAGATCGCCGAGAAGCTCCTCGAGCGCGGCGTGCTGGTGAAGGACACGCACGGCCAGACCGTGCGCATCGCACCGCCGCTCGTGATCCGCGCGACCGAGCTCGACTGGGCGGTGGAGCAGCTCAAACTCGTGCTCGCCTGACCTGCCTCGTCGAAGAACCCCCTTGCGATCGTCTGCAAGGGGGTTCTTCGCGTTCAGGAGAGCGGGCCGATGCGGCGGGCAACGCCATCGCAGGGGAGGGCCGTGGCCTGGGGAAGCCGACGGCTGGCGGTGGCGCTGCCCTCGCAGAAGCTCAGGCCGGTGGGGAATCCGGGTCGAGCGTCTTCAGGGTGTCTTCTTCTGCTTCGTTGTCGGCGTCGAGCTGATCCTCGGTGCCTTCGTCGCCGCCCAGAGGTGCGCGGTGACCCTGGCCTGCGTCGCCCTGGATGGCACCGCCGGTCGACTCTCCGCGTGAGCTGTCGCCCTGGATCGCGCCACCGGTGCCGTCGCCCTGCCCGGTGTCTTCTTCAGGCACCCGGCGCGCGCCCTCAGCCGGATCCTGCGGGTGCGGGTGGGGGGTGCGTTCCGTGTTCTCGTCCATGCTTCGACGGTACGGTCGCCACCGGCACCTCGTGGAGGGCGTTGACAAACGCCGCGAGGAGGGTCAGCCTTCGAGGTCGCGCTTTTTGGCGCTCCGGATCGGGGTGGTGACGGCCGCCTCGTCGCTGAACTCGATCGGGTCGACCTCGACGACGCGGAGCGGACGGGTCTCGTCGAGCGTGAGGAGGAATCGACGGTTCTCGGCGCGCCGGAGGCGTCCCGAGGTCGCCACCCAGATGACGCCGATCGCGCACGCGACGAATCCGGCGGTGCCGCCGAGCATGATCGCGGCGCGCGGCCCGAACGTGTCGGCGACCCACCCGGCGATGGGGGCGCCGACCGGGGTCGAGCCCATGATCACGGCCATGTAGAGGGCGAGCACGCGTCCGCGCAGCGCCGGTTCGGTCGTGATCTGCACGTAGCCGTTGGCCGTGGTGAGCAGGGTCACGATCATGAAGCCGGTGAAGGTCAGGGTGACGGCGTACGAGGCGTAGGTCGGCATCGCGGACGAGACGAACGCGGCGATCCCGAATCCGCCGGCGGCCAGGATCACCACCCGCACCCGTGCCCGATCGCGTCGTGCGGCGAGCAGGGCGCCGATGAGCGAGCCGATCGCGAGGACCGAGCTGAGCACGCCGTAGCCGTCTGCTCCCGCTCCGAACTCGAGAGCCATGGTCGAGGCGAAGATCGGGAAGTTCATGCCGAAGGCGCCGATCAGGAACACCGTGACGAACACCACGCGCAGGTCGCTGCGTCCCCACACGTAGCGGAATCCGGCAGCGAGCCCGCCGCGGCTGCGGTTCTTCAGGCGAGGGGCGAGCAGGCTGCGGCGCAGCATCATCAGCGCGAGGAGCATCGCCAGGAAGGTCGCGGCGTTGACGATGAACACCCAGCCGGAGCCGATCGCCACGATCAGGAGGCCTCCGACCGCCGGCCCCACCATGCGGGCGAGGTTGAACGATGCGGAGTTGAGTGCGACCGCGTTGGAGGTGTCACCTGTGGAGACCATGTCGGAGACGAACGCCTGCCTGGCGGGGGCATCGAACGCGTTCACGACGCCGAAGCCCAGGGCGAAGCAGAACATCATCGGCAGCGTCATCACGTCATTGAGCAGGAGCACGCCGACCGCGATCGCGAGGGCCAGCAGTGCCGACTGGGTCGCGAACAGGATGTGCCGCCGGTCGAAGCGGTCGGCCACCCACCCGGTCAGGCTGACGAGCACGAGCGGCGGCCCGAACTGCAGGGCCATGGTGACGCCCATCGCCGTCGCGTCGTTGTCGGTGAGCTCTGTGAGCACCACCCAGTCCTGGGCGGTCGCCTGCATCCACCCGCCGACGTTGGAGACCAGGGCGCCGGCGAACCAGATGCGGTAGTTGATGTTCGCGAAGGAGCGGAACATGGCGCTCATCGCTCGACCACCCGTCTCATCAGGGCGCTGGCCTCTCGCAGCGTGGTGAGCTCGGCCTCGGTGTAGTCGACCTCGCGCAGCATGTCGGCCAGCAGCTCGTCGCGGCGGCGGATGGTCTCGACGACGATCTCGGTGCCGGCCTCGGTGATGGCGACCTGCACGCGGCGGCGGTCGTCCTCGTCGGTGGCACGCACGACGAAGCCCTGTTCCTCGAGACCGTTGATGGTGTTGGTCATCGACGGTGCCGTCACCCGCTCGCGCTCGGCGAGGGTCGAGATCGTGCGGCGTCCGTTCATGCGCAGGTCGGCGAGCACCGCCAGCTGCGCATCGCTCATCGTGTCGGCGGCGCGTGCGCAACGCAGGCGACGGGCCAGCCGGAAAGTGGCCATGCGAAGGTCTGTGGCGGTGAGGTGGAGTGATTCATCAGACGCAGACATTACTTAGTTAGTCTATCTAATTTTTCGGATGCCGTCGCGGCAGCGGGCACAATGGAGGGGTGACCCGAACGCTCGCCCTGGAAATCGCCGTGCAGGACCCCGCAGGAGTGCGCATCGCCAAGGAGGTCGGCGCCGCGCGCGTCGAGCTCGCGACGGCCCTCGCTCTCGGCGGACTCACCCCGTCGCCCGCGACGCTCGAGCTCGCGGTCGAGGCTGCCGGAGCGGATGGCCCGGAGGTGCACGTGCTGATCAGGCCGCGCGCCGGTGGCTTCCACTACGACGAGGATGAGCTCACGGTCGCCGAACTCGATGTGCGCCGCGCGATCGCCGCCGGTGCATCCGGTGTGGTGATCGGTGCGCTCGACGCCGACGGGCGCCTCGACCTCTTCGCCATGGCGCGTCTGCGCGATGCCGCCGGCGGCGCGCCCGCGACGCTGCACCGCGCGATCGATGTCACCGCCGATCCCGTCGCGACGCTGCAGAGCGCCCGCGAGCTGGGCCTTGCCCGCGTACTCACCTCGGGTGGAGCCTCCGCCGCGATCGACGGCATCGACACCCTGCGTGCGCTCGTCGCCGCAGCCGAGGGTGAGATCGAGATCATGGCCGGCAGCGGGGTCGATGTCGCCAGTGCTCCGGTGCTCGCGGCGGCCGGCGTCGATGCGATCCACTTCTCCGCCAAGCGTGCCGTGGCAGAGGACGGCGGCGTGCGCATGGGCTCTGCCTCCGACGGCGTCGGCGGGTACGAGGTCACTGACCGCGACATCGCCTTCGCGATCCGGGATGCCCTCGCGCGCTAGCCGCCTGCGACGCGCGTGGGTAGGCTCGCACCGTGATGGATACCCGTGAGTTCACCGATGCCTATGGCGTCGACATCGTCTACGACGTCCATTCCGCCGAGGGGACGCCCCGCGGCGTGGTGCAGCTTCTGCACGGTGTCGGCGAGCATGCCGGGAGGTACGGCGCGCTGATCGCGGCGCTCACCGCTGCCGGCTTCCACGTCTATGCCGACGACCACCGCGGGCACGGCCGCACCGGCATCCGTCAGCACGGCGGGCCCGAGAAGCTCGGCCGACTGGGCAAGGGCGGCCTGCGCGCGGCCGAAGAGGCCGTCTGGCAGCTGACCGAGATCATCCGCGACGAGAACTCCGATCTGCCGCTCGTGCTGCTCGGTCATTCCTGGGGTTCCTTCCTGGCGCAGATGCTCGTCAACGACCACCCCGACGCATGGGATGCGGTCATCCTCTCCGGCTCTGCGCTTCGGATGCCCGGCTCGCTCAACGCCGCACCCCTGAACGCGCGCTGGTCGGCCGATGAGGCGACCGGGTTCGAATGGCTCAGCCGAGACCCGGGTGTCTGGACCTCGTTCGACGAGGACCCGCTGACCACCGATGAGCCACTGCTCAAGCTGTTCGGGCCGATCGAGGCCGCGAAGCTCTACGGCCGCCCGGCCAAGGCCCTCGGGCATGACATCCCCCTGCTGCTGCTGGTCGGGCGCGACGACCCGGTGGGCGGACCCCGCAGCGTGCACAAGCTCGCCGACGAGTACCGAAGCCGTTCCGGACTCACCGACATCACGACGCTGGTCTACCCGGATGCGCGTCACGAGATCTTCAACGAACTGCAGCAGGACGAGGTGCGCGCCGACGTGCTGGCGTGGCTCGACAAGCACATCCCCGCGCGCTGAGGATCCTTCCCCGACGCCGCTGGTGTGACGCGGCGTTACGCGCGGTGAAGGCGTGTGACGCGACCGCCTCACCGGCCGCGGAGCCACCGTAGATTCGGGGCAATATTCCGCGCATGAGCGAGGAGTGCTCCGCGGTGCGGTGCCCTCGCAAGGGAGGATCCGCTCCGATGAGCTTCGTGAAGGACTGGCAGGACTGGCACGCGTCACGCGAGCGCTATGCGGGGTCGGAGTACGGTCCGTCGGCGCTGGAGTCGACGAACTGGCTCATCACCGAGGCGGCGGCGGTCGACGGCATCCCCGGGCTCTGGGCGCTGACCGGCGACGGCGGCATCCGCGGCAGTGAGCTCGGTCAGGCAGGCTCGACCGTCACGCTGCGCGGTGCGGAGAGCATCCGTCTCGGCCGTCGCGAGGTGCGCGTGTTCGAACGCCACGGCACGCTGGCGCTGCGCGTGCTGAATCCGGCCCGCCCGCAGCGGGAGTGGTTCACGGCGATCGATGCGTATTCCCCCGATGAACGCTGGCGACTGCCGGCGATCTTCGAGGAGACGCCGGACGAGCAGATCGTGATCACGTCGGTCGACGGTGATGCGCGAGAGACCGCCGTCGCCGGGCGGCTGCGGTTCGAGCTGGCCGGGGCGCCGCAGACGCTCACCGTGACCAGGAACGGACAGGGGGCGCTGAGCGCGGTGTTCGCCGACGGCACGAACGGGCTCGAGACCTATCGCTTCCGATTCCTGCCGGTCGACGAGCCGGCCGATGACGGCACGGCCGTGATCGACTTCAACCGCGCGTACCTGCCGCCGTGCGCGTTCTCCGATCAGTTCGTCTGCCCGCTCCCACCCGTCGGCAATCGGTACTCGACGCCGATCCGCGCCGGGGAGCGCGTGGTGGTGCTCGGAGGCTGACCGCCGGAACGAGGGCTGCGCGCCTTAAGCTGGAACCGTGCACGGTGAATACAAGGTCCCAGGTGGAAAGCTCGTCGTCGTCGACCTCGAGATCGAAGGCGACCGGATCTCCCGCTTCCGCCTCGCCGGAGACTTCTTCCTCGAGCCGGACTCGGCGCTGGACGACATCAACGCCGCGGTCGACGGCCTGCCGGTGGAGTCCGATGCGACGGCGATCGCATCCGCCGTCCGCGAGGCGCTGCCCGATGGTGCTCAGCTGCTCGGCTTCACTCCTGAAGCGGTCGGCACCGCTGTGCGCCGTGCGCTCGTCACGGCGCCGGGGTGGCGTGACTTCGACTGGGAGATCGTGCACGAGAAGGCCGTCTCGCCCCGCATGAACCTCGCCCTCGACGAGGTGCTCACCGCCCGTGTCGGCGAAGGGCGCCGCCGACCCACCCTGCGCATCTGGGAGTGGGACCAGTCGGCCGTGGTGATCGGCTCGTTCCAGTCGTATCGCAACGAGGTCGATCCCGATGGTGCGGCCAAGCACGGATTCGACGTCGTCCGCCGCATCTCCGGCGGCGGCGCGATGCTCATGGCAGCAGGGCAGATCATCACCTACTCGCTGTACGTGCCGGCGTCGCTCGTGGCCGGGATGACCTTCGCCGACTCCTACGCCTTCCTCGACGACTGGGTGCTGCAGGCGTTGCGCTCGCTCGGCATCGACGCGGTCTACCAGCCGCTCAACGACATCGCGAGCCCGACCGGCAAGATCGGCGGCGCCGCGCAGAAGCGCCTCGCCAACGGGGGAGTGCTGCACCACGCGACCCTGTCGTACGACATCGATGGTCAGATGATGACCGAGGTGCTGCGCATCGGGCGAGAGAAGCTCAGCGACAAGGGCACCGCGTCCGCCGCCAAGCGCGTCGACCCGCTGCGCAGCCAGACCGGACTCGAGCGCGCCGAGATCATCGAGCGGTTCAAAGACACCTTCCGCTCGCTGACCGACGCCGAGACCGGGTCGATCTCGGCAGACGAATATGCCGACGCCGAGGCGCTCGTGGAGTCGAAGTTCGCCACCGAGGCGTGGCTGCATCGGGTGCCGTGACGGCGCTGGAACCTGACCTCCCCACGGCGGCGGACGCCGTGGAGGACGCTCCGGACGACGTGTCGGACATCGCGTCCGTGATCGCGCCGGTCGTGCCCGATCCTGTCGTTCCCGGTGCGGTGACGATCGTCGAGGGCGACAACCTCGCCGTCGCCGCGACCCTGCCTTCCGGGTCGTTCACGCTCGTGTACCTCGACCCGCCGTTCAACACCGGCCGCACGCAGGAGCGGCAGGTAGTCACCGCACGGCGCACCTTCCCGGCGCTGGAAGAAGTTACTGATCCGGTCGGGGTCGACGCGGAAGCAGGGAAGGCGGCACCGGAGGCCCCGACCACGGATCCCTGGGCGACTGCCGGAGCGCCCGCACCCGAGACCGAGGTGCGGCACGGATTCCACGGCCACGCGTACGAGCGCGTGCGCGGGATGCTGCGCGCCTACGACGACCGCTTCGACGACTACGGCGCGTTCCTGATGCCGCGGCTCGAGGAAGCCTGGCGACTGCTGGCGGATGACGGCACTCTTTACCTGCACCTCGACTACCGCGAGGCGCACTATGCGAAAGTCATGCTCGATGCGGTGTTCGGGCGCGACTGCTTCCTCAACGAGCTCATCTGGGCGTACGACTACGGCGCCAAGTCGCGCAGCCGGTGGCCCACGAAGCACGACACGATCCTGGTCTACGTGAAGAACCCGCGGGAGTACGTCTTCAACTCCGACGAGGTCGACCGCGAGCCCTACATGGCGCCGGGGCTGGTCACGGCCGAGAAGGCCGCGCGCGGAAAGCTCCCCACCGACGTCTGGTGGCACACGATCGTGCCCACGACCGGGCGCGAGAAGACCGGCTATCCCACGCAGAAGCCCGAGGGGATCCTGCGCCGCATCGTGACGGCCTCGAGTCGTCCGGGTGACCGGGTGCTCGACCTGTTCGCGGGGAGTGGCACGACGGGAGCGGTCGCCTCGGCGCTCGGCCGCGACGCCGTGCTGGTCGACGACAACCCCGAGGCGGTCCGGATCATGAAGACGCGGATGCCGCACGCCGAGGTGAAGACGCTCGACTGAACCGAGTGGTCGGGCTCGTCGTCACACGGGCCGCAGCAGCACCAGGAACTGCTCGATCTCGGCCGCCATGTCGAGCGTCGGGTCGAGCATCCATGCCGCCTGGAGTCCGTCGGCCAGGGCGTGCAGGGTGCGCACGACCCAGGCGGGGTCGAGGTCGGAGCGGATGCGGCCTTCGCGCTGATCTTCCGCGAGCTGGGCGAGGGAGAATCCCTCGACGCGTGCGGTGCGTTCGCGGAAGTAGGTGTGCGCGGGGTGCGAGGGATCTCCCGCCTCGGCGGCCAGCTGAGCGTAGAGCTGCACGAGACCGGGGACGGAGGCGTTGTGGCGCATGACCGCGAGGAAGGCGGTGGCGGCATCCGTTCCGGCGTACTGCTGCTCGTCGCGGTCGTCTCTGGCACGCAGGATCGCGACGAACAGCTCTTCTTTGGAGCCGAAGTAGTGCAGGAGTCCCGCGGGGCTGAGGCCGGCGGCATCCGCGATCTCACGCACCGAGGCCTTGCGGTATCCGTGCTCGGCCACGACGGCGAGGGCGGCTTCCAGGATCTCTTCGCGCTTCGCGACGCCCTTCGCGTATGCCCCTCGTGTCGCCATCGCTCCAGGGTAACCGTCACGGCGAGATCACAAAAACCAAACAACGTTCGTTAATGGCTTGCGGGGGTGGCATCCGATCTGTCACGATGTCGGATGAATACCGAACAGCGTTTGGTATTAACCCGAAACCGCTCAACGAGGAGCCGACATGTCCGTGTCCCCGCTCGACCCCGCCGCCGAACTCGCCCCGACCGGCACGATCCGATCCGTGCCCCCCGAAGCGGGTGACCCTGCCGCGAGCCCGCCGGCGAATCGGCGTCTGCTGCCCAGCCTGCTGATCGCGTCACTCACTCTGTTCGCCACGTACGGCGGACTCATCGCCATCCTGCTGCCCAGCCAGATCCTGATGATCGACGAGGCGAACAAGGTCGGCAACCTCGCCATCGTGACGACGATCTCCTTCGTCTTCACGCTGTTCGCTCAGCCGATCGTCGGTGCGCTGAGCGACCGCACACGCTCACGCTTCGGGCGCCGCGTGCCGTGGATGGTGCTCGGCGCGGTCATCGGCGGCATCTTCCTGTTCGGTATGGGCTCGTTGACGGACATCCTCTGGATCACGGTGTTCTGGGTGGTCATCCAGGTGGCGTTGAACTTCTTCCAGGCGCCGCTCACCGCTATCACAGCCGACCGATTCCCCCGCTCGAAGCGAGGCGGCGCGAGCGCGATGATCGGCCTCGGCACCCAGCTGGGTATGACGGTCGGCATCATGCTCGCCGGTGCGTTCGCCGCGCAGATCGGCATCGGATACGGGATCTTCGGCGGCGCGGTGATCGTGGCCGCGCTGCTGTTCGCGCTCGTGAACCGCGACTGGTCGTCGAAGCATGCCGCTGTCGACGCGTTCCGCTGGGGCGCATTCTTCAAGGGCTTCTGGATCGACCCGCGTCGCCACCCGGACTTCGCGTGGGCGTTCGCCGCGCGGTTCCTGCTGATCCTCGGCTACTTCGTCGTCAGCGCCTACCAGCTGTACATGCTCACCGACTACATCGGGCTGCCTCTCGCTGAAGCCCAGGGTGCGGTGGTCACCCTGACGCTCGTGGCGTTCGTCCCGACGTTGATCGCGATCGCGCTCTCGGGCTGGTGGAGCGACAAGGTCGGTCGTCGCAAGGTCTTCATCTACGCCGCATCCGTCGTGATGGTGGCGGGGCTTGCGATGCCGCTGCTGCAGCCGAACATGACCGGCATGATCCTGATGAGCATCATCAACGGCGTCGGCTTCGGCCTCTACATGTCGGTGGATGCGGCGCTCATGACCGAGGTGCTGCCGAACGAGGGCGTCTCGGCGGGCAAGGACCTCGGCATCCTCAACGTCGCGACCAACGTGCCGCAGGCTCTGAGCCCCGCGATCGGCGGTGTCATCATCACGGCTCTGGGCGGCTACGCGATGCTGTTCGTCTTCGCGATCGTGTTCGTGATCCTCGCCGCCGTCGCGACCGCGCCGATCAAGGGAGTGCGCTGATGACCAGGAACGACCAGGAGAATGCTGTGATGACGGATACCGACTTCGAGACGACCGCCGACTTCGTCGAGGTGGCCACCGCCGCAGGACGGGTGCGTGGCCGCTGGCGTCCGACCACGGGAGGGCGTGGGAATCCGCGGTCGGCGGGGTTCCTCGGCATCCCGTTCGCGGAGGCGCCGATCGGCGAGCTGCGCTTCCAGGCGCCCGTGCCCAAGCGTCCGTGGGAGGGTGTGCATGACGCACTCGAGTTCGCGGCCACCGCGCAGCGCGGCGACCCGGGCGTGACGCTCATCCCCGAGCCGAGCGTCGAGGGCGACTCCACGCTCAACGTGAACGTCTTCACCCCGAACCCGGCCCGCGTGGAGCAGGGGGCAGGGCTCCCGGTGCTCGTCTGGATCCACGGCGGCGGATACTTCGCCGGCTCGCCCGCGAGCCCCTGGTACGACGGCCGCAACTTCAACCGCGACGGCGTCGTGACCGTGTCGCTGTCGTACCGCCTCGGCTTCGACGGCTTCGGCTGGATCGAGGATGCTCCCTCGAACCGCGGCGTGCGCGACTGGCTGCTCGCGCTCGAGTGGGTGCAGCAGAACATCGCGGAGTTCGGCGGGGACCCGTCGCGGGTCACGATCGCCGGGCAGTCCGCCGGTGGCGGCGCTGTGATGACGCTGCTCGGCATGGAGAAGGCGCAGCACCTGTTCCAGGGTGTGTATGCGATCTCCGGTGCGCTCGCCGACGTCGCCCCGGCGCGTGCCGAGGCGTTCGGTCGTGGACTCGCTGCGGCGGCGGGTGTCGAGCCGACCGTCGCCGGGTTCTCGACGCTGTCCGAGGAGCGCATCCTCGAACTGCAGAAGAAGGCGACAGCGCTCGGGCCCGATTCGCTCGGGAGCATGGTCGAAGAGGGGCTGCCGCTCGGACCCACCATCGACGGCGACCTGCTGCCGCGCTCGACGCGCGAGGCGCTCAGGGCCGGTGTGGGCGCCGACAAGCCGCTGGTGCTCGGCGCGACCGACGACGAGTTCACGATGGCGTTCTCGGACGCGGCGAAGAAGCTCCGCTGGGTGCCGAGGTCGCTCCTGCTGAACAAACTCGGTCTGCCGAAGAGCGTGCGTCGGGAGTATCTCGCCGCCAACGCCGACGTCACGGGGCTGGGCAACGCACGCGTGGCCGGTCGGCTGCTGACCGACCGGATGTTCCGCTCGGCTCTGCTGAAGATCGTCGCCGACCGCGGCACCGCCCCCACCTGGCTGTACCGGTTCTCGTGGCCGTCGGGACACTTCGGATTCGCCGAGCACTGCCTCGACGTGCCGTTCTTCTTCGACTGCCTCGATGGCCCTGCGATGGAGCCGCTCGCCGGCCCGAACCCGCCGCAGGAGCTGGCCGACGAGGTGCACGGAGCCGCTGTGGCGTTCATCGCGGGCGGTGACCCCGGGTGGCCGCGCCATCAGGGGGCGAAGGGCATCGCCCGGGTCTACGACGTGCCGACGCGTGACGTCGCCGACGCCTACGCTTCGGTGCGTCCACTGCTGGGAACGTCGTCGTGACGACGGCTGTCGCGGTCGGGGACACCACCCGACCGGCAGCGATGCCGCGCCCTCGGTGGATGCTGTGGACCGCGCTCGGGCTGCTCGCGGTGTTCGTGGCGCTCGCGATCGGCGTGCTCGCCGCACCCGATGCTCCGTGGACGCAGGGCCTCGACGACCTGTGGCGCAGCGGCATCGGGGTCGGGCCGGAGTCGACGCTGCCCGGCTTCGCGCTGGCGCAGATGTTCCAGAACCTCGGTCAGCTCCCCGGGGCCGTGCTCATGATGATCCTGCTCCCGCTCGTGCTGGTGCTGATCGGGCGTTGGCGTTCCGCGCTGTTCGTGATCGCGGTGCAGCTCTCAGGCCCTGGGCTCCTGTCGCAGCTCACGAAGAACCTCGTCGACAGGCCGCGTCCGGCCGAAGACGTGGCGGGCGGACTCTTCGGCCCGCTCGTGCAGGTCGACCACGGTTCGTTCCCCTCCGGGCATTCGGTGAGCATGGCGGCGATCATCATCACGGTGCTCGCGCTGATCCCGGCATCCGCGGTCTGGGTGCGTCGCGTCTGGATCGTGCTCGGAGTGCTCCTGGCCGTCGGCATGGTGTGGCAGCGCACGCTCATCAACGCGCACTGGTTCACCGACACGTGCGCCGGGCTGATCGGCGGTGCTGCGGTGGCCGTGCTGCTGTGGTGGGCGTTCCTGCCCTGGCTGCGCCGCGATCAGGAGCGCCGCATGTGGTTCCTGCGGAAGGCGGATGCCGCGGCCTGAGGTCTCGGCACGATATCGAGAACGCCGGGAGCTCTCAGGGGCTCCCGGCGTTCTTCGCATCCGGAGTCAGCCCACGCGATGGGCGCGGTAGTGCACCGCGTTCGCCTGGCGCTGCGCGACCGCGATGAAGAGGCTGCGCTGGAGATCGGCGAGCGCAGGTGCAGCGGTCTCGACCTGCACGGTCGTGCGGAAGCAGTACGAGCGGGGATCGACGTCTTCTCCGCGGCCCAGTCTCTCCAGCACCTCCGGCGACCCGGTGCGCAGTCCCTTCGCGTGCAGCAGCAGGAGATCGCCGGATGCGGTGCGCGCCGAATAGCGGCCGTCGATCTCGATCGTGCCGTCGGAGCGGATGAGCTGCCAGTCGGCGCCGCCGGGAAGGATCTCGGCCTCGACGATGCCGGTGATGCGGCCGCCGAGGATCGGGACCACGCGGCGGTGCCCGGCACTGGTCGGACCGTGGTCTTCCAGCCCCCCGAGATCGACGGAGACGTCGAAGGCGGCCTCGAGCGTCGGGGCGGGCAGCAGGTCATGCAGGGTGTTCACGGGGTGTCCTGACGGTTCGACGAAGTGGGGGCATCCGGCCTGGTGAGCGCGGCGCAGAGGCGTTCGAGTGCGGGGAGTGCGGCGTCGAGGGCAGCGCGATCCGCGTCATCGAGTTCGCGGCTCACCCGTTCGACGAGGGCGGAGTTCACGGCATCGAAGCGGTCGAACAGGTCCAGCGCCCGGTCGGAGGCGCGCACCACGACTCGACGTCCGTCGGATGGATCGGGGCCACGCTCGACCAGGCCGTCCGCTTCCATCGAACTGAGCAGGTTGCTCACCGTCGGTCGGCTCAGGCGCAGCTGCGCGGCGATCTCCGCCGGACCTCGGCTCGCACCCGCCGGAAGGGTGCGGAGGACATCGATCTGCGCTTCCGAGAGCTCGGGGAGACCGGCTTCCGCGCGCGTCGCGGCCAGCAGTGCGCGACGCAGCGGAGAGATGACGGCGGCGAGTCTGGCGGCGTCCAGCCCGGTCATCGGCGCGCTTCCGTCGGAGTCGACGAGCGATCAGAGGGCGGGGTGAGCGACGGCCGGTCGTTGAGCAGCTCGGGCAGGAATCCGGCCGCGACCTTGTAGTCGGTCGCGATCCGTCGACGCTCGGCCAAGGGGATCACCTGCTCGATGTCGTCGAAGCCCTGCGGTGCGCGCTCGCGGGCGAGCTGCATCACCCGCTCGGGTCCGGTGGCCCTGGTCCCGGCGAGCAGCGCGGTCATCGCGGGGCGACGAGCGTCTTCATAGCGGGCGAGCGCCTCCTCGATGCCGGCGGCGGAGTCGTCGGAGGCGGCAAGGTGGAACGCCAGCGTGCGGGCATCGAGGATCGCCTGCGAGCCGCCGTTCGACCCGTTCGGGTACATCGCGTGCGCGGCGTCGCCGAGAAGGGTGGTGCGCCCGTGGGTCCACTGCGGGAGGGGATCGCGGTCGACCATCGGATACTCGAGGATCTCTTCGGCACGCGCGATCGCAGCGGGGATGTCGAGCCAGTCGAAGCTCCACTCGCGGAACAGCTCGGCGATCGGTGCCGGGTCGACGGCGCGGTTCCAGTCCGCATCGCCGGTGCCGCCGACGCGGCGCTCGGCGATGAAGTTCACGAGCATGTCGCCCGCGGCATCCCTCTCGCTCAGGGGGTAGGCGACGAACTTCTGCTCGCCGTCGCCGGCCATGATCATGGTGCGGCCGTCGAGGAACGCGGGAATGCGGGTGATGCCGCGCCACAGCGTCAGGCCGCTCCAGGGCGGTGCGCCCTCGTCGGGGTAGCTCAGGGCTCGGAGTGCGGAGTGGATGCCGTCGGCGCCGATGATCACGTCTGCGGTCTCTTCGACCTCGCCGTCGTCGGTCGCGAAGCGCGCGGTCTCGGTGCCGTCGGTGTTCGATGCCGTGGCCATCAGTCGGTGGCCGAGGCGGATCGGCTCGGCCAGGCGGGCTTCGGCGAGGTCGCGCAGGGCGAGCTGCAGACGGCCCCGGTGCACGGAGAGCTGCGGCCAGTGGTAGCCGGCGGCGAGGCCGCGCGGCTCGCTCCAGATCTCCTGGCCGCGGCGGCTGAAGTAGCTGAGTGTCGTGGGAGTGACGCCTTCGGCGGCGATCGAGTCGGCGACACCGAGTTCGGTGAGCTCGCGCATCGCGTGGGGGAGGAGGTTGATGCCGACGCCGAGCCCGCGGATGGTGCTGCTGCGTTCGAACACGGTCACGTCGCGCAACCCCGCCTCGTGCAGGCTGATCGCGGTGGCGAGTCCGCCGATGCCTGCGCCGACGATGATGATCCTCATCGATCTCTCCTGCTCTCCGCTCGCCGTGAGCGGTGAACATAGTTTTGTCACAAAACTACTTGGTGCGCAAGAGGTCCGCGTGTTCAGGCGGCGGCGGTGCGTCTGGCGGAGTCGATGATGAGGTCGACCCCGCTCAGGAAGAGGTCCCGGTCCTGCAGCTCTGAGAGCAGCAGGGAGTGCTGCGCGATGAGCGGGAACCTGCGCGGGTCGGCGAGCAGCGGAGTGTCGAGCCAGGAGTCGCCATCGTCATCGCTCGTGTTCTCTGCCCGTGCCCGAGCGATGCCGGCGGCGAGCGAGAGCACGTGCGCGGCCAGCAGGGCGTAGTGCCGCACCAGTTCCTCACCGTCGAGTCCGCAGCGCTGGAACGCGTCGAGCATCAGCTCGATGGCGGCGAGTTCGCCGGGCCCGTGCGTCGTGAGCGTCATCGCCTCTGCGCCGATCGCGGGGTGCCGGGTGAACAGGTCGAGTGTCGCTAGCGACAGTTCGCGCAGGCGCTCGTCCCACCGCTCCGGCGGCGTCTGCACTGATGCCGCTGCGCGGCCGTTGAGCTCGTCCAGGAGCGCACCCATCAGGGCGTCTTTGCTCTGGAAGTGGCGGTAGATCGCGGTGGGGTCGGCACCGAGCCTGGAGCCGAGGTCGCGTACCGAGATCGTCGTGACGCCAGGTGCGCCGGAGAGTTCGAGGCCGGCCTCGACGATGAGGTCTCGATCCAGTCGGGCGCGCTTGGGCGGCTGGTCCTTCTTCGTGACCGCGCTCATCGCCGCCTCCTTCCGTCTCGTCCATCATCGCAGTCCGATCGGATTCCGAGCGTGACGCGACGTCTTCAATCTAGGTCGAGTCCCGAGTGTGGTCAACACTGTTGACACCGGTGTTGTCGGGAGCTAGCGTGATCGCAGTTCCCCCTTCGATGCTGCAGAGAGGCAGAACGATGTCATCCGAGTTCGTCTTCCATGGCGGTGCGGTCTTCACCGGCACCGGCACCCCGCTCACCGGTCACGCCGTGATCGTCCGCGACGGGCGGATCGCCGCCGTCATCCCCGACGCGGATGCTTCGGCGCGTGCGGCGGGGGATGCGACCTGGGTCGACCTCGCGGGCGCGCTGCTCAGCCCTGGTTTCCAGGATGCGCACATCCACCCCGTCGGCGGCGGCATCGAACTGCTGCAGTGCAACCTCACCGAGGCCGAGAACGCCGAGCAGACGGCATCCCTCATCCGCGCCTACGCCGAGGAGAACCCCGACGAGGAGTGGATCCTCGGCGGTGGGTGGGGGATGGACCACTTCCCCGGCGGCAACCCGCCCCGTGGCCTGCTCGACGAGGCGGCGGGCGGTCGCCCTGTGCTGCTGCAGAGCCGCGACCACCACAGCACCTGGGCGAGCACCGCGGCGATCGAGCGGGCCGGGATCACGGCCGAGACGCCCGACCCGGAAGACGGCCGGATCGTGCGTGAGGCCGACGGCTTCCCGGCAGGGACCTTCCACGAGGGAGCGGGCGAGCTGTTCGCCACCGTGCGCCCCGCCACCTCCGACGATCTCGCGTATCAGGGACTCCTGCGTGCACAGGACGAGCTCATCGCCCTCGGCGTCACGGGATGGCAGGACGCGATGGTCGCAGCGAACTCCGGCGGCATCGCCGACCCGCTCCCCGCGTACGAGCGCGCCGCTGCCGAAGGGCGCCTGCTGGTGCACGTCGTCGGTGCGCAGTGGTGGGCGCGCGACGGGGGGATCGACCAGGTCGCGCGGATGGCGGACCGCCGTGCCCGCGCCGCCGCCGAGTACCCCGATCGTCGGATCGATCTCGGGACCACCAAGATCATGGTCGACGGCGTGGCCGAGAACCAGACCGCCGCGATGCTCACCCCGTACCGTGACGAGACGGGGCACGACACCTGCAACCACGGCCTCAGCTTCATCGAGCCGGAGAAGCTGCGCGAATACGTGACAGCGCTCGACGAAGCCGGGCAGCAGGTGCACATGCATGCGCTCGGAGACCGCGCCGTGCGTGAGGCGCTCGACGCCCTGCAGATCGCTCGCGACGCCAACGGCGACACCGATGGCCGGCACCACCTCGCGCACCTGCAGATCGTCGCAGCGGATGACGTCGCGCGCTTCGCGCCGCTCGACGCCATCGCCAACATCCAGGCGCTGTGGGCCACGCACGAGGATCAGCTCGACGAGCTCACGCTGCCGTTCCTTCAGGACGGACAGGTCGACCGGCAGTATCCGTTCGGCGACTTCGTGCGCGAGAACGTGCGCCTGGCAGCGGGCAGCGACTGGCCGGTCTCCACGGCCGATCCCCTCGCCGCAATCCACGTCGCGGTGAACCGCACCTACCCGGGGTCCGCGCAACCGCCACTCGGTGGTGAGCAGCAGCGACTCGACCTCGAAACCGCATTCGCCGCCTACACCTCAGGCACCGCATACGTGAACCGGCGCGACGACGACACCGGCAGCATCCAGGAGGGCTACCTCGCCAACCTCGTCGTGATCGAGCCGAACCCGTTCGGCGTCCCGTCCGCCGAACTCCACACGGCACGGGTCGCGTCGACGTGGATCGAAGGGCGCCTCGTGTACGACGCTTCTGCATCCGACGCCTCTGCATACGACGCCTCCGCATCCGACCCTGCTGCATCCGACCCTGCTGTACCCGACACCCACCGCAAGGAGTCCTGATGAACCGCACGCTCCTCTCCCGCCCCCTCATCCGTGGCAGCGCGGCAGCCCTCGCCGGCCTGCTCGCCGTCACCGCGCTCGCCGGCTGCGGCCCCGCCGGCTCGACCGACGCCGGCTCCGACGAACCGATCGACTGGAAGCTGACCGAGACCACGGCCGCACCCAGCGGCGACATCGACTCGTTCACCTTCGCGAGCTACGCCGAGCCGTACTCCCTCGACTACGCGTACGCCTTCGACTATGCCGACAACTCCGTGCTCGCGAACGTCTGCGAATCGCTGCTGCGGTTGAACCCCGACTACTCGCTCAGCCCGGGACTGGCCGAGTCGTTCGAGCACCCGACGCCCGATACCTGGGTCTACACGATCCGCGAGGGCGTCACTTTCCACGACGGAACGCCGCTCACCGCCGCCGATGCGGTCGCGTCGATGAGCCGACACCTGGACCCCGCCGTGGGTTCGTTCTGGTTCTCGGTCTATCAGAACGTGAAGTCCATCGAGCAGACCGGCGACCGTCAGGTGACGGTCACGATGACCGGGCCCGACTCGCAGTTCAACCTCGGCATGGGCGGGTCGGCCGGCGTCATCGAGTCGGCGGCGACGCTCTCCGAGAAGGGCGCCGACTACGGCAACTCGACCGGTGGCGTGAACTGCACCGGCCCGTTCCAGCTGACCTCGTGGGACTCGGGGGAGTCGATCACGATGACCCGCTACGACGACTACTGGGACGCCGACCTCAAGGCCCGCTCGGGCGAGGTGAAGTTCGTCTTCATGACCGACCCGACCGCGCGGATCAACGCCCTGAAGTCGGGCAGCGTCGACGGCTCGTGGATGGTGCCGATGGAGGCCGTGCCCACCCTGCAGTCCGCGGGCAAGGGTGACGTGCTGTTCGGCATGAACACAGCGGTCGGCAACGTCGTCGTGAGCAACCTCGAGGGCCCGCTCGGCGACGTCCGCGTGCGCAAGGCGCTGCTGCTCGCGATGGACCGCGACGGGATCCTCCAGGCCGCGTATCGCGGGGTGGGCGCGACGACCGATGTGATGACCACCGAGTCGGTCTGGCAGGACGCCTCGGATGCCGCTCGTACGGCGGCGTTCGACGACATCACCTCCTACGACCAGAACGTGGAGGAGGCGAAGAAGCTCATCGCCGAGGCCGGTGCCGAGGGGGCGGAGCTCACCTACGTCACCGCGCCCATCAGCAACGACTTCGCCGTCATCTCGCAGGCGACCGTCGCCGCGGCGCAGTCGATCGGTCTGAAGGTGAAGGTCGAGACCGTCACCCCGAACGCCTACACCGCGCTCTTCTCCGACCCGAGCGCCCGCGAAGGCGTCGACTTGTTCTACACGAGCTGGTATCTCTCCAGCCCCGATGCGCTCGAGATGTACTCGGTGCTGAGGACCGGCGACTTCAGCAACTACGGCGGCTGGTCGAACCCTGAGTTCGACCAGATCCTGCAGGAGGCCGTCACGATCGACGACCCGGCGGCGCGCAGCGAGCTGACCTCGAAGGCGCAGCAGATCGCCAACGAGGAGCTGCCGTGGCTGCCGCTGTACCAGGCGCCGATCTCGCTCTACCTGGGCGAGCGCATCACGGGCGTGCAGCCCTCGATCGCCTTCATGTACTACCCCTGGGCCGCCACGATCGGCGCCCGCTGAGCGGATGCGGCGGCCGCCCCGAAGCGGCCGCCGCACCCGTCACCCCCGGCATCGCCGGAACCTCGACCCCGGAGGAGACCACCCGATGACAGCCGCACGTCGCGTCGCCGGAAAGCTCGGCGGCCTGCTGCTGACGCTGTTCCTGGCGTCGCTGCTCGTCTTCTTCTCGCGCTTCCTGGTGCCGGGAGATCCCGTGAGCTTCCTGCTCCGCGGGCGCAAGCCCAGCCCGGAGGCGGTGGCGCAGGTCACCGCCCAGTACGGGCTCGACCTCCCGCCGTGGGAGCAGTACATCCGGTGGGTCCTCGGGCTGCTGCAGGGCGACCTCGGCCGGTCGCTGCAGTATCGGCAGGACGTCACCGAGGTGATCGGCGACCGGCTTCCCGTGACGCTGATGCTCGTGACGATGTCGGGTGCGATCGTGCTCGTGGCCGGCGTCGTGCTCGGTGCCGTCGCCGCGCTGAACCGAGGGAAGGCCCTCGACCGGTTCGTGCTGATCGGACTCACGGTGCTCGGCGCGATCCCGTCGTTCGTCGGAGCGATCGTCCTCATCGCGCTGTTCTCGGTGCAGCTGGGCTGGTTCCCCTCATTCGGGGCCGGCGAGGGCTTCTTCGACATGGTCTATCACCTGACGCTGCCCTCGATTGCGCTGGCGCTGGTGTTCATCGTCCTGGTCGGCAAGGTGACTCGCTCGGCCATGGTCGATCAGCTGGGCCGCGAGCATGTCGAGGTGTCGACGAGCCGTGGCGTGCGACGCTCGGTGGTCGTGCGCCGGCATGTGCTGCGCAATGCCCTGGGCCCGATCCTCACCGTGAGCGGCGTGCTCGTGGCAGGGCTCATCGTGGCGAGCTCGATCGTCGAGGCCGCGTTCGGGCTGTCAGGCATCGGCTCGCTTCTCGTGCAGTCCGTCGACCGGCTCGACTTCCCGGTCGTGCAGGCCATCGTCCTCCTCGTCGTGATGGCGTTCGTCGTGATGAACGCCATCGTCGACATCCTCGAACCCTGGATCGACCCGCGATCCGCTGCCGGAGCTGGTGCCCGATGACCTCCTCGACCCCCACTCTCGCGATGCGGGTGCTGCGTGCGCCCCGCCGGAAGCGTCCGCGATTCCTCTACCTCGCCAGCGTCGTCGTGCTCGGGGTCGTCGTGCTCGCCGCGATCTTCGCGCCCTTCATCGCACCCTACGATCCTGATGCGGTGGATTTCACCGCCTTCCTTGCTCCGCCCTCGGCCGCGCACTGGCTCGGCACCGACTCGCTCGGTCGCGACCTGCTCAGCCGTTTGATCTACGGCGGGCGCACGGCGCTCATCGGCCCGCTCCTCGTGGTCGTCTTCTCCACGGTCATCGGCATCCTGCTGGGGCTCTGGGCCGGATGGCGGGGTGGGTGGATCGACGCCGCACTCAGCCGGGTCTTCGACGTGCTGTTCGCGTTCCCCTCGCTGCTGATCGCGATCATGGCGGTCGCCCTGTTCGGCAAGGGGCTGGTCGCACCTGTCATCGCGATGAGCATCGCCTACGCCCCCTTCGTCGCTCGGCTCACCCGCTCGCTGGTCGCCGCGGAGCGCACCCGCCCGTATGTCTCGGCCTATCGGGTGCAGGGTTTCGGTGGATCGTGGATCGCCCTGCGCCGCGTGCTGCCGAACGTCACGCCGATCGTCGGGGCCCAGTCCACTCTGAACTTCGGCTACGTGCTCGCGGAGCTCGCGGGGCTGTCGTTCCTCGGCCTCGGCGTACAGGCGCCGACCGCCGACTGGGGCGCGATGATCAACGAGGCCCAGTCGGGGGTGGCGGCAGGGCAGTTCCTGCCGGCGATCGCACCGGCCGTCGCCGTCGTGATCGTCGTCGTGTGCGTGAACATCATCGGTGAGGAACTCTCCGATCGGATCGGCGGAGGGATCCCCGCATGAGCACTCTTCTCGACATCCAGGACCTCACGCTCGACCTCCCGAACGGCACCCGCCTCCTGCACGGCATCTCGCTGCAGGTCGCGCCTGGCGAGACCGTCGGGCTGGTCGGCGAGTCCGGCTCCGGCAAATCGCTCACGGCGCGTTCGGTGCTCGGCCTGCTGCCCGACCGGGCGATCACGGGCGGCACCGTCGAGGTGAACGGGCGGTCTCCGCTCGCGGGAGCGGCCGGTCGGCAGGAGATCCGTAGACACGAGGCGGCGATGGTGTTCCAGGATCCGCGGGCCGGCATCAACCCCATGCGCACGATCGGCGACCACGTCACGGAGGCGCTGCGACTGTGCGAGGGGTGGGCGAAGGATGCCGCGCACGCACGGGCCGTCGAGCTGCTCACGGCCGTGCGTCTGCCGGCGCCCGCCGACCATCTGTCGCAGCATCCGTACGAGCTGTCAGGCGGCATGCTGCAGCGTGTGATGATCGCGGGAGCGTTGAGCGCGTCGCCGAGCCTGCTGGTGTGCGACGAGCCGACCACCGCGCTCGACGTCACGACCCAGGCCGAGATCGTGCAGGTGCTGCGCGACCTGTGCGCGCAGAGCGGGATGGGGATGCTGTTCATCACGCACGACCTGAACCTCGCCGGCTCCCTGTGTGATCGCCTCGTGGTGATGAAGGACGGCGCGATCGTCGAGGAGGGCACAGCGCGGGAGGTGCTCACGGCGCCTGCCGCCGAATACACGCGTCGTCTCGTCGCCGCGACTCCGCGCATCTCGGGGTCGATCACGCCGCCGACCGCGGCATCCGGTTCCGAACCGCAGCTCGTGGTGGCCGGAGTCGGCAAGACGTATCGGCGCCGAGGGAAGGATCCGGTCGCGGCCGTCGCCGATGCCGATCTCGTGATCGCCCGTGGCGGATCGCTGGCCGTGGTGGGCGAGTCGGGGTCGGGCAAGTCGACGCTCGCGCGGATGATCGTCGGGCTCGAGGAGCCTGACGCCGGGGAGATCCGCATCGGCGGACGCTCGATGTCGGGCATCCCGCGGTCGCGTGCGGAGCGCCTCGAGCGCGCGAAGAGCGTGCAGATGGTGTTCCAGGATCCGTATCTGTCGCTGGACCCGCGGATCCCTGCGGGGAGAGCGATCGAAGACGTGCTGAAACTGCACACCGGGCGGACCGGGGCCGATGCCGCTGCCAGGGCGCTCGAGCTGATCACGGCCGTCGGGTTGGGGGAGGAGCATCTCGCCGCCCGACCCCGCACGCTGTCGGGCGGTCAGCGTCAGCGCGTCGCGATCGCCCGCGCACTCGCCGTGGAGCCGGAGCTGCTCGTGATGGACGAGGCGACCAGTGCGCTCGACGTCTCGGTGCAGGCGCAGGTGCTCGACCTCGTCGCCGGGATCCGTCGGGAGCAGGGTCTCACCCTGCTGTTCATCAGCCACGACCTCGCGGTCGTGCGCAAGGTGTGCGCCGAGACGATCGTGATGCGTCGAGGCGAGATCGTCGAGGCCGGTCCGACCGAGCAGCTGCTGGGCGACCCGAAGCACGAGTACACGCGACTGCTGATCGACTCGGTGCCGGTTCCGATCACCTGACCCGCCGGTTCGAATCGCGCGAATGGCCCCATTTCCCCTCCGGATGGGGCCATTCGCGCGATTCGAACGAGTCCGGGCTCAGGCCACGTAGATCTTGAGGAGCGTCTCGGTGACGGTCCAGGTCGTGCGCATGCCCTCGGCGAGGCGCACCACCGAGCCGGGGCCGACCTCGAGGTCGGGGAGGCCGGATGAGGCGAACGCGATCGTGGCGCGGCCGGACAGCACGACGAACACCTCGTCGGCCTCGGTGTCGGTCGCGGTGCCCGGGGTCATCTCCCAGATGCCGACCTCGATCCCGCCGAGCGTCGCCAACTCGTGTACGGCGGTCGTCGGCGAACCGGCGAGCACCTCTTCGGCAGGGAGTGGCTCGTGGTCGAGTGCCAGGGCGCCGGCATCCACTCCCGCCCCTGCGGCGAGACCGTTCACGAGTCGAAGCCCATTCCGACGGCGTCGAGCGTCTTGAGGAACAGGTTGCGCTTGCCCTCGTTGTGGTCGGCCTGGTTCATCGCGGCCCGAACCAGGTTGACGCCGATCGACGCGGCGGGCTCCGGCGGGAAGGGGATGGGCTTCTCGCGCACCATCCGCAGCTCGGTGCGCTCGGTCGAATCGCCCGACAGCTTGTCGAGCATGACGTCGGCCGCGAAGCGTGCGGCTCCCACACCCAGGCCGGTGAACCCGGTCGCGTAGGCCACGCGTCCCTTGCGAGCCGTGCCGAAGAACGCGCAGAACCGGCTCGACGAGTCGATCGCCCCGGCCCAGCGGTGCGTGAAGCGCAAGCCCTCCAGCTGCGGGAACGTCGTGAAGAAGTGCGAGGCGAGCTTGCGGTGGCTCTCGATGCGGTCCTCGTACTCGGGGCGCACCTTGCCGCCGAAGTGGTAGACCGCGTCGTAGCCGCCGAACAGGATGCGGTTGTCGCCCGTGAGCCGGTAGTAGTGGAACTGGTTCGCGCTGTCGGCGAGGCCTTGGCGGTTCGACCAGCCGATGGACGCCAGCTGCTCGGTCGTGAGCGGCTCGGTCATCAGCACGTAGTCGTACACGGGTACGGTCATCAGGCGGTTGCGCTTGAGGAGCGAGGGGAAGACGTTCGTGCCGAGGGCCACGGCATCCGCGATCACCCGACCGTTCGGGGTGACCAGCGTGATCGGTCCCGACCCGTCGCCCTCGATGGCGCGCACCAGGCTGTGCTCGTAGATCTCGACGCCCAGGTCTGCGGCCACGCGCGCCAGCTCCAGGCCGAGCTTGGCCGGATGCACCATGGCGCAGCCGTCGCGGTCCCAGTCTCCGGCGAGGAACGTCTCCGAGTGCACCTCGGCCTGCACGGCTTCGCGGTCGAGGAAGCCCGGCTCATCGCGGTACCACTCGACCTGGTGCGGCTCGACGGCGACGGCCAGCTGCCCCGTGCGCTCGAACTCCGCATCCATGCCGTAGCGCTCGACGGTCTCGCCGATGCCGTCGAGGTTCTCGTGGCCCAGCTCTTCGAGCCGGTCGATCTCTTCCGGCCACCGGTTCACGCCGTTCTCGTGACCGTGCGTGAGGCTCGACTCGCAGAAGCCACCGTTGCGACCGGAGGCCGCCCAGGCGATGCGCGAGGCCTCGACCACCACGACGCGGCGTTCGGGGTCGCGCTCCTTCGCTCGCACCGCCGTCCACAGCCCGGCGTACCCGCCGCCGACGATGGCGAGGTCGGCGCGGACCGTGCCGTTCAGGCGAGGATGCGTCGGTCGATCGACATCGTCGAGCCAGAACACCCGCAGGGCGGTGTCGCGGAGGGAGTCGTCGATGACGGACGGTGACGGCTGCTGGCGTTCGAAAACGGTGGTGCCCATTGTTCTCTCCGTTGTGTGCGGGGCGCGCTTCAGCGCGTGCCCCAGTTGTAGAGGTCTTTGTAGAGGCCTGCGTAGAGCATGCTCTCGGTGTGCGCGACGCCGGGGATCGTGCGGATGCGGGTCGCGATGAGGTCGATCAGATGCTCATCGTTCTCGCACACGGCCTCAACGAGGATGTCGAAGGTACCGAGCGTGACGACGACGTAGGCCAGCTCGGGGATCGTGGTGAGCTCCTCGGCGATCGCGCGGGGATCCCCCGAGACCCGGATGCCGACCATCGACATGCGGTGGAAGCCGAGCTGCATCGGGTCGGTGACCGCGACGATCTGGATGATGCCTGCCTCTGTCATCCGCTGCACCCGCTGGCGGGCCGCAGCTTCGCTGAGCCCGACCTCTCGAGCGATCTCGGCGTAGGGGCGGCGGCCGTCCTCCTGCAGCAGTTCGACGATGCGCTTCGAGATGTCATCAAGGGCAGGCAGGGACGGCTTCGTGCTCATATGTCGATATTGTCAGCCATACCTTTGTTGCGCAACTGATTCAGTCGTCTGCTCTGATCAGATCTTCAGATTCCGTATCGAAGCGGATACGATGACCCCATGCCCAGTCATCTTCTGAAGGATTCAGCGCCGTTGCAGAACTTCATCGGCGGACGCTACGTGCCCGCGGGTGGCGCCGGCCGGATGCCGCTCATCGACCCGGTCACCGAAGACACCTACGGCGAGCTGCCGCTCTCCGACGTGAGCGACGTGGATGCCGCGTATGCCGCCGCATCCGCCGCCTTCCGGTTCTGGCGTGACGTCACGCCCGCCGACCGGCAGCTGGCGCTGTTCCGCATCGCCGACGAGATGCTGGCGCGGGCCGAGGAGTTCGCCGATCTCGAGTCGCAGGACACGGGGAAGCCGCGCGCGAGCCTGGTCGCCGACGAGATCATGCAGTCGGTCGACCAGCTGCGCTTCTTCGCCGGCGCCGCTCGCAGCCTCGAGGGTCGGGCGGCGGGGGAGTACCTCGCCGGGCACACCTCCTTCGTGCGTCGCGAGCCCGTCGGGGTGATCGGCCAGGTGACCCCGTGGAACTACCCGCTGAACATGGCGGTGTGGAAGATCGCTCCCGCGCTCGCCGCCGGCAACACGGTCGTGCTGAAGCCTGCGGAGTCGACACCGCTCACCACGCTGCTGCTCGCCGAGATCGTCGCGCTGCACACGCCGGCCGGCACCCTCAACGTCGTGCTCGGTGATCGGGACACGGGCGTCGCGCTCGTAGAGCACCCCACGCCGCAGATGGTCGCGATCACCGGTTCGGTGCGGGCGGGCATGGCGGTGGCGCGTTCTGCGGCGAACGACGTCAAACGCGTGCACCTGGAGCTCGGCGGCAAGGCTCCGGCCATCGTGTTCGCCGACGCATCGATCGAGAAGGCCGTCGACGGCATCGTCAACGGGGCCTTCTTCAACGGCGGACAGGACTGCACCGCGGCCACCCGGGTGCTCGTGCACGCCTCACGGCACGACGAGCTCGTCGCCGCGCTCGTGGCCAGGGCGAAGACGCACGCCCGCACCGGCGCCCCGCACGAGGAAAGCGTGCTGTACGGCCCGCTGAGCAGCGCCGCCCAGCTCGCACAGGTGCAGGGATTCATCGATCGCCTGCCCGCTCACGCGAAGATCGAGACCGGTGGCCGTCGCCAGGGAGATCAGGGCTACTTCTGGGAGGCCACGATCGTATCCGGCGTGCACCAGGACGATGAGGTCGTGCAGGGCGAGATCTTCGGGCCGGTGCTCACGGTGCAGTCGTTCTCCGAGAATGACGAGGCGCTGGAGATGGCGAACGACGTGCCGTACGCCCTCGCCGCTTCGGTGTGGACGACCGACCACGCACGGGCGATGCGCTTCTCGCGCGACCTCGACTTCGGCTGCGTGTGGATCAACACGCACATCCCGTTCGTGTCGGACATGCCGCACGGCGGGTTCAAGCACTCCGGCTACGGGAAAGACCTCTCGCAGTACGGCTTCGACGACTACACGCGCATCAAGCACGTGATGAGCGCGCTCGACTGACGCGAGCCCGGCGGTCGAAGCGGGCTACTATCGTGAACCGACAAACTCTGGGGGGTTCACATGTCGACGCCTGCTTACTTCCGCCATGGACTGCGACGGATGTCGGGTCGCGATGCGACCGAGTCGCATCGCGCCGCGACTCCACTCGAGCTGCTGTTCGATCTGACATTCGTCGCCGCGTTCGGGGTCGCCGGTAACCAGCTCGCCTCGGCGATCGCCCACGGCGACTTCGCCGCAGGTATCGGCGGGTTCTGCTTCGCCATGGTCGCGATCGTGTGGGCGTGGATCAACTACTCATGGTTCGCGTCGGCGTTCGACACGGATGACTGGTTGTTCCGGGTGCTCACCATGGTGCAGATGGCGGGCGTGGTCGTGCTGGCGATCGGCCTTCCGCAGATGTTCGCGTCGCTCGAGCGGGGACAGCCGGTCGCGAACGAGGTCATGGTCGCCGGCTATGTGGTGATGCGGGTGGCCGTCATCGCGCAGTGGTTGCGTGCCGCGCACGGGAGTCCGCAGTATCTCGCCGTCGCCAAGACCTACGCCCTGATCATCGGGATCGCGCAGGTGGGATGGGTGATCCTGCTCTTCCTCCCGCTCGATCCGATGGGGTTCCTGATCGGAGCGCTGATCGTCTCGGTGATCGACTGGTCGAGTCCGATCGTCGCCGAGACGAAGGGGCTTCGCCACGGCGGGGCCACCCCGTGGCATCCGCACCACATCGCCGAGCGCTACTCGCTGCTCGCGATCATCGCGCTCGGAGAGACCGTGTTCGGCACGCTGGCTGCGGCGCAGGCGGTGACCGACGCGGAGGGCTGGTCGTTCTCTTCGATCATGGTGATCGGGCTCGGGATCGTCATGGCTTTCGCCCTGTGGTGGGTCTACTTCATGGTTCCGAGCGCGCCGATCCTCGCGGTGCGTCGCTCCAAGGCGCTGGTGTGGGGGTATGGCCACATCCTGCTCTTCGCCGCGATCGCCGCGGTCGGTGCGGGCCTGCACGTCATCGGGTACGTGTACGACGAGCACTACCACGTGAGCACTCTCACGGCGATCTCGTCGATCGCGATCCCGGTGCTGGTCTTCATGGTCACGCTGTACCTGCTGCATGCCTGGCTGGTGTCCGAGTTCCCCAAGAACTCGCCGCTGCAGATCACCGTTCTCGCGTTGCCGGTGCTCGCGATCGTGCTGGCGGCGGTGGGGCTTCCGCTGTGGCTGTGCCTGCTCGTCATCGTGATCTCGCCGATCGCGATCGTGTTGTCGTTCGAGCTCGGCGCCTGGCGCGCACTCGATGCCCAGCTCGACCGGGCAGTGAGTGCCGGTCGCGCGATGGCCGGTTGACGGGGATCGTGCGGCGAATCGTGCGGGAAGCCGAGTGGGGAAACCGAACGGTCAGGCCGGCAGCAGCTTCACTCGGCGGTGCTCGCGCAGGATGAGCTGCGGGCGCTCCTCGATCTTGATCGCGCCGTCCTCGACCCAACCGTGGCGGGCGTAGAAGGAGTCGGCACGTTCGTTCCCATCGAGCACCCAGAGGTAGGCGCGGTCATGGCCGGCCTCGATGATGCGTTGTTCGGCCGCCTCGAGCAGCGCGTGGCCTGCGCCCGTCGACCAGGCTGAGGGGTCGGCGTAGATGCCGTAGACCTCTCCGTCGGTGAGTCCATCGGGGTCTCGGCCCGAGCCGAGCGATGCCCAGCCCACGACGCGGTCGTCGCGCACGGCGACAAGGGTTCCGAGGCCCGTCGGCAGCGGTTCAGCGACGATGCGACGCCAACCTGCAGCGCGCTCGTCGATGGAGAGACCGTCGAGCACGGACTGGTCGATGAGCCCGCGATAGGCGACCTGCCACGAGCGGACGTGCACGCCGGCGATGTCTTCGGCGTCTTCGGCGCGGGCGGCGCGGATCACCAGCGGGTTCATCCACCCACCCTATGGGGATTGCGGAGTCGAGCGGCGGCCGTGCAGGTGGACGGTCGGGGTCAGCTCACGTTCTTCTTGAGCCACGGCATGGGATCGACGGCGACCGTGTTGATGTGCACCTCGAAGTGGAGGCAGGAGCCGAACACATAGCCGGTCGATCCGACGTCGCCGATGTACTGGCCCTCTTCGACACAGTCGCCGACCTCGACCGCACGGCTTCCGTATGTCATGTGCGAGTAGACCGTGCTCACGGCCTGCCCGTCGACGATGCTCTCGATCTGGATCGTCACGCCGTAGCCCTGGTAGCTCTCGGTGGAGCGGGAGACACAGCCCTTCATCGCGGCGTTGATCGGCGTGCCGACGGGGGCTGCGAAGTCTTGCCCGAGATGCGATCTGCCTGGACGCGAGGCGCCGAACCCATCCGTGAACGAGTAGGTCCCATCGGCCATCGGCATGACGATGCGTCCGGCCAGAGGGATCTCCAACGCGCTCCCGAGCGGCATACCGGCAGCGATTGCCGCGGCGACGGCGCGCGAGTGGGTTTCCTTGATCTCCTCTGGCGTCGTCGCGGAGAAGCTCCCACGCGGAGCGATCTCGGCGCGGATCTCGTCCTTCGCCGTGTAGGACTGTGCGGTACCGTCTGCCACGGTGGAGACCCGGGCAGTGGTCGCGGCGGCCTGATCGCTCGTGGTGCTGAGCGCGGGCAGTGCGGCACCGGTGATCATCACACCGATGGCGAAGGTGGCGCCGAGCGCCTTGGCCTTCGCCCACGGACGCTTCGCTCGGCCGGCTGGAACCCGCGAGGGCGATGCGGCCCGCGGTGCGGTCTGCGGAGCCATGTGCCGGGGCCGCAGGCGCGGGTCCCAGGACCGGGGCTTGTTGGCTGTCTGCGGTTGCGGTGCCGCTGCCTCGGGCGCGGGGGCCGCTTCAGGGGCGGAGGCTGCGTCACGTGCGGGGGCTGCCTCAGGCGCGGCGTTGCGTGCGGGGGCCGCGTCGGGTGCGGGGGCTGCGTCCGGTGCGGGGGCTGCGTTCACCGGGAGGGGACTCTGCGAATCTGTGATGGCGGAGCGCCGCCGGTCACGCCGCAAAAGCGGTCGGGTCGAGTCGGGGACTTCTGTCGGGACTTCCGAGGCATCATGAGCGCGCTCGGGTGGCAGGGAATTCGTGACGGGATCCTTCCGGGAGGGCAGGTATTCGCGGCGGTCGATCCCCCCGGATGCCACCGTTACCGATCTGTAATTTAATCGGCGAAATCGTGAGCGTCAAATCGAGAGCGGATGACGGTGGTTCTCGTGCGGGGTCGAGGATCGGCGTTGGGGACGTGTCGTGGGGTCGAGCTGGAGTATTAGCGCGAACGGGGTGCTCGATGAGTCTGGGCTAGGTGAGACCTCGCGTGCGGATGCGCGCTCCCGTGATGTCTTCGGAGTCTTCGGTGTCATCGGTGCGGGCTTTGCGGATCATCACTGGGCTCATTCGTCCACCTTATGGAGGGGTGAGGGGTGGTTTCCTGGGCGGGGGCTGGAGGTGTGGAGAGCGGCGCTCTGAGTCTTGTTGTGGAGGATATATGGGCTTCGAGAGTGTTCTGGAATATTGCTCTGATCTGGGGTTCTTGAGGGTCTGAATGTCGGTGGTTCCGTGTTGACTTGCGGGTATGAACAGCCCCGTGGAACTGCTTGGTCAGGTCGTCGCCGATCTGGATGTGGTGCTGCGTTCTGACGTGGTGGCGGGGCTGAATGATGTGGAGAAGATGGAGCTTCTGCGGGTGGCGGGCGAGGTGCAGCGGCGGGTGGAGGCGGTGGTCGTGGAGACGGTCGCGTCGGTCGATGAGCGTCCGGCCGGGTCGGGAGAGGTCGGGTTCTGCGGACAGTTCGGGTGCCGCACGGTGGGTGAGTTGCTGCAGCGGGTGCTGCGCACGGACGCCGCGGGTGCGGGGCGGGTGGTGAAGGCGGCCAAGGCTGTGCGACGTGAGGTGAACTTGTCGTCGGGGGCTTGGTTGCCCGCGCGGTGGCCCGAACTGCGGGCGGCACTGCTGGACGGGACGGTCGGTGTCGCCGGAGTGTTGGCCGCGACCGGACCGGTGGAACAGGCCGGGAGCCGGGTCGGGACGGCGGACCGGTTGCTCGCGGATGCGGAGCTCGCGGCGTATGCGCGCGGGATCCCGGCCGCCGGCACGACCGCAGGCCCGGATGCCGAGGCGGGTGCGGATGAGGGGTCGGATGCGGGCGTGGAGTGTGGCGTCGCGCCGGCGGCGACGCCGGAAGACCTCCGGATCCTTGCGCAGGTGATCGTGCAGTACCTCGACCCCGATGGCGCCGAGCCCGCGGACGACATCGCGATGCGGGCGCGCGGGATCATCCTCGGCCGGGCGAAAGACGGGGTGATCCCGATCCGGGGCGGGCTGCTCCCGGAAGTCGCCGGTCAACTGCAACGCATCTTCGACGCCTACCTGAACCCGAAAGTCGACGGACCACCCCTCCCCGGAGTCATGTTCCGACCCTCAGACGAGGCCGACGCGACGACGGCCACAGGTGCGATCACAGCTGCGACCGGCGGGATGGACGACGCCGTCCTGCCCTCCGGAGACCCGGGACGAATGATCGACGCCCGCACCCGGGCGCAGAAACAGCACGACACCCTCGCCGCGGCCCTCGGCATCGCCGCTCGCCACGACGACATGCCCCGCCTCGGTGGTGCCGCACCGACCCTGATCGTGTCGGTCACCGCCGACGACTATGCGACCGGGCATGGATGGGCGCATGTCGACGGCATCGACACCCCGGTTCCCACCCGCGTCGCCGCACACACCGCCTGCGCGGGCGGCGTGCAACGAGTGCTGTTCGACCCACACGGGCGCATCATCGGAATCAGCACCACCGACCGGATCTTCACCACCCACCAACGCCGAGCGATCACCCTCCGCGACAAAGAATGCCTCATCCCCGGCTGCCACGTCCCCGCGACCTGGTGCGAAATCCACCACGTCCACGAACACGCCGACGGCGGCCCCACCCACACCGACAACGGCGTCGCCCTCTGCTGGCACCACCACCGCACCCTCACCACCAGCGGATGGCAAATCCGCATGCACAAAGGCGCCCCCCACGTCCGCGGCCCCGCCTGGTGGGACCCCACCCGACAATGGCGCACAGCACAACCCACCACCACCACGGCTCCCAGATCCCCGCGCCGAACGCGCGTGCGCATCTGAATCAACATGCAGGTGCGCGTGTGAACGAAGGGGCTACCGGATGCTCGAACCAGACGTTGCCGCAGGTCGGATTGATCGTGAATGAGTGCGACTCGAAGTGTCGACTAGTGCGACCTGATGTGGCAGGCTGGGCGGGCATCGGCGCAGGACCAGACACTCCAGGGAGCACATGTCCAGACCACTTGCGGGGCCGCAGGGCCTGCTACGCACGCTCAACGGCCGCGCAATTCTCGAGACTCTCGCGCGCAGTGGTCCGCAGACTCGTGCCGAGCTGATGTCGGCCACCGGCCTGTCGCGCACCGCCGTCACCCAAGTGCTGCGGATGCTCGAGAGCGCGGGCGCTGTCGCCGCAGCGGGGCTCGACCGCGAGACGCGTGGGCCTGCAGCAGGACGCGTCGAATTGCACCCGCGCCTCGGGTTCGCCGCCGCTGTGCACGTCGATCACCATGCCGCCCATGTCGTGCTCGTCGATGCCACCGGGACCGTGCGTGCCGAAGAGCACGCCGCGTTCCCCGGAACCGACGATCGCGTCACGCACATCGTGGCGCTCGTCGACCGGTGTCGCCTTTCGGTCAAGGCGGCCAAGGGAGCCGTGCACGTCGCCGTCGTCGGGGTGCCCGGCATCGTCACTGCAGACGGAGGCATCCGCGACGACCTCGGTCCCGACGGGGGCGCATTCCGCTCAGCCCTGGCCGCGGCGCTCGACTGCCCGGTCCGCGTCGAGAACGACGTCAACCTCGCCGCCCTCGCCGAGCTCACAGCCGGTGTCGGCGGCGACCTCGCCAGCTTCGCGCTGCTGCTGCTCGACGACGGCCTCGGAGCCGGCCTCGTGATCGACGGCACCCTGCACCGCGGATTCTCCGGCGTCGCCGGCGAAGTCATGTACCTTCCGCAGACACCCATCCCGATCGGCGCACCCCTCGTGGGAGACGCTGTGGTCGGTGACCTCGCCCTCGGCGTCGGCCGCGATGCCGAGGCGACTCTGGCCGATCATCTGGAGGCGGCCGTCCTGGGAGACGACGCGGCGATCCAGATCGTCTCCGAAATCGCCCGTCGGATCGTTCTCGTGGCCGGCAGCGTGGGGCTGGTGCTCGACCCGGAGGCATTCATCCTCAGCGGCAAGGCGGCTCACCCGGCACTCGTCACCGCGATCAAGCGCATCGCCGACGAGTACGAGGCGCAGCTCCCGCTCCGGTTCCTCGTCTCGTCTTTCGGTCCGGAGGCTCCGCTCGTCGGTGCTGTCGACGAAGCGGCCGCTGCGCTCCGAGGCGAACTCTTCACCCGCATCCTCACGCCCGCTCCCAAGGGCACCCGCTGAATACCACCCGCTCGAACACCACCCGCTGAATACCACCCGCTCGAACACCCCCGCTGAGCACCACCCGCTCGAACACCCCCGCTGCCCATACCCGACAGGACCCCCGATGACCGCACCCTCCGACCTCGCCGACCGCCTCGGGCTCGCCCCCGGAGCCAGGGCGATCATCATCAACGCGGATGACTTCGGCATGTGCCATGCGGCGAACACCGCCATCGTCGACCTGCTGACTGCCGGCCGGATCGACTCGACGACACTGATGGTCCCGTGCTCGTGGTCCCCGGAAGCCCTCGCCTTCGCTGCATCTCGCACCGACCTCGACATCGGAGTGCACCTCGTCCTCACCAGCGAGTGGGCTCGCTACCGGTGGCGTCCGCTCACCGGCACCGCCACGAGCCTCGTCGACGCCGCGGGATTCTTCCCGACCGATGTCCTCTCCGTCGAGCAGAACGCCTCCGACGAGGATGTCGCCGCCGAGCTCTCCGCCCAACTGCAGACGGCGCTCGATGCCGGGGTCGACGTCACCCACGTCGACAATCACATGGGCTCGGTCTACGGACTCGTCACCGGCCGCGACTTCCTCCGTCCGGTTTTCGAGCTCGCCGCACGGCACGGCCTCCCGTTCCGGCTGCCCCGCAGCATGGACGGTGTGGGCGAGGGTTCCGCGTTGCAGACCCAGCTCGATGGCGCAGCGGCGGCCGCGGACGGAATCGGTGTGGAGATCATCGATCGGCTGTGGTCGCATCCGTTCGAACTCCGCGCCGAAGGCACACCAGACGAGGAGACGTACGAGCAGATGCGCGACGGCTTCATCGCTCTGCTGCGAGCCGTGCCGGCCGGGGTCACCGAGATCTACCTGCATCCGATGGTCGATGACGACGAACTTCGTGCGGCCGTCGACTTCAGCGCCGCGAAGCGCGGCTACGAGCTGCGTCTGCTGAGCGACCCGGCAGTGCTGCAGGCGATCGAGGATGAGGCGCTCGTGCGCGTCGGGTGGCGCGACCTGCGCGACCTGCAGCGGGCGGGCTCGCGGTGACGTCGCTTCGCGAGCGTCTGCGCGACCGGCGCCTCGATGCGGCGCCCACCAGAGGGCAGACGATCGCCTTCGGAGCATCGGGGTTCCCGACGCAGCTCATGGCGCAGACCTTCTCGGCCTTCGTCGTCTACTTCTACGTCTCCCACCTCGCGGTGCCGGCGGGGTGGGTGGCGGTGGCGATGATCGTCCACGGCATCCTGAACGCCGTGCTGAACCCCGTCGTCGGCGCTCTCTCGGATCGGCTGCGCACCCCGTGGGGGCGTCGCATCCCCTGGATCGGCCTCGGAATCGTGCCGCTCGTGGTGGCCTTCGCGCTGGTCTGGATGCCGCCGGAGCTTCCCGTCGCGGGCCTCATCGTCTGGTTCCTCGTCGTCGTCGCGGTGTACGACGTCGCGTTCGTGGTGGTGGTGCTGAACATCTCGGCACTGTTCCCCGAGATCTTCCGCACCACCGAGGAGCGCTCCCGTGGCAATGTGCCGCGGCAGATCTTCGCGATCCTCGGCATGGTGCTGGGCACGGCCGGTGCCCCCGCTCTCTACAGCGCGATCGGCTGGCCGGGCATGGCCATCGTGCTCGCCGCGGTCTGTCTGGTCCTGCTGGTCTGGTCGTTCTTCGGCGGGATGATCGAGCGTCGGGTTCCAGAGGCGGCATCCGCGGCCATGCGCTGGAGCGACCAGCTGAAGTACACGTTCCGCAATCGGGCCTTCGTCCCGTATGTGCTCGGATCGCTGTTCGTGCAGACCTCGATCGCCGTGATCCTCGCCGCGATCCCCTTCTACGTGCGCTACTCCCTGCACGCACCTGAGGGGGAGGGCAGCCTGCTGCTCGGCGCCATCTTCGTCACCGCGATCCCCTCGATCGTGCTGTGGAGCGCGGTCGTGCGTCGCACCTCGCCTCGCACCGCGGTGTTGTGGAGCGTCGCGGTGTTCGGTGTGGCCGTGCTCGGCTACCTCGCCCCGTCGAACGTGCTCGGGGCGGCCCTGGTCGGTGTGGCGGTCGGCGTGGGTGTCGGCGGACTGCTGCAACTGCTCGAGGTCATGCTCGCGCAGATCATCGATGAGGATGCCGTGCGCACCGGCCACCGTCGTGAAGGCGCCTACTTCGGGGTGAACGGATTCGTGGTGCGCGGCTCGGTGGTGCTGCAGGCGATCGTCGCAGCGGTCGTGCTGACAGCCTCCGGTTTCGACGCCACGCTCGGCGACACGCAGCCCGAGACGGTGGACGGTGGCATCCGCCTGATGCTGGCCGTCGTCCCGCTCGGTTTCACCGCCCTCGCCTGGCTCTGCTTCTGGCTCTACCCCATCCGCACCCGCGACCTCTGACGCCTAGGAAGCAGCAGCCTGCCGCGCCTCCCACCCGGTGCGCACCATCTCGTCCACCGAGTACCGCATGCTCCAGTCGAGGTCACGCGCTGCGAGCTCGCCGGTCGCCACGATGCGGTCGGGGTCGCCGGCACGCCTCGGGCCGATCTCGGGTGTGAAGTCGATGCCCGTGACGCGGACCATGGCATCCATGATCTGCTTCACGCTGAGCCCGTCGCCGGAACCGAGGTTGTAGGCGGTCTCGATCGGGCGGCCGTCGGCGAGGCGCTGAGCCGCCGCGACGTGGGCCGCGGCGATGTCGCCCACGTGCACGTAGTCGCGCACGTTCGTGCCGTCCTCGGTGTCGTAGTCGTCGCCGTTGATGCGGGGGGTCTTCCCCGCGAGCAGCGATTCGAACACGATCGGGAACAGGTTGTGCGGGCTGACGTCGTAGACCGTCGGATCGGCCGAGCCGACCACGTTGAAGTACCGCAGCGAGGTGTGACGCAACGGGCGCTCGGAGTCTGCCGTCGCGATGGCCTGGTCGCGAAGCAGCCACTCGCCGATGAGCTTCGACTCCCCGTAGGGGCTGGCGGGCTTCTTGGCGGTGTCTTCGACGACGAGTGCGACGTCGGGGGTGCCGAACACCGCGGCCGACGACGAGAACACGATGTTCGAGACCCCGGCGGCCTCCATCGCTTCGAGGACGACCCTGGTGCCTTCGACGTTCTGCGCATAGTTGTGCAGGGGGCGCTGCACCGAGACACCCGCGTATTTGAAGCCTGCGACGTGGATCACGCCTTCGGCATCGTGATCACGCAGCGTCTTCTCGACGAGCTCGCGGTCGAGGATGCTGCCCTGCACGAATGCCACACCCTCGGGCACGAACGATGCGACTCCGCTGGACAGGTCATCGAGCACGACGGGGGTCAGCCCGGCGTCCGCGAGGGCGCGCACGACATGGGCTCCGATGTAGCCGGCGCCACCGGTGACGATCCAGGACATTGCTCTCCTCTTCCGCCGCGGAGTCGTCGCGGCCCGATGGATCATTCTGTCATGCGTCGCGGCGCGGGCCGGCGGACGGGGTGACCGTGAACAGCAGGGGGGATGCGAACCGGGAGGCGGCGAAGGCTGCGTTCACCGCGGCCGAAACACGGTCGACGGCAGCCAGCTCGACCAGGGCGATCGCGGCTCCTCCGAACCCGCCACCGGTCATCCGGGCCCCCAGTGCGCCGGCGGCCAGTGCTGTGTCGACAGCGGTGTCGAGTTCGGGGGTCGAGATCTCGAAGTCGTCGCGCATCGAGGCGTGCGACGCGACGAGGAGGTCGCCGATCGCCCGCACGCCCTTTTCGCGGAGCAGCTGCACGGTGTCGAGCACGCGCTGGTTCTCGGTGACGATGTGGCGCACCCGTCGGAAGGTCACGTCGTCCATGAGCTCCTGAGCCCTCGGCAGGTCGGCGATCGACACGTCGCGCAGCGCAGGCACGCCCATGATCGAGGCCCCGAGTTCGCAGGATGCTCGGCGTTCACGGTAGCCGCCGGTGGAGTGGGCGTGCTTCACGCGGGTGTCGATCACGAGGATCGCGAGCCCGGCTTCTGCGACGCCGAGCGGCACGAGCTGAGTCTCGAGCGACCGGCAGTCGAGGAAGATCGCCGTGTCGGGTTCGCCGAGCATCGACGCCATCTGGTCCATGATGCCGGTGGGTGCGCCGACGGCCTCGTTCTCGGCCCGCCTTCCGATGCGGGCGAGGGCGGTGCCGTCGAAACCGGTTCCCCACAGCTCGTTCAGCGCGGATGCCGTCGCGCCTTCGATCGCGGCGGAGGACGAGAGCCCCGCGCCCACTGGCACGTCGGAGGCGATCGCGATGTCGAGTCCACCGAACGGACCGCCCGCGCCTGCGGCCTGACGCAGAGCCCAGGCGACGCCGAGTGGGTAGGCGGCCCATTCCGGGACAGCCGGATGCGCGCCGGGCGCCGTGGGGAACAGCCGGTCGAGATCTTCGAGGGCGACTTCGACCGGCTCATCGGCGAAGGTCGAGCCCACCAGAACCCGACCGCGATCGTCGTCGCGGAGGCCGACCGCGGCGACGGTGCGCTGCGGGATGGCGAACGGCAGCACGAAGCCGTCGTTGTAGTCGGTGTGCTCGCCGATGAGGTTCACGCGGCCGGGAGCCGACCAGAGGCCGTCAGGGGTGCGCCCGGTGAGTGCGGTGAAGAGGGCTCGTGCGGCGTCGTGTGCGGCGGTCATGCGGATGCTCCTGCGTCGTTCTGGTCGTGCGATGCGCGTTCGATCGCGTCGCGGAGGCGCGCTGCGCCCAGCTCCGGCGGCACCTCGGCGGCCCAGGCCCACATCGCGGCCTCGGAGCCGGCGAGGAACTTCAGCTTGTCGGCGGCTCGGCGAGGGCTCGTCAGCTGCAGGTGCAGCCGCACGGTGTCGCGACCGACGTGTACGGGGGCCTGATGCCAGGCCGCAATGTACGGTGTCGGGGAGTCGTAGAGGGCGTCGACGCCGCGCAGCAGCCGCAGGTAGAGGGGCGCGAGCTCGTCGCGTTCTGCCTCGGTCGTCTCGGCGAAGTCGGGCACGTGGCGGTGTGGCATCAGGTGCACCTCGAGCGGCCAGCGTGCGGCGAACGGCACGAACGCCGTCCAGTGCTCGCCCTGGAACACGACACGCTCGGAGGCCTGCTCCGACTCGAGGATGCGCTGGAACAGGTCGGGCGCGGTGCGGTCGATCGACTCCAGCACGCGGGCGGTGCGCGGAGTCACGTACGGGTAGGCGTAGATCTGACCGTGCGGATGCGGCAGAGTCACACCGATCGCCTCGCCCCGGTTCTCGAACGGGAAGATCTGCTCGATGCCCGGCAGCTGCGAGATCGCGGCCGTGCGATCGGCCCAGGCCTCGATGACGGTGCGGGCGCGGGTGACGGTCTGCGTGCCGAACGAGCCTGCGGGCTCGGGGCTGAAGCAGACGACCTCGCACCGCCCGACAGAGGTGCGGGTGCGCCCGAGGCCGAGAGCTGCGAGGTCGTCGAGCCCGCGCGGGGGGTTCGAGGCCTCCGGCGCGGTGCCGACGGCCGCGGCGAGTGCGGGGCCGAATGCGGGGGAGCGGTTCTCGAACACCGCGACGTCGTAGCGCGATGGCACCTCCGACGGGTTGTCGGGTGTCTGCGGCGCCAGAGGGTCGGCGTGCACGCCTGGCATCATGACCCGGTTCTGCCGGTTCGCGGCGACCGTGATCCAATCTCCGGTCAGCACGTCGAGGCGCATCGTCGCGGTGTCGGGGCGAGGGTCGAGGGTACGGGCATCGACCGCGCGCTCGGCTCCGAGCGCGGTGCCGGGATCGTCGTAGTAGATGAGGTCTCGGCCGTCGGCGAGGGTGGTGGCGCGTTTGACGACGCCGGCGCCGAGCGTCTCGGAGCTCAACTCGGGAAGATCGTGCGTGTTCACGTAAACATGGTACGCACAGAGCCGTGATAACGTCAACACGGTGGGTATGTGAGCCCGAGTCGTGACCCGAGTGACGACCGGCGCTGCGGACGGAGGATGTCGGTGACCGAGAGCGAACACGACCAGGTCGAGGGCTCCGGCCCCGCGCGGCAACGGCAGTCTTCGGGCCGCGTGTCGATGGCCATGGTCGCCGCGAACGCCGGGGTCTCCGGCCAGACGGTCTCGCGGGTCGTCAACGGCAGTCCACGAGTCGACCCCGACACCCGCACGCGCGTCGAGAACGCGATGGCCGCGCTCGGCTACCGCCCGCACCGTGCGGCTCGCGCTCTGCGCACCGGCCGCTCGCAGACGATCGGACTCGTCGTCACCACGCTCGCCACGGTCGGCAACTCTCGGATGCTGCAGGCCACAGCCGAAGCGGCGGCGGAACGCGGATACGCTCTCACCCTCGTGACAGCGGCCGACGGCGTCGCCGAAGCGTTCGACCGACTGGCGGAGCAGGAGGTCGACGGCGCCATCGTCCTGAACGAGGCGTCGGCGCTCGTCTCCGACGCGCAGCGTCCAGCGGGACTGCGTCTGGTCGTGGTCGATGCGCCGATCGACGCCGGTTTCGCGTCGGTGCACAGCGACCACGCGGGCGGCGCGTCCGCGGCCACGAGTCGGCTCCTCGCCCTCGGACATGCCACCGTGCACCACCTCGCGGGACCCGCCGACTCCTTCGCCTCGTTCGAGCGCGAGCGGGGGTGGCGCGAGACGCTCATCGCAGCGGGCATCCGTCCTCCCGCCGTCGTCCGCGGGGACTGGAGCGCGGACTCCGGTTATGCCCAGGGGCAGGCGCTGGCCTCGGCCTCAGCCGTCTTCTGCGCCAACGACCAGATGGCGCTCGGGCTGCTGCGGGCGCTTGCCGATTCCGGCCGTCGCGTGCCGGAGGACGTCGGTGTGATCGGCTTCGACGACGTGCCGGATGCCGCGAACTACCGCCCGCCGCTGACCACGATCCGTCAGGACTTCGAAGCCCTCGCCCACCGCGCGGTGTCGGCATTGGTCGGAGCGATCGAGGGCACCTCGGAAGTCTTCGAGGCTGACGTCATCCCGACGGTTCTCGTCGAGCGCGCGAGCACCTCGTCCCGCTGAGCCCTCGTCCCGCTGAGCCCAGATGCGCTGAGCCGTCGTCCCGCTGAGCCGGGATGCGCTGAGCCCGGATGCCCGGATGCCCGGATGCGCGGATGCGCGGGCGGGCGGGTGCTCGCTCATGTGGAGCCGGCACCCGCCCACCCGGTCGTGCGTCGTCAGCGGCAGGCGACGGCGGCGTACTCGATCGTGCGGGTGAACGTGCGGCCGTCTGCTGTCGAGCCCGTGACGGTCGTCGTCCCTGCCGGGATCCTCTTGAGCTTCGTCTTCACCGTGACGTCTCGCGTCCTGTCGGCGTGAACGCTCTCGATCTCCTTCGTGCCGTAGGCGGTGGTGATGCTCACCGAGACGGGCGCGCCCTCGCCGTTCGTCACCGATGCGTTCAGGTACGCCTTCGCGCCGCGGCAGGTCGCGACGACGGTGGCTTCGACGGCGACCTCCGGGGGAGCGGCGGTGATCCGCAGGGCGTCGAGCTGCAGGTAGGAGCCGCCGGTGCGGACGACCTTCAGCGTGTGCGAACCCGCAGGCAGGCCCTGGACCGATGCCAGAACGCTCTGCGGAGTGTATGACGGTGCCGTCAGCGAGAACGAGTCGACCTTGGCCCCGTCGATGTAGACATCGCCGACGCTCGCGGCCGAGTCGATCGGGCCGAGCACGTCGATCCCGGTGCCGGTGAAGGCGTATTCGAACGAGGCATCGAGCGTCTGGGTGTAGGTGACGTCGAGGAGGTGGTCCCCGGCGCCGGTGCGGTTGCTCGCTGTGGCCCAGCCTTCCGAGTATGAGATGCCGCACTCGGTGTTGTTGATCAGTGCGTCGGGTTCAGGGGCGACGGGACCCGCCGCCAGCTTCTCGATCTCGGCCATCGACGTCGCTGAGGGCACTCCGGGGTAGTGCATCATCAGGTTCAGGCTGACCGCGCCGTTGCGGGCGAGGCGATCGCTGACCGAGCACTGCAGCCCGGCCGCGGTCTGCTGGGTCGTGATCGGCATGTTCGCGCTGTTGACTCCCCAGTCCTGCTCCATCCGCTGCATGCAGTGCTGGAGGAGGCCCGCATCCTTGCCGGAGACGATGATGCCGTCCCCGCCCACGGCGGGCGAACCCGCTCCCGGTCGGTCGACGCACCCCTCCTCGCCGAAGGCCACGTCCTGGAACTCGGTGTAGTCGGCGACGATCCAGTTGTTCCACGACACGAGGCGCGCGGGGTTGCCTGCACGCGCGACCGCACCAAGCTCCTCGAAGTCGGCCGGGTAGTAGATCAGTCCGTCGTCGAAGAACCAGCCGTCGAGCTTCGTGCCGTAGCGCTCGCCGATCTGCGTGACGATCGTCTTCCAGTTCTCGAGCGCGGTGGAGCGGTCGCCGAGCCCGGTCGGGGTGAACGTGTCCGGCCACTGCTGCGCCTGCCAGAAGTCGGTCGAGTTGTAGCCGAGGTGCTCGTCCTGACCGATGTGGTAGTAGAGCAGGAACATGATCCCGCGCTCCTCGAACGCATCGGCCAGCTCGCCGATCAGGTCGCGTGACGCGGTGCGGTTCCCGTTGCCGACGATGTCGTCGACCGCGGATATCGGCGCCTGCATCGTGTAGTTCCACCACGTGATCGACCAGATGACGTGCTCGACTCCTGCCTCCTCGACCAGGTCGGCGAACGCCTCGACGTCGAAGCCATCGGTGTGGGTCTCGAGGTCGGGGTTGGCCCCGGTCGCGGGGAACGACCATCCCCCGTACTGGAACATGAGTCCCATCCCGGACTCGGAGAGTTCGACCCTGGTCGCCTCCGACGCCTGCTTGAAGGCGGCGACGCGAGCCTGGTAGTCGGCCCAGGCGCCGGCGGGCACGAGCTCGATCGACTTGATCGATTGCCCGGAACCGCTCGTGTGGGCGAGGGTCAGCGTGCTCGTCCCGGCGGGGAGGGCGATCTCGCCGCCATCCGTGCGCGTCCACCCTGATGCGGTCGTCGTGATCGTCGCCACAGCGCCGGCGCTCGACGTGAGAGTGAGGGTGGATCCGGTGCCGAGGTCTGCGAGCAGCGAGATCCGGTACGAGGTCGGCTGGGTGGACGACACCGACCAGGTGACCGAGCGGCTGCCGTCGATGAAGCCGTCGGTCCAGAAGTGCTTGGGCTGCGCCGCCGGGCGGTTGACGGCGAGGCCCGGGGAGAGCTCGCCGCTCGCGGTGAGGAGGGTGATCGGCTGCTCGAAGTCCGCCGCCTGAGGCAGGGGGACGGTGGGGGTGGCGGCGATCGCCGGCGTCTGGACGGTGGCGGCCAGCAGGCCTCCGACCAGAGCGGCGACCGCCATCGTGGCGATCCGGGCGCGGGTTCCGCGCCTGGCGGGCATGGTCTTCATCAGGGTCTCCGCATCGTTGCGACTGATCTCTCGAGGACGACACGCATGGTACGCGTATCGTTGGCGATGGTACGCGTAGCATCCTCCGGAACGCAAGACCCACCGGCTCCGAGGCGGAGTGACTGCCGGCCTGGACGGGCGCGCCGAGAGGGGATCAGGCCAGCGGTGCCAGGTGTACTTCGATCACCGGCATGAGGCTGTCGGCGACATCCCGCGGCACTGTGATCTCGAGGTCTCCGCGGGGATCGGTCGACCCCGCGTGCACGTCGGGAAGACTCGGGACGGCCTCGTACTCGAGGGCGCTGTCGGTGCCGAGAACCCGCACGCCGCGGACACGCCGCACCGGCACCCCGCGGAGGACGAGGCGGTCCCACGGGCGCAGTGTGCAGTATGCGAAGAGCCGGATGCCGTCGTCGGCGGTCCTGGCGGCGAGCGGGACGGGGCCGCTGATCCGATCCGGTGCGGCCGTGAGGCCGTACACGGCCTCACGGTTCCGCGACACCCACGCGCCGAGTTCGGTGAGCCGTTCGCTCGCTTCCGCGGGGAACGTGCCGTCACCCTTCGGGCCGACGTTGAGGAGGAGATTGCCGCCGGCGGCGATCGTGTGGATGAAGCGGTCGAGGATCGTCGCGGTGCTCTTCCAGCGTTCGTCGTCGGTAGTCCACCCCCAGGACTCGTTCATGGTGAGGCACACCTCCCAGGGCTGCGCCGGTGCCGCGTCCGGAAGCTGCTGCTCCGGGGTGAGGAAGTCGCCCTGGCCGAGGCAGCGGTCGTTCACCAGGCAGTCGGGCTGCAGGGAGCGGACGTGCTCGCGTATCCCGGCGAAGTCCCATTCTTCGGCGGTGTGCTCGAATTCACCGTCGAACCAGAGCACGGCCACGTCGCCGTAGTTCGTGAGCAGCTCGGTGATCTGGCCGCGCATGAACGCGTGGAACCTCGCCCACTGCGCCGGCGACGTGCGCACGTAGGAGCCGATCCGGTACGGCTTGGTGGTGGTGGCATCCGTCATCCGCGGGTAGTCCTCGTGGTGCCAGTCGGGGAACGAGAAGTAGAAGCCGATCCGGATGCCGCGGGCGCGCAGCGCGTCGACGAGCTCGCGCGTGATGTCGCGCCCGAACGGCGAGGTGCGCGTGATGGAGTAGTCGCTCAGTGCGGTGTCGAACATCGCGAAGCCGTCGTGGTGCTTGGTCGTGAACACCGCGTAGGTCGCGCCCGTCGCGGCGATCGCATCCGCCCACTCAGCGGCATCGAAACCCTGGGGATCGAAGAGAGCCGCATTCGCGAAGTACTCCTCCGCCGGCACCGGCTCCCGGGCGGGGAACTGTCCTTCGACGCCTCCGGTCAGCTGCCACGAGAGCTCCCATCCTCGGCGGGCGGCGTGCCCGAAGTGGATGAAGATGCCGAGTGCGGCTCCGGGGAACCAGCTGGCGGGGGTGAGGGACATCGTTGCTCCTTCGAGGTTGTGCATTCCTTCATGGTACGCATATCATGATACGCGTACCGCACACGAGGAGGTGGACGATGGCAACGATGCGCGACGTCGCACGACGGGCAGCAGTGGCGCCCATGACCGTCTCCCGCGTGCTCAACGATCCGGGCAGCGTGGCACCGAAGACGCGCGTACGGGTCGAGCAGGCCATCCATGACCTGAAGTACGTGCCGAACATGATCGGGCAGGGGTTGCGACACCAGCGCACCATGACGCTCGCACTCCTTGTGAGCGACATCACGAACCCTTTCGCGATCCAGCAGATCACCGCGGTCAGCGACGCGGCGCGCGCGGCCGGATACACCGTGATCTTCGCCCACACGCAGGCGGACCCCGCCGAAGAGATGCGGCAGTTGCGCTCCATGATCGAGCGCAGGGTCGACGGCGTCATTCTCTCGCCTGTCCGCAACGGCGCCGAACCCGTCGACTTCGTGCAGCAGGCCGGATGCGAGATCGTCGTGATCGGCTACCGCATGCCGGAGAATGACGTGGATGCGGTGCGCTGCGACTCGCGCTCCGCCGCCGCCGAGCTCACCGAGCATCTCCTCCTCCTCGGGCACCGCCGCATCACGATGCTGAGCGGACAGCGCGAGATCGTCACGGCGGTCGACCGGGCGGACGGATACCGCGACGCGATGGACGCGGCAGGACTCCCTGTCGACATCCGGTATGGAGACTTCACCATCGCCAGCGGCTATGCGATGGCGGAGGGCGTGCTCGACGCACCATCCGGTCCCACCGCGCTCGTCACCGCGAACAACTTCATCGCCATCGGCGCGGCACGGCGTGCGAGCGAGAGGGGCGCCACGATCCCGGACGACCTGTCGATCGTCACGTTCGACAACGCCCGCACCGAGATCGTGCACGACCCGTTCTTCACCGGCATCGTCCAACCCGTCGATGCCATGACGCGCCAGGCGACCGCGCTGCTGCTCGAGCGCCTCGACCGGGAGTACTCGGGACCCGGACGCGACATCGTGCTGCCGACGGTGCTCGACGTGCACGGCTCATCCGCGGTTCCGAGCGAGCAGCGCCCGGAACCGATCTTCTCCTGAACGCCCCACCCGGGGGCACAATCACAAGGAAGCGAAGGAACACCATGAAGCGATTCGTGAAGACGGCATCCCTGGCCGCTCTGACCGTCGCGGCCGTCGCCCTGGCGGGCTGCGGTTCGAGCGGCGGTGTCGGCGGCGATGAAGGCGTCGAGCAGAACACCTCCGAGAAGGCGACGATCACGTACTGGACGTGGTTCCCGCCGGAGGCGACCCTGAACGCCGCGATCGACGCGTTCGAGAAGGCCAATCCGAACATCACCGTGAAGCTCAAGACCTTCACCAACGAGGACTACCAGAAGCAGCTGCCGCTGGCCCTCAGCGGCGACGAGAGCATCGACGTGGTCGGCGTCCAGGTCTCGGCGATGACCAACACGGTCAAGGACTACCTGCTGCCGGTGAGCGACTGGGGTGCCGATCTCGTCGGCGGACTCAACGAGTCCATGGTCGCGCAGACCGAGCAGATCGCCTCGGACGGCGAGCTGTACTCGCTGCCGATGGGCTCCATCGGCAGCGCCGTCATGTACTACAACGCGGCGATGCTCGACGAGCTCGGGATCGCGGTGCCGAAGACAGCGGACGAGTGGAAGACCGCTGTCGCCGCCGTCGAGGCCGCGAAGCCCGACGTCACTCCCGTGGTCTTCAGCGGTGAGCCGTACTGGCAGGAGGAGATGCTGTTCACGATCGCCGAGCAGACCTCGCCGGGACTCTCCGACGACATCATCGGCGGCAGCGGCTCCTGGGACCAGCCCGCGCTGGTCGACGGGCTCAACGCCTACAAGTCGCTGTTCGACGACGGCATCGTCGGCTCCGACGTGCTGAGTCTGCAGGGCAGCCGACCGAGCGAGCTGTTCGCCTCCGGCGAGGCGGCCTTCTTCATCGACGGCTCGTGGCAGAACTCGCTGCTGTCCGCCTCAGGACGTGCGGCTGCCGGGATCGACCTCGAGGATGTCGGTGCTGCGCCGCTGCCGCTGGTCGACGGCGGCGAGCCTGCCATCCGCGCCCTCGCCGAGGGTGGCCTCGCGATCCCGGCGAACTCGAAGAACGTCAAGGCGGCGACCACGTTCATCTCGTTCCTGCTGAGCCCGGCCGGTGCCGACATCTGGGCGAAGGACCTGATCCTGGTCCCGAGCCTCACCGGCTACGGGGTCTCCGAGGACGTGCTCGAGACGGATGCGGCGCGTGCCGGCTACGCGGCCGTGAGCGCCGTGATCGCCGACCCGACCTCACAGCGAAACAGCCAGCAGGACTTCCTGAACAAGGTCGAGGGCAACGCGATCCTCGACGTGCTCCGCGGCACGACCTCGGCAGAGGACGCCGCGGCCCAGATGCAGTCCGAATGGGACTCGGGTCGCTACCCGCACGGCGAGAGCGGGGCGCAATGACGGAGACATCCGTCATCGTCGCGGAAGGAGCCCGGGGGCGACGCAAACGTCGCCCCCGGGCTGCCGGCGGGCCGCTGCGCAAGCACGGCGGCTGGATCGCCCTGCTCTTCCTGGCTCCGCTGCTGATCTTCTACGGCGTGTACTACCTCTACAGCTTCGGCATCCTCGGGGTCGTCAGCACGCAGCAGGTCGGGCTGACCTTCCGCAACGCGGTCGACGTCGGCGCGCAGAACTTCGTCCTCGTGCTGGGGGATCCGTCGTTCCAGCAGTCGCTGCTGAACACCGTGCTCTTCGGACTGTTCAGCGTGGTCGTCGCGATGACGCTCGGCTTCGTGCTGGCGATGATGATGGCGTCGGGGGTGAAGCTCCGCAGGCTCTTCTACACCGTGTTCCTGCTGCCGTCGCTGATCCCGATGTCGCTGTTCGCGACGGTGTTCGGACGGATGCTCGAGACGCGCGACGGGGCGCTCAACCAGGCTCTCCGCGCCACCGGACTCGGATGGGTCGCGCCGGACTGGCTCGGCGATCCCACTGCCGCCTACGTGGCAGTGGGCATCCTGCTCACCTACGGCATCGGTCTGCCGATCATGTACTACACGACCGATGTCGCCCAGGTGAACGCGTCGATCATCGAGTCGGCGGTGCTGGACGGCGCGAGCGTCTGGCAGATCTACCGCATCATGCTGTTCCCGCTGCTGCGCACGACACACATCACGGTGGCGCTCTCGGTGCTCCTCGGCAGCTTCCGCGCGTTCGACATCATCTACTTCTCCACCGGCGGACAGCCGGGCGGTCGGACGGACATCGTCGGCACCTACATCTACAGCGCGACGCTCGGCGCGGACCGGGTCGGCTTCGCAGCCGCGGCATCCATCATCGTGCTGATCGTGGCTCTCGGGATCTCGGTGCTCCAGATCCTCTCCCAGCGGAAGGCGAACCGATGACGACCACGGCATCGACGAAGGCGGTCTCGACGGCCGCATCGACGATCACGGAACGACAGCGTCGGCGCGCCGAGGCCAGGAGTGAGGAGAGCGAGGAATCGCTCCCGATCAGGGCCCGTCGAGTCGACCGGATCGTGATCTACGCCTTCCTCGCGATCTTCGCGCTGGCCTTCGCCGCCCCGCTGATCAATGCCGTCCAGATGTCGGTGGCCGTCGGCGGCATCGGCAACTACTGGGCTGTGCTGACCCGGCCGCTCAACGGCGTCTCGATCCCGCAGACGTTCCTCAACAGCGCGATCGTCGCACTGTTCCACGCGCTCCTCGTCTGCACGATCGGCGCGCTCGCCGCCTACGCGTTCTCGTTCGTGCCGTTCCGCGGGAAGGAGGCGCTGTACTACGGCGTGCTCCTGTTCCTCGCGGTGCCGGCGACGGCCATCCTGGTTCCGGTGTACTTCCTCAGCGGCACGCTGAGCCTGTTCAACACGCATCTCGGGGTCGCATTGCCCGAGGCGGTGCTGACGCTGCCGTTCGCGGTGCTCCTCCTGCGCAACCGGATGGATGACATCCCGAGGCAGCTCGTCGAGGCCGCGATCATCGACCGCGCCGGGCATTTCCGCATCTTCTGGAGCATCGCCGTCCCGCTCAGCCGGGGGCCGCTGATCAACCTGGCCGCGCTGAGTGTGATGTGGTCGCTGCAGGACTTCGTGTTCCCTTCAGTGCTGCTGCGCTCCGCCGAGCTCACGACCGCGGCGCAGGCCGTGCAGTCGATCCGCAGTGCCTTCGCGCCGACGCCGCTGGAGTCGTCGCAGTACTACGCCGCGCTGGTCCTGCTCGGCGTCCCGGCGCTGATCATCATCGTGTTCGCGTTCCGCTTCGTCACGAAGGGGCTCGCGGCCGGCGGAGTGAAGGAGTGAGTCGGGCGCCCGGGTGGCGGTGCGGGTCGGGGTCAGCCGGGGTGCGGTCCGGCGGCGGAGCTGTGCGTGTCGAGCTCCATCAGCCGCACGACATCGCGGCCAGGACCCTCATGGCGCTCGGTGGCACGCTCGAGGAGCATGTCGGTCGCGAGGGCGGCGAGCTCCCGCACCGGCTGCACCATGCCGGTGAAGAACGGGTCGAAGGCGATCTCGGTGCCGATGTTGTCGAACGTGACGACTGAGACGTCTTCCGGGATCCGCAGGCCGAGGTCGCGGGCCCTGCGTGCGGCTCCGAGCCCGATGAAGTTGCTGGCGGTGACGAGTGCGGTCGGACGCTCCTTCGCCGTGAGGACGTCGCCGGCCATGGCGTACCCGCTCGCGATGCTGAAGGCGCCGAAGCGGATGTCTTCGCTGAGTCCTGCGGCCTGCATCGCCGCGCGGTACCCCGCTGCCCGCTCTCGGGCCGTCACCGCCTGCTCCGTGCCGCTGAGCATCGCGATGCGGGTGTGGCCGAGCTCGATGAGGTATTGCGTGAGGCGGTGGGCGCCGTCCTCGCTGTCGCTGCGTACGACGTCGACGTCGTTGTCGGGCATCGGGTAGTCCAGTACGACGATCGGCACGCCCTGCTCCTGCACGAACCGCACCGCGTCGGGAGTGTTCAGCACCGGAGAGAGCACGATGCCGTCGACGCGGCGCTCGACCAGGTGCCGAAGCTGCGCGAGCTCTTCCTCGGGCGATGAGTCGGTGTGGGCGAAGATCAGGTTGTACCCCTGCGACTTCGCCGCCTCGCTGACGCCGAGGATCTGCTCGGTCGCGAACGGGTTCGAGATGTCGCCGACGACGAGGGCGATCACCATCGTCTGCTTGTTGCGCAGCCCCAACCCGAGGCGGTTGGGGACGTAGTTGAGATCCCGGATCGCCCGCTGTACGCGCTCGCGTGTGGCCTCGGCGACGGTCTCCGGACGGTTGATGACGCGCGACACCGTCATAGGGGCGACGTCTGCGCGTTTCGCGACCTCACGAATGGTCGCCATAGTGCACCTTCGTCGTCGCAGGAGTCGTCACCCGCCCATCCTGTCATGGCGGGTGTCCGCGCAGACGGCGGAGGCCCGGGAGCGCGTCGGCCTGCCGGATGGATCTCGGCTGCAGCGGGTCGGCGGCCTGCGGTTGCGATCGTCCCGAGTCTCGTGGCATGATCTCGGAAAGCGCTTTCCCACGTTGGTGAGGCAAGTGCGAACAGCTTCCTGCGACAGAACGGAACACCATGGCCCAGGCGAACACCCGCGAGATCGGCATCATCATGAACGGCGTCTCCGGACGCATGGGATATCGGCAGCACCTGGTGCGCTCGATCCTGGCGATCCGCGAGGAGGGCGGCATCGAGCTCTCCGACGGTTCGAGGATCACCGTGAAGCCGATCCTCGTCGGCCGCAGCGAGGCCAAGCTCGCCGAGCTCGCAGCGAAGCACGGCATCGAGGACTGGACGACCGACCTCGACGCCGCCCTCGCCGACCCGCAGTGGGAGATCTACGCCGACTTCCTGGTGACCAAGGCCCGCGCCACCGCGATCCGCAAGGCCATCGCCGCGGGCAAGGCGATCTACACCGAGAAGCCCACCGCCGAGTCGCTCGACGAGGCGATCGAGCTCGCGCGTCTCGCCGACCAGGCGGGGGTCAAGACCGGCGTCGTGCACGACAAGCTCTACCTCCCCGGGCTGCAGAAGCTCAAGCGCCTGATCGACTCCGGCTTCTTCGGGCGCATCCTCTCGGTGCGCGGTGAGTTCGGCTACTGGGTCTTCGAGGGCGACTGGCAGCCCGCGCAGCGCCCGAGCTGGAACTACCGCACCGAAGACGGCGGAGGCATCATCACCGACATGTTCCCGCACTGGAACTACGTGCTCGAGAACCTCTTCGGCGAGGTCAAGAGCGTCTACGCGCAGGCTGCCGTGCACATCGCCGACCGCTGGGACGAGAAGGGCGAGCACTACACGGCCACCGCCGAGGACGCGGCCTACGGCATCTTCGAGATCGAGGGGGGAGTGATCGCCGAGATCAACTCCTCGTGGACCGTGCGCGTGAACCGCGACGAGCTCGTCGAGTTCCAGGTCGACGGCACGCACGGCTCTGCCGTCGTCGGACTGTTCGGAGCGAAGATCCAGCCCCGCAACGCCACCCCGAAGCCGGTGTGGAACCCCGACCTGGAAGACACCCGCGACTACGACGCCGACTGGCAGAACGTGCCGACCAACGAGGTCTTCCTCAACGGCTTCCGTCAGCAGTGGGAGGAGTACCTGGTCTCGTACGTCGAGGGCACCGACTACCCGTTCGACCTGCTCGCGGGCGCCCGCGGTGTGCAGTTCGCGGAGGCCGGCCTGACCTCCAGCGCCGAGGGTCGCAAGGTCGCCCTGTCGTCGTTGAGCCTGGGCTGAGGCGCGCATGAGCACCCTGCGACTTCTCCGGGCGAACGGTGAGACCGCCGACGTGGCCCTCAACGATTCCGGCGCCTACACGCGTCCGACCGCCCCGCTGCAGAGCCGCGTCGCGTACGCCGCCGCCCACGTCGTGCCCAAGGTGCACGCCGACAACACTCCGGGGCAGCCGGCCGACATCGACTGGGATGCCACGCTCGCATTCCGCCGCAACGTGTACTCGTGGGGGCTCGGGGTCGCCGACGCCATGGACACCGCGCAGCGGAACATGGGCCTGGATGCCGCAGCCACCCGTGAGCTGATCGCCCGCAGCGCCGAGGTCGCCCGCGAGGAGGGCGGATCCGTCGTGGTCGGCGTCAACACCGACCACGTCGAGGAGACGCACATCTCGCTCGACCAGGTGATCGCGGCCTACCAGGAGCAGCTGCACTTCACCGAGGAGCAGGGGGCCGGCCCCGTGCTCATGGCCTCCCGGCACCTCGCCCGCGTCGCGACAGGTGCCGCCGACTACCGCCGCGTCTACCGTGAGGTGCTGTCGCGCGCGACCACGCCGGTGGTGCTGCATTGGCTGGGCACCGCGTTCGACCCCGAGCTCGCGGGCTACTTCGGCGCGGCCGACTGGCAGACCGCATCCGAGGTGCTCCTGCAGGTCATCGAGGAGAACCCCGGCAAGGTCGCCGGTGTGAAGATGAGCCTGCTGAACGCCGAGTCCGAGATCGCGGTGCGCGGCCGCCTCCCCGAGGGCGTCCGCATGTTCACGGGCGACGACTTCAACTACGTGGGCTTGATCGCCGGCACCCCCTCCGCCACCTCCGCCACTCCCTCAGCCGCCCCCTCCGCCACTCCCGACATCTCGCCGAGTGCACCGGATGCTGCCGAGCGCACGGCTTCTTCCGGTGAACAAGCCGTGCACTCGACGACAAGCCGTGCACTCGGCGGCGTGGGCGGGGGTGTGGGTGAGGGTGTGGGTGCGGGTGTGGGCGCGTACTCCGACGCGCTGCTGGGAGCGTTCGCGGCGATCACGCCCGTTGCCTCCGCGGCGATCCAGGCGCTGGATGCCGGCGACCAGGAGGGGTATCTGCGCATCCTCGGCCCGACCGAGGAGCTCAGCCGACAGGTCTTCGCGGCTCCCACGTTCTATTACAAGACCGGGGTCGCCTTCCTCTCGTGGCTCAACGGGCACCAGCCCGCTTTCCAGATGGTCGGCGGACTGCACTCCGCCCGCAGCCTGCCGCATCTGAGCCGCATCGTCGAGCTCGCCAACGCCTCGCTGGCGCTGGAGCAGCCCGACCTCGCCCGCGAACGGTGGCACGGCATGCTGCGTCTGAACGGAGTGGACGCATGACCCTTCCTTCGCAGACCCCCGACCCGCGCCTCTCGATCAACCAGGCGACCATCAAGCACGCCGACCTCGCCACGGCTCTGCGGGTCACGGCCGACGCCGGGGTGCAGGCCATCGGACTGTGGCGCGAGCCGGTGAACGAGGTCGGCCTCGACGTCGCGGCGCGGATGCTCGGCGACTCCGGCTTGCGCTTCACGACCCACTGTCGTGGAGGCTTCTTCACGCTGCCGGCCGGAACGCAGCGGAACGCCGCGCTCGACGACAACCGCCGGGCGATCGAGGAGACGGCGACTCTGGCCGCTGCCGGTGCCGAGGGGTCGACCGCCGTGCTCGTGCTCGTCGCGGGCGGACTGCCCGAGGGTTCGCGCGACCTGATCGGGGCGCGTGAGCGCGTGCGAGACGCGATCGGTGTGCTGGCTTCGGAGGCGAAGGCGGCTGGCGTGACGCTCGCGATCGAACCGCTGCATCCGATGTACGCGTCCGATCGGGCCGTCGTCTCGACGCTCGGCCAGGCGCTCGACATCGCGAGCGACTTCGACGCGGACGTGGTCGGCGCCGCGGTCGACACTTTCCACATCTGGTGGGATCCGCAGGTGCTCGAGCAGATCGCGCGAGCCGGCCGTGAAGGACGCATCGCCACGTACCAGGTGTGCGACTGGAAGACGCCCCTCGCCGCCGACGTGCTGCTCTCGCGGCACTACACCGGAGACGGGGTGATCGACTTCGGCTCGCTCACCCGTGCGGTGGTGGCGACCGGGTACGACCGCGACATCGAGGTCGAGATCTTCAACGCCGACATCTGGGCGGATGCTCCTTCGAGCGTCGTGCGCCGCACGGTCGAGACGTTCGCCGCCGCCGTATCCCCGCACCTCGGTTGAACGGGGCGATCGGGCACGACTTGAGAGGATGACACCATGACCCGAATCCGCGCAGGACTGTGCTCGGTGACGTTCCGAGCTCTCACGCCGGAGCGGATCGTCGAACTCGCGAAGGATGCCGGGCTCGAGGCCATCGAGTGGGGCGGCGACGTGCACGTGCCGCCGGGCGATGTCGTCCGAGCAGCCGAGGTCGCCCGGATCACCATCGACGCCGGACTCGCGGTGGCCTCTTACGGGTCATACTTCCGCGCCGGAGTCGGGGAATCGCTCACGCCGATCCTCGACAGTGCCGAGGCGCTCGGCGCAGACCGGGTGCGTATCTGGGCGGGCGACGTCGGATCGGATGTGGCCGCCGAAGGCGACCGGCACGCCGTGGTCGCGCGACTCCGGGCTGCGGCATCCGAGGCCGAGGGGCGGGGGATCGGTCTCGCCCTCGAGTTCCATTCCGGAACCCTCGCCGATACGGCGCCGAGCACGCTGCGACTTCTGGCCGAGGTAGGCAGCCCTGCTCTGTCGACCTACTGGCAGCCGACGGTCGGCGCCGGGGTCGATGCGGTGCTGAACGACTACCGGGCGCTGGCCACGTACACGAGCGTCGCGCACGTCTTCTCGTGGTGGCCGGAGCACGAGCGCCTGCCGCTGCGGGCCAGAGACGCCCTGTGGACGAGGTTCTTCGCCGAGGCCGGCACCGCTGCGACTCCGCCGCGTGATGCACTGCTGGAGTTCGTGCCCGGCGATGATCCGGCGCTGCTCGCGAGCGAGGCGGCAGCGCTGCGGGGGTACCTCGTGGGGTCGGTGTGACGATGCCCCTGGAAGTAGGCTCTGGGGCATGACAAAGTCCGCATCGTCCGCGGAACGCCCCTCACCGACGCGGGCGCAGCGTCACGCGCGGGGACCCGCTCCCACGCTGCACGACGTCGCGCGCGAGGCCGGTGTGTCGCTGGCGACCGCGTCCCGAGTGCTCAACGGATCGGAGCGCAAGGTCGCTGAGTCGTTCCGGGAGCGTGTGGAGTCGGCCGCCGAGAAGCTGGGATACACCGCGAACGTCTCGGCCCAGTCGATCGCCCGTGGCACGTCTCCGGTCATCGCCCTGCTCGTCGCCGACATCGCCGACCCCTACTTCGGCCTGATCGCTTCCGGCGTGGCCCGCGGCGCCGACGAGGAGGGGCTGGTCGTGACCATCGCGATCACCGAACGCGACCAGGCACGCGAGGCGCGCATCGTGCGGGCCCTGCGTGGTCAGCGTCCGCGCGGGCTGATCCTCGCCGCCTCCCGCACGCAGGAGCCGACGGAGACCGAGACCGCGCACGAACTCGCGGAGTTCGTGCGCCTCGGCGGCAGGGTCGTGGCGTTCGGGCCGGATGACGAAGGCGAGCGTCGCATCGAGATCGACAATCGTTCCGGCGCGGAGGCTCTCGGTCGGCGGATGGCCGCGGCCGGATACCGCTCGGCGATCGCCCTGGGTGCGGCGGAAGGCGTGCGGACGTCGGATGATCGTCTGGCCGGCTTCCGTGCCGGATTCGAACCGGCCGGTGGTGTGGTGGAGGGCGTGCGCCGGGGAGACTTCCGTCGCGAGTCGGGGGCCGCGGAGATGAAGAAGGCGCTCGCCGACGGCGTTGCGCCCGGCACCCTGATCTTCGCGATCAGTGATGTGGTGGCGCTCGGAGCGATGTCCGCGATCCGTGATGCCGGGCGCGAGGTCGGCGGCGACATCGCGGTCTGCGGCTTCGACGACGTGCCGGCGAGCAGTGATGTCTCCCCGGCGTTGACGACGGTGCGCGTGCCGTTGAGCGAGGTCGGCTACCAGGCCTTCCGTGCGACGGTCGATGCCGACTGGGAGCAGGCGCCGTTGCCGCTCGAGGTCGTCGTGCGCGCCAGCACCCCGGGGCTCGCGCTGTGACCAGGGTCGTGCTGGCACCGGACAGTTTCAAGGGCACGATCACGGCTGCGGATGCCGCTGCAGCGCTTGCCGAGGGATGGGCCGCTGTCGACCCCACCGCCGAGTTCGTGCACCGCCCGATGGCGGACGGCGGCGAGGGCACGGTGTCCGCTTTCGAGGCGGCGGTGCCCGGCGCTGTGCGGATGCCGATCACGGTCGACGGACCTGCCGGGGAGCGGATCGACACGTCCTGGCTGCTGCTCCCGCCCACCGATGATGCCCCGGCCGGCACGGCCGTCGTCGACCTCGGCTCGACCTCCGGCATCGAGCTGCTGCACGAGCTGCGCCCCTGGGATGCCGACACGACGGGTCTCGGTCAGGCTCTGGCCGCAGCTCTCGACCACGGTGTCTCACGGTTGGTCGTCGGCATCGGCTCCAGCGCATCCACCGACGGGGGCACGGGGATGCTCTCGGCTCTCGGCGCGCGGTTCCTCGATTCCGAGGGTGTGCCGGTCGCGCGAGGCGCCCGCGGGCTCGACGGCATCGCATCGGTCGATCTGACCCGACTGCGCACGGCGCCCGAGGTGCGCGTGCTCACCGACGTCACCAACCCGCTCACCGGCCCGCGTGGTGCCGCTGCGGTGTTCGGCCCGCAGAAGGGTCTGCGCGCGGCATCCGACATCGTCCGCGTCGACGAGGGCCTGCATCGGCTCGCCGGGCTGCTCGGCATCGATCCGGTGGGTCAGGGAAACGGCGCGGCAGGGGGCACCGGAGCCGCCCTCGTGGCGTGGGGCGGCACACTCGCCCCGGGAGCTGCCGAGGTGGCCGCGCTCATCGGCCTGGCCGACGCGATCGCCGAGGCCGATGTCGTCATCACGGGCGAAGGCTCCTACGACGGACAGTCCGGTGACGGCAAGGTGCCGTCGTTCCTCGCCGGGCTCGCCGCAGAAGGGGGCGCCACCGCGATGCTCGCCGCCGGCCGCATCACCGCAGACGCCGACACCGCGCTGTTCACGGCATCCTTCTCGCTCACCGACCTCGCCGGGTCATCGGATGCCGCCCTCGCGGAGCCCGCACGCTGGTTGCGCGAGGCCGGGGCAGCACTGGCACGCACCGCGTCCTGATCCGGATCGATCCATGACTCGGCCGTTCGCTTCCTGACCCGGTCGAGTCGGCCGGCCGAGTCGGCCGGCCGAGTCGGCCGGAGTGTCAGCCCCCGAGGGCCGCCGACACCACGGCGCGGGCCTCGGCCTGCACCTCGGCGAGGTGCTCCGGGCCGCGCAGGCTCTCGGCGTAGAGCTTGTAGACGTCTTCGGTGCCCGACGGGCGGGCGGCGAACCAGGCGTGCTCGGTCTGCACCTTGAGCCCGCCGATCGCCGCGCCGTTGCCTGGTGCATGCGACAGCTTCGCGGTGATCTCCTCGCCGGCGAGAGTGGTCGCCGTCACGGCCTCGGGGGCGAGCTTTCCGAGAGTGGCCTTCTGCTCCGGCGTCGCCGGGGCGTCGACGCGCTGGTACGCCGAGGCGCCGAACGCCTGCTCCAGCTCGGCATACCTCTCCGAGGGGGTCTTCCCGGTGACGGCGATGATCTCGGCCGCCAGCAGGCACAGCAGGATGCCGTCTTTGTCGGTCGACCACACCGAGCCGTCCCTGCGCAGGAACGAGGCGCCGGCCGACTCCTCGCCGCCGAACGCGACCGAGCCGTCGAGGAGCCCGGGCACGAACCACTTGAACCCGACCGGAACCTCGAGCAGGCGTCGGCCGAGCGACTCGGCGACACGGTCGATGATCATCGACGACACCAGGGTCTTGCCGATCGCCGCGTCACGCGGCCAGTCCGCCCGATGCGAGAACAGGTAGTCGATCGCGACGGCCAGATAGTGGTTCGGGTTCATCAGTCCGGCATCCGGGGTCACGATGCCGTGCCGGTCGGCGTCGGCATCGTTCCCGGTGAGGATGTCGTAGGAGCCCTTCTTCGCGACCAGCGAGGCCATCGCCGAGGGGGAGGACGGGTCCATCCGGATCTTCTCGTCCCAGTCCAGCGTCATGAAGCGCCAGGTCGGGTCGACCTCGGGGTTCACGACGGTGAGGTCGAGGTCGTGCATCTCGGCGATCAGCGCCCAGTACTCCACCGATGCTCCGCCGAGCGGATCGGCGCCGATGCTGACGCCGGCGTTGCGGATGGCGTCGATGTCGATGATCGTCGGCAGGTCGCGCACATACGCATCGCGGAAGTCGTAGCCGGTGAGGGAGTCCCAGTCGATGTCGGCGAAGCGCTCGAGCTTCACGCCCACGAGTCCCGCGGAGATGAGCGCGTTCGCACGGTCGGCGATCCAGCCCGTGGCGTCGGTGTCGGCAGGTCCTCCGTGCGGCGGGTTGTACTTGAAGCCGCCGTCGCGTGGCGGGTTGTGCGATGGCGTGACGACGATGCCGTCGGCGCGGCCGGGATCGTCGGCCGCCTTGCCGCGGTTGTAGGTGAGGATCGCGTGACTGAGCGCCGGCGTCGGCACCCACGAGTCGCGGGAGTCGACGCGTACGTCGATGCCGTTCGCGAGCAGCACCTCGATGGCGCTCCGCTCCGCCGGCAGCGACAGAGCGTGCGTGTCACGACCGAGGAACAGCGGACCGGTGATGCCCTGGGCGTCGCGGTAGTCCACGATCGCCTGCGTGGTGGCGAGGATGTGGTTCTCGTTGAAGCTGTTCGAGAGCGAGGATCCGCGATGGCCGCTGGTGCCGAACGCGACCCGTTCGGCCGGAACCTCGGGGTTCGGGGTTCGGTCGTAGTAGGCGGCGATCAGCTCGTCGACGTCGATCAGGTCACTTTCCTCCGCGGGGAGGCCGGCACGGCTGGTCATCCCCTCAGTCTGCCCCCTGATCGGCAGGACCGCATCCGGGAAGTCACCGGGAGATCGGTCCCGTCGCCGAGGGCTAAGGTGAAACCCGTGACTGAACGCCGCACCTACAGCTATCTCGGCCCTGCCGGAACCTTCACGGAGGCGGCGCTCGATCAGGTGGCCGAGGCCCGCGGCCAGGACTGGCGCCCCGTGCACAACGTGGGCGAGGCTCTGGCCGACGTGCTCGAGGGCCGCAGCGACGCCGCGATGATCGCGATCGAGAACTCGATCGAGGGCGGTGTCTCCACGACGCAGGACGCTCTCGCCACGCTCCCAGGGCTCCGCATCATCGGCGAGTACCTGGTGCGGGTGAACTTCGTGCTCGTCGCTCCCCGGGGCACGACGCTCGACCAGGTCGAGGTGATCGCGGCGCATCCGGTCGCGTACGCCCAGTGCCACGGCTGGCTCGGGGCGCACCTGCCATCGCACTCGCACGTTCCCGCGTCGAGCAACGTGGCCTCGGCGATCGGCGTCCTCGACGGCACGCTCCCCGCACAGGCCGCCATCGCAGCCCCCGGCATCGTGAACCACTACGACGTCGACGTGCTGGCGGACGGCATCGGCGACAACGCCCAGGCCGTGACCCGCTTCGTGCTGGTCACCCGCACGACCCGTTCACCCGAGCCGACCGGGGCCGACAAGACCTCGCTGATCGTCGAGCTCCCGCACGACCACCCCGGCTCGCTCCTCGAGATGCTCGAGCAGTTCTCGACCCGCGGCATCAACCTGTCGCTCATCGAGTCGCGGCCGATCGGCGACGAGCTCGGCCGCTACCGCTTCGTGATCGACGCCGACGGTCACATCGAGCACGAGCGCATGGCCGATGCGATGCTCGGCATCCGCCGGTTCAGCCCGCGCGTGGTCTTCCTCGGCTCGTACCCGCGTGCGGACCGTCAGATCGTGCAGTACCCCGACCGCTACTCCGACGATGTGTTCGTCGAGGCGCGCGACTGGCTGCGTGGCATCCTCTCCGGCGAGCCTGACGCCTGACGTCACCCGCCCGACCGTCCAGCGCGGTCAAGCGGGTGCCGTGGTTCAGTGCTCCTGGAATCGCGGCCAGTCGCTGCCGGGCGCCATGTGCGAGTGCAGAGCACCCTTGGCCGATGCCAGGCTCGGGTACGTTCCGGTCGAGGCTTCGGACCCGACCATCGTGACCGTGTAGCCGTCCTCATCGTGACGGATGCTGCCGACCACTCCGTTCGGGCCGTACGCCACCCAGAGGGCGAGGGTCTTGGTGGTGCTCATGATCGAACTCCTTCCACTGCCGGTGGCCCGTGCGTCCGCCGGTGCGGTTGCGCACCAGACGGCCACACTGATGGTGACGCTACGCCTGCGGCCCCCGGAAAGCCAGGGGTTGACAGACGGTCCCAGGGGTTGACAGACGGTCAGAGTGCAGCGGCGATGAGTTCCAGGGTCTGTGCGCGACCGGTCGGGGCGTCGTTCGGTTCTGCCTCATAGGCGCCGGCGACCGGCGACAGCATGACCTCGTCGACGCCGTATCGTTCGGCGAACGCGCGGACCTCGGCGGCGACGGTCTCACCCGTGCCGACGAACCAGCGCGAGCGTGCGGCCTGCACGACCTCGTCGGTCGCGGCATCCGTCACCGCGGCGGCTGCCTGCTCCACGGTCTCGAGCGCCGCGAGGGGCTGGTTGAGCCGCAGACGCGCCATCATCCGCAGCTGCGGGAGGGCGCGGGCCTCTGCCTCCTCCTGCGTGGGCGCGGCCACCGCGTTCACGGTCAGGAAGGTGCGCGGCTCGGGGTTCTCCTCGCTCGGGCGGTAGCCGGTGCGGTAGAGGTCGAGCGCCCGCTCGAGGCCCTGCCCGGAGAAGTGGTTCGCGAAGACGTAGGGCAGCCCGTGCGAGGCGGCCAGCTGGGCGGAGTAGTCGCTCGAACCGAGCAGCCACACCTCGGGGGTGCCGGTCGCAGCAGGTGTCGCACGCACGGTGTACTCGCCGCCGGAGGTGAAGCGCAGCGCGGCGCCGTCACCGGAGAGCAGCGCCGCGATGTCCTGCACGTGGCGGGGGAACTGCTCGACGTCGCTCGTGGTGCCGGAGCCGCGTAGCAGCTGTGTGATCACCGGGTCGCTGCCCGGAGCGCGGCCGAGGCCCAGGTCGATGCGACCGGGGGCGATGGCCTCGAGGGCGGCGAACTGCTCGGCGACGATGAGAGGCGCGTGGTTGGGCAGCATCACCCCGCCCGAGCCCAGACGCAGCCGCGAGGTGCGGGTGGCCGCAGCGGCGATCAGCACCGGGGGAGTGGTGGATGCCACCGACGGCATGTTGTGGTGCTCGGCGAACCAGTAGCGGCGATAGCCGAGCTTGTCGGCGACCTCCGCGAGAGCGAGCGAGGCGGCGATGGCCTCTGCGCTGGTCTGGCCGGTGCGGACCGGAACGAGGTCGAGGACGGAGAGAGCTGTATCGGACATCCTTGACCACAACGCGCGCTCGCACGCCGCCATTCCCCCGCTACCGTTGGGGCATGGAAGCAGGCATCTTCTACGTCCTCGTCGGATCCGTCGCCGTCGCCGCTCTGGCGCGCTGGCGCGGGTGGCCGGCGCCACTGCTGGTGACCGTCGCGGCGCTCGCCGCATCGTTCCTGCCGTTCGTGCCGAATCTGGAGATCGACGGGCACGTGCTGCTCAGCCTCGTGCTGCCGCCGCTGCTGTACTCGGCTGCACTCGACGTCTCATTCGTCGGATTCAAGCGCAGCCTGCCGCAGATCCGCCGACTCGGCATCTGGCTCGTGCTGATCACGGCGCTCGCGGTCGGCCTCGTCGCGTGGTGGATCCTGCCGTCCCTCACGCTTCCGGGCGCACTGCTCCTCGGTGCGATCGTCGCCCCGCCCGACGCGGTGTCGGCTGCGGCGATCGGCCGTCGGCTCGGGCTGCCGCGCCGCATCATGACCGTGCTCTCGGGCGAGAGCCTCATCAACGACGCGACCTCGTTGACGCTGTACCGCGTGTTCGCGGCGATCCTCGCCGGCGCGACCGTCTCGATCTGGGGCGGCATCTGGCAGTTCCTGGTGGCGGTCGGGGTCGGTGTGGCCGTCGGTCTGGTGTTCGGCATCGTCCTGCACCAGTTGCGCATGCGCATCAGCGACCCCGTCGTGATCGGCACGTTCGGGCTGCTCGCTCCGTTCGGCGCCTACGCGATCGCCGAGCACCTGCTCGGATCGGGTGTCCTCGCGGTCGTCGCGATGGGGCTGTACGTCGGATACAACTCCCCGCGCACCGACTACACGACGCGTCAGCAGGAGAAGCCGCTGTGGCTCTCGGCCGATCTGCTGCTGGAGAGCTTCGTGTTCGCCTACATCGGGCTGCAGTTCCCGCGTGTGCTCAATGATCTCGGCAGCGAGTCGGTCGGGCAGATCCTGCTGCTCTCCGGTGCGGTGCTGCTCGTGGTCCTGATCGTGCGGCCGCTGTACATCTACCCGACCAGTGCGTGGGCGAACTTCCAGGACCGCAAGCGGCTCGAACGCTGGGACCGCGGCGTCGAATCCGGAGAGTTCGACAAGCGGCACCGCAAGTCCCGCCGCTGGGAGAACTACACCGCCGACGAACTGCGCAGCCACATCGTGCGCGAGCAGATGGCAGGACTCAAGCTCACCTGGAAAGACAGCGCCGTCATCTCCTGGGCCGGCATGCGCGGGGTGGTGACGCTGGCCATCGCGGTGGCTGCTGCCGACCTCGCAGCGCTCGACACAGAGGCATCCCATGCGATCGTCGTCGTCGCGTTCATCGTCACGGTCGGCACGCTGCTGTTGCAGGGGCTGACGCTCCCGATGCTCATCCGTGGTCTCGGCATCGCCAGCGATGTCGACGAGGAGGAGGACGAGGCGGCGCTCGCCGAGGTTCGTGCGAAAAGCCGTGAGGCCGGGAAGAAGTTCCTCGCCGAGAAGCGCGTCGAGTGGGAGGCGAAGTACGGCGATGTCGATCTCAGCGTGTTCGACGCGTTCACCAAGCGCATGACCCGGGTCGAGAAAGACACCGATGAGGCGCAGAAGGTGGAGGATGCCGCGAGCCGGCCGTCGTACGAAGACCTCGTCGCCCTGTCGCGGGGGTGGCTGCAGGTGCGCCGCGAGATCCTCCTCGCCGAGCGCAACGCGGGCAACCTCGACGAGGAGGTCATGCGCGAGCTGATCGCCGCGATGGATGCCGAGGAGCTCGCGCTCGACACCCGTGGTGCCACTCGCCAGCAGAGCCGCGCCTGAAGCCCTGAACGACAGAGCGCCTCGTCCCGGAGAAGGGGCGAGGCGCTCTGTGCGTGGCGGGGGAGGTCAGCGGGCGCCGACCGGCTCCTTGTCGGAGGCGGCATCCGTCTCGGGAGCATCCTCGTCGTCTCCGGAGTCGTCGGCGAAGGGCAGGCCCTCGCGCGGCGCGTTGTAGAGCTCCTCGTTCAGGATGCCCTCGCGCTTGGCGACGATCGTCGGGATCAGTGCCTGACCCGCGACGTTGACCGCGGTGCGGCCCATGTCGAGGATCGGGTCGATCGCGAGCAGTAGTCCGACGCCCTCGAGCGGCAGACCCAGGGTCGACAGCGTCAGCGTGAGCATGACGACAGCGCCCGTGGTGCCGGCGGTGGCGGCGGAGCCCACGACCGAGACGATCACGATCAGCAGGTACTGCACGAAGTTCAGTTCGATGCCGAAGAACTGTGCGACGAAGATCGCGGCGATGGCCGGGTAGATCGCAGCGCAGCCGTCCATCTTCGTGGTCGCGCCCAGCGGCACGGCGAACGAGGCGTACGAGCGGGGCACGCCGAGGTTGCGCTCGGTGACGCGCTCGGTGAGGGGCAACGTGCCGATCGAGGAGCGGCTGACGAAGGCCAGCTGCACGGCGGGCCAGACACCCGAGAAGTACTGCTTGATCGACAGACCGTGCGTCTTGACCAGGATCGGGTAGACCACGAACAGCACGAGCGCGAGGCCGATGTAGACCGCGGCGGCGAACCAGCCGAGGGATGCGAGCTTCTCCCAGCCGTACTTGATCACGGCCGAGCCGATGAGGCCGAACGTGCCGAGCGGGGCGATGCGGATGATCCACCACAGCACGCGCTGGATGACCTTCAGCAGCGACTCGGTGAAGACGAGGAACGGCTCGGCCTTCTTGCCGGCCTTGAGAGCTGCGATGCCGATGACGGCAGCGACCACGATGACCTGCAGGATGTTGAAGCCGACGTTCGACGAGAAGGTGCCTTCGACAGCGCCGGGCGAGGTGCTGACCGTCAGGCCGAGGAAGTTCTGCGGGATGAGTCCCAGCAGGAAGTTCCACCACGTGCCCACGGTGTACGGGTCGCCGGGTTCGAGGCCCTCGCCGGCGCGGTTGCCCGGCTGGATCACGAGGCCGAGGACGATGCCGATGATCACGGCGATGAACGCGGTGATCGCGAACCACAGGATCGTCTGGCCGGCCAGGCGCGCGGCGTTCTGCACGCGACGCAGGTTCGAGATGCTGGCGACGATGGCGGTGAAGATCAGCGGGACGACGGCGGCGCGCAGCAGCGTCACGTACGAGTTGCCGATGGTGTCGAGTGTCGCGGACAGCCCGGTCGGGTTCTCGGCGGTGGCGCCGAGCTGGCGGCCGATCAGACCGGCGGCGATGCCGAGAACGAGGGCTGCGAGGATCTGGAAGCCGAATGACGACAGCAGCTTCCGGACCGGTCCGCGGGTATCTGGCGCTTTCTGGGCGCGTGCGGTGGTGCTCATGGGGTGGGGACTCCAGAATCGCGGCGCGCCGTGTGCGCGCCATGAGGCCCAACGCTATGACTGCCTGAGAATTCCCTGGGTGGATATGACGAAGGATGACGCTCGAGCCGGATTCCGCTCGGTGCGGCCGGCAGGCCTGATTCCGGTCGCACTTCCTGCCGCCTGAACGCGCCACGAGCGGCAGCAACTGCGACCGGAACCAGGGTTCCCCGTCAGCGTGGGGCGAGCACCAACAGGTCGCCGACCTCGCAGTCGAGGGCCTCGCAGATCGCACGCAGCGTCGAGTACCGGATCGCGCGGGCGCGGTCGTTCTTCAGCACCGACAGGTTCACGATGCTCACCCCGACCGCGGCGCTCAGCTCGGTGAGCGTCATCCCCCGGTCGGTGAGCAGCTCGTCGAGGCGGCAGTGGATGCCGGTGAACTCGTCATCGCTCTCGGCCGGGGTCACACCAGACCCTCCGTGTCCTTCTGCAGACGCTCGGTCTCCAGCTGCAGACGCTCGCGTTCCTGGTCGAGGCGCATGCCCTGACGGAAGACGGCGGCGAGGGCGAGGAGCCCGAGCGCACCGGCGAACGGCAAGGGCGTCACGGTGAGCTGAAAGACCGGCGGGTACCACGTGCTGTCAGGAGGGAAGACCTCGCGCAGGCCGGCGGTCGCGGCGATCGAGCCGAGCAGGTCTGATGCGATGCCGAGCACGAGCACCACAGCGGCCCCGACCGTCAGCGTGCGGGTCAGGATGCGGGAGAAAGTGCGCCCTCGCAGCGTCTGGAAGCAGATCGCGGCGACCAGCACCGCGGGCATCGTGGAGAAGGCGAGAGAAGTCGCCTGGGCAGCGCCGGCGAGTGCGCGCAGGCCGAGCGACGCGTTGGTGACGGTGAAGTCGTCCAGCGAGTGGCCGCTGCAGGTGAGTGTGGTGCCCGCGCTGTCGCCGAACTGAGAACAGGGAAGGGCGGCCGGCCACGAAAGCCAGATGTTGGTGAATCCGTGGAGTTCGGCCCAGTCGACGACGAACACTTTCGCGGCGAAGACCACGATCCCGATCGTAGACAGGAGGACCCACATCCCTGCGAGAGTAAGCGCGGCATCCAGAGCGATGGTCTTGCTTCCGCGGCGTCGCCCGCGCCAGAACACCAGGCCGGTGATCGCCGCGATGGCGGCCAGCCAGATACCGATGTTGAGGAGTGAGGTCCAGACGTCCTCTGAGGCAGCGTTGAACATCAGACGAGTCCTTCCGTTTCCTTCTCGAGTGCGGCCTTCTCCTGCTGCAGGCGGATGCCGCGGCGGAACGCGACCGCGATCAGCCCGACCGTCACCCCGGTGGCGAAGAACGGTGCGATCGTCCAGAACTCGAGCGGATGCACCGGTTCGCCGTCACCGAGACCGAGTGCGGCGGTCACTCCGTTGCGTCCCATGGTCTCCAGCATCACGATCAGGATCGGTGCGCCGACGAGGGTCCAGCCGATCGCGTTGAACGCCCAGACGTTCCCGCGCACGAAGAAGCGACCGCGCAGGAAGTTCCAGGCGACCAGAGTCACCGACGCGATGACGAGAGCGGCAGCGAGTGCCCAGAGCGTGATGGCGGTGATGATCGCCGCGACCGACACCGCGTTCACGTCGTTCGCGATGATCATGGCCTCGTCGGCATATCCCTCGATCGAGATCGCTCCGGAGTCCGTCGTCGCCGAGATCGGTTGCTGGTCGATCGGAATCGTCCAGGCGATTCCGGTCTCGCGGAACGTGCTGGCGACGCGCAGGATCGTGGCGAACGCGACCGTCACCAGCGCCGCGGCGGCGTAGAGGATCACGGTGATCGCATCCGCCTTCTCGGAGCGGGTGGCTTTCGCGGTCGTGTTCGTCGTGGTCATCAGACGAGTCCTTCCGTGTCGCGCTGCAGGCGGTCGCCGATCACGAAGGTCGTGCCGATGATCGAGATCACGAACGCCGCGAGGATGAAGGTGAACGGCTCGATACTGATGACGGCGTTGTCGACGGCGTTGTCGGTGACCGACGAGACGGCCGCGTTAGCGAGCATGTTGTCGAAGAACTGCACGGCCGCGTAGCCGACCAGACCGGTGAGGCCGGCGAGCATGACGAGGCGGGTATTGCGGCGGCTGAACACTGTGCCGGCGAGGATGCTGCGCGCGAGCAGCAGCAGGCATCCGATCACGACGACGATCGTGACGATCTGGAGGATCTGCCCGATGACCCCTGTCGCGATCGCGATCGGGGGCAGGGCCGGGGCGTTGATGGCCGCTCGGTCCAGTTCCAGGGTGATGTCGGCGCCGCCCGCTCCGAGCGGGGCCTCGACCGGCTGATCCACGAACTCGACCATCACCGGAACGGTCGTGCCGCTGACGAGGTTCAGGATGCGGATGACGGAGAAGATGGTGATGTACGCGGCGATCGCGACTCCGGCGATGCAGAAGCCGATGAGCGCGCCGGTGTCACCGCGGGACAGTGTGCCCTGCTTTGTCGAGGTCATCTGCCACTCCTTGCCTGGGCGCTGATGCGCCTTCTCGAGATCGTTGTTATCGACTGTCGTTAACATAACGACTGTCGATAACACGGTCAACCCCCGGTATGCCCACGGCGAACACGGGCATACGTGCCCTGCGTGGTGGTTACTCTCGATGTACAGGCGCAGAGAACGCCATAGGTGTCAGCGCTTCGCCCCGTGCGAATAAGGAGTCACAGCATGTTCGAGAGATTCACGGACCGAGCCCGTCGAGTGGTCGTCCTCGCCCAAGAAGAGGCGAAGATGCTCAACCACAATTACATCGGAACCGAGCACATCCTGCTCGGCCTCATCCACGAGGGCGAAGGTGTCGCCGCCAAGGCGCTCGAAAGCCTCGGCATCTCCCTCGACGCCGTGCGCGAGCAGGTGCAGGACATCATCGGCCAGGGTCAGCAGCAGCCGACCGGGCACATCCCGTTCACCCCGCGCGCCAAGAAGGTGCTCGAGCTCAGCCTCCGCGAGGCTCTCCAGCTCGGCCACAACTACATCGGCACCGAGCACATCCTGCTCGGCCTCATCCGCGAGGGCGAGGGCGTCGCAGCCCAGGTGCTCGTCAAGCTCGGCGCCGACCTGAACAAGGTCCGCCAGCAGGTCATCCAGCTGCTCTCCGGCGCTCCCGGCCGCGAGCCGGCATCCGTCGGTGCGCAGACGAACGACTCGCAGGCCAGCGCCCAGGGCGGGTCGGCCGTGCTCGACCAGTTCGGCCGTAACCTCACCCAGGCCGCGCGTGACAACAAGCTCGACCCGGTGATCGGGCGCGAGAAGGAGGCGGAGCGGGTCATGCAGATCCTCTCCCGCCGCTCCAAGAACAACCCCGTCCTGATCGGTGAGCCCGGCGTCGGCAAGACCGCCGTGGTCGAGGGTCTGGCCCAGGCGATCGTCAAGGGCGATGTGCCCGAGACGCTGAAGGACAAGCAGCTCTACTCGCTCGACCTCGGCTCGCTCATCGCCGGTTCCCGCTACCGCGGTGACTTCGAGGAGCGCCTGAAGAAGGTCACCAAGGAGATCCGCACGCGCGGCGACATCATCGTCTTCATCGACGAGATCCACACCCTCGTGGGTGCGGGTGCCGCCGAGGGCGCGATCGACGCGGCCAGCATCCTGAAGCCGCTCCTCGCCCGAGGTGAGCTGCAGACGATCGGTGCGACCACGCTCGACGAGTACCGCAAGCACTTCGAGAAGGATGCCGCTCTCGAGCGCCGCTTCCAGTCGGTGCAGGTCAACGAGCCGACGCTGCCGCACACGATCAACATCCTCAAGGGCCTGCGCGACCGCTACGAGGCGCACCACAAGGTGCAGATCACCGACGGCGCCATCGTCGCGGCGGCGAACCTCGCCGACCGCTACGTCTCCGACCGCTTCCTCCCGGACAAGGCCATCGACCTGATCGACGAGGCCGGCGCACGCCTGCGTCTGTCGATCCTGTCGAGCCCGCCCGAGCTGCGCGAGTTCGACGAGAAGATCGCCGCTGTCCGCGAGCAGAAGGAAGTCGCCTCCGAGGAGCAGGACTTCGAGAAGGCGGCATCCCTCCGCGATGAGGAGAAGAGCCTCCTCGCCGAGCGTCTGCGTCTCGAGAAGCAGTGGCGCGCGGGCGACGTCGCGACCTCCGCGGTCGTCGACGAGGGTCTGATCGCCGAGGTGCTCGCACAGGCCACCGGCATCCCCGTCTTCAAGCTCACGGAGGAGGAGTCCTCGCGACTCGTCTTCATGGAGAAGGCCCTGCACCAGCGCGTCATCGGTCAGGAAGAGGCGATCGCCGCCCTCTCCAAGACGATCCGTCGTCAGCGTGCCGGTCTCAAGGACCCGAAGCGTCCCTCGGGCTCGTTCATCTTCGCCGGCCCCACGGGTGTCGGAAAGACCGAGCTCGCCAAGGCGCTCGCCGAGTTCCTGTTCGACGATGAGGCTGCGCTGATCTCGCTCGACATGAGCGAGTTCGGTGAGAAGCACACCGTCTCGCGTCTGTTCGGCGCCCCTCCCGGATTCGTCGGATTCGAAGAGGGTGGCCAGCTCACCGAGAAGGTGCGGCGCAAGCCGTTCAGCGTGGTTCTCTTCGACGAGATCGAGAAGGCCCACCCGGACATCTTCAACTCGCTGCTGCAGATCCTCGAAGAAGGTCGTCTCACCGACGGTCAGGGTCGGATCGTGGACTTCAAGAACACGGTCATCATCATGACCACCAACCTCGGTGCGCGTGACATCGCCGGCGGACCCGTCGGCTTCCAGGTCGAGGGCAACGACTCGACCAGCTACGACCGGATGAAGGGCAAGGTGAACGAAGAGCTCAAGCGGCACTTCAAGCCCGAGTTCCTGAACCGTGTCGACGACATCATCGTGTTCCCGCAGCTCTCCAAGACCGAGCTGGTGCAGATCGTCGATCTGTTCACCAAGCGCCTCGGCGAGCGTCTGCTGGACCGCGACATGACGATCGAGCTGTCGCAGCCGGCCAAGGAGCGTCTCATCGAGATCGGCTTCGACCCGGCTCTCGGCGCCCGACCGCTGCGTCGCGCGATGCAGCACGAGATCGAGGACCGCCTGTCGGAGAAGATCCTGCACGGCGAGCTCAACTCCGGTGACCACGTGAAGGTCGACGCGAAGGACGGGGAGTTCCTGTTCGAGCACGGCCCGCGCGGCGAGAAGGTCGCAGTGGGTGTCAACACCGGCGGAGGCGCGATCGCCAGCACGCCTGACCTGGCGGTAGCCAGCGGGGAGTGACCTCCGGTTGAACAGAGAAGGGGCGGATGCTGCGGCATCCGCCCCTTTCCTGTGTCCGGTCCAGGTGCCGACCGACCAGGGGTTCTAGGCTTGTCTCGTGAGCGAGTACATCGTCAGGCCGGCGCGGAGCGCCGACATCGTCGGCATCCGTGACCTGCTGCAGCCGCTCGTGGAGCAGCGCATCCTGCTCGGCAAGGATCTGGCTGTGCTCTACGGTGCCGTGCAGGAGTTCGTCGTGGCGGAAGCCGACGGGGTGCTGATCGGATGCGGTGCACTGCACGTGTTCTGGGAAGACCTCGGTGAGGTGCGCACGCTGCTCGTGCGCGACGACTGGCTGCACCACGGTGTCGGCCGCGCGCTCGTCGACGGGCTCGAGGAAAACGCCAGGATGCTCGGCCTGTCGCGCCTGTTCTGCCTCACGTTCGAGGTCGAGTTCTTCGGACGCCGCGGGTACACGTCGATCGGTGAGCAGGTCGTCGACTCCGACGTCTACTCCCAGCTGTTGCGCAGCGGCGACGCCGGTGTCGAGGAGTTCCTCGACCTCGCTCACGTCAAGCCGAACACGCTCGGCAACACCCGCATGCTCAAGGTGCTCTGAGCACGCGCCACAGACCGCATCCGCCGTCCGGCCTCCCAGGCTGGGCGCGGGGGATCGCATAGCCTGGAGGCATGTCTCGTCGCCCATCCGCCGCCGTCTACCGTCGTCGGCGACTGGTCGTCATCGTCGGACTCATCCTGGTCGTCGCGGCCATCGGCATCGGGGCGTGGCTTCTGATCGCGCGGCCGTGGGCGGCCGCCGACACCGCTGAGACGCCATCGCCTTCGGCGTCGACGTCGCCGAGTGCGGCCCCGTCGACCGGCACCGACTCGCCCTCTCCCTCTCCCGACGCCTCGACCGAACAGGCTCCGGCGATCGTCGCGTGCGAGGCGAAAGACATCGAGGTCGCGGCCGTGGCCGACGCCGCCACGTATGCGGCGGGTGTCATGCCGAAGCTCTCCATCTCGTTGACGAACAAGGGCGCCAAGGACTGCACGATCGACGTCGGGTCGACCACGCAGGTGTTCACGGTCTCCAGCGGTGAAGACGTCTGGTGGCGTTCGACCGACTGCCAGGAGAACCCGAGCAGCATGATCGCCACTCTGACGGCGGGGACGACGGTCACCAGCAAAGATCCGGTCACCTGGGATCGCACGAGGTCGAGCGTCGAGACGTGCGCGCAGGAGAACCGGCAGCGCGCTCCTGGCGGGGGAGCCTCGTACCATGTCGAGGTTTCGATCGGCGGCTTCACGAGCCTCTCGACCGCGCAGATCCTGCTCTACTGACCTCCGCTGACTTCGAAGCGATCATCGCAGGCGTCTTCGAAAATCGTCGTGAACTGATTCCGGACGCACGAAATGATGCGATATCAGACGCCTTCGGCACGCGATGCTGACATCTGCGAGTCTTTGGGATACCATTGACATGACTCTCCGCATCATGCGGCAATATGCCATCCCCAGTGGCGTCGAACTACAGCGTCCCCAGCGCTTCGACACCGCCGCTCGAGAGTCCGAGGGCCCTCTCGAGTACCCCAGTCCCCAATGTGGGACTCGAGAGGGCCCCAATCGTATCCGCGGTCGATTCCGGGCGGATGCCGTGGCTGTTCTCCATGCCTAAGCTGGAGGCATGGCAGCGAAGAAGGCGAAGTCCGCGAAGAAGAAGCCCGCACCCGAAGACTTCCGCTCGGATGCTCTGGCCCAGGCTCTGGAGAAGCAGGATGTCGCTGCGGTCGCTCTCGCCCTCCGTCACGGCACCACCGTCGTGCCGCTGATCGCACCTGGTGCGCGGGACAACCCCCTCGACAGCGGTGAGGTGTGGACGTACCGCGATCCGAAGACCGGCGACCTCGCCCTGCTTCTGTTCAGCGATGCCAAGAACAAGCCGGCCAACCTCCCGCCCGGTGTGGGGATCTACACGGCGGACTGGCTGCGGAAGTTCCTCGCTGCGCACCCGATCACGACAGTGTTCCTCGACATTGCCGGCCCCCACCCGATGCAGGCCGAACCGGCCGAGCTGCTCAAGGCCCTCGACGCCTGACAGCATCGATGCCTGCCAGCCCGTTGCGGCCGCGGTCAGAACGGCGGGATGTCGCGATCGGAACGGCGTGACGTGTTGCGTGCGCGCACGTCTCCGAGCGCCGCGCGGAGTGTCTTCGATCGGTCGTCGACCACCTGTTCGTAGCCGAGCCGTGCGGCCTCGGACCGCCGCTGAGCAGCCTGGGTGACGGGACGGATCTCGCCCGCGAGGCTGAGCTCGCCGACTGCGGCGATCGTGCGCGGCACCGAGAACTGCTGGATGGAGCCGGCCACTGCGATCGCGATCGCCAGATCGGCGGCTGGCTCCGTGAAACGCACTCCTCCCACGGTCGAGACGTAGACGTCGAGGGTGCCGGTGGGGATGCCGGCGCGCCGCTCGAGGATCGCGAGCACCATCGCGACCCGTGAAGAGTCGAGGCCGTGCACGATGCGGCGCGGGTTCGGTGCGTTGCTGGGGACGGTGAGCGCCTGCACCTCGACCGGCAGCGCACGCCTGCCCTCGAGCGAGATCGCGACGCACGTTCCCGGTTCGGTGGCGCCCTGGGAGAGGAAGAGACCTGAGGGGTCTGGCACCTCGGCGATGCCGTCTCCGGTCATCTCGAAGCAGCCGACCTCGTCGGTCGGCCCGAAGCGGTTCTTGAGCGCGCGGATGAATCGCAGTGACGTCTGGCGGTCGCCCTCGAAATGACAGACGACGTCGACCAGGTGCTCGAGCACGCGGGGGCCGGCGACCTGGCCGTCTTTCGTGACGTGGCCCACGAGGATGATCGGCAGATCGCGATCTTTCGCGATGCGGATCAGCGTCGCCGCGACCTCGCGCACCTGGCTCGGCTGCCCGGCGGCACCGTCGATCATCGATGACGAAACCGTCTGCACCGAGTCGACGATGACGAGCTGCGGCTTCACCTCGTCGATGTGGCCGAGGATGGTCGCCAGGTCGGTCTCGCTCGCGAGGTACAGCTCGTCGTGCAGCGCACCCGTGCGCTCAGCACGCAGCCGCACCTGGCCAGGAGACTCCTCGGCGCTCGCGTAGAGCACGCGGCGCCCACCGCGAGCCGCTTGTGCTGCGACCTCGAGCAGCAGTGTCGACTTGCCGACTCCCGGCTCGCCGCTGAGCAGGATCGCAGCCCCGGGCACGATGCCGCCGCCGAGCACGCGGTCGAACTCGCCGACGCCGCTCGAACGGCGCGGAGCATCTTGCGTGGTGATCTGTGTGATCGGCCGTGCTGCTCGATCGGCGGTCGGCGCGACCGCGCCCACGCGGCGGAGGATGCCGGTCTGCGCGGCCTGTTCCTGAACCGTGCCCCACTGCTGGCACTCCCCGCACCTGCCGACCCACTTGGCGGTCGTCCACCCGCATTCCGTGCACACGTACGCGGGTGGAGCGGGTTTCCGGGTGGCCATGCCCCCAGGCTATCGCCGGCATCAGACATCCCTATCGGCCAGGTGTTTATTCACGGCCATACCTCTCGGCAAACTCGCAGTCGCGCGGGATACTGGGGTCATGGCCAACGGCGGGCCCGTCTGCGGGCCGATCTCGAGCTACTCCCGGGTGCAGATCCTGCACTTGCTCTTCGAAGCGGGAAGCTCGACGACCCGAGCCGATCTCTCCATCACCGAGCTGTGCGAAGCCACCGGGCTCCACCCCAACACGGTCCGTGAACACCTGCAGCGACTGATCGAGGGCGGCTACGTGATCCCGACGATCGAGCACCGCACCACGAGGGGGCGGCCGCGCACGCTGTACAGCGCTGCCACCGGAGCGCCGGGTGCTTCCAGCCCGGTCGCGCGCGACAAGGCCAAGGCGGCCGCTCGCCGCGGTGACCTGATGCGGAGCATGCTGCCGGACGCGACGGCATCCGGGCTCGGACGCGAGGCCACCTACCAGCTCGACGCTCTCGTGGAGCATCTCGAAGAAAGCGGCTTCGAGCCGGTTGTCGACGATCAGGGGCTCACGGTCGACCTCAGCCCGTGCCCGCACGCGGCCGGTCGCTCGGAAGACCGCCCCATGCTGTGCCGTGTGCACCTCGAACTCATGCAAGGCGTCCTGAACGAGGCAGGCGGACCACTCGAAGCCGAGTGCGTGCGCGACGCTGTCCTCTCATCGGATTGCACCGTGCAGCTGCGCGACACCACCGCGCCGCTGATCGAGGGAAAGGGGCGGCTGCGTCACAGCACCAGGCAGCGCCTCCACAGAACAGGAGTCGCGCATGGAATGGCTTGATCCACTGGTCCTCGCCCGATGGCAATTCGGGCTGACGACGGTCTATCACTACCTCTTCGTGCCGCTGACGATCGGCATGGCGCTGGTCGCCGCGATCTTCCAGACCGCCTGGGTGCGCACCGGCAAGGTGCAGTACCTGCATCTGACCCGCTTCTTCGGCAAGATCTTCCTCATCAACTTCGCGATGGGTGTCGTCACCGGCATCGTGCAGGAGTTCCAGTTCGGCATGAACTGGTCGGACTACTCCCGCTTCGTCGGCGACGTGTTCGGCGCCCCGCTCGCATTCGAGGGGCTGCTCGCCTTCTTCTTCGAGGCCACGTTCATCGGGTTGTGGATTTTCGGCTGGGACAAGCTCCCGCAGAAGCTGCACCTCGCGACCATCTGGTGCGTCTCGATCGGCAGCATCCTGTCGGCGTACTTCATCATCGCCGCCAACGCGTTCATGCAGAACCCGGTCGGCTACACGTTCAACGAGGCGACCAACCGTGCTGAGTTGACCGACTTCTGGGCGCTGCTGACGAACCCGGTCGCGCTCGCGGCCTTCCCGCACACGATCTTCGGTGCGTTCATGTTCGCCGCCGGTGTCGTCATCTCGGTCTCGGCCTGGCACCTCGCACGCGGTCAGCACTTCGACACCATGCGCATCTCGCTCAAGTTCGGCCTGTGGGCGATGATCGTGTCCACCGCGGGTGTCGTGCTCACGGGCGACCAGCTGGGACTGGCGATGTATGCCGCGCAGCCCATGAAGATGGCGGCGGCCGAAGCCACGTTCAACACCGTGTGCGGGCCGGACGCCTCGTTCAGCCTGTTCACGCTCGGGACACCTGACGGCAGTTCGGAGCTGTTCTCCATCCGCGTGCCGTATCTGCTGTCGCTGTTGTCGACGCACACGCTCGACGCGTGCGTGCACGGCATCAACGACCTCAACGCCGAGTACAGCCAGACGTATGCCGCCACCGGTCTCACCGACTTCGCTCCGGTCCTGTGGATCACGTACTGGGCGTTCCGCTGGATGATCGGCCTGGGCATGGCTGCAGCGCTCGTCGCCGTGATCGGTCTGTGGCTCACCCGCAAGAGCGCCAAGAAGCCCCCGTCACAGTGGATGTGGAAGCTCGCGATCTGGTCGTTCCCGCTCGCGCTCGTGGCCAACATCATGGGCTGGGTCTTCACCGAGATGGGCAGACAGCCGTGGATCGTGTTCGGACTGATGACCACGCAGGACGGCGTCTCGCCAGGGGTCAGCGGTGTCGAGGTACTCATATCGCTCATCGCGTTCACGGCGATCTACGCGGCCCTCGCCGTCGTCGAGATACGCCTCATCATCCGGGCAGCGCAGAAGGGCCCCGACACCGAAGAACAGCCACATGACGAGACGGCCCAGCTGCCGTCGGTCGTCTACTGAGAGGGAGGAGCATCATGGATCTCGCAACACTCTGGTTCTTCATCGTCGCCTTCTTCTTCGTGGGCTACTTCGTGCTCGACGGGTTCGACTTCGGTGTCGGCATGTCGCTGCCGTTCCTCGGCAAGAACGATGTCTCGCGCCGCCAGGTCATCAACACGATCGGTCCGGTCTGGGATCTCAACGAGACCTGGGTCATCGTGGCCGGCGCCTGCCTGTTCGCGTCGTTCCCCGAGTGGTACGCCACCCTCTTCAGCGGGTTCTACCTGCCGCTGCTGCTGATCCTGCTCGCACTGATCCTGCGCGGAGTCTCGTTCGAGTACCGCCACCAGCGCGACAGCGCGAAGTGGAAGGCCGGCTTCGACCGGATGATCGTGATCGGCTCGGTCGTGCCGGCTCTGCTCTGGGGTGTCGCCTTCGGCAACATCGTGCAGGGCGTCGCGATCGATGAGAACCACATCTACGTCGGCGGCTTCTTCGCGCTGCTGAACCCGTACTCGCTGCTGGTCGGCGTCACCACGCTGCTGCTGTTCTTCCTGCACGGGGTGCTGTTCGTCGCGCTCAAGACCGACGGGCAGGTGCATGAGGACGCACGGAAGCTGGTGAAGAAGGCCGCCATCCCGACGATCCTCGTCGCGGCCGCAACCGTGATCTGGACGGTCGCGATCGCGATGGGCCGTGAGGCTCCGCTGCTCTGGCTCGTCATCGGTGCCGGCGCGCTCGCGGCGGTCAGCCTGATCGCGGCGGTCGGATTCTCGTTGGTCCGGCGTGACGGCTGGGCGTTCTTCGCAGGGATGCTCACAGTGATGTTCGCGGTGGTCATGCTGTTCTCGGCCCTGTTCCCGTTCGTGATGCCGTCGACGATCGACCCGGCATTCAGCCTGACGATCGCGAACGCGTCGAGCACGCCGTACACGCTGCAGATCATGAGCTGGACCGCATTGATCGCGATGCCGCTGGTGATCGCGTACCAGGCCTGGACGTACTGGGTCTTCCGCAAGCGTGTCACTCGCAAGTCCATCGAGGGGGCTCCGGCGCACGCGTGAAACCCGTCGATCCGAGACTGCTGCGCTACGCGGGTGCCGCGAGGGGCTTCCTCGCGGCATCCGCGGTGATCGGCGTCATCCAGACCGCGGTCACGATCGCCTTCGCGTGGTTGCTGACCGATGCGATCACCGGCGCGATCGCGGGTAGCGATGTCACCTCCTCCCTGATCTGGCTGCTGGTCGCGGCGCTGCTGCGCGGGCTGCTGATCGCAGCATCGGATGCCGCGGGGACGCGGGCGGCGGCGAAGACCGGGATGCAGCTGCGCTCGGCGCTCGTGAAGGCGGTCGGGAAGCTGGGGCCCGGATGGCTGGCACAGCGGAACCAGACCGAGCTCGCCGTCACCGCGGGACATGGGCTCGAGGCGCTCGATGCGTACTTCGCGCGGTACATCCCGCAGCTCGTGCTGACCGTGATCGCGACTCCGGTGCTGGTCGCGGTGATGTGGTGGCAGGACTGGCCGAGTGGGCTGACCGCGGTCATCACCCTGCCGCTGATACCGCTGTTCCTGATCCTGATCGGCATGGCGACGCGCACGGTGCAGACGCGGCAGTGGCAGACGCTGCAGCGCCTCGCCGCCCGATTCGCCGACACGGTCCAGGGGCTGTCGACGCTGCGACTGTTCGGGCGCGACCGCCGCGCGGCCGACCGCATCGAGGTCACCGCAGAGGAGTACCGCCGCGAGACCATGAAGGTGCTGCGGTTCTCGTTCCTGTCCGGGTTCGCGATGGAACTGCTGGCCTCGATCGCGGTCGCACTGATCGCGGTGTCGGTCGGCTTCCGGCTGCTCTCGGGCGACCTGACGCTCGAGGTGGGGCTGTTCGTGCTGCTGCTCGCCCCCGAGGCGTTCCTGCCGATCCGTCAGGTGGGGGTGCAGTTCCACGCGGCCTCGGAGGGTGTCGCCGCGACCGAGGATGTGTTCGATGTGCTCGACGCGGCGGGTGCCCGCGTACGGATGCAGGACGATTCGACGGATGCCGGAGGAATCGCCGTGGAACGGTCCGACATCCGTGCATCGGTCCTGCAGGTGGAACGGGCGGACGGCGCCGCGCTCACGGTCGAGGGCCTGCGGGTGCGCGACCTGCCGCCCGTGTCCTTCACCGCCGAGCCGGGAACGATCACGCTGATCGAAGGTCCCAGCGGGTCCGGCAAGTCCTCACTCCTCGCGGCGCTCCGGGGCGCTGCCGATTTCGAGGGCGCGGCCGCATTCGCCGGGCAGGATCTTCGCGGGCTCGCCCCGGCCACGTGGCTGGCCTGGGCCGGACAGGCGCCGGGGTTGATGCGCGGCACCGTCGCGGAGAACGTCGCCCTCGGGGACCCCGCACCGGATGCCGACCGCATCCGCGCCGCGCTGGACGATGCCTGCGCCGAGACCATCGACGCGGGGCTCGAGCTCGGCGTGCAGGGGAGTGGGCTCTCGGGCGGCCAGGCGCAGCGGGTGGCCGTGGCCCGCGCCCTGTATCGACAGGAGTCCGCTCCGGGACGGATGCTCGCGCTCGATGAGCCTTCGAGCGCGCTCGACCCCGAGACCGAGGAGCGGCTGTGGCGGTCGCTGCGCGAGCGGGCGGATGCCGGGGCGACGATCGTGCTCGTCTCGCACCGCCGATCGGCGCGTGACATCGCCGATCAGGTCGTGGCGCTGGGGGTGGACGCATGACCGGGGCGACGCGCAGCCAGCGGGTCCGTGGCATCCTGCGGCTCGCGCAGCCGCCGGTCGGACGGTTCGTGCCCGGCCTCGTCTGGGGGATGCTGTCCGCCGGGGCCGCCGTGAGTCTGCTGGCGGTCAGCGGCTGGCTGATCGTGAGCGCTTCGATCGTCGACTCGCTCGTGCCGCTGTCGATCGCCGTGGTCGGGGTCCGGTTCTTCGCCGTGTCGCGCGCCGTCACCCGCTACCTGGAGCGACTGAGCGGCCACGACGCGGCACTGCGTCAGCTCGCCTCGACCAGGGCCGACATCGTGCGGCGGCTGATCCCGCTGTCTCCGGCCGGCCTCGGCTCGACCGACCGCGGGCAGGTGCTCACAGCCCTCGTTGACGATGTCGAGAACCTGCAGAACCTGCCGCTGCGGGTGGTGCAGCCGCTCGGGGTCGCAGCCCTCGTCGCGGTCGGTGCCGTCGGCTTCATCGCCTTCGTCTCCCCTCCCGCCGCGCTCGCGCTCGCCGTGTGCCTGCTGGTCGCGGCAGCCGCCGCGATCGGTCTCGGCTGGGTGTTCGGCTCACGTGCCGAGGCGCTGGTCTCGGCACGTCGCGCCGAGCTCTCTGCGGCCCTCGTCGACTACTTCGGCAGCCTCGACGTGCTCATCGCCTACGGGGCGGAAGAGCAGGCGCGCGCACGGATCGGTACGGCGGATGCCGTGCTGCGACGAGTGGTCGACCGCGCCTCGTTCGCGCAGGCCGTCGCGGCCGGCGTGGTCTCCGCGGTCGCCGGGGCTGCCTCGGTCTGGGCCCTCGCTGCTGCGGCTCCCGGACTCGTCGACGGGGCGATCGACGGCCCGTGGTTGGCCGTGGCGGTCCTCGTGCCGATGGTGGTGTTCGAGATCTTCGGTGCGGTGCCGATCGCCGCGGCATCGTGGCGGAGTGTGCGCTCCAGCGCCGAGCGCATCGTCGACGTGCTGCCGGAGCGGATGCCGGACGAGCTGCGCTCCGACGCGGGAGACGACATCGAGATCGAGGGCACTCCGGTAGTGCGGATGCGCGGCGTGCGGGCGAACTGGCCGGGTGGTGCGCCCGCTCTGAAAGGGATCGACCTCGACCTCCGCCCTGGTGAGAGGGTGCTGGTCGCGGGGCCGAGCGGGGCGGGCAAGAGCTCACTCGCCGCGGCGCTTGTCGGCTTCCTGCGGGTGGAGGGCGAGTACCTGGTCGACGGCCGTGATGCCGCGGAGCTTTCGGGCCCGGCACTGCGCCGGGTGATCGGGCTGTGCGAGCAGAGTCCTCAGCTGTTCGACGAAGACATCCGCCAGAACCTGCTCTTCGCACGCGACACTGCGACAGACGCCGAGCTGCGGGAAGTGCTCGACCGAGTCGGTCTCGGTGCCTGGGTCACCGAGCGTGGCGGTCTCGACGCGCGGGTCGGCGACCGCGGTGCGCTGGTGTCGGGTGGGCAGGCGCAGCGGATCTCGCTCGCCCGCGCACTGCTGAGGGGTTTCCCGGTATTGGTGCTGGATGAGCCGACCGCCGGGGTCGACCCTGAGGCATCCGATGCCCTGCTGCGCGATCTGCTGCAGGCCGCAGGCGAGCAGTCGGTGCTGCTGATCTCGCACCTCGCGCCGCCTGCAGGGACCGTCGAGCGCACGGTGCGCATCGAAGACGGCCGCACGATCTGACGGCGAGGCCGCGCGCCTCAGACGTTCATGTCGACGGGCGGTTCCATCACGATGCCCTGCGCCTCGAACGCGCGACGGCGCTCTTCGATGCGGCGGTGCAGCTCGACCTGTGCGGCATCGACGAACTGCGGGTCGAGGTCGACCGTCGGCGGGTTCGGGTCGCCGTGGTTCGCGGCGATGTACGCATCGAGCTCGGGGCCGCTGGTCCACGACGTGATGAGCGCGTAGCGGGGTGCCGTGCCGCGATGCCAGACCGCGTGCCAGAAGCGCTGGGTGTCGACGACGATGCGGGAGCCCGCGCGCAGCGGCAGGCGGATCTCGGTCGCCGGGTCGAAGCGGTCGGCGCGCAGGATCAGCATCGACTCGGTGTCGTCGGAGAGGTTGAAGAACCCACGGACCACCCAGCCGGTGCCCTCTTCGTTGAGGCGGTTGTTGTCGTCCTGATGCAGGTTGTAGATCGCGTCGGCGTATTCGTTCGCCTGCAGCTCGATCACGCGGCAGCGTCCGATGCCGGCACCCGGCTCTTGCGCCCGGCGCTGGAGCGTGGGGGCGATGGCGACCTGCGACTCGACCCAGATGCCGTCCTTGTCGGCGCGCGGCGGGGTGTGGTTCCAGAAGCCGTTGCAGTCGACGTCGCCCGCGTAGCTGGTGAGCGGGGCGAAGCGCGTGATGCCGGAGGAGCGCCAGCCGACGTACTCGAGGTCGTGCCATTCGGCGGGGTCGGCGGGCGAGGTGTGATCGTCGAGGACGACGTAGCCCGTCTCGGCCAATGCCTCGGAGGTGATGAAGCCCATGATGAATACCCTTCCCGTCATCGCTGCCCCCACAGGCGGCGGGTTATTAGGCCATCCTAACCGGGATGCTCCTCTCATGGCGGAGGGGTGGCCGGGGAAAAGCGCGGTGGGGAGCGCCGATATTCTGGGGGACATGACTCAGCCGCAGGGTGCCCTCCTCGTGGGCAGCGTGAACTACGACGACGCCGAGACCACGATCCGCACCGCCGCGGATCTGCTCGGGACCCGACTCCGCCGCATCCCGGACGGAGAGGTGGGCAAGCGGTTCCACTGGATCATGTTCCAGCCCGACGTGATCGGCCAGGCCGAGGGCATCGAGCGCGTCGGCGACGAGCCCATCCCGTTCCCCGCCGGCATCGATGCCCGAGGACTGCGGCTCGCTGAAGGAGTGGATGCCGCGAGCATCGAGCTGCCTCCGCTCGGCTACGCCGCAGCCGCGATCGAGTCGTACGCCGTGTTCACGCGTCTCCGTGCAGAGGGTGCTGTTCCGGCCGGCATCCGGTTCCAGGTGTCGCTGCCGACGCCGCTCGCCGTGATCTCCTCGTTCTTCCACGGCGATGACCGGGCCGAGATCGAGCCCGTCTACACCGCTGCGATCCTGCGCGACCTCGACGAGATCCTGGCCGCCATCCCGCACGAAGACCTCGCGGTGCAGTGGGACGTCGCCAGCGAGATGGGCATCATCGAGCGCGCGGTCGGCTACGGAGCGGTCATGGAGGCGTGGTGGCCCGGTGATCCGTTCGACGGTCTCGTCGCGCGCCTGGCTGCGCTCGTCGATGCGGTGCCCGCTGACGCCGAGGTGGGCGTGCACCTCTGCTACGGCGACGCGGGGGAGAAGCACTTCTTCGAGCCGAGGGATGCCACGAACCTCGTGCGCTACGCGAACGCCGTGGTGGCGGCATCCGCCCGCCCGCTCACCTGGCTGCACCTGCCGGTGCCGATCGACCACGACGACGAGGCGTACTTCGCCCCGCTCGCAGAACTCGCCGCGGTCGACGAGCTCTACCTGGGACTCGTGCACCGGGAGGACGGCGCGGAAGGGGCAGCTCGTCGCATCGCCGCCGCGGCTCCGTTCGCCCCTGAGTTCGGGGTTGCCACCGAGTGCGGAATCGGCCGCGCGCCCGCGGGCTCGACCGAGGGCATCCTGCGCACGCACGCCGAGGTCGCCACCGCCTGGTGACGAGCAGCTCTCGATTCGCGTGCAGGCCCCGCGTCGCGTAAGCTATTCCGCGGTGACGTGTCCGAGCGGCCGAAGGTGCAACTCTCGAAAAGTTGTGTAGGGTAACCCCCTACCGTGGGTTCAAATCCCACCGTCACCGCCATGGAAACCCCCGAGAAATCGGGGGTTTTTCCGTACCTGGGGTCGGGCGTGGTGCATTTCTGGTGCATGTCTCACGCACCTTCGGCGAAGTCTGCACCCACGGAAAGAACCGAGTGGGTGCAGACAGCGTCGAACTATGTGGTGAGGAGCTGATCTGGCAGCACGACGGGGACGAACCGGGCGCGTGAGCCCGCAGGCATTGTTGGTAGATTAGGTGAGCCTAATAACGTACCCGGGGAGGAGCTTCGTGACGTTGACGGCTGATGCGCCCCCGCAAGCGGCGGCGCCGCCCAGCGGCGATTTCGTGCCCGAACCGCGTATGGTCCCCGAGTCCTTCCTGCTGACGACCGGTGTGTTCGAACAGGACCTCGAGGTGCGCTGGCTACCGCACAGCAACGAGGAGCACGTGCTGATCTGGTCCGAACGTGGTGCGGTGAGCGTCGTGGTGGACGATCGGATGCACGTGGTGCTTCCCGGGTGCGGCCTCTGGATACCTCGAGGGGTTGTCCACGCAGGGTGGGCAGCGGGGGGAGCAGCGTTTCGGGAGACGCTGTTCGCGCCCGAATCGTGGACCCCGACGTGGGACGGAACCACTGCGGTGGACCTGAATGCGGCGTTGCGGCACCTACTGATCCATCTCGCGGTCACGGGGATGCCCGAGGACGAGCGGCTTCGCGCGCAGCAGGTGTGCATCGACTTGCTCGAGCCACTGCGCTTCCGTGGGATCGCTGTACCCATTCCGCAGGACCCTCGTATCAGGAAGATCGTCGACGGCATCCTGAGGAGCCCTGCTGACGGGCGTTCCCTGGAGCAGTGGGCGCACTGCCTGAATGTGAGTCCCCGGACCATCAGCCGGGCGTTCTCGGCAGACGTGGCGATGAGCTTCGCCCAGTGGCGCCGGCTCGCCCGGATGGCGTCGGCGTGCACTCTGCTCGCCGAAGGTGCAACTGTCTCGGTGACGGGCCGCAGGGTCGGATACGGCACAACCAGTGCGTTCGTCGCGGCTTTCCACAAGGTCGTCGGCTGCACGCCGGGTGAGCTGCTCGCCACCGAGTAGGCGACCGGGCTCGTCGTGGTCCTGTCCCGAATGCGACACCGGTCGTCCGCACCTCGACAGGCGTCGAGCCTACGCTGGTTACTTAGGTAAGGCTTCCCTTGTGTAGACGGCCTGCTCTCCCTCCCTCCCTCTCGATCACAGGAGCCCCATGTCCAGTCTTCGCATGCCCTCCGGCGGCTCGCATCCATTGCGGAGCACAGTCTCCGCCTTGGCGCTCGTCGCCGCGCTCGCCCTCACCGGGTGCTCTCAAGGCGCCGCCGACACGGGCTCGACGACGGGTGCGACTTTTGAAAGCGTCGCCGAAGCCGGCGCCTTCCCCGTGACGGTCGAGCATGCGCTCGGCCAGACGAAGATCGACACTGAGCCGGAGCGAGTCGTCGTCATCGGTTGGACGACGCCCGACGTGGTCGTGGCTCTCGGGCGGGTGCCGGTCGCAGTCGGCTTCAATGCCTATGGAGCCGACGCAGAGGGATACTTCCCGTGGTTCCGCGAGGCGGTCGAGGAGCTAGGCGGAGAGATGCCCATGGCGCTTCCGAGCCTTGAACGCGGTGAGATCGACTTCGAGGAGCTGCTGAGCACCGAGCCGGATCTGATTCTGGCCACCTACTCCGGCATCTCGGAGGAGGACTACGACCGCCTCAGCGACATCGCCCCGACCGTTGCGTACCCGGAGCAGGCGTGGGCGACACCGCTCGGGGACAACATCGAGATCGTCGGGGAAGCGCTCGGCGTTCCGCAGCGTGCCGCGGATCTGCAGGCTGGCCTCGACGACATGATCGTCTCCGTCGCGGAGGAGCACCCGGAGTTCGATGGCGTCACCTTCGCGTACGGCACGGTGCCGATGGATGACGGGACGCTGCTGCTCAACGGTCCGACCGACCCTCGAGTGCAGTTGATCGAGCAGCTGGGAATGTCCCTCGTGCCGGGAGTGGCCGGACTCGGCGAGGAATCCTCCAGCTTCAACGTGAGCTTGGAAGAGCTTTCCGGCCTCTCGCCTCAGCTCTATGTGACGAACGTCGACGGCGACGCCGAGTGGAAACGCGCTCTGACGAACAGCAGCGTCTTCGCCGATTGGCGGCCGATCGCCGGCGGCGATGTCGTGGTCACCAACGACGTGGCGCAGACGATGTCCCTGTCCGCACCGAGTCCGCTCAGCATCCCGTGGGGTCTCGACCACCTGGTGGGATCCCTCGCGGAGGCCGTCGCCAACCTTGAATAGCGCAGACCGCCTCAGCGCGTCCGCGCCCCGGGAAGGGGAGGGGAAATGACCGTCGGGACGCCGGTCACGTCCAGGAGCACGCCGGCGCAGACCAGCCGATCTCCTCGCGTCAAGACCAGGCGTCCCCGAAGCGTCCTGACGCTCGGCTTGTTCGCTTCGGTCGGGGTGCTGATCGTCGTCGTTGTGGCGAGCATCATGGTCGGTGCGCGCGGTTTGACCGTTGGTGCCGTTCTCGCCGCTCTGCTCGATCCGCGAGCATCCAGCGAGGCGCTGATCATCTGGGAGTTGCGCATTCCACGGACCGTCGTTGGCCTGGTCGTGGGCCCTGCGCTCGGCCTGGCGGGCGCACTCATCCAGGCGTTCACGCGGAACCCCTTGGCAGACCCCGGGATCCTGGGCGTCAACGCCGGTGCAGGTTTCTTCGTCACCATCGCGATCGGTCTCTTCGGCATCACCGGCGCGCTCGGCTATGTGTGGTTCGCCCTGCTCGGTGCTGGTGTGGTCACGGTCGTCGTCTACCTCATCGGATCCATCGGAAGGGGCGGCGCCTCCCCGGTGCAGATGACGCTGGCGGGGGTTGCGCTCAGCGCTGTCCTCGGAGGCTTCGCCTCGGGTATCAGCCTGAAGAACCCGCAGGTCTTCGACAGCATGCGCTTCTGGGGTGCCGGGTCGCTCGCCGGACGATCCTTGGATGTCGTCGCGGCGATCGGTCCGCTCATCCTCATCGGCGTCGTGTTGGCGCTTCTCGTGGCGCGGCCTCTGAATGCACTGGCGATGGGCGACGACGCCGGGAAGTCCCTCGGCGTCAGCGTCGTGGGAACCCGGGTGGTGACTGTCGTCGCCGTGACCGTGATGGCAGGCGGGGCGACGGCGCTCGCCGGCCCGATCGGGTTCGTCGGGTTGATGGTGCCGCACATCGTCCGCTGGTTCGTCGGGCCGGATCAGCGCTGGATCATGGCGTACACGCTCGTGATCTCGCCGATCCTGTTGTTGGTATCCGACATCGTCGCCCGAGTCGTCCTGCCCAGTGGGGAGCTGCGCGTCGGGCTTGTCACGGCCGTCGTCGGCGCCCCGATCCTGATTCTCTTGGCACGACGTAAGAAGGTGAGCGGGCTGTGACACGTTCGCCCATCGCGCCCGAGCGGTCGCTGCCCGTCGAGTCGCTGGTCGGAAACGGCCGCCCCGAATGGCTTCTGCGCTCCTCGCGCCCGCCGATCTCCCTGCCGATCGATCGCCGCACCGTGCTCGTGGGTGTCGTGGTGATCATCCTGGTCCTCGTCATCGGCGCGTACACGCTGACAGCAGGCGCTGCGCATACTCCCTTGACCGATGTGGTCTCCGCCCTGTTCGGTAACGCAGACCGGCGAACCGAGATGCTGGTGATCGAGTGGCGATTGCCGCGACTGCTGTTCGCCATATGCTGCGGCGTGGGACTGGGTATGAGCGGTGCCATCTTCCAGTCCCTGACGCGCAACCCTCTGGGGAGTCCGGACGTCATCGGGTTCGCCGCAGGCTCCTACACCGGCGCCCTGATCGTCATGCTCGTCGTGGGCAGCGCCGGCTACTACGCCGTCGCTGCGGGGTCGCTCGTGGGCGGCATGCTCACGGCGGCGCTCGTCTACCTGCTCGCGTACCGCGACGGTGTGGACGGGTTCCGCCTGATCATCATCGGAATCGGCATCAGCGCGGTGCTCGGCTCGATCAATTCGTACTTGATGCTTCAAGCAGACCTGGAAGACGCGATGTCTGCGGCGGCGTGGGGTGCGGGATCTCTGAACGGACTCGGCTTCGACCAGTTCTGGCCCATGCTGACCGTCTTGGCTCTGCTGATGCCGTTCACGGTGGCTCTCGGGCCGGGGATGCGAGAGCTGGAGCTGGGGGACGACACCGCGAAGGCGCTCGGGACGAGTGTCGAGAAGCTGCGCCTCGCCGCTGTCGTGCTCGGCGTCGCACTGACCGCACTCGTGACCGCGGCGGCCGGGCCGATCTCCTTCATCGCGCTCGCCGCGCCACAGATCGCACGCCGACTCACTGGTGCACCCGGAATCGGGTTGATGCCGGCGGCGCTCGTGGGGGCGCTCCTGCTCGTCGGGGCCGATGCGGTGGCCATCGCGATTCAACTGCCCGTCGGCATCGTCACCGTGTCCATCGGCGGCGCCTATCTCCTGTGGCTTCTCATCCGCGAATATCGTCGCAGACGATAGCGATGTCTCGACAAGAAAGTGCAACCGTGAGCATCTCCACTGACATCCCTCGGGTCGCGATCGACTCACCCGATCTGCGCGCCGAGAGAGTGACGATCGGCTATGACGCCCGCATCATCTCCTCTGAGCTGAACGTCAACGTTCCGCCGGGGGGATTCACCGTGATCATCGGCCCGAACGCCTGCGGCAAATCGACTCTGCTGCGCGCCCTCTCTCGCCTGCTTGTGCCGCGTGAGGGGGCGATCCTGCTCGATGGGAAGGAGATCTCGAAGTACCGCGCCAAGGAAGTCGCGCGACGGATCGGACTGCTTCCGCAATCTTCGATCTCGCCCGATGGCATCACGGTCGCCGACCTCGTGGCTCGTGGCCGATATCCCCATCAGAAGCTGCTCCAACAGCGTTCCCCGGCTGACGAGGCTGCGGTGGCGCACGCCCTCGAGGCCACGCACCTGAGCGACCTGTCTGCGCGACTGGTCGACGAACTCTCCGGCGGGCAGCGGCAACGCGTCTGGGTTGCGATGGTCCTTGCCCAGCAGACACCCCTGCTGCTCCTCGACGAGCCGACGACCTTTCTGGACATCGCGCATCAGATCGAGCTGATGGAGCTCTTCGACTCACTGCACCGAGAGGGGCACACGCTAGTCGCGGTGCTCCACGACCTCAACCACGCTGCACGATATGCGAGCCACCTGATCGCGATGAAGGACGGCCAGGTGGTCGCCGAGGGGCCGCCGGAGGAGGTCGTCACGGAGAAGATCGTCGCCGAGGTGTTCGGCATCGACTCCGTCGTCATCGCCGACCCGATCACCGGAGGCCCCTTGGTGGTCCCTTACAAGTCCACGGGCGGCCCTCGCTCCGCCGATCATTGACGATTTCCTGATGTGTCGCCCGCGAGATCGGCGGCCCACGCTCGCTCTCGGCGGCGCGGAGGGCCGCTCTTCTAAGCTGACCGCATGAGCGACGAAATCGGTCGGACGGTGATCGCGGATCTGTGCCGCATTCCCAACCCTGAGGCAATCGATCGCACCGCGTTCGTCGAACTCGGCGGCGTGGAGCAGTTCGTGTCGATTCGAGGTCGAGACACGAGCAACCCGGTCCTCGTCGTCTGCCATGGCGGTCCGGCACTTCCTTCGCTGCCGTCGTCGTGGATCTGGCAGCGAGGAGTGGAGGACTACTTCACGGTCGTCAACTACGACCAGCGTGCCAGCGGCAAGTCCGCGGCACATGCGGTCGAGGGGATGGAGTTGAGCGTCGAGCGATACGTAGACGACCTCGTGGAACTGATCACCTGGCTCCAGGACGAGCTCGGGGTGACGAAGGTCGGTGTGCTCGGCCACAGCTGGGGAACGATCATCGGCGTCATGGCGGCCGAGCGGCGCCCCGACCTGCTTTGGGGCTACATCGGTGTCGGGCAGGTGATCTCCGGTGCAGAGAACGAGGTCGAGAGTTTCGGGTTCGCGCTTCGGAGCGCGATCGCGGATCAGAACGCGGAAGCAATCGCGGAACTCCAAGCGCTCGGCGAGTACCCCGGCACGCAGCCGCTCACCACCGAGCGGATCGTGACCTGCAGGAGATGGGCACAGCACTACGGGGCGCTGTCCGCGTACCGATCCGACTCCGCGTATTTCATGGAATCGCAAGAGCTGTCGCCGTACTACACGGACGACGAACTGGGGCTGATCGGGGTGGGACAGCAGGCAACGATGCCGCTGGTGCTGCCTCAACTGCTGTCCTTCGACGCTCGTGACCGGATGACGTTCGAGGTGCCCATGCTGCAGTTCCTCGGGCGCCATGACTGGACGACGCCGACGGGTCCTGTCGCGCGCTGGATCGAACGAGTGACGGCGCCATCGAAGGACGTCGTCTGGTTCGAGAACTCGGCACACCTGTGCATGCTCGAAGAGCCGGGGAAGTTCGTCGTGAGCCTCGTGAAACTGGCGTTGCCGCACGCGGTCGCTCCCCGAGGAGTACTGCGGGGATGAATTGCATGGCCGGAGCCGAACTTTTCGCTGGAGCGACCGCTCACCGATGACGGCTGGCGCCCGCCGCGTTCGCACTGTGCCCTTCGCGGTCACACCTCGTCGGGACGGAGTTCGCGGCCGGCCACTTCCGGAGCGTTCTGGGTGCGCTGCGTGCGAGCGCGCGTCGTCTGGAAGAGGACTGCACCGGTGACGACGAGGATCGCCCCCGCCGACGGTACGAGTGCTTCGGGTGGGAACCCCGTGGCGAGCATCGCGCCGCCCAGCATGCCGCCGAAGGCGCTTCCCAGCGTGATCGCGCTCGCGTTGAGAGCGAGCAGGATGGTGAGGGAATCCGAAGACATGGCGGCGAGACGTGCCTGCAGCGGCACTCCCATCCCGCCGTTGAAGAACGCGCAGCCGAAGAACCAGAAGATGGCGATCACGGCACCCGCGATGCCCGACAGAGCCAGGCCGACGGTTCCGATCGCGGCCACCGCGATGAGGGAGGCGATGATGACGGCCAGAACGCGAACCGGGGAGATGCGGTCGATGCTGCGTCCGGAGACGGCGTTGCCGAGCAGACTGATGAGGCCGTAGCCGAACATGATCAGGATCATCGGCAGTCCGGCGCCGATGCGAGGGTCGAGGATGAATGCGGCGTACGTGAAGCAGAGGTAACTCGCGCACATGATGCCGATCGGGATCACGAGGGCTGCGAGTACTCGCGGCTGCCCCAGGGGCCTCACGCTCTCGCGCAGCGGACGCGCCGGCAGCGTCAGGCGCGGAACCTTGATCAGGATCCCGATCAGCGCGATGGCGCCGACGCCGGCGACCAGGAACAACGGCGCACGCCAGTCCGCCTGCCCGATGACGAGTCCCAGCGGCACGCCGAGAGCCGTGGCGGCCAACCAGCCTCCCAGCACGAACGAAAGCGCACGACCGCGTTGCTCCACGGGGGTGCGCGCGATCACATAGGCGCTCACGACCGCATTGAGGAGGGCGCCGCCAACCGCGGAGACCACCCGACCCGCGATCGCCCACGAGTAGTCGGGTGCCACGGCCACCATGAGGTTCCCGAGGATGAAGACCAGCAACGCGAGGGAAATCGTCGCCTTGCGCTCCCATCGCCCCGTGAACGCGCTCAGCGCGGGGCCCGCGAACGCCCCGGTCAGCGCGAATACCGCGACGAGCTGCCCCGCCGCAGCGGAGCTCACCCCCAGATCCGACGCGAACTGGGGGAGAAGACCCGCCAGCACGTAGCCGTCGATGCCCATGGAGAAGTTGGCGAGGGCAAGCCAGAAGAGCCCCGCCCGACCGAAGTCGCGGAGGTGGTCCGTCATGAGCACTGCTACCGATTTCTGAGTCGTCGGGTGAGAACCCAGGGCGTTGCTCACCGGACCGGATGCCTATACGGTGAGTGCGTACCGCATCCGGTGGCGGCCTTCCCTGTTGATCTATTTGGAGGCCGATCATGAATACCGTACCCCGCGCTCGACTCTTCCGACGCGACGACCGCGACCAGCTCACCGACCTGGTGAACGCTCATCTCTCCTCGGTGATTCCGGGCGCTCGCGTCTCGGTGAACGCCGTGCTGAGCAGCCTCGAGCGCCAGCCCGACGAGTACATCGTCGATCCCTGGGTGGTGGAGCGCACCACCATCGTCGTGGAACTGGATGAGCGCATCGTCGCCGCGGCGCACCTGCAGCGTTTCGCCGAGCACCCGCGCGTGAGCGACGACTACCGAGGGGCCGGGCTGATCCAGTGGACGCTGTCGGTGCCGCGGGACGACGGAGGAGATCCGGCCGCCGCGACCCTGATGCGCGCGTGCCTGGCGCAGCTGCGCGCTTGGGCTGTGACGACGGCATATGCCGACGGGCAGCTCCCGTTCCCCGGCGTGTACGGGATCCCGGCATCGTGGCCGCATGTGCGCCGGTCCTTGGAAGGGGCCGGCTTCTCGCACGACGGAGGGACGGAGGTCGTGCTCCTGGCGACGACCGCCGGGCTCGCCTCCATCGCGGATTTCCAGGATGCGTCCGACATCGCGACGACGCGCGAGCTCGGCGCTGACGGCATCCGCTTCACCGCGGTCCGGGACGGGGAGACGGTGGGATACCTCGAAGTCGATCTGACCGCGAACCGTGCCGAACGTCACTCGGCCGGACCTCGCGTCGCGGAGCTCTCCGACTGGGAGGCGGCCGACGCCGACGTGCTCGTGCGACTCTTCGGCGACCTTCACGAGTGGCTCACGTTGAGCGACGTGGCGCGGCTCATCGTGGCGGTGGACGCCGCCGATGTCGACGAATGCGAGCAGCTGTTCGCACTCGGGTTCCGCGAGGTGACCTCGACCGCCAGAGGCTGGCGCCGTCAGCTCTAGGCGTCACGGCCCCCGGCGCTAGTCGCCGGGGGCCGTGCGTCCGGCGAGATGGCGGTGGCGGGAGCGAGCACGGCGGTCGGTACTGCGTTGGCGTGGGCGGCGACGGCATCGGCGAAGGCCTGCTGAACCGCGGCGATGGTCGCACCTTCCTGCCGACCGGCGCGCACTTCGGTGTACAGGGTTCGGTGGGGCTCGGGGGTGAGGGCGACGACCTACACCCCTCTGAATCGGGCCTAGCGTCGTGGAGCCGGCACGGTCGCCGATACGCTCCGAATCGGGCAGCGCGAGATGCAGGAGCCGGCGTCCGCGTGGCGCGTGATTCGCACGGCCGTGCTGATCAACGTGCTGAATCCCAAGCTGACCGTCTTCTTCTTCGCGTTCCTTCCGCAGTTCGTTCCCGCAGGTGCGGCTGATGCCGCCGGGAAGATGGCGGTGCTCAGCCTCGTCTTCATGGCGCTCACGTTCGCCGTGTTCGCGCTCTACGGCGTCTTCGCCGCATCCATGCGCACCCAGGTGATCGGACGACACCGCGTCATGACCTGGTTGCGACGAACATTCGCGGGCACGTACGTTCTTCCCGCCGGCCGCCTCGCTTTCGAGAGTCGATGAGGGCGGATCGAGCTCAGCCGAGCAGTTCCACCCCGAAACCCGAGACGACCGTGCGCAGTTCGGCGAGGTAGCGCTGCGCCTGCTCGGTGAGCGGGATCGCCGCGTGACCGATCCAGCCGATCTCGATGCGCTCGTCGACGTCGAGCGGGATGGCGACGATCTCCGGATCGAGGTCATCGCTGATGATGCCTGTCGAGATGGTGTAACCGTCGAGTCCGATCATCAGGTTGAAGATGGTCGCGCGGTCGGAGACGCGGATGTCGCGCGAAGTCGAGAGGGTGGAGAGGATCTCCTCGGCGAAGTAGAAGGAGTTGTTCGCGCCCTGGTCGAAGGTGAGTCTGGGCACATCGGCGAGATCGGCGAGGGTCACGCGATCTCGAGCGGCGAGGGGGTTCTTCCGGGAGATGAAGATGTGCGGCTCCGCGACGAAGAGCGGGTGGAACGCGAGCCCGGAGTCGCGGAGCAGCTTGTCGATGACGTTCCCGTTGAAGTCGTTCCGGTAGAGGATGCCGAGCTCGCTGCGGAGGGTGCGGACGTCTTCGATGATGTCCCACGTGCGCGTCTCACGAAGGGAGAACTCATACTGCTCGGCCGAGGTCGCCTTCACCATCCGCACCAGTGCGTCGACAGCGAACGAGTAGTGCTGCGTCGACACCCCGAGCAGGCGTCGCGAGGGCGGTCGACCGAGGTATCGCTGTTCGAGGAGTGCCACCTGCTCGACGACCTGCCTGGCGTACCCGAGGAACTCCACGCCGTCGGTGGTGAGGGTCACGCCGCGAGCGGAACGGAGGAGGAGCACGCGCCCCACCCGGCTCTCGAGGTCTTTCATCGCCGCCGACATCGTGGGCTGGGCGACGTAGAGCAGGTCGGCGGCGGCGCTGATCGACCCTTCCGCGGCGACCTCGATGTAGTAGGTGAGCTGCTGCAGGGTGATGCCGCTCGAGCGCTTGGCCATAGTGTCAGCCTATGCCACGGCATAGTCGGAGCGCATTACTCGATAGGACCGTCCACATCGCACCATGGAGGTATCCCCTTTCGCGAGGCCGAGCCCGGCCGATCAGCTCACCGATTGGCACCTCATGGCGCACGACTTCACGTTCCGCATCACGACGACCCGCTTCGACGAGGACTACTCGCCGTCGGAAAACTCCCGGATCACCACCAACTTCGCCAACCTGGCGCGGGGCGAGCACCGTCAGCAGAATCTACGCAACGCGCTGACGATGATCGACCGTCGGTTCAACGATCTGGCGCGCTGGGACAACCCGAACGGGGATCGCTACACCGTCGAACTCGAGATCGTCTCGGTCGCGGTGCAGTTCGCGGCAGAAGGCGAGGACCAGGAGTTCCCGCTGCTCGAGGTTCTGGACATCCAGATCGTCGACCGTCTCACCGGAAAGCGCAGTCACGGGATCGTGGGGAACAACTTCTCGTCCTACGTGCGCGACTTCGACTTCAGCGTACGGCTGCCGGCTGCCGCGGAAGCTGCGGGCCGGTTCACCGTTCCGGCTGACTTCGGCGACCTGCACGGCAAGCTCTTCCAGCACTTCCTCGACTCGGAGACCTACCGGGAGCGCTTCGCCGTGTCGCCCGTGATCTGTATCAGCGTCTCGACGAGCAAGACGTACCGTCGCACCGAGAACCACCATCCGATCCTCGGTGTCGAGTACGAGCAGAAGGATCCCTCACTGACCGACGAGTACTTCGGCAAGATGGGGCTCTCCGTCCGGTACTTCATGCCGCGCGGCAGCGTGGCCCCGCTGGCGTTCTACTTCCGTGGCGATCTGCTCAGCGACTACACGAACCTCCAGCTCATCGGCACGATCAGCACGATGGAGACGTTCCAGAAGATCTACCGACCGGAGATCTACAACGCGAACGCGGCCGCTGCGAGCGTCTACCAGCCGAGCCTCGAGGAGCAGGACTACTCGGTGACGAAGATCGCCTACGACCGCGACGAGCGCAGTCGGCTCGCGGCCGAACAGGGGAAGTATGCAGACGAGCACCTCATGAAGCCGCACGGCGAACTGCTCGAGCAGTGGGCCGCCGGCTCCGCCGCCTCCCTGGTCTCCGTCGGATGACGAACGGAAGATCGCCGATCATGAACACCCTTCTTCCCACGTCGATCGTCGGCAGCCTGCCCAAGCCGTCCTGGCTGGCTTCCCCCGAGACTCTCTGGGCTCCGTGGAACCTGGAGGGTGATGCCCTGGTCGAGGGCACCCAGGATGCGCTGCGCATCACCGTCGAGGAGCAGCGTCAGGCGGGCCTCGACATCATCAGCGACGGCGAGCAGACCCGCCAGCACTTCGTCACGACGTTCATCGAGCATCTCTCCGGCGTCGATTTCGACGAGCGCGAGACGGTGCGGATCCGCGACCGGTACGACGCCAGCGTGCCGACTGTCGTCGGCGCCGTGAGTCGCGAGAAGCCCGTGTTCGTCGAGGACGCGAAGTTCCTCCGTCAGCAGACGGATCAGCCGATCAAGTGGGCCCTGCCCGGTCCGATGACGATGATCGACACTCTCTACGACCGCCACTACAAGAGCCGCGAGAAGCTGGCCTGGGAGTTCGCGACGATCCTGAACCAGGAGGCGAAGGAGCTCGAGGCGGCCGGGGTCGACATCATCCAATTCGATGAGCCGGCATTCAACGTGTTCTTCGACGACGTGCAGGACTGGGGTGTGGCGGCGCTCGAGAGGGCGGCCGAGGGATTGCGCGCAGAGACCGTGGTGCACATCTGTTATGGGTACGGGATCAAGGCGAACACCGACTGGAAGGCGACTCTCGGGTCGGAGTGGCGGCAGTACGAGAAGTCGTTCCCGCTGCTGCAGCAGTCGAGCATCGACACCATCTCGCTGGAGAGCCACCACTCGCACGTTCCGCTCGAGCTCGTCGAGCTCATCCGAGGCAAGAAGGTCATGCTCGGAGCGATCGACGTCGCCAGCGACGTGATCGAGACCCCAGAGGAGGTCGCCGAAACCCTCCGCAACGCGCTTCATTTCGTCGACGCTGACAAGCTCATCCCGAGCACGAACTGCGGCCTGGCGCCGTTGGCACGTGACGTCGCACGCGGCAAGCTGCACGCGCTCAGCGCGGGCGCCGCGCTGCTTCGCGAGGAGCTCGCCGCCGCGAAGGTCTGACTCGCTCAGAGGGTCAGGACTCCGCGCGGAAGCTGATTGCAGATGCCATGTGTGTCAGAATGGTCAGATAGAGCTGCAAACTGACCGGGGAGGCGCGAGCATGAGCACCTTGATGAAGCTTGAGAAGAAGCCCGCCGGGACGGAGTGGCGTGAGGAGTTGCTCAAAACGATCGTTGCCGAGCTGGATGCCGGGAAGATCATCACCATCGACACGAAGACGCCGACGATGACCCCGCAGCAGGTGGCTCAGGAACTCGGCCTCTCACGCACGACCGTGCTACGCAAGATCAGCTCGGGAGCACTGCGAGCGTCGAAGCAAGGTAACCGCAACATCATCGCAGTCGCGGACTTCGAGCGTTTCCGTGCAGGATATGTCCGGGACCTCGGCCAGGCATTCGCGGAAGACTTCTGAGCGTCGCAGTGCCGGGGAAGAGCCTGGTCTACTTGGACGCCAATATCCTCATTCCCTCCGTCACGCGCGGTCTCCTGATCATCGGCGCCGTGTCCTCGGATTACCGGGTCTGCTGGTCTGGGTTCGGTGAAGCCGAGGCAGAACGACACCAGCACGAGCGTGCCGCGAAGATCTCTGACCTTCGACGCCGCTTTGGCTGGGACGTCCTGATTTTGGCTGGGACGTCCTGATACCGGAGGCCGATGTCGCAGGCATGGTCGATACCGATCCGAAGGATCAGCCGCACCTGGCTGCAGCCCACGCAGCTGGTGCTCGTCTGGTCATCACCGAGAACATCAAGGACTTCGGGGTCGTCGATCTCGACGAGCTCTCGATGTCTGTCGTCATACCTGATCTGTTCCTCGGCCTGCGGCTGAAAAGGCAAAGCTATGTGGGAGTGATGGAGATCCTTGCTGAAGGACGCACTAGGGACCCACGGACTCCTGCAGGTATCCACAGCCGAGAAGTAGCGCCGAGGCTTCCGATGCTTGCTGAGAAGTTCGAGTCGACTTTCGACACTCATCTCGATCCGCCCGTGAAGGCTCCTATGGTCGAGATCTTCCGTGGATTCCGGTGCGTCCGCTGCGAAGGATCCCTGACGAGCTCGGATCGTCCGCTGTGTGATTCGTGTCGCACCGCCGAGTGACCCGAAGCGACGCGACCCCGCTCGCCCCGTCGGAGAGTCGACTCAGGAGCGCACGAGGCGCGAGATCGCGTCGGTGGCTTCCTTGATCTTCGCGTCCGCATCGGCACTGCTCATCCGCGCGGCGTCGACGACGCAGTGCTTGAGGTGGTCATCGAGGAGGCCGACGGCGACAGCCTGGAGCGCACTGGTCAACGCGCTGATCTGGGTGAGGATGTCGATGCAGTACTTCTCCTCGTCGACCATCTTCGTGATCCCACGCGCCTGACCTTCGATGCGGCGCATCCGATTCAGGTACTTGCTCTTGTCGGTGATGTAGCCGTGCGTGTGCTCTTCGGTCGTCGCATCGGAGGTCATGTCCAGGTCCTTCATCTCGTGGTCGGCCCTCTCAACGGCCGAGGACGGCGCGCGTGCTCGCGTCTGGTGTGAGGTCGATGCGGCGCAGCAGCTGTGCGTTCAGTGCGACGACGATGGTCGACAGCGACATCAGGATAGCGCCGACCGACATCGGCAGGATGAACCCGATCGGGGCCAGGACGCCGGCGGCGAGCGGGACCGAGATCAGGTTGTAGCCGGCCGCCCACCACAGGTTCTGCTTCATCTTGCGGTAGGCGGCGCGGGACAGCTCGATCACGGAGATCACCGAACGCGGGTCGGAGCTCGCGAGGATCACCCCGGCCGAGGCGATGGCGACATCGGTTCCGGCACCGATGGCGATTCCCACGTCGGCCTGTGCGAGGGCGGGCGCGTCGTTCACGCCGTCGCCGACCATCGCCACCTTCTTGCCTTCGGCCTGCAGCTCGGCGACCTTCGCGGACTTGTCCTCGGGGCGCACGCCGGCGAAGACCCGGTCGATGCCGAGTTCGGCAGCCACCGACTCGGCGACGGCTTGAGCGTCGCCCGTGATCATGACGACCTCGACGCCCAGACGGTGGAGGGCATCGACGGCCTGCCGGGACTCGGGACGCACCTCGTCGGCGAGCCTGAGCCCGCCGGCCACCTCGCCGTCGAGGACGACGTGGAGGATGATGGCGCCTTCTTCGCGCCACTCCTCAGCGGCAGCGATCTCGCGCCCGCCGATCTCGTCGAGGAGCTTCGGGCCGCCGACGCGGACCTCTCGGTCGTCGACGGTCGCCGTGACGCCCACTGCCGGAGACGACGTGAATCCAGAGGCCTTCGCGAGCGTGAGGCCTCGTTCCTGTGCCGCGCGCACGATGGCACGAGCCAGCGGGTGCTCGCTGTCCGCCTCCGCGGAGGCGGCGAGGACGAGCAGGCGCTCGGCATCCATGTCGCCGGTCGGCTCGATCGCCGTGATCGTCGGGGCGCCCTTCGTCAGCGTGCCGGTCTTGTCGAACAGGACCGCGTCGACCGTGCGCATGCTCTCCAATGCGAGTCGGTCCTTGATCAGCACGCCACCGCGCGCTGCCCGCTCCGTGGCGATCGACACCACCAGCGGGATCGCGAGACCGAGTGCATGGGGGCAGGCGATGACCAGCACGGTGATGCTGCGCACGACGGCGGCATCCGGATTCCCCACCAGCGTCCACACCACAGCGGTGAGCGCGGCGGAGAGCAGCGCGAACCAGAAGAGGAGTGCGGCGGCGCGGTCGGCGATCCGCTGCGCACGGGACGAGGAGTTCTGCGCTTCGGTCACGAGGCGCTGGATGCCGGCGAGGGCGGTGTCGTCGCCGGTCGCGGTGATCTCGACCCGGAGTCCGGAGTCGGTGGCGACCGTGCCCGCGGTGACGGTGTCGCCCGTGGCTCGCGTGACCGGACGCGATTCGCCGGTCACCATCGACTCGTCCATCGCGGCGGTGCCGTCGATGATGCGGCCGTCGGCGGGGACGGTCCCGCCCGGGCGCACCACGACGACATCGCCGACGACCAGATCGGCGGGGGAGACCTTGACGATCTGGTCGCCCTCGACCCGCTCGGCTTCATCGGGCAACAGGGCGGCGAGCGAGTCGAGCGCCGAGGTCGTCTGTGCGAGCGAACGCATCTCGATCCAGTGGCCGAGCAGCATGATGACGATGAGGAGCGCGAGCTCCCACCAGAACTCGAGCTCGTGGTGGAGCAGCCCGAGTGTCGCGCCCCACGACGCGAAGAAGGCCACGGTGATCGCGAGACCGATGAGGAGCATCATCCCCGGTCTGCGCGTCTTGAGCTCACTGACGGCACCGGTGAGGAACGGCCATCCGCCCCACACATACATGACGGTGCCCAACACCGGCGCGATGAACGTCGCCCAGGCCGGCACCTCGTACCCGAAGATCATCGCGAACATCGGCGAGAACGCGACCACCGGCACGGCGATGACGAGGTTGATCCAGAACAGGCGCCGGAACTGTCCGACGTGATCGCCGTGGCCCTCGTGCCCGGAGTGACCCTCGTGGCCTCCGTGCCCGGAGTGGTCCTCGTGCCCGGAGTGACCCTCGTGACCGGAGTGACCCTCGTGACCGCCGTGCGAAGCCTGGTCGTGGTGGCTGTCGGCGCCGGCGGGGTATGCCGGAGCGTCGTGGTGCGCGTGCGGATCGGTCATGAGTGTTCCTTCCACGGGCTGTCTGCGAGCTCGCCCCTACCCTATACCCCAATAGGGTATTCGGTCCAGGTCAAGGAGACGTCTCGTGGAGGCGCTGTCCCCACTGATAGACCGCGCCGACCGCATCGACCCCGCTGGCTCCGACCACGGTGTCTCCGTGTTCGTGCAGGACGACGAATTCCTCGACCCCTTCGATGAGGGCGTCTTCCGGACGATCGGTGAGGCCCACCCCGGCGATGACCCGCCCATGGATCATCGCCATGTGGGCGCTGCGGGGTCGATACGGTCCGGGGTCGTCCCCACGGGCGAGGGAATGGAGCAGCATCTGGGCGGCGTGCGTCCCTTGAGCTGCGCCGTCGTCCCAGTGGTCGACCCGCCATACTCCGAGGTCGTCGTCGTGGTGCACGGCCGTGCCTCCTGCGGCGAACACGGCCTGGAACTCGGGGGCGCGCAGGCGATCGTCGACATCGACGCCGGCATGCCATGGTGTCGGGGCGACGGGCGTCGTGCCGAGAGCGAAGATGACGAGGTCGGCGGCGACGTCGGATCCGTCATCGAGCGTGATGATCGTCGCATCGACGTCGAGGTGGATCCGATCGATGGTGCGACCGAAGTAGGTCGTCACGTGCAGCTGGTGATCCGCGGAGATCCGCGCGGCGACGGACCGGCCGAAAGAGGCGACGCCGGGGAGGGTGCTACGCGCGATCAGGCTGATCCGGTGCCCCTGTTGCTGCAGCGCCGATGCGGTCTCCGATGCGATCAGTCCCGCACCGTAGATCGCGATCCGCGCGGGCCTGCCGCACGCGATCACCGCCTCTCTGATCCGTACGGCGTCATCCAGCGAGTGCAGCGTGAACAGGGTTCCCGCGTGCGCCGCCGTCTCCATTCCCGGGATGTGGGCGTCGAGGCGACGCGGTCGGCTTCCGGTCGCGATGATGAGGGAGTCGTAGACGACTGTTCGACCCGAGGTCAGATGGACCACTCGAGCTCCGGGATCGACGGTCTCGACCGTGTCGGCGAGGAAGTCGACCGGCGGCAGGGGGAGTCGGGTGAGCTCGGAATCGACCGACCCGTACGCGACGCCCTTGATGAGCATTCGCGAGTACGGTGTCTCGCCGGTCCGGCCGATCAGGGTGGTCTGCATCTCCGTCTGCTCCGCGAGGGCGCGCGCGGCGGCGGTGCCGGCTGCTCCGGCACCGAGTATCACGGCATGGTGCGGGTTCATGGGCAGCGGTCTCCGTTTCTCAGGGGGTGATGGCCGTCGATCATCCGGTCGATGACGCGGGACGGTGGGGTTCGCAGCGGGAGTCGAGCGCCGCGAACCCCACCTCGGGGTCACGCCATGTTGGCGGCGTACTTGGCGGGATCGGAGTCGAAGGCGGGCCCGCATCCGGCGCAGCAGAAGTAGTAGCGCTCGCCCTCGTGGTCCCGGAAGAGTCCCGCAGCCTCCGCGGCCTTCTTGCTCACGGGGCTGCCGACCATCACCGGGCAGGTGGTGAGGTCATCACCGGCGCTGCCGGCGAGCAGGTTCTCGCGGCCGTTTCCTGCCGCAGCAGGGTTCACTGCGCTGGTGCTGCAACAGCTGGCGGTCACCTCGGTGTCGTTCGTCATGCGGGATGATTCCTTTCTCGTTTTCTCCTGGTGGTGGGAGATGGTGCGTGCGTCGTCACTTGGCGACGCTCTTGAACCCGCGCAGGCGCAGGCTGTTGCCGACGACGAAGACGCTGGACAGTGCCATCGCCGCGCCGGCGAGCATCGGGTTGAGCATGCCGAGCGCTGCGACGGGGATCGCCGCGACGTTGTAGGCGAATGCCCAGAACAGGTTGGTCTTGATGGTTCCGAGGGTCTTGCGCGAGAGTCGGATCGCATCGACGGCGCTGCGCAGGTCGCCCCGCACGAGCGTGATGTCGGATGCCTCGATCGCGACGTCCGCGCCCGTTCCCATCGCGAGCCCGAGGTCGGCCTGGGCGAGGGCGGGTGCGTCGTTGACGCCGTCGCCGATCATCGCCACGATCTTCCCGTCGTGCTGCAGCCGGGTGACCACATCGACCTTGTCCTTCGGGAGGACTTCGGCGATGACCTCTTCGATGCCCACCTCTGCGGCGATCTGCCGTGCCACGGCTTCGTTGTCACCGGTGAGCAGGATGGGGGTCAACCCGATCGCCTTGAACTGCGCGATCGCTTCGGCGCTGCTCGGCTTGACGGTATCCGCGACCACCAGGATGCCTCGCGCGCGACCGTCCCAGCCCACCGCGACGACGGTCTTGCCCTCGCCCTCGGCGCGGGCCTTCGTCGACGCGAGTTCCCGGCTCAGCTTCTGCGACCACTCGGCGAGGAGCGATTCGCGGCCGACGAGAACGGCATGGCCCTCGACGACGCCCTGCACGCCCTTGCCTTCGATGTTCGCGAAGTCCTCCGGCGTCGGCAGCGCTCCGATCTCCTGGGTCGCGCCCTTGGCGATCGCCTGCGCGATCGGGTGCTCCGAGGCATCCTCCAACGCCCCGGCCAGTCGCAGCAGTGTCGCGCGGTCGGTGTCGGCCTCCACGACGACGTCGACGAGGGTCATCTTGCCGGTGGTGACCGTGCCGGTCTTGTCCAGCACGACGGTGTCGATCTTGCGGGTGGATTCCAGAACCTCCGGGCCCTTGATGAGCACGCCCATCTGCGCCCCGCGCCCGGTGCCGACAAGCAGTGCCGTCGGTGTGGCCAGCCCCAGCGCGCACGGGCAGGCGATCACGAGCACCGCAACCGCCGCCGTGAAGGCCGCGGTCACCGGGAATCCTGCGCCCAGCCACCCGCCGAGGGCGACGAACGCGATCACGATCACGATCGGCACGAACACCCCGGAGATCCTGTCGGCGAGGCGCTGGACCTCGGCCTTCCCGGTCTGCGCGTCCTCGACGAGCTGAGCCATCTGCGCCAGCTGCGTGTCCGCGCCGATCCGGGTCGCGCGGACCACGAGCCGACCGCCGACGTTCGTCGTGGCACCGGTGACGGTGTCGCCCTCGGCGACCTCTACCGGTACGGCTTCGCCGGTGAGCATGGATGCGTCCACGGCCGACGTCCCGGAGACGACGACACCGTCGGTCGCGATCTTCTCCCCTGGCCGCACGATGAACTCGTCGCCCACCTGGAGATCTTCGACCGGGATCTTCGTCTCCACGCCACCGCGCAGCACGGCGACCTCTTTCGCGCCGAGTTCGAGGAGCGCGCGCAGGGCCGCGCCGGCCTGCTTCTTCGACCGCTTCTCGAAGTAGCGTCCGGCCAGGATGAACATCGTCACCCCCGCGCCCACCTCGAGGTAGATGTTCGCCGCTCCATCGGAGGGAGCCAGCGCGAACTCGAAGGGATGCGTCATGCCCGGCGTGCCCGCCGTGCCGAAGAACAGCGCGTACAGCGACCACAGGAACGCGGCCGAGGTGCCCATCGAGATGAGCGTGTCCATCGTGGCGGTTCCGTGCTTGAGGTTCGTCCACGCGGCCTTGTGGAACGGCCAGGCGGCCCAGATGATCACGGGGGCGGCCAGGGCGAGCGAGGCCCACTGCCAGTAGGTGAACTGCAGTGCAGGGATCATCGCCATGGCGATCACGGGCACCGTCAGCACGATCGCGCCGATCAGCCGGTTGCGCAGGGAGAGCAGCTCCGGGTCGGCGTCGCCGGCGTCTCCGTCCGCCCCTGCATCCTTCTTCTTCCCCTTCGGGGCGGGCAGGGCCGCGGAGTATCCGGTCTTCTCCACCTCGGCGATCAGCACCGCCGTGTCATAACCGTCCGGGACCGTGACCTTCGCCTTCTCGGTCGCGTAGTTGACGGTCGCCACGACGCCCTCGAGCTTGTTCAGCTTCTTCTCGATGCGCATCGCGCAGGAAGCGCAGGTCATTCCGCCGATCTCCAGCTCGACGCCTGACCCCACGCTCGGAGGTGCTGATGTACTCATGTGCTTTTCCTTCTCTTGACTGTGGTTGAGGACTGCAGCGAGCGGCTGCAGCGGAGGCGAGGTCCGACGGTCAGTGACCGTCGTCGTGCGCGCCGCCGTCGGCCGCGGCCTGGCCGTGAGCGGCGTCGACCACGAATTCGGCGGTGTGCACCTGTCCGTCCACCTGGAAGTCCAGGTACAGGAAGTACCGGCCGGCGGTCGGCGCCTCGGCGGCGAACTCGATCTCCGGACCGGAGGTCTCACCCGCCTCGGGCTCGTCCCCCATGGCATGCACGTGCAGGTATGCGAGGTCGCCGTCACGCAGGGCGACGAGATGACCGAATGCCCCCAGGTAGGGCTCCAGGGCGGTGACGGGTGTGCCGTCCTTCGTCACGGTGAGCGTGAGATCCTCTGCCGATCCCGCCGTCAGGTCGCCGTCGAGCGAGACCGTGAAGCCATCGACCTGTGCGATGTGTGTCGGCTCCGGTGTCACCGGGGTGAACGCGCCCGCCACCTGGACGGTGCGGGTGAGAGTGAGCGAGGGGGCGTCGGCGCCGGCGGGCGTGAAGTCCGCGAAGACGCGATAGGTCCCGGCTTCCGTCCATTCCCACGGCAGCGACCAGGTGCCCGTGCTCGCATCCAGCGTCGGGTGGACGTGGCGGAACTGGCTCCCGTCCGATCGCACCACGATGAGGTGCAGGTCTTTGTCGTGCGCGGTCGCATACTCCGTGACCGGGGTGCCCTCGGTGTCCTGGATCCGGAAGGTCAGCTCTCCGGCGATGCCCACTCCTGCGGGCGCCTCGACCGGCGACAGGACGTAGCCTTCCAGGCCGAGCGCGAGCCCCTTCAGTGAGTCCGCCGCGACGGTGGCGGATTCGTCCGTCGTCGTCGCACCGGTGTCGTGACCGCCGTCGTGGCTGTCCATTTCCGTGCCTTTCGTCCAGTCGTTGACAATGCTCGTGGGGATGACGGCGCTCGCGAGACCGAAGGCCCCGCCGAACGCCACCACCAGGCCGAGTCCGTAGAGGGTGAGCCGCGTGCCGGCGTTCATACCGTCCGCACCGCCGAATACCCGGCCTCCGTGACGGCGGCCAGAACCTGTGCGTCGTCCACGGCGCCGGAGCTCGTGACGACGAGCTTGCCGGTCTGCGCGCTCACCTGGATCTCGCCGACGCCGGGGATCTCGGCGACTTCTTCGCGGATCGACATCTCGCAGTGTCCGCACGTCATGCCGGTCACCTGGTACTCGTTCGTGGTCATCACGTCTCCATCTCGTTAGGGTGTACCCGTACTGGGTATCTCATCTTCCTCAACGGTATACCCATAAGGGGTATTCCGCGAACCGGATTTCGGCCTGTGCGACTCGGGTCGAACCGTCGTCAGGCTGGGGTGAGGGGCGCCCGTCGTCGGATCCGACGCACATCTCTGCGCGACGGATCCGACGAGAGCGCCGTGGGTGCTGCTTACTCGGAGGGTGTCGCCGTCCGGAGGCTCCGGCGCGCCCCCGCCACGTCATCCGACGGGATCACGAGGGTCGGGCGCGTGGCGTGATGGAGCACATTCGCCGACGTGCTCCCCAGCAGTGTCGCCTTGAATCCGCGCAGACCCCGGGAGCCGAGGACGATCAGATCGACGTTCAATTCCTCGGCGGCGTCGACGATGGCCTCCGAGGCGGTGGCCATCGTCGACGAGATGAGCGGCTCGGCCTGCAGGCCCAGATCTCGGGCGAGCTGCGCGCCGTCGGCGGCGATCTTCTCCGACACGTCGAGCGCGGCGGCATCGAGGCCCTGCAGCTTCTCCAGCGCCGGATGGCCTTGGAGGTGTGCGGCGAAGCCTTCCAGCGGTTGGCGGGCGTAGAACAGCACCGCGGTCGCGCCGGGGAAGAGGCCGGCGACGGTGTGCATCGCGCTCTGCGCGTTGGGGGAGCCGTCGTAGGCGATGAGCAGTTTCGGAGAGGGCATCAGTGGTTCCTTCGTGTCGATGGCGTGGTCGCTAGGCCGACATGGCGTTGTCGGGGTGCATGGCCGAGGCCCGTGGCTTCGTCATGGTGATCGCGGTGATGATCGCCCCGAGGAGAGCGAGGATCGCTGCGCCGATGAATGCGGCGGAGTACCCCTGGGTGAGCTCCACCGGGGAGGCGTCTGTGCCGGCGATGCCGTAGACGATCGCGGTGAGTACTGCGAGTCCGAGTGCAGAGCCGATCTGGTAGCTGGTGCTGACCAGTCCGGAGGCGACGCCGGTCTCTGCGGGCGGTGCCGCATTGATGGCGGTGCCGAGCGACGGCACGAACGCGAGCGACATGCCGAGCGCGGCCAGCAGGGACGCGGGCAGGACATCGACCGCGTAGTTGCCGTCCGGGCGGACGAAGGCGAGCCACGCTAGTCCGGCCGCGAGCAGCAGGAGGCCGCTGACGATCAGGGACTTCGCGCCGAATCGCTCCTGCAGACGCGGTGCCAGGGCGATCATGACGATCACGACCAAGCCAGTCATCGGAAGGAGTGCGGCGCCGGCGGCGAAGGCACTCGCGCCGAGCACCTGCTGCAGGTACAGGTTCAGGAAGAACCACATCGACACCCAGGCCGCTCCGAGCATCAGCTGTGCCGCGTTCGCAGCCCCCAGGAGCGGCGCGCGGAGCAGGCTCAGGCGCAGCAGCGGGTTGCGGCTGCGCGCCTGGATGACGAAGAAGATCACCAGCAGCACGATGCCCGCGGCCAGCATGCCCAGGGTGGACCAGGTGAGCCAGCCGACCTCGGGGGCGTTGACGACCGCGTAGACGACCGCGGCCAGTCCCACCGTCACCGTGATGGCTCCGCCGATGTCGATGGAGCCCGTCGCCTTGCGGACGGTGCGGGGGAGTGCGGTCGCGGTGAAGGCGAGCACGAAGAGCGCGATCGGCACCGTGACGTAGAAGACCCACGGCCAGCTCACGTACTCGGTCAGGACTCCGCCGAGGAAGACGCCGGCTGTGCCGCCGATCGGTGCGGCGGCTCCGTAGACGGCGAAGGCCTTGGGGAGATCGGACGTGCCTCCGAACAGCATCATCAGCAGGGTGAGTGCGGCGGGGGCGATCATCGCGGATCCGGCGCCCTGGATGGCGCGACCGGCGATCTCGACCCCGACGTTGCCGGCAGCCCCGGCCATGATCGACCCGGCGATCAGGACGAGCCAGCCGAGCACGAAGATCTTCCGCGCACCGAAGGCGTCGGACAGGCGGCCTCCCAGCAGGAGCAGGCCGCCGAAGGCCACGACGTAGGCGTTGAAGACCCAGGACAGCGACTCGGGGGTGAAGCCGAGGGCGCGCTGGATGTCGGGGAGGGCGACGCCGATGATCGAGGTGTCCATGATGACCACGAACTGTGCGGTGGCGATCAGGACGAGCCCGAGCCACCGCTTCGCTCGTGACATGGGTGGGGGTGTGGACATGTTCTTTCCTCCTGTGAAGCTGTGCCGGACGACCCGGTCGCGGTGTAGCCTATACCCATAGGGGGTAGGGGTGCTCGGGTGTGACTACGGAGTCCGCGCGGCAGAACGCCCCCCGTTGCGAAGGAGACAGAGCACATGAGCGAATCCGTCCACGTCTTGCCAGAGGCGTCCCCCGTGCGCGGCACCACGGTGCCGATGACGCGACTGCGCAGAGTGATCGCCGAACGTTCCGTCGCGTCGATGACGTCGATGGCGCAGGTCACGAGCACGGTCGAGGTCGATGTGACCCTGATTGCTCGTCTTCGTGACCGGGTCAAGACCGAGTTCCTGCGCGAGACCGGCCACAAGCTCGGCTTCCTGCCGTTCTTCGCGATGGCCGCAGTCGAGGCGCTCCGCCTTCACCCGATCATCAACGCCACGGTCGACGGCGAGAACATCATCTACCCGGATCATGAGCACCTGAGCATCGCCGTCGACACGGAACGTGGCCTGATGGCCCCCGTTATCCGCAACGCTGCGGAACTCGACATCGCGGCGCTCACCGCGCAGATCGCCGACCTCGCAGCGCGCACCCGCGACAAGCGGTTGAAGCCGGACGAGCTCTCAGGGGGCACCTTCACCCTCACGAACACGGGATCGCGCGGAGCGCTCTTCGACACTCCTGTCGTCTTCCTGCCCCAATCGGCGATCCTCGGCACTGGCGCAGTGGTGAAGCGTGCGGTGGTCGTCTCCACCGATGGCGTGGAGGCGATCGCCGTGCGCTCGCTGGCCTATCTTGCGCTCTCCTACGATCACCGCATCATCGACGGCGCCGACGCCGCGCGGTTCCTCGCGACGGTCAAGGAACGCCTCGAAGAAGGGGCGTTCGCGCCGGATCTCGGGATCTCCGCACGCGACTCGCGGGAGGGGTGAGGTCTGGGGCATGCCGCCGCGGGCGGAGCGTCAGTCGCCATCCCGGATGGTTCGGACCTTGACGCCTACGAGCCCATGAAACGGAAGACCGCGACGAAAGCCGCGAGCAACAGGAGAGTGGCGTTGAACGGTACGGACTTCGCCTCGCGGATGCGGATGTGGATCACGATCGCGACCGCCTGAAGGAGTACGAGTCCTATGGCGGCGATCGGCGTCAGGATCGGGGCGATGCCGGTGAGCCACGGCAGGATCAGCCCGATCGCTCCCAGGATCTCGAGTGTGCCGACGACCTTGATGATCGCGGGCGACGCCGAGCGGGTCCAGCTCATCGTCTGCGCCAACTCCGCCTTCGAGCGGAGCATCTTCGCGCCGCCCGTGAACAGGTAGAGGAGGGCGAGCAGACCGGACACGATCCAGACGGCGATGTTCATCGGGTGTCCTCGACCACGGTCATCGGGATCTCCACCTCATAGTCGTGAGCGCCGATCCAGAGCGCTGCGTCTCCAGGGTCGGCGGAGGCAGGAATGTCGACCTGGCCGCTGAAAGCGCGGTCGACGATCGCGATGTCGCCCAGCGAGACGGTGCCGTCAGGCCCCCGCCATTCGACGGAGACCAGCGGCCACGGCTCATCGAACGAGTGGTTGGTGTCGTTGCAGGGGCCCCAGTACCGTCCGCTGACCGTGACGGTCTGATCCGCCGTGGTGGACGTCGGCGACGCGGTCGCCTCCGCAGCGACGCACGCCCCGGACGACTGCCCCGCGCAGCCCGTCACGACCAGCGCGGCGAACGACAGGGCGACGGCGATAGCGGTGCGGCGGCTCCTCATCGACGACATGCTCATTGATACCGCGTCCGAAGACGGTGCGGCGCACTTCGACTTCGAATCGATACCCGGCGTCGACAGGGGGTGCAGCGCGCGGAGGCGAGTAGCCTCAGTCCATGGGAACTCTCGAGTACAACAGCTCACGACCTCCGATCGAGGTCGATGATGCGACGTTGGCGCACCTGAAGATCGTGATCGGGACGAAGCTGCGCCGCCACGAGAGCTTCATGATGACGTGGCTGCCGGAGGTGAAGAATCCTGCCGGCCGTCTCACGATCTGGATGCACCCGGCGATTCCGCTGATCTTCGCGTACGAAGGCTCGAAGATGCCGGAGATCGACTCGAAGCGGATCGAGCACATGATGGAGAACCTCAACGCCCGAGGAGAACTCGTCCTCGATCAGCTCGGATAGGTCCGCCATCCGTCGTTCTCTCGGCCGACCCGCGCTCGCTGTCGCGCTCGCCGTCGGTGTCTTCCTCGGCGCTGCGTTCATCGCGGATGCCCCCGCATCCGCCGCAGACCCCACGCCCACGGTCACGGACATCACCGTGGCTCCGTACGAGGCGTCGAACCCGTTGGTCCCGTCTGCGGCGCTGCCCTTCCTCGCCGTCACTCTCACTGTGGAGCGCGAGCTCCCCGACGCCGGCGACACCTTCGAAGTGCGCACTCCGGCCGGCACCAGAGCCGTCTTGAGCGAAGGGGCATCGATCGTGGATGCAGCGGGATCGGCCCTCGCGGACATCACCGTCACGAAGCAGGGACTCGACGGCGATACGGTCACCGGAACCTTCACCGAGACGGCCGCGAACAGCCGAGAGGTGAGCGGCACCTTCACGTTCTTCCTTCAGATCGTCGGCAGCGGGATCCTCGACGGCGGTGGGGGAACCTACCAGGCCGTGTTCGACGCCGACGGTGTCAGCCACACCGCAGAAATTCACTACGGGATCGCCGTCGACCTCTTCGAGCGCGTCGGCGGGCACTGGGTCCACGGCGCGACCTCATCCTCAGCCGGCAGGTTCGTCGTGCAGGCGAAGGCGGAGGGCGATTCCGCGCTCGCCGCGCAGGGTGGTCAGTGGGTGGCCGCGGGCGCCGATCCGAGCCCGCCGTTCAGCGGATCGACCCCTGACTGCGCCGCCGCGCAGGTGCGGGAGTTCGCAGCCGACCCCGGACCCGTGAACATCCCCGTCGACGGCGGCACCGTTCTCGTCGCCGGATCCGACTACATCCTGAACTGCGACGACTCCCTCGATGGCATCCCGGTCGTGAGCGCCACGATTCCGAATCCGGTCGACGGCGCCTTCTACGTGCTCTCGTCCCCGCGGGAAGCCACGGGTGCCGTGACGTATTTCCCCGGAGACAACCCCGCGGTGCCGGAGGCGGGTCGATACGTCGGCCTGTTCAATACCGTCGGCGCCGTGTCGGATGCTCTTCACGATCCAGCGGGATCGACCCAGACGTCGACTCTGCTGATGTACACCGGACGCAGTGGCGGCATCGGCGTCACCGAGGCTGCGTCGCCGGGACTCGATCTCGACACGGCAGTGGCACCCGCGGTGGGCACGGTGCTGCGCCCGGGCGACCGGGTCGGCTACGAGTTCACGCTCACGAACACCGGGAACGTGCCCCTGACTGATGCGACCCTCACGGCCGATCTGGCGTCGCTGCTGCGTGCGGCGCGCATCGATCGCGCGATCGGAGCGACCAAGGGTGTGGCCGTGCTCGACGGTGAAGTGCTGCGCTGGACGGGCGTGATCGCGCCCGGAGAGAGCGTCACCGTCTCGCTCTCGGCCCTGGTGATCACTGGTGGCAGCGCGATCGTGGTCGACGTCGAGGCCACGAGCCCCGGCGCTCGCGGCGGCGCCGTGCCGGTGGACCATCAGACCTTCACGAGCGACGTCGCCGCCGCCCCGCCGGTCGATATCGACCACGGCAGCCAGGCGCTTCCTCCTGAGCTCGCACGCTCCGGCGGGGGCGGCACAGCTCTCGCGGCCACCGGAATCGCGCTCGCTTTCGCCGGCGTCATGCTCATGCCCCTGAGGCGTGCACGGCGCCCGCTCGCCTGAGGTCGGCTCCGGCGAGCGGTCCCTATAGTTGGGGCATGCAACGGCGCTTCGCTCTGGTCCTCAGCCTTACTGCCCTTCTGCTCCTGACAGGCTGCACATCGGCAGCGGTCGCCGGTGGTGGATCCACCGCTCCGACCAGCGAGGCCACCACGTCGCCGACCGCGGAATCACAGGAGCTGGACGCCGCCGCCCAGCAGGCCCAGGCGTGGTTGGACGCGGCCGTCGTGCCGCCGGGAGCCGTGCGCGTGGTTGACAGCCCCGCCTCCTTCAACTCGTATCAGGGATGGCCGTGCACGCCGGTCGCCGAGCTCGAGGGGTACTGGACCCTCGCAGACTCGACGGTCGCGGCGGTCGCTAACTGGCTGCAGGAGAACCCGCCCGCCGACCTCGTCATCACGACCGGGACCGAGCCGCGGTCGGAAGACGCGAACCTCGACGGGGTGGCCGTCGGCTATATCCCCGCCGATGACTCGCAGCAGGGGATCGTCTACACGGTTGTGAAGTTCGACTCGGGTGTAGCCATACGGGCCGAGGCCGCGGCGCTCAGCGCATCCGCGACGTGTCCTTCGCTCGCCCCCGGCGAGACCTGGGGCAAACCGGGACAGGGCTGAGCGCCTCCGCGGCCGCAAGCATGTTGACGCTCGCTACCCGGCGGGAACGCAGACCGAGGCCGAGGTGAGGTGGATCAGACCGTCGATGCTCGAGGTGTCTTTGATGCCCAACCGTGCGACGGGGAGGCTCTCGCTGTAGCGGATGTCCTCGTGCATCGCCCTGTCCTTCTCGTAGCCGGCCTGGTCCCACACCGCGAGGATCCGCTCGACCGATCGGGCGTTGTCGTCGGTGCGGAACCCGATCTGCACCTCGCGCCGCGTGCCAGGGCCCTCCGAGCACGGCGTCGAGATCATCGACAGTGTGGAGGCGTCCAGCGGCGCGCCCGAGGCATCGACGACCGCTCCCGAGGCGGCCGCGAAGGACTCGCCGATGATCTCCCGCATGTCGCTCTCGACCGTCGGCACGGTCACCGGCTCAGCGGAAGGGCGCATCGGGATCGGATCCGCAAAGGGGTCGGCTCCTGGCTGCAGCCCGCACTGCGGCGTCCGACTGTCGAGAACGGGCAGCGAGACCGACGTCCCCGAACCGGCGGTCACCCCCATGCTCGCGACGGGGCGGTTGACCGCATAGTCGATGGTCAGCGTTCCCCGCTCCTCGGTCACGGCATAGCCGCCCATCGAGAACGGCTGGTAGGCGTTGTCACCCGACGTCATCGCGACCTGGGTGACGATGAACGCGCTGTCCTGCCGGTACACCGTGCCGCTCGACCCCATCAGGAATGCGCGCTCGACGACCACGTACCCGGTGTCGCATCCACCGTGCAGCACAGGCGTCACGTGCACCTCGACGGTCAGGACCGAGGCGAGGCCCGCGAGGGCTCCGGCGCACGAGGCGAGGACGATGCCGATGACCTTCAGCGGCAGCATCCATCGTGGCGCTTCGACGCTCCACAGTCCGACGCAGAGGGCGGCGAACGCGAGGAACACGGACAGGGTCAGCAGGCTGCGCTCATCGAGTGGGCCGATGAGGACGGATGCGGTCCCCGACGATGCGGCCGACACCGTGACCACCCAGAACACGACGGCAGTGGCGAATGCGAACACCCCGCCCGCGACCCATGTGACTGTGCGTCGAGAGGAGCGTGGGGCCGGAGTCACGTCTGAAGCCTAGGCGGCGCCGGGGCTCGAGCCGCGCGATCCCCAGCCGACTCTCGGCTCCCCGGGTCTGTGCGACTCGCCGAGTGCACGGCTTGTCCGCGAGCGCACGGCTTGTCGACACAGGCGTCCGGTGCATTCGGCGACAAGCCGTGCACTCAGCGAGGGTGGGGCGGGGCGAGGGTGGGGGTGGGAGGGGATGGGTGGGGTGGGTCAGCGGCGGACGCGGGCGCGGGTCTTCGCGACGCTCGCGAGGGTGGCGCGTACGGGGGTGCCGAGGTACAGGCCGAGCGAGGCGCCGGATGCCAGGCCGATGCCGATGACCGCGGCGTCGATGAGCGACCCGCCGGCGAGCAGCATGCCGGTGGAGGTGCCGGCGGCGTGGACCATCTCGAGCAGGCCCTGGAACACGGCGACGCCGGGAACCAGGGGCACGATGGCCGCGGTCGTCACGGCGACCGACGGCACATGCAGGTTGCGCGCGATCAGCATGCCGAGGAAGCTCGCGAGCAGCGCGCCGATCGCGCTCGCCGCCGCGGGGTGCAGGTTCAGGGCGATCGATGTCGAGTAGCCCGCGAGGGTGACGGCGCTGAGCAGGGCGCTGACCAGGATGATCCGGATGCCGGCGCCGTTGAACACGGCCACGGCGACCGCGATGATGATCGCCCCGGCGAACTGGTTGACGAGGGGCCCGAACGGCGCGGGATCGTCGGGGAGGTCCATCGTGAACCCCAGGACGCCGCCGAGTTCCAGCCCGACGAGGATGCCGATCACGACGCCGAGGGTCTGCATGGTGAGGTCGAGGATGCGGCCGCCGGCTGTGAGGGCGAAGCCGTCGATCGCATCCTGCGCGGCACCGACCACGGTGAGGCCTGCGAGCATCAGCACGATGCCCGAGGCGACGATGATCGACGGACGGATGCCGACGAACGGCTCGATCCCCGCGGTGCCGAGCGCGGAGACCACCACGGCAACGACCGTGGTCACGAATCCTCCGGCGATCTGACTGAAGAACAGCGGAACGCGAAGGCGGGCGAGGCCGGCCTGGGTCAGAGCGGCGCACAGGGCAGCGACGAAAGTGAGACCGACGATGATCGGTGAGGCGCCGAGCATGATGCTGACACCGACGGCGAGCAGTGCGCGCGCGACGACGACGACCGGCTGCTGATAGCGGAACGGCACGCGCCGGATGGCACGGAAAGTGGAGCGCGCGGATTCGAGGTCGAGACCGTCGTCGATGTCGGCGACCAGAGCCTGCACCCGCTGCAGCTTCGCGTGATCGGGGGCCGCGACCCGCACGACGCGGACCAGCGTCTCCGGCCACACCTCGCCGCTCAAGTGGAACGACACCGTGATCGAGTTGTAGGTGACGTCGACCTGCACGTCTTTCATGCCGTATGCACCGCACACGCGGGTGATGGCGAGCGTGACCTCGTGCGCAGAGGCACCGACGGCGAACATCGACTCCCCGATGCGCGTCGCGAGGTCGAGCACCCGCGGCACCGTTCGCTCGTCGATGACGGGCATGGCCTCGGTGTGCGCGACGGCCGAGGGATCGGTGTGCAGCAGGCGGCGCACCGACGAGAGCAGCGGCCGGCGGGATCTCGCGGACATGTCATCCATTCTCCCGTCCGCGCCGACGATCCGTCGAGCTGAGGCGGGAGGGCGCGTCGGGGTGAGAACCGTCGCCGCAGTCTCAGTCCTCCGCGAAGATCTCGGGGTGCGCGTCGATGAGCTCTGCCTGCTCCCTCCAGGAGAGGCCTGCGATGCTCAACACCACGCGCACGACCGTCGAGTCGGCGTCGGTCGTGGTGAGTCGCAGCTCGCGCAGCGTGGCTCGGGCAGTCTCCTCGATGAGGAACGCGAGCAACTCGGCCGGCATGTCTGCGCGAAACGCCCCCGAGTCGACCCCGGCCTTGGTCAGGTCGCGGATGCGTCGACGCAGCGGTGCGAGAGCGAGCACGGTGTCGGCCAGATGTGCATCGTCGAGAGCGATGTTGGCCGTGGCGCGCACCGCGGAGGCCTCCCGCCACAGACGCGTCGCCATCCGCGCCAGGGTCACCCGGGGATCGGACTCGTCGGTCGTCTCGGCGATCGCGTTGAAGCGCTGAGCGCCGACCGCGATGACCTCGCGCAGCAGGCTGTCACGGTCGGCGAAGTGGCCGTAGACGGCCCGACGGGTGAGGCCGGCGGCCTGGGCGATCACATCCAGCGACGCCGTGGGGTTGGTGGCGAGCATCGACTGCGCCGCACGCAGCAGAGCCTCGCGATTGGCCAGGGCATCGCGTCGACGTCGCGGGTTCGGCGTGGTCACATCGGGTCCTTTCGCGCAGACGCAGGAGTCACGACATCAGTTTGGTCGATGCGAGCGCCTCGACCAGCTTTCGGTTGTAGGTCATCAACGGACGCCTCAGAACCAGCCCGAGGAGCAGCGCCGGAATGATGAACAGTGCGAGCGCGCCCAGCGCCCACCAGAAGTCGGCCTGGTAGACGCCGGCGATCGCCGACCTCACCATGTTCACCGCATAGGTCGCGGGAAGGAAGGGGCTGATGCTCTGGAACCAGTCGGGCAGCAGTTGCAGCGGGTACGCGCCGCCCGAACCCGAGATCTGGATCACGAGGAGCAGCACCGAGAGCGCCTTGCCCGCGTTGCCGAATGCGACCACCGCGGTGTAGACGATGAGCGTGAAGACGGTCGAGATCGCCCACCCGGCCAGGATCAGCAGGAGCGGATGCGCGGGTTGGACCTGCACGAAGAGGATCAGCCCGAGGGTCAGCAGGGTGCTCTGCGCAAGACCGACCAGGCCGAAGATGCCGTACCGGCCGAGGTACTTCTGCGTGGGGGTGAGCTCGGGGCGGTCGGGGAGCGTCTGGGCGTTCACGTCGACGCGGATCGTCACGGTCATCAGCAGTGCGCCCACCCACAGGGCCAGGATCATGTACAGCGGGGCCATGGCCGCACCGAACCCTGCCACGGGGAAGACAGCGGTGCGGTCGAGACGAACGGGCTCGGCGAGCGAGGTGGCGAGCACGCCGGGATCGGCGCCGATCAGCTCGCTGAGATCACCGGTGTCGGCAGCCTTCCCGATCGACTGCTGGACCGCGTCGAAACGGTCGGCCATCGCGTTCAGCGACGCCGACAGCTGCGTCGTGGCCTCCTGCGCCCGCGACAGCGTCGACAGCACGGAATCGGATGCGCCGGACAGACCCGAGGTGATACCGGACAGGTCGGAGCGGATCGCCGACACATCGGAGCCGATCTGCGTGAGCGTCGACGAGAGGGAGTTCAGCTGTGCTTTCAGTCCGTTGTCGTACGTGCTCCGCGCATCCGCGATCGCCTTCTTGGCCTCGGCGATCGCGGCCGTGATCTCCTGGTGGGAGCTCTGCGCCGAATCGTTGCCGGCCGTGATCTCGGTCGCCGCCTTCTGGAGCCGCTCCTGCAGGGCCTGCTGCCGGGCGATCGCCTCGTCGAGTCGGCTGATCACGGCGGCGAAGTCGGGCTGCGCGGATTCCGGAAGGCTCGGTCCGACCTCGGTCACCAGTGTGTTCTTGACCGCGGCGTACTGATCGATCTGCTGCTGCACGCGCTCTGCGAGTGTGGTGATCGCCTGCGCCTGGCTGCCGCTGAGCGAACCCGCCCCGGCGTACAGCTCATCGATGCGCTGCCCGACGGCGTCGTAGCTGCTCGAGGTCGCCTGCAGTGCATCCGCCAGTGACTGCGCCGCCGTCTGCAGGGTCGACTTCAACGTGCCGGCCGCGTCCACCCCGCTGCCGAGCGCCCCCGAAGTGTCCTTGAACGCATCACCGGCCTCGCCGACCAGGGCCGAGGCGCTGTCGAGCAGCGGCCGGCTCGACGCGAGCAGAGCCGTGAACGTGTCGGCCGTGTGCGCTCCGGAGCGCAACTGATCGCCCACGCTTCCGAGCCGCGCCTCGACGCGGGTGAGCGCCGCCTGGGTGTCTTCGTCGGTGAGGTAGTCCGACATCGATGAGATGAGGCCGAGAGCGACGTCGCCGAGCGTTTGGGTGAACGTCTCGCTGATCGCGGCCGAGACCCCTTCCGCACCCTGTCCGGTGATCTTCGGGGCCAGGGCATTCTTCTTCTCGTTCGTGTAGAGCGCGATGTGCGTGCGGTCGCCGCCGTCGGCGTAGAAGGTCAGCATGTCGGCGCTGAACGTCTCCGGCAGGACGATCGCGGCGTAGTACTCGCCTGACTTCGTCCCATCGATCGCGTCGTGCTCGTCGGTGATGACCCAGTCGAGCTGGTCGTTCCCGCGGAGCTGGGAGAGAACCTGCTCGCCGACGTTCACGCGGATCGGGACGAGGTCGCTCTCGTACCCGGCATCGGTGCTCGCGACGGCGATCTTCAGGTCTTTCGTGTTCGCGAACGGATCCCAGCTGGCGATGACGTTGAACCAGGTGAACAGCGACGGGATGACGACGAGACCGAAGAGCACGATGCACGCCATCACGTTCTGGGTCGCGTGACGCACGTCGCGGAGCGTCAGGTGCAGGATGTCCTTCACGCGCGATCCTCCCCTTCTGCTCGTTCTTGTTCCGTTCGTTCGTCTACTTCCGTCCGCTCGTCGTCTGTCCGCCCCTCGTCGTCCGGGGCATGAGGTGCATCGGAGGAGCTCGCGGGGGCGTCCGCCGCCGCGGTGGTCTCAGGCTGCACGGGCTCGGCATCCGGTTCAGCACTGGGGCTCGGCTGCGGCTCGGAAGCGAACCACTCGGTGAGCAGGGCATCGGCCTCGACACCGGCGGCCGGTTCGTCCCGCTCGGCCGCTTCGTCCCGCTCGGCCGGCGCATCCGTCACGTCGGCCTCGATCGAGGCGATCGGGGCGGAGGGGGTCGTGTCGAGCGGTTCGTCCGTCGTGGTGGGGAGGACCGCTGCATGGCCGGCGGGCCCAGCGAGGGCGAGCCGACGCAGCTCGGCGTCGTCGAGAGCGGCGACCTCCTCGCCGTTCTCGAAGCTGTGCTTGACGTACTCGATGGCCACGAGGAATCCGATGACGAGCAGGATCCAGACAGTCCACAGCCCGAGCAGCAGTGCCTTCGAGTTGGGAAGCGCCCACGTGATCACGCCGAGCACGACGAGCCCTGCGACACCCGTGAGCACCGTCGCCTTCAGCAGGGCCGGGTAGCGGTGGGTGAACCGCTCGGCGCGTCGATCGAGGTCTTCGCGGTACTCGTTGCGGTTCGAGAGTGCCCGGATCACGTCGGTGAGCCGGTATCCGTTGCCCACGACCTGCACCTTCTCGCCGATCAACAGGTCGGTCGAGAGCACCTGCCGGTTGAAGAGCTGGGTGAAGTTCGCGAGGCGGCGGCGGAGCACGAGTCCGATGAGGAACGCGAGAGCGACGAACACGGCGAGGGCGCCCAGGAAGCGCCAGTAGTGGCCGCCGTAGAAGCCTCCGATCGTCTCGCGCATCGCGTCGATGCCGTAGGAGAACGGCAGGAGCGGATAGATCGCACGGAAGAATCCGGGCATCAGCTCGATCGGGTACAGACCCGACGCGCCGGGGATCTGCATGATCACGAGCAGGATGCACAGGCCGCGGCCGACGTGTCCGAACGCCACGCAGAGGGCGTAGATGATGCTCACGTATGCGAGGGCGATGAGCACCCCGGTGCCGACGAAGGCTGCGGCGCTGACGGTCTGCACGCCGATGATGAGGTTTCCGATGCACACGATCAGCGCCTGGCCGACGGCGAGGGTCGCGAAGAGGAAGAAGCGGCCGAAGTAGGCCTCGCGCACGGTGACGCCCTCGACGCCCTCGGTGTCGACCTCGACGCGGAAGATCACCATGAGCACGAAGGCGCCGATCCACAGCGAGAGGTTCGTGAAGAGCGCGGCCATCGCCGACCCGTAGGTGTCGACCGGGAACACCAGGTGCTCGTCGACCTCGACGGGGGAGGAGATGAACTGGGCGATCTGCTCCGGCTCCAGGTCGGTCAGGGTGCCCAGCAGTCCCCACTCGGATGCGGCATTGAGCGCGACGACGTCGGTGCGCGATGTCTGCAGGCCCTGTTCGATGCCGGCGAGGTCGCTGTCGAAGCTCGCCAATGCCGACGAAGTGGCCACGAGCTGCGAGTCCAACCCGGCCAGCAGCTGATCGGCCTGCGCGAGCACGCCCTTCTGCGCATCCAGTGCCGCCGAGAACGAACCGACGCTCGCCGACAGCTGCGACATGGCGCTGTTCAGCGAGGGGACGGTGCGCGTCAGGATGTCGCGCATGGCCGATGAGGCATCCCTGGTGTCCTGCATCGCCTGATCGACCGCGTCGGCCGTCGCCTGCACGGAACGCACGGTGTCGGAGGCGCTGGCCTTGAGGCCCTTCAGGTCCGCGAGCAGCTGCTGGTCGGTGGTGTTGCGCTGCTGCAGCGAGGAGATGACCTCGGTCAGGCGCTGCTTCGTGTCGTCGCTGAGGTCGGTGTTGTCGAGGAGTGTCTGCAGCCGGGTGACCGCCGCCTCGTTCGCCTTCAGCACGTTCGAGACGTCGTCGATTCCCGCGTCGATGCGGACGCCTGCCTGTTCGAGGCTCTGGGTGAGACGGGTGATCGAGACGTTCGCCTTCGAGGAGGCGTCGGCGAGCAGCGTCGTGCCCTGGAGGAACGCGGTGGTGGCGCTGTCGGTGAAGGCGATCACCTCCTTCTGCGTCTCGGCGATGATCGACTGCGTCTGAGCGAGCGACTTCTGTACGTCGCCGAGCGTCTCGTCGACCGCGCCCAGCGTGTTCCGCGCAGAGGAGAGCGTGCCGCGGGAGGAGGCGAGCCCGTCCTGGGTCTCGGCGAGGTTCTCGCGCGCCGACGAGAGGGTCTGCGCCGCCTGATCGAAGGCGTTGAGGGTGTTGTCCCTGGCATTCAGCAGTCGCAGCTCGGTCGAGTCGCCGACGTCTTTGAGGGCGTTCGTCGCGGCGAGGGCCACCTGCTCCTTGAAGGCGCTCGTGACCTGCTTGTCGAGCTCGGACGCGCCGACGTCGGTGATCTTCGGCGCGATCGCTCCGGCCTTCTCGTTGACGTAGTACTCCAGCGCCGGCTGGGTGAAGTCGCCGCTCGTGATGCTGAGCAGGTCTTCGCTGAATTGCGCGGGGATGACGATGGCGGCGTAGACGTCGCCCTTCTTGACTGCCTCCTGAGCCTCGCCCTCGCCCATGAAGGTCCAGCCGAGCTGGTCGTTGTCCTCCAGCTGCGCGGTCACCTGCTCGCCGATGTCGATGTGACCGGTGAGGTCGGAGGTGGCGCCCTCGTCGAGATCGACCACCGCCACGCGGATGTTCGCGGTGTTGGCGTAGGGGTCCCAGAACGCGTTGATGTTGAACCATGCGTAGAGGGCCGGGGTGATGAGCACCCCGATGATGATGATCCAGGCTTTGGGTACACGGGAGAGTCTCTTGACGTCGCGCTTGTAGACCCGCCAGCTCTGTTTCACAGAACGAGTTTACACAGTACGTGCACATCAACGTGCAAGTTAGCTGGAAGCGGACGAATGCGTCAGTCCAGGGTCGTGACGGTCATCTCGTTCGTGGCGGTGTCGCACATGGTGAGCTGCCACACGGGCGAGCTGTCTTTCATGACCCGTGCCATCTCGACGATCAGCGGGCTCGGGTACGTCTCGCCCGAGAGCTGGGCAACGCTGTAAGCACTGCTGCCGTTCATCTGCTGTTCCGCCTCGGTGAGCTCGGTCTCACCCGTCGCGATGACCTCCAGTGTGCGGACGTCGACCAGCGACTCCTTGCCGAAGCTCGGATCGTCGACCCGTTCGCCGAACATGTCGAGGCGGGTGTCGGCGCTGCGCAACCGCCACGCGAAGTCGGAGTCGACCCACTCGAGGCGAAGGCCCACGATGGTGCCGCCGATCGCCTCGGACTCCCCCGGCAGGGATTCGAGGAAGTCGGAGGGCCACGACACCTCCGACGGCAGGCACGTGCCCGGGAAGCCGTCGCCGACAGCCGTGGGCGGGCTCGGGATCGTGTTCGTCGCGGAGCACCCGGCACAGGCCAGGATCCCGGCGAGGACGAGCGCACTCGTGCGGAGTCTCGGGGTGCTGGGCATCGATGCCTCCATGGTCGTGTTCGGCGTCGTGTCCGGCCGCGTCGTCACCGGCTTCTGGGATCCTAGCCCGGGGCGGTCGACGATTTCCGGACGGCCGGGGTCAGCGTAGCGGTGTCACCCGCTCCTCGAAGTCGATGTGGTGGCCCTGCTTCGTGCACTCCCCGGTAACTGATCACACACCGGTCTCACACCGATCGCACCCGCTGGTCGATCAGCCCGCGCAGCTCCTCTGCGGTGACGTCGGCGCCGAACGCGGGGTTCCCGGGCTGGAGTGCGGCGCCCTCTGCCAGGCTGTCGAGGACGACGGGGTCGAAGCCGAGCCTGTCGATCACCGCCGCGACCGTGGTGAGGTCGTCGGGGTCGTCGCCCGCGATGGCGATTGCCTTCCGTCCCGGCGCTCCCGTCGGCCGGGCCTCGTCTTCGAGGTCGTGATAACCCATGTGGTTCAGGGCCTTCACGATGCGCGACCCGGGCAGGAAGTCCTGCACCAGCTCGCTGGTCGAGGTGCGTGGATCGCTCAGGTCGTCGCGGATCCCGTCGGTCTCCCACCAGTAGTTCATGGCGTCGAGTACAAGGCTTCCGTGCAGCTGCTCGACCGGGAGCGTCCGGTACTTGCCCAGCGGAAGGGCGAGGATGACGGCGTCCGCCTCGGCCGCTGCATCTTCGGCCGTCACTGCGGTGGCCCCCGGCGCGAAGACGTCGATCGTGAGCGCGATCCGCTCCGGTGCGCCCGAACCGGCGATGAGCACGCGATATCCCGCGGCGAGGGCGAGGCGGGCGATGGTGGTGCCGACCTTGCCCGCGCCGAGGATGCCGATGGTCTCGATGGTGTCGTTCATGACGCTCTCCTTCAGGCGTGGACGGCCTTGCCGTCCTTCGTGATGCGGGCGACACCCGGGTCGGCGAACGCGCCCTCTCCCGGATCCTCGGCGAGCAGTTCGCGCACGCGCGGGGCGACCTTCTCTCCGAAGAGGCGGATGCTGCGCGCGCGCACATCCTTCGGCAGGTGCATGATGTCGTACTTCAGGTCGAACCGGGACAGGCGATTACTCCGGACGGCGGCCGCGAGCTTGTGCGCGACGGTCTCGGGCGATCCGACGTAGAGCGCCCCGGTGTCGACCTCTTCTTCGTACCGCTCGAGCGTCGGCGCGTAGAAGCCGCGCTCCTTGCTCATCTGGGTCACGACCGGCTCCCAGTGCTTCCAGTGCACGTTCTTCGCCTCGTCGTCGGTGTCGGCGATCAGGCCGAGCGAGTGCTGTCCGATCGGGAGCTCGGGGCGCCCGAACTGCTCCAGGGCGCGCAGATACAGGCGGGCGTGGCCGGCGAAGCGCTCGGGGCGTCCGCCGATGATCGCCATCATGAGGGGCAGTCCGTGCTCGGCGGCGCGGATGACCGAGTCGGGGCTGCCGCCGATGCCGATCCATGCGGGGATGCCGCCCTCCGGCATGCGCGGCTGCAGTCGCACGTTCTCCAGCGGACTGCGGTAGGTGCCGCTCCAGGTGACGCGGTCTTCGCGCATCAGGCGCAGGAAAAGGTCGAGCTTCTCCTCGAAGATCTGCTCGTACTCGGCGATGTCATAGCCGAAGAGCGGGAACGACTCGATGGCCGATGCTCGTCCGAGGATGAGCTGGGCGCGTCCGGCGGAGAGCCCGTCGACGGTCGCGAACTCCTGGTACAGCCGCACCGGGTCCTGCGTCGACAGCACGGTGACGGACGAACCCAGGCCGATCGTCGAGGTGGCCTGCGCCGCGGCCGCCAGCACCACGGGGGTCGCGGAGTCCATGTGCCCCTCGCGGTAGTGCTCGCCGATGCTGAACACGTCGAGGCCGACCGATTCGGCCAGCTGCGCCTCTTCCACGAGCAGGCGCAGCGTCTCGGGGTCCGACATGATCCGACCGCCATCGGTCGCCACCTCGCCGAAGGAGTTCAGTCCGAACTCGAGTTCCGTCATCTCCATCACGTTCCTTCTCGACGCCCCCGGTCCATCCGGATTGACGTATCAATAGCTTGTAACCGTAAGATTGACATATCAATTCCCGGGAGGTGTCATGACCGAAGAACGACGTCGTCGCACGCCGACACCCGACCAGCTGCGCATCTGGCGGGACTTCATCGAGACCGGCGAACAGCTGCGCGCACGTCTGGCCGCGCAACTGCAGAACGACTCATCGCTGTCTTCCGGCGACTACCAGGTGCTTCTCGCGTTGAGCGAGGCCGACGGGCACAGCGCGCGCTCCTCCGAGCTGGCGGTCCTCATCGACTGGGAGCGCAGCCGACTGTCGCATCACCTCGGGCGGATGGAGAAGCGCGGTCTCGTGAGGCGCGTCCCGTGCCCCGACGGCGCGCACGGCGTCGACGTACTCCTCACCGATGAGGGAGCAGAGGCGTTCCGGGCGGCGAACGTCCCGCACCTCCGCACCATCCGCGAGCTGTTCGTCGACGCACTCTCGCCCGAGCAGCTCGCCGCAGTCGACGATGTCACCACCTCGCTGCGCCGGCACCTCAGACCAGGCTCCGACGACGCTTCCGAAGAACCGGCATCGGAACAGAGATGATCAGCCGTCGCTCTCCAGGGCGAACGTGTTGCCATCGGGGTCTGCGAACCACGCGATCCGACCTCCGCCGGCTCTCGCCGTGATGCCTCGCGCGTCGTGGGTCAGTCCGTCGTAGTGCAGGAAATCGACGCCGTTCGCCGTGAGCTCGTCGACGACCTGATCCAGGTCCTCGACGTACCAGGTGGCGACGGTGGCCTGCGAGCTGCCTGCGGTCGTCGACTGGTAGACGTGCAACGCCTCGTCGCCGCCTGATCGATAGACACGACTGCCACCCGCGATCCGCGCGCTCGGACCCGACCGCACCACGGGGAGCCGGAGCGTGCCCTCGTAGAACGTCACGGCGCGGTCGATGTCGGACACGGCGACGGAAGCGCGCAACGGGAAGTCGCTCAGAGGCATGGGAGCCACGGTACTACCGGGGGATCCGCGCTGTCAGCGGCTTCGGATCAGAGCGGGGCGTGGGCGGTGGCGATCTGACGGCCGTCGGTGCTCAGCACCGCCATGAGGATGGAGTCGACCCACTCGCCGTCCCAGAACAGGGTCTCCCGCTGACGCCCTTCGTATCGGAACCCGGCCTTCTCGTAGGAGCGCTGGGCGCGGGGGTTGAAGGAGTACACGTCGAGCTCGACCCGGTGCAGTCCGATGCGGTCGAACGCGTGGTCGAGGACGGCGCGGGTGGCCTCGGTGCCGAAGCCGCGACCGAGGCGGCCGGGATTGAGTGCGATGCGAAAGTTCATCGACGCGTCGTCGTCATCCAGCTCGTTGAGCACGATCTCGCCGACGTACCCCTCGGTCGCGAGGTCGATGATCGCCCAGTCCGCACGATCGTCCCTGGCCGCGAGGGATTCCAAGTGCCGCACGACCGCCTCGCGGGTGAAGGTCTGACGTGTGCCCGTGAGTCGCAGCGTCTCCTCGTCGAACAGGCCTTCCCACACGCCGTCGAGATGCGCGATGCCCAGGGGCTCGAGCCGAAGACGCGGGGTCGACAGTGTGGTGACGGACGTGAGCGCGGAGGCGTCCACCGCCGGCGCGATCATGCTCAGGCGCCCTCGAAGACCGGGCTGAGGAAGCGGCGCTCGTAGCGGCGGATGCACTGCGTCCGGCGCGCGAAGTCGAACGCCTCGATGCACTCAGGGTCTGTCTTCGAGGCGGTGCGGTACACCTCGTACTCCGCCAGGGAGGGGAACGTGAACAAGGCGAACGCCTCGTCGCTGTCACCCTCGCTCGGCAGGAAGTAGCCGTGATGGGTGCCGCCGTGCTTCGCCACGAGTCGGATCCAGGTGCGGCCGTATTCGGTGAAATCGTCGAGCTTGTCGGGGTCGATCTCGTAGCGCAGGTGAACGGTGATCATGCGGATGATCTTCCCAGATCAGACCGCCCGCCGCGGAATACGGACACTACGCTGAGTCGCGTGACGAACTCGCGCGACATGGTCCACATCCCCGGCGGCACGTTCCTGATGGGCTCGGACGACTTCTATCCGGATGAGCGGCCGGCCCACCAGCGTGAGGTCGCGTCGTTCCACATCGACCGCTACCAGGTGACGAACGAGCAGTACGCCGAGTTCGTCGACGCGACCGGGTACGTGACGGTCGCCGAGCGCCAGCTCGATCCCGACGCTTTCCCCGGTGCCGATCCCGCAGACCTCGTGCCGGGAGCGATGGTCTTCACCCCGACCTCAGGGCCGACGAACCTGGGCGACTGGCGCAACTGGTGGCGCTGGCAGCCGGGTGCGTTCTGGCGCCGGCCGTTCGGACCCGACTCGTCGATCGACGACCGGCTGCAGCATCCGGTCGTGCACATCGCGTTCGAGGACGCGGTGGCCTACGCCGACTGGGTGGGGATGCGGTTGCCCACCGAAGCCGAGCACGAGTACGCGGCCCGCGGGGGAGTGGATGGTGCCCCGTTCGCCTGGGGGGATGAGGCATACCCGGACGGCGTCGCGCAGGCGAACTCGTGGTTGGGACGCTTCCCCTACGACAACCAGGGCGTGGGCGGCACGGCTCCGGTCGGCTCGTACCCTCCGAACGGCTACGGCCTCTACGACATGATCGCGAACGTCTGGGAGTGGACGACCGACTTCTACACCCCGCGGCACATCCGCCTCTCCGACACTCCCGTCGACGCCGGCAAGCGCACGAACCTGCTCGCCGCCGCCAGCGCCCAGGAGGGATTCCCCGACATCCCGCGCCGCGTGCTCAAGGGCGGGTCGCACCTCTGTTCGCCCGACTACTGCCTGCGCTTCCGTCCGGCCGCGCGCTCGCCGCAGGCCGAGGACACCGGAATGTCGCACATCGGGTTCCGCCTCACCCGCTCCGAGTGAGGCTCCCTGGGCTTCTGCGTAGGGAACTGTTTGGCTTCGACCGAGGGCATTCGCCCCATCTCACCGGTTGACGCAAGGAGCCACCCATGGCAGACAAGCCCAACATCCTCATCATCTGGGGCGATGACATCGGCATCAGCAACCTGAGCACGTACTCCGACGGTCTCATGGGCTATCGAACGCCGAACATCGATCGGATCGCCGATGAGGGCGTGAAGTTCACCGACTACTACGGCGAGCAGAGTTGCACGGCCGGCCGCGCGGCCTTCATCACCGGACAGAACCCGTACCGCACCGGACTCACCAAGGTGGGGATGCCCGGGGCGAAGCTGGGCTTGCAGCCCGAGGATCCCACCATCGCCGATGCGCTCAAGCATCACGGCTACGCCACCGGGCAGTTCGGCAAGAACCACCTCGGTGACCGCGACGAGCATCTGCCGACCGCGCACGGGTTCGACGAGTTCTTCGGAAACCTCTACCACCTCAATGCCGAGGAGGAGCCGGAGCATCCCGACTATCCCACCGATGAGGAGTTCCCCGGTTTCAGCGAGAAGTTCCGTCCGCGCGGCGTGCTCCACACCTGGGCGAACGCCGACGGAACTCAGCGCATCGAGGACACCGGACCGCTGACGAAGAAGAGGATGGAGACGGTCGACGAGGAGTTCCGCGACGCCGCGTCCGACTTCATCCGCAAACAGGCCGACGACGACACCCCGTTCTTCGTCTGGTTCAACTCGACGCACATGCACTTCCGCACCCACACCAAGGAGGAGAGCAAGGGGCGCGCCGGACGCTGGCAGTCGGAGTACCACGACACGATGCTCGACCACGACGACGTGGTGGGAAGCCTGCTCGATCTGCTCGACGAGCTCGGGCTGGCCGAGAACACGATCGTCATGTACTCCACCGACAACGGCCCGCACATGAACAGCTGGCCGGATGCCGGCATGACGCCGTTCCGCAACGAGAAGAACTCCAACTGGGAGGGTGCATATCGCGTGCCGGCGATGGTCCGCTGGCCAGGCCACATCCCGGCGGGGACGACCCTCAACGGCATCGTCAGCCACAACGACTGGTTCGTGACGCTGCTCGCGGCAGTCGGAGACGGCGACATCGCCGAGCGTCTGAAGGCGGGGACCGAACTGCACGGGACCGAGTTCAAGGTGCATCTCGACGGGAACAACCAACTCGACTACATCACCGGGGCCGTCGAAGAGAGCGCACGTCGACACTTCTTCTACGTCTCGGACGACGGCGACCTCACCGGGCTCCGCTTCGACAACTGGAAGCTCGTGTTCCTCGAGCAGCGCGCCGTGGGCACGCTGCTCGTCTGGCAGGAGCCCTACATCGAGTTGCGTTTCCCGAAGCTGTTCAACCTCCGCACCGATCCCTATGAGCGGGCGGACATCACCTCGAACACGTACTGGGATTGGGTCATCGACCGCATCTTCCTGTTCGTGCCGGCGCAGGCGTACGTCGCCCGGATGCTGCAGAGCCTCGTGGAGTTCCCCGCGCGGCAGGAGTCGGCGTCGTTCACGATCAACCAGGTGATGGCGAAGCTGGATTCGACTACCGGCAGCTCCTGATCCACCGCTGTCCTGAGCCCGAGCACCGAGCCCGTCGCCGTCTGCGGTGACGGGCTCGGTGCGGTCCGAGTGGGATACTCGTGATCCGGCGTGCGCCCGCCAAGGAGACGGGCTGAGGCTGTACGCAGACCATGGGAGGGGATGCAAAAGCATGGATCACGCGCGTGCGGGACGGGGGATATCAGCCGTGCTCGCGGCCTGCGTGCTTCTGCTCGCGCTGGCCGGCTGTGCGTCGGGTGATGCGGTGCAGGGTTCGTTCGAGCGCGAGTTCGGTGACGATCCTGCGGTCGTCCGGCTGGATCTGTCCACCGCGGACAACATGCCGTTCACAGGCGGAGTCGGGGGTACGGTCACTGTTCGCGATGAGCTCGACGAGGAACAGCTGCGTGGGCTCGTGGGCCGGATCGTGTCTTTTCGTGGAGACACGGCGGGAGACGAGGACGAGTCGCGTGTGAGGATCGACGTCGTGGTGAGCGACTGGACCTTCCCTGTCCTCGCGACCCAGGAGTCCAGCGCTGCCGTGCTTGATGCCGTCTTCGAGCTTCGCGGGGATCCACGGGTGCGCTCCGGGACATTCATCTCGACCGACTACCAAAACGACCTCGACCACGTGACCCTCATCGCGGCTTCCACGTCGGAGATCGCTGGTCTGATCCTCGACGCACCGGCCATCGCCACGGCAGCGGGTAAGACGCCGTCGATCACCGTGAGGTCCCCCGAAGATGGGGGCAGCGCCGTCGAGGTGTCGGGACGGCTGGGGGCATGGGCCTCGGACGCGGTTCGCGCGTACGAGACTCTGCGGGCACAGGTCCCCGTCACCGCGTTCCGGGCAGAGGAGGCGGCTGTGAGCGTCACCCTCGCCGATGAGGGCGACGTCGACGCAGCGCGAACGATCGTCGCGGAGATTCTCGATCCGACGTCGACGACCGTGTTCTATCAGAGCAACCTGGTCACGCTGTCGCCGGGGGCGAACGGGAACGAGGCGCGGGGGATTTTGGACGAGCTGGACGAGCGCGCCCGCGCGAGCGTCGCGTCGGTGTGGACGGACGACCGCTCCCTCACTCTCACCGCCACATCGGTCGGAGCCGTCGAGCACTTGGCGGGTGCTGTCTCGCGCAGCTCGGGCGCTGCCGAGGTTCCGGTCAGGATCGCGGTTGGACAGGGTGACGACACCGTGTTCCGGCTGGCGTCCTCCGCAGGCGACCTGCGGGGTGATACGGAGACCGCGATGAGACTCATGCGCACGGACGGCGTTGCGGCCGTACGCGTGAACCCCGGCATAGTTCTTGAGGTGGATTTCGATTCCGCTCCCTCTGAGCGCGTTCTCGTGGGCACGGCCGCACCTCTCAAGGCGCTGTCCGAGTTCGATGAGCGGCTCTGCATCACCTGGCCCGCTGGCTCCTTCTGTACGCGGACGGCCCAGGTCATCGACGCGAGCGATCTCGGCGAGATGCCGGGCGGGCGCGCGTTCGCTGATGCGTGGAACGCCGCCCCCTGAGCGGGATCTTCCTGCTCGTGCCGGCTCGGGCGGTAGCTCGGAAGCCGACCGCGCTCAGCTGCGGGGAGGGCCGGACGATCGGCGGACGATGAGTTCGTGGGCCGTGGTGATGGTCCTCGCCTCGTCGCTCGCGGGGCGGAGGATCAGGGAGACGGCGTGCTGGCCCATCTCGAACATCGGGATCCGCGCGGTGGTGAGCGCCGGGGCGACATCCGCGGCGACGGCGATGTCATCGAAACCCACGACGGACATCTCGTCGGGCACGCTGATCCCGTGCTGGCGCAGCTCGCTGAGGATGCCGATCGCCATCGCGTCGTTGAGGCCGACGATGGCGGTGACATCGCGGTCGAGGAGTTCGCGCGCGCCCTCGATGCCGCCTTCGCGGGTGAACTCCCGCGAAACGACGGTCAGTTCCACGTCGGTGTCGTTCGTGCCCTCCCGGAGGCCCGCGATGCGGTCGGCGACCGTGTTGAGATCGAGTGGACCGGCGACGACCCCGATCCGGCGGTGTCCCAGCTCTGCGAGGTGTCGTCCGACGGAGACGCCCGCACGGTGGTTGTCGGGCAGCACGGCATCGACCGGCAGGTGGTGTCGGCCGATGACCGCGGCGCGGCCTCCGGCCAGGGTGAAGTTGAGGAGCGCCTCGGTCATGCCCTGCTCGCGACCCGGATCGGCGTACCCCGAACCGGCGATGATGATCGACCCCACGCGCTGACGCAGCAGCGACTTCACCTGCGCGAGCTCGCTGTCGGGGGTGCGGTCGGCCTGAGCGATCTGCACCGACCGGTTCTCGAGCGCTGCGCTGCGGATCACACCGCTCGCGATGTCGGAGAAGTAGGGGTCGCCGATCTCGTGCACCACGAGGCCGATCGTCGGCACGAGCCCGCCGGCGAGTCCTCGCGCGTGCATGTTGGGTTCGTATCCGAGCTGCGTCGCGATCCCGCGGACGTGCGCCGCCACTTCCGGCGAGATGCCGGAGCCGCCGGTCATCGCCCGAGACGCACTCGCGAGGGAGACCCCTGCAGCTTCGGCCACATCGATGAGTCGTGGCGCACCTTCACGCTTCACGAAACCTCCCCCATGGAGCAAGATCAACGCTGATTGCGCTGTAGGTTGCTCTTCGTTCTTCGGTCCCACTATAGTGGCGGAAGCGCTTACGAAAGCGCTTTCGCTACGATGACGTAGGAGACTCGGATGACTGCACCCAGATACGGTCGACGGATCGCTGCAGCGATCGGAACGCTGTCGATCGCCGCGCTCACGGTTTCGGCCTGTTCGGCCACCGGCGACCAGGCCGAGGGAGGTGGCTCCGACGATCCGATCGTCATCGGCATCTCGCTGCCGCTCACGGGCGACTTCTCCGAACCGGGCAAGGGAGTCGAGCGAGGCTACGAGGCGTGGCGCGACATCGTCAACGAGAACGGCGGATTGCTGGGCCGACAGGTCGAGCTGAAGATCCTCGACGACCAGTCCAACGCCGACCGGGTCGTCTCCGACTACGAGTCGCTGATCGCGCAGGACGGTGTCGACCTCGTGTTCGGTCCGTTCTCCACCCGCCTCGTCGTCCCCTCCGCCCGCGTCGCGCAGGAGTACGGCATGCTGTTCGTCGAGCCGGCGGGCGCCGCGGAAGAGGTCTTCGAACAGGGCTTCGACAACCTCTTCTACGCCGCACCCGCGATCGCGAACGACCACTACAACAACCTCGCGGACTACCTGCTCGCGCTGCCGGAGGGCGAGCGCCCCGAGACGGCTGCTGTCGCCTCGATGGACGACCCGTTCGCCCAGGGCACGGCCTACGGTCTCAGGGACAAGCTGGAGGACGCCGGCGTCGAGATCCTCGTGAACGAGGTCTACCCGCCGAACACCACCGACTTCTCCACGATCGCGGCCAAGATCGCGCAGTCGAACGCCGACATCGTGATCGGCGGCACGCAGTATCAGGATGCCGTCAACCTGATCATCGCGCTCCAGCAGCTCAACTATCAGCCGGAGCTCGCGGCCTTCTCCACCGCTCCGACCAACCCCGAGTTCGCCGCAGCCATCGGCGGTGCGACCGAGGGCATCCTCGCCCCGACCGGATACTCGCCGAAGTCGCAGTTCCCCAGCAACGTCGAGTTCGTCGAGAAGTACACCGAGATGCACGGCAACCCGCCGTCGGAAGACGAGGCCAACGCCTACACGACCGGTCAGGTCGTCGCGGCGGCCGTCGAGGCCGTGGGCTGCGCCGAGCAGGGTGAATGCCAGCAGGAGCTCATCGACTGGCTGCGCGACAACGAGGTCGAGACCGTCGTCGGACCCCTCAGCTGGGACGAGACCGGCAAGCCCGCGGGCGCCCACCTCATCCAGCAGTGGATCGACGGCGAGATCCTGATCGTCCTCCCCGAGGACGTCAAGGAAGCCGACTTCCTCTTCCCGAAGCCGACGTGGTGATCTGCACGTGAGCGGAGCACTGCTGCTGCAAAGCCTGATCCTCGGCATCCTGCTGGGAGGGCTCTACGCCCTCCTGGCGGCCGGGCTCACGCTGTACTTCGGAATCATGCGCGTCGTCATGATCGCGCACTCGGCCTTCCTCATCCTCGCCGCCTACCTCGCGTGGTGGTTCAACCGGGAGACGGGCATCGATCCGCTCGTCTCGCTCATCGTCACGGTGCCGCTGTTCTTCCTGACGGGCGTCGTGATGCAGCGGCTGCTCGTCTCGAGGCTCAAGCCGCTGACGCTGACCATGATGTCGGTGCTGCTCACGTTTGCGGTGGCATTGATCATCGAGGGGGCGCTCGGGTTCTTCTTCACCGGGACCCAGCGACGCATCCCGCTGCCGTACGCCAGCGCCAGTCTCGACTTCTTCGGCGCGCAGGTGCCGGTGGTCAAGCTCATCGCGTTCGGTCTCGCGGCCGTGGCCCTCGCGCTCCTGTTCGTGCTGCTCAAGTACACGAAGTTCGGTCAGGCGCTGCGGGCGACCATCCAGCATCCCGAAGCCGCGCGGCTCGTCGGCATCAACACCGACCGTGTCGCCGGCTACGGGTTCGGGCTCGGACTCGCGACGGCCGCGATCGGCGGCACGGCGCTCTCGCTCGACGCCACCATCTATCCCTCCCTGCACTGGCACTGGATCGGACCGCTCATGGCGATCATCGTCGTCGGCGGCCTCGGCAGCATCCCCGGTGCCGCCATCGCGGCTCTCATCCTGGGCGTCGCGCAGAGCCTGCTCCAGCTTCCGCTGGGGCCGACCTGGGCGCAGACGGTCTTCTACGTCGCCCTCTTCGCCACGCTCATGTTCCGTCCGCAAGGTTTCTTCGGAGGTCGTCTTGCCCAGCGTTTCTAGCAGAGAGCCGATCGCCACCGAGACGGTAGTGATCGCTCCATCCGCCCCCGTGCGGCGCACGACTTCGAGGTGGGTGGGCATCGTCCTCCTGATCGTCGGCGCAGCGCTCGTCCTCTCCTTCCCGACCATCGCCCCGAACCCGTACATCCTCTCGGCGGGCGTCGTGATCCTCAACTACGCCGTGCTGTCGACGGGGTGGAACTTCATGGGCGGCTTCACGGGATACATCTCCCTCGGGCATGCCGCGTACTTCGGGCTCGGCGCCTACGGCACGGGTCTGCTGATCAAGTTCCTCGACCTTCCCGGGTTCCTGGCCTGGATCCTCGCAGCCGTGCTCGTCGCGATCATCGCGATCCCGATCGGCATCGCCGCCCTCCGCGTGCGCGGCGCCTCGTTCGTGATCGTGTCCATCGCGTTCGTCCTGATCATGCTGCTGGTGTTCCAGAGCTGGCGCGACGTGACCGGCGGATCCGAGGGCCTGAACGTCCCGCGCCCGTTCGATGTGCTGCGGCCCGAGCATCACCGCATCTTCTACTACCTGTTCGCCGGCCTCCTGGCCGTAGCTCTCGTGGTGTGGTGGATCATCGACCGGTCCAAGTTCGGCACGGCGCTCAAGTCGATCCGCGAAGACGAGGACAAAGCGCAGGCACTCGGAGTGCCGACCACACGGTACAAGCTGATCGCCTACGTGCTGTCCGCGCTGTTCGTCTCGCTCGGCGGCGGACTCTACGCCCTCTGGTTCGGCGACCTGGATCCGATCTTCCAGTTCTCGATCCTGATCGGTTCGTACATGGTGCTCATGGCGCTGCTCGGAGGGGTGCGGAACCTCTTCGGGCCGTTGCTCGGAGCCGTCGTCGTCGGCGTCGCGCTCGAGTACTTCAAGCTCGAGTTCGGCGACACGCAGTTCCACCTCATCGCCACCGGCATCCTGCTCGGCATCGTCGTGCTCTTCATGCCCGACGGCATCATCCCGGCGGTGAAGGGCCTCTTCACCAGGTCATCGAATGCGGCCTCGATCCGCGAGGTGACTGCGGGGGAGCTGCTCGAACAGAACAAGACGCGAACAGCGGATGCCTCGTCGAAGGAGACGTCGTCATGAACGCCCCCACCGCACAGTCCACGACCACGCTCGAAAGTCTGAGCACCGTCTCGATGACGAAGTCGTTCGGCGGCGTCACGGCGGTCGACGGCGCGACGGTCACGTTCCAGGAGGGCAAGGTCAACGGCCTGATCGGGCCGAACGGCTCGGGCAAGACCACCTTCTTCAACTGCGTGACCGGCATGATCAAGCCGGACTCGGGAGAGGTGCGCTACCGAGGGCAGGCGATCACCCGCAAGTCGCCCGACCGCATCGCCCGCGCCGGCATCGGCCGCAGCTTCCAGCTGTGCCGGGTGTTCCCGCGCATGACGGTGATGGAGAACCTGCTCGTGGCGGTGCGCAGCCCGAGCATCTGGCATCAGCTCCGCTCGGCAGCAGACCCCGAGGAGCTGGAACGCGCGCGGGGCTGGCTGCGGCGCGTCGGCATCGACCACCTCGAGCACGCCGAGGCGCGCAACCTCAGCTACGGGCAGCAGAAGCTGCTGGAGCTGGCTGGCGTGCTCATGGGTGAGCCCGACACGATCATGCTCGACGAGCCGGCGGGAGGCGTGAACCCCGCTCTCATCGGACGCATCGCCACCCTGGTGCGCGAGCTCAACGAAGAGGGCAAGACGTTCATCATCGTCGAGCACAACATGGAGATGGTCATGAGCCTGTGCGATCACGTGGTGGTGTTCGACCGTGGGCGTCAGATCGCCGAGGGCACGCCTGCGATCATCCAGCAAGACCCCCGAGTCCTGGAGGCCTACCTTGGAGTCTGAAGCGAAGAACCTGCTCGAGCTGCGCGACATCGAGGCCGGCTACGGCCGTGCGGCGCTCGTGCTCCGCGGCCTCACGGTCGAGGTGCCGCCCGGATCGGTGGTCTGCCTCGTCGGGCCCAACGGCGCCGGCAAGTCGACCGTGCTCAAGGTCGCCAGCGGCATGCTCAAGCCGCGCTCCGGCAGCATCCGCGTCGACGGCCGCGACATCACCGGCGAAGGACCGCAGTCGATGCTGCGCCACGGGCTCGCGCACGTGCTGCAGGGTCACAGCGTCTTTCGCGAGATGACGGTCGGCGAGAACGTGATGCTCGGTGCCTTCACCCTCAAGGACCAGACGGTCATCCAGGAGCGCGTCGATTTCGTGCAGAACCTCTTCCCCATCGTGGGGGAGCGGTGGAAGCAGCTCGCGGGTCTGCTCTCGGGCGGTCAGCAGAAGCAGGTCGAGTTCGCGCGGTCGCTCATGGTCAGCCCCAAGGTGGTGCTGCTCGACGAGCCGTCGATGGGCCTCGACCCCAAGACGACCGAGAAGGTCTTCGAGCAGATCGTGCGGATGCGCGACGCCGGAACCGCCGTGCTGCTCGTGGAGCAGAATGCGCGGCGGGCCCTCGAGACCGCAGACATCGGGTGCGTCCTCGACCTCGGTCGGGTGCACATCTCGGGCCCCGCGTCCGAGCTGCTCGCGGATCCGACCCTCGCTGCGCTGTATCTCGGCGGCAAGCCCTCGGTAACCGACGCGGGGTGAACCTCCGGCGGGAGGAGGCGACGACGGCCTCCTCCCGCCTTTCTCGTCCATTCGACGAAAGCGCTTGCGAAAGCGTTTGCGTCCTGAGCCGCAGTTCCGTCCCACGCCTTCTCCGCTGCAGTGCCGCCCCGGAGAAGGGGCACGACCATCGGCACGACACCACACGACGACGACGTTGAGAGGTTTCTGATGCACGAACGAACCATGCGCCCCGCGAGCTCGAGCACTCGATCGGCCGCACCGCCTCCTCGATCCTTCGGCGTCCGACGAACGGGGGCGCTGGTCGCGGCGGTCGCCGTGGTCGGAGCCCTGCTGACCGCGACTCCCGCTGCCGCGGCGGAACCCTTCACCGAGCTGATCGACTTCGAGGGATACGAGCGCGTCGCCCTGAACGGTCAGGACGGATGGGCGGCGTCGGGGGCGCCTCGCGTGATCGCCGACCCGTTGAACGGCAACAATCAGGTCGTCGAATCCGTCGGGGGAGGGCAGCAGTCGTACCGTGCCATCCCCGCCATCGCAGAGGGAGACACCGGCACGCTGTTCTTCCGCTTCCTGCGCACCGGCAGCGTCGACACCTCGTTCGGACTCACGGATGTGGATGCACCGAACGACTACGTGAACAGTCGCGCCTACGTGAACAACCAGAACGACGACGTGCTGCGTGTCCGTGACGGCGGGGCCTTCAAGCCTGCCGGCGTGTGGTCGAAGGATGCCTGGCAGTGCGTGTGGATCGTCGCCGACAACGCGGCCGACAAGGTCACCGTGTACAGCCAGGGCGGCGCGTACGAGGAGCAGACCCGCCTCCCGGAGGGGACCGAGCAGCAGTTCGGCTTCCGTCAGGCCGTGAACGGCGCGCTCGACCGCTTCTTCTGGAAGAACGGTGCCACGAGCACAGGACGCCTGCTGCTCGACGACGTGGCCGTCGACAACACGGGGGAGAACCTGGCTATCGCGACAGGCAACCCGGGCGACTGCGCACCGGGTGGCACGGCGAACCAGCCGCTGCTCAACCCGCTGCCCGATCCCGCTCTCGCCGACCTCGGGATCGAGGTGACCGAGCTCGCGCAGCTTCCGGAGTCGCAGACGACCCCGGCCACCCAGGACCAGCGTCTCGTTCGGCACAACCGCATCACGCACCTCGACGAGGTGCCCGACGACTCCGGCCGGCTGATGGTGCCCGACAACAACGACATCCTCTATCTGGTCGACAAGGAATCGGGCGAATACGTCCCGTACCTCAACGTCCGGAACGAGTTCATCGACAACTTCCACAACAGCGCAGGGCTCGGCACGGGTCTCGGTTCCGCCGAGTTCCACCCCGACTTCGCCGAGAACGGGCTGTTCTACACCGTGCACACCGAGGGCGGCACGGCGCTGACGGAAGACACCCCGGACTTCCCCGCGTTCGGCACCACCGCGTTCCACAGTGTGATCACCGAGTGGAAGGCCGATGACCCGTCGGCTGCGACCTTCGCCGGTACGCACCGCGAGGTCATGCGCATCCCGTTCGCCGGACGTGTGCACACCGTGCAGCAGATCGCGTTCAACCCGACGGTGTCGGCCGGAGACGCCGATTACGGCAACCTCTACGTGCTCGTCGGCGACGGCGGGAACGGCGTCGGCAACGGCAACCCGCAGGACCTGGCGACTCCGCAGGGCAAGATCCTGCGAGTGAACCCCACCGGCGATGACAGTGAGAACGGCGCCTACGGCGTTCCGGACGACAACCCCTTCGTCGACGAGGCGGATGCGCTGCCCGAGATCTACGCCGTCGGCATGCGCGACCCGCACCGGATCAGTTGGGACCCCGAGGGCGACCACACCATGTACCTCGCCCACATCGGCGAATGGCAGGTCGAGTCGGTCTACGCCGTCGAGCCGGGAGACAACTTCGGCTGGTCGGTGCGCGAGGGCTCGTTCCTGGCCGAGAACCGACAGATCTTCCCGCTGCCGGAGGACGATGCCGAGAACGGCTTCACGTATCCGGTGGCCGCCTACGACCACAACCGCGATCCCGGGCAGACCGGAGACGCCGGCGTGGCCGTGAACGGCGGGTTCGTCTATCGCGGCGAGATTCCCGAGCTCCAGGGCCGCTACCTCTTCACGGATCTGGTGCGCGGCTGGGTGCTGTCCACCGACTCCGCGGAGATGGTGCGCAATGACGGTGACATCGCCGACCTCGCCACGATCGAGGAGCTGCGGGTCTTCGCCGACGGCGTGGAGACCACGTTCCAGGAGTTGGTCGGCGACAAGCGCGTCGACCTGCGGTTCGGCTCCGACGCCGACGGTGAGCTCTACCTCGTGTCGAAGGCGAACGGCAAGATCTGGAAGGTGACGGGCGCGCGCTCGGTCGATGAGCCGACCAACCCGTTCGTTCTCCCTGCGCTCGCACCGAACCTCGTCACGCACCACGACTTCGATCACCCGGATGCGGCGAAGCCGACGATCGAGCTCGATCAGGGTCGCTCCGGCACCCCCATCTCGCTGATCAACGGCGGGGTCGAGATGAGGGTCGCCGATCGCGCCTACCCGGGTGCGGGCGAGGCCCTCCAGACCCAGCAGATGAGTCCGCGGACCGCATCGAACGACGACTGGAAGGCCGGTGTCTACGATGCGGACGGCGTCGAGTCGCTCGACAGGTTCGCCGGCACCGACAAGGCCTCCGTCATGGGCTGGTTCAAGCCGACCGGCGATCACCCGGCCCTCAACTCCGGCACCGTGAATCCTGACGACGTGTACAACGCCATCGGTCTCGCCGGTGTGCTCACCGGCACCTCGGACGGGCACGCGGTGCGAGCGCTGCTCGAGGTCATCACCGTCGACGGCGAGCTCAAGCTCGTGGCGCTCGGGCGCCGCGTCGACGGTGCCGGCTCCTGGACGTTCGCGGCTGACCTGCCCTGGAACGAGATCCTCAAGAAGGGGCAGTGGGTGCATCTCGCGGCGACCTTCGACTTCGCCGCCGGCGAGATGAAGCTGTTCATGAACGGCGAGGAACTCGCGGGGAAGTACACCGCAGCGAACCCGTGGGGAGACGGATCGACCTCCGACACCGCACCGGCCGGCATCAAGATCGGCGGCAGCTTCCCGCAGAACACCAAGGAGGCCAATCCGTTCAACGGGCGGATGGACGACATCATGCTGCTCGACACGGTGCCGACGGCCGAACAGGTCGCCGCGCAGTACGCGCTCTACGCCGTGCCGCCCGTCGAACCGCCGGTGCCGCCCGCGTGCACGCCGGACGGCGAGACCCTCACCGACGTGATGTCGGAGGACGACTGGGCGCCGCGGACACCCGCCAAGTGGGACTTCCCCGGTGACGAGGTCGTGCTCACCGAGGCGGGGACGAACCCGAACGACGGGATCCGCCGTCCGTTTGAGTACGCCGTGCTCACCGAGGGCGAAGAGCTCGGCTCGTTCGACCTCACCGGCCAGGTGCGACTCGACGAGAAGGCATCGGTCAACAACCGCGACGTCATCATCGTCTTCGGGTGGAAGTCGGACACGGAGTATTACTACGCGCACCTCTCGCAGGACAACTCGATCTACCCGCACAACGGCATCTTCAAGGTGAACAAGGCCGACCGGGAGCGGATCGACGACCAGTGGGACGGTGCGGTCGGGGCGCCGCCCGCGGTCACGGACGAGGAGTGGCATGACGTGCGCGTGCTGCGCTGCGCCGACACGGGAGACATCGCCGTGTACGTCGACGGGCTCGACACCCCGCTGATGACCGCGAACGACAAGACCTTCCCCGAGGGGCGGGTGGGCTTCGGGTCCTTCGACAACTTCGGACGCCTCCGCGACCTCTCGGTCACGGCCGCTGCCGAGGACACCACCGCACCCGTCGCGGCCGTCAAGAGCGGGGCCGACTTCACGGTCGGACGCGATGGCATCTACAGCAAGGTGTCGTTCAAGCTGCAAGATGCCGGGAAGATCGATCGGCTGACGCTCAACGGCGGCGAGAAGGACCTGACGAACGATGTCTGGTCTGACCTGAACGCGGTGGTGCCGGGTGCGTTCGGGGCGGTGGAAGGGGCCAACACCCTGGTCGTGTACGACCTGGCCGGCAATGCCACCACCGTTCGATTCACGCTCGACGTCACCGCGCCCGCGGTCACGGTCAAGGAGGGCGGACAGTTCACCGTCGGGGCCGACGGCGCCTACAGCCTGGTCTCGTACAAGCTCAACGATGCGGGCAAGGTGGACCGGCTGACCCTCAACGGAGCGGGGAAGGATCTGACGGACAACGTCTGGTCGGACCTCAACTTCGTGAAGCCGGGAGCGTTCGGCGCCGTCGCCGGCGCGAACTCCCTGGTCGTCTACGACGTGGCGGGCAATGCCACGACCGTCCCGTTCACACTGACGGGCGTCAGCGGGTAGTCGAAGTCACTGGAAAGGCGGTCTCCGGGATGTTCTGCATCCCGGGGACCGCCTTCTGTGTCCCCTTCGAAGTCGGGACGATCGGCGGATGTCGGTGCGTCATCGAGCGAAGGGGGAGGGGGTGGCCTGGGCGCTGGGGAGAGCACGAGCCACCCACCTCCGCTGGCCGGGGAGCCAGCATTGCCGGTAGCGGGGAAGGCCGCTACCGAAATGAAGACAGTCCCCACCGTCTTCATGGACACCGGCCGGGGAGCCGGAGTCGTGGCAGCGGGGAAGCCGCTGCCAGGGTGGAGACAACCCCCCGTCTCCATTGAGACCATCAGACCAGCTGGGGAGGCGTTCCGACGCGGTTCCGCCTCGGCTCAGTATCGACGGCACTCGACTGACGTACCGGTCGGGCAGCAGCAAGTGGTCACCGGCCGATACGTAGGTGTCGGCGCGGATCTCGAGCGAACGTGCGCCACGGATTCGTCTTCAGCGATGCACGGACGCACCAGTGGAGGGTGAGAAGCACCGTCTGCTCCTCACCCTCCACTCCGATCCGGTTCCTCGTCAGCCCTTTCTCGTCGGTGTGGCGGTGTCTTCGGAGAAATCGTCCTCGTCGTTGTACTTGCGTCCCTTGGGGACGGTCGCGACGATCGAGATGACCGCGATCACGAGGAAGATCAGGTTGACTCCGCACGCGACCATCGCCGCTTCGCGCACGGCAATGTTCGCCTGCTCCCCTTGGAAGCTGACCAGATCACGCAGCCACGCCACGCCACCCGCATCCGTGATCGAGGTGAAGATCGTCAGCGAGATCGCCGCACCGATGGCGGCGCCAAGGGACGAAGCCATCTTGTAGATACCTGCACCCGATCCGGACTGACTCGGGGGAAGGTTCGAGAGAGCGGCGTCGGTCGACGGTGTGGCGTAGAAGGCCAGACCGACGCCGAAGAGCGTGTAGCCGATCACCGCGAGGATCTCGTACTGTCCGAGCAGGAGATTGGTCGGCATGAGCAGGATGGCGGTCACGGCCACGACGAGCGTGCCCCAGATCATCGGCTTGCGTGGTCCGAATCGGCGCAGCATCTTCTCGCCTACGCGGATCAGGGCGATGACCGAGATCGCGTACCCGAGGGTGAGCATGCTGGCCTGCAGAGAACCGAGCCCGTTCGGTTCCGCGGCTCGGAACAACTGCTGCGACACGAGCAGCAGGCCGATCGTCATGTTGAGGATGAAGTTCGACAGGGTTGCGCCGGTGAAGGTGACGTTCTTGAACAGTGCCAGGTCGATGAACGGGTTCTCCGTGTTGCGGCGCTCGATGAGGAAGAACGCCACGGCGGCGACCACTAGGACGAGCACCAGCATGAGCATCACGGGCGTCGTCCAGCCGATCTGGCGACCGAACGTGATGATGATCATCAGCGCCAGCGTCATGACCATGAACGAGGAGAGGCCGGGGACGTCGAACTTCTTGTGACCGGTTGCCGGCGCTTTGCTCTCGGGTGTCCCCCACATGAGGGCGGTCGAGATCAGCGACACGATGATCGACGCGATGAAGATCCAACGCCAGTTCTGCTCGGCTAGAAGCCCGCCGACGATCGCGGAGAGTCCAGACCCGCCCCACGAGCCGATCGACCACATCGACACGGCGCGCTGGCGCCCTGGGCCTTCCCAGTAGGTGCGAACGAGCGCCATCGTTGCGGGCATGACGAGCGCGGCGGAGAAACCCTGCAGGGCACGACCGCTGAGCATCAGCGGGAGGGCGACGGAACCAGCCGCCGACACCACCAGCAGCGAGCCGACGATGCCGATGATGTTGCCGGCGATCGCGATCTTCACTCGGCCGATCCGATCGGCGACCCCACCCATCAGCACGATGAAGAGTCCCGAGAACAGGGCGGTTATCGAGACCGCCAGGTTCATCTGGTCCGGGGTGATGTAGGTCTGGTCCGTGTTGATGTCCGCCAGGACCTCCTGCGCGACTGTGCCCATCGAACCGGCGAACAGCCAGAACGTGAAGACGCCGAGGACGATGCCGGTCAGGAGCTTGGTGGTGCCGCGGTATCCGGTCACTGGAGCCATGTCGGTGCTCATCGGGTCGCCTCCCCTTCAGCCTCCGCGAGGTATGCCAAGGCAGCGACCACGAGCGCCTCAGTGCCGGTGCTCAGGGTCGGTCGCATCGTGGGCGCGAACAACGGCGAGTGGTTCGGTGGCGCGTCGACCCCCGGCGGGAACCCGCCGAGGCCCCAGTAGGTGTATGGAACCCCGAACGCATCCGGGATCCGGCTGAAGTCCTCGCTGGCCGCCAGCGGCGCCAGCACGCCGATCTTGTCGTCGCCCAGCCGGTTGCGAAGCGCGTCCGTGACCTTCTGCGTGGTCGCCGGGTCGTTGTCGGTCAAGGGGAACTGGTCGTAGTACGTGAACTCGGGTTCGCTCGGACAGCCCGACGCGGCGCATTCGCCGCGAACGATCCGCTCGATCGCTGCGACGATCTTGTTCCTCGTCTCGGACGAGTACGCCCGCGTGTTGACGAGAAGCTCCGCCCGGTCGGAGATCACGTTGCTCTTCAACCCCGCATGCACCGCTCCGACGGTGACGACGGCTCGCTCTCCGGGAGGCAGTTCGCGCGACACGATGCCCTGCAGCCGCTGGATCACCGCAGCGGCCACGAGAACCGGGTCGATACCGAGGTGCGGCATAGCCCCGTGCGAGCCCACTCCGTGGATGGTGATGCGGATGCTGTCAGCGCACGCCAGGCTGGGGCCGGCAACGGTGACGACGCTTCCCGCTTCATGTCCGAGAACGTGCTGCGCGAGAGCCACGTCCGGGCGAGGCAGGATATCGCGCAACCCCGCATCGAGCATCGCCTGTGCGCCTGCCGCGGTCTCTTCTGCCGGTTGGAACAGCGCGATGAGGGTCCCCGTCCAGGCGTCGCGGTTCTCAGCCATCAAGCGGGCCGCGCCGAGCAGCGCGGTGACGTGCACGTCGTGTCCGCACGCGTGCATCACGCCGACGGCGTTTCCGTCGTCATCCACAGTCGTGACGGTGGAAGCGTAGGGCAGGCTGGTCCGTTCGATGACCGGCAGGGCGTCCATGTCCGCCCGCAGGAGCACGCGAGGTCCTGATCCGTTCGTGAGGATCCCGACGATTCCGCCTCCGACGTGATGCGTCTTGTACCCGAACTCCAGAAGCTGGCGTGCGATCACCTGGCTCGTACGTTTTTCGTGCGAGCTGAGTTCGGGGTTGCGATGGAAGTCCAGGTAGAGCAGTTCTTGCCAGTCTCGGATCGCTGCGAGTTCAGCGAGAACTCTGTCCGCGGGTGTCATCGTTCGTGACCTTTCGTGGTGGTCGAGCCGCTCTATCCGGGCGGGCTCATTCAAACGCCGGCTACTTTTGGTGGCTGGCGACCCGGAATGGGCTCCGGGTACTCATCACGCTAAATATCTACGGCTCCCGCCCGAGCCGAATGCGGAATTCGACGTCAGACTGAGTTCACGATGAAGAAAGATGCTCTCGATGCGTTGGATTTAAGGCTGATCAACGCTCTTCAGACCCGTCCTCGGGCGTCGTGGAGTTCTCTCGCCCGCGCGCTCGGCTCCAGCGACGCGACATTGGCTCGCCGATGGCAGATTCTCAACGAGGCCGGGGCCGCCTGGATGACGGTTGCACCGAACCTGTCGCTCGGACACGGTGCGCTCGCGATGGGCATGGCTCTGGTGGAAGTCCGCGTCAAATCCGGATGCCTGACGAGCACAGCTGCAACTCTCTCCACACATCCCGAGATCGCGACAATCGAACTCGCCGCCGGGGCGCGAAGCCTCATGCTCACCGTGATCGCAGGCAGCCCGCATGCGCTGTCCGAGTTCCTTCTCGACGCCCTCGACACGCACGAGTCAATCGAAGGCATCCGCTCCTACCCAGCCAGCTGGACCTATCGCGATGCGAGTCGATGGCGCGTGTTCGCCGGCGCCGCCAGCGAACAGCATGATCGACGAGCGAGACCCGCTAGCCGCATTCGCCCGCAGCTCCCACAACGGGACCTGGCTGAGGCGATCGCAACGGTCCTCGCGCACGACGGTCGTGCCACAGCACACGATGTCGCCAGGCAACTCGACATCGGCATCCGGGCCTCACGCAGCGCCCTCGGACAGCTCGTCGAATCAGGAGAACTACGCTTCCGCACCGAGGTCGCACGGCCGCTCTCGGGGTGGCCGTTCTGCGCATGGTTCCTCATTTCCTCCTCCGCAGCTCATCGAGAGCGTGATGTGCAGACCCTGGTTGCCATGCCGGAGTGCCGCGCGGTGATGCATACCATCGGTCCGTTCGATCTCGCCGCGGTGACCTGGCTGCGTGATCTCACGGACGTCGATGTGGTCGAGGGCGCGATCGAGGAGAGCACACCCGCAGCGAGGATCCACGACAGGGTGCTCGTGCTGCGAACGGTGAAGCTCATGGGGCGCGTGCTGGATTCGGACGGGCGCGGCCTCACTCACGTTCCGTTACCGGCACACCTCAATCTGCAACATTGACGCGGTGGGCGGTATCTCGGTGGAGCCGAGATACCGCCCACCGACATCTTCAGGACGCTGTGGTCCGCCGCGTGATCGCGAGCGAACGCAGTGCCCAGCCGAACAGGATGGAAAGCACGCCGATCCCCATGGCGAATGCAGCGACTCCGAACGACACGACAGACGTGAAGAGCGAGGCTCGCAGGAACGATGCATTCATCACTGTCGCGCGGATCGGGTCATCTGAAGCCAGCTCTGAGTATGTGCTGCCGCCGGAGGCCTCGAGTGCGTGATGCTGGATGATGTCAGCCTGGACGAAGGCGGTGAAGGGACCGGCGACCGTCTGGCCCTGGAAGGCGATCGCGTCGTCCGGAATCGTGATGTTCTCGGCACGCAGTTGAGTCGACACCATGACCCAGACGACGAGGCCGACGACGATCAAAGCGATCCCGCCGACGATTCCGAGGATCCCCACGATCTTGACGCCCTTCGCTCTGTTGGACGGCGCGACGGGATTCTCAGCGGAGTGGTTGCTTTCGGACACGAGGAGCCCTCTTTCTTCGGAATGAACGCCATCACCGTACGCACGTTTCGCATCGTCATGCCGTCTCAGCGGCCAGAGATATCCGCGTCGGGCGGCCATCTCCGGCACGGCGCTCTGCCGTGGGACGAGGCGAATCACGATCCGGCACGTACTGAATCAGCGGCGGCCCACTCCTCAGAGCGGCACAGTCGCCCGCCCGCCTGGTTGCACCCCGCACCCCGCACCCCGCGGCCTACTGAAGGCCTCCTGACCCTCCCCGGCAGGCGCTCAAGATGACCACTGCAATCAAGCCCAGGGAGTGCGGCAAATGGGGCTGATCGCGGTTCGGCGCCGTGACGCAAGGGTGGAGTGATTGGTGCACGGTCCGCCGATCTGGGGGAAAGCACATCGCGAGCCGTGCCCATCGACAACTGCGGCTGATCCTCCACTCGGCCGCCGAAGTAAGGAAGAAAATGAGAAACGCCAAGACCGGCCGCTTCGCGCTGAGCGCAGGCGCCGTCGCCATCCTGGCCGTAGGTCTGTTCGGGGCCCCGCTCGCCGCAACTGCGGCTGAGACCGATGCGCTCGACATCACCGTCACGCCCACCTCCGAGTGGGCGAATGGTGACGAGCAGATCGTCAGCATCGCCGCCGCGAACAACACCGACGCAGATGGATCCGTCGAACTGGTCGTCGACACCACCGGCGTCATCGGCACCGAATGGGACGCGAGCATCCTCGGTCACACCTCCGTACCCGTGACGGCGACCGTCGACGGCACCGAGATCCCTCTGACCTACACGAGCGAATCGGGCACTCTCGACAAGACGCTGAGCTTCGAGGTTCCCGCCGGCAAGACGGCGATCGTGTCGGCTCCGATCACGATGCGGTCTTGGACCGTTGACGCGCACACCGAGTCGTTCGCGGTCACCGGCAGCACGATCACGACCAGCGCCGGAACAGAGAACGGCAACTGCCAGACCGGCGGCGAGTCGGGCTGTGCGGCGAGCTGGGCTCTGCCCCAGACGTTCCTGTCAGAGGTCACCCTCGCCAGCAGCCCAGCGACCGGGAGCACGGTGCAGGCCGGTGACACGATCACCTACACGCTGACCGCCCTCACGCACGCATACAACGGCAATGAGTCCGTCATTGCGGCGGCCGACCTCAGCGACCTGTTCGCGAACGCGACGCTCGTCGATGGCTCCCTCACCTCCACCAGCGGTGTCGCCAGCATCGACTCGGATGACCGCTTGAACTGGACCACCGGCGAGCTCGATTCCGCCGGCCTCGGTGACAACGGCTCCGGCGACCCCGTGACCGCGACCTTCCAGGTCACCGTCCACGACGATGCCGCAACGGGCTCTTCGCTGACCGCGATCGCCGGCGGTTACGGCACGCACCCCCTGTTCGCCCCCCGTGAGATCGCAGCGGCGATGGACCCCGAGACCGGTGTCATCACCCCGACGGCCGCGGCCACGAGCACCGTCACCGTCGTCGCCTCGGACGTCGTGCCCGCTCCGGCGATCACCGTGAGCGCTGTCGACGACCAGATCAACACCGTCGGTGACGACGTGTCCGTGCAGGTTCAGGCGACGTCGAGCGACTCGTCCACGCTGACCTACTCCGCGAGCAACCTCCCCGAGGGCGTGACCATCGACGCCGCGACCGGCGTGATCTCGGGAACCCCGACCACGTCTGGCGACTACACCGTCACGGTCTCGGCTTCGTCCGACACGGTCGCGGCTGTCGACACGACGTTCGATTGGACCGTCAACGCGACGGTCGTCCCGGCACCGGACGACAACGGCACCGGTAGCAACACCGACACCGGTGCGACGACCGCGGGTGGACCCTCCGTCCACACCGGTGGCGTCGTCGACGCCGATGGCGGTTCGGTTGCTCCGTGGCTCGTCGGCGGATCCGCGCTGTTCGCACTGCTGGCCGCTGCTGCCGGTGTGATCGGCTTCCGCAAGGTCCGCGCCCAGCGCAGCTGAGAACCTCTTCCGTGAAGTCGGTCCCGTCGTCTCCCGACGACGCGGGCCGGCTTCTCGGTGCGAGCCGATCCTCACAGGCTCGCCAATGTGATCGAACCCTCTGGACAAACTGGTTGACATGAACACTTCGCTCGCATCGCCATCACCCGGCGGTCCTGACTCTTCCCCTGGCCGACGGGGACGCCGCACCGCGCTCGTCTGGGTCGCGTGCGCTGTCGGCCTGGTCATCGTCGCAGCGACCCTGTGGCTGGCCTCGGGCGCGTGGGCGCCCTCGTCTGCGGCGACCTCGTCGACGCTCGACATGGATGGCAATGCGGTGGTGCTCGAAGACCCGATCGAGGATCCGCAGGCACTCGCCCTGATGGATGTCGTCGAAGACGAGGGCACGCGCTTCAGGGTTCCGTCCGTGGGATTGGATGTGCCGCTCGGCGGGCTCGATATGGTCGACGGGGAGATCACTCCTCCCGGCTTCACCTCGGCGTACACGGTGCGCAATCTGGGGACGCCGGCGGATCCCGCTGTGGGCAGCACCTACGTCGTCATGCACTCGATTCCGGATCCAGGTGTCGCTCCGGGCAACTATCTGATCGACGTCGCCGACGGTCGCGCCGCAGTGCAGGCCGGCGAACAGGTTCAGGTGGGCGAGGCGATATATGCGATCGACTCGTCGTATTCCGTGGACAAGACGGAGCTCTCCGAGCGATCCGCGCTGTGGGAGGACCGTCCAGGACGGCTCGTCATCATCACCTGTCAGCAGCTCCCGTCCGGCGAACGCTCGGTGCAGAACACGGTGATCGAAGCTCATCTCGTTGTCCCCTGACTCCCGCCCGGGGTCGCGGACCTACCGGTCCCTCGCTTCTTCGGCCCTACCAGGCCAGACTGAGCGCATGTTCGGCAATCAGATCGCCCTCACCGATGCGGTCGCCTATATCCGCTCCGGTGTCGACGTCGTCGTCTACGGGCGGCCAGGAAACGGGCGCACGACATTCGTGCGACGTCTCCAGGAGGTGCTGCGAGCGAGCGGCCACACGGCTCTCCTCCTCGCGGGGACGCCGGGGCTGAAGGGTGTGCCGCTGGGAGGACTGTCGGCGTACTTCAGTGATTCGACGCAGGCGTCGCGCGTGCCTGACGTCGGTGGGTACGCGCAGCGCCTCGTCAAGGAAGCAGCAAAGGGCGAGTTCGTCCTCCTCGTCGATGACGCCGATCACTTGGACGACGCATCGTGGGGGGTCATCCGTGCCGCGCAGCATCAGGCGATGTTCCCCATCGTGACGACCCACCGTCGCGTCAAGGAAGTGCTGCAGGGAGCACGGAATCCCCACCTCGGACGGGCCTACCAACTGCGCCTGCAGCCGTTGCGGCTGGATGAACTCGAGGGTCTGCTGGAACAGCGCGCAGACGCGGCGATCGACCCGGCGACGTTGAGCCGTATCTTCGGAAAGTCCGGAGGGCTCGCCGGACTCGCCATCGGCATCTGGGAAGTCGGCATCCAGGAGGGGCAATTGGCTCTCGTGGACGGCGTATGGATAGCGCAGAGCGAATTGTGGAGCCCGGCGCTCGGACGCCTCGTGGAACGTCACATCGGGCCTTTGCGGCGACGGGAGAGGGAAGCGCTCGAACGACTGAGCCTCGGTGGTCCGCTCGACCTCGACAGCACCGTCTCTCTTCTCGGTGCGGCTCTCGTCGAGAAGCTCGAGGAGAAAGCACTCCTCACGTTCGAGTCGGTCAACGGCGAGCAGCGTTCGGCAGTGGCACCGCCCCTCATCGCCGAGTACTTCCGACACCTCGGGCTCCCGGCCCGCGCCGCTCGGTTGTCCCGAGGGCACGAGGGATACATCGGGGTCGACTCGCTCATGGCCGGTGTCACCGACGTCGCCGACCTCCGCGCCGCGCAACCGGATGCGATGTTCGTCCGCGCCGTGCAGGACGCGGCGCGCGCACGACTCGTTCACGCCCGTGTTGAGTGGGAGCAGGAACCGAGCGCGGAGAATGCCTTCACCTATCTGCTCGCGCTGGGCTCCGGGGATCTTGCCCCGCGAGAGGTCCGCTCGATCCTCAGCCGCACGGTTCATGGTGATGACCTGATGCCCAGCATCCGGTTGCTGGGGTGGCATTCGGCCTGGCTTGCCGGCCGGGGCAATGTCGCACAGGCGAAAGAGCTGCTGCGCGACGGGGAGCAGGCTGCAGGGAAGTTCCGCCCAGCCCTGCAGGCGGCGCGGATGCGCCTCGAGGTGCTGTACGAGGGACACGATGGCGACATCCGTGACGAGGTGGCTCCTCCCGTCGGTCTCCCCGATGACGTGCGCGGTTCCGTCCACGTGATCCGCGCCGCCGGCCTGCTCATCGCCGGGCGGATCATGGCGGCGGAGGAAGAGCTCGCCGAAGTCGATCCCCACAGTCTGGGGGCGGACTGGGCAGACCACGAGAGCATCCGCGGCCTGGTGCGCCTGGCGAAGGGCGAGCACTCCCAAGCCACTCTCCTCGCATACAGTGCCCTGGACCATGCGCGCGCCTCCGCCGATGCGACGGCCGTGCGCACGACCGCCTACTTCGCGGCCTTGTGCCAGCTGATCCGCGGCGACTATCGGGAAGCCACCACCCTGGTGGAGACGGCGCTCGCCGTCGGAACTCCGAACTCGAACGCCCCGACATCCCTTCTGGGAGCGCTGTGCATCGGAAGCATCGTGGCCGGACGCACCGGGAACCCCGGACTCGCTCAGACGAGACTCGATCAGGCCGAACGCCTCGTGATCTCGGACGGGCCGTTTCCCGCCATGTCGACGAGCTGGCCACGAAGTCAGATTCAACTCGCCGCCGGACGCGCCGATGCCGCACGGCAGGAACTACTCGAAGGAGCCGAGCGACTCTGGCGCCGCGGTGCGCGGTGGAATGCAGTGCTGGTGCACCTGATCGAGTTGGAGTTGTGGCCGGATCCTGAGCGATTCGAAGATCTCCGCCCACGCCTCGACGCTGTGGAGGGGGAGTTCGTCGGCGCGCTGCGCACGTACGTGGAGGCTCTCGTCACGAAGAACCCGACACAGTTGGAGGAATCGGCACCGCGGCTCCTGCGGACCGGACGTGCCGGTTTCGCCGTCAATGCCTACGATCGTGCGGCGCAGCTCTTCGAAGACGTCGGCCATGCCGAGGACGCGGAGCGAGCGCGCCGTGCGGGCGAGGAACTCATCGCCGGTCTCGAACCGGGTACGTTCGACGCTGCACGTTTCCGCAGCGCAGACATCCTGTTGACGAAGCGTGAGATCCAACTGGCGCGCCTGGCGGCGATGGGCTGGTCGAACCAGCAGATCGCCACGGAGCTGGTGCTGAGCGTGCGCACAGTCGAGAGCCATCTGCACCGCATCATGAAGAAGACCGCGACCACGAGCCGCCGCGATCTCGCTGAGTACCTTCCGGACAGGTCGGAGTAATGTCCTGCGTCGATAGCCGGCACCGCGCTCGCAGCGCGGCCGACGCTACCCGGAGTACGGGCGCACGCAGGTGTCCTGTGCCGCGCTCTGCCCGTCGATGTTCTCCGGCAGGCTCTCGGGCTCCGTCGTCGTCGGTTCTTCGGTGTCGGCAGACGGCGGGGCGGACGGCTCGGACAACTCGCTCCCACGGCCCGTGTGGTCGGCACTGATGTTCACCGTCTCGCCCGACTTCACCCGCCCCATCAGAGCGGCGGCGGCCTGCTCGTCGGGGACGACGCGGTCGCCGGCGGGAAGGTGCGGGTACGACACGAACGCGATGTTCTCCAGGGGCAGGTCGCTGAAGACCTTCGCCATGGATGCGAGTGTTCCGAGGTCTGCGAGCGGCGTGGACAGCGTCATGTTCCGCGTCGCGGCATCGGCGATCCCGAACAGCTTCACCGGATCGGTCAGGGTCGACTGGTCGCGCAGCGTTCGCACGAGAGATGAGAGGAACACCTGCTGGGTCGAGATGCGGGCGAGATCGCTCCCGTCACCGATGCCGTAGCGGGAGCGCAGGAGCGCCAGAGCCTGTTCGCCGCTGAGGTCGTAGGTTCCCGCTTCCGGGATCTCCAGCCCGGAGTGCCGATCGTGGATGGGGCCGGCGAAGCAGATGGGCACGCCCCCGACCGCATTGGAGGCGTCGATGACCCCGGTGAAGCTGATCTCCGCCGCGTAGGCGAGGTCGATTCCGGTGAGCGCCGTGACCGTCGACGCGACGCACCCCAGCCCTCCGCGGGCGAGCGATTCGTTGAACTGAACCCGGTGACCGGCATCCCAGGTCTTCCCGGTGTCGGGGTCGGTGCACGAGGGCATATCGACGAGCAGGTCGCGGGGAAAGGAGATCACAGTGGCCGCGTCGTGCGACTCGTTCACGTGCAGCAGCAGGGTGACGTCGTTCCGGCTGCCTTCGACGTCACCGCCCTCGCCGTACTGGGCGCCCTGCCCTGCACGACCGTCTGATCCGACGAGCAGCACGTCGAATTCGCCGTCGAAGTCTGCGACGGAGGGAGGCTCGTCGGTGTGTGCGGGGTGCAGCTCGACCGTGGTGACGTTCTGCGAGAGTCGGATCGCTGCGACGGCGACCGTCCCTCCACCGATGACAAGGATGGCGACCGCGGTCAGAGTGAGGAAGCGCCGCAGCCGTCGTCGGCGCAGCCTGCTCGGGGCAGCGGGCGGGGGAAGACTCATGGGAAGACCTCTCGACATCGGCGAGCAGCCAGTGTCGACGACGAATGTCACACGAGTGTCACAGAAGAGGGAGGTTTACGCGGAACGTCGCACCGGGGGAGCGGGCGAGCAGCGCGAGCTCCCCGCCGAGGAGTCGCGCGTTGTCGCGGGCGATCGCGAGTCCGAGCCCGGTGCCGGCCCCGTCGGAGCGCGAACGGTCGGTGGTCACGAAGCGGTCGAACACCCGCTCGACGTTGGTCTCGGCGATGCCGGGGCCGTGGTCGCCGACATCGATGTGCAGCACATCGCCGTCTTCATGCACGCGAACGGTGACGGGCGGTCGGCCGTGCCGCGAGGCGTTGGTGAGCAGATTCGCCAGCACGGTGTGCAGCCGCGCGGCGTCGGTGTGGATCCGAAGATCGGGGGCGACCGAGGCCTCGAAGACATCGACCCCTGTCGCGTCGACCACGTCGATGAGCAGGTCGTGGAGCACGACTGTCGTCGGGTGTACTCGCGCGACTCCGGCATCCAGGCGGGAGAGTTCGAGGAGGTGCTCGGTCAAGGCGTGCAGCCGACGGGTTCCGGTACGCACGACCGCAGCGGCGACAGCCCGTTCCTCCGCGGTCGCCTGCTCGTCTTCGTCGAGGAGCTCGTCGACCACCATCATCGAGGTGAGTGGGGTGCGCAGCTCGTGGGCGACGTCGCTGACGAGCTGCCGGGACTCCGCCTCACGGCGCTGCAGCTGCCCGATGGTGTCGCCCAGCCGCTCGGACGAGAGACGGAGGGCGTCGGCCACGCGGTCGACGTCATCGAACGACGGTTTCCATTCCGGCGGACCGTCGCCGGACCCGACCGCGCGCGCCGTGTCGACCAGGCGGCGCAGCGGACGCGTCAACGCGCCACCGAGCAGGCGCTCGAGCAGGATGACGAGGACCACGACCCCGCCACTGAGGAGCACTCCGGACACGATGAGCTCTCGCACCTGCTCCTGCTGCGGCTGCATCGAGTAGGCGGTGACCACGGCGAGCCGGGCGCTCGGGTCCTGGGGGAGATCGTCCCGCACGACCGAGACGAAGAACACCTCTCGGCCGTCGAGCGTGGTCATCAGCGAGGTCGGTTCGCCGGAGCGGCTGCTGTCGTCGATGCGCAGTGCGTCGGGCACCTGATCCGGCCGGAGCTCACCGGCGCTCCGGCCGCTGTCGAGGTCGATGATGACCGTCTCTCCGGGGAGGATCTCGGCGTAGTACTTCCACGTGTCCTCCGGTGATGCGGTGGAGATGGAGGTGAACAGGGCGTCGGCCGTCGTCGCGAACTCGTCGAGGAGACCCTGCTGTCTGGACTCGTAGACGATCTTGCCGGCCGTGAACACGACGACACCGGTGACGAGGACCGACACCGCGATCGTGCTGCCGATGAGAGCGAGGGCGATGGCAGAGCGGAGGGTCAGGCGGCGGCGTGCGGTCATCGCAGCCGATATCCGATCCCGCGGACGGTCTCCAGCTGTGGCGACGAGACGTTCGCCGCGGTCAGCTTCGCGCGCAGGCGCTGGATGGCGGTGTCGACCACCCGCGGGGTGTCGGGCCGGGACTGCGCCCAGACCGCATCGATCAGACGCGAACGACTCAGGGTGTGCCCGTCGTTGAGGGCGAGCTCGTACAGCAGGCGGAATTCGGTGGCGCTCAGCGGAAGGGCCTCGCCGGCAGCCAGTGCCTCTGCGGAATCCTCGTGCAGTGCGAGCGATCCGACCCGGAGCGGCTCCGCGGTGAGGCGGGAGCTGCGACGCAGGACCGTCCGCAGGCGCGCTTCGAGCACTGCCACGCTGACCGGCTTCGCGATGTAGTCGTCGGCTCCGGCGTCGAGGCCGATGACGACATCCGCATCCTCATCGCGCGCAGTGAGCATGACGGTCGGGAAGCCCCATCGGGTGCGGATCTCGCGGCACAGCGAGAACCCGTCGCCGTCGGGGAGCATGACGTCGATGATCGCGACATCCGGACTGATCCGTTCGGCGAGCAGGCGGGCAGAGGCGACGTCCGCTGCGGTGTCGACGGTGTGGCCGCGGCGCCGCAGGGCGGTCGTGAAACCGAGGCGGATCTCCGCATCGTCATCCACGAGCATGACCTTCATCAGGCGCCCACCTCCCCGGCCATCGCGCGCTTGCGATGTTAGACGCCTTCGCCCGTGCAAGTGCTCCATGCGGCGACCGGCATGGGTCGCAGGAAGGCGTCAGGTCGAGCCGCTACCCTCATGCCATGCGCCGAATCGTGGTCCTTCCTCTCGTCCTCGCTGCAGGGCTCGCCGCCGGGGTCCTCTCCGGCTGCTCGCAGGTCACGCAGATGGCCGGTGACGCAGTGGGGATCGACGTCCAGGCGACCTGCACCACGATCGACGACGCCTACGGGCAGTACCAGGCGCTGCTCGACCAGGGCGAGGTCTCGGCGGAGCAGGCCGACGCGGCGCGCGACGAACTCGTCGCCTCACTCGAAGGTCTCGCGGCCAACGTCGACGGACAGCTGGGCGACCTCATCCGCTCCGGCGCCACCCAGATCGGGGGCATGACCGACCTGCAGGCTCCGGAAACGGTGGAGGCCATCGAGCAGCTCAAGGACTCGGCCTCGGCGTTCTGCGGCTGACCGTCCGGCCTGTGAGACGATGCCGGAGATGAGCACTGCGGCTGATGAAGAGCTTCGCGCCCTCCGGGCCCGCGCCTATGGTCCGACGGCGGACATCGAGAACGATCCTGCCGCGCTCCGCCGCCTCCAACAGCTGGAGGCGATGAGACAGCCGAGGGCCGCTGTCGACGATGCCGTCGTGCCCGCTCCGGAAGCGGAGACCGTTCGGCACGTGGAGCCGATTCGACCGGCTGAACCCGTTCGGGGAGAGGCAGGTTCGGGGCGACGCGCCCAGGATTCGGTGGAGGATGCGCTCGACGTGTTCGCCGGCGCCCCCGCCGAACCGTCGGAGCCGGTCCCGGCACGCGAGAGATCAGCCGAGCGGCTGTCAGCGTGGTTCTCGGCACGGACGTCCAGGATCGTCTGGCTGGCCGCGATCGTGGCGGCGGCCGCGTTGTCGGCGGCCGCCGTGTCGGCTGCCGTCACCTTCGCCTTGGTGAAGATCTCTCCCGTCTCCTCCACTTCCGCAGGCGCTCCGCAGATCGCCACGCTGGAGGCGACATCCACGCTGGAGATTCCGGCCGGGTGGATGGGGGCTGGGCCGAGTTCCGCGGTGTTCGACTTCTACGGGTTGGCTCTCATGGAGAGCACCGGCGGGTACTTCAACGGCTCTGTCGGAGCCGACTGCCTCACCGTCGCCCGTGCCGATCAGATTCCTGAGAAGGACGAGTTCGACTCCTCCGAGGGCTGGAGCTACGACGGACCCACGTACTCCGGGTGCGCCGTGGGTACGTTCCCCGCGACCGTGGAAGTGCCGTTCGACAGCAATGTCCCCAAGGAGCTGAGCGAACGCTTCCCCTCGGGGACGGCGCTGCAGTTCGTGTACGACGGCGAGCGCGTCGGGGTCTTCCTCGACAGCGAGTAGGCGAGGGGTTACGCGACGACGGGGTCGCGGTCGAGGGGCTCACTGGCGGTCGAGGCCGCGCGTTGCCGCTCGGCGTACTGCGTGCCCCACCGCGTCAGCTCGATGAGCAACGGGGTGGCGCTGGTGCCGAGTTCGCTGAGGCGGTACTCGACCTTCGGCGGCACCTGCCGGTAGACGGTACGGGTGATGAGGCCGTCTTCTTCCAGCTCGCGCAGCTGGCGGGTGAGCACGCGGGCGGTCGGGTTCTCGAGCAGGCGGCCGAGCTCGCCGAAGCGCAGCACCTCGTGCTCGCCGAGAAGCGTGAGGATGCTCGGTTTCCAGGCGCCGCCGAGAACCGCGATCGACACCTCGGCGTCGCACGACTCGGACCAGTCGCGAACGATCCGCTCGGTCTTCTCCCTCATCACACGCTCCTCGTGTCGTCTGCCTTGGTATCCAAAATGTCAGTACGTGTCATAAATGACCGTACTTGCACCTTCTGTCTGTACTTTACAGACTGAGCTTGTGACTTCAACCCCCACCATCGCCGCCTCGCGCTCGACCCTCCGCCTCTGGTTCGCGATGGTCCCCCTGCTCCTCGGAATCCTCATCGGCGCGCTCGCCATCAGCAGCGTCTCCACGGCGCTTCCGGCCATCCGCGGCGAGCTCGCGCTCAGTGACACCGAGGGTCTCTGGCTCGCCGACGTGTACGCGCTCTCGCTCGCCGCGACCCTCATCCTCGCGGCGAGGATCGGTGATGCCTTCGGGCGGAAGAAGATCGTCCTGATCGGTCTCGCCGGATTCGCGGTGCTCAACGCCGTCGGCGGCTTCGCGCAGAGTGGGATGCTGCTCATCGTGATCCGGGCGCTGCTGGGTGTGGCCGAGGCGTTCGTCGTCGCCGGGGTCGTGGCCACGATCGGCGCGAAGTATCACGCCAGGGAGCGGGTGCTCGCCTACGGACTGTGGACGGCGACGTTCGGGGTGGGCAGTGCGCTCGGGCCGGTGCTGGGCGGACTTCTGGCGGAGGGACCGGGATGGCGCTGGCTGCTGCTGGGGAGCGTGCCGCTGGCGGTGCTCGCCGGTGTGCTGGCCCTCTGGCTGGTGCCCGACTCCCGCAGCTCCCGGACGCCGTCGTGGGACCTTCCGAGCATCGTCACGTCGATCGTCGCCCTCGGCGCCCTGGCCTTCGCGCTGCACGAGGCGCTCGCCGCACCGGTGCCGGCAGCCATCGCCGGAGTGGTCGCGGTCGGCAGCCTCGTGTACTTCATCCTGCGCCAGCGCCGGCTGTCCGAGCCGCTCATCGACATGCGTCTGTTCGGGATCCCGGGATTCAGTCCTGCCATCACCCGCATCCTCGTCGCGAGTGGTGTCTCGTCGGCATCCGTCCTCCTCGTGAGCCTGCATCTGCAGGACACGAGGGGATGGAGCGCAGCGGAAGCCGGTCTCGCGATCCTCCCGCAGGCGGCAGCCATCGCGATCGGCGGAGTGGTCGCTCCGATCGCGCTCCGCTGGGTGCGGGCCGAAGCGCTCACCGTCTGGGCGCTGCTGCTGCAGGCTGCCGGCATGGCGTGGCTGTTCACCGATCCCGAGGTCGTCGCCGTGCCGCTCGTGCTGGTCGGGCTCGGGTTCGGCATCGGAGCCACGCTCGCGGCCACCGCGCTGTTCGATGCCACCACCGAAGACGATGCCGGCCAGGTCGGTGCGATCCAGGAGGTCGGCTTCGCGCTCGGCGGTGGCCTGGGCATCGCGGTTCTCGGAACGATCGCCGCGGTGGTCGCCGGTGGGTTCACCACGGCGGCGCTGGTCGCCGCGATAGTGGTGGTCGTCGCCGCCGTGGTGCCGCTCATACGTCGTCGGACTCCCGGGTGAAACAGGGCGTCTCGGCGGGCGGCTGAGCGCCGGCGACGATCCCGTGAGGTGCGCCTCCACTCTCGCGATTGCAATTATGTCGCCTGATTATGTAATGTATTTTCATAATCGAGAGGAAGTTATGCGCGCTTGTAATCCGCTGCACCTGCGGCAGGGTGGAACGTCGGTGGTCATCGAGTTCCCCACCGTCGGTGTGCCGGCGATCCGCTACTGGGGTCCTGACCTCGGAGTGCTCATCGCTGCTGATCTCGCATCCCTGGTGGAGGCGAACAGGCCGCAGCACCGCGTCGGTGATGTCGACGAGCCCCGTGCGGTCTCGCTTCTTCCGCTGCCGTCGGACGGGTGGACGGGCGCGCCAGGGTTGGAAGGCGATCGGCAGGGTCTCGCGTTCTCGCCGGCGTTCACTCTCACGGCTGTGGACGGCGGACCGGGAGTATCCGTGGAGGGCGAGGTCGGACCTGCGTCGGTCGTCATCCGCTGCGACGACGCCGAGTCCGGCCTCCGGCTCGTGGTCGAGATCGAGATCACGCGATCAGGTCTGGTCCGACAGCGGATGCAACTGCACAACCTCGGGCCGAGTTCGTACAGTCTGGGCTCCCTGCGGGCGAGCTTCCCGCTCACCGACGACCTGACCGAGGTGCTCGACTTCACGGGCCGCTGGATGCGCGAGCGGGTTCCGCAACGCCACACGCTCACGGTGGGGCGGCACGTGCGGGAAGGGCGGAAGGGGCGCCCGGGCGCCGACGGTTCTCTGCTTCTCCTCGCCGGCGCCCCGGGGTTCGGATTCGAGCGCGGGCAGGTCAGGGGTGTGCATGTCGCGTGGAGCGGCAACCATGAGCTCGCCGCCGAGCGGACGGTGCTCGGCGGCACCGTGATCACGGGGGCGGAGCTGCTGCTCCCCGGCGAGATCGCCATTGCAGCAGGAGACAGCTACCGGACTCCGTGGGTCTATGCGTCGCACGGCGACGGACTGGACGAGCTGGCAGGACGCTTCCACGGGCAGGTCAGGGAGAGTGCTCGAGCCCGGTCGGGCGAAAGGCCCGTCGTGTTGAACGTCTGGGAGGCGGTGTACTTCGAGCATCGTCTCGACAAGCTCGTCGAGCTGGCGGACATCGGTGCCGAGGTGGGCGCAGAGCTCTACATGCTCGACGACGGGTGGTTCCTGGGGCGGCGAGATGATCGCCGCGCCCTGGGGGACTGGTACGTCGATCCGGAGGTCTGGCCGGAGGGATTGGACCCCCTGATCCGTCACGTCAAGGGTCGGGGAATGGGCTTCGGAATCTGGGTCGAGCCGGAGATGGTCAGCGTCGATTCGGAGCTCGCGCGCGCGCATCCGGACTGGATCCTCCGCCCGGGCGACCGCCTGCCGCCCGTCGGCAAGTGGCAGCATGTCCTCGATTTCTCGAACCCCGAGGTCTACGCCTATATCCTCGAACGCCTCGACTGGCTGCTGGGATCGCACGACCTCGACTATCTGAAATGGGACCACAACCGCGATGTGCTCGAGCCGGGACGCGGCGGGCATGCGGTGCTCCACGAACACACGCTCGCCGTGTATCGGCTCATCGACGAGCTGCGCGAGCGTCACCCGCACGTCGACATCGAGAACTGTGCGTCCGGTGGCGCGCGGATCGACCTGGAGATTCTCGCGCGGACGGAGCGGACCTGGACGAGCGACTGCGCCGATCCGCTCGAACGTGCGATGACTCAGAAATACACCGGATTGCTGTTGCCCATCGAGATGAGCGGCAACGACATCTCAGCGAGCGCATCGCACACGACAGGGCGGACGTCTTCTCTCGATTTCCGCGCCGGAGTCGCCTTCCTCGGCTATCTGGGCATCCAGTGGGATCTGACCAGGGCGACGGAGGTCGAACTCTCGGAGCTCACCGAATGGGTCGCCCTGTACAAGTCGCATCGACGACTGCTGCATTCGGGGCGTGCGGTCAACACCGATCATGCCGATCCCTCCCTGATGGTGCGCGGCGTCGTCGCGCACGATCGGTCGGAAGCGATCTTCACGCTCGCGCAGCTGACATCCGCGCTGGCGCCTTCGGCAGGTCGCGTGCGCGTTCCGGGGCTCGACCCTGACGCCCGCTACCGGGTGGATGTCGTGACGCCGGGGCCGGCTCTGCGCTCACGGGCATACACCGAGATGCCGTGGGTGACGAGTGGCACGACTCTCCCTGGTCGAGTCCTCGCACAGTCGGGCCTCGAGACGCCGGTCATCGATCCCGAGCAGGTGCTGGTGGTGCGCTTCAGCCGCGTGTGACGGGGGCGAGCTCGGCGAAGAGCCGCTCCTCTGCGGCGTCGAGCGCCGCGCGAAGCGCGCCGAGCGCCACGGCCTCGTCGCCGAGCGATGAGCAGACGACATCCGGCGCGAACGGCGTCTCTTCACGGAAACGGGAGCGGACAGGTGCGGCGATGCCCTCTCCGGCGCGGGAGACGCCACCGCCGATCACGAGAAGTTCTGGATCCATCGCGATCACCATCGGCAGGAGCCCGGCGACGAGTTCGTCGGCGAGGGCGTCGACCCGGGAGCGGGCGTCTTCGTCGCCTCGCTCGGCCTTCGCGAAGAGAGCAGAGGCATCGCCGGTCGCCCCGGCCCCGCCCGGCTCGAGGAGGTCGTCGTAGTCCTCGCGCCAGGGGGTGGCACGCCAGAGGCCGATCTGCGTCGCCGCTCCGTGGAAGCCGTAGTGCGGGCGTCCGTCGACCAGCGCCGCTGCACCGAGGCGGCGTCCGACGTGGACGTAGACCACGGCCTCGGAATGCGTTGCCGCTCCCACCCAGTGCTCCGCGAGCGCGGCCATCGGCATGTCACTCACGCACTGTGCCTGGATCGGGTAGCGGTCTTCGACCCATCGTGCGGGGTTCTGCCCCACCCATCCGGGCATTGCTCGCCCCCAGATGACCTCGCCCTCGCGGTTCACGGTTCCCGGAGTGCCGATGACGGCGTGGGAGATGCTCTCGATGGGCCGGTCGAACGCCGAGACGGCCTCGTCGATGGTCTTTCCGAGAACCTCCAGCCGCTCTTCGGGTGCGAGGTCGGGGGAGAGGGTGGCGCGAGCGCGAGCGACCACTCTGCCCTCGAGATCGCTGATCAGGACGACGGCCTTTGCGGCGCCGATGTCGGCGCCGAGCACGAATCCGGCATCGGGGCGGAACTCGAAGGCCTGCGCGGGGCGGCCGACGGAGGCGGATTCGCGCTGCGCCTCCGCGGTGACGACCCACCCACTGGCGACGAGATCGTCGACGGCCTGCCGCGTGGTCGGGCGGGAGAGCTGGGCGAGCTCGGTGAGCTCGGTGATCGTGTGCACTCCGCCGGAGTGCAAGACTCGGAACACCGACTGAAGGTTCATCCGTCGAAGCGCCGAGGAGTCCCCGGTCCGACCGTTCGATTGATAGCTCATTCTCTGCCTAGCTCGTGGGGCGTGCGCCCCGTCAGTGGTAACCGCTCCCTCAACATATCTCTGAACCCGCCTGGGTGCGCAGAGGCGTCGACGTTGCGCCTGTCGTGACTCTCGTATATAAATAAGGAGCGTCCTTTAGTAATGTAGCGAACGCACGCTGACAACCGAGTCAGCATCGCTGGCGTGTTCCACCTGCATCCACAGCACCACGAATCGAGGAAGATCCCGTGATCAAGAAGACAATCGCCGGCGTCGGCGTTCTCGCGGCCGCCGTCGCCATGCTCACCGGCTGCACGGTCGGCGCAGACACCGGCTCCGACGAATCGGGCGAGGTGACTCTGACGTTCCTGACGTTCGAGACCCCGAACCTCGATGCGGCCTACTGGGACGAGACGATCAAGCGCACGAACGAGCTCGTTCCCGGCGTGAAGATCGAACGGCTCGTCGCCCCGAGCACCGACCGCGACGCGTATGCGCGTCAGCTGGACTCCACGGGGGAGCTGCCCGACATCATGGTCGCGGTGAACCCCACCGGTCTCGCCGAGGCGGGCAAGCTCGCCGAGTTCTCGGAGAAGGAGCTCGACAACTGGATCGATCCGACATCGAACAGCTTCGACGGCAAGATCTACCAGCTGCCCACCAACACCCAGACGATCCCCAACATCTACTACAGCAAGGCTGCGTTCGAGACGGCCGGCATCACCGAGACGCCGACGACGTGGGATGAACTGCTCGATGCTTCCGGGAAACTGAAGGCTGCCGGGATCACGCCCTTCGTCATCAACGGCGGCGGCGCGGACACCTGGGCCAACATCTACGCGCTCGACGGCCTCATCGGCACCGAGGTCTATGCGAACAACCCCGACTTCCTGGGACAGCTCGCCTCGGGCGACACCGACTTCTCCGACCCCGACTTCGTCACCGCGGTCACGAAGTTCAAGGACCTGGTCGATCAGGGGTATGTGAGCCCGTCGACTCTCTCCCAGACCTACGCCGAAGGCCAGGAGGCCTTCCTCGCCGGGGAAGGCGCCATGTATCCGATGGGTTCTTGGTTCAGCGTCGCCCCTGACGAGGCCGCGCAGGAAGGCCTCGGCGTGTTCGCATGGCCGTCGGACGATGGATCGCTCATCATGCCGACCTACACCGGTGGTGGACTCTCGGTGAGCTCCAGCGCTCCCGACGTCGACAAGGCCAAGGAATGGGCTCTCGCCTGGTCGCAGGTGCAGGAGAACAACAACGGCGGCGTCCTCAACGACGGCCTGTTCGTCGCGCTGAAGGACTTCACGGTGCCGGACGGGACCACGAAGCTGTACGACGAGTCGCTCGCCCTCTACGACGAAGCCGTCGAGAACGGCACCGTGGTCACGGTGTTCGGCAATGAAGGCGGCATCCCGTCGCTGCCCTCTGGCTTCAACGCCGAGGTCTTCGCCGCCATCACAGACCTCGTGAACGGTCGCATCGACGTCGACGGATTCGTCGACCACCTCAACCAGAAGTACGCCGAACTCACCCGGTGAGCCCACGGCCGGCCGCCGCCGACTCCGTTCTCGGAGCGGCGGCGGCACCCATGCCAGGCGCAGATGGCGCCGGAGAGGAGCGGGCGATGCCCGTCTCAGACACCGAGATCGAGATCGTCGAGCGATCGAGGGAGAAAGCACGCGCGCCGCGGCCCACCAGCGTGGTCCAGCGGGGGCTTCGGAGGTGGCAGTCCGCCGGCAACTTCGCGATCTTCGTCCTTCCTTCCCTCGTGGTCTTCACCGCGATGGTGTTCGTCCCCATCGTGTGGACGCTCGCCATCGGGTTCACGGATGAGCGTGCGACCAGACCGACGACTTCGTTCATCGGATTCGAGAACTTCGCGTTCCTGCTGACGAACCCCTCGTTCCTTCAGGCGCTGGGCAACACTCTCCTGATCACCGTCCTGGTGGTGGGGCTCACGAACATCCTCGGGCTCGCGATCGCCATGATGCTGCACCGCAGCGGATGGCTGTACAACATGCTCCGGAGCGTCTTCTTCACCCCGGTCATCCTCTCCGCCGTGATCGTCTCGGTGATCTGGCGCTCGATACTCGTCGACGACGGTCTCCTCAACACGACGCTGATCTCCCTCGGTGTCGAGAACCCTCCGGGGTGGCTGTCCGACCCGTCGCTCGCGATCTACAGCGTGTCGTCGATCATCGTCTGGCAGATGCTCGGTTTCGCGGTCGTCGTGTATCTCGCCGGTCTCGCTGGCATCCCCACCGAGCTCACCGAGGCTGCGGCGATCGACGGGGCAGGGCCCGTCGCGCGCTTCCGTGCGATCACCTGGCCGCTTCTCGCGCCGTCGCTCACCATCACGACCGTGATGCTCATGATCAGCTCGTTCAAGGTCTACGACCAGATCGCGGTGCTGACCAACGGCGGTCCGGGTTCCGGCAGCACAGCCACGATCGCGTTCGAGGTCATCCAGACGGCTTTCGTCGAACAGCGCACGGGCATGGCCTCCGCCATGGCAGGCATCATGCTGCTCATCGTCGCGGCCGCGAACATCATCGTCCTCCGAGTCCTCCAGCGCCGAGAGGTGACCTACTGATGCGTCGTTCCCTGTGGATCCGACCCCTCGTCGCCGTGGTGGTCGCGGCCATGTTCTTCCTGCCGCTGTACATCGCGCTCGTCAACGTGTTCAAGCCCAGCAGTGAGGTCATCGCTTCCCCGCTCGCGCTGCCGCTGAATCCGACGCTCGACAACATCATCGGCGTGGTCACGCGCCCGGACGGTCTGTTCTGGTCCGGGCTGCTGAACTCGATCCAGCTGACCGGGGTGTCGATGGTGATCGCCACTCTGCTGGCGGCCATGTGTGCGCACTACCTCGTCCGTTCCGAACAGGTCTGGGGCAAGGTTCTGCTGGGGATCATGCTCATGGGCCTCATGATCCCGCCCGCCGTGATCATGGTTCCCATCACCCGGATCCTTCGCGAGATCGGCCTCATGTCGACCGTGCCCGGCGCGATCCTCGTGAACGTCGGCTATTACCTTCCGTTCGCGGTCTTCGTCTTCATGGGCTTCGTCCGATCCATCCCTAGGGAACTCGAAGAGGCGGCGGCGATGGATGGTGCGGGCAAGTTCCGCACGTTCTGGCAGGTCGTCTTCCCGCTGCTGCGGCCGGCGTCCGCCTCGGTGCTCATCTTCCTCGGGGTCTGGATCTGGAACGACTTCCTCACACCGCTCTTGGTGCTCGGGCCCGGTGCGGGGAACACCGTGACGGTCGGCATCTACCGGTCGATCGGCACGTATCTGCGCGACTACGGTGCGGTCTTCGCCTTCATGTTCCTGGCGACGATCCCCATCCTCATCTTCTACCTGCTCTTCCAGAAACACTTCGTCACCGGTCTCACAGGAGGTGCGACGAAGGGGTAAGCCCGAGACATTTCCGACCGCAGTACTCGCACCACGCACAGCAAGAACGCATCACACCGAAATCACTGTGACCAACGGCGGTCGCCCCCTGCATCCCCCCGATGCGATGGCTGCTGCCCTCCGGTCATCCATTCAGAGGAGGACGCATGCTTCGCAGTCATCGAGTTCCGTATCTTCGAAGGGGGCTGACCGCCGCGGTCGCGGTCGCGTTGATCGCGACCGTGTTCACCGGTTTCGCTCCTCCGAGTCCCGTGCAGGCGGATTCTCCCGTCACGCAGCGACTCGCCACGTACAACGAGGTGTGGACCTCGAAGAGCACCGGTGTCACCGGATCTATGCCGATCGGCAACGGCATCCAGGCGGCGAACGTCTGGGTCGAGGGATCCACTCTCAAACTGCTGCTCTCGGCGGGCGACGCGTGGGAGGAGAACGTGCGACTTGCGAAACTCGGGCGTCTCGACATCACGTTCAGTCCGAACCCCTTCGCTGCGGGCGACTTCCGGCAGGAGTTGAAGCTGCTCGAGGGCGAGATCGTCATCACCTCCGGCACGAGCCCGGTGATCACGACGCGGGTGTGGGCTGACGCGAACAACAAGGCCCTCCACGTGGAGAGCGATGCCGGATCGGCGTTCACGGTGCAGGTCGACTTCGCCAGCGCGAGACCCACTGCCGTGGCGAACCCGCCACGCAACAACTTCAACTTCATGGACCTGGTCGACACCGAGTCGCCGTACACCTCCACCTATGCGCCATCGGTCACGGCCGACACGGTGCATACGCGCACGGACAAGCTCCTGTGGACGCACCACAACGCCGACTCGCGCTACGACGAGATCATGCAGCTGCAGGGTCTCGATCCCGCGGAGTTCGACGATCCACTGACCGGCCGCACGTTCGGCGGGCTGATTCAGGGACCCGGATTCACGACGGCATCGCCCACACGGCTCGTCTCAGCCTCGGCGAGCTCGCACCGCCTCGACATCAACGTCGAATCGCGGATCGACCTCGGATCGGGTTGGCTCCCGGCGTGGGAGAACAGCATCGCCGCAGCATCGTCGACGCTCGCGGCGACGCCCATCAGCACTCTCCGGGCCGCGCACCGCCAGTACTGGAGCGGATTCTGGGACAAGTCGTACATCTTCGCCACCGGCGATGCCGATGCGGATCGGGTCACCAAGGGCTGGCTGCACACCCGCTACACCGAGGCGATCGCCGGGCGCACGCCGCAGATGCCGATCCGCTTCAACGGCTCGCTCTTCACCCCCGGCACGGCGACGGATGCCGATGCGCGGTGGTGGAACAGCTATCACGGGTTCAACCAGCGCTTCGCCTACTGGAGCATGCTCCCCTCAGGCGACTTCGATCTGATGCAGCCCTACTTCGACCAGTACGCGTCATCGCTCCCCCTCGCGAAAGAGAGGGTGGAGGTCTTCTGGGGCAACGGCGCCGTCGAAGACGGGAACGTCAGCGTGCCGGCGACCGACGGCGCGATGTGGCCCGAGGTCATGGGACTCTGGGGGCACGCGGTCGGTGGGGAGTACGGCTGGAACCGCGCCGGCAAGCCAGCCAACTGGTCGTCCGGCACCTGGACTCGCTATCTCTATGCGAACAACGTCGAGCTGACCTCGATGATGCTCGACTACTTCAGCTACACGGGTGACACCGCGTTCGCACAGCAGAAGCTCCTGCCGGTCGCGCGCGAGGTGGTGAAGTTCTACGACACCCACTGGAACCTGGCGAACGGGAAGATCGACATGTACCCGATGTACTCGGGCGAGGGTGATCGCATGCTCCACAATCCGATGGCCGACACCGCCGGACTCCACAAGACCATCGACGGCCTGCTCGCACTACCCACGACCTTGACGAGCGCTGCGGAACGCACCTACTGGATGCAGATCAAGGGGCGACTGCCCAACCTGCCGATCGGCTCGAGTGCGACGGACAACGACCTGACCTACGGGCCGAACGACCGGTTGAAGACGGCATCCAGTGTCTTCCTCGGCACGGACACGAACAACCAGAACCTCTGGCCCATCTTCCCGCTGCGGATGTTCGGCAACGGGCAGGCGAACCTCGATCTCGCGATCGCCTCGTACAACGACCGGAGGGGGAAGTATCCGGCGAACGGCACGCAGGACTGGCGGCATGACGCCACCCATGCCGCCTACCTCGGGCTGACCGAGGAAGCGCGGTACCAGACGGTGCAGGCGTTCCGCAGCGGCGCGTGGCGCTACACGGGCTTCGGCCCCGGCGGCGGTGACGGTGAGCCGGGCAACGAACCGCGCTCGATCGGCAAGATCGCGCTGCAGGCGATGCTTCTGCACCCCGGTGCGGGCGACGACGCGATCCTGTTCAACGCGTGGCCGTCGAACTGGGATGTGGCCTTCAAGCTGCACACCACGAACGGCCGCGTGGTCGAGGGGTCACGCGTCGGCGGAGTCGTCGACTACGACGTGTCGGCAGGTGCCGGAACCATCACGGTGCGTCCGGGCTCCACGGCGCAGACCACGAGCTACACGTGGACGGCGCAGCCCGGATCGACCGCGCTCGCCGGAGACGTGAACGGCGACGGCAAGGGTGACATCGTCGCCTGGCAGGGGGCGGACGGCTACCTGTACCCGCGGGTCGGCGATGGTTCGGGCACGCAGTTCACCCCGCTGAGCCCGACCGTGTGGGCCCCGGCCGGCGTGCGCTTCGGCGGTGACTTCAACGGCGACGGAAAGCTCGACATCGGCGCCTGGTCCGGCACGTCGTCCGGATCGTGGAAGATCCGGTACGGGACAGGGACGACGTTCGGCGGTGAGACGTCGTACACGTGGACCGCCCAGCCGGGGGCGTCGCTCGTCGTCGGTGACTTCAACGGCGACGGCAAGAGCGACCTCGGCGCCTGGCAGCTCGACGGCCACCTCTACATCCGATACGGCGTCGGCGACGGAATGTTCGGCAGCCAGACTCACCAGGTGATCGCATCGCCAGGGAGCGGTGTGGCCCTGACTGCAGGCGACTTCACGGGCGACGGAAAGGCCGACGTCGCGTACTGGTCGGGGGCGAACTGGACGGTCAGGGTCGGGGACGGCGCCGGCAATCTCGGTGCCGCCACCGCGCTCGCAGGCGCACCGGGGAACGGGGCTCCCAGCGCCGCCGACATCGACCCCAACGGGAAAGACGACCTCGTCGTCTGGAACCAGGGTTCAGGAACCTGGGTCACCCGATACGACGTAGTTCCCTAGCGGCGAGAGAGTGCGGCCCCGATCATGCGGTCGGGGCCGCACTCCGGCTGGGAGCTGAGCAGATCAGCGCCCAGCCTGCTCCAGCGTCGTGCGCGCCAGGCCGCGTGCCACCTCGAACGGCTCGGCGAAGGTCTCCATGCCGACCGTGACGATCGCGCCTTCGTAGAGCAGCATCATGGCCTTCGACATCAGCGCGGGGTCGGCGACACCTGCTTCGGCGCACAGTTCGGCGAAGACCTCGAGCAGCCACGCCTTCTGACGCGAGACCTCCGGGAAGACCGGATGCCCGTCGTGGCCGTCGCCGATCTCCGCCCTCGCGTTGATCGCACTGCACCCTTTCGGGCTGTACTCGTCCGACCAGGTGATCGCTGCGTCGAACACCGCGAGCACCCGCTCGATGCCGGGCGCGGGCACGCTCTCCAGGTGTCGGGCGACATGTGCGCGCCACAGGGCATCCCGGTGCTGCAGGTAGGAGACGACCAGAGCCTCCTTCGAGCCGAAGCGGTCGTAGAGCGTCTTCTTCGTGACCCCGGCCGCCTCCGCGATCGTGTCGACACCGACCGCATGGATGCCGCGTTCGTAGAAGAGGCGGGATGCCGCATCGAGGACGCGAGTGGCACCAGGTGTGAGCGGGGCGAGTTCGGGAACGGGGACGGCCATGCGTCGACTATACCAACCTGTATAGTCGAGTAGATGAGTAAACAGATCGGTATACTTTCGGTCGCGGTGACGGTCGCGGCCTCTGCGGCATTCGTGGTGACCTGGAGCTCCGGCTTCCTCGTGCCCGCTATCGCCGCCGATGACGTCTCGCCGCTGACCCTGCTCGTGTGGCGGTTCGTCCCTCTCGCCGCCGCCCTGGTCGTGATCGTGGCTTTCACCGGTGCGGCTCGAGGCGTCACCCGGGCCGACGTCGGGCGGCAGGCGCTCATCGGCCTTTTCGCCCAGTTCGGCTACTGCGCCGCTGTCTACGCGGCGATCGCGGCGGGGGTGTCCACCGGCACGACGGCGTTGATCGATGCCGTGCAACCTCTCATCGTCGCGGTGCTGGTCGGTCCGCTGCTCGGGCTGCGGGTCAAAGGTGCGCAGTGGATCGGGCTCCTCGTCGGGGCGGTCGGGGTGCTGTTGGTCGTGCGCTCGCAGCTCGACGACTCCGAGGCGCATCCGGCAGCGTACGTCTGGCCGGTGCTGGCGATGGTCTGCCTGATCGCCGGCACGTTCCTCCAGCGGCGATCGGTGCCGCGAACTGGCACGCTCGTCACGCTGACGATCCATGTGGGCGTGACCGCCGTGGCGCTCGTGCCCATCGCCGCGGCGTTCGGGGCGCTCATCCCGCCGGCATCCGTCTCGTTCTGGCTCGCCGCCGTCTTCGCCGCGGCCTCTCCGACCCTCGCCGCCTACGGACTGTATTGGTGGCTGCTTCGTCGGGTGGGCATCACGGCGCTGAACGCTCTCCTCTTCCTCGTCGCCCCGACGACCGCGGCCGCGGGCGCGCTGCTGCTCGGGGAGCCGCTCACCGTCATCACGCTCCTTGGCTTCGTCCTCTGCGCGGCGGGGGTGGCGGCCGTGCTCGCGAGCGAGGCGCGATCGCACCGCGCGGTAGCATCTGTTTCATGAACTTCACCCGCACCGCATGGTGGTGGCTGCGATAGCAGCCGGTTGAAGCATGTTCACGGGCTGCACGGCAGTTCGTGACAGCACCCGAGAACTCCGTGCGGCTCCCGATTCTTGGGAGAGACAGATGGATTCGTTCACCGCGACCGCGCAGCGATCGATGGAGGTCGCCGATGCCGTGGCCCGGAACCCGGAGAGGTTCCGCGTGCTCACGGGCGAACGGCCGACGGGGGCACTTCACCTCGGGCACTACTTCGGCACCATCCGGGAGCGGGTGCGGCTGCAGGACGCCGGGGTCGAGACGTTCCTGGTGCTCGCCGACTACCAGGTCATCACCGACCGGGACACGACGGCGCACGTGCGCGACAACGTGTACGGCGCCGTCCTCGACTACCTCGCCGCCGGGATCGATCCTGCGCGCACGACGATCTTCACGCATTCGTCGATCCCGGCGCTGAACCAGCTGCTGCTGCCGTTCCTCAGCCTCGTCACCGAAGCGGAGCTGCACCGGAACCCGACGGTCAAGTCGGAGCTGGAGGCCTCGGGGCGTGCGCTGAGCGGACTGCTGCTGACCTATCCGGTGCATCAGGCCGCCGACATCCTGTTCTGCAAGGGCAACCTCGTGCCGGTGGGGAAGGACAACCTGCCGCACGTGGAGATGACGCGCGTGATCGCCCGGAGGTTCAACGAGCGCTACGCCCCGATCTTCCCCGTTCCGGACGCGCTGATCACCGCGACTCCCGAGGTGCCAGGGCTGGACGGCCGGAAGATGTCGAAGAGCTACGGCAACGCGATCGCCCTGTCGATGACACCGGACGAGACGGTCGCGGCGATCCGCCGCACGCGGACGGACCAGGACCGGCGGATCACGTTCGATCCGGAGCGGCGGCCGGGTGTCTCTGCGCTGCTGTCGACGGCCGCCCTGTGCCTGGATGTCACACCGGAGGAATTGGCGGACGACATCGGCGACGGTGGTAGCGGCGAGCTGAAAGCGGTGACTGCAACGGCGGTGAACGACTTCCTCGCGCCCCTGCGGGAACGGCGTCGAAGCTTCGCCGCGGATGAGGAGCTCGTGCGCTCCATCCTCCGGCGCGGCAACGAGCACGCCCGCGAGATCGCGGATGTGACCCTCGACGAGGTGCGCGAGGCGATGGGGACCGTGTACTAGGTGCTGGGTGGCTCGAGGCCAGGCGCTCGTTACGGTCGGCGGGCCTCGATGAGGTGACGGGTTGAGTGGGCGATGAACGGCCCGTCCTCCTGGATGAGTTCGTGCAGGGCTCGAAGCCGGTCGCGACTGTTCTCGACCGTGAACCCGGGCACCCACCAGATCACCTTGCGCAGGAGATAGACGGCTGCAGCGACATCTCGGATCTCGATGCGGAGTCGCGCCGTGCGCAGGTCGACGATCTCGAGGCCGGCAGCTTCGGCGGCGGCGACCTCGTCATCGGAGTGACGGCCGCGACGCGCCTCGGGCTGCGGCCCCAGGAAGAACTCGATGAGCTCGAACGCGCTCGCCGGTCCGACGTGCTGGGCGAAGTACGTGCCGCCGGGTTCGAGCACCCTGGTGATCTCCGACCACCAGATCGTCGCGGGGTGCCTGCTGGTGACCAGGTCGAAGGCCTCATCCGCGAACGGCAGGGGTGGCTCGTCCGGATCGGCGACGACCACCACGCCCCGGGGGCGGAGTAGCTGCGTCGCGCGGAGGACGTTCGGGGGCCACGACTCGGTCGCCGCGGCCGCCGGCGGGAAAGACGCTGCTTCGGCCAGGACCTCACCACCGCCGGTCTGGATGTCGAGTGACGCCGAGGCCGCGACGAGACGGTCGGACAGCAGGCGGGCATAGCCCCAGGGTGGGCGTTCTTCCGTTGCGCGGCCGTCCAGCCAGGCGAAGTCCCACCCGGTGACGTCTGCAGTGTTTCCGGCCTCGATCAGCGTCTCGAAGGAATCCGTCATGGATCGATTCTCCCAGTGGAGCGGATGCGCCGGAACGGATGAGCGCGTGTCGATGTCGGCGACCATCCTCGCTCAATCGCCTCCGATGACCGCGCACGGTGGAGACTGTGCGTGAGTGCTGAGCTGCACAAAGAGGAGAACGATGACGACCGTGTTCCCGCGTTCCGTCTCCGTGGTGATCCCGGTGCGTAACGATGCACGCCTGCTGGAGGTGTGTCTGGGCGCCCTCGCCCGGCAGACCCGGCAGCCCGAGGAGATCGTCATCGTCGACAACGGCAGCAGCGATGACACGGTCGCCGTCGCCGAGAGGTTCGGTGCACGGGTCGTGAGCGAGCCGATCCAGGGGATTCCCCGAGCATCCGCGGCCGGCTACGACGCGGCGACCGGCGACATCATCGCACGGCTCGACGCCGACTCGCGGCCGGCACCGGACTGGCTCGCGCGGATCGAGCGCACCTTCCGCACCCGCGAAGGCGTCGATTTCGTCACCGGAGAGCCGCGCTTCTACGGCTCGACCCCGTTGGTGCACTGGATGGGGGAGCACCTCTACATCGGCGGCATGTACGCATCGATGGCTCCTGTGCTCGGGCACGCGCCCCTCTACGGATCGAACATGGCGATGCGTGCCTCCGCTTGGCGGATGCTGAGCGCCGAGGTGCACCGCGAGCAGACGAACATCCATGACGACTTCGACCTGTCGTTCCACATCCGGCCGGGGATGACGGTGCTGAGGGATCGGGATCTCGTCGTCGAGGTGTCGGCGCGGCCGTTCCAGGACTGGGCGTCGCTTCGACGGCGGCTGAGTTACGTGGTGCCGACCGTGCGGCTGCATCTGGCGGAGGAGCCCCTGCATCGGCGGCGGCAGGCACGCCGCGAGGCCGACCGGTCGTCGGTCGGTCAGTGACGCGGCCGGTGCTCGGCGCGTGATTCAGGCGCGAGCCCGCGAGTAGAGATCGAGCAGGTCTGCGGTCAGCTGATGCGGTGTCGTCTCGCTCGGGCTGTGCCCTGTCGGGTACGCGCGGAACTCCGCATCGATGTCGTGGGCGAATCGCGCGTGGGCGGCGAGCGGCCACAGGTCGTGCGAGCCGGCGACGACGAGCTTGGGGATAGGCAGTGCCCGCAAGCGGCTGCGCAGATCGGGCGCGGTCATCATCAGGCCGACGATCTCGTCGACGCTGCGCCGGCTCGTGAGCGCGAACCGCGAGCGCACGAACTCGAGCCTCCGAGGCGGGACCCGGTTCTTGTTCGTCACGATCCCCCAGATCATGAGGCCGGCTCCGCGGTGAGGGGTGGTGATCGGGGCGAGCGGGCCCAGCCACTTCATGCTCGCGAAGACATTGCCGGAGCCTGGGGGAGTGGTCAGCAGTGCGAGGGAGCGGACGAGGTCGGGGCGGCGGTCGGCGACGAGCTGGGCGACGGTGCCAGCGAACGAGTAGCCCAGCAGATGCGCGGGGGCGTCTGCGTCGAGGAATGCGATGAGGTCGGCGACGAACAGCTCGTAGGTATACGCAGAGTTCGCCCCTGCTGCGTGCGACTCGTACTGCCCGGCGATGTCGAACGACTGCACGAAGTAGCCAGCCCGTGCCAGCAGCGGCAGCATCAGGGCGAAATCTTCTTTGGAGCCCGTAGCCCCCGGCACCAGGACCACGCGTGGCTGCGCCGGATCGCCCAACGAGACGACGGCGAGGTCTCCGCTCGGAGCCGAGAACCACGACCTCACCGAACCTTCCGGAGGGACTGTCCAATCGACGTCGCCGATGGCCGCGTCGAGAGAAGCCGGGGCGCCGGGCGCCCGTCCGCTCCTCGAATGAGTCGACACGCTGACAAGGTACTCCTCGGCTCCCCCGGGGAGAAGATCCACGTGCCGCGAGGTCGGGGCTTGTCATTGCTGGCACGTAGTGCCAAGATGATGGCACTTCGTTTCTAGCCACGCTGGCGTGGAGATTGGTGGCAATGATGCCCCTCACCTTGGACCCAGAGATCGCTGTCCTGTTCGCAGCTCTCGCCGATGCTCCCGCGGCGACGCCGACGGACCGCGGCGACGCCATCGGGCTCCGTGATGCCGCGAATGCGGGACTGGAGCAGATGAACCTCATCGAGCCCGAGTCGCCGAACGTCACGCGAGCCGATCACTTCGTCGAGACCGCCGACGGCTCCCGCATCCTCGTGCGGTGGTATCGCCGCACCGGGCAGCAGACGCGTTCCGCCGTCGTCTACATGCACGGCGGGGGGATGATCTGCGGTTCGCTGGAGAGCTATGACCGACTCGTGGCCAAGTATGTCGAGGCGACCGGAGTGCCTTTCCTGTCGATCGATTATCGGGTGTCGCCGGAGTTCCCCGGCACCACGTTGATCGACGACAGCTTCGCCGCGCTGCGCTGGTTCGTCGAGCGAGCCGACGAGTTCGGTGCGGATCCGACGCGTATCGCGGTGATGGGCGACTCAGGCGGGGGAGGCGTCGCCGCCGGCGTAGCCATCGCGGCCCGTGATGCCGGGATCGCCCTCGCGAAGCAGATCCTGATCTACCCGATGCTCGACGACCGGAACGTCATCCCCGATCCCGAGATCCAGCCGTTCGCCACGTGGACCTACGACAACAACTTCACCGGATGGAACGCCCTGCTCGGCGATGCGCGCGGGACGGATGCCGTGACGCCCCGCTCCGCGCCGGCCCGGCTCACGGACTTCGAGGGGCTGGCCCCGGCCTTCATAGATGTGGGGGAGCTCGACATCTTCCGCGACGAGAGTCTCGCCTACGCTCTCGGGCTCGTACGTGCGGGCGTCTCCACCGAGCTGCATATGCGGCCGGGGGTGCCGCACGCGTTCGATCGGCTGGCGCCCACAAGTGGTGTCGGCAGCCGGTCGTGGGAAGACCGGCACCGCGTCATCCAGTCCGTCTGAGCGCGCCGGAGAGCCCGGTCTCGGGCGGGGCTCTCCGGAAACCGCGGTGGCATACTGAGACCTGGCTGCGAGAGAGGGCTCCATGGTTCTGATCATCCGTCCCGTCAAGGGTCCGGACGACGGGTATGAGAACGGACAGGTGGCCGACCGCACCGCGGTCCGTCGGGCCGCCGTCGACCTCATGTCGAACGCAGGCTTCTCCGAGGTGACGGTCGATGACATCGTCGCCAGGGTGGGGATCTCGCGCCGCACCTTCTTCCGTCTCTTCGCGGGCAAGCATCAGGTGGTCTCGTCCGATCACGGCGTGTACTACGACGAGGTGTGCGGCTACCTTCTGCGCAGCGACGGAGACCGCACGCTCGCGCGAGCGGCCGAGGCTGCCCAACTCGTTCTGGAGGGTCTCACCGCGGTGCACTCCGATGCGGTGGTCCGTGCCGCGATCGTGAACTCCGACGATGCCCTGGTCGCCGAGGAGAGCAGTTGGTTCCTGCTCTACCAGTCCACTCTCGCGGAGTTCCTCACCCAGCCCCAGGGGGACACCACGTCCCTCGAGGCGGAGATGCTGTCGGCGTCCATCGTCGCCGCCGTCCGGGTCACGCTCCGGGACTGGCTCGCCGATCCCGCGATTCCCGCGGTCGAGCGGTTGAGGGCGGGCATCCGGCTGCTGCAGTCCGACTCGTCCGCCTTGCCGACCAGACGCAGCGTAGCGATCATCGAGACGGCGCTGAGCGTCGACGAGATCGCCGCGAGATTGGCGGAGTGAGGCGCGGATCGGGAGCGAATCGGGTTTAGTTGCACTTTCGCAACTAACGGCGTATGGTTGACCTCGATCAACTTTCTACGCAGGAGCGTTCCCCAGTGACAAACACCCCATCCTCAGCCCCCGAGACGACGCGCTCGGCACGCGAGGTCTTCACCGCGATCTCCGGCCTCGTCGTCGGCATGTTCGTCGCCGTGCTCTCGGGCACGGTCGTGTCGACCTCGATGCCGGTCATCATCGCCGACCTCGGCGGCACCCAGTCCCAGTACACCTGGGTGATCACCGCGAGCCTTCTGGCGACGGCCGTCTCGACCCCCATCTGGGGCAAGCTCGCCGACCTCGTCGACCGCAAGGTGCTCGTCCAGATCTCCCTCATCCTCTTCACGGTCGGTACCGTGATCGCCGGCTTCTCGACCGACACGAACATGCTCATCGCTGTCCGCGTCATCCAGGGCATCGGCGTCGGCGGCCTGATGTCGCTCGTCATGATCGCCGTCGCCCTCATCATCTCCCCGCGTGAGCGTGGCAAGTACATGGGCGTCGTCGGTGGCATCATGGCCCTCGGCACCATCGGCGGCCCGCTGCTCGGCGGACTCCTCACCGACGTCTGGGGCTGGCGCTCCAACTTCTTCGTCGGCGTGCCTTTCGCGATCCTCGCCCTCGTGCTGCTGCAGTTCACGCTGCACCTGCCCAAGCCCCAGCGCGACACCAAGGTGTCGATCGACTACTTCGGCATCGTGCTTCTGGCCGTCGGCGTCTCGACCCTCCTCATCTGGGTCTCGATGGGTGGCAACCAGTTCGATTGGGACTCCTCGACGAGCATCATGCTCGCCGTCACCGCAGGCGTCGCGATCGCCGCGTTCATCACGGTCGAGTTCTTCGTCAAGGAACCGATCGTGCCGATGTCGCTGTTCCGCAACCGCACCTTCACCCTGTCAGTGATCGCCTCGATCGCCATCGGCGTCTCGATGTTCGCCACCTCGGTGTTCCTCGCACAGTACTTCCAGCTCGCCCGTGGCGCCACGCCCACCGAGTCCGGCCTCATGACCATCCCGATGATCATCGGCCAGATGGGTGCGTCGATCATCATCGGCCAGCTCGTGAGCCGCTTCGGCAAGTGGAAGGGCTGGATGCTCACCGGCTCGGTCCTCGCGACCATCGGCGTCAGCCTGATGGCCACCCTCCGCTACGACACCCCGTTCCCGCTGGTCGCCGTCTACATGTTCGTGCTCGGCGCAGGCCTCGGCATGGTCATGCAGAACCTCACCCTCATCGTGCAGAACGACACCGCGCCCCAGCAGCTGGGTGCCGCCTCGTCGAACGTGAACTTCTTCCGCACGATCGCCGGCACCATCGGCGTCACCGTCATGGGATCCCTGCTGTCGACCAGCGTCGCCACCTACATGACCGACGCCCTCAAGGGATTCACGCCGACGACGCCGGATGAGATCGACGCGCTGCAGCACCTCGCATCCGGCGACGTGCCGAAGGTCGGACAGCTGCCCGACACGATCCGCGCGATCGTGGAGAGCGCGTACGGTCACGGCATCGCGGACTCGTTCATCATCGCGATCCCGCTCGCCGTCCTCGCCATCATCGCGATCGCGTTCATCAAGAACAAGCCGCTGTCGACGAAGAACGCCGCAGAGCAGATGCTCGAGCAGGCTGAGGAATCGGTGATCGAGGTCGCCGAGGCCGAGGTCGGCGGCTCGCTCTCCACCGGAACCATCCGGCTCGAGGGCGTGGGGCCCGCTCCCACGACGGGCTCGGTGACCGTGCTCGAGCGTGAGCGCAAGCCCGAGGAGCAGGACGGGGAGCGCTGAGACCATGACCTCCGCAGCGGTCGTGCCGACGGATGTCGACAGCGCGCTCGGCGATCTCCAGGCGCACCTGAACCTCATCTTCGCGAGGACCAGGTCGCTGTGGAAGGAGTCGGCGGCGAGGGTTCATCCCGAGCTGCAGGTGGGTGGCTACAAGCTGCTGACCTTCATCGATCGGGCCGGCACCGCCAACGCCCATGAGCTCGCCGAACGCTTCGAGATGGACAAGTCGGTCATCAGCCGTCAGGTGCGGATGCTGGAGGAGCTGGAGCTTCTCGAGTCGCACCCCGACGAACGCGACGGTCGGCTCCGCGTTCTGACGGCGACCGTCTCCGCACGTGCATCCCTCGCCGAGGTCCGCCGCGAGTACGGTACGCGCCTGCGGGCCGTCGTCGATGAGCTGACTCCCGACGAGATCCACGCGGCATCCAAGGTCTTCCGGCTGCTCGCGGAGGTCTGACCCGAAGCCCCGCTGTCACGATCGACAGCGGGGCTTCGCCGTACACTGGCGAGCATGAGCGCCTCGCCCGACGCCCCTTCCGATGCCCCTGCCGTGACCCCGGCATCCGCCGACTCCTCCGACCGGTTGGGAGACGGAGAGCTCGACCAGGCCGTCACCAGGGTCGAGCAGGAGCTGGGGCGGCTCTTCGCGCGGATCCGCATCGGGTGGCGCGAGGCCGCGGCCACCGTGCACCCCGACCTGCAGCCCCTCGGCTATCAGGTGCTGACCTCCATCGCGACGGGCAAGGCGACATCGGCCGGTGCGATCATCGAACGGCTGCAGACCGACAAGTCGGCGGTGAGTCGTCAGGTGCGACAGCTCGAGCAGCTGGGCCTCGTCGAGAGTGTGCCCGACCCGGAAGACCGCAGGGCCCGCGTGCTCGTGGCGACCGACCTCGCGCAGGAGCGAGTGGCGCTCGCCCGCTCCCAGTACGAGGGGCGCATCGGCGAGCGCCTGCGCAACTGGACCGCCGCCGACCTCGACCATTTCGCCGACCTGCTCGCGGGCCTCGGCGGCTGAGGGGAGCGGCTGAGGGGAATACGGCGCTCCGCTCGTGCCTTACCTCCCTCTGTGACTCTCTACGAATCGGCCGCCTTCGGCGCCCTGCAGCTGTCCAACCGCGTCGTCATGGCGCCCCTCACCCGCACCCGTGCGGACGACGACGGTGTGCCCACCGCGACGATGGAGGAGTACTACCGGCAGCGCGCGGGGCAAGGGCTCATCATCTCCGAGGGCGTCTGGCCGGTGGCCGAGGGCAAGTCGTACCCCGGGCAGCCGGGTATCGTGACGCCCGCGCAGATCGAGGCGTGGAAGCCGATCACAGCGGCGGTTCACGACGCCGGCGGAACGATCGTCATGCAGCTCATGCACGGCGGACGCGTGGGGCACCCCGCGATCTCCGGGGCGGCGCGCGTCGTCGGCCCCAGCGCGCTCGCAGCCCCCGGACAGACGCGCACACCCGAGGGCAAGGCCGACCTGCCGGTCGCGCACGCGCTCACCCTCGACGAGATCCCTGAGGTCGTCGAGCAGTTCGCCCAGGCAGCGCGCAACGCGATCGCCGCCGGCTTCGACGGCGTCGAGGTGCACGGTGCGAACGGCTACCTCGTGCACGAGTTCCTGTCTCCGGTGTCGAACATCCGCGACGACCGATACGGCGGATCGCCCGAGAACCGCGCGCGTTTCGCGATCGAGGTCACCGCGGCCGTCGCCGCCGCAGTAGGAGCCGACCGCACCGGCATCCGGCTCTCGCCGCAGCACAACATCCAGGGTGTGCTCGAAGAGGACGACGCCGACGTCCGCGCGACCTACACTGCTGTGGCCGAGGGGTTCGCCCCGCTCGGCCTCGCGTTCATCGATGTACTCAATGCCGACCCGGCGGGAGAGCTCGTGCAGCACATCCGTCGCACGGCGGGCGCTCCGCTGATCGTCAACACCGGCTTCGCGTTCGAGACGACCAGGGAAGACGCCGAGGCACTCGTCGCGGACGGATGGGCGGATGCCGTCGCCGCCGGCCGCCCCGTGATCGCCAACCCCGACCTGGTCGAGCGCTGGATCCAGGGAGCGGAGCTCAACGATCCGCGGCCCGAGCTGTTCTACGGTCGCACCGCGGAGGGGTACAGCGACTACCCGTCGCTGGAGTCGGTGCGCGCCGGCGTCTGAGGGCGCGGCGCGAGGCGCGTGACGGCGAGGTCGACCAAGGGCAGCGCGTCCCGCGGAATGACCATCGTGCACACGACCTGTTCGTCGACGCGGAATCCGATGCTGTAGACGAACGGGTCGGTGTCGATCTGCAGGGCAGGGTGGTCCTCCCCGTCGACGTCGAGCGAGGCGCGCGATACCGCGGTGGTCGTGGCTTCCCATGCCTCATCGGCGTCGAACCGCGGGTCGGGCGAGAGCCCGAGCTCCTCGCGGAACTGGTTGCGCAGGATGTGGTTGGTGTGGGCGACGAGCTGCTCGGAGAGGGAGCTCCGCTCGGGGCCAGGGGAAGCATGCCAGGAGGTGCGGATCGCCTCCCACAGCATCGGGTACCGGAAGAGCCTCACCTGCTCGATCAGCCAGGCGGGGCGTTCCCACGGAGGTTCTTCTTCGAGGGAACGCCTCGTCGCCTCATCCAGTTCGACCTCGTTGCGCGGATCGGCGTGGTTGCCGGGATAGCGCCACAGCGTGTAGCTGAACGACGTCGACACCTCTTCGAGTCCCGGCGCACCGGTGCTCTCCATGAACCCGGCGATCGGCACGCGGGTGAGTGTCTGCTGTGGTCTGAGCTCGAACACGGGGAACCGAAGGCTCCGCACTCGGGCCTCTGACTCGATGCTCGGGTCGGGGGCGTCGGTGGGGAGGTGTCCGCTGAACTCCATCGATCCAGTGTGGCCCACGTACACGCGGGCCGCAGGGGTATCGGGTGGCGGGTGCGGCTGCGTGGGGATTCCTGTTGCTCCGCGGAGAGCCGTCCAGGATCCCCCGGGGTCGGCCCTCCGCGCAGCATCATCAGTCGGCCACGATCATCCGATCCAGGTTCACGTAGTTCGTGCTGCCGGTGCCCGTGTCCATCCGCAGATCGATGCGGTTGTAGCCGGCGGCGAGCGTGACGCTGACCGTCTTCGTCTGCCAGTCGCCCCAGCTCGAGGTTCCGGGGAACGACACCGACGTCGGGGTCCCGTTCACCGTCAGCGCTCTGACGGCGTTGCCTGCCGCCGCCGTGTAGCGGAACTGGAGGTCGTAGGTACCGGCGTCGACGACGTTCGCATGGAAAGCGACGCCGGAGCCGTCGCCGATCCAGCCGCCGATGTAGCCGCGGGCGCTGTATCCGCTCTGGCCACTCTCCGAGATGACCCCTGAACGCTCGGCGTTCTCCGCCTCGTAGGTGCGCGTGCCCTCGATGGCGCCGGTGTAACCGTCTGGCGCGGCCTGGTGCATGATGGCGACGCTCGCGGCTGCCGCGAGGCTCTGCGTGGCCGAGATGCTCAGCTCCGGAGCGGGGGCCGTCCAGTCATAGGCGCCGATGCCCGCGGAGTTCAGGTGGTTCGCCGCCTGCGTCGCGTTGTCGGTGAGCAGTTGCTCGTACTGGGTCTGTCCGCCCTCGTCGATGAGCGCGCGGATGTTGCGCGTGAGGATCGCCTTGAAGCCGCCGGTGTCATCGACTCCCTCACGCAGGAAAGTGCCAGACGAGGTCAGGTTGTCGACCGCCCAGTCGACTGCTGCGACCGCCCGTGCCAGTTGCGTCGGGTCACCCGAGTCGAGGTACATCTCGAGTGCGGCGCCCGCGTAATTGCCCTGGTTATAGGTCCAGTCCCAGTCGACGTACTGTCCCGTCCCCTCGATGTGGTCGCGAAGCTTCCCGTTCGCGTAGAAGTTCGAGTCGAGCCAACTGAACAGGCTCTGGGCCTTGGTCTTGTAGGCGATGTCGCCGGTGGCGGCGTAGATCCTCATCGCGGTGTACACGGCGGTCGCGTTGGTGGCGACGTTCTTCTCGTTGCGTTCGCCGTCGCCGATGTCGACGTTCTTCCACCAGATGCCGCCGCCGTACGTGGCATCCGCGTACTGGTAGATGAAGTCGAACATCTCGATCGCGTCGTCGCGGTACTCGACGTCGCCGGTCAGTTCGTAGGCCCGGATGGCGCCGCGGGCCCACCAGCCGATGTCATCGTTCCAGTCGTTGTCCCGGAAGTCGGGGTACTGCGTCTGGAAGCCGTCGTAGACGTCGTCGATCATCTGCCTCGACTCGGTGCTGCCCGTGCGCTCGTACACGTCCATCACCATCTCCCAGAGCTGCGCCTCCCACCAGTAGTCGGTATAGAGGCCGCTCTGGGGTCCGTGCGCGTGCTCCGGGTGGATCTGATGGTCGCTGTAGGTGAAGAAATAGTTCGCGCTGTCGTCCCAGTAGACGTCGACGAAGTCGCTGAACGAGTCGGCGGCCTGCGGCGCGGTGAGTGCCTGGGCCGGTTGGGGAACCAGGAGAGCGCCGACGAGCAGCGCGGTACCGGCGAGGACGGTGGGTCTCTTCATTGAAATCTCTCCTCCAGGAATAAACATATTGAATGCGGTCAAGCTATCCCCGTCTTGTCGGGAGCACAAGCCTCTCAGCGCTTGAGGCGTCGCAATCCACATATTTAAAGCTTTTAATAGACGGATTCCGATTTCCGTCCTATACTCGGCCGTGTCGCCCAGTGCAGGGCGAGTCCTGACACCTACCGAGGAGCACCGTGGCTCACACCCATTCGGCCTTCGTCCAATCCGTCGTCGACCGCGTCGGAGAACGAGTGGACGCGGCGACCGTCGCCGTCTTCGCGCGCTGCTTCGCGAACACTCTGGGCACGACGCTGACCGAGATGCCGGACGGAACGCTCTTCATGCTCACCGGCGACATCCCGGCGATGTGGCTGCGGGATTCGACGGCGCAGCTCACGCCCTATCTGCACTTCGCCGCAGAGGATTCCGGCATCTCCGACATGATCGCTGCCGTGTCCCGTCGCCAGATCGAGTACATCCGACTCGACCCGTATGCCAACGCCTTCAACGCGGAGCCGAACGGAAACGGGCACCAGTCCGACCTGACCGAGCAGTCGCCGTGGGTGTGGGAGCGCAAGTACGAGGTCGACTCGCTCTGTTATCCGGTGCAGCTCGCTCACGACCTCTGGAGCGCAACCGGAAGGACCGACCATCTCGGTGCGGCGTTTGCCGACGCCGCCCGTCGTATCATCGCGCTCTGGCGCACGGAGCAGGACCATGACGCTCGGTCGCGCTATCGGTTCCAGCGATTCGACTGCCCGCCCAGCGACACCCTCGTCCGCGACGGCCTCGGAGAGGAGACCGTGCCGACGGGGCTCACGTGGTCGGCCTTCCGCCCCAGCGACGACGCGTGCACCCACGGGTACAACGTTCCCGGCAACATGTTCGCCGCGGTGGAGCTCTCCCACATCGAGGCGATCGCGACGGAGGTCCTCGACGACGGCGATCTCGCCGAGAGCGCGCGTGACCTCCGCGCCGAGATCGAGCGCGGCATCGCCGAGCACGCAGTGACCGATGTCGCGGGCCACGGCGACGTCTACGCCTATGAGATCGACGGCCGTGGCGAGGTGCTCCTCACCGACGACGCGAACGTGCCCAGCCTGCTCTCGTTGCCTCTTCTGGGCTGGTGCGGAACAGATGATCCTCTCTACCTCGCCACGCGCGGATTCCTCCTCAGCCCGGCGAACCTGACCTACGTGTCCGGAGCGCTCGCATCGGGAACCATCGCACGGGGCATCGGCAGCCCGCACACACCGGACGGCCATATCTGGCCGATCGCGCTCTGCGTGGAGGGGCTCACCACCGGAGACCGAGACGAGAAGGCGCGCATCATCCAGCTGCTGCTCGAGACGGATGCCGGCACCGGCCTGATGCACGAGTCGTTCCTCGCCACCGACCCGGAGGTCTATACGCGTCCTTGGTTCTCCTGGGCCAATGCGATGTTCTGCGAGCTCGTGCTCGACGTCGCCGGGCTTCGCACCGTGGTGCGTCGCCCACTCACGGAAGCGCGATCGGCATGAGCGCGCCGACTGCCACTCCGCCGCGGCCCGCACCGGCGGCCTCGCCGAAGCCTCCGACCGAGACCGCACCGCCTCGACGCCGCAGGCGCGGCAATCCGTCCGCGAGGCAGATGACGTGGAACGCCTGGCTCTTCCTTCTCGTTCCCGGCGTCCTCTTCGTCGTGTTTATGGCGCTGCCCATCGTGATGGCGCTGGTGCTGAGCTTCACCGACTATGCGATCGTCGGCGACTTCGAATGGCTCGGCCTGGAGAACTACGCCGAGATCGCCGTCGATCCGTTCTTCTGGATAGCCCTGCGGAACACGGCTTACTACACGGTGCTCTACGTGCCGGCGGGGCTCGTCGTGGCGTTGGGCACTGCGATGCTGCTGAACCGACGACACCGCGCCGTCCGTCTCTTCCGCACGCTCTTCTACATCCCAGTCGTCGCGTCGACGGTCGCGACAGCCACCATCTGGTTCTGGATGCTGAACCCGCAGAACGGGCTCCTGAACGTGGTCCTGAGCTGGTTCGGCATCGACGGTCCCGCCTGGCTCTACGAATCGCAGTGGGCGATGATCGCGATCGTCATGATGAGTGTCTGGGCCGGCTTCGGTGCGAACATGATCATCTTCCTCGGGGGACTGCAGGGGGTGCCCGGCGAGCTCTACGAGGCGGCACGAATCGACGGTGCGAACGCCTGGGAGCAGTTCCGGTACGTGACGTTGCCATCGCTCACCCGCACGACGTTCCTGGTGTCGACGCTCCTCATCATCGGCGCCTTCCAGGTGTTCGATCAGGCGTATGTCCTGACCAAGGGCGGGCCGGGAAACTCGACCGTCACGATGGTCTATTACATCTACAACAAGGGATTCGGCGCCCTCGAGATGGGCTACGCGTCCGCCCTCTCGTTCGTGCTCTTCCTCATCATCCTCATCTTCTCCCTGCTCAACGCGAAGATCACGAACAGGAAGGACGTCTGATGACCAACACGCTCAATGGCGGTCGGGCGCTGGAGACGGCGCTCGCGGCGAGCACCGCCATGCGTCCGATCCCCGCGACCCGGCGCAAGACCCCGCGGCAGCGCCTCGGCACTATCGGTTGGTACGTCGGCGTGGTGCTGATCAGCATCGTCACGGTCGCACCGCTCGTGTGGACGATCTCGACATCGCTGAAGCCGGCGAGCGAGATCCTGTCCGGCGCCCTGAACCTCATTCCGGCGAACCCGACCATCGAGAACTACCTCCAGGTGTTCGAGGAGGTCCCGTTCGGGCGCTACTTCGTGAACTCCCTCGTGCTCGGTGTCGGCGGCGCGGCGACGAACATCTTCTTCGGAGCTCTCGGCGGGTACGCCCTCGCGAAGCTGCGGTTCCGTGGCCGCGGGGCGGTCTTCGCGGTGTTCCTCTCGTCACTCATGATCCCCGGCATCATCACGATGATCCCGTCGTTCCTGATCCTGCGGTCGATCCCGTTCGCGGGTGGCAACGACGTCTTCGGGCAGGGGGGCCTCGGCCTCATCAACACCTACTGGGCCGTCATCATCCCCGGAGCCGCCGGCGCGTTCGCCGTCTTCTTCATGAAGCAGTTCTTCGAGACCCTGCCCGACGAGCTCGGGGAAGCCGCGCGGATCGACGGCGCCAGTGAGTTCAGGATCTTCGCGATCATCTACTTCCCCCTCGCGAAGGCGGGTCTCGCGGTGCTCGGCATCATCAGCTTCCAGGCTGGGTGGAACAACTTCCTCTGGCCGCTCATCGTGCTCAACAGTCAGGACATGATGACTGTCCAGGTCGGACTCGCATCGTTCGTCAACAACTACGAGACCGCGTTCGGGCCGCTCATGGCCGGCACCGTGGTCGCGAGCCTCCCCGTGCTCCTCGTCTTCCTCTTCGCCCAGCGCTACATCATCGAGGGCGTCGCCCACGTGGGCGCGAAGTAGTTCTCGTCCGCAGCGCCGGCATTCCTGTCCGCACTTTCCTTCAGCACACCCGAACACCATCCGAACCACCAAGGAGATTTCGATGAAGAAGCACCTGCGAGCCCTTACCCTGCTGGGCGTGGCGACACTGGCGGTGACCGCGGCCGGCTGCTCGGCCGGCGACACCGGCGCGGGCGACGGGCCCGAGCCCGTCGTCATGTGGGGGTCCTGGTCCGGCGACCAGGTCAAGCAGCTCGAAGAGCAGGCTGCACGATTCAACGACTCGCAGGATGACTACGAGGTCAGCTACGTGCCGCAGGAGCTCGTCGAGGAGAAGCTGCTCACCGCTCTCGCTGGCGGGCAGGTGCCCGACGTGGTCCTCTGGGACCGCTATCAGACCTCGCTCTATGCGCCGAAGGGCGCGCTCGCGACGATCGACGACTTCGTGAAGGAGGACGACATCGACACCGGCGTCTTCTACGAGCCGGCGCTCGGTGAGATGGAGGTAGACGGAAAGCTGTACGGCCTGCCGCTGCTGGTCGACAACCGTTCGCTGATCTACAACCAGTCGCTTCTCGACGGAGCCGGTGTGACCGCGCCCACGAACTGGGACGAACTGCGAACGGCTGCCGAGGCGATGACCGTGCGCGATGGTGGCAAGCTCACCCAAGCCGGCTTCGACCTCAGCGACCCCGGCCTGTTCAGCATGTACCTGGCCCAGGCGGGCGGACAGCTGCTGAACGACGACGAGACGAAGACCGCGTTCAACAGCGCAGAGGGGCTCGAGGTCCTCGACTTCTGGCAGAGCCTGCTCGACGCGGGCGTGTACGAGCAGGGCTTCGGCGACACCGGTGACGCCTTCGCCGAGGGGCGCACGGCCATGAAGCTCGACGGACCGTGGGCGCTGTCAACTCTCGACCAGGTCGACGGGCTCGAGTACGGCGTCGCCCAGCCCCCGGCGGGCCCGGACGGAGACACCGGTGCGTACATGGGCGGCTTCGGCCTCGTGATCCCGGAGGGGGCGAAGAACGCCGAAGGCGCATGGGAGTTCATGAAGTGGTGGACCACCGAGGCCGAGAACGGCGTCGCCTTCGGTGAGATCTCGGGCTGGATCCCTGCCAACATCGATGCCGCGAACGACCCGTTCTTCACGGAAGACGAGCATTACGCCGCCTTCATCGAGACGATGAACTACGCCCAGGCCCGACCGAACGTGCAGGGCTTCTCTGATGTCGAGGGCAAGGCGCTCGTGCCGGCGCTCGAGCGCTTCCTCTCCGGTGAGATCTCCGCGGAGCAGGCGCTGTCGGATGCCCAGACGCAGGGCGATCAGATCCTCGCGAAGAACCGCTAGGCCGGTATCCGCTCGCCCGACCATCCCCGAACGTCGCTCCTGCGACACAGGAAAAGGAATCATGACCAGCACTCCCGCGCAGACCTGGTCCGCACATGCGGACGTCGCCCAGCGCAGCCTCGACCACTTCTTCGGCGTGGAAGGCACGCAGTATCTCGCCAACAGCCACCCGCACGACCGCGGGAACACCGAGGTCTTCAACTACTGGTGGCTCGCTCACGTGATCGATGGGCGGGTCGATGCCTGGGCGCGGACCGCGGATCGCACGTGGCTCGAGCAGGCGGACCGCGCCAGGGCGAACATCATCGAGCGCAACGGCGATCAGCTCTTCAACGACTACTTCGACGACATGCTCTGGTTCGCGCTCGCGCTCGAGCGGATGCACGCGGCGACAGGCGAGCAGCGGTACCTCGATGAGGCCATCGCGATCTGGGAGCATGTCGTCGCGGAGGGGTGGAACGAAACTCTGGGCTGGAGCCTCGCGTGGCGCAAGCAGCAGCTCGCATACAAGAACACACCTGCGAACGGGCCGCTCGTGATCTTGGGGGTGCGCCTCAGTCGCCTGGACGCCTCCCGCGATTTCCTGACCTACGCGCAACGGGCGTTCGACTGGCTGACGGAGAATCTCGTCGGCGCCGATGGCTTCGTCGAGGACGGGATCAACCGCAACGATGACGGCGCCGTCGACTCGCAGTGGCGGTTCACCTACAACCAGGGACTCTATGTCGGCGCGGCCGTCGAGCTGTATGCCGCGACGGGGGAGCGCCGCTACCTCGACCGCGCCGTGCAGACGGCGGTGACCGCGGTGCGGGAGCTCAGCGACGGATCGGTGTTCCGCGACGAGGGCGACGGCGGTGACGAGGGGCTGTTCAAGGGCGTGTACTACCGCTATCTCGGCGAGCTTCTGGCCGTACTGCCGGGTGAGGACCGCTTCGAAGACGAGCGCGCGGTGCTGGAGGGCTTCCTGCGCGCGAGCACCGACGCCCTGTGGGCGAACGGGCAGGTCGATGGTCTGCTGCGCCCCGGGAACGACTGGTCCGAGGCGCCGGCGGAGTGGGTTCCGTACTCCACGGCGCTCAGCGCGATCTTCGCCGTCGAGCAGCGTGCGCGGCTCGAGGCCCGCGCTGAAGGCGCGGAGGCTGTGACGGTAGGGGCGGGTCACGCCGCCGAGTAGCCTCGTTCGCCTCGCCGATGCCCATCGCGCTGCACCCGCAGCCCGGTGGGCATCGTGCGTCAGGGGCGAGGCGCGGCGGTGGAGGCGCCGAGCACGAGCTCGGTCGGCAGGACGATCTTCTCGATCGCGTGCGGCGCGGCGATCTGGCGCTGCACGGACTCCACGCCCTTGACGCCCAGATCGCGCTGCGCCTGACGGATGTGCGTGAAGCGGAAGATCCCGGTGTCGAAGAACGCGTCTGGGTGGTCGAAGCAGACCACGGAGATGTCTTCGGGGATACGCAGGCCGATGCGGTCGCAGGCCTCACGCAGCATGAGCGCGATGTTGTACTCCGCGGCGACGTATCCGGTGATGTCCGGATGCTCCCGCACGAACTCGACCAGCCGCTCGATGTCGTCCTCCACCGTGTCCGTGCTCCCTGGCACGGTGGAGCCGATGGTGTGCAGCTCCGCGCGGTTCTCGAGCGGCAGGTGGTTCGTCGCGTGCGCGTGGATGTAGCCGTTTCGTCGATCGTCGCTCGACGAGACGTGGCTCGCCGAGCTCACGAAGCCGACGGTCTGGTGTCCGAGCCCGAGCAAGTGCTCGGTCGCCGTGCGGCCGCCGCTCAGGTTGTCCGAGCAGACCGCAGAGACCGGGATGCCGTCGAAGAGGCGGTCGAGGATGACCACGGGGAATCGTCGTGTGACGAGTTCGAGCGCGGCCGGGGGAATGTACTCCGACGAACTGGGCAGGAGGATGATCCCCTCGACGCCCGCGTCGACGAGGGCGCGGATGCAGGCGTCCTCCTCGGAGCGATCGCCTCCGGAGCGCTTGATGATGATGTGCGTGTCGGCGCCGGCGGCCGCGAGGATGCCCTCGATGACCTTGTTCCCGAAGGTGTCGTCGAAGCTCGTCAGCACGCAGCCGATCAGATGCGCCGAGTTCTCGGGGTTAGCCCCGGCGCGAGCGGCCGTCGGGGTCGAACTCGTGACCACGGTACCGATGCGGGGGCGGCGCATGATCATTCCGTCGGTACGGAGCAGCTCGAGTGCACGCTTCACGGTGATCGGACTCACGTCGAATCGCTTCGAAAGCTCGGCTTCGGACGGCAGCTTGTCGCCGACGGGGTATGTTCCCTGCGCGATCGCTTCGCGCAACGACTCGTACACCTGTTTGTAGAGCACTGTTGACCGTCCCCCTGCACCGAATTGTTATATTTAATCTACAGCGCGAATCCCGGATCTGTCTCGCCGCGCGCGGAATCGGTGCGGTGGGCTCGGACCCGCTTCACAGCACGATGTCATCCGCAGTGCCGAGGGTCCGCCATTCGGACTCGCGAGCGCCCGGTCGCACGAGCACGTCGGCCTCGGCCAGTGCGCCGAAGTCGATACCCGTCAGAGCGGCGATGTCGGCGATCGGCACTTGGAACGTGCGGAAGGCCCCGAGTGGCGGGACGGCGATCGTCTCACCGCCGGTGTCGATCAGCTCGGACTGATCGAGCACGAAGCCGGCGGCGGCGAGGGCATCCTGACTCCGCCAGGCGGCGATCTTCCAGAAGCGCAGCGGCACCCGGATGCCGCGATACGCGGGGTCGTCCTCCGCGAGGACTGGGGCCGTGAACACCGACACCCGCTGATCGGTCGCCTCCGCGTAGGTGAGCACATGGTCTTCGAGGCCGAGCCAGAGCTCCTTGGACTGGTTGAAGCCGGCGGCCTGGGGCGCGGCGTTGGGGTAGAAGAAGGTCGCTTCGCTCGCCAGGCGCGCATCCGCGACCGAGCCCCATCCCGGGTCGCGTCGGCGCACGAGGTGACCGCGGTCGAGGTCGTTCCGCGCGTACACAGCGGGTCCGGTCTGCTCGTCAGCGGCGACCCGCTCGTCGAGTCGCCACTCTCCGGTGCGCGGCAGGTTCTGCAGGCCGGCACCGTCGATGTTCACCGCTGTCACCGCCGCGAGCCGCCGCCTGGGGTCGAGCAGAACCGTGAAACGCGGGTAAGGGAGCGGGCGGACAACCTGGGCGGGACGGGGGATGGGCAGTCCTGTTCCGAGGAAGTCGGGGTCATAGCCGTCGGTCATGCTCTCATCGTGCACCGTGCCTCCGACGCGCACCCCCGGATCGCCATGAAAAGCCGCGTGAATCTTTGACATAGGTCAAAAGATCGAATACGGTCGAACCATGGCTCAGGCAACCGATCGCGAAGACGTCTCGGCCGGCATCTCCGGGTCGACTGCAGCGGAGATCTCCGAGAGTGTGCGCGACCTCGTCGAGCGCGGGGCATACGCACCCGGCGACCAGCTTCCCTCGGTGCGCTCCCTTGCCGCCCGCCTCGGCGTCAATCGCAACACGGTGCTGGCCGCCTACCGTTCGCTGGTCACCGCGCGGATCGCCGTCACGGGCGGCCGCACCGGCACCACCGTGCTCGGCCCGGAGCAGAACCCCGACGAGGGGTTCACGCCCGGGTCGGTGCTGCGCGACATCGGCAGCGGCAACCCCGACGCCGCGCACCTCCCCGACCTGGCCACAGCCTTCGCCTCGGTCACGCCCTCGCACGTGCTGTACGGCGAATCCGTGATCGACGCCGACCTCGCCGAGTGGGCGACGCAGTGGATCGCCACAGATCACCCACGCCCGTTCCGCCTGTCGATCACGGCCGGAGCGGTCGATGCCGTCGAGCGTCTGCTCGCACAGACCCTGGTGCAGGGCGACCGGGTCGGGCTCGAAGACCCGTGCTTCCTCTCCAGCATCCACACCGCGCGGCTCGCCGGATACGTCCCGGTGGCGATCCCCGTCGACAGGGAGGGGATGACGGTCGAAGGGCTGCGCATCGCCCTCGAGAGCGGTGCGCGCGCGATCGTCTGCACGCCGCGGGCGCACAACCCGACCGGTGTCGGCACGAGCGCTGCGCGCGCGCTGGAGCTGCGCGAGGTCCTCGTCGACCATCCGCACGTGCTGCTCATCGAAGACGACCACTTCTCGCTGCTCGACCCGACGCCGTATTCGAGCATCATCGCGCCGACGCACCAGCGCTGGGCACTGGTGCGCTCGGTGTCGAAGTTCCTCGGCCCCGACATGCGCCTCGCGGTGACGGCATCCGATCCGGTCACCGCGCACCGGCTGGCACTGCGGCTCAGCCCCGGCACCATGTGGGTGAGTCATGTGATGCAGCGGCTCGCCGCGGGGATGCTTCGCGATGAAGCCACCCAGAAGCTGATCGTCGAAGCAGGAGAGCACTACGCGCGTCGCAACGCCGTGTTCGTGTCGAAGCTCGTCGCACACGGGCTGCAGGTGCAGAGCGACAGCGGTCTCAACGTGTGGGTCGACGCTCGCGAAGACGCGACCGAGGTCAGCCGTCGCCTCGCTCCGCGCGGATGGCTCGTGCGCCCCGGCACCGAGTTCGCGATCGATCCTGCGACTTCTCCCGGCTCGACCCATCTGCGCCTGACCGTGCACGACCTCGATGACGCCGACATGCAGCGACTGGTCGACGACCTCATCGCTGTCGTCGGCGGTGCGAGTCCCTTCGGAGCAGCGGCGTGACCCCGCCTCGGCCAGGGGGCGCCGAGCATCGGATCGGACGTTCATCGCGGCTGGAGGGTGTGCTTTACGACCTGCGCGGACCCGTCGCAGAGCGCGCGGCTGAACTGGAGAAGCGCGGAGAATCCATCCTCCGTCTCAACATCGGCAACCCGGCACCGTTCGGATTCGAGGCTCCGGATGCCATCGTCGAGGCGCTCAGGTCAGCCCTCCCGCACGCACACGGATACTCCGAGTCCGCAGGTCTTCCGGAGACCCGCGAGGCGATCAGCGGGCATTACGCGCTTCGTGCCGGTTTTCCCGCTCTCGGGATCGACGACATCACGGTCGGCAACGGCGTCTCCGAGCTCGTCGGTCTGACTCTGCAGGCGTTGATCGAGCAGGGCGACGAGGTGCTGATCCCGAGTCCGGACTATCCGCTCTGGACGGCGTCGACGGTGCTGGCCGGTGGCCGAGCCGTGCACTATCCCTGCGTCGAGTCCGACGGCTGGACGCCGGATCTGGCTGCCATGGAGTCGCTGATCGGTCCGCGCACCGTGGCGATCGTCGTCATCAACCCGAACAACCCGACGGGCGCGGTCTACGGACGCGCGGTGCTCGAGCAGATCGCCGAGCTCGCCAGACGTCACGGGCTCCTCCTGCTCTCGGACGAGATCTACGACCGTGTCATCTACCCCGGGTTCGAGCACGTCTCGATGGCGCAGGTCGCGCCCGATGTCCCGTGCGTCACATTCGCCGGACTCTCCAAGACGCACCGCGTCGCGGGATACCGTGCCGCGTGGATGACGACGACCGGCTTCCACCCGGACGACCCGTTCCTCTCCGGCGTGCGCCTGCTGGCTTCGATGCGGATGTGTGCGTCGGTGCCGGCGCAGCACGCCATTACCGCGGCGTTGACGCAGGACACCTCGCTCGAGGCCCTGGTCGCACCCGACGGTCGGCTCACGCGGCAACGGGATGCTGCGCTCGCCGCCCTCGATGCGATTGCGGGCGTCGACACGCAGCCGGCCGGTGGCGGCCTCTATCTCTTTCCGCGCCTGGATCCCGACGTGCACCGCATCGACGACGACGAGCGGCTGGTGCTCGACTTTCTCGACGCGGAGCGGATCCTGCTCGTGCACGGCAGGGCATTCAACCTCAACACCCCCGACCACCTCCGGATCGCGTTCCTTCCGGAGGCCGATGTGCTCACCGACGCGATTCGACGTTTCGGTGTGTTCCTGAACGGATACTCACCGCCGCGGCGCTGAACGCATCCGACCCGGTGGAGTGACCGAGTGGCCAGGTCGCGGTCCGCAAGACCGTGCACGCAGGTTCGAATCCTGCCTCCACCTCAGACCAGGCAAGATCAGGCGGCCAGCGCCAGCCACGCCCGCGGCGAGTGGCCGACGCGCTGAGCGAAGACCCGCGAGAACGCCGAAGCGCTCGCGTAGCCGAGCTCCGCCGCTACAGAGCTCACCGACATGCCCGCACGCAGCTGCTCCTGTGCGATCGTGAGCCGCCACTCCGTGAGGTAGTCGCCGGGCGAGCGTCCGAGCACCTCTTTGAAGCGGGCGGCGAACGCGCTTCGAGACATGTTGGCCGTGCGTGCGAGGGAATCCAGATTCCAGGGGTCGCCGGGGGCTTCGTGGATCGCGACCAGCGCAGGGGCGAGCCGCTCATCTGCGAGCCCGGGGATCAGGCCCGGCGGGAGTTCGAGCCGCTCGGTGTGATCGAGCATCCACCGCAGCAGCTGGATCAGGATGACCTCGAACATCCGGTCTGCCACCAGGGGGCGCCCGCAGCGGACGTTGTCGACTTCTGAGAACAGCAGGTCGAGTGCGGGGCTGAGCGTCGCCACCTCGTCGAGGGGCAGGACGATCACCGATGGCAGTGTGCGCACCAGCGGATGAGTGGCCCCGCCGTCGAAGTCGAGCGTCGCGCACGCGAAGTCGGATTCGTCGGTCGGCGCGTTGATGAAGGAGTGATCGAGCGGGCGGGGGAAGAACAGCAGGCTCGGTCGCGTGATCACCTCGCGCTCCGTGCTGCCGTCGGCGCGGCGATGAGTGACCTCCATCTCTCCGCGCCGCAGCACGTGCAGGAAGCCGTGTCCGCCGCTCGAGGGGAAGACGGTCGTTCCGCACAGAGGCCCGCTGTGGAACAGGCGGGTGCGCACACGGAAGCGCTCGAGAAGTGGCGAGAGGCGGTCGAGCGAAGGCATGCCTCCATTATCTGGACGATTTGTCATGAAAGCAAGACTCTTTGGTGCGTATCGTCCGAGAGATTTCGTCAGACTGGGGATGTGGCCGAACCGGGCCTCATCCCATCATCGAAGGAGCATCTCGTGCCCAACGTCCCTCTCATCGACCGCGAAAACGCCACCGGAAACGTCAAGGAGCAGCTCGACCAGATCGCTGGCGCCTTCGGAGCTGTCCCGGCCATGTTCCGCGCCGTCGCCAACTCTCCCGCTGCTCTCACCAGCATGTGGGGCGCGTTCGGCGCGTTCGGCGGTGGCACTCTGGGCCCGGCCCTCGGCGAGCAGATCGCCGTGGCCGTCGCCGACCGCAACTCCTGCCAGTACTGCCTCGCAGCGCACACCGCGCTCGGCAAGAAGGCCGGTCTCACACGCGAGACCCTCACTGCAGCGCAGAGCGGCGAGTCCGACGACCCGCGCACGGCGGCGCTGCTCGCCTTCGCGCTGAAGCTCGTCGACGAACGCGGCCAGGTGTCGTCGGCCGATGTCGACGCCGTCCGTGCCCAGGGCTGGAACGACGAGCAGATCGTCGAGACGATCGGCCAGGTCGCGCTGAACCTGTTCACGAACTACGTGAACATCGCGCTGGACGTCCCGATCGACTTCCCGAGCGTGGCATTGCGCCGCGCGAGCTGACGCTCACACGAAGGGCCGGGTCCATGCGGGCCCGGCCCTTCGTCGTCGACGCCGGTGCTCAGCCGGCGGCGATCGGAGTCGCGTTTCCGAGTCCATCCAGCCAGGCCCCGATCGTGGTGCGCGCCGCACTTTCGAGCTGCGGACCGTAGCGCTTAGCGTCGTCCCGGATCGTTCGCGGGTCGATGCCGTTGTGATGCAGTTCGTGCGCGTGGCCGATCAGCCAGCGTCCGATGGTGCGGTGGTCGGCCTCCAGGTGGAACTGGAAGGCGAGTACGGAGTCGGTGCTGAACGCCTGATTCGGAAACCCAGGAGTGCGTGCGAGGTGCCGGGCAGCCTCCGGAATCGTGAAGGCGTCGCCGTGCCAATGCAGCACGGGCATCCCCTCGAGCGGTGCGAGCGGTGAATTGAGCCCCTCGTCGGTGAGCTCCAGCGGCGCATACCCGATCTCCACGGCTCCGGTCGGGCGCACGTCGGCCCCGAGTGCCTCGGCGATGAGCTGGGCGCCGAGACAGACTCCCAGAAGGGGGCGGCCACTGCTGAGGCGGTGCGCGACGGCCTCTTTCGACGCGTGCAGGAAGGGATAGCCGTCGGTGTCGCTCACGCCGATCGGACCGCCCAGCACGATCAGCAGGTCGGCTTCGTCCACCTGCTCGATGTCGATGGCCTCGATACCGAGGTCGGTGTACTCCACTCGGTATCCGCGTTCGATCAGCAGAGGCTCGATGATCCCCAGGTCTTCGAAATGGACATGCCGGAACGCTAGCGCGGTGCGCGGACGCGTGTCGAGGGTCGTCATGCTTTACAGCCTCTCTGCCACGAATTCGGCGAGTTCGGTGAGACGGTGCGAGTATCCCCATTCGTCGTCGTACCAGGCGGAGATCTTCACCTGGGATCCGATCACCCGGATCAGCCCGGCATCCAGGATCGATGAGTGCGGGTCGATGATGGTGTCGGTGACGGCGATCTCGTCGTCGGCGCACCGCAGGATCCCCTTGAGGGAGCCGTCGGCAGCCGTCTCATACGCGGCCTTGACCTCGGCGGCGGTCACGGGGCGGGAAGCCGTGACGGTGAGGTGCGTGATCGAGCCGCTGATCTCAGGAACCCGCACGGCGTAGCCGTCGAGGCGACCGTCGTCGAGCTCGGGAAGGACGCGGCCGATGGCCAGTGCCACGCCCGCGCTGCTCGAGGTGATCTTCCCGTGCCTCTTCGCCGTCGAGCGAGGATCGGTGTGCGGGACGTCGGGGAAGAGCTGGTCCGTCGAGTCGGCATGGATCGTCGTGAGCAGGCCCGCGTCGATCCCGAACGCCTCGTGGAAGACCTTCGCGACCGGCGCCAGGCAGTTCGTGGTGCACGAGGCGCTGGAGATGACATGGTGTCGGTCCGGGTCGTACGCCTGCTCGTTCACGCCGAGCATGAAGGTTCCGTCGTCGCCCGCGGAGGGAGCCGTCATGATCACCTTCTTCGCTCCGGCGATCAGGTGCTTCCTGGCGACGTCGGCGCGGGTGTCGGAGCCGGTGGCCTCGATCACGATGTCGACGCCGAGCTCCGCCCAGGGCAGGCGCTCCGGATCACGCTCGGAGAACATCCGGAGCGCATGGCCGTTGAGGAAGAGGTGGTTCTCGTCGTGCCGCACTCCTCGTGTCGATGGGCCGCTGTCCCCATCTCGCTTCAGCTGCTCGACGATGGCGCGCGTGCCGCGCGGGTCGTTCACGGCGACGAGCTCCAGATCCGATCTGCGCGCCAGCAGCAGCCGAAGCTGGTTGCGACCTATTCGACCGAGTCCATTGACGGCGATTCTCGTTGGCATGGTGTTCCCCTCCGCGGCGCGGTCCCCCCGTGCCGGATGATACTTTTGGCCTATGCCAAAATTATCACATGTGCGGAACGGGGAATCCTGGGAGTTCACGGGAGCCGGATTGCTGTTCGACTGCGATGGCGTGCTGGTCGACTCGGTAGCTGCCGCCGCACCGGCGTGGGCTGCGTGGGCGAGCAGGCACGCTCCGTCGTTCGACTTCCTGCGGGATGCGCCGCACGGCATGAGACCGAGTGAGGTCGTCGCCGGCCTCGTCGGCCCTGAGGCCGCGATCGATGCGACCGCCGAGCTGATCGCGCTCGAGATCGAGGCGGCAGTGCATACGAGTGAGATCCCGGGCGCTGCACGACTGGTCGCCGCGCTGCCCCGCGACGCCTGGGCCGTCGTGACGAGCAGCAATCGAGCCGTCGCGATGGCGCGGTTGCGGAGCTCGGACATCGCTCGCCCACAGGTCCTCGTCGCCGCCGAAGACGTGCTGCGGGGAAAGCCCGAGCCCGACCCGTATCTGCTCGGCGCGCACCGGTTGGCCCGCGCTCCGGAGGACTGCGTGGTGTTCGAGGACTCCGTTCCCGGAATCCGGGCAGCGCGAGCGGCAGGTGTCGGTGTCGTGATCGGAGTGGGGGCGGGGTCTGCCGACGGCGACCCCGACCTGATCGTCGCCGATCTCCGCAGCGTGCGGTGGCGTGCCGGAGTCCTCGTCGTCGACGCGGCCGCCGCGCTCGGCTGAGTCGGTCAGCCGGTCAGCCGGTCAGTCGATCAGTCGATCAGCCGAGCGTCGTCAGTGCGCGGTCGATCACGTCCATCGCGATGTCGATCTGGTCATCGGTGGTTGTGAGCGTCGGCAGGAAGCGGATGACGTTCGAATCGCTGCCGGCGGTCAGCAGCAGGAGGCCGTGCTGCGCGGCGAACGCGGCGATCGCGGAGGCGGCGCCGGCTGCCGGGAGTGAAGTGCCCGGTTCGCTCAGCTCGAATGCGTACATGGCGCCCATGCCGCGGACGTCGCCGATCAGCGGGTGGCGTGAGGCGAGGTCGGTCAGGTGGTGCTGGAGTCGACCTCCGATGCGCAGCGCTTCAGCGAAGTAGTCGCCGTGCTCGAGCTCGTCGAAGACCGCCAGGGCGGACGCGATGGACACCGGGTTGCCGCCGAACGTCCCACCGAGCCCGCCCGGATCGGGCGCATCCATGATCTCGGCGCGGCCGGTGACTCCGGCCAGGGGCAGTCCAGCGGCGATGCCCTTGGCGGTGAGCACCAGATCGGGCACGAGGCCGAAGCGTTCGCTCGCGAACCAGGTGCCGGTGCGCCCGAGGCCGGTCTGGATCTCGTCCGCGATGAAGACGATGCCGTTACGGGTGCACCATTCCTGCAGCGCGGGCAGGTAGCCCTCGGCCGGGACGACGAATCCACCCTCGCCCTGGATCGGTTCGGCGATGAGGGCGGCAAGGTCGGTGACGCCGATGCGCTGCTCGAGGTGAGCGATCGTGCGCTGCGCCGCCTGCTCGCCGGTGAGGCCGTCGCGGTAGGGGTAGGAGTTGGGCACCCGATGGATGTCCGGGGCGAACGGGCCGAAGCCGGTGCCATACGCCGCCTTGTGGTTCATCGCGAGGGTGAGGTTGGTGCGCCCGTGGAAGGCGTGGTCGAGGGCTGCCACTGCACGGCGACCGGTGTACCTCCTGGCGATCTTGACCGCGTTCTCCACAGCCTCTGCGCCCGAGTTCACGAACACCGAGCGCTTCTCGTGGTCGCCGGGGGTCTTCTCCGCGAGTCGTTCGGCCAACCGTACGTACCCCTCGTAGGGGGTCACGGTGAAGAGGGTGTGCGTCACCATCTCGAGCTGTGCTGCGGCGGCAGCGGTCGCCGCAGGGTTTCCATGTCCGATCGTGGTGACGCCGATGCCGCTTCCCAGGTCGAGGAACCGATTGCCGTCGACGTCCGTGACCCAGGGGCCGTCGGCGTGCTCGATGTAGACGGGCAGCACGCTGCCGACGCCGCGCGCGACCGTTCGCATGCGCCGCTCGTGGATCGCGCGGCTGATCGGGCCGGGGATCTCGGTGCGCACGGACGGAGCCGACGAGAGGTCGGGAAGCGCGACGTGGGTGGGCATGATGGCTCCTTTGTTCGGCAGAATCGGCCTAAGACTATGTTAGTCTTTGACCTATGTCAAAGATGGAAGAGTCGATCGAGGCTGACGATCGCTACCCCACTGCGTTCACGGTTGAAGACTTCCGCCACAACATCGCCGGCGTCCAGGCCCGCATCTCCGCGGCCGCACGGCGGGCGGGCCGCTCGCCGGAAGATGTGACGCTGCTCCCGGTGAGCAAGACCGTGCCGACCGACCGGGTTCGTGTCGCGATCCAGTCGGGCATGCGCCTGCTGGGCGAGAACAAGGTGCAGGAAGCCGTTCGCAAGAACAGCGAGACGGCCGACCTCGATGTGTCCTGGTCGATCATCGGACACCTGCAGACCAACAAGGCCAGAGATGTCGCCGCGTTCGCGACCGAGTTCCAGGCTTTGGATCGACTGCGGGTCGCCGAGGCGCTCGACCGCCGACTCCAGGCTGCGGGGCGCAGTCTCGACGTGTTCGTGCAGGTGAACACCTCGGCGGAGGACTCCAAGTTCGGCATGCCGCCGGAAGAGCTTCCCGCATTCCTCGAGGCGATGCCCTCCTACGAGACGCTTCGCGTGCGGGGCCTGATGACTCTCGCCATCCTGACTCCGGACGACGCGCGTGTGCGGGAGTGCTTCTCGCTGTTGCGCACGCTGCGCGATCAGGCCAGAGAAGACGCGCCCGACCTGATCGGCGCAGGCGAGCTGTCGATGGGAATGTCCGGCGACTACGAGATCGCCGTCGAGGAGGGCGCGACCTGCGTGCGCGTCGGACAAGCGATCTTCGGCGCCCGCGCACTGCCGGACAGCTACTACTGGCCGGAGGCCTGAGCGCACGTGCTGAGGATCCTGCGTGCGTACCTCGAACTCACCAAGCCCCGGATCCTCGAACTGCTGCTCGTCACCACGATCCCGGTCATGGTGTTCGCAGCCGACGGACTGCCCGACCTCGGCCTGATGGCCGCAGTGCTCCTCGGGGGCGCGCTGAGTGCGGGCTCGGCAGGGGCCTTCAACATGTACATCGAGCGGGAGAGCGATGCGTTGATGGAGCGCACGGCGCAGCGCCCGTTGGTCACCGGGGTCATCTCGCCGCGGGCGGGCCTGACTTTCGCATGGGTGCTCGCCGCCGCATCCGTCATCTGGATGCTCGTGACGGTCGGACCGCTCCCCACGGCGCTCTCGGCGGCGGGTCTGGTCCTGTACGTCGTCTTCTACACGCTGCTCCTGAAGCGTCGCACCGAGCAGAACATCGTCTGGGGTGGCATCGCCGGGTGCGTTCCCGTCCTCGTCGGCTGGAGTGCAGTGCGCGGCAGTGTCGAGTGGCCGGCGATCGTGCTGTTCCTGGTGGTCTTCTTCTGGACCCCCGCCCACTACTGGCCGCTCTCGATCCGCTACCGCGACGACTATCGTCGAGCAGGTGTGCCGATGCTCGGTGCGACGCGTGATGCCGGCTACGTCGCCGTGCGGGTGATCGGGTTCGCCTGGGCGACGGTCGTCTGCTCCCTCGTGCTCCCGTTCGTCGCAGAGGTCAGCTGGCTGTACGGGGCGGCGGCGCTGGCAGCCGGCGCGGGCTTCCTCTTCTCGGCGCACCGCATGCGCGTGCGCGATCGACGAGGTGGCGAGCTGCGGCCGATGTTGGTCTTCCGAGCGTCGATCATCTACCTCGCGGTGCTGTTCATCGCGGTCGGGGTCGATCCGCTCCTCGCTCGGTGAGATCGCGCTCGCCGGAAAGCTCGCGCCTGCTCAGTCGTCGGTGCGGAAGCCTGCCGCCTTGTGGGTGCCGTCGCAGAACGGCTTGAGTGCGGAGAGCCCGCAGCGGCACAGGGCGACGGTGCGGCGGCGCGGTGCGATCTGCTCCCCGTCGGTCGTGCGCAGGTCGATGTCGCCGCGAACGAGCAGCGGGCCGTCGGGGTAGGGCGTGATGGTCGCCCGCTCCGGCCGGTCGCTCACGACGCGTCCCGTGGGCGGAGCGACGAGACACCGGCCGACCACGCTTCGAGGATGTGCGCGCCGCCCCAGCCGTCGACGGTCAGGCATGCGGCCGCGCCGAAGAGGATGTCGGGGAGCAGCTCCGGGTGGTCCTCGGCGAGACTGCCCGCGAGATCGCGCGCGGCGATCTGCTCGTGCACCGCATCCGCCTCGACGTGCTCGTCGAAGTACTCCGCGACCTCCTTGTCGAAGCCCAGGCGGCGCAGGCCGTCGGCGTACAGCCGGCACGGGATGGACGAGGTCATCTCGTAAGCGGCCAGGTGCCCGACGATCGATCCGACCAGACGGCGATTGAGTCCGAACATCGACATCATGTTGAGTGACGCGAGGGTGATGGCCGGCACGTCGTCGACGTATGTGCCGTAGGTGTCGTCGAGACCCGCCGCCCGCATCGCACGGGCGAACAGAACGGCGTGCACGCGCTGCGGTCGCCCGCCTCCGTACTCGTCGGACTGGATCTCGACGAGCGCCGCCTTCGCGCGCCCTTCCAGTCGAGGGATCGCCCAGGAATGCGGATCCGCTTCGCGCAGCGTGTAGGTCGAGCGCTGGATGAGCATCTCCGCCGCCTGCTCTCTGGTGGCCTTCTTCGCGAAGTACCGCGACAGGCTCGGCCCCGCGTCGACCTCAGCGAGCGCGAAGAGGGCACGGCCGACAGCGTCCACGGTCGGCTCGGGCGGCTCCGGCGTCCGCACGTTCTCCCGCAGGAACCGCTCGAATGCCTCCTCCAGGACACGCCGGGTGGCGAGCAGCGCCGCATCCCACTCCAGGTCGGCATCCAGCGAGGGCAGCGACCCGTAGGCGGAGGCGTAGAGGACGAAGAGCGTGAGCTGGAGGTCGTCGTCGCGCGCGATGTCGGCGCTCGCCGGGACGGCTTCGACGGCGAGAGTGGTGTGGTCGGACGCCTCCCCGCCCGTGAGGTGCGCGATGACCGCGCGACTCACGGGACCGCGGTCGCGAAAGGCGAGGGACGTGGTGGCGGCGGATACCGGTGCGGATGCGGTCATGTGTCGGGCTCCCAATCGTTGCGGACACTCGATCCTGCTCGGCGGAAAGAGAGGGGTACAGGGACTTGACGCGGACCCGAACGCCGGGCATGTGCCACGCGCGGAGATCTGTTCGATGCGGAACGCGCGCGCACCCGCGCCGTTAGGCTGACGACGATGTCCCCGCCGGCTACCTGGTCCCACTACGCGTCACCGCGTCATGCGATGCGGCGGCTCCTGATCTCGTGCCACGGCGCCGGGGAGCAGTCGGGGCGCCAGCCGCCGTTCAGTCGGCGGACGCTGCCGACCCGTGGTCTGGTCTACATCTCCGAAGGACGCGGGACGTACGAGGAGTATGCGCCGCGGAGCCTGCAGCTGCCGGTCGAGGGCCCTGCGGTGATCTGGCTCACGCCCGGAGTCGCGCACGGATACGGTTCGGATGCCGCCGGCTGGTCGGAGCACTGGGTGCTGTTCGAGGGCGAGCTCTACGATGCCTTCGAGGCGAGCGGGCTGGGCGGGCGTCATCGCCCGGTGCAGCCGCTGGCCCGTCCCGTCGATGATGCGGAGGAGCTCTTCGCAACACTGCGCGCTGCGGTCTCGGCGGTGGGGCCACGGTCGGAGATCGCCGCGTCGGTCGGCGCGCAGGCCCTTCTGCTCGCGATCCTCGATGCGGTCGATCCGGCCGAGGCGGGAGTCGACGGCGCGACCGTCGTCGACCTGGTGGCCCGAAGCGCGGCCCGCTCGCTCTCGGTCACCGACCGTGCGGCGGAGGTCGGTCTCACGACACGCGAGCTCGGCGAGGCGGTGCGGTCAGCGACGGGGCTCACGGTCAACGACTTCGTGATCGAGGTGCGTCTGTCCCGAGCACAGGCCCTCCTGGCGGAGACGCGACTCGACGTCGGTCAGATCGCCGCGCGGGTCGGTTACGACGACGCCGCCTACTTCTCGCGCATCTTCAGTCGGCGAACCGGAGTCTCGCCCACCACGTTCCGGCGGCAGCAGGCGCGCACACAGCTCGACTGAATCATCCAATCCGCCCGGAAATCGCCGCGGAAAATCCAACAATCCCGCGTTAAAGTCCATGGACTGAAGTCCAAGCGTCGCCGAACATGGAGTCATGTTCACGTCCAACGGATACACGCTCGACGACTCGCCGTCACGGCTGGGCTGGATGGAGCCGGTGCCCGACGCCATCCGCACCGACAAAGCTGCGCTGTGGGGCCGGCTGCGCCGAGACGGGTATCTGTTCCTGCCGCAGCAGCTCGACCCTCAGGTCGTCACGGCGTTCCGCGAGCACTACTTCACCGCGATGTCGGACACCGGGATCGTGGCACCCGGTTCCGATCCCGCTGTCGGCATCGGCGCGCAGGGCGAGATCGACAGGGCGAAGATCCGCTCCGCGCTGTTCGACGACATCGTGCCCGGTGAGCGCTATGCGGCGCTGACCGGCCATCCCGACGTCCGCGGGTGGTTCGAGTGGTTCCTCGGTGACGACGTGCATCTGCACAAGCGGAAGATCATCCGACACATCCGACCGGGGGAGTCGGGGATCGGCACCGCGACGCAGGCGCACTACGACCTCGTCTACCTGCGCGAGGGAAGCGAGCGCGTGCTCTCGATGTGGATCCCGCTCGGCGACTGCCCCGCTGAGCAGGGCGGCCTCGCCTACCTCGAGGGCAGCCATCACTGGTCGCTGGCGGAGGAACGCGCGCGGGGTGACAAGCGCCCTGCCGCCTCGATCACGGCAGACCTCCCCGGACTCGCGGACAAGCACGACGCCCGCTGGCTGCTGGCGAATTACCGTGCCGGCGACGTGATGGTCCACTCGTCGTACGTGGTGCACGCCAGCACCGACAACGTCGATCCGCTGGACCGCATCCGGCTCTCGACCGACATCCGATACCAGCGGGCGTCCGAGCCCATCGACTGGCGCTGGCAGGAGCACTGGCACGAGGACGACGGTCTGTGAGCGACATGAAGGACGACATGAAGGACGACATGGACACCGGGATCTGGGACGCCGAGAACGTGGATGCGCGGACGACCGTGGACATCGGCGGCCGGAGCTACGATTGGCGCGAGTTCCTGACCAGCCGGGAGATCGTCAGGGGATGGGCGCACCACGGCGTGGTCGTCGGTCCCGGTGGTGCGGGTCTCGTGACGGCGTCGCCGGATGGTCGGGCTCTCGTGCACCTCCGTGACGGACGCGGGCGGCGCACGGCCGACCTCCCGGTGACCGAGTGCCACGGCATGAGTGTCGACGCTTTCGGCGCGGAGTATGCCATCTGGATCGCCGACAACGGCACGAAGTACGACCACCGGGAGCGCGGAGACCACCTCGATACCGATCGTCGTGGACGGGTCGTGCGCGTCGACGTGAACGGGCACACCCAGCAGGTCATCGACGACAGTGCGCTCGACGAAGAATCCCGTGGATGGCGCCCCACCGGAGTGACGAGCGAGTCCGAGGCGGATGGCGGGCGCATCTGGGTCGCAGACGGCTACGGCCGCAGCCGGGTGCACTGCTTCGGCCGCGGTGGAGAACCGCTCTGGACGAGCGACGGCGGCGACGGCGGAATGGCCTTCGCCTCGCCGCATGCCATCATCCTCGACACACGCAGGTCGGCACCGGAGCTGCTGGTCGCCGATCGGAGCAACAAGAGGATCGTCGTGCTCGGCACGGACGGCCGGTTCCTGCGCTCGTACGGCGAAGGCGAGCTGACGAGTCCTTCGGGGTTCGCGTTCGACGGCGACCTCGTGTGGGTCACCGAATTGCACGGCGCGATCGTGGCGTTCGGGCTCGACGAGCGGGTCGCTGCCCGACTGGGCGACACCGGGGGAGCGGATGCACCAGGCTGGCCGAACACGATCGTCGGCGATGAACTGGAGCGGTCCGAGCTCGTCGGTGGCGTCTTCCGGAGCCCGCACGGCATCGCGGTCGACGCGTCGGGGGCCATCGCCGTGTCGGAATGGGTGATCGGCGGTCGCGTGATCGTGCTCACGCCGCAGTGATCCTCCGGTCGGATCAGCGGCAGACCTCGAACGCATAGCCGTCATCGGCGGGCGTGACGAGGTCGCGGTCGCGCAGCACCATCGAGGCGGGGGAGTCGTCGTCCGCACACATCTCGGCGAACGGACGCGGCAGCTCATCCGTGTACTCGATGTCGATCACGTGCTCGCCGTAGACGTCGGTGTACGCCCCGCATTCGTCGTAGACCGCGCACTCCTCGGTGACCGCGAAGTCGAAGCCGGCCTGTTCACGAAGCACGGCCGCATCTTCGGCGGCGTTCTTCTGCCCGGCGGCGAGTCCGGCGGCGTGGGCGGCATCGACGAGCAGGGTGGCCAGAGTCAGGTTGTCCTGGAGGGAGAGCGCCCCGGTCGAGCGGGTGTACGAGTCGAGGTTGTCGAACTCGACCGCGTCGAAGCCGTCGTCGGCGCAGCCGGCGATCCACGGGGCCACGGTGGCGGCGATTCGGTCACGGCGCTCGGCGGTCGACGTGTCGAGCAGCGCCTCGTCCGGCCAGTCCGGATCGAAGACGACCTCGCCGTCCGCGTGCAGCAGGAGCTCCTGCGGCCAGGAGTCGAGCTCGCCCGGCTGGGTCTGGAAGCCGTTGACGTAGCAGATCGAGTACACCCCGGGTGCGGGCGGTGCGCCACGGTCACGGCCGACGATGCCGACCTCGGGCGCCGGGTCGTAGGCGCCGCCGAGCTGATAGTCGGGGACAGCACCGGCGGGCGGGAGGTCGAATACGGAGTCGGATGGTGACGATTCCGCCGGAGCCGCGCATCCGCCGAGCACGAGCAGCAGCGCCGCGACGGCGGGGAGCAGCGCGCCGCGGAGCATCCGGTTCAGTGTGTCGCCCCGTACAGCTCCGCGATCTCCTTCGAGCCCATCCCCTGGGAGTAGGTCGGGTGCTGGGGCCAGCCCTCCGGCACGTCCTGCCACTCCTCCTGCCGGCCGTACGGCAGCAGATCGACGAGTCCTTGCAGGTAGCTGAGCCGCTCGGTGCCACGGCCCTCGGTGTGCCAGGTCCGGTACACGGTGTCGCCGTCGCGCAGGAAGACGTTCACCCCGAAGCCCGCGTTCGGTGGGGCATCCACGTCGGCTCCGAACGTGCTGTCGGCGCTCGAGTACCAGGCCATCCGGTTGCCCACGCGGTCGCGGTAGGCCAGAGCCTCATCGATCGGACCGTTCGTCACGATCACGAAGCGGGCGTCGTAGTAGCGCTCGAGCACGTCGAGCCGCGTGAACTGCGAGGTGAAGCCGGTGCAGCCGGGGCACTGCCACTCGCTGCCGTCCGACCACATGTGGTTGTAGACGATGAGCTGCGACGCGCCGTCGAAGATGTCGGCGAGACGCACCGGACCGTCGGCGCCGACGAGCGTGTACTCGGGCAGCTCCACCATGGGCAGACGGCGTCGCTGCGCGGCGATGGCATCGAGTTCCCTGGTCGCTGCCTTCTCGCGCACTCGCAGAGCGTCGAGCTCGCGGCGCCATGTCTCGGCGTCGACGACCGGCGGAAGGGCTGTCTGTCCTGTGCTCACGATGACCTCCGGTTGCTGAGCGACGGTGCGTCCAGTCTGCGCGCGGCCGCCGACACGGTCAATGCGGGTCGGGGCCGGACGCGGCGACGTCGGCCGGCACGGGCTCGGCGGGATTGCGGCGGATGCCGATCCACGACACCACGCCGCCGATCACGAGCAGCGTCGCGGTGACCCAAGCCGCGCTGTGGAATCCGTCGAGGTCGAGGGTGCCGCCGACGATCGTCGAGAGCATCGCGACGACGAGCAGGCCGGCGACGCGGGACACGGCGTTGTTCACGGCTGAGGCGATACCGGAGTGGTTCTCATCGATCGCCCCGAGGATCGCGGCGGTCAGCGGGGCGACAGTGAGCGAGAGCCCGAGCCCCATCACGATCATGGCGGGCAGCACCTGCCACCAGTAGTCGAAGTCGGCGGCGACGAAGAGGAGCATCAGGGCGCCCACGGCCATGAGCAGCGGGCCGACCGTCATGAAGATGCGCGGCCCCCACTTGCCTGCCCACTGGCCGGCGCGCGAGCTGACGAGGATCATCAGGATCGTCATGGGCAGACTCGCAAGTCCTGCGGCCGTGGCGCTGAGCCCGGCCCCCTGCTGCAGATAGACACCCACGACGAAGCCGTTCAGTGACAGCGCGGCATACACGAAGAAGGTGGCGAGGTTGCCCCAGCCGAAGTCACGCACGCGGAACAGCCACAGCGGCATGAGGGGCGACGTCGAATGCTGCTGTCGCCACAGGAACAGCGCGAACAGTGCAGCACCGGCGACAGCGGGGATCCAGATGGCGGGCGACTGCCACCCCATGTTGGGCTGCTCGATGAGTGCGAACACGACAGCGCCGAGACCGATCGCACACAGAGCCCCGCTCCACCAGTCGACCTTGATGCCGCGCGGATGCTCCGGCAGATGCAGGCGGGCGAGGAGCAGGAGGGTGATCCCGATCGGGATGACGTTGATGAGGAAGACGAAGCGCCATGAGAGGTAGTCGACGAACAGTCCGCCGAGCAGCGGGCCGACCAGTTGGGCTCCGGTGGTGAAGGCGGTCCACACCCCGATCGCCCTGGACTGCACGTCGGCGCGCATCGTCGCGGTGATCAGCGCGAGCGAGCTCGGCACCAGCAGTGCTCCGGCCGCTCCCTGCGCGGCACGGGCGATGATCAGCATCAGGGGATCGATCGCTGCGGCGACCGCGATGGATGCCACCCCGAAGGCGATCAGTCCGATGCGCATCACCAGCACGCGTCCGTAGGCGTCGGACACCGATCCCGCGAGCAGGATCAGGGCGCTCAGGGTGATCAGATACGCATCCACGACCCACTGCTGGGTGGTGATGCCGCCGCCGAGCTCACGACTGATCGCGGGCAGCGCGACGTTCACCACCGTGCCGTCGAGGAAGGTCACGAACGACGCGAGCACCGCGATCGAGATGACGAGCCGCTGGAGCGGGGCGAAAGATGCTGCCACAGCCCGACCCTACTCCCGGGGCGGGAGGGTGCGGGCCGATGCCGGTCAGCCCGTCGGCAGCGACGGCGGCGGGGCGGGGTGCGGCGCCGGTGTCCCGGCCAGGAGCAGTCGTGCGAGTCCGGGTGTTCCCTCCTCGTCGATGGAGCCGCGCTGTCGGTCGGCACCGGTACCCACCGTGCGCAGCCGCTCGATGCCCGCGCCGACTCGTTCCTCGTCGCCGAGTTCCCGAAGTGCGGGAGCGATCATGGTCAGCATTCGGTCGGCGACCGCCCGGACGTCGTCGATGTCGCCGGTCGTCGGATCGATCACGCGCGCATCCATCCCTCGGCGAGCCGCCGTCCACAGCGACGCGTCGAGGCCGTCGACCCCGACGTCCACCTGAGGCTGGTCGTCGGTCAGCACGATCGCTCGTGAGAGCAGTGCGGCGAGCACGGAGTCCTCCGCGGTCAGCTGTGCATCGAAGACCCGTACCTCGATCGTGGGATAGCGCTCCGAGATCCGTACGGCCCACGCCAGCGATGACGCCTCGGTGATCGCCTGCAGGTCGATGAGACGTCGCACCTGGGTGCGGTAGTCATCGAAGTCGTGGAACCGCGGTGGGGACCAGGACGCCGGTAGGCGACGGATCAGGATGCTGCGCCAGCTGGCATACCCCGAGTCCCGGCCGTCGACGAACGGGCTGTTGCCGGTGAGCGCGAGCAGTGTCGGCAGCCAGCCTCGCACGCGATTGATCGCCCGCACTCTCTCCTCGTCGTCGTCCACTTCGATGTGCACGTGGAGGCCGTTGACCTCGTGATCGCGAGTGAGGTGCCCGAGCTGCGCGGCGACGTCGTCATAGTGACGTGAAGGGGAGACCGCCGAGGAGCGTGTCGTGGCGAAAGGCGTGCCGGTTCCCGCTGCGATCGCGCGTTGCTCCTGGGCGTGCCAGCCGATGAGCGCGCGCAGATGATTCAGCTGCGCCTCGGCGTCCGTGGCGGTCGAAACCGGCTCGGTGAGGCATTCGATCTGCGAAGTCAGGTACTCCTTCGTGACCTCACCGCCGGTGCGCAGGCGCGTGATGCGCTCGCGAGTGCCGGCGGCCAGCGTCACAGGCACCAGCGAATGCACATCGAGGAAGAGGAACTCCTCCTCGATGCCGAAGCGGGTCATCCGGAGCCTCAGTGGTTCCTGAGCGCGGAGATCAGCTCGGATTTCCGTTTGCCGCTGTACCCGGTCAGGCCCAGTTCCTTCGCGCGCTTGCGCAGCTCGGGCACGGTCCACTCCTCGTAGTCGCCGTGCTCACCGCCGCGGCGTCCGACCGTGCTGCGCCCCTCTTTGGCCGCAGCGTTCGAGATGCGCGCGGCCTTCTCCTTGGAAGCGCCGTCGTCCCGGAGCTCCTCGTACAGCTCGGGATCCTTCAGCGAATTGTTGCGTCGTCCTGGCATGTTTCTTCTCCTTCGCGCACTCGGAGGGTGGAAGTCAACCCCCTCGGAGAGATGAGCCCCCGCGGCTAGCGTGGGGGCACCGCAGTCGGGCGTTCGCGCCCCGAAAGAAGGGAAAGACCGATGAACATCCTCCTGATCATCGTCATCGTCGTCGCAGTGATCCTTGCGATCACCGGAGGACTGGTGCAGTCGCTCCAGTTCCTCCTGTGGGTCGGGCTCGTCCTCCTCGCGATCGCAGTGATCGCCTGGTTGATCCGAGCGATCAGCGGCAGCCGCAAGGTCTGACGACACAGCTCGTCTGACCCCATCGAGGTGAGGCCCGCCGATCGGCGGGCCTCACCTCTTCTGTGTCTGAGGGGCTACTTCTTGTCGAACGCGTCGCGGACGCTGTCGCCGGCCTTGCCCGCGGCGTCCTTCACGTTCTCGCCGGCCTGCTTGGCGGAGGCCTTGACCTGATCCGCCTGGCCCTCGGCTTCGAGGCGCTCGTTGTCCGTGAGCTTTCCGACGCCTTCCTTGACCTTTCCGGCAGCCTTCTCAGCGGCGTTCTTGATGTCGTCTGCAGCACTCATGTTCTGCTCCTCTCGTGGGCGGATTCGATTGATCCCGACCCTTTCACGCGGCCGTCGAAGGGGCCACGGGATTGACAATCCGGCCGGGTCATGTCAACGTTCCGCCCCATCGACTCGGGCCTCCCGAAGGACTAGCCTGGCGCCAGGCGGGTGGTCCTGCCCGCGGACCTCGACCAAGGAAGCGGTGTGCGATGGACTCGATGATGATGGGCGCCATGTCGAAGAACATGGAGTCGATGCCCGACATGGGCATGATGGACATGTCCGTCATGCAGGCCTGCATGGATGCGTGCGCCGCGTGCGAGCAAGCCTGCACGGTGTGCTCGACGCAGATGATGGACTGTTCGCCCGCGTGCATGAACTGTGCGGACATGTGCAACACCATGATGCGGTCGATGATGCGGATGCAGGGCATGACCCCGGCGTCGATGATGGCGATGCTCAACGCCTGCATCGCGATGTGCAAGACGTGCATGGACGCGTGCGTGCGGCACGCGGACGAGAGCGATGTCTGCCGGATGTGCGCTCAGGCGTGCCAGGCCTGCATGGATGCCTGCACCGCGATGAAGGACATGCTGATGGTGAATGCCTGACCCGCAGCTCGGGTTCAGGGTCTCCTCAGAAGCTGGCTTCAGACCGCGGCGACGTTGAACTGGGTGCTGCCCACGGCGAGCACTCCGTAGCGCGCGTGCAGTGCGACGGGCGTGCCGGGAGCGGCTTCGAGCGCGGCACCGGCTCCGTTCCACAGGGCATGCGCCTCGCCGTCGAGCGTGCGCACGACCAGGTCTCCGGAGACCGCGTCGGCCTGATCGACCAGAGCGTCGACCCACTCCGATGGCGTCGCCGAGGCGATGCGCGCCTGGATCAGATGCAGCGCGTGTCCGGGAGCGAACGAGGAGCACCGGCCACCCTCGCTGCACATGCACGCCGCACGCTCACGCACCGGGAGGGGCGAAAGGCGGTTCAGCGGCGTGGACACGATGGTCTCCTTCTGGTTCGACGTTCCGGAAAGACTAAGTCGTCTTCTCGGTGGCGCCGAGGCCCACCGACACGGAGTGAAACAAACGGGTGTAGGCTCGCCGGGTGCTGTCGTCGATGAGCGCCCTCGGGGCGCAGAGCGGAGCTGCAGGCGCCTTCCGCGCCGCAGACAGAGGCTGAAGACTCACCGGAGGCGGAACCCCCGTCCCCGGTGTCGTGTCGTACCCGGCGTCTGCGTCCGGGATCCTTCCTCCGATCGACTCGCCTTCGCGGCGACCACTCCGAAAGCACTTCTCTCATGCGCCCCATCGATGAGCGCGCCATCCGCGCCTCCTTCCTCAACGCCTCCCGCAAAGAGGTCTCCGACCTCACCCTGCCTCCCGGTTTCGCCGAGATCGACTTCGATCGCCTCGACTTCCTCGGCTGGGCAGACCCGAAGATGCCCCGCCGGGCGTACGTCGTCACGTGGGTCGACGACGCCCCGGTCGGCGTCTTCCTGCAGCGCGCCGAGCAGCGCGTGATCGCCAGGGCACAGTGCTCGTGGTGCGAAGATGTCGCTCTCCGCAACGACGTGCAGTTGTTCGTGGCCCGCAAGGCCGGAGCCGCCGGCCGCAAGGGCGACTCCATCGGCGTGCTCACCTGCGCCGAGTTCGGCTGCAATCGGAACGTGCGGATCCTGCCGCCCTTGGCCTACCAGGGCTTCGACCGCGAGTTCGCACGCGACCTGCGCATCCTGAGACTGCAGGAGCACGTCGCCGGCTTCCTGGCTGAGGTCGCCGGCTGATCCCGACTGCTGTTGCTCCGGTCGCACTTCCTGCCGCTCGCGGGTCGCGAAGGCGACAGGAAGTGCGACCGGAACAGGGGCTCGGGGCAGCCAGGTCAGGCGATCCGGGCGCGCACGTGCGCCCAGGCGGGTGCTCTCAGCTCCGTCGACCGGCGGGCGAACTCGTCGAAGCTGCGACGGCCGGGCCAATCGGCCGGCAGCATCGACGGAGGAAGCCCCGGGTCGGTGTAGGGCAGCACCCGCCAGCGGTCGATGAGCTGCACGTAGGCAGCGAAGGGCTCGGCGGGAAGGGTGGTGAGCGAGGCCTGGAAGGCGACGTGCTCCGCGCGCAGAGCCTCCAGGTTCCACCACTGCGCCGCGGCCTCGATCAGAGAGCCGTCGGGGAGGGGAGCGGATGCCTGGAACAGGGTCGCCCATTTGCGCGCATCGAGTTCATCGAGGATCTGCAGCACCTCGTCCTGGAGGTGACCGGGGCAGATCCACAGCGCCGGCGACACAACGCCGGCGCCGATCCACTGCAGCCGTCGACGCAGCTGATGGCGCACGCTCCTCGCGCTCTCTGGGATAGAGAACGAGACGAGGCACCAGTGGGCGGCATCCGTCATCTCCCGCATCTCGAAGATGCGACGGTCGCCGCGTTCCAGCATCCCGATCGCTGCCGGGTTGAGACGGTAGCCGATCTGCTCCTCGCGCTCGGCGAGCAGCATCCCCTTCTGCTTGAGGCGGGCTATGCCGGTGCGCGCCGGGCCGGTATCGATGCCGAGGTCTCCGGTGAGCGCGACCAGATCGGCCGCCGAGATCCAGCCACCGAGCGGGCGCAGGAACACACCGATGAAGGTCCGCAGCAGCGATGCGGTGCTGCCGGGGCGCGCATCGATGTCGTCGAGCACGGGGGCGGCCGTGAGATCAGAAGTCACCGGACTCCAGGGCATCGCGCACCGCGAGCACGCCGGTGATCGTCTCGACGTGCGAGGTGCTCAGCGGGGAGAGCCCGAGGCGGATGCCATCGGGGAACCGGAAGTCCGGGATGATGCCGTCGGCCCACAGCCGCCGCGTGACATCACGGAAGTCCGGGTGACCGATCGTGACGTGGCCGCCGCGGAGATCCGCATCGCGCGGGCTGAGCAGTCGCACGCCGAGGGGAGCGAGAACCTCGTCGTAGGCGCGCACGGCGAGATCGGTCAACGACTGCGACTTCGCCCGCACGCCCTCGATCGTGGACTGCTCGATCAGGTCGAGCATCCCCTGCATCGCGAGCATCGAGGTCACCGGCGGGGTGCCGCTGAGGAGCTGGCGGATGTCACCCGACGGCACGTACTCCGGCCCCATCGCGAAGATGTCGGCCGCGCTCCACCAGCCCTGGATCGGCTGACGCAGCACACCCTGGAGTCCGTGGCGGAGGTAGGCGAAGGCGGGGGAGCCCGGTCCGCCGTTGAGGTACTTGTAGGTGCAGCCGACGGCCAGGTCGACGCCCCATTCGTCGAGCTGCATCGGGATCACCCCGACCGAGTGGCACAGGTCCCACATCATCAGGGCGCCGGCCTCGTGCGCGGCCGCGGTGATGCCCGGCATGTCGGCCAGGGCGCCGGAGCGGTAGTCGACGTGGCTCAGTGACACCAGCGCGGTGCGTGCGGAGACCACGGCCTCGACATCGGCGATCGTCACCCCGTGCACGGGGTCGGGCTCGAGCCAGCGCAGGGTCATCCCCGTCTCGGCGGCCACGCCCTCGGCCAGGAACCGGTCGGTGGGAAAGTTGCCCGCCTCGATCACGAGCTCGGTCCGGTCAGGGTCCGCTGCCGCGGCGGCGCGCATGAGCTTGTAGATCAGCACGCTGGTCGAGTCGGCCACGACGGTCTGACCCGAAGCCGCGCCGAGCGCGACCCGTCCGATGCGATCCCCGAGCTCCATCGGCAGCGCCATCCACTGCTCGTCCCAGGAACGGATCAGCCGCGTGCCCCAGTCGTCGCGCACGAAGGCCGCGAGCTTCTCCGGAATGTCCCGCAGCGGGCGACCGAGCGAGTTGCCGTCGAGGTAGGCGGTGACGCCGGGGGCATCGGCGAATGCATCGAGGTGCGCGCGCAGCGGGTCGGCCGCGTCGAGAGCGCGGGCATGCTCGAGGAGGGAGTCGGCGGGCGTCGTGGTCATGTCACACCTTCAGGTCTGCGGGGGTGAGGGGGCGGGCGTCGAGCGGATCGGCCGACGAGGGGGTTCCGTCGGGAAGCAGCAGGAGAGCGGAGGTGGGGTCGAGCGGGTCCACGGGGGCGAGCGCTCGCAGGAGAGCGGCGTCGTCGAGTCCGGCTTCGCGGAGGGCGGCGACCTCGAGCGAGTTCAGGTCGACCGGCATCGGCCCGTTGCCCAGGTCGGTGCCATAGAGCACGGTGCCGCCGGCGGCGTGGAAGCGGCGCACGTTGTCGACCGCGATCGCACGTTCCGGGTCGTCGTGGATCGCCAGGGTCGAGATCCATGAGGCGGAGCCCGCCTGGCGCGCGATCTCGTCGTCGTCGAGGCGCTCCGTGAACGGGGCATGGGCGAGACGTGCCGCGCCGAGACGGACCACGCGCTGCGCTTCGCCCGCACCCTCGGCGTGCGCGACGACGAGGAGGCCGCGGTCGGCGGCGAGTCCGACGATCCGGCGGAAGAGGTCGTCGGTGAAGACAGGTCCTGCGGTGCTGTTGCTGGTGACCTTGATACAGGAGGCGCCGGCATCCGCCATCTCCGCCACGGCTTCGACCGCGGCATCCACGTCGGCGATCTCACGCACCGAACCGTCTGGCGCCCAGTCACGGTCGGAGGGATAACCGCCCGGAGCGGTCAGGAACGCGCCGGCGAAGTCGATCTCTACCGCCTGCCGCGTTGGTATCTCAGGAGCACGAGCACAGGCCGGGCCGGATTCGCCCGTGGCGGACCGGTCGGAGGGTGTTCCTCCGGAGTTGTGCACGGCGAGCCGGCGCAGCACTTCGGGGTTTCCGCCGAGGTCGACCACGCGGCCGAGACGGGAGCCCGCCAACAGGGCGTGATCCACCAGCTGCAGGTGCACGTGGTGGTCGGTGAACCCTCCGATGATGACGCCTTCGATGCGGGAGAGTCCGGCGGTCGGGACCTCTTCGCGCAGCCGCACACGCCCGTCGACGAGCTCGACGACGCCCTCGCGCCACCCGAACCCGTCGAAGAACGTCGCGGCGTGCATCAGCGGCCGATCTCGGTGCGCACGGTGTAGAGCTCGGGGAAGAAGGTCAGATCCAGCGCGCGCTGCAAGAACCCGACGCCGCTGGAGCCGCCGGTGCCGACCTTCATGCCGATCGTGCGGGCGACGGTCTTGAGGTGCCGGAAGCGCCAGAACTGGAAGTTGTCCTCGAGGTCGACCAGGTCTTCGCACGCCTCGTACAGGTCCCAGTACCGGCTCGGGTCCTGGTAGATCTCGCGGATCGCGGGCACCAGCTCCGGGGTCTCCCGGTACGGCTCGCGCACGTCGCGTTCGAGGATCTCGGTCGGGATCGGCAGCCCGCGTCGAGCGGCGAAGCGCAGGAACTCGTCGTACAGCGTCGGCTTCTCCCACTCGGCGGTGAGGAGGGCGAGGTTGGCGGGGTGGTCGGCGAAGACGCTCAGCATCTTCTCGTTCTTGTTGCCGAGGGCGAACTCCACCGCCCGGTACTGCACGGACTGGAACCCGGACGAGTTGCCCAGAGCACCGCGGAACTGCGCGTATTCGGTGGGGGTGAGGGTGGCGAGCACCGACCACTGCTGCGTCATCACGTCTTGGATGCGCTTGACCCTGGCGATGCGCTTGAGGGCCTCGCGCAGATCGTCGCGGGCGAGCAGTTCGCGGGCCGAGGACAGCTCATGCAGCAGCTGCTTGAGCCACAGCTCGGTGGTCTGGTGCTGGATGATGAACAGCATCTCGTCGTGGTGCTGGGGTTCGCTCACCGGATGCTGCGCCGTGAGCAGCTGGTCCAGCGCCAGGTACGAGCCGTACGTCATCCGGCCCGAGAGGTCGGTGACGATGCCGGATTCGAGGGCGCGTTCGTTCTCGGTGTGCATGTGCCGAACATATCACTTTCGTGGCGATCGTCACAGGAGTGTTATGTCACGTTGGTGCTTTCTGACGTACGCACGTTCGCGGTGTGGTCGACTCGTCTCGTCGATCGTGCGGATCACCGCGCCGGTCAGTCCATGGAGCGCGAATCCCACGCCGAACAGCACCACGGCCGCGATGATCACGACCAGCGGCAGCATCGGCCCGAAGAGCAGCACATAGAAGATCGCGCCGTTGTCCATGCGATCAACCTAGGGCGCGGACCCGGAATTCTGCTTTGAGTTTCAGAGCGCGGGAGTGCGCGGCGGTGGCGTGCGACGGGTTCCCGGGCTGCCGACAGCCTCGAAGGCTGCCGCGAGACCGAGCAGCTTCGTGTCGTCGTAGGCCCGCCCGACGAACGTCAGGCCGATCGGCATCTCGATGTCGCTCATCAGGCCCATCGGCACGGTGACGGTCGGGATGCCGAGGTGGCGCACGGCGAGGTTGCCGTTCGCGATCCACACGCCGTTGCGCCAACCGAGGTCGGCGGACTCCGGGTTCACATCCATGTCGGCCGGGCCGACATCTGCGACCGCGGGGAAGACCACGGCATCGAGCCGCAGTACGTCCATCCACACTTCGAGGTCGCGGCGACGGGTCTCCTCCAGGCCGCGCAGGCCATCTTCGAACTCGGGCATGTCGGTGAACGAGGCGTCGGGATTGACGCGCACCCAGTCGGGATACTCGGCGATGTCGTCGTCGAAGCCCGTGTAGCGGTCGGGGAGTGCGCCATCGGGGTGCGGGAAGATCGTGGCCCCGTCGACATCGACGAGCGAGTGCAGGGCCGGGTCGCCATTCGCCCCGAGGAAGTCTTCCCACGCCCACGCTGAGAGGTCGACGATCTCGCGGTGCAGGTACTCGGGCGAGACGAGGCCGCGAGTGGCGATGGTGTGGGCGCCCGGCCGATCGCCCTCGTAGTTCGACACCACGGGAAAGTCGACCTCGATCACTGTCGCTCCGGCGGCGGTGAGGTCGCGGCGAGCTGCTTCCCAGCGCTCGATGATGCTGGCGCGCGTCTCGATGCGCCGGCCGGTGGGGCCGCCGATGCCCGGGCTCTCGGCGCTGCCGGCATCCGGGTCGGCGTTGATGTACATGCGGGGGATGCCGATGCGTGCGCCGACGAGGGCACGCGCAGCGCCCGCGGCGAGGGCGCGATACGACTTCGGGCGGACGGCGGATGCAGCGGGCAGCTTCACCCACGGCTGCACGCGCCAGAAGTCGCCGCGGGTCTCGGCGTCGTCGGCGACGATCACGTCGAGCACCTCGAGCAGGTCGGCCATGATGCGGGTGTGCGGCACCACGACGTCCATCGTCGGTACGAGTGGCCAATTGCCGCGGGTCGAGATCACTCCACGCGACGGCGTGTAGGCGCACAGGGCGTTGTTGGTCGCCGGGCCCCGACCCGACGACCAGGTCTCCTCGCCCAGACCGAAGGCCGCGAAGCTCGCCGCCGTCGCCGTGCCGGATCCGTTCGACGAGCCGGAGGCGAAGGGCGCGGTGAGGAAGGCGGTGCTGTACGGGCTCTCGGCTCGGCCGTACACGCCGCGCTGCATGCCGCCGTTGGCCATCGGGGGCATGTTCGTCAGTCCGAGGCAGATGGCGCCGCCCGCACGCAACCGCTCGATAGTGAACGCGTCGTGCTGGGCCACGAGCTGCGCGAACGCAGGACTCCCCGCGGCGGCGGTGAGTCCGCGCACCAGGTAGCTGTCCTTCGCGGTGTACGGGATGCCGTCGAGTGGACCCCGTGTCTCCCCCCGGGCGCGGCGCGCGTCGGATTCCGTGGCCTCCCGCCGTGCCTCCGGGTTGGCGACCACGACGGCGTTCAGAGCGGTCTCGGTGTCGGGCGCGTCGAAGGCGGCGATCCGGGCGAGGTACGCATCGACCAGCTCGACCGCGGTCGTCTCGCCCGTCTCGAGGGCGCGTCGCAGGTCGGCGATGGACGCCTCGACCACGTCGAACATCAGCGGCTTCCGTCGAGCGCGGGCTGCTGCTGGGTGATGCAGTGGATGCCGCCGCCGCGGTCGAACAGGGGGCGCGCATCGACGGTGACGACCCGGCGTCCGGGATAGGCATCGGCGAGGATCTCGCGCGCCGCGGCATCGGCTTTCTCGTCGCCGAAGCCGCACGCCACCACTCCGTCGTTCGTGACCAGGTGGTTCACGTAGCTCCAGTCGACAGGACCCTCGTCGTCACTCAGCGTCGAAGGAGCTGGCAACCCGATCACCTCGAAGCGGCGGCCGGCGGCATCCGTCTGCTCCGAGAGCAGGGCGCGTAGCTCACGGGTGACGGCATGGTCGGGGTGATCGGGGTTCTGCTGGTCGTGCAGGAGCAGTCGTCCGGGCGAGACGATCGTGGCGACGATGTCGACGTGGCCGTTCGTGCCGAAGTCGTCATAGTCGCGGGTGAGCCCGCGGGGCAACCAGACAGCCTTGGTCGCACCGATCGTGCGGGCCATCTCGGCCTCGATCCGCTGCTTGTCGGCGTAGGGGTTGCGTCGTGGATCGAGCTGCACGGTCTCGGTGAGCAGCACAGTGCCCTCGCCGTCGACGTGGATGCCTCCGCCCTCGTTCACGAGCGTGGAGCTCACGAGCTCGGCTCCGACGGCACCGGCGACGATGCGCGCGTGCTGCGCGGCCTTGCGCCATTCGGCCCATTCCGGCGCGCCCCAGCCGTTGAAGATCCAGTCGACAGCGCCGAGAACCCCCGGCCGCTCGTCGTCGACCACGAACGTCGGCCCGGAGTCGCGCATCCAGAACTCGTCGACGGGTGCCTCCACGATCTCGATGCTGCCGCTGAGCATGCGCCGGGCTCTCGCGATCTCGGTCGGGTCGACCAGCATCGACACGGGCTCGAACTCGGCGACCGCATGGGCGACGGCGGTCCAGGTGGCGTAGCCCTCCTCGCGCTCGGCGTCGCTCGCGCCGAGGGTCTCGCCCTCGGCCGGGAACGCCATCCAGGTGCGCTCGTGACGGGCGGTCTCGGTGGGCATGCGCCAGCTCATCGTGTTCTCCTCGCTGTTGCCGTTCGTCTATTGAACATGCGATCAACAGGTGTTACGGTAACCCCTGATGAAGACCACGTCAACAGGTACCGCCGCTCGGCGGATGTCGCCGGAGGAGCGCGATCACTCGATCCTCGACGGTGCGCTCGGTCTTGCCCGCGAGAGCGGACTCGAGAGCCTCACCGTGCGGGCGGTCGCTGCCCGCGTCGGGGTCACCCCCGCGCTGGTCGCGCACTACCGGCCGGGGATGGACACCTTCGTCGCCGACGTCTTCGGGCTGATCGTGGCGGCGGAGCGTGACGAGGTGATCGCCGCCTTCGACGACACGGCCTTCGACGACGCCGACGACCTGCGGGCCGGTCTGCTGCGCCTGATCGAGACCCTGCTCGACGCCGACCGCGACGATGTCACCCTCATCTGGGTGCAGGCCTGGGCGCTCGGTGCCCGCAACGATGCGCTCGCGGCGCGCGTGCGGCAGGAGATGGACGGGTGGCAGAGCGCGCTCGAGGAGATCTTCGCCCGTGCCGCCGTCGCAGGCGCGATCGCCGCCGGCCGTGCCGACACCGCCGCGTGGCTGCTGCTCGCGATGGTCGACGGCATGAATGCGCACTCGCTGGTGAAGTGGGCGCCTCGCGACCGTGCCGACCTCGCCAGACGGGCGCTGTCCGCTGTGCTCGACAGCGCGACGTCCGATGCGCTCGCCACCGACTCCCGATCCACAGACGCCCGATCCACAGACTCCCGATTTGATGACTCCCGATCTGATGACAAGTAAAGGAACGCCCATGGATGCTGTGCGCATGCACGCGGCCTCGCCCGAATCGACGGCGATCGTCGATGCCGTGCTCGACTACTCTCGCCGCCGCATGCTCGCAGCCGACGTGCCGCTCGACAAGCCGCAGTCCGAGGCCGAGCTCAACCGTCTCGTCGGACCGACGATCACCGACTCGGGGCTCGGCGCCGCGCGCGCCCTGAGCGTGTTCGAGCACGTCCTCGCGCCGGCGTGCCTGACCACGAGCCACCCGCTGTATCTGTCGTTCATCCCGACGGCGCCGACCATGGCCGCGATCGCGTTCGACCTGGTCGTGTCGGCATCCGGGCTCTACGGCGGCAGCTGGCTCGAAGGCGCAGGTGCCGTGCACGCCGAGAACGAGGTGCTGTCCTGGCTCGCGAGCGAGTTCGGGCTGCCCGACACTGCGGGCGGGGTGTTCGTGCAGGGCGGCACGATCGGAAACCTGTCGGCACTGGTCGCCGCGCGCGAGGCCGCCAAGGCTCGTCTGGTCGCGGCCGGCAGAGATCTGCCGACCCGGTGGAAGATCCTGTGCAGCGTCGAGGCGCACTCCTCCAACAAGTCGGCCGCGAAGATCATGGACGTCGATGTGCTGCTGGTCCCGGCCGGCGACGACGGCGTGCTGCGGGCAGAGGGCGTGCGCGAGGCCCTCCTCGAGCACGGTGACGAGATCTGTGCGGTGGTCGCGACCGGAGGTTCGACGAACTTCGGCATCGTCGACGACATCAAGGGCATCGCCGCACTCAAGGACGAGTTCGACTTCTGGCTGCACATCGACGGCGCCTACGGCCTCACCGCGATGCTGGCCCCTGAGGCTCGGCACATCTTCGAGGGCGTCGAGCGTGCAGACTCGGTCATCGTCGACCCGCACAAGTGGCTCTTCGCGCCGTTCGACTGCTGTGCCCTGATCTACCGCGACCCCGACAGCGGGCGCCGGGCGCACACGCAGCACGCCGAGTACCTCGACATCCTGACCGACGTCGACGAGTTCAGTCCCTCGGACTACTCGATCCAGCTCACCCGGCGACCGCGCGGTCTGCCGATGTGGTTCTCGGTCGCGACCTACGGGGTGAACGCCTACCGCGAGGCCGTGAGCGCAGGACTCGCACTGACCCGACGGATCGCCGACGAGATCGCCCGACGGCCGGAGCTGCGTCTGGTGCGCGACCCGCAGCTGTCGATCGTGGTTTTCGAGCGGGAAGGGTGGGAGCGCGCCGACTACGACCGGTGGTCGGCGGCACTGCTCGACTCGCAGCGGGCGTTCGTGGTGCCGAGCTCGCACGCCGGGCGTCCGAACACGCGCTTCGCGATCCTGAACCCGCTCACCACGTTCGAAGACCTCGTCGGAATCCTCGACACGATGAAGTAGAAGGCGGGCGTCGGAGCGCCGCGCCGACTCAGCGCGTGGTGTGCGCGTCGAGGAAGTCGATGGTCTTCTGCAGGGCGGTCTGCGCGTCGGGCAGGTCGAGGTGGAACTGGTACTCGTGTGGCAGCTGCGGCTCATGCGGGGCGGGCCAGAACTGGGTCGTCACATCGACTCCGAGCTCGTCGAGCCGCTGTGCCATCGGGATCGACTGCAGCCAGGTGAGGCCATCGCCGTTGCCGCCCGAGATGTAGGTCGTCGGGAAGTCGGCGGTGACCCAGTCGACGGTCGACATGGTCGATCCGGTCGAATCCTCGGCCCACGTCTTCGTGCCCGCGTACGCCCACATCGAGGTCTTCAATCCCCATCCGGCGATGCCCTGCAGCCGTGCGAGCGCTGCGAGGTCGTACACGCCGCAGTTCAGCACGGTCGCGACGAGCTGGCCGGATGAGATAGCCGGTGTGATGTCCATGATCTCGGCATAGTCGGTGCTCGTGATCAGGGTCGCCATCTGGCTGGCCAGCTGCGCGCCGGCGGAATCTCCCGCGAGCACGATCTGCGAGGCGTCGACGCCGAGCTCTTCGGCATGCGCGTCGATGTAGGCGAGTGCTTCGTTGAGCTGGTGCACGGCGAGCGGGTACACGCCCTCAGGGCCGATCGTGTAGTTCACGCCGATGGTCGTGTACCCCTCGGCGGCGAGGATGCGCAGGTACGGGTCGACGTTCTCCTTCGCCCCGGAGATCCAGGCACCGCCGTGGATCCAGACGACCGTGGGCAGCGGGCCCGTGGCGGATGCCGGACGGAACAGATCCATCGTGGTGTCCGCACCGTCATCGCCGTACGCGACGTCGAGCTTCTCGGTGAGTTTCGTGTCGGAGACGTATTTGTCCATCTCGGCAGCGGTCTCCTCGCCGCCCTTCGTGAAGACAGCGCGGATGATCATGGCCGATGGCCACGGGGTGAGGGACCCGACGATCGCCACCACGGCCACCACGGCGACGACCACTCCCACCGCGATCTTCGTCCGATGCCAGGGGCGTCGGACGTGCTTCGGGCGTGCGGATTCTTCGGCGTGTGCGTCGATGCTCATGGACCCCTCCACCGCTCAGTGTGCCAGTATTCCGGTGCTCATCTCGTCGTTCGAATCGCGCAACTTGCCGCAAATCACGGTGGAATGCGACCAGTTGCGCGATTCGAAGGCGGCCCGAGCCACCGCCACGGGGCTCAGCCGGTCATCCCCGCGGTGAGCCGGCGCACGCCGTACTCGAAGGCGCGGTCGACGTCGCCTCCGAGGCGGAAGGCGCCGGAGAGCTCCATCTGCAGAAAACCGGTCGCCCAGGCGGTGAAGAGGCGGGCGGCGTCGAGCGCGTCGTCGTCGCCGACCAGGGCGGTAGCGGCGCGGATGAGTGGTGCGGCCGAACGCTCGAGCGCGTCGTGCGGAGCCGCGATCGAGAACATGATCCGGAAGCCCTCCGGATGTTCCTGCGCGAAGCGGCGATAGGCGTACGCGAGTGCGGCGATGTCGTCGCCGGCTGATTCGAGTCTGGCAGTGAGCGCATCTATGGAGGCGGCCGCGACGGCGGCGTGCAGGGCGTCTCGATCGCGCACCCTCTTGTACAGCGAGGGGGCCCGCACGCCCACGCGCTCCGCCACGGCCTGCATCGTGAGGCCGGAGGGGCCGGCGACCTCGAGGATCTCGCGCCCCGCCGCGACGATCTCCTCGGTGGATGTGCGTTCCGGTGTCGGCATGGGCCCTCCTGGATGGCTATTGACAATAGCCATGATAGCTACGTAACGTAGCCATCGCAATCATTCCGAGAGGATCCGCCATGAAACTCGCCCCGCACCTGCACCGCCTCGGCAACGACATCGTCGCCTCGTACCTGATCGATCTACCCGAAGGCATCACCCTGATCGACGCCGGTCTTCCCGGACACTGGCATGACCTGAAGCGGGAACTCGAGGCGATCGGCCGACCGTTGTCCGACATCCGCGGCCTCGTCCTGACCCATGGCGACGGCGACCACATCGGCTTCGCCGAACGCCTGCGTAAAGAGACGGGCGTTCCGGTGTTCATCCACGCCGCCGACAGCCATCGGGTGCGCACCGGAGAGAAGCCCAAGACCGCGATGGGGCCGGCCAAGATCGGACCGACCCTCGGGTTCTTCGCCTACGGTCTCCGCAAGAACGCGCTGCAGACGCCGCATGTCTCCGTGGTGACGGAGGTCGCCGACGGTGACGTGCTCGACTTGCCGGGCGCTCCGGTCGTCATCGGTATGCCGGGGCACTCGCCGGGGAGTATCGCGGTGCACGTGCCGGCGGTGGATGCCGTGTTCGTGGGCGATGCGTTGACCACCCGACATGTGCTCACCGGTCGCACCGGCGCTCAGCCCGCCCCGTTCACGGATGAGCCGAAGGAGGCGCTCGCCTCGCTCGACCGGTTGGGCGCCATCTCGGCGTCGTGGGTGCTGCCGGGGCATGGAGCGCCCTGGCACGGTTCGCCTGCCGACATCGCGGCGGCCGTGCGCGCCTCCGCTGCGGCCTGAAGCGGTCAGCGCGCGGCGAGCACCGCCGCGGTGTCGCTCACGGTGATCTGCGGAGGATAGAGGCCCAGCACCTGTATCGCGGCCGCATGGTTCTCGGCCGTCGAGCCCGCGCACGCGTCGGCGGCGACCGTCACATGAGCGCCCGCGTCGGCTGCGGCCAGCGCCGTCGAGATCACGCAGCAGTCGGTCGAGACGCCGGCGAGGACGACGTGGGCTCCGTGCCCGACGACGGCTTCGAGGTCGGCCCCCCACTTGCCGAAGGTCGGCAGGTCGATGCTCGGGTGCGGTGAGAGGCCGGTCGCCTCGGGGACGAGGGCGAACAGCGGATCGGTCGGCGGCTGATCAGCGAAGGGCCAGGCGGCGAAGTAGGCGCCCCAGGAGGTGGTGCGGTCGGCGGTGGGCATCCAGCGCGTCACGAGCACGCGGTCGCCGAAGGCATCCGCCAGGGCGCGGATGCGCGGCAGCGCCTCGGCGAAGAACGGCGAGCCCCATGCGGAATCGGGGGAGGCGAAGATCACCTGTGGGTCGATGATGACGAGCCAACTGTCGGTAGGCGCCTGAGCGCTCATACAGCCTCCTGGCGCCGGATCTTCCCGGCCCTGGCGAAGTAGGTCACGACGAACGAGAGCACCAGCGCGAAGAAGACACCGAGGTTCGCGTACGCCCACTCGCCGTCGCGTCCGCCGATCAGGAACAGCAGGTAGCCCTGCCAGTTGTTCCACGCCGCATCCTCGGCGAAGTTGTTCACGACCAGGCCCCAGCCGATCACGCTCGTCACGACCATGGTGCCGATCGAAGTCCAGTCCCAGGCTCCGTAGCGTCCGTTCTGGTCGAACAGGGCTTCCTCGTCGTAGTCCGTCTTCCGGCGCAGGATGTCGGCGATCAGAATGCCCGCCCACGAGGCGAGCGGCACCCCGAGCGTGATCAGGAAGCTCTGGAACGGACCCAGGAAGTCGGTCGCGAAGAACACCACGAAGATCGTGCCGATCGTGAGGATCACGCCGTCGATGGCCGCGGCAGACGGGCGGGGGATGCGGATGCCGAGGCTGAGCAGCGTCAGCCCGGAGGAGTAGATGCCCAGCACCGCGCCGGAGACGAGCGCGAGCACGGCCGTGAGCAGGAACGGCACGAGCACCCACACGGGCAGGATCGAGGCGAGCGCACCGATCGGGTCAGCAGCGATCGCGTTCATGAGGTCTTCGTCGGAGCCGCCGAGCAGCAGGCCGAACACCACGAGGATCACGGGTGCCACCGATCCGCCGATCGTGTTCCAGGCGACGATCGCCCCGTCGGATGCCGTGCGCTTCTGGTATCGCGACCAGTCGGCGGCGATGTTGATCCAGCCGAGGCCGAACCCGGTCATGACCATCACGAGCGCACCGATCACCTGGCCGATGCCGCCGTCGGGGCGAGCCAGCACGGCGGCGAAGTCGATCTCCGGTGCCGCGAGGACGATGTAGAGCACGGTCACGGCGCCTGTGACCCACGTCAGCACCGACTGCAGCTTCATGATCGTGTGATAGCCGAGCACGGATGCCGTGACGATCAGTGCGGCGACGATCGCGGTCGCGACGACCTTGAGCCACACACTGTCGCCGTCGCCCCCGAGCTGCGTGATGACGGTCGCAGTGGCGAGCACGGCCAGGATCGCGAGGAAGGTCTCCCAGCCGATCGAGGTCAGCCACGAGACGATGCCCGGCACCTTCTGGCCCTGCACACCGAAGGCCGCTCGGGAGAGCACCATGGTCGGCGCCGAGCCGCGCTTGCCGGCGATCGCGATGAGCCCGCACAGCAGGAACGACACCACGATGCCGATGACCGACACCACCGTCGCCTGCCAGAACGAGATGCCGAAACCGAGCACGAACGACCCGTACGACATTCCGAAGACCGACACGTTGGCGGCGAACCACGGCCAGAAGAGGTCTCGAGGCTTCGCGGTGCGCTCCGACTCGGGGATGATCTCGATGCCCGCGCGCTCGATGAGGCCCGGCTTGATGTCCGTCATGCTGACATCCTGGCACTGCCGCGCCGCCGCCGCGCGGACTTCGCAGGGCGGATGACGGCCGAACCGGTCAGCCGGCGAAGAACGACTGCGTCGTGCGGGTCAGGTCGTGCAGGTCGGAGACCCCGGCGAGCTCGCGCGCCGAGTGCATCGACAGGATCGGGATGCCGACGTCGACCGTGCGGATGCCCAGGCGGGTCGCGGTGATCGGCCCGATCGTCGAGCCGCACGGCACGCTGTTGTTCGAGACGAACTCCTGCGTCGCTACCCCGGCGCGCTCGCACCAGTTCCGCCACGATGCCGTGCCGATGGCATCCGTCGCGTACCGCTGGTTGGCGTTGATCTTGAGGATCGGACCCGAGCCGAGCACCGGTTGCACCACGGGGTCATGCTTGGCTGCGTAGTTGGGGTGCACGGAGTGGCCGACGTCGCTCGACAGGCACCACGACGAGGCGTAGGCCTGGCGACGCGCAGACCCGTCGGCGCCGAGCCCGGCATACACCCGCTCGAGCACGTCTTCGAGGAAGGGGCCCGCCGCGCCGGAGCGCGACTCCGAGCCCAGTTCTTCGTGGTCGAAGACGGCGAGCACGGCGATCGGACCTCCGGCCTTCGGCTCGTGCCCCGCGAGGGCCACGACTCCGGCATGCACGGATGCGAGGTCGTCGAGGCGGCCCGAGGCGAAGAACGCGTTGTCCTTGCCGAACACCGCTCCGCGTGCGGAGTCGGCGACGACCACGTCGTAGCCGCGGATGTCCGACGCCGAGACGCCGGCGGAGGAGGCGAGTTCGGCGAGGATGTCGGCCTCGGTCGGGTCTCCCAGCCCCCACACCGGCTGCGTCTCGGTCTGCTTGTCGAGGGCCAGGCCGTTGTTCACGCCGCGGTCGAGGTGGATCGCCAGCTGCGGAAGCCGCAGCAGTGGCCCGGTGTCAGCCAGCACGACACGGCCGTCGGCCAGCGCGAGTCGCCCGGCGAGACGCAGCTCGCGGTCGAGCCACGAGTTCAGCAACGGTCCGCCGTACACCTCGACCGCTGCCTGCAGCCAGCCGCGCGAACCCGTGGTCGGCTGCGGCTTGAGCTTGAAGCCGGGGGAGTCGGTGTGCGCTCCGAAGATCTGCACCGGGGTGATCGCTGCGGCATCCGTCGGCACGACCCAGGCGATCGCCGCGCCGTCGCGGACGACGACGTATCGACCGCCGTTCGGAGCGGGCCAGCCGTCCTCTTCGTGCAGGCGGGTGAACCCGGTCTCCTCGAGGCGTCGTGCGACCTCGGCGGCCGCGTGGTAGCTCGACGGCGAAGCGGCGACGAAGTCGGCGAGATCCTCGGCGTGGGCGAGGGCTGTGGGGGTGACGGGCATGTCGAGACCTTCCTCAGGAACAGCGGTCCTTCGAGCGTAGTCGCGGTCACGGTTCGGGCTCGGGCTCCGGCTCGGGCTACCTGATTACCTCCGAATCGGGTTACCCTGCCAACGGGGGAGGCGGGGAGCCTTCCGGTAACCGGGGAGTCTTCACATGCGTGCGAACACACGTCTGTCCATCCGTCGTGCAATCGCCGGGGCCACATCAGCACTGTTGCTGGCAGCAGGCCTCACGGTGGTGACCGAAGTGGTCGCACCGATATCGGCATCGGCAGCGCAGAATCCGACGAGCTGTCAGGGAACGGTCGCGCTTCAGAACGGTGGCTTCGAGGCGCCGGTGATCCCGAACGCCTCGGTGTCGCTGCTTAACCAGTCTCAGGTCCCCGCGTGGTTCACGACGGACACGCAGAGCGCCATCGAGATCTGGAGCAGCGGGTTCAACGGTGTCAGCGCAGCCGCAGGCCGACAGTTCGCCGAGCTCAACGCCTACAGTCCGAGCAGGCTCTTTCAGGATGTGGCGACGACGCCGGGGCAGACGCTCTCCTGGTCGCTCAAGCACCGCGGACGTGCCGGCACCGATGTCATGCGCGTCGTGATCGGAACTCCCACGGGCACCCTCGTCCAGAACGGCCCCAACCTCTCAGACGGCACGGCGGCCTGGGGCACCCACACGGGCACCTACACCGTCCCGGCGGGCCAGACAGTGACACGATTCGGGTTCGAGGCGGTCAGCTCGGCTGGGGGCAATGCGTCCGTCGGCAACTTCCTCGACGACATCACGTTCGGTACCGGCCCCTGCCTCATCACCACCAAGTCGGTGACCAACCTCAACCGCGCCGGCACGACCGCAGAGGTCGGCGATACGCTGCGCTACACCGTCACGACCAACAACGGCGGCGGAAACCCCGCCCTGCAGTCGGTGTCGTCCGACATCCTCGCGAGCGGGATCGACTTCGTCCCCGGCTCGCTCAAGATCATCAGCGGCGCAGGCACCGGCAACCTCACCGATGCCGCCGGCGACGACCGCGGCTCCTACACATCGGGCAACCGCACGGTGCAGGTGCGCCTCGGCGACGGTGGTACCGCCACCGCTGGCGGATCCATCGGGGTAGGAGCGAGCACCAGCTACACCTTCGATGCGAAGGTCAATCTCTCGGCCGCGGCAGGGACGATCATCAACGAGGCGCGGGTCGCGTTCCGAGACAACGTCGTCGGCCAGGACCGCACCTCGATCAGCCAGGAGACGCAGACGCCGGTGAACGCGGCCGCCGACCTCGCGATCACGAAGTCGCTCGACACCGATCCGATCGTCGCAGGACAGCCGGTCAACTTCACCATCGGCGTCACCAACATCGGCCCGCAGACGGCGACCGGTGTGACGGTCACCGACCCCGTGCCCGCCGGCATCTCGAACGTCACCGCCACCTCGCCCGGCGCAACCTGCACCGTCACGGGAACGGTGACCTGTGCCGTTCCCGACATGGCGGTCGGGCAGAGTGTGCAGATCCAGGTGACCGGCACGCTGTCGCCCTCGGGCAACCCCGGTGCCGCGCTGTCGAACACGGCGACGGTCTCCGGCACCCGCACCGATCCGAACCTCGCGAACAACACCGCGAGCGTCATGAGCACGATGTCGGCCGTGACCGACGTCTCGATCGTCAAGACCTTCTCCCCGTCGACCCCGGTCGCCGGCGAGCAGGTGACCTACACGCTCTCGGTCTTCAACGCCGGGCCGTCCGAAGCGCGCAACGTCGTGGTCACCGACCCGCTGGACCCGGACACGACCTTCATCAGCGCCGACCCTGGACAGGGAACGTGTACAGCCCAGGCGTCGATGCTCACCTGTCAGGTGGGCACGCTCGCTCCAGGGGCGAGCTCCGTCGAGACCTTCGTCGTGGTGGAGATCAACCCCGGTGCCACCGCCGTTCTCCAGAACACCGCGACGGTGACCACGAGCACCACGGACACGAACCCCGCGAACAACGTGTCGTCGGTCAGCTTCCAGCCCGACGTGATCGCCGACATCGCCGTCGTCAAGACCGCATCTGCGGCCCAGGTCTCCGCGGGCGACACGATCGATTTCACCCTCGCGGTGCGCAACCTCGGTTCGTCGGATGCTGTCAACGTCGCGCTCGTCGACACCATGCCCGCCGGATTCAGCGTGACCGGTGTCGATGGTCCGCCCGGAGTGAACTGCACCTCCACCGGAACCTCGATCATGTGCAACTGGGCCTCGTTCCCGGTCGGCGGTCCGGCGAACGTCGTCGTGCATGCGGTCGTGGCCGCTGACGCCCCCGCCGGCACCGTGACGAACACCGCGTCGGTGGCTGCTCCCGCCGCTGACCGCGACACCACGAACAACTCGAGCTCCGTCGACGTCGAGGTCGTCCAGAGCGCCGACCTGAGCATCCTGAAGACGGCACCCGCGACCGGTGAACCCGGCAGCGCCTTCACCTACACGCTCACGGTCGCGAACGGCGGTCCGTCCGTCGCTCGCGGCGCCTCGCTCACCGACACCCTCCCGGCCGGCTTCCTCGATGCCACCGTCAACGACCCCGGTTGCTCGATCGTCGGTGGAACGGTCGGATGCGAACTCGGTGACATCGCTCCGGGCGGCTCCGTCGTCGTCCAGGTGACGGGCACGTGGAGCACGACGGCCACCGGCGTCGTCTCGAACACGGCGACGACCACCTCGTCGACGCCCGATCCGAACACCGGCAACAACACCTCGACGGTCAACGTGACCCTCGCTCCGAACGCCGATGTGAGTGTCGTGAAGACCACGTCGACCCCGACCGTGCCGCTCGGGGGTGTGGCCACGTTCGAGGTGACCGTGACCAACGGCGGACCCTCGGCCGCTGCCGGCGTCGTGGTCGAAGATCTCCTGCCCGTGGGCTTCATGCTCACCGGCGCCACCCCGTCCATCGGCACCTGGTCTGCGGAGGACGCACGCTGGACCGTCGGCACCCTCCTGCCCGGTGAATCCGCGATGATCACGGTGACGGCATCCGTCCACCTGGAGGGGGCGCTCACGAACACCGCGACGGCGAGTTCGCGGACGCCGGATCCCGACCTGTCCAACAACACCGACACGGCGACCGTCACCGTGACCCCGTCGGCAGACCTCGCGATCGTGAAGACGATCTCGGCGAACCCGGCGCCGCTCAACGGTCTCGTGACCTACACGCTCGTCGTGACCAACAACGGGCCGAGCATCGCCTCAGCCGTCGCGGTCTCCGACTCCCTTCCCGCAGGACTGCTGAGCCCGACGAGCACCACCCCCGGTTGCACGATCACGGGTTCGCAGCTCGAGTGCACCCAGCCCACCCTCGCTGTCGGCGCGACCTTCACGGCGACCGTGAGTGGAACGGTCGATCCGTCGATTGCGGGCACGACGCTGTCGAACACGGCGACGGTGACCTCGACGACTCCCGACCCCGACCCGAGCGACAACACGTCGAACGTGACGGTCCCGGTGTCAGGCACCCCGCAGGTCGAGCTCGTGAAGAGCGTCGGCACCCCGATCGACAGCAACGCTGATGGTCGGATCGGCGCGGGTGACACGGTCGCCTACACCTTCACCATCCGCAACACCGGCGACGTCACCCTGACCAGCGCCGCGATCACCGACCCGCTCCTGGGCGGCGCCGTGGCCTGCGCCGCCTTCGCCACACCGCTCGTGCCGGGTGGCTCGGTCACCTGCGCTCCGGTCTCGTACACGCTCACCCAGGCGGACGTGGACGCCGGAACGGTGCACAACACCGCTTCGGTGGTGGCGCAGTCGACACAGGGACCCGCAAGCGACGACGCCGAGGCGAACGTCACGATCGCGGCGACCAACAGCATCAACCTCGCCAAGACGCCCGCGACGGTCGTCGATGTGGACGGCGACTCGGCCGTCGGCGCCGGTGACACCGTGGACTACACGTTCACCGTGACCAACAACGGGACCACGACACTGCAGAACGCCGTGATCACCGACGCGATGCTCGGCGGCACCGTGGTCTGCGCTGAGCTGGGCGGTGTCTCGCTCGCGCCCGGCCAGACGGTCTCCTGCGCCCCTATCACCTACACCCTCACGCAGGAGGACATCGACGGCGGCCTCGTGCACAACGAAGCCTCCGTCACGGCGAACGCGCCGATCGGCACGGTGTCCGACACCGCGCAGGCCGATGTCGACATCACCGGTACCGCCGCGATCAACCTGGTCAAGAACGTCGGGCGCGTGCTCGACGCCAACGGCGACGGCTTCATCGGGGCCGGCGACACGGTGGAGTACACCTTCACGGTCCGCAACCTCGGCACCACGACGCTCGCCGGTGTCACGGTCTCCGATCCCCTCCTCGGTGCCGGCACGCTCTGCACGATCGGGGCTCTCGCGGTCGGGGGCTCTGCAGACTGCGGGCCGTTCACCTACACGCTGACGCAGGCCGATTTGGAGGCCGAGATCGTCCGCAACACGGCCACGACGAACGGCACGAGTCCGCTCGGGCCGGTGACCGATGACGCATCGGCAGACGTCGTCATCACGGGAACCAGCGCGATCGAACTGACCAAGACGGCCGGAACGATCGATCTCGGAGCCGACGGCAGGGTCGGCGCCGGTGACACGGCCGGCTACACGTTCACGATCCGCAACACCGGCACGACGGTCCTCCGCGACATCGTGCTCGATGACCCGCTGCTCGGCGGAGCCATCGACTGCCCGGCACTCGTCGGCCTCGAACTGAACCCGGGCGACGACGTCGCCTGTGGTCCGGTCGACTACACGCTCACGCAGCAGAACGTCGACGAGGGGACCGTGCACAATGTGGCCACCGTCGAGGGGCAGTCGCGCAACGGCAGCGCCGAAGATGAGGCAGAGGCCGATCTCCGGGTCGCCGGCACCGACGACATCTCCCTGCTGAAGTCCGCGGCGGCCGTCGTCGATGCGAACGGCAACGGACGCACGGATGCCGGAGACACGATCGCCTACACGTTCACGGTGACGAACGAGGGCACCACGACCCTCACGGGCGTCTCGGTCAGCGATCCGCGTCTCGGCGCGGCCGTCACCTGCGATGCGACCGAGCTCGCCCCGGGGGAGTCGACCGTCTGCGCGGCGGGGGCTCCGGCGGTCCTCACACAGGCGGAGATCGATGCGGGTGAGATCGAGAACACGGCGACCGCGACCGGCACCGGCACCTCGGAGATTCCCCCGGTCGACACCGACACCGTGGAGACCCCGCTCGTGGCGCAGCCCGCGATCGCCCTCGTCAAGACCGGCGGCGACTACGTCGACGTCGATCGCGACGGCAAGATGAATGCGGGTGACACGATCGCGTTCCGGTTCACGGTGACCAACACCGGCGCGGTGACGCTGACCGACGTGAAGATCGACGACCCGAAGTTGGGCGGTGCCATCGCGTGCACGATCCCCGACCTCGCGCCGGGCGCGACGGCGAACTGCGGACCGGCGACCTACGTCCTCACCGCGGCGGATGTCGCATCGACCAAGGTCGTCAATGTCGCCACCGTCAGCGGCATCGGTGCGACCGTGACGGTCACTGCGGCCGCCACGGCCACGGTCGACCTGAGCGGACTCGCGGCGACCGGTGGCGTGATCACCGGGATCGGCTGGGCGCTCGCGCTGCTCGCGATCGGAGCCCTGGTGTTCCTGATCGCCCGCGTGCGACGTCGCGAAGTCGAGGTCTGACGCCGGCCCGTCTGACCAAGCGCCCCGCTCGAGGTTCGAGCGGGGCGCTTGCTCGTTTCCCGGGCGTTCACCCTGGCGCGCTACGGTTGTCTCGATAGCGCCTAGGGTTCCGGGGTTCGCACCCGTCTGGTCCGAGCGGCGCCACGGCCCTCCTCCGCAGGAGAGCCGTCATCTGACAGGACAAAAGCCCGGAGGACCCTGTTCGTCGCGCCGCGCGCCGAACGGAAGGGTCTCGTCGTGTCTCCCCTCGCGTTCATCCTGGTCTTCGGCGCAGCCATCGCCCACGCCGCGTGGAACATCATCGCCCACGGCATCAGCAGGGCCGGAGCTCCGTTCCTGTGGTGGGGCGCCGTCGCCAGCACGGTCGTGTGGGGCGGCGCCGTGCCGTTCACGGGTGGTCTCGGTGCCGACGATCTCGGATCGTTCGTCCTCGGTGTCGCTGTCTCCTCAGTCCTGCACGTCGGGTACATGGCGGTGCTGCAGCGGGGGTACCGCGAGGGGAATCTCTCCACGGTCTATGCCACCGCGCGGGGCACCGGCCCGTTCCTATCGGTGATCGTGGCCGTGCTGCTGTTGGGCGAGCGTCCGTCGGCCATCGCGCTCGTCGGCGTCGCGGCCGTGATCGTCGGAGTCGTCGCGATCGGACTCGTCGACCGGGGGAGCGGCGGCGGTGCTCGGAGGATCGACCCCGGCATCGTCTTCGGTCTGCTCACCGGAGTGGCGATCGCGGTCTACACGATTTGGGACGCACACGTGGTGCGCACCTGGAACCTCTCGCCGGTCGCCTTCATGGTCGGCACCACACTGCTTCAGGTGCCCTTCTACTCGATTGCCGTGCGCAGGCGCTGGGGCGCGGTCTGGGCGCTCGGACGCACGCAGTGGCGCCGTATCCTCGTCTTCGGCATTCTGTCGCCGCTGTCGTACATCCTGGTGCTGACGGCGATCCAGATCGCGCCGGTGGCGCTTGTCGCCCCGCTGCGCGAGGTGAGCGTCGTACTGGTGAGTCTCTTCGGGGTGTTCGTGCTGCGGGAATCGCGGCCGGGCTGGCGGATCGCGGCGTCGCTCGTGGTCGTCGCCGGGATCGTGCTGCTCGCGGTCTGATCAACGGTCCCGCTGTAGCGTATGCACGCAAGTAGCGAATTGTCGCTCTGGTGCAATGGTGCAAGGAAGTGAGTGTGATGGTCGCGATGAAACCGAGTTGTTCAACGATGCCCTTCTGGTGGCAGGTGGGCGTGTTGCTCGGAATCTATGTCCCGCCGTACCCCTGCTCTTGAGGTGACGCGACATGGTCCGTCGGACTCTGTGAGCCTCGTCATCTTCCGCTGGAACCGCGAGCAGATCCTGCTCGCCATCTGATCAGCGGAAGTTGACGAGCCCGGCGTGCGCGGCGGTGACGAGGATCTGTACGCGGTCGCGCAGGTGCCACTTGGACATCATGCGTCCGAGGTGGGCTTTCACCGTGCCCTCGGAGACGATCAGCGTCTTGGCGATCTCCGCGTTCGACATGCCCTGTGCAAGGCACTGGAGCACCTCGACCTCACGGTCGGTGAGCGGCTCGAGAGCAGCGGCATCCGCGGCGACAGGGGTGGATGCGCGGACGTGCTTGATCAGCATCGATGCGATCCGGGGAGACAGCGAGCTCGCACCGCTGTGCACCTCGCGGACGCCTGCGACGATGTCTTCTGCGCTGGAGTCCTTGAGCAGGTAGCCGGATGCGCCGGCGCTCAGCATCGGAAGCACGGTGTCGCTGCCGTCGAGGGTGGTCACGGCGAGAACGCGGACGTGCGGCCAGCGCTCGGCGATCACGCCGGTGGCCTCGATGCCGTCCATCTCGGGCATCTGCACGTCCATCATCACGACGTCGGGCTGTTCGCGTTCGACGGTGGCGATCGCTTCGAGGCCGTCCTCTGCCTGCGCGATCACCTTGATCTCCGGGTCGCGGGAGACGAAGTGCGACAACGCCGAACGGACGAGTGGATCGTCGTCGACGATCACGACACGGATTTCCTGCATAGGGGGAAGCCTAACGGCGCGAGCACCTCATCGTCCGCATGTAGACCTTTGGCTAAAAACCTCTGGACCTGAGACAGATGTGCCCTGAGAAGATCGCCGAGAAGATGAATACAGACATCGACGAACGACTACATAATGGAGGTGAACGTAATGACTTTCTGGCAGCAGGTTGGCAAGTTTTTTGGTCTCGTCCGCTAGCGTACCTGGCGAATAGGAGATAGTGAACCATGGCCTTCGACCAGTCGACTCGACGATCCGCGGATTCGTTCCGGTTGACTCGGGGCGAGAAGCTCAGCGCGATCGAGCGAATCGTCGTCTTGGTCATCGTCACCATCACCGTCGCCACGGACGTCATAGGCTTTTTCACCACACCGGGTGTGAATCCGGTCGCCCTGTTGGTGAGCGTCGCATGCACAGCAGCGTTCGCTCTCTACCTCTGGAATCCGCTCATCGCGACATGCGCCCTCGGCGTCGTGTTCGCGACTTCATTTCTCGTGGGAACCGAGTCCCAGGTTCTGACCGCCGCCGCTGTCGCGGCCGGGCTGGTCATGAGGCTGGGGTGGACTTCCCTGATCCTGTCGTACACCGGTGCGTTCCTCATCGCCGCAGCAGTCGTCGCCAACGGCGACGCTGATACCGATGTGAACGTCGGTCTCTTCCTCATCTTCGCCACGGTGGCGGGAGCTGTCGGGTTCGCCCTGCGGCTCGCCTTCGCCCGGGGGAGTCGCCTCGAGCGTGAGCTCGAGGAGAGAGCAGAACAAGAACGTCAGGCCGTACTCGCCGAGCGACGATGGATCGCCGGTGAGTTGCACGACAGCATCGCGCACCACCTCACGGTGGTGGCGCTGCACGTGCAGATGCTCGAAGACCCTGCGACCAGCAATGACTCGCAGGAAGCGATCCGCGTCGCCGCACGCAAGGCGATGACCGATCTCCGCTTCGTGATCGAACTAGCCGATGATGGACCGCAATCGTCCAGCGTGCAGACGGGCGACCTCGTTGCAGCGATCGACGAGGCGCAGGGCGAGTTCGAGGCCGCGGGTCATTCCGTGGCCCGTGAAGGCGACCCCGCCGATGAGCGCATCCCTCGAGCGGTCGAGATCGTCCTCGCGCGCATCATGCGCGAGTCCGCCACGAACATCCTCAAATACGCAGGTCCCGGCGAGGTGAAGATCGACCTCGCGGTAGACGACGAGGTCGCGCACCTCACGCTGCAGAGCCCCCTCCCGACCACACCGCGCCGTGAGCTCTCCTCCAGTCGCACCGGCCTCGGCCGGATGGCTGAGCGCGTCATGGGCGCGAGCGGCGAGTTCAGTGCCGGCGAAGTCGATGGATTCTGGGTCGTGTCGGCCCGACTTCCGGTCGTCTGATGCTCTAGAGTGTGTGAGCACACCTTTTCGATATCCGCGAGAACCTAGACGAAAGTCTAGAAGAGTCTCGACGTTCGACCCTTCGAAACGGCTTGTGAGCAGTCATATCCTGGAGGCTCCCCAGATAAAGCGTCCCCAGCGCTGCGATCGCGAGCGCGGTCTTTCTGGCTTCTGAAACACTTTGCGCGCTCGCGATCGCCTTTCTGTGTTAACGGCCGATCTCCGGCCTCCGAGCGGCCGCTTCTCGCGTGCTCCGCTACGCGCCGACCGCCCGCATGTAGTGTCCGTCGGTGGAGATTCCGGATGCTGCGACCGTGAACCGCACGACCTCGCTCAGGTAGCGATCCTCCGAGGCCTCGAAGATCCGTCCCTCCGCGTCACGCGATGTGCGGGTGAGCCTCAGGATGGGCGTGCCACGTGGGACCCGCAGCAGCGCGGCATCCTGTTCGTCGGCGGCCACGGCATCGATCACGTGCTGCAGCGTGACGATCGGGTGTCCGACGGAGGACAGGTACTCCGTGATCGAGACCTCGTCGAGGTTCACCTCGAACAGCCGCCGACCGGCGACCTCGGTGTAGTTGAGGCGCTCGAGCATGGTCGGACGTCCGTCGAGAAGACGCAGGCGCACCACGCTCACGATCGTGTCGTCCGCTCCGAGCCCGAGCGCCGCCCCCATCTCGCCCGCGCGGCGCAGGCTCAGCTCCTGAGTCTGCGCGCCCGGCGCGACGCCGAGCTCCCGCGCCCAGCGCGTGAACGGCACCGAGACGTCGACGGCCTGATTCGCCTTGCGGGCGACGACTCGCGCCGGGCGCCCGCGGCTGGTCTCGATCAGGCCCTCGCCGCGAAGAGCTGCGAGGGCGTTGCGGATCGGTCCTCGAGACGTGCGCCACTTCTCGGCGAGATCCGCCTCGGTCGGCACGTCGTCACCAGGACGCAGCGCGCCCGCAGTGATCTGCGCGCGAAGGTCATCGGCGATCTGGGTGTACACAGCTTCTGCCACATAGGCACATTACTTCGTCAGCCCGGGCGGCGCGAGCACGTTTCGGGAGTGTTCATCCAGAAGAATGCTGGGTAAACGAGCTCTGAACTCTTCCGAGTTAGGTACATATCTCGACTCGTCACCTGCGAGAGTCTTCCGTGGATCACCCCTCACACCCTGAAAGGTCCTCATGAAGCTTCGCGCTCTCCCCGCCCTCGCCGGCGTCGCGCTCCTCGCACTCGGCCTCGCTGCCTGTTCCGGTTCGGCAGACGCCGCGGGCACCCCCGCGGCCGACGACTCGTCTTCGGCGAGCGGGTTCGCGGTCGACGAGAACACCCTCGTCTTCGGCGTCGTTCCCGACTCGGTCGACACCGAGACCAACTACCAGCCGCTCATGGACTACATCGCCGAGATCACGGGCAAGACGGTCGAGTACCACGAGTCGACCGACTACGCGGCCCTGATCGAAGCGGCCGTCGCCGGCAAGGTCGACGTCGCGTCGTTCTCCGGCTTCACCTACGTCACTGCCACCAACAACGGCGCCAAGCTCACCCCGATCTCCTCGATCGTGACGGAAGAGGGCCAGGAGCCCGGCTACTTCTCGCAGGCGATCGTCCCCGCGGGCAGCGACATCAAGAGCCTCGAGGACTTCAAGGGCAAGAAGGTCTGCTTCGTCGACCCGTCCTCGACCTCGGGCTACCTGTTCCCGTCGTACAACCTGCTCAAGGCCGGCATCGACCCCAAGACCGACATCACGCCGGTCTTCGCGGGCAAGCACGACGTGAGCGTCACCAAGGTCGGCGAGGGCGTCGAGTGCGAGGCGGGCTTCGCCGAGGACTCCGAGGTCGAGAAGTCGGACAAGGTGAAGGTCATCGACGAGACGATGGTCCCCGGCGCGCCGCTGGTCTACTCGTCGACGCTCCCTGACGACGTCTCGAAGAAGCTCATCGACGGCCTCTCCGAGATCACGATCGACGACATCATCGCCGCGGGCATCGACGGCGCCGACACCGACGCCTTCCGCAGCGTGTTCTACGCCACGAAGCCGGTCGACGACGCGTACTACGACCTGATCCGCGACATCTGCAAGGAGACCGAAGCGGAGCAGTGCCAGGCCTGAGTCCCGGCCTGATCCCTTCGCCTCACCCGGCGCCCTCCGTCTCGTCCGCGTCAGGCGGGCGAGACGGAGGGCACCACCGCAAGACCCACGACACCACAGGAGCTACGACATGACCGCCTCGGCATCCGACGCCCTCATCCGCCTCGACGGCGTGACGAAGACCTTCGGGACGACCACCGCGCTGAAGAACGCCTCGCTCGAGGTCTCCCGCGGCGAGATCGTCGTGCTCCTCGGCCTCTCAGGCTCCGGGAAGTCGACCCTGCTGCGTCACCTCGACGGCCTCGAGATCCCCACCGCAGGCTCCGTCGAGGTGCTCGGCTCGCAGGTCCCGTCGCTGAAGGGCAGGGCCCTGCGCGACCTGCGCAGCCGCGTGGGATTCATCTTCCAGCAGTTCGAGCTCGTCCCCTCCCTCACCGTGCTCGAGAACGTGCTCACCGGTTCGCTGTCCGGAGTGCGCGGACCGCGTCTCGGGCTCTGGGGCTATTCGCGGGCATCGAAGCTCACCGCCCTCGAGCACCTCGACCGCGTCGGCCTGCTCGATCGCGCCTATCAGCGCAGCGACACCCTCTCGGGTGGACAGCAGCAGCGTGTGGCCATCGCCCGTGCTCTCATGCAGAAGCCCGCGATCCTCCTCGCCGATGAGCCGGTCGCCTCGCTCGACCCCGAGTCGAGCGAACAGGTCATGGCGCTGATCCGGGAGATCGCCGCCGACGAGGGCCTCACCGTCGTGTGCAGCCTGCACCAGGTCGACCTCGCGATCTCGTGGGCCGACCGCATCGTCGGCCTGCGCCACGGCGAAGTGGTGCTGGACACCCCGACCGGCGACCTCACCAAGGCCGAGGTCATGGAGATCTACGGCCGCGTCGCCACGACGACCGCCGAGATCCGCGCCGTGGCCGAAGAGCTCGTGGAGGCGGCTGCGCAGGTGGCCGCATCATGACGGCCCTGGATTCCGCGACGGATTCCGCGACCCGCGGCGGTGGCCCGGTGCCCCAGGGCGGCGGGCGCACGGTCGCCGAGCGCGCTCCGAAGCGCCCGATCTCGCCCGAGCGGATCGCGGCATCGCTCACGCTCGTCGCCCTCGTGGTGCTCGGCATCCTCGCCGTGCGTGACGTCGACATCTCGATCCCGGCGATGGTGCAGAGCTGGGGCAATGCCGAGAACTTCATGGCCCGCGTGGGCGGCCTCACCTTCCCGGCCCCCGGCGACCTCGCCTGGCTGATCGCCCTCACCGTGGGACTCGTGCTCGTCGGCACGCTGCTCGCCGCCATGCTGTCGGTGCCGATCGCCTACCTCGCAGCCTCCAACACCACTCCGGGGAACGGATGGCGAGCCGCCGCACGGTTCATCGGAGTACTCACCCGGGCCCTTCCCGACGTGGTCCTCGCGATGGCGTTCGTGCTGATGTTCTCGCTCGGCACGCTTCCGGGCATCCTGGCCATCGGCATCCACTCGATCGGCATGATCTCGAAGATGTTCGCCGACGCGATCGAGCAGATCGACGAAGGTCCCCGCCTCGCCATCCGCGCCGCCGGCGGCTCGAAGATGCAGGAGTTCGCATCCGGCATCCTGCCGCAGGTGCTGCCGAGCTGGGTGGCCACCGTGCTGCACCGCAACGACATCAACCTGCGCGGCAGCGTGGTGCTCGGCTACGTCGGCGTCGCCGGCCTCGGCCTCGAGATGTCGTACGCATTCAAGTCGCTCAACTACGGCAAGGGCCTCGGCATCGCACTGGTGATCTTCATCCTCTGCGTCGCGATGGAGATCGTCTCCAGCATGGTCCGCGGCGCGATGCTGGGCGAACAGAAGCACACGCGCTCGTGGATCGACAGGATTCTGCATCCGCGCCTCGGAGCGAACGCCGCCGCAGCGCCCGTCGGTCGCCCCGCCTGGGCAGCGAACCCGCAGACGGCCGTGCGCCGCCCCTGGACTGCGCAGCGCGTGCGTCACACCATCGCCGGCGTCATCGCCGTGCTCGTGGTGGTCGGCAGCATCGTGGTCAGCCAGATCAACTGGATGGACCTCATCACCTTCTGGGCGAAGCTGCCCGAGGTCGCGGCGAAGTTCTGGCCGCCCTCGTTCGGCAACTACGACGCGAGCGCCATGTTCCAGGCGATGCGCGAGACCGTCGCGATCGCTCTCGCCGCCACCGTGCTCACCCTGCTCCCGTCGCTGCTGCTCGGCTCGCTCGCGGCCCGCAACGTCGCTCCGAGCTCGGGTGCACGAGGGACCGCACGGCTCCTGCTCGTCGGCATCCGTGGCATCCCGGAGCTGATCCTCGCGATCGTGCTCGTGGTCATCACGGGTCTCGGTGCGCAGGCCGGTGTCATCGCCCTCGCGATCGGCGGGATCGGACTGCTCGGAAAGCTCATCGCCGACTCGTTCGAAGAGGTGGACCGCGGACCGGAGCGCGCACTGCGCGCGGTGGGCGCGACTCGTCTGCAGACCTACACCTCGGCCACCGTGCCGCAGGGCATGCAGGCCCTCATCGGCCACAGCTTCTACATGCTCGACACGAACATCCGCGCCGCGACGATCCTCGGCATCGTCGGTGGCGGCGGTGTCGGGTACTACCTGCTCAACGCCAGCCAGGGCTCGCGCTACGAGACCGTGACGGCGATCGTGCTGATGATCCTCGCCACCGTGCTCGTGGTCGAAGGGCTCGCCATGTGGATGCGGAAGGTGTTCCGATGAATCGCGCTCACGACACGGCAGACGTGGTCGTCGTCGGCTCAGGGATCGTCGGCCTCGGCGCGGCATATGCTGCGGTCCGGCGCGGGCTGCGCGTGATCGTCGTCGACCGCACCGACTCGCCGGTCGGCGCCACGATCCGCAACTTCGGGCACCTCTGCATCGGTGCCCAGGGTGGAGAAGCCCGTCGCTACGCCGACATCTCTCGCGAACTGTGGCTGCGCCTCTCCCAGGACGCGGGCTTCTGGCTGCGCGAATCGGGAACGCTGGTCGCCGCCAGGCACGACGACGAGATGGCTGTGCTGGAAGCCGCGTCCCGCGATGGTGGAATCCGGATGCTGGAGGCCACCGAACTCCTGCGCCTCGCGCCGTTGCGCGCCGAGGGCCTCGTGGGCGGCGCGCACATCGAGAGCGACCTGCAGACCGATCCGCGCACGGCCGCCGCCGCGATCGTGCGGTACTTGGCGGGGATGGGTGTCGACTTCCGATTCCGTACCGCCGTGACCGCGGTCGGAGCGGGCCAGGTGGAGACCACCCGCGGTCCCATCAGCGGCCAGAACGTGGTCGTCGCGGTGAATCACGACATCGACCAGCTTCTGCCCGAGGTCGCCGAACGGCACGGGATCGTCCGCTGCGCGCTCGACATGATGCGGGCGGCCGTGTCGTTCCGGCATCCGCTCGCCGCACCGCTGCTCACCGGCTGGTCGCTCGTGCGCTACGGACGATTCTCCGATGGGGCGGAGGCCAGCGCGCTGCGGGAACGCCTGCACGCCGAGCGCCCCGACCTCGCCGCTATCGACCTCAACCAGATGTACACGCAACTCCCCGACGGGACGCTCATCATCGGCGACTCGCACTCCACCGCTGTCGCCCCTGTGCCGTTCCAGCCCGAAGCTGCGTTCACCGCGTTCCTCACCGAGGCGGAGGCGCTGTTCGATGCACCGGCGCCCCGAGTGATCGAGCGCTGGCAGGGCGTGTACGCCAAGGGGCAGCAGGAGTTCCTGATCGACCGGGGCGACGACGGCGTCCTGGTGCTCGCCGCGACGACCGGCATCGGGATGACCACGGGCCTGGGCCTTGCCGAAGAGAATCTCGCCGCCGCCTTCGGGTGGGCGGCAGCAATGGAAGGAACATCATGACCACTCCTCTCGAACTCGTCGTCCTCGACATGGCGGGAACCACAGTGCTCGACGACGGCGTCGTCGAGCAGGCATTCCAGCGCGCCGCTGAGCGCACCGGCGTCGCGGATCGGATGCCGTGGGACGAGGCGCTCGACCACGTGCGCGTGACCATGGGGCAGTCGAAGATCGATGTCTTCACGCACCTCTCCGGCGGAGACGTTCCCGCAGCCCAGCGCGCCACGGCCGCCTTCGAGGGTGCCTACGCCGAGATCGTCGCGGAGCAGGGTGTCTCCGAGATCCCCGGTGCCGCCGACACGATCCAGGGGCTGAAGGATTCCGGGCTGAAGGTCGTGCTCACCACCGGCTTCGCCCCGGTCACCCGTGACGCCCTGATCGACGGCCTCGGCTGGCAGGACCTGATCGACCTCGCGCTGTCGCCTGTCGACGCCGGTCGCGGACGCCCCGCACCCGACCTCGTTCTCGCGGCGATGCTGCGCACGCAGACCTCCTCGGTGCAGGCGGTCGCGGTGGCTGGAGACACGGTGAGCGATGTCGAGTCGGGGCGTCGGGCCGGTGCCGGCTTCGTCGCGGGTGTGCTGACCGGCGCGCACGATCGTCCGGCGCTGAGCGCCGCAGGGGCGGATGCCGTGCTGAGCGATGTCACAGCTTTGCGCGGCGCACTCGTCCAGCGCGAACTGCTCCCGCTCATCACCACCTCCTGAGAGATCTCGACATGGGAACGTTGCTGATCCGTCCGCCCGGTCATCGGAGGGACGTCGCGCTGCGCCCGGCGGCGACCGCGATGGTCTGGGTCGGCGAAGGGCACGCACACGAGACGATCGCCGTGCCGGGGGTCGCGCTCGCCGACGGCGACGTGCTCGTGGCCGTCGAGATGTCGACCATCTGCGGCTCCGACGTGCATACGGTGCAGGGCCGCCGCTCCGCTCCGACGCCCCTGGTGCTCGGCCACGAGAGCGTCGGACGGGTCATCGCGACCGGCGACACCGGGGCGCACACGGTCGACGGCACCCCGTTGCGCATCGGCGACCGGGTGGTCTGGTCGGTCACGGTGTCGTGCGCGAGCTGCGACCGCTGCCTGCAGGGGATGCCGCAGAAGTGCCGCGACCTGGGGAAGTACGGGCACGACCGGGTCGGGGCGCATGGCGACCTCACCGGAGCGTTCGCGAGCCACGTGCAGCTGCGCGAGGGAACGGCCATCGTGCGCGTGCCCGAGGCGCTCCCTGCCGCAGTTCTCGCCCCTGCATCGTGCGCGACGGCGACAGCCTGGGCCGCGGTGGCCAGGGCCGCGAAGGACCGCGACCTCGACGGGGCGGCCGTGCGGATCCACGGGGCTGGGCTCGTCGGGCTGTCCGCTGCAGCCATCGCCGCCGAGCAGGGAGCGACGGTGGAGGTGCTCGACCCCAATCCGGATCGGCGGGCTCTCGCAGCGCGATTCGGTGCGACGAGCCTCGACCGCGAGCCCGACGTGGTGATCGAGGCGTCGGGGCATGCGGTGAGCGATGCGCTCTCAGGCGTCACCGTCGGAGGTACGGTCGTCCTCGTCGGAAGCGTGTTCCCGGCCGACCCGGTGCCGTTCGATGCCGAGAGCATCGTGCGACGCCTGGTCACGATAGCCGGCATCCACAACTACACCGGGGCGGAATTGGCCGAGGCCGTCGCGTTCCTGGCGGGACGCGGACGCGCCTACCCGTTCGCGGACGCGGTCGGCGCGGTGCGTGGACTCTTCGAGATCGATGCGGCGCTCGTCGAGGCAGCGGCTCCCGGCGCACCGCTGCGGATCGGACTCGTTCCCGGGCAGTGACCACCTGCGGCATCGCGGGTCATTGCGAGATGCTCTCCACGGTCTTCCCGGTCGTCTCCGCCGACAGCGAGCGGGCGATGTCGGCCTGGCTGACGATGCCGACCAGTCGACGGTCGGCGATCACGGGCAGGCGCCGCACCTGGTTCTCCTGCATCCGGTCGAGCGCGACGCGGATGTCGTCGTCCGCATCCACCGTGACGGGCTTCCCCTTGGCCAGCGCCTGTGCCGGTGTCGTCTCCGGGTCCATCCCGAGGGCGATCGCGCCGACGACGATGTCACGGTCGGTGAGCATGCCCTTCAGCCTGCTGTCCTCGCCGCAGATCGGCAGGGCGCCGACATCCAGATCCGCCATGACGGAAGCGGCGATGCGCAGCGAGTCGTTCACCCCGATGCAGCGCGGACTCGGCGTCATGAGGTCGCGGGTGGTGGTCATCGTTCTTCTCCCTCGTCATAGTCCGGCCGAGGAGGCTGCAACGGCTGGTCGGAGTACTCGCCGCCGGCGCGGCCTCCAAAAGGTCGTCCGTGGTCGGCGAACTCGTCGCGGGCGAACACCAGAGCCCACGGCCCGGCGGTGAAGTGCGCGCCCGTGCGGAGCGTCTCGGAGTTCTCGTCTGCGTGGGTCGCATCCACTCCGAGGCTCGCGTTCGTCTCGCCTTCGCCGTGCAGCGTCAGCACATACTCGTCGCGGTCGTCATGCGTGATCGTGGCGTGCACCGGGTCGGTGTCGGCGAGCCGCAGCTCGTTGCCGTCGGCCGAACCGATCCGCACCACGTCGTCGACAAGGGCGAACTCGGTGCGTTCGTCGTCTCTGGAGATGCGCAATCGGGGGTTGCCTGCGCCCCATTGGGCGTGCGTCGTCGTCGGCGTGTAGCCCTCGTCGGGACGGTCATCGATGTGTCTGTCGTTCATGGCACTGCCCTTCTCGCGTTCGAGTGGAATCGAGGCTAGGCTCCGGTCGATCTCTCGCCGAGGGGGTTGACTTCGGCACGTCGATTCGCCAACGGGCACCCCCGCACGGTGAGAGGCGGTTTCCGTCGGCGGAGTGCGCGAGAATGGACCGAAGCCGTCGTCTCGGCCAGGCAGCGACCAAGGAGCACCACCAATGGGAAAGTTCGTCTACGAAGGCGGCGTGAAGACCGAGATCGAGGACCGCGCCCTCACCCATCTGCAGCTCGTCATCACCGCGAAGCTGCGACGCGGAGAGCCCTTCCCGTTCAGCTGGCGTGAAGACGCGAGCGTGGGTGGCGGACGCACCACCGTGTGGATCCAGCCCGGCAGCTCCCTCGTCTTCAAGTATTTCGGCAGTCGCCAGCCCTCCATCAACCGGGCCTGGATCGAGGCGCTCGCGTTCACGGCGAACGCTCCGAGCGGTCTCTACCTCGTTCCCGAGCCCGCCGAGGCCGGCGACGAGCCCGGCGTCGGAGAGGTCCCCGTCACCCCGCCGCTATGACGTACCGGGCTCACATCGAGCCCCATCGACATCATCGAGAGACCCACCTGCGGACGCGCATCCGCCGGTGGGTCTCGTCTTGCGTGTGGGTGGACGACGTTGCGTGTGGGTGACGACGGCACCCGCCCGACGGCCCGGCCTGTCAACCCCCTGCCGGAAGGTGAGGGCATCGGAGAGTGTGGTTCTCAGGACGACACGTTCGACGAGATCAGGAGGACCGGTATGACCGACGACACCACCGACCCCCGGCACGCGCATCGCGAAGAGGGCTTCCCCGCACAGCACCAGGATCAGCCGGGGCTGACGGACGAGACCCGACCCGAACCGGACCACGGCGAACGGACCTACATCGGCCACGGTCGCCTGGAAGGGCGTCGTGCGCTCATCACGGGCGGCGATTCCGGGATCGGTCGAGCCGTCGCGATCGCCTTCGCGCGCGAGGGCGCCGATGTCGCGATCGCGCACCTGCCCGAAGAACAAGATGATGCAGAGGACACGCTCGCCCTGGTCCGCGAGACCGGCCGCACGGGTGTGGGCTTCGCCGGCGATCTGCGGGACGAGGCGTTCGCGACCGAGATCGTGGCGGGCACGCGGAGCGAACTGGGCGGACTCGACGTGCTGGTCCTCAACGCCGGGTACCAGCACGACATCGACGGCTTCGAGAACCTGGAGACCGACCGGATGCGCCGGGTGTTCGACACGAACCTGGCGGGCCTGCTGTTCTCCGCCCGAGCCGCCTATCCCGACCTCGAACCCGGAGCGAGCATCATCGTGACGGCATCCATCCAGGCCTACAACCCCTCGCCCGGGCTGATCGACTACGCCATGACGAAGGCTGCTCAGGTGGCGTTCGTGAAGGCGCTCGCCGAAGAGGCAGGGCCTCGGGGAATCCGCGTCAACGCCGTCGCCCCCGGTCCGATCTGGACGCCCTTGATCCCCGCGACGGGGTGGGACGCGGAACGCCTGGCGACGTTCGGCGCCGACACTCCGCTCGGACGCGCGGGACAGCCGGCGGAACTCGCGGGCGCGTACGTGTATCTGGCGTCGACCGAATCGTCGTACACCTCCGGATCGGTCATCGCTGTCACGGGCGGCAAGGCCCTCTGATCCGAGCGCGGGCGGCGGCGCCGGAAGGGTGCCGCCGCCTAAGCTTGTGTGGTGCAGAAGCCCGCCGCGTCCAGTCCCCTCGTGGGGGTCGCGCTCGTCATCGGCTCCTGCCTCTCACTGCCGTTCGGCGCCGCGGTCGCAGCCCAGTTGTTCCCGGTGCTCGGGCCCTGGGGCGTGACATCGCTGCGCGTCGCGATCGCCGCGATCCTCCTGGTCGTCATCGTGCGGCCGAAGCCGCGGAAGTGGACCCGCCCGCAGTGGCTCGCCGCGGTGCTCTTCGGCGTCTCACTGGCTGCCATGAACGGCTTCTTCTACGCCGCGATCGACCGCATCCCGCTGGGGCCGGCCGTCGCGATCGAGTTCCTCGGTCCGCTCGTGCTCGCCGCAGTGCTCACCCGCCGGCTCGGGGACTTCGCGTGGGTCGGCGTCGCCCTCCTCGGCATGGTCGTGTTGGGCATCGACGGCCTGATCGGCGCCGAGCCGCTCGACCCGCTCGGAGTCGTGTTCATCCTGATCGCGGCCGGCTTCTGGGTCATGTACATCCGGATGAGCGCACGCGTGGGCGCGCTCATCCCCGGCAGCAGCGGTCTGGCGATGGGTCTCCTCGTCGCCGCGGTACTGCTCATCCCGGTCGGCATCCCGGCAGCCTCGACGGTCGCCATGGACCCGCAGCTGCTGCTCCTCGCGGCCATCACCGCGGTGCTGTCGTCGGTGATCCCGTACAGCTTCGAGCTCGCGGCGCTGCGCCGCCTGCCGCAGCGCGTGTTCGGTGTGCTGCTGAGCCTCGAGCCCGCGTTCGCGACCCTCGCCGGATGGCTGATCCTCGGACAGGATGCGACGCCGCTGCGGCTGCTGGCCATCGCACTCGTGATCGCCGCGAGCGTCGGGACCACGCTCGGGGTGCGGAGGGACCGCCGAGACGGCGGCCACTCCGGACCCTTCACCGCCCCTATACCGCTGCCCGACTGACCACCGGGGCCGGCAGCGGGAACCGCCGACGCAGAATGACGCGCTGCACGAGCGTCCACACGACTGTGACCGTGAGGTACAGCGCCGCGGCGAGCGGCACGAACGCCGCGAACACCGCTGTCAGGTAGTGCATCGCCGAGACCACGCGCAGCATGGCGGGGGAGTTCATCGGAGAGTCGTCGGCATCGACCGGCGTCGGGCGGAACACCCGGCGGGTGACCTCGGCGACCGCGATCATCACGGCCAGCAGCACTCCGAAGACGAGGAACGTCGCCGGGGTGGCCGTGCCCCCGAACAGCGCCGAGACCAGGCTCGTGCCCAGCGGGGCGCCGAACAGGTCGTGCGCGAGCAGCTCGTTCGGGTGCCCGGCGATCTCGGGTCGGAGGAACAGTGTGTAGAGGATGCCGACGACCGGGGCCTGCGCCAGCACCGGAAGCATCCCGGCGAACGGCGAGGTGTTCTCGGCCTTGTACAGCGCCATCGTCTCCTTCTGCAGGCGCTCGGGGTTCTTCTTGTGGCGTCGTTGCAGCTCACGCAGTCTGGGGGCGAGGCGTGCCCTGGTCTGTTCGGCCTTGGCCTGCGAGATGCCGACGGGGATGAGCAGCGCCCGCACCAGCAGGGTGACGAGCACGACGGCGAGGGCGGCGGCCGAGGCGCCGGCGATGGGGGTGAGGAGGTCGGAGAGCCCGGTCAGGGCGCCGTAGGCGGCATCGAGGAGGGCGGCGAGTGGGGGGAAGGCAAAGGGGTCCATGGAAGTGTCCGTTCGTGGCATCGGGAAGGGTCGGCGAAGGCCGCGTGATCCCGTCGTGTGAACGGACTACGCGGCGGTCGCGACTCCCGGCGCTCGCGGACGCGGATGGCCGGCGGCATCAGGATCGCTCTGCGTGAGAAGGGTGCCGACATCGATGGCCCGCATTGGATGCGGGGCGTCTGCGGTGGCTCCGGGGCGCACGCTCAGCACGATGGCGAGCGTGAGGGCTGTCACGGCGAGCAGCGCGATCGCGAGGCCGAGGGCCGCCGCATCAGGCATCGAGACGAGTCCGACCGCGGTCGCGACGAAGCTCAGCATCTGCCCGAACCACTCGCTCATGTGCGCGCTCCCGTCTGTAGCGAGGGTATCACCGGGGTCTGCGAGTCGGTCGGTCACGGTCGGCCCCGGAGGTACGCGGCGGGCGTAACGTCGAAGTATGAGTGACCTTCGCGCCCTGCTCGGGATCGAGCATCCGATCATCCTCGGCCCGTTCGGCGGGCTCTCCTCGACCACCCTCACCGCCGCGGTCAACGACGCGGGCGGGCTGGGCTCGTTCGGGCTCTACGGCTACGACGGCGACCGCATCCGTGCGATCGGCGCGGAGCTTCGCACCCTGACCGATCGCCCGTACGCGGTGAACATCTGGCTCCCCACGGGCGACGAGGTCGAGCCGAACCCGCAGCACATGATCTTCGCGCAGGCCTTGCAGCCGTTCTACGAGGCGGTCGGCGTCGACGTGCCCGCCCGCCCGGAGCGGTACATCCCGTCGCTCGATGAGCAGTTGGAGGCGATCTGGGAGATCGAGCCCGCTGTGCTCAGCGTGGTGTTCGGGGTGCCGTCTGCCGCCGTGGTCGACGAGGCTCACCGTCGTGGCATCCGGATCGTCGGCACGGCGACCACCGTGGCCGAGGCTGTGGCGCTCGACGGAGCAGGTGTGGATGCCATCGTCGCCACCGGAGCCGAGGCCGCGGGGCACCGGGTGTCGTTCCTCCGCCCTGCCGAGGAGTCGCTCGTCGGGACGTTCGCCCTGGTCCCACAGGTCGTGGATGCGGTCGGCGTGCCCGTGATCGCGGCCGGAGGTATCGCCGACCGGCGGGGTGTGGCCGCGGCATTCGCACTGGGCGCTGCAGGCGTGCAGGTCGGGACGGCGTTCCTCGCGACCTCGGAGTCGGCGACGAACCAGGCGCACCGCGACGCCATCCGCTCGACCGCCGCCGACGAGACCGTGCTCACGCGCGCGATGAGCGGACGGTTGGCCCGTGGTGCGCGCAACCGTGCGATGCGGGCGATCGAGGCGAGCGGCACGATCGCTCAGTTCCCGATGCAGAACTGGCTCACCGGACGCTTCCGTACCGCGGCCGGTGAGCAGAACCTCGGCGAGCTGCAGTCGCTGTGGATGGGTCAGGCCGCCCCGCTCGTGAAGTTCGACACCGCCGCCGAGGTGTTCGCGGAGCTGGCGGAGGGGGTTCCGGCAGCTCCCTGACGCTGGCTCGGCTTCGTTCCGGTCGCACGGCTGTGTTCCGGTCGCACTTCGCGTCGCGCGGCTGCGTTCCGGTCGCACTTCCTGCTGTAGGGCTGCGTTCCGGTCGCACTTCCTGCCGCGCTGACGGCCTCGGGGCGACAGGAACTGCGACCGGAGCGGAGGGTGCGGGCCGGAGCGGAGGGTGCGGGCCGGAGCGGAGGGTGCGGATGGGAGCGGGGCGTGGCAGCGGGGGGAGCGGAGCGGGTGTGGGCGTTCCGGTCTCTTGTTCCTAGCCAGCTAGATGGCTAACATGGCCAGATGAGCAGTCACAACGTTCTCGAGGCGCGCAACAGTCTGTCGCGGCTGATCGCGGACTCGCAGGCGGGCGAAGATGTCGTCATCACCAAGCGCGGGAAGCCGGTGGCGAAGCTCGTGCCGATCGATCCGGTAGACCTGGTGCGCAGCGGACGGCTCCTCGTGGAGTGGATCGAGCAGGACCCGCTGCCCCGGCGCCTCTCTCGCTCCGCCGCCGAACTCGATGCCCAGATCGCCGAAAGCCGGGACTCCTGGGAATGATCTATCTGGATTCCTGCATCCTGATCTACGCGATCGAAGACGAGGGGCCCCGGGGTATCGCAGTCCGAGACGCTCTCCGAGAGGTCGACGTAGCGGTGGCTTTGAGTCCGCTTGCTCTTCACGAATGTCTGGTCGGCCCGCTGCGCGAACGCAATCCCGAGCTGCGAGACCGCTATCTCGCGATGTTCGAACGGCTCGAGGAGGTGGACCTGGATGCTGCGGTCTTCGTCCGCTCGGCCGAGCTGCGCGCCGACTTCGGGTTGAAAACGCCTGACGCCGTGCACCTCGCTGCAGCTCAGATCGCCGGCTGCACCGAGCTGTGGACGAATGACAGACGCCTCGCCGCTGCTTCCCACGGGCTCGCGGTCGACATCCTCAGCAACCGCGCCTGACCCGGTACGTCCCCGCTGCATTCCGGTCGCACGGCTGCGTTCCGGTCTTGTGGCTGCGTTCCGGTCGCACTTCCTGTCGCGCGGCTGCGTCCCCGCTGCATTCCGGTCGCACGGCTGCGTTCCGGTCGCACTTCCTGCCGCACCTGACGGCCTCGAGGCGACAGGAACTGCGACCGGAGCGGAGGGTGCGGACTGGAGCGGAGGGTGCGGACTGGAGCGGAGGGTGCGGACTGGAGCGGAGGGTGCGGACTGGAGCGGAGGGTGCGGACTGGAGCGGAGGGTGCGGACTGG